>JALHQH010000007.1:0-180114 GCA_022842065.1 Caldilineaceae bacterium
CGACTGGGTTGATGTTTTTTCGGACATTACTGCCCAAGTTGTTGGGGCTGCGGGGCTATATGTTTCAATCCCGCGACTGGGTTGATGTTTTTTCGGACTTGGATGCAGGGGCGGCGTTGTGGTGTAGCTGCCGCGGTGTTTCAATCCCGCGACTGGGTTGATGTTTTTTCGGACGGCAACCTGCGCGCCGCCTATAACAACTGCGTGGGCGGTTTCAATCCCGCGACTGGGTTGATGTTTTTTCGGACTGGAGCTGGGCCGCGGTCGGTATGTCGCCATGCGCAGTTTCAATCCCGCGACTGGGTTGATGTTTTTTCGGACTACGCCACACGTTACCCGCAAACGCCCCCATGTTAATGTTTCAATCCCGCGACTGGGTTGATGTTTTTTCGGACTCTGCCTCTGCCAACTCCCGCCACTGCCCATCGACTGTTTCAATCCCGCGACTGGGTTGATGTTTTTTCGGACCCCCATCCCTATCACCAAAGGTGGTGCAAGAGTGGTTTCAATCCCGCGACTGGGTTGATGTTTTTTCGGACCATCCACTAGCGAGTAGGGAGAGATACACTAGCAGAGTTTCAATCCCGCGACTGGGTTGATGTTTTTTCGGACCTCCCCTGATCGCGCTTGGCAAAAATGCAATAGTTTCAATCCCTCGACTGGGTTGATGTTTTTTCGGACTCATTGCCGAGCAGACGGTGCAGGGGCACATCAGTGTTTCAATCCCTCGACTGGGTTGATGTTTTTTCGGACGTCCAGAAATGGATCGCTTACAAGTTATCCAGGAGCTGTTTCAATCCCTCGACTGGGTTGATGTTTTTTCGGACTTCCCATACCAAAATGCAGGCTTGCCGTTAATCAAGTTTCAATCCCTCGACTGGGTTGATGTTTTTTCGGACGTGCGCAACACCTGTTTCGACATGCGCAAACGCCATGTTTCAATCCCTCGACTGGGTTGATGTTTTTTCGGGCATGTCAGCTTTGTCTACAACAAGACCAGCGGCCAGTTTCAATCCCTCGACTGGGTTGATGTTTTTTCGGGCGCTGCTTACGCAATTATATGTTATAATTGTGGGACGTTTCAATCCCTCGACTGGGTTGATGTTTTTTCGGGCTATCTCGATGGCGTTGCAATCATCGAATTCGATGGGGAGTTTCAATCCCTCGACTGGGTTGATGTTTTTTCGGGCTCGACGTAGGGCACGCCTACATCATAAACAAAATGTTTCAATCCCTCGACTGGGTTGATGTTTTTTCGGGCGAAGTCGATGAGTAAGTGTAAGTGTTAATCTTCTAGTTTCAATCCCTCGACTGGGTTGATGTTTTTTCGGGCATCGAAGATTGAGAGGCAAGCAATGGCAGCAGAAGAGTTTCAATCCCTCGACTGGGTTGATGTTTTTTCGGGCATGCGCGTGTGGTTGTCACGGATGGCCAGATAGGTAGTTTCAATCCCTCGACTGGGTTGATGTTTTTTCGGGCAGGATGGCAGCATCACGAGCACTGAGTTTGATTACCGTTTCAATCCCTCGACTGGGTTGATGTTTTTTCGGGCTCGTCTGCTGCTGTTGGGCCGCTTCAACACGCGGCACGTTTCAATCCCTCGACTGGGTTGATGTTTTTTCGGGCGACTGGGGCGATGGCTATGTAATTTGTTTTCAGTTGCGTTTCAATCCCTCGACTGGGTTGATGTTTTTTCGGGCAGCGTCGTAAACGCGGCCTCGGCCTTGACGCGCCGGTTTCAATCCCTCGACTGGGTTGATGTTTTTTCGGGCTGTTGAAAACAGAGACAATTAGACCAACTCTGACAAAGGTTTCAATCCCTCGACTGGGTTGATGTTTTTTCGGGCCAACCGGGACGGCAGCGAGACATGGACGTTCCGTGCCAGTTTCAATCCCTCGACTGGGTTGATGTTTTTTCGGGCTCCTCTGCGAAGACGACGTGCTGTTTGCGATACAGGTTTCAATCCCTCGACTGGGTTGATGTTTTTTCGGGCAAGGCGGCGCAGAAGAGGCGGAAGTAAAAAAGCGGCGAGTTTCAATCCCTCGACTGGGTTGATGTTTTTTCGGGCTTTCGGTAGGGCGGGGATCAAGCCGTAGGCCTGATCGTTTCAATCCCTCGACTGGGTTGATGTTTTTTCGGGCGCCACTTGCATGGCGCAATGAGGCAATATCGGGACGTTTCAATCCCTCGACTGGGTTGATGTTTTTTCGGGCCCTATCTCGGCGCATGTGACCGCGCTATCTGTCGAGTTTCAATCCCTCGACTGGGTTGATGTTTTTTCGGGCGCGTTGGGAGCAGCGATGCCTGCCCCAATCATAATCACGTTTCAATCCCTCGACTGGGTTGATGTTTTTTCGGGCGCGCATACTGGCCGGCGTGCGGCTGATGAGCTGGTAGTTTCAATCCCTCGACTGGGTTGATGTTTTTTCGGGCTCGGCATATATGTGGGCGTTCCCTGGTCCATTAGTTTCAATCCCTCGACTGGGTTGATGTTTTTTCGGGCGCCAACATCCGCGCTCGTTGCGTCGCCAGTTGGTCGTTTCAATCCCTCGACTGGGTTGATGTTTTTTCGGGCGAGTTAGGCGAAATCACTTACGACTCTGAGTATGTGTTTCAATCCCTCGACTGGGTTGATGTTTTTTCGGGCGGGGATGTTATCGCTATTTTGAAGGAGGAGCAGGATGGTTTCAATCCCTCGACTGGGTTGATGTTTTTTCGGGCCATACTGCCCATCACGTAGGGTGCCCTCGATCGAAGTGTTTCAATCCCTCGACTGGGTTGATGTTTTTTCGGGCGCCTTGCTCGCTCTGTCCCACCGTCCACTGAGGATTTTAGAAATTTCCCCACGGGACGGCCTAATTCGTCAATTTTAGCGTATGGGGGCTGTTAAAGTGCGTTAATGCCGGCCATTTTGTCCCACCAGCGAGCATCACCATTTTTGGCCCACCGTCGGGCCGGTTTCGCCTGCGTTAGGGGCAGTGTAACAGGCAAGGTACCTGCCCCAGGCGCTTGGCTACCACTGGTGCAACGGCAACATTTTGCTCTTGCGAGCATCACCGCCAGTCGCGTGCCCTACTGCGATGCTCGCTAACGGCCCCATGCAACCGCTACCCTTGTTGCTTTCTTTATTATAGCGGCTTTATCCAGCATTGACAAGCCCCAAATTTGCATTGTACTCACAAGTGCCAGTGGGCCTTAATGTTGCTGCGCCGGTGAACCCTCGGCTGCCGGCGGCTGGCCGCGCATCAAACTAAGATAATCGGCCAATTCGCAGAGATCAGCCATGCCCAAGGGCCGCTCACAGTAGAGCACGCGGTCGATCGAGGTCTGCAGGTGGTCAACCAGCCATTGGACCAAATGCCTGGGCGTCTCTGCTTCCACATCGACGCGCAAAACGGGCGCGCAGACGGTGCGCGGCTTGTCCAGTGGCTTGGGCTGACCGGCCGCGTCGGCCTCTGGCACGCAGACAAAACGGAATTGGTAGACCCCTTTGATCTGCATCCCGCAAAAGAGCGTGCCGATAAAATAACGAATTACATCCTCACGCCAGAGCAAACAACAGTGGTCACGGCGGGCTTTGCGGGTGGCGCGCCCGCGCAAACGCTCTGTTCCTTGTGCATGCACCAGGCGTGGCATGCGGTTTGACATCTTAACCAACCCATAGACCTCGCGCTCCCCGCCATACTTGCCATCGGTTTGTAAGACGACCAGCAGGTAAAGTCGGCCTGGGGCCAACTTGGGAAAGGGGCGGCCTGGATCAACGGCCAGCGGGGTGAGCAATGGGTAGATGTGCTGCTGGAAGTAATGGTGCAACCACTGTTGCTGTGGCTCGGTCAGTTCGTGCAGATTGGCCAGCCGCAACCGATAGTAGCGTAAGCGCGGCAGTAATTGGGCATGGACGATTTTGCTCGCCTCATTGAGCAGATCGGCAATCTGGGTGGGTGCCAATCCTGCGGCCTGCTGTTCCACACCAGCCTGAGCAACCAGCGCGGCATTGGCCTCATCTAAATCGCGCGCCATCATGCTCAGCGCGCGCAGCCGTTTATAGACCGAGATCCGGGATGAGCGGACCCGTTTGAAGAGTTGATGGGGTGAAAGCTGGGTAGTTACCATAGTGACAATAAATTCTACACCAACGGCCAAAACAATGCAAAACTTACAAAAAAGTTAACTTCAGCGACCAATATGGGCGTCACGCACCTCGGCAATCGTGGCGCGGCGTTGTCCGCTTGGTTGGGTGGGGGCGGCTGTAATCGTTGGGGCCTGTTCGCCCGCCGCCACCATGCGGGTAATCAAGCGCGCCCGTAAATCCGCTTTGATCGGTTCATAAGCCGCTTGGTTAATCAAATTAGTCAGCTCATGCGGATCGGCCTCCAGATCATAGAGAAATTCTTCGACATAGTGATCGGACCCCGGCGCACTGTTGCCATCGGCCCCCGGCACACAGACGCTATACTTCCAACGTGCCGTGCGCAGGGCGCGGCCGATCTGTGACTCACTGATCTGCATAAAGACTTCTGCCGGCCACGCCTGGCCTTCACCCCGCAAGTGGGGCAACAGCGAGTGCCCCTGCATCTGTGCCGGGATCGGCAAACCCGCGGCGTCGAGCAACGTCGGCGGCAGATCGAGCAGGCTGACCAGTTCACGTCGGCGGCCACCCCCCATAAAACCGGGGCCATAGAGCGCGGTCGGCACGCGGATCGAGCTTTCGTGGCAGGAGCGTTTATACTCAGCGTTGCGCGTTTTGAAGTGACAGCCATGATCGGCGGTAAAGAGAATGATCGTGTTGTCCAGCAGATCCAAGCTCTTAAGCGCATCGAGCAAGCGCCCGAGCGCTTCATCCAACCGCTTGATCATCCCATAGTAGCCGCCCAGATGCGCATGGGTCGAGCCACCTAATGCGGCCAGATCGGCGGGAATGCCTTTGCCGGTATAGCGGGCTCGATAGCCATCCGGTGGTGGGTAATCGTCCATATTGTTCTGGTGATGGGGCTCGATGTAAGAGAGAAAAAGAAAGAAGGGATCGGTTTGATGGGCGTCGATATAACGAATCGCCGCATCGGTCTGGCCATCGACCCGATAGCCGGGCAACTTTACCGGCTGATTGTCATTGTCATACATTACCAGATCATAGGGGCCGGAGGTGAATTCGAGCAGGTTAGAGGCGAGCCAGTAATCATAGCCACCTCGTTCGGCCTGCGGCACTGGATCATGGGCAGCGAGATGCCATTTGCCGATATAGCCGGTGGCATAGCCCGCTGCGCCAAAACAATGGGCCAGGGTGACGGCGTCGGCGGCCAGCGTTTTGCTATTTTTCCAGACGCCGGTTTCGGTGGCATACATGCCCGTTTGTAGACAGGAACGCGCCGGCCCACAGACGGGTTGGCAGGTAAACGAATAGTGGACATCGGTGCCCTGTTGCGCGATGCGGTCAAAGTTGGGGGTGAGATCTAATTCATTGCCATGAATGCCGGTTGAATCCCAACGCTGCTGATCGGTGAAAAAGACAATCACGTTGGGCCGACGTTTGGTGGTGGGATTGGGTGTTGCGGACTCGGCCATACAATGCTCCCTTCAACATAGAGTTGGTAATTTGTAACAATTCACCTCACCCCCGGCCCCTCTCCAAACTGGAGAGGGGGTCAGGGGGTGAGGTAGATCGGCCCATCCTTACCTTAATCGCAGTGTCCCTAACCCTCCCCTTGGGGAGGGAACAGTTCCTCCCCCAAGGGGGAGGTTGGGAGGGGGCCTTTTTACCGAAACAATTACTTAACTCTCATTAACGCACTTTGCATACCAACAGGTGTGTTTCAACCGCCTGCTGCTCACCGACGATCTTCGCCTTCATAATAAACCCAGGAATTTGACGTGCGCTGGACGATCAAGGTCAGCACCAGAATATACAAAAAGAGGACCCAAGCGAGCGAGCTGCCATAGCCCATGCGGAAATATTGAAAGGCATTCTGGTAGAGATAGATCAGGAAAAAGATCGGTGGGGATGCCCTGTAGCCCGGCCAGGTAGATAATCGCGCCGGCCCCCACGCCCCACAGACTCATCCCGATCAATGAGGGCAGTGCCCAATTCGGATCACCCAGCCAACTGGGGCCACGAATCCCCACAGAGGAGAGTAGGGCATTAAAGAGGCCAAATTCACCGGAGAAGAGCCAGCGCCAAAGCAACGCCACCGCCGCCCCGGAAAGGACCGAGGGCAGGTAGAAGGCCGTGCGGTAAAAGCGTAGCCCGACGATCTAGCTGTTGAGCAGCAGCGCCAAGATCAGCCCAAAGACCAGATGCAGCGGCACGCTGACAACGGCGTAGATCGTAGTCACTTTGAGCGCCTGGGTGACCAGCGTGTCATTGAACATCGCTTCAATGTTATGTTGGCCAGCCCCACCCACTGTGGACTGCTGATTAGCTCCCATTCAGTAAACGCAATCAGCAGCGACGCGATCATCGGGCCAAGCGTCCAGAGCACAAAGCCAAGGATCCAGGGTGAGGCAAAGAGCTACCCTTCCAGGTTGCGCGGCAAGGTGTTACGGCTAAAGCGCGCGCGCCGCTGGGGCGGCAGGGTAGTCGGCGATTGCTTGGCAATGGTTGTCAATGATACTTCCTTCTGCGGGCATGTGTACTACGTCGATCATGGCCACTGTTCTTGGTGGTGAAAGCAGCACTTTTGCTAGAAATTGCCTAAAGTATTTCTTGAGAATTTCCGGTAAACTTTTTGTTATCATCAATACTCAGTCAGCCACAACGTGTAGTTCGCATCCCCAGATGCGAACGGGTGTCTGCATCCCCAGATGCAGACTACAGGTTGCTCAGTCAGCCACAACGTGTAGTTCGCATCCCCAGATGCGAACGGGTGTCTGCATCCTCATAGATACGACAAATAGAGTTGGCACCAAGCGGGCTGCGCATCAGGGGATGCGCAGTAGACGATTGTGCCATGTTAATCTATGTTGTCTATCAGATGCGAACTACACGTTGCGGTCCACTTATTTTATACATATGGCAGCGACAGGAGCGCACTATGGACACCAATTTACTCATCATCGCTTTTTTGATCGTTGGGCTGATCGCCAATTTTACTGTGTTGGCCAGTGCCGATGAATAACAATTTGTTTACGACCAGGGAAAGGCCAGGGTTGGTTGATTCGTATAGCGTTTCATTTGCAGGGTTAGTCTAGCCCCGCAGCCGGGCGCTAACTTGACTGTGAATGAACTGTGATCCACCTCATGGGTTTTCCCACCCACGCGCACACTTTCGATCTGATGTTCAGCGTAGGCCCCACCGCTGACAATGACGGTGCGGCTGACCAGGGGATTGGTATTGACCAGCACTACCACTGTTTCAGTGTCACTCAGCTTCTCGACCAGCGCGCCCACGTCTTCGGGAATGCCCGCGCGTTGCCGTTCGGGGTCGAAGTAGCGCAGCCGTGCATACAAGGCCGCGCCCTCGCGCCCCGTCGGTAGCCCACCCAACATTAACTCGGTGAGCGCTTCCGTCGTGGCTGGGTTGATGTGATTCATATCGTCGGAGAGGCGCGTATCGGGGGTCGTCGTGTCATTGTGCATCAACTCGACTTTGTGGCGGACTTGGGCCATCGCCTTTTGGAGCGCTTCGACTGGATAGTCGGGGTTTTTACCTTGCAGATACTCCACCCACGGGCTTTGATAGACCAGGCGCAGATCCTCCGGTTTCATCGACCAATAATAGACCTCCAGCCCACCGGAATGGAAGGGATAGGGCTTCCAATCATACCAATCTTCCGCCCCAAAATAGTCGCCAAAGGCATTCGGCCACATCGTCTTGCCGTCGATCTCGCGTGCATTGGCGTTGATATAGTCGATCACCCCGCGCCAGGTATCCACATAGCGTTGGTCGCCGGTGAGCAGTAGGGCGTTGCCAAAACCGTAGAGCGCACGCACATGGAAATAGGTGCGATGGGCCAATTCACCGGTCTGCGGCACGGTCACGGTAAAGCCCCAGCCATAGACGCCACCATACCAGCGCCCGCCGGCGTCGCTGCCGATCTTGCCATCCAGCCCAACGTTGGTGGGGATGATGCCGCCATTTTCTACCGTGCGTGCCACCCAGCCATCCACATATTCGATGACCCAATCCCGATATTTTGCTTCTTTGGTCAGGGCATAGGCATTCAGCCCCAGCGTCGTCGTGCAGAGGTTGAGCGGGTTGTCACCAACGACATCGTTGTAATCTTTAAAGTGGGCGACAAATTGTTCATAATTCTGCTCGCCATGCGCGGCGTGGAAACGGCCCTCAACTTCAATCGGATCGCCGGCCCAATCCAGCCCCGTGGCCTTGCGCAACAGGGGACCACGGCTGCCGTTGAACATGCTGCGGATAATTTTGTGTTCGGGGTCATAGTTGGGGGCTTGGGGATCTTCATTTAGATAGAAGCCGGCATAGCGCCGTGACCGTTGTAACAAGCGGCGGTCGGTGGGGTTGCAAAGCCCTTGCAGATAGAAGGCCGAAAAGCCCTCGCCATTGTGGAACCAGTCAAACATCACGGGGAATTCTTTGTAATACATGCCATCGCGCGCCAGCTCTACTTCCACCGTCTTCGCTTCGGTGTACTGGCGCAGATGGCCTTCCCACGCCCGCTGGTACAGGTCGAGGATGCGCTCATCGGCCCCTAAGGCGTAAAGCATGGTCCAGTTGAGAAAATTTTCCGCGGCGTCATCTGGCCCATCATTGCCACCCCAACGGGGGACACAGCATAAGTAGCCCCGCTCATCGAAGTAATGATCAAAAAATTCTTGGCAGGCCGTTACCTGGATCCGCAACAACTCACGCTCCAACAAGGCCCAATACGGTGGCACCATTGGCGTATCAACATTGATAACGGTGTTAGCTTTAACCGACATGGTTATGATCCTGTCTCGTTTGAAGGGAGGATGGAGTAAAACGTAAAACGTAAAACGATACATCCCCCTTTACGTTTTACGCATTACGTTTTACGCATTACGTTTTACGCATTACGTTTTACGCATTACGTTTTACGCATTACGTCACCGGCCCCAATCCACCATCTGTTCAGTCACATAGTCATAGTGCATGGCGACGTTGACGGGGAGTTGCCGTTGGTTGCTGCCATCGCTGTTCATCACCCAGAGGTGCCAGGGGCCGGCTTCGTTGGTGGCGGTGCGATTGCTCAAGAAGACAATCTGGCTGCCATCGGGGCTCCAGGCGGGGGCCACATTGCTGGGCAACTGATCGACCAATGCCGTGGCTGGGCGGGTGAGGCCAACGAGCCCACCGCCATCCTGGTTGATCGCGAAGATCTGGTAGTGGCTGCCCTGGCGCTGTTGGAAGACAATGCGGTCACCCGTGGGTTGCCAATCGGGATCCTGGTGGTATTGCCGTTTGATGTCAAAGTAGAGCTTGCGATTGGTATCCGCGGGCGTGTCTTGCGTGATCTGCAAACCCGCGCCGGATTGGTAGACAATGCCTGCCCCATTCCAGTCGGGGGCCATCGCGTCTTCGACCACGGCCAGGTCGCGGTAGTTGTTGCCATTGGGATCAATCCGCGCCAGTTTGCGGATATGATCTTTGCCCGTCTCTAACTCGGTGGTGTCGAAGGGGGTGAAGGGGAAACAGCGACCAGTCTCTTTGTCAATGTAACATTTGTTGAATTCGTCCCCGCGCGTAAAGACGATCCACTGGCCATCCGGGCTCCACTTGGGGGAACGCAATAGTTCACGTTCACCAAAGATTTTGTGCTCATCGCTGCCATCACTGTTGATCAGATAGATGCCATTCTCCCCCCCGCCCCGTGTAAAGACCACACGGCTGCCATCCGGGCTGAGCGCTGGATCAAAGCCACTGGTCAAGGTTGTCAGCGCCCCACTGTCCAGCACATAGAGGTAAATCATCCCTCCTTGGCGATCTTGGAAGACCAACTTGCCGGTTAACCCGCCGGTTCCGACTGCGGTCGGTGCAGTGCTTGCGCTGGGCGCAGCCACGGCGGTGCGGTCGATCGGTTCCGCACTGCCGGCGGCAGCGGTGGCCGCGCCGGCAATAAAAGGTGAAGCCACCCAACCCAGGGCCGTTGTGGCTGGCGGCAAGGCAATTTGGGTCCAGGCGCCATCACTGTTCTGCGCAAGGATCGTGACTGCTTGGTCTGGCAGGACCTTCCCGATGATGCTAAAGTCCAGGCCAGGGCCGCTGCGCACATTAAGGCGCGCCCCATCGGTAACAATGCGAGCACCGGTACTTGCCATATTATCTGCCGTGGCAACGGTTGCCGCTGGCGCGGCGGTGGTTGGTTGCGCCGTTGCCGCGACCGCATCGGCCAGTGGCGTCGGCTCTACAATCGGCGCTGTCGTGGGCACGATCGGGATAATGGTGCGCTCCTCAGTGGGCAACGCCTGCCGGTAGAAGGCGATGAGCTGTGCCTCGGCTGCCCAGCCGGCCATTTGGGTTGCCGTGGTCACATAGAGCCACGCACCATCCGTCGTGCGTTTGGTGGCCACCAAGCGTGTGCCGGCCGGCACTTGGGCGACTTCACTGCCATCGCTCTGATAGAGGGTGGCCCCATGCCCACCAGCGATCACCACTAAGGCCTCGGCTGGGATAGTCGGCATGGGGGTCGGGGCCGTCGTTTGCGCGGCCACAAAGGTCGTCGGCCAGGCCAGGATCAAAACAAAGAGCCCAATGCCGAGCAAGCTGGCCTTACGTAAGCTGGTGATGGGGTGATAACCGGGAAGATGATAAAAGCGTAAAGGTTTGTTTTGCATGCCATTGTTCTATTGATAGGCGGGGTTGCGCTGTTCCTTGGTTGCAGGCCGCGCAACCCCTTGCGATGTTAGTTTGTGCCCGTCACTTCGACGGTTGTCGTCACTTCTGCGCTGGCGGCGATGGTGGGGGCTGCGGTCGGTGCGACTTTTGTTGGTGCTGGCAAGGTGCTGTTGACTGTGGTCTCTGCTGTATCAAAGCGGGCCGTTGCCGTCATGCCGGGTAACAAGCCATCGAGATCTTCGTCGGTAAAGTGCAAGGTGACCGGGTAGGTCACCAGGCCGGTGCTGTCATCACTGACGGGGACAATCAGATCGATCTTGCCGGTGAAGGCGCGCCCTGGCAAGGCATAGACTGAAACGGCCGCCTCTTCCCCGACCGCGATCAGGGGGATCTCTCTTTGCTCGACATTGACCACAAGCTTCAACTGCGTGGTATCTGCCAAGGTGACCACGGCGGTGCCGGCACTGGCCTGTTCACCGGATTCGACATTGACGGCCAGGACAGTGCCGGCAATCGGTGCCGTCACTTGGGCATTTTCCAAGTCAATGCGGGCTTGTTCCAGACCGATCAGCGCCTGTTCGACACCAATCTCGGCCAAGCGCAGTGCATTTTCATTGGGGCCTTTCTGAATCTTGGTCAGATTGGCTTCTGCATCAGCCAGATTGGCACGCGCCGAGGCCAATTCGGCCGACGTGGGCTTTTTCTCGAGTTCGTTGAGGGCATCCTGGGCATTTTGGGCACCGGCAAGGGCAGATTGGAGGGCAGACGGTTTGGCTGGTTCGGTGGTTTCTTCGTAGGCCGCTTTGGCGGATTCATAACTAATGGTTGCTTGCTGAAGCGCGGCCGACTCGGGGCGGGTGCCGGCTTCGGGCATCCAGGCAATCTGATCATAGGCGCGTTGTGCTTCTTGCAGGTTAATCTCGGCCTGGCGCAGGGATGCCTGATCTTGGGTCAGGCGCGCTTGGGTGGGGCCGGCTTTGAGTTCATTATAGGCGGCCAAGGCGGCGGCGGCATTATTGCTGGCTGCATTTAGTTGTTCCTCGGTGGGGCCGGCTTCGACTACCGCCAAATTTTCCTGGGCCAGCAGATAGTTGGCTTCGGCCAGCGCGATATCAACTTCGTCGACTTCTTCATTGAGTTGGGCCAGCCCAATCCGGGCCGACTCCAGGTCCATCTCGGCGGCTTGAACAGCCCACTCTAACTTGGTCGTATCGAGCGAAACTAGCAGGTCGCCGACCGCAACTTGGTCGCCGACCTCAACCAATACTTCCGCAACGATGCCACTCGACATCAACACAACTTGTTGATTTTCTTCTAATTCGATGCGGCCGACGCCGCTTGGGGGCTTCGTCGTGCCACTTTGCAGAAAGGGGCGCGCCAGATCAGCCGCGGCTAGTGGCACAAAGCCTGCACTGTTGATAAGCACGAGCAGCCCGACCATTCCGAATAAAATAAAATGCCGGCTGCGCATTTGCGACAAAATCTTCATACTTTTTGCTCCTTTGGTTTAGATTTGCCCGTTGCGTGCATACCCAGTGCGTACCCAGTTCATGCATAACGGCGCGTGCGTAATGGCGAGTTTGAACAGAAAGATGCCCATTGGCTTGCATATTTGCATGAGGTCTACCATTACAACGGGCAAGCCTGTGTTGACGAACCCTGATTACCGAGCCCTGATTACCGAGCCCTGATTAACAAATCCCTGTTTAATAATCCCTGGGGAAAATGTTGAGGATAGCTTACTATAAATGTAGTATAGCCCTTGCTGTCTATCCGTGCAAGCTGCAAAAAAGTAGATGTTGACTTCTTATATAAGCCGATAAGTGGCTGGGCAGTGTAAAATAACCGGATAACATCGCCTGAAGAATGGATGCTGGCCTTAAAAAGTCAGCAATCTGCAAGCACGTCCAAAAATAGTGAATACTTTTTCTGCGTAATAAGGCTGATGGATCTGCTAAAGGTATTGTCATGATGCGTCCTTTGTCGCTTTGTCACTCCCCACAAATGTGCTAAGCTAATAGGCCTAAAATTGATGGTTTGGCGTATTAATTTACAACAGTTGCTGTACTGTCTGCTCTGCGCTATCCGAATATACAGGCCAGCTGCCGCCATCGCTGTCCCAGGCAAATATAAACAATTTCCGTATGGAACAACTGCTCGCATTCGTTAAATCCTACTTCCTGTTGTTGCTTCCGCTTAGCCTTGGTCTGCTTGTAATGGCTGTGCTGGCGATCCGCTTAATTGTCGCCAGTGTACAACAACGCGAAGCGCAATTACTGGCAGATGAACGGATGACGCGCTTACAAGAGGTGAATAAGCAGTTACAACAGACCCTGACCGCATTGCACGCCCAGGTCTGGTATCTGGATACCGAAGCGCGCGTGGTTAATTACAATACCGTCGTCAAGACCTTGATGCAGATGGCCCCCCTACAAGCGCGGGGCCGGACGATGATGTCTTTTCTACCCTACTGGGACGATCCCGAGGCGCGCCATCAAGAGAATTTGGCAGTAATTCGCACCGGGGAAGCGCGCTTTGGCACCATTGAGTGCTACACGAGCAACAATCAAACGCACTGGGTTACGGTTGATCGGATCCCGTCGTATGATGACGCGGGTGCGATCGACGGCTTAATGATCTTCATTTACGATATCTCGGCGCTGAAAGAGACGGAACATGAGCTGCGCCGTGCCCAACATGAATTGGAGCGGCGCGTCGCCGAGCGGACGGCTGAGCTGTGTGAGATTAATGGCCGTCTACAGCAGGAAGTGGAGGAACGCCGCAACGCTGAACATGCCCTGCGTGAAAGCGAAGAACGGCTGGAACTCGCGCTGCGCGGGGCCGATTTGGGTTTCTGGGATGTCGATCTAGTGACCGGCCAGACGGTCTATAACGAACGGTGGGCGGCCATCCGCGGCTATACGCTACACGAGTTTGACGGCAATGCGCGCCATTGGCAGCAGGATGTCCATCCCGATGATCTGGCAGCGCTCGAAGCGATGATGATGGGCCATCTTTATGGTTCACTCGCCTACTTTGAACATGAGTACCGAGTCCAAACCCGCACGGGGAATTGGCGTTGGGTACGCTCGCGCGGCAAAGTAGTGCGCCGCAACCAGAAGGGGCACCCCTTGCGGTTTGCCGGCACCCAAATCGATATTACTGAAGTAAAACTACTGGAACATCAGCTTTTGCAGGCGCAGAAGATGGAGGCGGTGGGGCGGTTGGCTGGTGGCGTTGCCCACGATTTTAATAACATCCTCACCGTGATCATGAGCTATAGTGAATTGACCATGCGCCAACTTAAAACAAATGATCGACTCTATAGCCGGCTCAATGAAATTCGCAAGGCGTCTGAACGCGCTGCCAAACTCACCCGGCAACTACTCACTTTTAGCCGCAGTGAAGTAACCTCACCAGTTGTGCTCGATCTCAATCGGCTGATTGTGGACATCGAAGCAATGTTGCAACGTCTGATCGGTGAGCAGATTGATCTACGCCTTACTCTTGCGCCAGGCTTGGGGGCGGTGCGTGCTGATTTTGGCCATCTCGAACAGGTGCTACTCAATCTGGTGGTTAATGCGCGCGACGCGATGCCGGAAGGTGGCCTCTTGCAGATTGAAACGATGATGGTTGGGATTGACCAAATTTCGGCTTTGTCGGCGGCGGAGCAGACCAGTGAGCACACCAGTGCGCATAACAGTGACCAATATGTCGCGCTGATTGTGACCGATACCGGTTGTGGGATGGATGCACAAACCCAAGCCCATATCTTTGAGCCTTTTTTCACCACCAAGGGGCCTGGGAAAGGGACTGGATTGGGACTCTCCACGGTTTTTGGCATTGTCAAACAAAATCATGGTCTGATCGAGGTCGAGAGCGATGCGGGCCGCGGTGCGACCTTCAAACTCTATTTTCCCTGTGTCCATGGTGAGCGTCCCAGCGTGCCGGTCACTGTGCCGTTTGTCAATGAACGGGGCGGTAGTGAAACAATTCTCCTGGTGGAGGATGAAGAACAGATTCGTAGCCTCGCCTCTGGTGCATTGCAAGCCGCTGGCTATACTGTGCTGAGCGCGGCTGATGGTTATGAAGCCTTGCACGTTAGCACCCAACACCATGGGGTCATTGATCTAATCGTGACCGATGTCGTGATGCCAGGAATGAGTGGCGTCAACCTTTCCAACCAGGTGGTCGCATTGCGTCCGCTGACAAAAGTGCTTTATATCTCCGGCTACACCGACGGCGAATTGCGTAAATATGATACGCCAGATGACCAGTATGCTTTTCTCCCCAAACCCTTTACACCGGCCTTACTGACCAACCGTGTGCGCCAACTCCTTGATGAATGATGACGAATGAAAGAATTATGCAAAAGCCATTAGACATTTACCAGCGCGAATCGCGCAAAACCTGGTCACTGATCCACACTGATCATCCGATTGTTTATCCCACCCTTGGCCTGGCCAACGAAGCGGGCGAAGTCGCCGGCAAGATCAAGAAGATCTTTCGCGACAAAGGGGGTGTGATTAGTGAAGCGGACCGCCTTGCGCTGAAGGATGAACTCGGCGATGTGCTCTGGTATTTCACCCAGATCTGTACCGAACTCGACCTCACTTTGGAAGAAGTCGCCCAAGCAAACCTGACTAAACTTTTCTCCCGTTTGGAGCGCGGGGTGATTAAGGGCGAAGGGGACCAGCGCTAGTCGTCCGCACCGAGCGCACTGCCGCCGCGAAAATAGCATTACGCCAAATGCGGCAAGCAACCGCTGCTTTGGCGCGTCCGCCATCGGGACGACTGATACGACATTGGTATGATTGCCATAAGTGATTGTAAGCTAGATTAAATTTCCGACAACATTCATTCTCATGTATGATGGGTCAAATCCATTGAAAATTTCATCTAGCTTATGCCGATAGGATGCACTTTATGCAGCACCGTATGTGGTCAATCGCCTTACTATTTTTTCTGCTCCTGCTTAGTGGTTGGGGTGTCACTGCCCGCTACAAAGCGTTGCAAGCCCAAGCAACGAGTACACAAACCACTACCGCGACGACTTCCTGGGCGGCCACGAATCCTGGTGGTGGTGGTGCCTTTCACACGATTGGGGCTGGGCCAACCGGTATTATTGTCGCCGGCAGCGATCTCAGTGGGGCCTATGTCTCCGCCAATCGCGGGCAAAGTTGGTCGATCATCGGCTCATACCAGGGACTGACGATGCCGCAAGTGAATAGTGTCGGCTTTGACCCTAAAGCAGGCAATATTTTCTATTTGGGCACTGGCAGTGGCATCTTCCGGACGAGTGACGGCGGGGCAACGGTGCAAAAGGTCCAAACGCGTGCCACCACAGTCGATGGCTATCCTTCGGACGGCTATATTCTCGACATCGAATTCGCCCCCACCAACGAACTAATTGGCTACGCCGCTTGGCATCCCTATGGTGCCCAATGGGCTGATCACATTAACGCTAAAGCCGGTCAGATCTTCAAAACGACCGACCGTGGTCTCAACTGGAGCCGGATCAGCAATCAGACTTTGCCGGACACCTTACGCATCACCAAACTGGTGCTTCATCCCAGTAATCCCAATTTGCTCTATCTGCTCTCCGGTCGCTCGCGCTTTGAGACTGGTGATCAAGCGATCTATCGCAGTGTGGATGGCGGGGTCAATTGGACGCAGTTGGCACCAAATCTAAATCGCATTGTGGATCTGGCGTTGGCGCACCATAGCCCCAATACGCTCTATCTAACGACCGATAATCTTTATGATGAAACCCATTGGCCGCAAGATTGTGCGGCCCCGGAGACGACCGGCTCACTCTATCGCAGCGATGATGGAGGGAACAGTTGGACAAAGTTAGTTGATCGCTCGGGCACGCTCTGGGTGGATCGTGATGATCAGTTCGCGGTGCGGCTGATCGAACTGGGCCATCAAAAGAGCTGGAATGATGCTTGCCGTGGGCTGTGGGAATCGACCGATCGGGGGCTAACCTGGAGCCAAGTGCCGGGTTATCTCGATTGGAATGGTGGCTGGTTCGACAAAGATGGGATCTATGAGTTGAGTTTTGAAGGGCCGGTCCACACGTTGGGCGAAGATTTGTCTGATCCGGACACCTTACTTTGGGTCGATAGTTTTGCCTATGCCACCTTTGACGATGGCCGCCATTTTACCACACTGAGCACGCGGCAACTGGCCAATGGCCGTTGGCGCTCAACCGGCCATGACAATGTGGTCGCCCGCGATCTGGTTATTAGCCCCGTCGATGGCAACCATCTCTACGCCGGGTACGATGACCTTGGTTGTTGGCATAGCCCGGATGCGGGCAGCAGTTGGCAGGAATGCAATGACAGTGACAATAAGCACCAGCCCAACACCACAGCGTTGTTGGCTGATCCAAGCCGCTTGGGTGTGCTCTGGTCCGCCCAAAGTGACGACATTCTGGGCAACAATGGCGAGGTGCTCCCCCAAGCCCTACTGCGCAGCAACGATCATGGGCAGACGTGGAGCCTTTCTAATGCCGGCTTAGCGGTTGGCCCGATTTCCGGCCTGGCGGTGGACAGTACCAGCCCCGCGACAAACCGCACGCTGTTTGTCACCGCCAACCAAGATGTCTATCGCAGCCAGGATGATGGCCGCCAATGGACCATGGTTTTGGATTGTAATGGCTGTTGGTTTACAGGGGTGGATCGCGTAAACGCCAACCTCGTCTATGCGGGGGGCAACGCCGGCTTTTTCCGTTCGACCCAAGGGGGCGCGGCCGGCTCCTGGGCGGCGATCAACCCGCCCACCGGCGCGGCTTGGCGTTGTGTCGATCCAGAATTAGGCAATGGCGATGATTGCCAACCCGAGAAAGGGTGGTACGATGACGCCTGGGTCGGCATTCATGATATTGAGACAGTTGCACTGCAGCCCAATACCGTCTATATCACTGTCTTTAGCCCCTATGATCTTAGCAACCCCAATACACCGAATGACCTTGTCCCCATGGGAGGACTTTATCGCAGCCGCGATGGAGGCGTCACCTGGCAACAACTGCTACCGCAGTACTATCGTCATCACCTGCGCCATGTCGCCATCTCGCCGGTTGATCCGAATGTGATCTACGTCACCTCGTCCAGCTCTTCCTGCTGTGGCGGGAGCCCAACCAATTCGCACGGTCTCCTGCGCAGCACGGATGGCGGCGCGACTTGGGGACAAGAGAATGCTGGACTCGCCTGGCCCTTTGCCCGCGCCGTTGCCATCAATGTCCAGACGCCCAACTTAGTCTGGATCGGCTCATCGGGGGCCGGTTTTCAGCAGCGTTTGTTCACTGATTTGCCCGCCCCCACCGCGACCCCAACCAACTCGGCACCGACCATGACGCCGACCCCTGTACCCCCCACCGCAACGCCGACCCCTCTACCCCCCACCGCAACGCCGACCCCTCTACCCCCCACCGCAACGCCAACCGCGACCCCGACCGCGACCCCGACAAGCGGTAGCCCAATTAATAACTTGATCCAAAATGGCGACTTTACGCAGGGGATCGCGCCCTGGCATGGGGGGACCGATAGCACGGCACTGGTGGTACGCAATGGCGCGCTTTGTCTGGATCGACCGGCGACAGCGATCAACCCGGCTGATGCGCAGATCGGACAGTATGGCCTCGCGTTGCAAAGAGGGCAGCACTATCGCGTGCGTTTTGTCATGGCGGCCACTACAAATGCAGCCGTCACGCTGATCCTCGGCACCAGCCAGGCCCCTTGGGTGCGTTATTTTGCCCCAGCCGTTAACCTTACCGCTACACGTCAAAGCTTTGAATTTACCTTTAAAATGCAAAAGCCAACTGATCGGAACGCGATCTTCACCTTTCACTTGGGCGGGAGTGGGGCCGCGACCTTCTGCTTGGATGATGTTGTGGTGGAAAAGCTGTCCGGCCCTGCTACCCCCACCCCAACACCAACTCCGATATTGGGCAGCATCAATGGGTTAGTGATTGATGAGGGGAGCAAGCAAGCGCTCAATCAAGTTGCGGTAACCGCGTACCGCCTCAATGGCCGTCAATGGGTCAAAGTCGCAACCACCAAGAGCGCTGCCGACGGTACTTATCAATTGCTGAACTTGGCGGCGGGTGACTATCGCCTCTTCTTCAAGCTGAATAAATATAAAAGTGAATATTACGATAATGCAGCCAAAATTTCGCTGGCGCGTACGGTCACACTGAACAGCGGTCAAATCGTCAGCCCCATTAATGTGGCGTTGGTGCGCAGCCGGGTATTGAATGGTAGCCAAAGTGATCCTGCCACCACGGGTAATCTTCAAGTCCAGTTGTTGAACCCGTCTGCGGCGACAACTGACGCAACCTTTACTCTCTATCAACTGCCCGGCTGGCAGCCACGCACCACCGCCACCGACAATGGCCCCGCCACCTGTGAATCACTTGCCTCGCTGGGTAACGGGGCGCGCTGGTCACAGGCCGCCCCGCTTGTGTTGGGCGAGTGGGTAGACGAAGGGGTCGCGGCGCAGAGCATCGGTTGGGATCTGCCGCGCGGCTGTTGGTATTTGACCGTTGAAATCGCCAGCGGTGCGACGGTGACCAGCTCGGTCATTGGCATCGACAGCGGGGTGGAGCCGGTGGTACTGGTGATGACGCCCGTGCAAACGCTCTACCTGCCCTGGGTGATGCGTTAAGCGCGGCGACTGCGGTTGAAGTACAAATAACCGTAGTCCGGATTTGTCAAATTGAATCATCAGCCAGTAAATTAACAGGACAAACAATCGATCACCATTGCCGTCGATCGAATCCATCATGACTGTCCAAAAAAGGATACAGTAATAATGTCCGCAAAAATTGCCTTTATTGGTGCCGGCAGCACCGTCTTTGCCAAGAATTTGATGGGCGATATCCTCAGCTATCCCGAGTTGCAGGATAGCACCCTGAGCCTCTTTGATATCCACGCCGAGCGCCTGAGCACTTCGGCGATTGTGGCCAATCAGATCAACAAAACCCTCAACGCCAACGCCACCATCGAGACGACAACTGATCGGCGCAAAGCGGTGGAGGGGGCTGATTATGTGATCACCATGTTCCAAATTGGTGGTTACAAGCCTAGCACCGTCGTTGACTTTGAGATTCCCAAAAAGTACGGCCTGCGCCAGACGATTGCCGACACCTTGGGCATTGGCGGCATTATGCGCGGGCTGCGCACCATCCCAGTCCTGCTCGATCTCTGCCACGACATGGAAGATCTCTGCCCGGATGCGACGCTGCTCCAATATGTCAACCCCATGGTGATGAACTGCTGGGCGATCAGCCGTGCCACCACGATCAAGACGGTTGGTCTCTGCCACAGTGTGCAAGGCACTGCCTCTCAACTGGCACGCGATATCAAGGTGCCGATTGACGAGATCAACTATGTCTGCGCGGGTATCAACCACATGGCCTTCTACCTCAAATTTGAGCATAAGAATGGCAACGGCACCGAGGATCTCTACCCGCTCATTCGCCAGGTGTTGGAACAGGGCAACGCGCCGGATTGGAACCTGGTGCGTTATGAGATGTTTAAGCGCCTTGGCTACTTTGTCACCGAGTCCAGCGAACACTTTAGCGAATATGTGCCCTGGTTTATCAAGCGCGACCGCCCTGATCTGATCGAAGAATTCAACATCCCGCTCGATGAATATATCCGCCGCTGCGAAGTGCAGATCACCGGCTGGGAATTTATGAAGCAGAAGCTGGAAAACCCCGAGATTAATATCAGCAATGAATTTGCCGCGGCGATGAAAAAGGCGGGTGTACCCGAAGCGGAATTACCCCGTGCCGTGCAGCACTTTGAGAACATGAACGAGATCAAACGCAGCCACGAATATGGCTCCGGCATCATCCACAGCATGGAGACCGGCAACCCGCGTGTGATCTATGGCAATGTGCCGAATGCCGGTTTGATCGATAATTTGCCCGCCGGCTGCACCGTCGAAGTGCCTTGCCTGGTTGACAAAAATGGCGTGCAACCAGTCGCTGTCGGCACCCTGCCCCCACAGTTGGCCGCCCTGATGCAGACCAATCTTAATGTGCAGTCGCTCACCGTCGAAGCGGCGCTCACCGGCAAGCGCGAACATATCTACCATGCCGCCATGCTCGACCCGCACACCGCCGCCGAGCTGAGCTTGGATCAGATCTGGAACCTGGTCGATGACCTGATCGAGGCCCACGGCGAGATGTTGCCTGCTTATCACTAATTGTTCTGAGCAGATAAAGGCTCGATATAGATGCCGAGGAGGTCGCCAAAACAATCCCGGAATGGGCCACAGAAATGGTCGGTTACCCGAGTCGATTTGGCCCATTCCGGGATTGTTTTGCGCTTGTCGCGCTCAGATCCTTGAAATCCATGAAGAGCCCAGATAAAAAACGGCGCCAGTTCGGTGCCGTTTTTTTGTCCACCTCAGTTGTTGATTCAGTCATAGGTCGCCATGCATAAAGGAGACACATTGCAACAGCCCCTTTTTCGCCAGTTGGCCGCGCTGATGGCTATTGAAGCCAAGGCCGAGCAGGAAAAACTCCAGCAGCAGCTCCAGCAGCTGACGCCGGCGGCCGCGGAGCAGAGCGGTAACAGCCTGATCCAACTCACCATTCGCGATGAGGTGGCGGGGCTGGGTGGCCGCGTCCTGGTGACGCTGGGCAAACGCAACCAGCAATTGGATCTGCCATGGACGCGACTGCGCGTCGGGTCGCCGGTGCAACTTGCCGAAGAGCAGGTGGCCACCGCCAACTCCTGGCGCGGGGTCGTCAGCCAACTCCGCCGTGAGAGCATTCAAGTGGCGCTGCTCCAGTGGCCCGAACCGCAAGCGGATCGCCCCACCTTTCGCCTGGATCTGGCCGGCGATGAGATTGCCCATCAACGCGAACTGGCCGCGCTCACCACTGCTGAGCAGGCCAAGGGTGATCGTTTCGCCGCCTTGCGTGCCGTCTTATTGGGCGAAACCGCGCCCTACTTTCGGCCCATGACCGATCTTGCGCCCATCGCGACCAGCCTTAACCTTTCCCAACAGCAGGCCGTAGCGCATGCGTTGGCCGCGGAAGATGTCGCGATCATTCATGGCCCCCCCGGCACCGGCAAGACGACCGCGGTGGTGGAGCTGATTCGCCAGGCCGTGTTGCGCGGCGAAAAAGTGTTGGCCTGCGCGCCCAGCAATCTAGCCGTCGATAATATTTTTGAACGGTTGCTGGCAATCCCCGAGCTTGGCAGTGGGGCCAACGTTGTGCGCATTGGCCATCCGGCCCGCGTGCTGCCGGCCCTGCGTGACCAAACCCTGGATCTCCTGGTGGAAAATCATCCAGAGATGAAACTGGTGCGCAAGTTGACCAAGGAAGCCCATGCCCTGCGCGCCGGTGCGGCAAAATATACCCGCGCCAAGCCCGAACGCGGGGCGCGGCAAGCGCTGCGTCAAGAGGCCAAAGCATTGTTGGCCGATGCGCGCCGCCTGGAAGAACAACTGGTGGCGCGCATCTTTGACGGTGCCCGCGTGATCTGCGCCACCTTAACCGGAGTAGATGAACGGCTCTTCCGAGGTCGCCACTTTGAACTCTGCGTGATTGATGAGGCGGCTCAAAGTACCGAGCCAAGCTGCTGGATTCCCCTACGCTACTGTCAACGGCTGGTGCTGGCCGGCGATCACTGCCAGTTGCCGCCCACGGTTATCGCCCAGGAAGCGGCTGCTGATGGTTTGGGCATCAGCATGATGGAACGGCTGCTCCAACCCAGTGACCACGCCGCCACCCTGGCGCGTCAACTGGTGACGCAGTATCGCATGCACGAAGAGATCATGACTTTTTCATCCCAGACCTTTTATGGGGGCACGTTGATCGCCGATCCCACTGTCGCCGCGCATCGGCTCTGTGATCTGCCCGGCGTGACCGAGGAGGAATTGACCACCACACCGGTCACCTTTATCGACACCGCTGGGGCCGATTATGACGAAGCGGTCGAACCAGATGGCGAGAGCCGTTTCAATGAGGGCGAGGCGCAGCTGGTCCAGCGTAAGATCGAGCAGCTCTGTGCGGCTGGCGTGCAGGCGGCACAAATTTCGATCATTTCCCCCTACGCCGCCCAGGTACGCCTGCTGCGGGAACGGTTAAAGGCGTGGCTAGCGCAGGGGTTAGAGATCGGCAGCATCGACGGCTTTCAAGGGCGGGAAAATGAAGCCGTGCTCATCTCGCTGGTGCGAGCCAACGCTGATGGAGAGATTGGTTTTCTGGCTGATACGCGGCGCATGAATGTGGCCTTGACCAGGGCGCGCCGCAAATTGATCGTCATCGGTGACAGCGCCACCATTGCCGGCCAGCCCTTTTACGGGCAACTGCTCGACTACTTTGACCAGATCGGCGCTTATCATACGGTGTGGGAAGAAAGTTTGTAGAAGATTGCAACCGCAACGAAATCTATCTCTGCGTTAGTTGGCGCTAGTGCAAGCGTCAGTTATACAATAGCGGCTTGTGCCAAGGATGTCCCACACTGTCTCGTATCTCGTGTCTTCCTGTTTCCTTAGCTTGGCGATAAAACGAGAGAACAATGAACAATACCGCAAACGGTTATGGGCAGTTACTGAAAACTTATCTCGGGCCGCAGTGGGGGCGGGTTGCGCTGCTGGCGCTGCTGGTCCTGTTGACGATTGCGCTGCAACTGCTTAATCCCCAAATCATTCGCTACTTTCTGGATACGCTGGAAAGTGGGGGACAATTGCGCCAGCTCTTAGGCGCGGCCGCGCTGTTTATGAGCATTACGATTGTGCAACAGATCGTTCGCCTGGGCGCGACCTATGTGGGCGAAACGGTCGGTTGGACCGCGACAAATTGGCTGCGCGTCGATCTGGCGCGCCACTGTCTGCGGCTGGACATGAGCTTTCACAAGGCCCATACCCCCGGTGAACTGATCGAACGGGTCGACGGCGATGTGAATGAGTTGGCCGACTTTTTTTCGCACCTAATGTTGACGCTGGTCGGCAATGGGTTGCTCTTAATCGGCGTGATGGTGCTGCTCTGGTGGGAGAGTTGGCAAATTGGCCTTGCTGTCTTGCTGGTGACCCTGCTGAGCGTCGTGGTGGTCAACACCCTGCGCAAACGCATTGTCCCGCGCTGGGAAGCGCTGCGCGGTGCCGACGCTGAGCTCTTTGGTTTTCTCGAAGAGCGGCTCAATGGCACCGAGGATATCCAGACCAGCGGTGCCAAGGCGTATGTGATGCAGGGGCTTTACCAGCGTTTGGACCGCCGTTGGCGCGCCGCCCGCCACGCGCTGCAGGTGGATGCCTGGATTATGCCGACGCCGATTTGGGTCTTTGCCCTGGCCTATGCCGTGGCCCATCTGATCGGCGGTCGGCTGTTTCTCAACGACACGTTGACCATCGGCAGCGTCTACCTGATTTTTAACTATATCGGCATTGTCGAAGGGCCCCTCTGGCAGACAATCGAAGTTGTCGACCAACTGCAACGGGCCAGCGCTGCGTTCAACCGCATTGTCAAACTGCGCCAAATCCAGCCCAACCTGCAAGAAGGCGCGGGCATCAGCTTGCCGCCCGGGCCCTTGGCCGTCGCCTTTGAGCAAGTCGCTTTTCACTATGACGATGCCGAACCGCTGAGTACACGGCAGATCGCAGGCATGAAAGTTGATTCCGCTGATCTGACAGTGGTTGACGAGGAAGAGGCCCCTGTCGCCAAAGAAGTGGTGCTCGACGACATCTCCTTCCACCTGCAGCCGGGGACCATTTTGGGGCTGCTGGGGCGGACGGGCAGTGGGAAATCGACCTTGAGCAAATTGCTCTTTCGCTTTTATGACCCGACGGCAGGGCGCATTTGCCTGGGCACATCGGACGCCATGTTTGATCTGCGCCAAACCCGGCAAGCAGATCTCTATGGCCGCGTGGGCATGGTCACCCAGGATGTCCAACTTTTTCACGCCAGTGTGCGCGATAATCTGACCCTTTTTGACCCCCGTATTCCTGATGAACGGATCCTCACCGTGTTGGACGAAGTCGGTTTGCGCGCCTGGCTGGACCGCCTACCGAATGGGCTGGCGACCGAACTCAGCGGCGACGACAGCAATCTGTCCGCCGGTGAGGCGCAACTGCTGGCCTTTGCCCGCGTCTTTCTCGCCGACCCGGGGCTGATCATTCTCGATGAGGCCTCGTCGCGGCTCGACCCGGCCACCGAACAGCGCATTGAAGCCGCGCTCGACCGGCTGCTGACCGGCGCGCATGGGGCGCGTACCTGTATCATCATCGCCCATCGCCTGACGACGGTGCAGCGGGCCGATGAAATTCTGATTTTAGACAAGGGCGCGATTGCTGAATATGGCCCACGCACCGCCTTAGCCGCGGATCCTAACAGCCGCTTTTATCACCTGTTGCAAACGGGCCTCGAAGAGGTGATTGTATGAACACTGCGCAACATTTGTTACGCCTGATCCATTTTCGCCTGCGCTACTGGCTGATGGATATGGGGGGTTTTGGCCTGCGGCTTACCATGATCCCGCTGGGCGGGCTGGTGCTGCGCGGCTTTTTTAACTTTCTCAGCGGCGAACCGGGTACGCAGATCGGCGTCGTCGCGGCGACCCTGTTGCAATTGCTGATTGGGCTGGTGGCCGTGCTCGCGATTGTGATCGCCTTCTACGGCAACTTTGTCTATCGCTACTACGCCATGGCCCTGATGATCCGCAATCTGGTGGCGCGCATCCTGGCCTTGCCCGGCGCGGTCGCCCTGCCTTTGACTGCCGCGGGCAAACCACAGTCAACCGGCCAGGTGATCAGTACCTTGCGTGATGATACACGCGAGGTGAGCAATATCATGATCAACCTGTTGGATGTGGTCGCCTTTGGGGTCGCGTCGCTGATCTCGCTGGTGATCATGTGGCGGATCAACCCCTGGATTACGGTCGGTACCTTTGCGCCGCTGGCGGTGATTGTACTGGCGATCCAGCTGCTGGGGCAGGTCGTCGAGCGCACCCGCACCCAGAGCCGCGACGCGACCAGCCGCGTCACCGGGCTGATCGGCGACATGTTTAACAGCACGCAGGCGATCAAGGTGGCCCACGCCGAGGAGCGGATTATCACCTACTTTGCCGGGTTAAATGATCGCCGCCGCGATGTCATGGTCAAAGATCGCCTGCTCACCCAACTAGTCGATCTGGTGGGCAGTAGCGCCACCGCGATTGGCACTGGCCTGATCTTGTTATTGGCCGCACAGGCCATGCTGGCGAATGCCTTTACGATTGGTGACTTTGCGCTCTTCACCACCAATATCTGGACGGTCACCGTCTGGATGCGCACCATCGGCAATGCGATTATTCACTTCCAGCAAGTCGGCGTCTCTTTTCACCGGATGGAGGCGTTGTTGCAAGGGGCACCCCCTGCCGCGGTCACGACCCACCACCCGCTCTATGATAAAGGCGACTTGCCCCCGTTACCCTTTCAGCCCAAACAACCGCAAGACCGGTTGGACCTCTTGCGCGTGGCTGATCTGCGTTATCAATATAGGGAGATCAGCGATGACAACGCCGGGGCGGCCCCCGCTATCCTCTCCCTTACGCCCAAAGTGAGTGGCATTGCTGGCATCGATCTCACCCTGCCCCGCGGCTCCTTTACGGTCATCACTGGTCGAATTGGCGCGGGCAAAACTACCTTGCTCAAAGCGCTATTGGGGCTATTACCCCCCCAAAGCGGGCAAATCTGGTGGAATGGGGAACTGGTTGATGATCCCACCACCTTCTTCGTGCCGCCCCGCTGTGCCTATACCGGTCAAGTGCCGCGCCTCTTTAGCGAAAGTCTGGGCGACAACATTTTGTTGGGGCTGCCCGAAACCGAGGTGGATTTGCCGGGGGCCATCCACCAGGCGGTGCTGGAGCGGGACATCGCGGCAATGCCGGATGGACTGGCCACGCTGGTGGGGTCACGTGGGGTGCGTCTCTCCGGCGGGCAGGCCCAACGCACCGCGGCCGCGCGCATGTTTGTGCGCGATGCGGAACTGTTGGTTTTTGACGATCTCTCCAGCGCCCTCGATGTCGATACCGAACGGGTGCTCTGGGAACGGGTCTTTGCCGCGCGCTCGGCTGGGCAGGAGGTGCCAACTTGCCTGGTCGTTTCCCACCGGCGGCGGGTGCTGCGTCTGGCCGATCAGGTGATTGTGCTCAAAGAAGGGCGCATTGCGGCGCAAGGCGCGCTCGATGAGCTGTTAGCACAGAGTGAAGAGATGCGCGAACTCTGGTATACCGCGTCCGAAGAGGGCTGATGTGTGAGCGTAATGCGCTGCCATTAGCCGCATTTGAGATTTATGCATGCCGCTCTTTGGGTCTGTGTGGAGGCTGAGCTTGTCGAAGCCGGAGCGGCTCCGGCTTCGACAAGCTCAGCCTCCACTATCCTCCCTCTACCCCAACACTTCCCGATTCACTACATCCGGCGGTGTCTCGCCGCGGAAGAAGGCGAGGACCCGATCTACCGCCATCACTTCGATGCGCTCGCGCCCTTCAATCGTGAGGCCGGCGGTATGCGGGGTGGCGATGATCTGGGGATGGTTGCGCAGCCGTGATGTCACCGCCGGTGGTTCGGGGTCATAGACATCCAAACCGGCACCCATCAACTTGCCGCTGTCAATGGCTTCGAGCAGTGCCTCTTCGTCCACCAGCGGCCCCCGCGCCATATTCAGCACAAAGGCGCCATCCTTCATCGTCGCGATCCGTTCGCGGTTGACTAAATGGCGCGTCTCTGGTGTGGCCGGGACGTGAACACTGAGGAAGTCGGCGCGGCGGACCACGTCGGCCAGATCGGTCATCTCCACACCCATCGCTGCGCCCTGCGCCGCCGTGACAAAGGGATCATAGGCGATCACCTTCATCTCCAGCCCCAAGCGGCAAATGTTGGCCACCCGTTTGCCAATGCGCCCCAAGCCAACCAGGCCCAAGGTCCGATCCTTGACTTCCACCCCAATGATCGTCCCGGCCCGCGGCCCCCACTTGCCCGCCGCCATGTTGGCATCCGCCTGTTTCAGCCGTTTGGCCAGCGCCAAGAGCATGGCCACCGTGTGCTCCGCCGTCGATTCGGTGGGGCCGTCCGGCGTGTTGGTAACGAGGATGCCGCGCGCCGTGGCGTCGGCCAGGTTGACATTGTCGTAGCCAATGCCGGTGCGGGCGATGATGCGCAGATGGGGCAGCGTGTCCATCAGCGCACCATCGTATTGGACTAGCGAGGAAGCGAGGATCGCCTCAAATGGCCCGCCCGGCTGCGGCACCCCCGGCGGGTTGGGAATGGTAATGGTAACGTGATCGGGAATGTGTTTGAGCGCATCGGAGATGAAAGGTGATTCGACCCAGAGTTCGGTGAGTTGCATGCTGATTGGTTCCTTTTTGAGTAATGGTTGCTGTTCACCCCCTCCCAACCTCCCCCGAATACGGGGGAGGAGTTTGTGGCTCCTCCCCCGTATTCGGGGGAGGTTGGGAGGGGGTAGGTTAGATCAAAGCAAAAGCTACGCTGCCATCCGTGGCACTGGTGGCTGCGCCGTCTCCACGGTGGTAACCAGCGCAAAATCGGGATGGTCGCGTAACAGGGTTACGGGATAGTTCACATCTTCGCCAGCGGCATGATCCGGGCTGCCAAAGAGTGCCAGCCGCAGCACGGTGCGCTGCCAGACCCCACCCTGGCAGTAGAGCCGGATGCGCCGTGCGCCCAAAATGTCGGCCATGCCCAGGGTCACGGCCATGGGCGGGAGCACGCCAAAATTGCCGCTGGCACCGCGGCTGGCATTCATGACAATGGTTTCGGGGGCCAGTTGGACCAGGCGCGTTTGGCTGGCCTTGAATTCGGCTGGGGTTACCCTAAACCAGCGGCTGATTGGTGGTTCGTTAAAGGCGATATGACCGTGGATGCCGATGCCGCCATAGCAGCTATCGATGCCGCCCAGGCGCGCAATTTCTGTGCTGACGGCATCGAGTTGCCGTGGGTTGGGGAAGTGCAGTTGGGCCGTGGGTAAAGCCAGCTCCGGGCGGAGCCGATCCAACAATTCACGTTGCGCAAAACCGGCAAAACTGAGCGGATGATCGGGCGCAATCAGCCGCCCTTGCCAGTCGCAATATTCATCCATAAAGAAGAGGTGGACCTGTTGCCAGGAGATCGCCTGTTCGTTGCTTAACTGCGCCAGGCGCGGTAAGTAGCCTACCGGTCCCACCGGCAAGATCAGCCGGGTTGGTCGCTCCTGTTGATTGTTCGTTTTGATTTCCGCCGCCACCGCCGTGGCAAAGTGCTGGTCCAAAGTGGGCACATCGGGCAAAACGGTCAGGGGAATGGGTGACTGCGCGGTTAGGGTATCTGCCGGCAGCAGAAAGGTGGGTGGTAAGGCAATGCCGTCCATGTTAGTTGCTCTGTCTGCGCTGCGTGTGAAAATTTGGGCCACATCGGGTTGGATAGTGATACCATCTTTTGCGCAGGCTGTCAATCAGGGCGGCAGGGTGAGGAGCAGCTTAATTTGAGAACAAGCCGTGTGCGTCGCACTGGTCAAGCGTTTTTTCGTCGCCCCGATTGCGTGCGACCAGTGCGACGCACACAGCTCAGGCCTTACCGGGGTGGTAAGAGGCGAAAGATTTCTTGAATTAAGTCGGCATAGGCAAAGGGTTTGCTGATGTAACCATTGGCCCCGGCGGCAAGGCCCCGGGCGCGCACCTCTTCTTCGCCGCGCGCGGTGAGCATAATCACCGGCGTCGTATCGCCGGCTTGACGGCGCGCGGCACAGAGCGCAATGCCATCCAACCCCGGCAACATGACATCGAGTAGAATCAGATCAAAGGTGCCGTTTGACCACGCCGCGCTGCCTTCAAGGCCATCCTCGGCGACCACAACGTCCAGCCCCTTTAAGCGCAGACCGCGTTGGACAATCTGGGCAATCCTGGCATCATCCTCGATCAGTAAGATCCGTCCTCTACTCATGCCCGGTTTCCTTCCATTGCCGGACGCAACGCGGGCAGTGCTGGTTGCACGGCGTTGAGCAGGGGTAGAAAAAGCCGCATCTGCGTCCCGCGGTTGAGCTGACTCGCCGCTTCAATCCGACCACCGTGGGCGGTCACAATACTGCGGGCGATGGCAAGACCAAGCCCGGCACCACCCTCCTTGCGCGAACGGGCTTTGTCCACCCGGTAAAAGCGCTCAAAGATCAGCGGTAGCTCCGCGGCCGGAATGCCGCTGCCTTCATCCGTTACTTCGATGAGGACCTCCTGGCCGGACAGACGCGAGCGCAAGAGAACGGGTTTTCCTTCTGGGCTATATTTGGCGGCATTATCAATTAAAATTAGCACCGCCTGCTCAATCCGCGCCCGATCCAGCCGGACACGCCCCTGTACGGTGAGGTCACGCCGTAAATGAGCACCATGTTGCTGTGCTAGCAGATGAGCGCGTTCGGCCAGCTCCAGCAAAAACGTTTCCAACTCGATAAGCTCCAGATCAAGTGGCACCGACCCCGCATCCGAGCGGGCCAGAAAGAGCAGATCCTCGACCAGGTGGGTCATCCGTTCTGATTCCTGAACAATCTCTTCGAGCAACTCGATGTGGACACAGTCGCGCTCCAGTTCCAGCGCGACTTCGGCATTGGCCCGTAACACCGTGAGCGGCGTACGCAATTCGTGGGAGGCATCGGCGATAAAGTCATTTTTGAGTTGCAGGGCGTGGGCGAGTTCGGTGGCGGCTGCTTGCCGTTCGCGTGAATTGCGCACAATCAGATAGGCAAGCCCAACGCCGACTAAAATCAAACCGGCCAACACGACGATCAACACGAGCTGGGCGCTGTCGGCCGCCGCTTCCACGCCATGCAACGAAGCCTCAGCCCGCTCTTCGCCCAGCGTATCAATCGCGCGGGCCGCGCTCTCTAATTCGGCCAGGATCACCAGCCCATTGTCACTGGCTGTGGTAAAACCCTGCGCATCCGACTCGAAAAGGTCGATGGCGGGATGGAAGGCGCGGTAGTAACGCTCGGCAACCATCCGCAGTGTATCGGCACGCAGAATCGGTGAATCGTCTACCGGCAGTTGATCCAGCTCATCAATGCGCGCGTGTAATTGTAAATAGGCGGCTTCGAAGTCCGCCACACCCCGACGTGTTGGTCCGGCAAAGACAAGGTTACGATGATAGTGGCGCATGTCGAGCACGGCTACCCGGAAATCATCACCGCGATCTTCCAACTCAACATCATATTCCAGTGCCCGCTGGGTGATGCTCTTGACGCGCGCATTAATCCCCAACCCTACTAGCCCAACGACCGCAATCGCCAACAGCAGCCCGCTAATCGAAACGCCTTCCGTCCACCAGGGGCGGTTATGCAACCATCTCACAGGACGCCCTTTCGGTTTAAAGATTTAAACAAACCAGGTAACGATGCCGGTGCGTCGCACTGTCCAAACGATGATTGTCTGCGCCACTTTTCGCTGGACAGTGCGACGCACCTGATCACAATAGATTTCTGCTTATATGTATTTTTAACCAAGCTGGCTGTTCTGTGCAAGTAACCTGGGGTAAAGGCAATAACGCTCTGCCTGATCAGTTGTTCCTTTGCCTAGCTCAGGTGGGTCACAAGCGCTGTGAATTTCAGCGAAAACTTGTGCGTTTACTTACTTGTTTACTTATTCAATCCTCTATATACTACCAACTATGCGCATCCTATTGATCGAAGATGACGAAGCAATTACCCGTGTGCTCCAGCGCGGTCTCCGCGCCCATGGCCATCAGGTCGTGATCGCCGACAGCGGCGAAGATGGGGTCATCTTAGCCGAGGATGATACGGTTGAAGTGCTGTTGCTCGATATTTCGCTGCCGGGGCTGAATGGGCACCAGGTGCTCGAACGGATTCGCAGCCGGCGGCCGCGGCTACCGATTCTGATGCTGACCGCGCGTGATGATCTCAAAAACAAGATCAACGCCCTCAATGGCGGGGCGGATGATTATCTAACCAAGCCCTTTGCCTTTGAAGAGCTGCTGGCCCGCATTCATGCCGTCACCCGGCGCTTTGATCAGCCCGAATCGGCGCAGATTGTGGCGGGCCATCTCAAGCTTGATTTGCTGACCCAACGCCTCTGGCACGACGAGACCCTGATCGAACTCTCCCATCGTGAGTTTGCCTTGCTGGAATATTTTATGCGCCATCCCCGCCAACTGCTTTCGCGCCAACAGATTCTCTTCGCGGTCTGGGAATATGATTTCGACCCGGAATCGAACATTGTTGATGTCTACGTCCGCTATCTGCGCAGTAAGATCGACAAAGCCGCGCAGCCCTCGATGATTACGACGGTGCGGGGTGCGGGCTACCGCTTTGATTCACCGGCCGTATAAACGCTTCTACTCACTCCAGCTCTAACAGGCGATCCCCCTGTGGTTCGCTTAGCTCCAACTCCACTTCCACCAATTCGCCACGCGCTTCGACCTCGACATGCGCCTCACGCTTATCCATAATTACAAAAAAAGTCCACTCGCCTTGATAAAAGCCCAGGTCGGCGACTGACCACCCTTGGGCATAGAAGATCCCCCGATAATAATCGCGTACCTCATCGAGCGGCGCGGCTACCACATATTCGACTTCGGTTAACAATAAGCGCTCGGCCGCACTTTGCCGATACTCCACCCGCACGGCATCGGGATAGCGGGGTAGATCAGCAATATCCGCCCCCGGTACATCCATCGTCGGGATGAGTGCTTCTTCCTCGGCGTAGAGCACAGAGGTGGTTGCTAAATAGGCCGTACATTCCGCCAGTAGCTCGGCCGCACTGGTTGTTCGCCCAGCCAGAAAGCCAATCACCAATAGTAACAGAGCAACGCTTGCGCGGACGACTGATAACTGTGACATCGCGATACTCCTCATCCAGGCCGGTAACTACAAGTGCTCTCTTTCGTAGGGGCATGGCATGCCATGCCCCTACGAAAGATGATTTGAAGGTCTATAGTATGACTACTTACTTTTGCAGGTGAAGATTGGATCAGCATGAGGCAAAGATTGGAAAAAATCTAATCAACCGTTCATTGTCGGCCAACGGCGGCGATTTATACTGGGTTCAGGCAGCAAATATACCCGAGGTTGTGACAAAGTAACGGCTGCAGCGCACCATAAAATGGTACTTTGTGACAAGCATCGGGATCACGATGCCGGCCATCACCCTGGTCGGACTGCCGTCCATACACGCTGGTGTTGTTTGTAAAGTCTATACAAGGAGAATGAAGATGAACATTTCGACAATCATCCGTGCCTGGAAAGACGATGAATTTCGTCTGGGCCTGAGTGAGACCGAACGTGCCCTGTTGCCGGCCAATCCCGCCGGTCTGCTCGAATTGACCGATGATGAAATGGCCCAAGTTGCTGGCGGTAAGAAGAAGAAAAAGAAGAAGAAGAGCAGCCGCAGCCGCTCCCGCAGCCGCTCCCGCACCTAGGATTACTGGCACGGAAATTTTAATCAATTAGCCACGGCGTGGCGGCAGAAGGTAAGCCAGCCTTTTAAGGCTGGCATCCTGACCCGCAGGTTTCAACCTGCGGCTACCATCTGCCGTCACGCCGTGACTCGATCCGCACGGCAAGCCACCCTGTTAAACTTGCATAATTCTGTCACGCTGTCAAGCGTCGAAAACCACAAGGAGTGCGCGCAAGTCGCTTATGGCTACTCACCCACTGTTGACTGCTTTTCCCAATGCCCTGACTTTGCAGGAGCGCCATACCCTGCTGCGGCAGGCCACGCCCAAGCCCGCGAGCGATCGGCCATTGGCGACAAAGCGGCTGCAGCGTTGGCAAACACAGCCGCCCTTTGCCCAGCCCGCGCTTTTTCAACAACGGTTAGCCCAAGTCGGGTTGACCAAGGCTACCTTTCGACAAACGCTGGGGTGGCGTGGGGATGGCCTGTGGCCCGCCGGTGCAGAACCCGCTTGGGCGACAAGGTTGCAGCATCTCTGGCAGGCCGGTGCGACGAACGGTACGCCGTCAACCGTAAGCGATCCGCAAAACAACCCGCCGCTCAGTGAGCTGTTAACGCCCTTTGCGCCCATGATTGTGGCCGCACGCGCCGAGTTGCAAGCGCAACTAGCGCCACTCCTGGCCCGTTACCCGCAGATCGCGCTGGGGACCGCGGCACAGGTGGAAGCACTCTTCTTTGCCACAGTGGAGCGTAATTTAGAGCGAATACTCCTGCCCACGCTGGCGTTGGAGGTCAATGTGGCGCGCCTCCAGGGCCTGTTGCCGGGCGCAACACCGGAAAGTCGCTTTGCCGCTTATCTGGCCCAGTTACAACAACCGGCCCCACGACAAGCGTTGCTGCTTGAATATCCGGTGCTCTTTCGGCTAGCCGCCACCCGGTTGGAAAGCTGGCTGCGGGTGAGCCTGGAAGTGGTGGAACGGCTGTGCCAGGATTGGGGGGCAATCTGTACCAACTTGGGGCCGACAAACCCAGTGACCGCGTTGCCGGCAGCGCCGCTGGGTCCTTTGGTGCGCATTGAGCAGGCCCAGCGCAACACCAAACGGGAGGGCCGCGCCGTCTTGATCCTTACCTTTGCGGACGGCTTTAAACTGGTCTACAAACCCCGTTCCCTGGCCATGGAAGTTCACTTTCAGCAACTGTTGGCCTGGCTCAATCGGGCTGGCTTTACCCCGACCTTTCGACTGCTCACCATGCTTGATCGCGGTGACTATGGCTGGATGGCGTGGGTAACGGCCGCACCCTGTCAATCGCACGCCGAACTCGGGCGCTTTTACCAACGGCAGGGCGCGTTGCTGGCCTTGCTTTACACCTTGGAGGCGACCGACCTCCATCTCAACAATGTGATCGCGCAGGGCGAAGATCCCCTCTTGATCGACCTGGAGGCGCTCTTCCACCCGCGTGATGCGGAACCCGCGTGGCCGGCGCTTGAATTAGCCGTTGATCGCGTTTTCTACCATTCGGTGCTACGGCCCGGCCTCTTGCCGGAGCCAGAGACCGGTGATGATGAGCGCGCTCTCCCCGTTGATCTCAGTGGCATGGGCGGCGCACCAGGACAGCAGACCCCTTATGCGGTGCCCACCTGGCAAGGGCGCGGCACGGATGCCATGCAGTTGACGCAGCAACCAAAAACGCTTCGTGGCAGCAAAAATATGCCCACTTTGCGGGGCGAACAGGTCGCGATTACCGACTTTCACCTCGTGCTCGATCAAGGCTTTACAGATCTCTACCGTTTCCTGATCGAACGCCGTGCCGCGCTCTTGCGCGACGATGGTCCCTTAGCCGCCTTTGCTAATGCCGAAGTGCGTGTGCTGGTGCGTCCAGGGCAACAGTACAGCAACTGGCTGGAAGAGAGTTTACATCCCAACCTGCTGCGCAATGCGTTAGACCGCGACCGCTTTCTCGACCGGCTCTGGTGTGATGTCCCAGAGCATGAGTACCTGGCCGCGTTGATTCCCTATGAACAGGCAGCGCTGCAGGGGGGCGATGTGCCGCTCTTTACCACCCGCGCCGATGCCCGCGCCCTTTTTTATAACAACCAGGAGATCGCTGCTGACTTTTTCCCACGGTCGGGCCTGGCCGCGGCACAGGTGCGACTGGCGGCGCTGTGTGAAACGGATCTCGCCTGTCAACGTTGGTTCATCCACGCGACGCTCGCCACGGTGCCCACACGGCAACCCGCGCTAGTTGCGTACCCCGTTACACCAGTCAGCGCGGGTGGGATTGATTGCGCGGCTACCCTGATCGACGAGGCGTGCGCGATTGGCGAGCGCCTGGCCAACCGTGCCATCCGTGCCGACGGCGAAGCAACCTGGCTGGGCGTTGCCTTGCTGGCCGACCGCTACTGGCTGGTCGAGCCGCTAGAAAGCGATCTCTACAATGGGTTACCCGGCGTGGCGCTCTTTCTCGCCCAACTGGGGCACTGCACCGGCGAAACCCGCTGGACGGCCTTGGCACAGGAAACCATGGCAACCGTCACACGCTATCTGCACGAAGCAACGCTTGAAGCCGATGCTGACTCACTGCTAGAGGAGCCAATCGGGATCCTGGATGGGCTAGGTGGTCTGCTCTATACCTTTGCTCACCTAGCGACGATCTGGGCGGACCCCACCTGGCTGACGGTCGCCAACGCCCAGGTGGCACAACTTGCCGAGGCGTTACAGCCGCTTGCTGACCAGGATTTTGCCGACGCACCAACCAATGCAGGCGCGGGCAGTGCTGAAACAGCAGATCAAGACGAAGCGGAAAACGAAGAGGCAGACGAGGAAACACTATGGGCCGCGGTCGATCTGGCCCGCGGTCTGGGCGGCCTGTTGGTGGGCTTGCTTGCCCTGCACCAGCATGCCCCCACTGCGCAAACACTCCACTGCGCAACGGTGGTTGGCCGAGAACTGTGGCACCGCCTGGAGCAGCTGCCTACTACCCTAGCCGCGCCGCCGGCCTTGTTCCCCCTGCGCCCCTTTGCCGACTTTTTTCAACAGCGCGCCGGCCTCGCCTGGCCCTTGTTAACCCTGGCCCAGCTCACGGGTGACGAAGGGTTGCGCACCGCGGCCGGCACCTTGGTGGCCACCGATCCGCCCACAACCGCCAGCCCTGGGCTCTGGTTGGCCTATCTGCGGGCGTTGCCGCGGCTGGGTGATGTGGCGCGCACCCTTACCTTGGCCCAGCACTTTGCAACGGCCCTCCCGACCCTGCTACAAGCGGGGCTGGGTTACAACGCCTCGCTCGGTCACGGCGATCTTGGCTATTGCGAACTGTTGTTACAGGCGGCACAGACCTTTCAGGCCCCCCATTATCGCGAGCTGGCGGCCAGTTACGCACAGGCATTGGTGCGCCACAGTCAAACCGACGGTTGGCGCAGTGCGGTGCCGCTGGCCGTGGAAACACCGGCGCTCTTGACGGGGCTGGCCGGGATCGGGCATGGCCTATTGCGCGTGGCCCAGCCCGATGACCTACCATCATTGCTGGCATTAGAAATGCCCAGGGGAAGGTAAATCGGTAAATCAGTAAATCAGTAAATCAGTAAATCGGTAAATCGGTTACCGATCTACCGATTTACTGATCTACTGAAACTTCTCGTCTATAAGGGAAAGGTCTGATGCGTCGCCAAATTTTCCGCCAACGAGCGGTCGAACAGTATAACGCACGGCTGGAGCGGATTGCCCTCCCGCGCTATGCGGACGCGCCTTGGTTGCTGATCTGGTGGCTCTTTAGCGGCTTGTTGCTGGCGGCGGTTTTGCTGATTTGGGCGGCGCGCACCCCCATCTATCTGACCGCACCGGCTGTGATGGTCCCGGCACCCACCACCTGGCCGACGTCGGCGCAAGTGGTGGTGGCGGTCTTCTTGCCGGCGGCGAGTGGTGGGCAGGTCGCACCGGCCCAACGTGTCCAATTACAATTTGCTGGCTTGGCCAAGCAGACCATCCCAGCAGAAACTTATCAAGTCACTGAAGTCACGCCAATCGTGCTCTCACCCCAGGCTGCCCGCCGTCTTTATGCCCTGGATGCCAGCGCCGGCCTCTTGATCGAGGCACCCGTCACCGTTGCCCTGATTGAATTGGATGGGGTCCCGACCACCTGGCTGGGCAGCATCGGCGAAGCCCAAATCGAGGTCGGCTCACAATCTGGCCTTACCTTACTGCCCGGCCTGGCCGCTTGGCTACAGTGAAGCCCGACATGCGTCGCCCCCATGCAACAGTTACTTACTACTTTACCGATTTACTAATTTACCGATTTACTGATTTACCGATTTACCAATCTACCGCTCTACCAAAAACCAACCATGATCAAAAGCAACACGCCACCCATCCCCTCCAAATGGTCCACCGCCTTTCAGGGTTGGCGCGCCTGGCTGCTGCGTCCCTTTCGGCACCGGGTGCCGCTGATTTTGCAGCTCAACGAAACCGAATGTGGCGCGGCCTGTCTGGCGATGATCCTGAGCTACTTTGGGCGCAAGACCCATGTTGCGGAATGTCGCTCACTGCTTGATGTAAGCCGCGATGGGGTGACGGCGCAGGCCCTTGCCCGTGAGGCGCGCAACTTTGGGCTGCTCGTGCGCGCCTTTTCGGTCGAGCCGGCGGATCTGGCACAACTGCCGTTGCCCGCCATTCTCTTCTGGGAATTTAACCATTTTGTCGTGCTGGAACGCTGGTCCCCCACCGGCGTGGATCTGGTTGATCCGGCGATTGGGCGGCGTCACCTCACGCCGGTTGCATTTGATGAGGGCTTTACCGGGGTGGTGTTGACCCTGGCCCCCGGTCTGGAGTTTCAACCGCGGCGTGTGGCGGCGCAACGTTCCTGGGTCGATTATTTAGGCGGCATCCTTCTGGAACAGCGCGCCATCCTCTGGCAGATTCTGGGTGCATCGCTCCTGGTGCAACTGCTGGCATTGGTCAGCCCGCTCTTTACCCAAGTCTTAATCGACCGTGTCTTGCCGACGCGCAATCTCGATACCCTGACCCTCTTTGGCATTGGCGTGGTGGTCTTGACAATTGCCCACACGCTGCTCACCTTTGTGCGCGCCCTGCTGTTGCTCAACCTGCAGGTGCGGCTTGATGCGCGGTTGATGACCGGTTTTGTCGATCACCTTTTGCGTTTGCCCTTTGCCTTCTTTCAGCAACGCGCCAGTGGTGATCTGCTCATGCGGCTGCGCAGCAACAGTGATCTGCGCGAAACCGTGACCGGGGAGGCCTTTTCGCTGGTGTTGGACAGTGTGCTGGTGGTCACTTATTTAGGGTTTCTGCTTTGGCGGCAACCGGCACTGGCGGCGTTAACCTTGGGTTTTGGCGGCTTACAGATTGCGTTGCTCCTGGGGACCGCCCAATACCAGCGGCGTTTGGCCACCGAAACGCTGGCGGCCGAAGCACAAGAACATAGTTATCTGGTCGAAGCCCTCAACGGCGTTGCCACCTTGAAGGCGACCGGTGCGGAAACGCGAGCCTTTGCCACCTGGGAAAATCTCTTCTACGGCGCGCTGAACATTAACACGCGCAAGAACTTTGCCATGACGATCATTGACAGTGGGCGCTGGCTGTTGCGGGCGCTGGCCCCGGTGCTCTTGCTCTGGCTGGGGATCTACGAAGTGATGAGCGGCCGGCTGACCCTGGGCGAGATGTTGGCGCTGAACACAGTGGCCCTGCTCTTTCTCAGCCCGCTCTCTGCGCTGGTGCGCAGTGTGCAGCGGCTGCAATTGGCCGGCGCACATCTGGATCGGATTGCCGATGTGCTTGACGCCGAGCCGGAGGCGCGCTTGACAACGGCAGAGAGCACCGTCCAACTGCAAGGGGCGATTGCCGTGACAAATGTGCGCTTTCGCTATCATGCCGACGCGCCGCTGGTCCTCTCTGACATCTCTTTAACAATTAGGGCGGGGCAGAAGGTGGCGATTGTCGGGCGCAGCGGCTCGGGGAAAAGCACGCTGGGTCATCTGTTGCTGCGCCTCTATGAACCGACCAGTGGCACGATTGCTTATGACGGCATTGATACGCACCAGTTGGATCGCCAGACGTTGCGCCAACAGATCGGGGTCGTCTTACAGGATCCCTTTCTCTTCAGCGGCTCGATTCGCCAAAACATCGCCTTCCATGCCCCCGATGTGCCAATGGCACGGCTGCACACCGTCGCCAAACTCGCTGCGGTCCATGAGGACATTATGGCGATGCCCATGGGCTACGAGACGCACATCGGTGAAGATGCCACGACGATCTCCGGTGGGCAGCGCCAACGGCTGGCACTGGCGCGTGCGCTGGCCCCGGCCCCGGCCATCCTGCTGCTCGATGAAGCCACCAGCCACTTGGACGCCATTACCGAGCAGACGTTGGATGCGAATCTGAATGGCCTGCACTGTACACGCATTGTCATCGCCCACCGCTTGAGCACCGTCCGCAATGCGGATTTGATTGTGGTGTTGGATCAGGGACGGATTGTCGAACAGGGCACCCACGCGGCGTTACTGGCGCAGGATGGCGACTATGCCGCGTTGGTGCGCAGCCAGGCGTAAGTGAGAACGCGAATGCGCGCCAGATCGTGTAGTGCGCATCGGGGACCGCGGCGGGTACACGCATCGGGAGTACCCGCCCGTGGCCTTGCGGGAGATGCGCACTACACGATCTGGCGCGCATTCGCTCGGCTATTGGAGATCGTAGACTTTTTCAATATGGGCCGGTGTGGTCCGGCCGATGGTGAGGACCGCGCCCATCAGTGGTTTGATTTCCAGCATAAAACGGGTGTTGACCCCTAACGGGTTCGGTAGCGTAGGATTGAGCGGGATCGTAATTTCGGCCAGTTCGCGTTGGTCAAGGAGGTCGTCTTGATCCAAACGGACTTTCCAGCGTAGGCTCCACCCGGTAATGGGTACACTTTGCTGCTCATCGCGATAATCAATCACCACGCCGCCACGCACTGGATCGAGATTGATCGGTTGGCCGCCTACGGCATTCGCCACCGTAAAGACAAGCGCATCAATCGTACTGGTGACCCCGGCCTGGTCCGCCACCGCCAACACACTGCCCTTGATCTCCATCGAAGATTGGACTTGCGCCAGGTCGGTATAGATCGCAGCTTTGCTCGCTTCGGTGGAAAAGATTCCCGCTGACAGGAGCGTAAACGCAAAACCGACGGCGACCGTCACAAATGCCAGCAAGATAATCGCGGTCTCCAAGGCCGTAATGCCCCGTTCATCGTTGATAATCACCGCTCGCAACGCTTGTACATGGTGCTTCATCGCCCACTCCTTTCGCGCTCGCCCGCGGCTGACCGCGCACACAAAAAAGCCATTACTGGATATCGACCAAAATTGACCGATTTTTCACCATATATTTTTGCTTAACGTATATTTAGGTTGATGACGAGAATGGCGAGAAAAAGTTACGCGCATTCTGGAATATTAAGACTGGTGAGTGCTAACAGCATACCGTTCGTGGCTGTGCATTTAAGCAAGCTTGTGTCCGACTTTATTGCAAGCGCCATTTGACGTAGTTGCGCAACCAAATTGTCAGATAATTGCAAAGTTAATGTAAGGTTACATGTTTCAGGAGAAAACTGTCAAAAATTATTGTTTTATCTCTGGTAGAGTACCTTGCTTTTAATGTATGCAAAATTTGGCGTGTCATTTTTTTTTGCTAAAATATCCCATAAATCATTGTTCACGGCACAATTCCCTGTGTTTATTGCCACCTGTTGTGCCCCCACCTGCGTCATGGCGTTTTGACCAAAAGGTCATTGGTTACATTCGTTCAGCGATATTTAGCTCTGGCAGAGATGGCGCTTTACGCCCATTGCATGAAGATAAGCTTTTTCTCGTGTAGATGAACTGCTCTTATTATCATCTCTGCTCAACCGCAATATAGCAAACCACAAAGACAAAAGCTGTTAGGAGACCCCATGCACCCCGTCCTTACTTTGGCGCGCCTGTGCGCGAAATTCCGTCAATCGTTATATCTAGTGGTGAGTCTGTTGGTCATCAGTTCGATGTTACTGCGACCCGTGACCGCCATTGCTGTGATCTACAAGGCCGAAAGTGAATTACAGAAGGCTGTGACAACCCATCCGCTTACACTGGATGGTGCTGCCAACCTTCATCCCCGATCGGCGCCTGATCTGGTGCCAATCACGGCGGCTACTGCCCATCGTCTGGCTGCACCTCTGCCTGCCCCAGCCCTGCGTACGTTAGCGCAAGTCAATCCGACCCCTTCTCAGGCGAAACCGGCCTACCCATACAACCATCTCCTCGACGGTAGCTATCAGAGCGTCGGTACGCCGCCTGCCAATCACAATTTTGAGAGCGCCGCGACCGGTGGCGGGATGCCACCTACGAACAATGATTTTGCTGCCGCTTCCTACAACGTTGGCACCCCACCCACCAACTATAATTTTGAAAGCGGGACCTTTAGCAACTGGACAACCGCCGGTACCGTTTCGATCCAAAGCGATGCGACCCACGGTTACTGGGCACAGTTGGGCGGGAGCGGCAAAATCATCAGCGAGCCTTTTACCGTGGATAGCAGTGCCCAACGTATCAGCTTTACCGCCTATCATGGGGGGAGCGCTGGTTTCCGGGCTTATATCCATTCGGGGGCCGGCTATGCCACCCGTACCGAGATCGACTATTACTACTGCAATAATTGCGGCTGGGTGGACTATCAGATTGATCCGACCGCATATTTGGGCCAATCGATTAAGATTGAATTCTTACGGGTTGGTGCCACCGTGGGGATTGACGAGATCCAGATGGGGGTGATTCTGCCTGACTACACCGTCGCCGGCGCGGTGAAACGGGTGGAGAGCAATGGCAATGCCTATGCCCGCCTGGCCGGCGGCAGCGCCACCATCACCAGCGCGCCCTTTACGATTGGCGCGGGCGTGCAACAATTGGCGCTCTTACTCAGTGGGCTATCCAACAATAGTGATCAATATCGCGTACAGATCCTTTCCGGCGCAACCTATAGCACAGTGACCCAACTCGGCTCCGGCACGGTGAGTGATAGCTGGCAGCAATTCAGCTACAATGTCTCAACCTGGCAAGGGCAATCGGTCAAATTACGCATCGCTTCGATTTACCTGTTGGGTACAGTGGGCGTTGATGACATCGGTGTCCAATCGATTACGCTCCCTGGTTGGACAGTCAGTGGCGCGACCCAAGTGGTGGACGAAGGCAACGGCAACCATTATGTCTCGACTAATGGCACGCTGACCTCGGCTGCTTTTGTGCTGGACCCCAATCTGCAGCAGATCAGCCTGCGCTACCGCGGCGATGATGGTTCTGCTGACACCTTTTATGTCAAGTTGTTACGTGGTACCAATTTTAGCGAAGAGGTTGACCTGGCTGGTTATCAAGCGGCGGGTGCAACTTGGCAGACGTTACACATCGGTCTCAATCTCTATGCGGGCGAGACGGTCAAACTCAAACTACAGCGCCACTTTGGCCGCATCTACTTTGACGATACCGGGCTGGGTGAGATCGTCCTCCCTGGCTGGCAGCCGACCGGTACCACCGCGCTCATCACCGCGAGCGATAGTCACGGCAGTTATGTGACGGCCGCAGACGGCAACGCCTTTTTTATCCGTTCGGTGCCGATTGCGACTGGGGTGGTGCAGACCAACAACGTGGATGCCCGTCACTATGCGGTGGCGTATGATATCGGTTATGCCACCGGTAGCCTGCTGCAGATCTTCTGGGTCAACGACCAGGGCCAAGATTATACGGTCTTTCAAGATGCTGCGAATACGCCCACCAGTTACCGTGAGCGCTATTTTGCCGTCTATGACACCCTGGGTACGACAGGTCACTTTGTGGTGAAGGCTACTGGCGGCGGCAAGGTCTACAGCATTGCCGACAACATTGCCCGCCAACATCTCAATGAACCCTTCTCCTATAAGGTGGGCATTCAGATCGACACGGCAACCGGTGCCTTTGGTTACCATGCCCAGGATCTACAGATCGGCGGCAGCACACCGTTGCTCTTTACCCGTTACTACAACGGCCACTCAGACCGGCTGGGGGTGATGGGTTATGGTTGGTCTCACTCCTATGCGACGCGGCTGGTGGTGACCGATGACGATGATGCCGGGGTCGTCTTCGGCTCCGGCAAAGAGATCTTCTTTACATGGAGCAACAGCAGCCAAAGTTTTACGCCGGCCGATGCACGCATCCATGACGAGTTGGTCAAAAACGGCGATGGCAGTTATACCTTCACGACCAAGGCGAAGCAGCAGTATAACTTCACTGCCGCTGGTCTGTTGACCACCATCAAAGACCCCAACAACAACACTGTCACCCTGGCCTATGATGGGAATGGGCGGCTTGGCACCGTGACGGCGCAGGGCGGCGCGACCATTACCCTGGGTTATGAGCCCAACGGCCGCTTAGCGACCTTGACTGATCCGCTCAATGCCGTGACCACCTACAGCTATGACGGCAATGGCGACCTGATCAGCGTGGCGCGGCCGGACGCCGGCACCGAGCAGTACAGCTACAGCAATCACCGCCTGAGCCAGGTGACCGATGCCACCGGCCACATCCTCTTCCAGAATAGCTTCGACGCCTATCACCGCGTCGTGCAACAGACCGACGCCTTGGGCAAGAGTTTGACGATTCAATACAACACCCCCGCCGCAGGGGTAACCACCGTTACTGATCCCGAGGGCGGCGTCACCAGCTACTATTTTGACCAATACCAGCGCACCACCGACTGGGTCGCGCCCACCAGTGCCGTCACCTCCTATCTCTATGACACTATCGGCAATCTGGACAAAGTGATTGACGGTGGTGCCGGTGAATGGGACTTTGCCTTTGACAGCAACGGCAACTTGCTGGGTAGTGAGGATCCGCTGGGCAATCCAACGAGCTTGACCTACAACCCCCAACATCTGCCGACATCGATCACCGATGGCAATGGCAACGTTACGACGATGGTCTATGACGCAAAGGGCAATCTGCTCCAACAGACCAACCCGTTGGGGCAGGTCACGACCTATACGTATAACAGCAACGGCAACATGACCTCCATGACCGATGCGCTGGGCAACATCGAAACCTATACCTATGACAGTGCCGGCAACCGGCTGACGCGGACCGATCCACTCAGCAATACCTGGACTTGGACCTATAATGCTGCCGGCCGCATGGTGACCGAGACGGATCCGCTCAATCATACGACGACTTATGGCTATGATGCCTTTGGCCGGCGCACCCAGGTTGAAGACCACCTTGGCAATCGTAAACGCTACTTCTATGATCTGGTAGGGCGTCTATTGGCCAGTGATGATGAATTGAATCGGCGTACATTGTGGACTTATGATGAGCGGGGTCTTGCCATCGCAAAGACTGATCCAGCGGGTAAAGTCACAACCTATGCCTATAACGACAACCGCCAGATGACCGCGGCAACTGACCCGCTTGGCTTGACCACTGCTTATGAATATGATGCCAACAATCGGCTAACGAAAATCATCAAGCCGAATGGCAGTGCAACCCAGTACAGCTATGATGGCAATGGCCGCCTGACCACGGAAACCGATGCATTGGGGCGCCTAACGAGTTACACCTATGACAGCGCTGGGCGGCTGGCCGGCAGTACCCAACCGAATGGTGCAGTGACGACTTATGCGTATGACGGCAATGGCAACCTAACCCAAAAAGTCGATCCCTTGGGGCGTATCACGAGCTATGCCTATGACGCAGCCAATCGACAAACGGCATTGACTGATGGCGGGGGTTTTGTCACCACTTACACCTATGACGCGGCGGGCCGGCAGATCCAAGAGAGCGATCCTTTAGGTGCGACGCGATCGCGCGTTTACAATGCGGCGGGTCAACTAGTTTCCATGACCGATCCGCTTGGTCACACCACGACTTATGCCTACGACGCTGCCGGCAAGCAGATCAGCAGCACTGACCCGCTGGGTCGTGTCGAGTCAACCGGCTATGATGCGGTCAATCGGATGGTCAGCAGCACCGATAGTGCCAGCAATCTAACCCAATACGCTTACGATGCCGCCGGACAAATGACCCAACTCACGGCTGCAACCGGCGCTGTTAGCAGCTATAGCTACGATGCCCGTGGCTTAAAAACCAGCGAGACCGATGGCCTGGGTAACACGACGAGTTATAGCTATGACAACGGTGGGCGCATGGTGCAAATGACCAACCCGTTGGGACAGAGCACCACGTACAGTTTTACGACGGCAGGCCAGTTGGCGACGATTACCGATGCGCTGGGCAATACGACGACCTTTGCCTATGATGCGGCGGGGAACCGCGTGAGTGTTACCGACCCATTGGGACGGGTCAATACCACTGCTTACGATGCGCTCAATCGACCAATTGCCGAAACTGACGGCGGTGGCAATACCGCGCAGCGCACGTATGATTTGGCTGGGCAACTGGTCCAAATGACGACCCCAACCGGCAGCGTCACCAATTATGGTTACAATAGTCGCGGCTTATTGGTCAGCGTCACCAATGCGCTGGGCTATGGCGAATCGTATGCGTATGACGCCGCGGGGCACCGCACCCAGAGTACGGATCGCCGGGGCAATAATACGCTCTTTGCCTATGATGCAGCTGGCCGCACGCTGAGTATGACTGATGCCACCGGTGGTGTTGTCCAATTCGCCTATGACGCAGTGGGACAAGTAACGGCCTTGACCAATCCACTGGGCAAGCTTACCACCTACACCTATGATCTTTTTGGTAACAGGCTGTCGCAAACTGATCCGCTAGGCCGCACCCGTAGCTTTAGCTATGACCAATATGGGCGGCTTGCCACCAAAACCGACGCCCGCAGTGTGAGCGTTACCTACGGCTATGATCTGTTGGATCGCCTGACCACGGTGAGCTACCCCGGTGGCACGAACAGTTATAGCTACAACGCTGTTGGGGCGATCGCCGCGGTAACTGACCCGACCGGCACCACCAACTTCACCCATGACGCCCTCTCCCGCGTCACGACGATTGCCGCACCGCAAGGCACAGTTGCCTACAGCTACGACGCCGCCGGCCAACGTAGCACGCTGACACTGCCTAATAACCGTACCGTCAGCTATACCTATCATCCCACTGGTAAGGTCGCCACCGTCACCGACTGGCTGGGTGGGGTACAAGGCTTTAGCTACAATGCTGACGGCCAACTGCTCCAAGTAACGCGCCCCAACAGCGTTAACAGCAACTATGGCTATGATGCTGCCGGCCAACTCTCTGCCGTGGCCCATGCTGGACCGGGCGGTACGATCCAGAGCTATTCCTATACGTTGGACCCGAATGGCAACCGGATTGCCGTTGCCATGCCGGGCGGCACGGAAAACTACACGCTCGATGCCCTCAACCGGTTGACCAATGTCACCTATGCTAACGGCGATAGCGCCGGCTACACCTATGATGCCTTGGGCAATCGGTTAAGTGAGACCTTCAACGGCACCACCACCAACTACACCTACGACGATGCCGGCCAACTGCTCACTGACGGCCAGCTCAATTTCACCTATGATGCCAACGGCAACTTGACGGTAGCGGGCACCGACACCTATACTTGGGATTGGGCGGATCGCTTGGTGGCGGCGACGGTGGCGGGCAACAATGTCACCTATGCCTACGATGCCTTTGATGTGCGAGTGGGGACAACGGTCAATGGCACCAGCAGCAACTACCTCTGGGATCGCCAGGCGGCCTATCCACTGCTGGTGGATGACGGCACTTATGCCTACCTGCACAATGATGGTCCCTTGGCCCAGATCGACGCCGGCGGCAATCGCACCGATCTGTTGACCGATGCGCTAAGTTCGGTCCGCGGCTTGGTTAACGGCAGCGGCGCGTTAGTGGGTACGACTGAGTATGCCGCCTTTGGTGCCCTGCGCGGCCAAACCGGCATGACCAGCAGTATGGGCTTCACTGGTGAACTCTTCTCGGCGGCAACGGGGTTGTTACACCTGCGGGCGCGTGACTTGATGCCAAACCTGGCGCGCTTCTTGAGCGCGGACACGGTCCAACCCAATGCGCCCGGCAGCCAGGGGTACAATTTGTACGCCTACGCCGCGAATAATCCGACGACTTGGGTGGATCCGAGTGGGCATGTGGTCGCCCCGATTTTTCCGCCGATCGGGGCTTTATGTGCCGCCGGCGGAATTGCTTGTCTGATTCTGGCGATCATTTTAGTATTTCTGCTGCTGGCTTGGATTTTAATGGCATTGTTACTGGAGCGAGAGCGGATACCTGTCCCTATCGATTATCCACAATCGCAACCAGGACCAACGCCAACACCATTCCCAGTACCTCAACCGCTTCCGACGCCGCCGGCGGATCCAACGCCGGATGATGATAAAGATCTACCTGTTTTCTATCCGGGCATTGACTATCCGCTGGCATCAGGCCATATTGACGATGCCATACGTGCTGGCTTCACTGACACCTTAACGAAAGGTCCACAGCAGCGCCGTGGATGGTGGTATGGAAAGACCAATTATCAGCCAGCACATCAAAGTGTTAATATTGGTGGCAATCCTTGTTCAATCCCTGGATATAAGGGTGATTGTGACGAATATCCTTTCAACGATGTTCTCGAAGGAGGCGAAATAAACCGTCCGTCCCTGCGAGTTATTCCAATCGGGCAAAACAGAGGGTTAGGCTCAAAGAAAGGAGACTTTTATGACAAGTGCCAGGTTGCACTGGGCGACAAATACAGAGTTGAGGTTGATATGAGCCGACCAACTGATACTACCTCTTGTGGCAAGAGATAGTTGTAAATTTTAGGTGAAAGTTAGGAACACTATCTTTGCACTTTCAGATGATTATCACTGTTAGCAATTGAATCTATTCTAATAGCACTAGCGGTGGAGTTTAAAAGTGCAAAGATAGTGTTACATAGGTAAGATAAATGATCGAACAAAATGAGTCTATCTGGAATTTGTTACAAAAGATGCGGTATTTAAGCCATCCCAGCTTTTCGGAGCCACTGCGCGGGTTGACGGATGAGGAAATCGATAAGGTTTTGCAAGGCTTTGCATTTCACATACCTACGGATGTCCGTTTGTTATATAAGTGGTGCAATTTCCAAGGCGAAGAAAATTCCAGCGATCCGTGGTTGTTTACGATTGGTTATATCCTTCCACTGGCACAATCTGTAGAATTATACACGATGTATGTAGAAATCTTTATGAAGGCTCAAGATTACTTGAAGGGTGACCCTACTGTTTACGTTGAACGATGGGCAGATCCATACTTGATACAGCCATCTTTACAGCATCCTCCTATTTGGGATCAACGATGGTTACCGATTCTGAGTGACGGTGGCGGTGGGGACTATGTAGTTGTCTGTGATATTGTCGAGCAGCCCGTGGCTCCTCTCTATATGCGAACCGCGAGCGGTGGCGAATTTTACCTGGCCTTTGACAGCGTAACCAGCCTTTTCGCAACCATCGTCGAAGCAGTAGAAACTGGCGCCTACTATCGGCATGAGGCTGGACATCTGGTCGAGGATCGCACAAAGTTAGCGCCGATTCTCAACCGGCACAATCCCCGCCGTCGCACATGGTTTTTCCATGCAACGCGGGCCAATTCGCTTGCGGAAGTTGTTTTCCATTTGGATCATCCTGATGAAGATGTGCGCTACTATGCCTATCTGGCCATGGAGTACATGTACGAACCGGATGCCGTGTCCCTATTGCTTCAGCAATTAGATCATCCTAAAGCTGAGGTGCGCGTAAAGGTTGTCAACTTGTTAAGTATCCTCGATGACAAACAAGCGGTGATGCCTTTGATATCACTGCTGGCCGATCCTGAACCTGCTGTGCAGTTAGCGACTGTCAATGCCTTAATCCACTTACGGGATAAACGTGCAGTCACTCCCTTATTCGCAATACTGCACCACTCAAATGACAAAATTCGTGAACAGGTTATTTATGGTTTAGGGGAATTTCGGATACAAGCCGCCATCCCTGAATTACTGGCGATTTTGGTAACCGACAAGCCGATGACGCGCAGTGAAGCTGCACGCACACTTGGTAAGCTCGGTGATCGACAGGTTGTGCCGGCACTGATCAACGCCTTACAGGATGATCATCCCCAAGTGCGTCGCAGCGCGATTTGGGCGCTAAGCGAATTCGGTGGTGAGCAAGTCATCGAAGCATTGGCTAGGCTTCTAACTGCACCTGTTGCTTCGCCACAAGCCAACATTCGACGGGATGCCCAAGCGGCAATTGACAAGATCAAGGCGAATCTACTGTAATTTATGCCTGCGTTGTTGAGTTACGTGCCGGCGCGAACGCCTATCTCCATGCCGCCGGTCTGCAAGCCCAGATCGACAGCGGCGGCAACCGCACCTACCTGCTGAGCGACGCGCTTTCTTCCATCCGTGGCGTGACCGACGGCCGCGGCGCGTTGGTGGGCAGCACCAGCTATGATGCTTTCGGCGCGATTCGCAGCCAAACTGGAACAAATAGCGCACTTGGTTACACCGGCGAACTCTACACCCCGGCTACCGGTCTGCTCCACCTACGTGCTCGCGACCTGAACCCCACCTTGGGGCGCTTCCTGAGTGTGGATACGGTCCAGCCCAATGCGCCGGGTAGTCAGGGTTTCAATGTCTACGCCTATGTGGCGAACAATCCCTCGACCTGGATCGACCCGAGTGGGCATACCGTCGGGTTAAGCAGCTATGCCGGCACGGCGTTCTTTATGGCTGTGATTGCTTTGGCTGCCATAACTGCCATGTCGATGGAGGCAGTGTTGGCCATGGGCAGAAATCCAGCCTCCTGGCGCTTTCCCGAGAATTTTGAGACAAGCGGGCTGGTCTTTGCGACCTTTGCGGCGGTTCTAGCCTGTGCAGTGATTCCTGGCTGCATGGGCGCGGCAAGGGATTTCGGCGGGGTGATTGGGGATAATGGCTCGGATAGTTTCTCTGGGCGGCGCTCCTGGTCCTTGCCGGATTTGCTGGACCTAGCGGGGAATTGGCCGCAGTTGCCCACATTGCCTTTCAAAGAAGGAACCACAATACGACCGGGGCCGGCAACGGGAACTGGTACATCCCCAACCCCCAACCCCAATCCTGGGCCGTCAGGCTGGTTCTGGCCACTTGCTATCCTGACCGGTCTGTCGCTTGTGCCCTGGTTGTTGCCGAGTCCGGGTGAGAACCCTGGTCCGGCGACCGGGCCGGCGGATGATCCCTTTTCCCCGCCGGGGTCTCAACCTACGCCGACAGAGGAGCCGACTTGTAGCGCAGATGTGAATTACCTAATTGGTAGGGCAGACACGATCCATCGTACTCTGTTAGCGCTTGACGATGAAGAAGAGAAAGCTTTTAACCTTCGCACAACTGCGGTACTAAGGATAAGAACTTCAAGTGGTAGATGTGTGGACATGGTGGGCAGCAGTGGAAAGAGAACACTGGAATATACCCAAAGATTGGTAATGAGACCAAATGAAGTTGAAGCTCTAGGCAAGTGGGGTGAGGCAGAGGAAAACGTGATTTATAGTAGTTATACTTATTTGCAACGTGCTGAAAGTAAATGGCTTGTTGCCCTTGGTGTCAGCCGCGATATTTGTCAGGAAATCTGTCAACCATTAATAAGAAGGGAAGGCGGAACGGTTTTGCCATCATTGAGAGGTGCTGTTTGGCCATGAGCGAATTTCTGAAGTTTGATACTGATTTACTCAAAGAGGAGTTATCTCTTATGCCTTCTTCTAATGTAGCTTGCTTTGCTAGCTCATGTGCAGAACGGTTGTTCCCAGTGATTCAGAGCTGGCGACCTGAAACTATGAATTTATGTGCTTTGGGAATTAGCACTGGGTGGGATCACCTTCGACATGGTCATATGCCGCAATCCTTACATCATGTATTGACTTCTCTTCATACTATCTATGAAGATGTAGTTAAGACAGTTCCTGATATTTATACTGTTACTTTCCCTCTCACCGAGTATGCAATTCATTCGGTAGTCTGTGTCTTACAATATGTGCGTAGTGGTGATAATAAATATGCTGTCTCCGCAGGAAGATGTGTGATCAATGCAGTTGATTTAGTTGTAGCTCAATTTGCAGGAATAGGAGAAGATGGTCTATACGATCAAAAGCATGTAGCTGTCTCACCATTGATGCAGAAAGAATTGGAGAAACAGCGTGCGGATCTTGATAAGTTACTTTCTTCATCGATCTACGCCAATTTGCGCGAACCAATTCGCTTGGAATCCCAAGAAATAGGTCGCCAGTTTGTACAACATATTCAACAGCGCTTTGATCAGCAAGCAGCAAGTTGGATGACAGTGAGAGCCAACTATACAGTTCATTCGAAAGTAGTCGGAGATACTCAGTATTTTGATCCTAGTGGTATAGTTGTAAAATTAGATAGAGACATTCAGGGAATATTGAAGTTCGATTCTCCTAATGTCGCTTCACAAAAACATCTATTTCGGGCGTGGACGAAGATAACAGCACTTGTTATAGGGTACGATGATGATAACCATTACGTAATCCTAAAATTGCTTCAAGTTCATACCGAATAATGCAGAATATTGAAAGGTGGGATTGGTTTATGAGAATTTGCTTTCACCTTTCAATATTCTTTCGTAAAACAATGATTTTACAGCCGTTTCTGTAGTCAAACCGGGACGGCAAGCGCGCTAGGCTACACCGGCGAACTTTATACACCCGTCACTGGTCTGCTCCACCTGCGCGCCCGCAACCTGAACCCCACCTTGGGGCGCTTCCTGAGTGCGGACACGGTCCAGCCCAATGCGCCGGGAACCCAAGGCTACAATGTGTACGCCTACGCCGCGAACAATCCCACGACTTGGGTTGATCCCAGTGGGCATTTTGTCGGCGCATTGGGGTTTGCCGGCTTGTTCATGTTGCTCTTTCTCTTCTTGGCCTTTTTGCTTGCTTACTTGCAGTACTTGCTCTGGCTGCAGAGTGGTGGTGCCGATGATCTGATAGATACGCTAGATGGTATTCCTGATACGATCGATGACCTCCTGGACAATTTTGATGATCCGCCTGCCGATAACCCGGATGATAACCCGGCACCGACACCGCTTCCACCGCCTGTGTATATTCCAACGCCGGATGAGGATCCGAAATGCGCCCCAGATACAGATTATTTGATCAGGCGTGCAACTGAAATAAATAATATTCTGTTGCCAGATGAAATTGCAGAAGAGAAGCAAACAGTCGCTGTTTTGCGAGTCCGACATTACAGCGGTATATGTACAGATATTATTGGCGCAGGTGGTGAAAAGAATCTCACCTCTGATCAGCGTCTGGCAGTGCAAAACTGGCCAATCGAGGATAGAGCAACGATGACACGAGCCCATGCAGAAGTTACAGTTCTAGAAGCAAGGCGGAGAGGCTTCGAATCATTACCTTTGATTTATAAAGAACCTGTTGCAATAGGCACAAGTAAGCCCTTCTGTCCAACCTGTCGGATATATCTCTCAACTTACGTAAGTAAATCAAAAGGATCGATGCCTAAAGTGGTCCCCAATGTCAAGACCAAAAATCAACAAAAACAAGAACCGAAGGCACCAAGCGTGTCAATAGGTGTTGTATCCACCAAGGATGTGCGTGGCCCCGCCGCAGGGGGTGTGGAGAATGGGGGTAACTGCGGCAGTTTGCAGTTATCCCCATTCTCCACACCCCTAGACCGGTGACCCAAGCGCCGGCAGGAAAACAGCGGCTGGCGTCTGGTAGCCGAGGCTTTGGTGTGGCCGCTCGTTGTTGTAGAAGGCAAAGTAGTCACGCAACCCGCTGTAGAGCAGGGGTACCGTGGGATAGTGCTTGAGATAAATGTCCTCATACTTTACAGTCCGCCATAAACGTTCAACAAAAATGTTATCCAAGGCACGGCCCTTGCTGTCCATACTGATGCGAATGCCTGCCGCGGTCAGCAGAGAAGTAAAAGCAGTGGACGTAAATTGGCTTCCTTGATCCGTGTTGAAGATCTCTGGCCGCCCAAAGCGCAGTGCTTGTTCCAGTGCGATAACGCAAAAGTGCGTGTCTAGGGTATTCGAGAGTTGCCAGGCCAGCACATAGCGACTATACCAATCGATCACAGCAATGAGGTACATAAACCCCACCCAGAGGGTACCCGCCAACGGTATATAGGTAATATCGCTGCTCCATACCTGATTAATCCGTACAATCTCGACACGGTGCAACAAGTAGGGATAGATCCGGTGTGTCTGGTCCACCACCGTGGTGTGTGGCCGGGGATAGATCGCCTCCAGTCCCATCCTCTGCATCAGGCGCCTGACTCTTTTTTCATTGACCGCATAGCCCTGCTGGCGCAGATAGATCGTCATCCGCCGGCGACCATAGAAGGGATGGGCGGTGTATTCTTCATCCAGCAAGCGCATCAGCTTTAAGTTGAGCGACGTTTCCGTCGCCGGCGCATAGTAATAACTGGCACGGTTCAGTCCCACCAGTTCACACTGGCGGCGGATGCTCAATTCGGGGTGGTCGGGTTCAATCAGTCGCCGCTTTGCATCGGCTGCTTCAGGTAACTTTTTTTTTGAGCCACTCAAGCTCCATCTTGAGGCGGCCTATCTGTTCATATAACACCGTTTCCGTTTCGGCTTGGGCGCGTTGTGTTTTGTCGGCTTTCTCATTGAAGAGCGCTGCACCCTGTTCTTGCAACTGCTTTTTCCATTGCTTGACTTGCGTTGGGTGTACTTCATGATCACTTGCTACTTCGTTGATACTCGCCATCCCTCGCAGCGCATCCAACGCTACCTGAAATTTGAACTGTGCTGTGAATTGTCGTCGTTTCATCATTCGATCCCCCCACATGATTTGTTTTTCTGTATCTTAGCATGTGGTCTAGTTTTTGGGGACCATTATATTGATATCGAGAATCTCCGAGGCCATAATTTACGCTATTATTGAGTGGCACAGGTCGTTATTTACTACAGCTACATTATAGCTACAGATACAGTGAATAACTATCGATGAATATTAGAAGGGTACAACGAATACTAATATTCGTTGTACCCTTCTAACGTGTGCATCAAGTATATAGTCCGGCTTTACGTCTAATACGAAAAGCGTTCGGACTTGTTGGCAGACGAGCAACGTCCATGAAATGGGAAATAGAACGTAATCTTTATAAGGAAACTGATGAACCCAGAAGTAAAAAAACTATTACAAAAGGCAGTATCAGAAAACAAAGATGAACAAAACGAAGCAGTTTTGCAGATTGCAATGTTGCTTGAAAAGGGTAGCCAAGGGATAGATCCTCATTACCGCTATGAAGACATTATGCCTAAAACTTTATTAAACGTCTCTCTTAGTGTTGATGAGCAGTCTGAATTGATCCAGATGCTCGAATCTTTACTTAATTCTTCTAAGATGACACCTTCGGTACTCTGGGCTTTGGGAAAATCCTCTTCGCTTGTTGCATTTGAAATATTGCTTAGCTGGCTGCATCGTCAATCGGTATTCACCACAGAAACTTCCTGGCAGGCACTAATCGCGATAGACAATTTTACAACACAAAGTGAAGTGGGTAAGCTTAAGCCTGAGATAATGTCTATTGCTGATAAACACGAGGTGATAGGTACATTACAAAAAATATTTACGCTAGGTACGCCTAAGGTACAACTGCTTGCTGAAAAGCTTTTGCTTCGCCTTGCGCATAAAAATTAAACATCCAGTAATCTTTGATCGGTAGCTAAATCTTTAGTGCCTTGAATTTTAAGCGGGAAACTCTACACCCCGGCTACCGGTCTGCTCCACCTGCGCGCCCGCGACCTGAACCCCACGTTGGGACACTTCCTCAGCATCGATACGGTCCAGCCCAATGCGTCCAGCAGTCAGGGTTTCAAGGTAGGTTGACTGTGCTCGGTGTCGGCAGTTGTGGCACGGGCGCTTTATGTGTCGCTTTGTTTGGGTTGCTCTGCTGTGTGTGCTACCCGCCGCGCCTCAAAGATCGGCTTTGCCTTCTCCAGCCCGTCCCACGCCGCGGCGAAACCGGCGTAGATCGCCACCTGCATAAAGGTTTCGACAATTTCGGCTTCGGTGGCACCGTTGTTGAGCGCCATCTCAATGTTGAGCGCCAAGGCGTTAACCCGCCCCTGCGCGGCCAGGGTGGCAATACTCACCAGGCTGCGTGTGCGTAAGTCGAGATTGGGTCGGTTCCAGATCTGGCCGCCGATGATCGCCATCACCGCCCGCTCAAATTCGGGCGAAACGTCATGAAAGCGGGCGCGCAGCGTCTCGATCTTGTCGTGGCCGACCATCTGGGCAAATTGTTCAATGCCCTGCTGATAGTGCTCGTCATTGCTCATGGGTGATTTCCTCAGACGTAAAACGTGAAGCGTGAAACGTAATTCGTAATTCGTCATAGATGCACGCAATGGCTGAACGGCGAGTTACGTTTTACGTTTCACGCATCACGAATCAATTCGCTGGCACTTTTGCTAGCGCCGGCACCGTGTAAATCCGCTTCTCCATCATCATCTGGGTTTCGTAGAGTGAGCCACCCTTTTCCCCGGCGGGCAGGGGCATGAGTACCGGCACATTGGTCAGCCGTGGCGCTTTGGTTGGTTCGCCGCGCAGGATGTTGGCGTTAAAGGCCTCCCAGCCGGGGAAGGCATTCAGCGGCCAGGCATCGTTGGCGCAATATTGATAGAGCAGCAGGCGGCGCGGGTTGGGCGAGGTGTTCGGTGCGGAGCCGTGCAGCGCACGCACATGGTGGATCGAAATCCCGCCGGCACCGACCTGGATCGGCACGGCGTTGCTGGGGTCGAAATCCGGCTCGGTCACCGCGCCGACAAAGAAGCCCTTGCTGTGGTGGTGGCTGAGGACTGGTCCCTTGTGCGAACCGGGGATCACCAGCAGACAGCCATTTTCCAGTGTCATCGGGTCGATGGCAATGCCCACGGCGAGCAGGTCGTCGTTGGTGTGGGGGTAGAAGGCCCAATCCTGATGCCATTCCACCGGGCTGCCAAATTGGGCATATTTCATGTTGAGCTTGTTGCCATTGGTGCGAAGCTGGGGGCCGATCAACTGCGCCACAATATCAAGAATTTTGGGGTGGCGCATGGTCTGGTCATAAACTGCGTGTTGCTCAATCGGATTCTTCAGGCGGCGCAAGCGTGGCTCGGCCGCGGTGTGCCCTGGTTCCAAGTCAAAGGCCGCGGTATGTTCAGTCACCGCGCGCGACTGCTCGACAAAATCATCGGTGACCCGCCGTAACTCGGCGATTTCGGCTGCGCTGAGCACATTTTCGACGCCCAGATAGCCCTGTTCGTGGTAAAAGTCGATCTGTGATTGAGTAAGCATTGATTCCTCCTGAATTGATTGATGATGTGGAACGGACAACAAACAAATCGGTTAACCTCATGTTATACATGGGCAACCAACACTCGAACACGTTTTAACGTGTTTCGCACACCGGCCGGTGAATTCATTCACCGGCCGGCACCTGCCGGCACACAACTTGCACCAACGCAACCACGTGGTCCTGGCGGCTCATTATCCGCGGGGTTGTTGGCATCCGCAACGCAAGTAGGCAAATTGGTCGCCGCCTCCGGCAGACGCGAAAAGAGAACCGGTTGGGTTTTACCTTTGTAGGGGCGCATCCCCCAGGTCATTGACCCGGCAGCGTCCACCGTGTTGCCACAGACGCCACTGCCCCCAGCCTGGGCTTCTATTGCATAGTCAACCACGGCGAAAGTTTTGACGACATAGAGAATCTTCTGTTCGCCACAGTTATGTTCGATGAATTCCGGCTGGCCAGGGGCAGGACAGGCGATCTCGTCGTCACAGTCGGAGGCCAGATAACCGCCGCGGCCATTAAAGTCGGTAAAGTCATTGTAATAGCTGGCAAAGATATTGTTGCGGATGCGGTTGTTATAGGCCTGCCACTTGCGCGTTTCGACAACTTCGCCGGTGCAGCCGGTTGACGGGTTGGACAGTAATGGTTCAACCAGAATGGGTTTCGGTTCGCCACCACCCAAGCGTAATGCCGCGCCACGCACCGTGCCGGTGACCAGGTTATGGGCAAAGAGATTGTTAGACGACCGGGCGTCGAGCGCCCCGCTGTCCTCGTCAAATTGGCCCTGGCAGCGGTTGTCGCGGATCACGTTGTTGATCAGTTGGGGCGTACTGATCGCCACGCTGGAATCAAAACCAGCACCCGTCGTTGTCGTTACCGCTGCCACCTGGTCGAGTGTAACCAGGCGGCCAATCGCGTCAACCTCTTCTTTGATATCGATACACTCATTGCCATAGTCTGCGGTCGGCGTGACCCCTTCACGCAAGATATTGATCGGCGGTGGGGTCAGCGCGGTCTGCGCGCCGGGAAAAATATCGTTGTGATGGACCAGGTTGTTGTGTGAGCCGTCGGTCACTGCCGCCCAACTGGCCCCCCAATAGGCCTGTTTGTTGATCTGGCTGGCCCGAATCTGATAGGGGTCTACGCCAATGTAAATGCCTTCGCCATTTTTCCACAGGCGTTGTAACGGCTGAATTTTGAACTGATAGTAGCCGCAGCCGTGAATCGTGTTGTAGGCGATCTCATTGTCGTGGCTGCGCGTGCGCAGGCGAATACACTCACCGCCGCCATTCAGCACAATGTTGCCGACAATGCGCGAGTTGGCGGTGTTTTGTAGCCAGATCAGCCGGTTGAGCACGGCGACCTTGCGCGTCAGATCGGGAAAATCGGGATAGTGAAAGCCATCAACGGTCAAGTTCTCGATCACAATGTTGTCGCCGTTGACCACTTTGATCAGCGTCCCTTTGTCATTCGGGTGCTGATCAACGGGCGGCGCACTTTCAGGTGGATAGATCTCGTCGTTGGGCAGGCCCAGAATGCGCGCCCGCGTTGTGCCCTCACTCAGCCCGCGCAGGGTAAAATTGCGCCGATTTTTGATCACAATGTTGCCATAGTAGGGGCCATCGTCGTTTTGGTTCCACCAATCACCGCCTACTTCTGGCCCGACCACCGTATCCCCAAAATCGTGATTGGCGATAAATGTCGTGTCCCCCGCCATACCACCCACGTAATCGCCCGGCCGCAAGCAGAGCACATAGGGGGTGCGCTGATCGCGCACCGCGTCAATGGCCGGCTGGATCGGCTCACCAGGGTTGAGGGTGCGGTTACAGGGGGCCGCGGTATACGGTTGCGCCGGCCCAATGCCGGCCAGCGTCTCCTCTGGGGCCGCGGGGGCGTAAGGGAATGCCGTAGTGGTCGGCAGTGGGCTGGGTGGCGTACAAGCACCAATCAACAGCGCCAACAGCACCAGTGCGGGTTGTAGATTTTTGATCAGTGTCGGGTAACCTCGTGTCAAGCTTGGCTGCCTTTATCGAACGGGAGTCTGACGTTTTTGCGCATCACATTTATTCTTGATGGGTAACGCATTCAGTTTGTGAGGGTTGGCCTAGTATATCATCCCACCACGCTTCCACCAATTGCGATTTTTTGCTTGGTGAGCGCGCGGTTGGCTGGAAAACCGCCGCTTTTTGTTCCGCTACCGGTAACTAAAGTGATGTCAGTTTGAAACCAATACATTTATCCACGAAGACACACGAAGATTTCGCCTTTACTTCGGGTGTCTTCGTGTCCCTTCGTGGATCATCTAAAACTACGATTTTCTATCCGATTTCACTTTAATACGACAACGCTAAATCGGTCGTGCCTAGCTGGTCCGTGACCAGTGGTATCGGCCCCAGCTGCTGGCCACGGACCAGCTAGGCACAGGCTGATTCGTGACCGCGACCGTTGGCCGGCACTACCGTTTTTAAACCATGCATGTTTTCGACGATCTCTTTACAATGCGCTGGCCGCGCCATGCGCAAAATGGGGCCTGCACCCAAACTCAGGTATAATGGCAACATCGAACCCATTTGCAACCAACTAACCAACTAACCAACCAACCACTACCAATGACTGCTAAAAAACCACAACAGCCCTATACCCGTACGGTGCGCCTCTTGCAGGTGGTGCTGCTGTTGTTGATCTTTGCGGTGATGGGGACAGCCGGCGTGGCGTTAATGAGTGGCCCGCGGCTCTTTTTCCCGCCGACGCCCACCCTCACCCCGACCCCTGGCCCGCGCCTCACGTCGACCCCCGATTTTCGGACTACGCTCATCGCCGAAGATGTTGCCACCCAAGCGGCTTATGCGACGCTGGTGGTGGCTTCGAACGGACGCCTCTCGCCGTTGGGTTTGCCAACGACGCCACCCGTGGTGGTCGACCCCGCCGTGACCGTAACTGCAACCGTTGCGCTGACGACCACCGCCACCCCCATCTCTGACATCCAGATCATTACCGATCCGGTCAGCGGCGGGGTGGTGATTGCGCTGCCATTGGTGAATGGTGGCCAGCCGATCTCTGTCTTGCCACCGCCGACCGCGACCCTGGTTCCTGGGATCGTGCCCACCGAAGTGTTTACGGCCACGGTGCCTGCGGAATTGGTGCCCACTGAGACCCCAACGGAAACCTTTACACCACCGCCCCCCACCGAGACGCCAACACCGACCCCGACTTTGTTTTTTGTGCAAAGTCTGCGTGGGGTTGTTACCATTTCACCGGGGGCAACCGTCTATACGGGGCCCAGCTCACAATATGGGGTAGCGGGTTCGGTGAATTTTAATGATAGTTTGACGCTGCTCAATCGGGACGAAACCGGCGAATGGCTCTATGCCTGCTGTATCAATATCAACGGCAGCTCACAGCCCAACTGGATTCGCCAGGCCGCGGTGCCACCGCGCGATAATCCGCTGCCCAATGGTGCTCCACCGAATGCGACCCCCAATGATGTCCGCTGGTTGATGGTGCAACAAGCGCCCCCTACGACGACCCCCATTTTAACGCCAACCCCGATCGCGCCGGAGAGCTACCCGTTTTATCGCTATGTACGCGGCAATAACAGCCGTGTGCCTAATCTGCCCCAGCCGCCTTATCAGCTGGATTGGCCTTCCCCCTTCCGCGCTGTTGCCGCCATGAACTCGGCGGTGATTGTGGCCGGTGGCTATGTCATTGTGGGCAACCAGGATAATCATCTCTATGGTCTGGATCGCACCTTTGGCAACCAGCAATGGGCCTTTAACCTTAACCAGCCACTTGCTAATGCGCCGGTGGCACAGGACAATCTAATCTACTTTGTCAATAGTGGTGGCCTCCTCTATGCGCTGAATGTGGTGGGTAATCAAGCCCAACAACTCTGGGCTAATTCAATTAATGGGGTACCCATCTCTAATCTCTACCTGGCTGGTAATCGCTTGTTGATCGCCACCCAGGAAACCGATGGTACACGCCGGATTGTGGCCATGGATCGCACGACGGGTGCCCTCTTCGCCGAACGTTACACTGGGACGCCACAATTGGCTCCTCATCTCGCGGTCGGTAATCAATCGCTTTATATCGGTGACCCATCACTGCGCGCCGTTGATATTAATAAATTCGAGACGATCTGGCAGCAGACCGAGGTGCCCAATTTGAGTGCGCCCCCTCTCTATTTGACCAACGGCCCCGTGGCGCTGGCTGAGCTCTATGTGACTGATAACCAAAATGTGATCTATTTGCTCAATGCCAATACGGGGCAAATTGTCTGGCGTGTCAACCATGGCGTGCTGGTGACAGGCATGGCGATCGGGGATGAAAATCTCTATCTTACCGGCAACAACTTTGTCATCGCCATTGCGCGCCGTACGGGGGCGTTCATCTGGCGTGTCGAGGTGCCGGGCTTAGTGGTAGGGGGGCCGATTGTTGATGCTGATCAGGTATTGGTGGTAACCAACAGCGGTAATCTGCGCATGTATGATCGAAACGGGACCCAAATCGAGACGGTGACCTTGCCCAACAGCGTAACGGCAATGGGCGCGCCGGCCGTCAGCGGTCTTTTCCTCTATATACCCGCCAGCGATGGGCAGGTCTACGCCTTAAGGGGGCAACCATGAGTGAAAATCAGATCCCCCGCACTGCGCATTTGCCAGCGAATCCGGATCAGCCGCAAAAGTTGCAACCGCTGCCGGGTTGGGATGTACTGTTGCTGGCGCTATTGCTCTTTTGTCTGCTGATGATCAATGGCTTTGCCGAAAGTAGTCTCGGTGGGCGCTTTCAGGATGTGGCGCGCCATCCCTGGTTGGGCCAACTGTTACCCCCTGCCGGCGTGGCCGCGATGGGCGAAATCGGACCCCGCCCCGCTGAACCGCTCTCCTTGTTGCTCTACGCGATGGCGCTCGGCTTGCTGGCGCTCTACGCCTGGGTCGATTTGGGGCTGGCCGGGCGGCTGCAACAGTGGTGCAAATGGACGCTGTTAATTTGCCTTGTCCTCTGCACGGTTTATCTGCCGACGGTTAAACTCATGCTGCTGGATGCGCAAGGCCCACGCGGCAGTTATTCTCATGATGGCGGGGTGTTGCAGACGGAAGCAACGATTGCTTTTTTCTTGGCCGGCAAAAATCCCTATGTGGAGGATTACACCGCCACCCCGATGGCAACCTGGGGCCACCCGGACTTTCGCACTGCGCTCTATCACTATCCTTACCTGCCGTGGACCTTTGTCTTTAGCGCCCCTTTTTATCTGGTAGGGCAGGCAGTTGGCTTCTATGACCAGCGTGTTGTTTATCTTTTGTTGTTGACGGTGGCATTGGCTGTGGTCGGGCGGTTGGTGGGCGACCCACGTGGTAAGCTGGGGTTGGTTGCGGCTCTCGCCTTAAACCCGTTGCTGGCGCTTGACATGCTTTTTGGGCAGAATGATAGTTTTGTCCTCTGTTGGCTACTCTTTGCCCTGGTGGCCTGGCAGCGCTGGTTCAGTGCAGTGACCGCTGTGCCGGCTACTGCCTCATCGCTAGCGCCAAAGCTGGAACAAAGGGCTGGACGCTGGCGTCTGCTCTCTGTGATCTGTTTTGGGCTGGCCTGTGCCAGTAAACCGACCGCCTGGTTTTTTGCCCCCTTTTACGGCTTGCTGCTGCTGGCCGATCAGCCAGGATTGCGTGCAGGGGTCTGGTTGGCCTTGCTCCGTCTCACGCCGCTCGCCTTGCGCCGCGTTTGGCCGGCACTAGCGGCCTTTTTGCTGCTGATTGGCCCTTACCTGATCTGGGATGCGTTTGCTTTTTATGATGATGTCTGGCGGTGGAGCAACGGGCAAGGCGAACATGGGTACCAGATTTGGGGATGGGGGGCCAGCAACTTCGTTTTGCTCTTTGGTGGCCTGACTGACCGTTTTGCGCAGTGGCCCTTCTGGCGCCTGGAGTTAGTTTTGGCGCTGCCGACCTTGCTCTGGTTTTTGCATCGCCAATTGCGCGTCAATACCTTAGCCAACGCGTGCTGGCACTACGGCGTCTTTCTCTTGATCTTCTTTTATGGGAGCCGTTTTCTGAACGAGAATTACCTGGGGTACATCTTGGCCGTGCTTTTTGTGGCAATTATCCCGCTTTACAGTCGAGGGGGTGAAGGGGTGACGAGGTGAAGGGGTGACAAGATGATACTATCTCCTGTCACCCTGTGATACTGTTGCACTATCTTACAACGGGATTCAAATCCCGGCCTGACAACGAGAAGCCGCCGCAGCGGCTGAGAAAACGATCCTAGCCGCTGCGGCGGCTTCTCGCTGTTAGCAAGGGGTTTTAACCCCATTTCGTAAGATAGCGCAACAGTATCACCCTGTCACCCTTAATCTTCGTCCTCTGCGCCTTCCAGATCACGTAGATCGGGTTGGGTCAGGAATTGGTAGGCCTGTTGGAATTCGGTAAGATGTTTGTCAACCGAATTGGCATTGTCGCGACTGGCAATCTGAACTAAGGCCGCAAGGGCGGCAACCAGGGCGACGATACTGGGTAGTGGCCCGGCCACATCGGTTGGGGCAAAGATGACCCGATCCGAAACCCGATTGACTGGACTAGCGAGCGAACCAATAATGCCCAACGTGGTACAGCCCTTGAGGCGCGCCAATTCAAGCGACCGTGCCACATTGGAGCCGTAAGAGGTGGCACTAATCCCGATGACCAACGTGTTCGGGCTCACATTCATAAGGACGGCTGCCTTTTTGACCGCATCATTCGAGACAGCTTCGGCGGAAATGCCACGGTGGCGCAGTTGCTGAGCAGTTAACTCGGCTACCGCCTCGGCGTAGCCTTCCGCCACCAAAATGATGTGTTTGGCCCGCTCAAACATGTTGGCAATTTCTTCAATGTGTTCAGGCGGCATGTGGGTCAGCATCTGTTTTAGATTGTGCTGTTCATGCAACGTGCGGTCTTTGAAAACGCCGGCTGGATCAAGCCCCGAAAGCTCTTTGGGGCGATAGGACGCATAGATTTCTGACTTAACCTGGTCACGCACATCGTTGAGCAATTCGGGATAGCCGTTGTACCCGAGGCGTTGTGAAAAACGGACTACAGTTGTCGTATCAACACCAACCGCATACGCTAATTGCGCAGCAGTCATAAACGAAACTTCGTAGTAGTTACTCATAATATAATCAGCCACTTTGCGGTAACTGCGGCTGAGATGGTCATAATACTCACGAATTTTTTCTCTATACATTGAATGTTCCAAATTCTAAGATATTACTATTTATTAGGTATATAACAGAGCACAGGGTAAATAGGTACTGAACATTGTTAGATACTACACTAAGTATAACATTAATTTTGCATTTGTAAGTGATGATTGCATCCATTCCTGCACTAGTTCATCGAAATTTGCAGGGTGGTATCACTTGCTATTAGCTGGTGATTCAGAAAAATACTTTCGACTTCGAACTATTCTCGCGGTTGGGGTAAACTGTGCGAGGTTTGGTTTCATCTACCGCTGCGAGCCTGAGTTTTTACAAAGTGCGTGTGCCGTTAGAAGCGAGTGTAGTCAATAAATTTAGCAGGGGGCTGCAGTGAGACCTAATGCACAGGATGAACACGACCGGTGAAGCAGAAGTGATAACATTTCGCTCAGTATACCCGAAACAATCAAAACTGTCAAACTATTAAGCATAAATTGTCTTTAATGAACAAAAGTATGACAACTTTGCACAAATACTTTACAAGCATGTTTTTTGTTAGCATTATCATGCTCTTTGCCCTCTTTGGCTTGCTGCTCAGTTGCCGCACCGCTGCGCCGTCTGCGCCGGCAACTGCTGACCGCCAAACGATTGAAGCCGTTGTTGCTCGCACCCCGGTCGTTGTGCAAACGCCGCAGCCGCGAGCCGGGTTGGTACCCCCCGCTGCCACCACCACTTTGTCACAAAGCACACCGGTTGCTACCGCGCCACTGACGCCGACACAACTCTTTTTGGCCCCTGTGTTGCAAATGGCAGGGGGGCTGACGCCATTCACGATAACGCACCCGCCTACCGCCACAACGGTATTGGCTGAATTGCTCTCGCAAACCACCGAAGTCCAAGCACGCGTCGCCGTTTCGATGGCAACAATGGCACGCACCCTGGCTGAAAGCGTCCAGCCGCCGTTGACAACGACCGCGCCGTTAAGTCAGCCCCTTGTGCTCAGTGTCACGGCGCTGCTGAGCGACGCCCTCGCGCTCCCAGCTCCCACCATCGCACCGACTGCTTTTCCCCCAACCAACGTGCCCCCTGCGGTTGTACAGGATGCCCCGGCGTTGACCATGACCAATCCATTGACCCAGGTCTCACCCTATCCCGTGCCGGCCCCGCCGGCCCAATTGCCGGCGGATGGCGAAGTGCGGCGGGCCTATGTGCCGATTCTCATGTACCACTATCTCAGCGTGCCGCCGGCAAACACCGATATCTATCGCCGTGATCTCTCGATCGATCCTGAGCGCTTTGCCGCCCACCTTGATCGCTTACAGGCCGAAGGGTATACGACGATCTCGCTTTATGCCTTACATGCATACCTCACCCAAGGCGCGCCCTTGCCGCCTAAACCGGTGGTCATCACCTTTGATGATGGCTATCGGGATAATTACGAAAATGCCTTGCCCTTGCTGACTGCGCGTAAGATGACGGCCACCTTTTTTATTGTGGTCGATTTTATCAATCGGGAGCGGCCTGAATATTTAAGCTGGGAGATGGTACGCGCCCTCCATGCGGCCGGCATGTCGGTCGAAGCGCATGGAATCGACCACACCACCTTGCGGGGCCGTTCTGCGGCTGATCTTGAATATCAAGCGCTCCGCAGCTACGAGACAATCCAGGATCGGATCGGCGTGCGCCCTCGCTTTATCTCTTACCCTGCCGGTGAATATGATGCGGCAACGATTACGATGTTTCAAAGTGCCGGCTACTGGGCCGGCTTTACTACCGTCCAAGGGGCAACCCATCGTAGCGATGAACTCTTTACGTTGCGGCGCGTGCGTATGCGCAATACAACCACGGCGGATGAGTTAATCCGTCTGCTCACCGCCGATTGGTGAGTGGTCGGTAACGATGAGCTGTGGAAAACGGCTACGGTCAAATTCCGGTAGACCGGCCGGCCCTCGTTGCGCCACCTCGGCGTGAATTGCGCTGGCTGCGCGCCGAAAACTTTGGAGATCGATGCCCTGACAGTGATCGGGCAAGGCGCGCAACTTGGGTAGCCCGCGGCGAAAAAGCTTTAAGGCCCCTCGCCAATTCTGCCGCTCGATGTGGAGGAATGCCACCCCCACCTGTAGGATCCCCTGGTACAGTTCACGGATCGGGCGTGGTTCGGCTAGCCATGCCGCTTCTAAATATTCATGTTGTTCAAAATATTCGCCGCGATTAAAGGCGGCTACGCCCTGGCGTGCCAACGGGCTTAGCTGATCAGCCCAACCCGCAGGATAGATGGTGGGGGGGTGCAAATGCTGCGCGACCACTGTCACCACTTCGCTTAGCATGCGGCTGCGCGGCCAGGCCTGGTCGGCCCCAGCCTGGCGCGCCGCCTTTAAGGTTTCGCCATCCACATGGCTGCCAAAGGCATAAAGGGGGATCTGTCGGGTATGGGGTTGTAACTTGGCCTGCTGAATTGCCCTTTGCCATTCGCCCGCGACCTGTAGATCAACGAGCGCCAGCACGGGAAAATAATCCACCACTGCTGCCATAAATGCCGTTGCTGTCGCGACCGTAATCGGATACCCACCCTGGCCGCGAATCACATCTTCCAGGCGCGTAGCCAAGAAGAGATCGTCTGCCAAGCAGACAACCACCGGCTGCAACCAATCCCACGCCCCGGCTGCTTGCCCTGGCTGTTCCTGGGCGACCGCCATGCTCTCCATAAGTTCAGCCATGATCTACCCCTTTTTCCACCGGCCGTTGCAACCGGTTTGCCAACCAATCGCAACTTCGCCTGCATCCCATTTGCTGGCCATAAACCATAGCATATTTGGCGACCGCGCTCAAGTCTCGCTGCTTTACAATTAGCCCAGCCGCACAAAGTGAAATTTACCCGTGACAGTTTGCACGCGTTGACAATTTCGGCCAGATCACATAGCATTTGCAAAGTTGCTCCCTGCACTCATCTAAAATTTGCCCGACAAAGAGAGAATTAATCATGAGCCTACGCTTAGTGACACTCGCACAACTTGCCCATTTTCGTGATGAAGGATATGTGGTTTTTCCAACCTTTTTTGATCAAGCTGAACTGGCCGCGATGTTGGCCGAACTCGCCCGCTTTAAGCAGGAGGGACTAGGCCGCAACGTCGCCACCGCCGGTGATGGGAAGACCCAATCAACGGCACAAATTAACTATCAGATCATCCCGCTCAATGATAAGAGCACCCTCTTTCGCGCCTTTCCCTTTAATCCCAAGGTGGTGGCCGTGGTCGGAGAATTGATCGGCACCCCCTTTGTGCGCCAACTTGATCAGATCTTTCTCAAACCGGGGCGCACCGGCGCGGGCACCAGTTGGCACACCGACAACGCTTACTTTCAGATTAGCGATCCCACCAAAGGCGTCGGTATGTGGATCGCACTGCACGATGCCAACCTGGCTAACGGTACTCTGCATGTGATCCCGCGCAGCCATCTCGAAAGTTTTGTCCACGCCCGCGACCTGGGCAGCGACCACCACATTACCTTCCAGGCCGACGACAGCCGCGCCGTACCGATTATCTTGCCGGCGGGCGGTGCCGTTTTCTTCAACTATGGGATCGGCCACGGTACCAAAGCGAACAATACCGACCACGAGCGCGCCGGCCTGGCCTTTCACTTCCTCAACACAGACTATGCCAGCAACGCCCGGTTGGTTAATGGCCTGGTCCATGTTACTGGCCCCGATGCCACCGGCGGCGAACGCGAATACGGTACGCGGGTCGCCGATACCTGGGCAACCGAAGTGCAACGCCTGACCCAATAACCCAATCACGAATCACCCAAGCGCAACAGGAGAGGCGATTATGCGTTTACAGGATAAAGTGGCAATTGTTACCGGCGGCGGGGCCGGCATGGGGCTGGCCGTGGCGCGTGCCTATGCCCGCGAGGGTGCCAAAGTTGTCATTGCCGAAATCAAAGCGGCCGATGGTGAGGCGGCGGTTAGAGAAATTAGCGCCGCTGGCGGCAGTGCCCACTTTGTCCAGACCGATGTGGCCAAAGCTGGTGACGTCGAAACCCTTGTCGCGCAAGCGGTCGCGCACTTTGGCGGGCTTGATATTCTCTACAACAACGCCGCCATTCAACTGGTGGGCCAGGATGCCCGCGCCCACGAGCTAAGCGAAGAGGTCTGGGATCGCACCTATAATGTCAATATCCGCGGTGTCTGGCTGTGTGCCAAGTATGCCATCGCGGCTATGTTGCTGCGCGGTGGTGGCTCGATCATCAATGTGGCCTCGCCCACTGGCCTGGTTGGCTGCGCACCGGGGTACACCGCCTACAGTTCGAGCAAAGGCGCGGTCTATGGTTTGACGCGCGTCATGGCCGCCGACTATGCGCGCGACCGGATTCGGGTCAATGCCCTGGTACCGGGGCCGATTGAAACGCCACTCACCAAGACAATCTTCGCCGATCCGGCGACGCGTGAAAGTCTGATCAACGCCGTCCCCCTGGGGCGCTTAGGGCAACCGGAAGATGTGGTGGGGTTGGCCGTTTTTCTCGCGTCGGACGAGTCAGCTTATTGTACTGGGGGCAGCTTTATGGTTGATGGCGGGCAGACCGCGGTTTAACAATTAATTGTCAATTGAGAATGGTGAATTGTTAATGAACAGAGGGTACTTCCCATGAATAGCCTACCCACCAATGTCCTTTACTATGGCAAAGCCGACCCACTCCCCGAACAAACTGCGCTGCGGGCCGGTCCCCTCACCATGCTCTATGAAAATGGTGATCTGCGTTATATCAAGCTGGGTGACCACGAAATTGTGCGCCGGCTCTATGTGGCCATCCGCGATCGTAACTGGAACACGGCGGCCAATCAACTGAGCAATGTGCAGATGGATATCGGTGAGGATCATTTCCAGATCAGCTACACCTGCACCAACCAACTGGCCGACATTGACTTTGTCTGGCACGGCACGCTAGTCGGCGCGACGGACGGGACGATAACCTGCACGCTGGCCGGCCAGGCTCGTTCGACCTTTCTGCGCAACCGGATTGGCTTCTGCCTGCTCCATCCCCCCTCGATTGCCGGGGCCAAGGCGCGCATCAGCCATGTTGATGGCAATACCGAAGAACACCACTTTCCCGTCCACATCGCGCCGCAACTGATTATCGACGGCATCATCAAGCCCGTCAGCCCTTTTGATGAGATGCGTGCGGTCGCCCATGAAGTGGCGCCCGGCCTTTGGGCCAAGGTCACTTTCAGCGGTGAAACCTTTGAAATGGAAGATCAGCGTAACTGGACCGATGCCTCCTACAAAACCTATGGCACCCCGCTGCGCCTGCCCTTCCCGGTGACGGTGGCACAAGGGACGAAAATTGAGCAGGCGGTAAAGATTGCTGTCACGGGGCAATTGCCGGCCACGCTCCAGCATACACCGGTGGCGAATCAGCCGGCGGCCATCACCTTGACGGTTGGCAACCAACAAACGCCCTTGCCCAAGCTTGGGTTAGGGGTGGCGAGTCATGGGCAAGCGTTGCACGCTGGGGAAATTGAACGGCTACAGCGGTTACAACTGGCTCATCTGCGCGTCGATCTGCATTTGGCCGATCCTGCCCATCGCCAGGCACTCAGCCAGGCTACCGCCGAAGCCAAGACGCTCGGCCTCCAACTTGAGATCGCGATCCACCTCAGTGCCCAGGCTGAGGCTGAATTGGCCGCGCTGGTCATGTTGCTAAACGAAATCCGGCCCCCTGTGGCCCGCTGGCTGATCTTCCGCCAGGGGGAAAAGACGACCACCGCGCCTTGGATTGCATTGGCGCGAACTCAGCTCGCATCCTACGACCCAACCGTACCCATGGGGGCCGGCACGAATGTCTATTTCACAGAGTTGAACAGCCGGCGACCGCCCATTGATGTGCTTGATCTCGTCGCCTACAGCATCAATCCTCAAGTCCATGCCTTTGACAACGCATCGCTGGTCGAGACGCTGGCCGCACAAGCGACCACCGCGACCAGCGCGCGTCAATTCTGTGGCAAGCTGGGGTTGGTGATCAGCCCGATTACCTTGCAACCGCGCTTCAATCCGAATGCGACGGGGCCGGAAGCGCAACCCGCGCCTGGTGCGTTACCACCCCAAGTCGATCCCCGGCAGCTGTCCCTCTTTGGGGCCGGCTGGACCTTGGGCAGCATCAAACAACTGGCCGAAACCGGCGAGGTTGAAAGTATCACCTACTACGAAACGACCGGCTGGCGCGGTGTGATGGAAAGTGCACAGGGGTCACCTTTGCCGGCGCAGTTTCCCTCACTGCCGGGTAGCGTCTTCCCGCTCTATCATCTCTTGGCGGATGTGGGTGAATTTGCCGGAGGCGAGGTTGTGCAGAGCAAATCGAGTGAACCACTAAAGGTCGAGGGCTTGGTACTGCAAAAAGCTGGGCACCGACGCGTACTGTTGGCGAATTTTACGGGGCAGGCACAGTGGGTTACATTGACCGGGTTGACCGGTAACGCCACTCTGCGACGGTTGGATGGGGAAAATGTCGTGCAAGCGATGCTGGAACCAAAGGCTTATCGCGCCGGTCATCAACAATCAACCGAGCACGCCAATGATTTGACTTTGCCGCCCTTTGGGCTAATCTGTTTAGATTGCTGAACAGGCCAATCGCTGCGATACTAGGCCTGATGGGCCACGCAATGAAAAATTTTGCCACAGCACACAGATAAACACAGATAGAAAAGAATCATCTGTGTTTATCTGTGACGATTTACATGTCCGCCTGACTGGGCTGCGGTGCGTCGGGATCAATGCCATGTAATCGGAGGAGCGCGGCATAGTGCGCTGAACGCGTCCGCTCTAGATCTGCTGTCTGTACCACTTGATCGGCGCGCATTTGTTCCTGATCGGCGCGAATTCGCTCCTGTTCAGCCCTTTGGATCGCCAATTCAGCGCGTTCTCTTTCGGCGCGCAAATAGGGTGAAATGAAATGATTATAGACATCATCATCAACCAATTGCGGCGGTTCCGGCAAGTGATAAAGATCGGCCAGGCGAAATTGAAAACCCGGCAACACATGGGAGCGAATTACCCCATTGATGGGCTGAATCGGCACATAAACACCATCCGCGTTTAAGTGATAGCCGGCGCTTTCTTGCCCGCGTTTGTCCAGTATATAGTGTTCCTTTACCCCAGCTTCAGCATACTCTTGTCGTTTGGTAATAGTGTCTCGTATTACTTCTTGTTCTGTATAATCAGATAACGATTCAACACAAAGATCAAAGATGCCTCTATAGGAACGATCCTTGTCGCCTAATGGTACCGCGTTGGTATTCAAGACAATGGCCAAATCTGGCCTACGAATCGCAATTCGATTTATCAGCGCCAAACGAAAAGCAAACTTTAAGCCTATCAGGCGGCCGATGGGGTGAGCCAACAGAAAGCGATTAAGCAGGTCAAGAAACCAAAAGTAAAGCTGGGATTGCCCATAGGTTGTTGATGGCATTAATTCTAGACGACCGTTATTCCATTCATAGCTAAAGTCGTGGTGCCGATAATAGGTTCGCCAATACTCCGCCTCGGAGACAGCTTTGCCATCCTCTGCGCTATCTGTTTGTTCTAATTCATCTTGTTGTGCCGACATATGAGAGATGATCCCGTTATAATTATGATGATTTAGGGCTTACACGCCGCTTCCGTTCGCCGCGGCAAAGGGAAGCGGCGTGTAAGCCCTAAATCACCAAATCTTACCCTTGGCCGCTTGGATTCGCCCGCAGCATCGTCATGTGTTGTTTGACGGCGGCGAGCCCAAAGCCCAGGGGGCTGCCCAGGTTGAGGAAGCGATAGCCCCAGCGGTACTTCTGTTGAATCTCGGCTGGATCAGCCAGCGTCGTGCCGATCACAATGCCGCTGCCGGCCAGTCGTTTGGGAATCTCCTGCATCATGTGCTGCACTTCTTCACACTGCATATCGGTGATCTTGCCCACTGAGGCGGACATATCCATCGGCCCGACCAGCAGCACATCAACGCCAGGGACCGCGGCAATTGCTTCAAGATTTTCGTACGCCTGGACACTTTCGATCTGCAGGATGAGCACCGTTTCGTCATTGGCCGTGCGGATTACATTGCCCCAATCCTCGCCGGCAATGTTGGGCCAGACGGGCGAAACGCCGCGCTGCCCAATCGGCGGATAGAAGGCGTATTGCACCGCGCGTTGGGCTTCTTCTGCGGTGTTAACCTGTGGTACCATGACGGCAACGGCCCCAATATCAAAGGCCTTTTTGATCAGGTGCGGATCATTCCAGGCGACGCGGATCATCGGGGCAACGCCTTGCCGCCGTGCCATCACCGGCACTGTATCCAGCGACTCTACGCCATAGGGCGAGTGCTCGGTGTCGATCCAAAGGAAATCGATGCCCGTCTGGCAGGTCATGGTGGTGACCTGTGCCGAGAAAACGGGCAACGCGGTGCCCAAGACCAATTCGCCGGCTTTGAGTTTTTGCTTTAATGGATTCGGATACATAATAACTAGGTTCCTCTTTCAGATGGCGCGCCGCGCCCACCGCGACCGCAATTTTCGATGTGCTCATTGCTGTTCTTGCCGCGACAATTCTTCCTCAACACGTGCGTGGTGGGCAGCGGATTGCGTGGTTAAATTAACAACAAGTCCCCATCATATCACAAGGAAAAGGAAACTGCATGTGCCTCGAAACGCTTATTATCGGTGCCGGCGCGGCCGGACTGGCGGCCGGCCGCAAACTGCATGACGCCGGCCAATCGATCTTATTATTGGAGGCCCGTGATCGGATCGGTGGGCGGATTTGGACTGATCACACCTTTGCCGATTTTCCAGTGGAGTGGGGCGCAGAGTTAATTCACGGTGAACATGCCGTCACCCACGAACTTGTCCAAGCGGCTAACTTTCACACCTTGCCGGCCCCGCGTAAACCATTGCTGCGTTGGGGCATGCCAGGGGGGGCGCGCCTGATCGCCGACCTCCCGCCGGCCCTACAGCAGCCCATCACGCGCCTGCTGGCCGCCTATGCGCAACTCCCCACGCAGGCCAACCTGGCGACCGACGAAGCGTTGGCTGATTATTTATATCGCCATGGCTTTAGCGCCGCAGAGATCGAAATGGCCGATGTGCTCTTTGCCCAAACCTGCTGCGCGCCGATCAGCACGCTGAGTTGTGCCGACCTCGTGCGTGAGATGACGGTCGATCATGCGGGGCTGGAAGAATTTCGGATCACCGAAGGCTATGATGCCTTGTTTGCCCACTATCGTCAGGGCCTCCCGCTGCAACTCAATACCCCCGTGCAGACCATTGCGTGGACTGATCATGGGGTCAGCGTGGTCACACCCACCGCAACTTTTCAGGCGCAACGCTGCCTCATCACTGTGCCGGTCAGCGTGTTGCAGGCTGGGCTGATCACCTTTGACCCACCGCTTAGCCCATCCAAACAGGCCGCGATTGCCGCCTTTCGCACCGCGGCTGCCACGAAACTCTGTTATCGTTTTCGCGAGCCACTGTGGGATGAATCACTCGCCTATATGATGCACACTGGCCTTGCGCCCCGCTGGTGGACTTCCGGTTATGGGCGCCCAGGGGCCGCGGTGCTCTGCTGCTTTGTCACCGCTGACCGTGCCACCCAGCTTGATGCCATGTCCGAAGCCGATGCGCTCCGCGTGGGGTTGGATGAGTTAGCCGAACTACTGGGACGCACTGATCTACAGGAACACTGTATTGCCGCCAAACGGATCGCTTGGGCGCATGATCCCTATGCGCTGGGAGGCTATGCCCATCTGCCGCCTGGTGCCACTGCTGCCCGCCCGATCCTGGCGCAACCGGAAAAGGATCGCCTCTTTTTTGCCGGCGAAGCAACCGCCTATGACAGCAACCCCCAGACCGTCCACGGTGCCCTCGAAAGTGGCTGGCGCGCCGCAAGTGAGATTTTGGCGTTAGTCTAGGGCATACGCTCCCCCGCCGGCTGCGCCTGTCCAAGCCGGCGCGTAAACCACCGTCGCCCCTGGCTTCCGGTCAAAATTTTGCATTTTTAGGCCAAGCTACTATACTGACTTTAATTCATTATGCCATGCACTGAAAAGGGAAAACCCTATGAAAATCCTGATTATCGGCGGCACCGGACTTATCAGCACTTCGATTACGCGCCTGCTGTGGGAGCGGGGCATGCACGAAATTACACTCTTCAATCGGGGGCAGACCCCACCGCGGATTCCGCCTGGGATTAAAACCATCACCGGCGATCGGACTAACTTTGTCGATTTTGAGCGGCAGATCCAAGAGATTGGCCCCTTTGATGTCGTCATTGATATGTGTTGTTATCTGCCGGATGAAGCGGAGAGTGTGGTCCACGCCCTCAGTGAACGGATTGGCCACTATATCTTTACCAGCACGGTTGATGTGTATAGCAAACCGGCGGCCCACTACCCGATTACCGAGGCGGCGGCCCGTAAACCAGCCCCTGCCTTTGCGTATGCCTATCATAAGGCGCAGTGCGAGGAGATCTTTCACGCCGCCCACAATAACAGCGACTTTATCGTCACCATCCTGCGTCCGGCTTATACCTATGGCGAAAGTCGCGGCATCCTGCACTCATTAGGGGGGCGCACCACCTACCTTGATCGGATCCGCAAAGGTAAACCAATCATTGTCCACAATGACGGCCAATCGCGCTGGTCCGCGTGCCATGTCGATGATGTCGCGCAGGCCTTTGTCAATACAATTGGCAATCAGCAGAGTTATGGGAATGCCTATCACCTTACTGGGGAAGAGCACCTGACCTGGGATCAATATCATCAGCAGGTCGCCGTCGCCCTGGGCGCACCACCCCCCACCTTGATTCATATTCCAGCCTCGTTGCTGGCCCACAGTGTGCCCAAACTGGGGGCCTGGGCTGAATTGAACTTCCAATATAACAATGTCTTCGATAACAGCGCGGCCCACCGCGATCTGCACTTCCGTTATACGATTCCCTGGCAACAAGGGGTGCAGCGTACTGTTGCCTGGCTGGATCAGCAGGGGCGTGTCGAAGATTGTGCTAATGAGCCGGAATATGATCGGATCATCGCTGCGTGGGAACAACATGGTGAGCAGATGGTCGAAGTATTGGCCGATTTACAGTAAGTTAATCATTCCCTCTATCCTATGCTAGCGGTAAAGGCTGACACGTGCAATCAATTCTTGAACGGCTCTTTTCCTTACAGGGTAAAACTGCGCTCATCACGGGTGCTACTGGTGGCATTGGTGAAGCCCTTGCCACTGCCTTTGCCCAAGCCGGGGCAACGGTGGGCATCAATGGCCGTTCGCCCGACAAGGTCAGCGCGGCTTGTGACACGATTATCGCCCAAGGCGGACAAGCCCTGCCCCTGGTTGCCGATATTGGTGATGTCGCCGGCTGTCACGCCTTAATGGCCGATGCCCATGCCCAGTTGGGCCGGCTCGATATTCTAGTCAATTGTGCGGGGATGAATCGGCGCAAACCGATCGCCGAGGTGACGGCCGATGATTGGGAGACGATTGTGGCTGTCAACCTGCGCAGTGCCTATTTTCTCTGTCAGGCGGCGCGACCGATCATGGCCGCACAGGGTGGCGGCAAGATCATCAATATCGGGTCGCTGAACACGAGTTATGGGCTGGATGGGGTCTCGGTCTATGGCGCAACCAAAGCTGGCCTCGGGCAATTGACGCGCGTGATGGCGGTCGAGTGGGCGGTTGACAACATTCAAATCAACCTGCTCTCGCCCGGTTTTATCCGCACGCCGTTGACGGAAGCAGGGTTGTTGAAAAATGAGCGACGCAGCAAATGGTTACATGCGCGGATTCCGCTACGCCGCGCTGGAGAACCGGCGGATCTGGTTGGCGCGGCGATCTTGCTGGCTTCACCGGCGTCGGCGTATATGACCGGCTCAACGATTACCGTCGATGGTGGCTTTTTAGCGGGCGGCTCATGGGATCGGGATTAAATTTGAAGCCATTAACAATTGTCAATTGATAATTGTTAATGGCTTCGGCGGTAAAGTAACTGTTGGCATTTGCTTCTGCCCCGGCACGTTCTACCGCGGCGTATTGCGATACTTCTCGTCCAACTTCTCCATCTTCTCCACCTTGGGCGCGGAACGGCCACCAGTGTATTCACTCTCCAGCCAGATGTCAATCAACTTTTTGGCGACCGCCGAACCCGTAATCTGCGCGCCCATTGTGATCACTTGGGCGTTGTTGCTGGCAACCGCACGCTCGGCGGTATACGGGTCGTTGACACAAACCGCGCGCACCCCCGGCACCTTGTTGGCAACAATCGCCATGCCTGCGCCCGTGCCACAGACGAGCACCCCGCGCTCATATTTCCCCGCCGCAATCGTCTCCGCCAGACTCGCCCCCACATCCGGATAATCGACCGGTGCTTCACTTTCAACGCCCATGTCATCAACCGTATACCCCAACTCGCGCAGATAATCGCGCACCACATTCTTGAGCGGCAATCCAAAGTGATCCGCCCCCACCACAATCGGTGTACTTTTGGCTAGCATGTTTTTATTTCCTTTAGTTTTGAATTGGTAAATTGGTACATCAGTAAATCAGTAAATCGGTAAATCAGTACATCGGTAAATCAGTACATCGGTAGATTGGTACATCGGCGGGGGTCCACTGGGCGCGCTACATCGGTACACACTTTTCTCGTCTCCCGTTTACTGACCCACTGTCTACTGATTTACCGATGTACTGATGTACTGATCTACCTCCCCCCCCAACCCCAAATAATGTACCAGTTTACGCACGGTGAAGCGGTTGCGCAAATAGTGGCCGGCGGCGGCACCGGCGGTGACTTCGGCCTCGCTCAGCCCTAGTTCGGCAGCGGTGGTGGGACCACCCACTTGCTGTAACAGCGCGTGGAACATGGTTGACGCTGGCAGTTGCGCACCAATCGTTTGGATCGCTGGCCAGTGCTCCAAGATCCGTGCTTCTAAGTGATCAAACTGGGCTTCATCCATTGTGAGGAACGGCTGCTGGATCTTGATGATATCGGGGGCCAGGGTGCCATACGCGGCTTCGATCTGCGCGATCTCAGCCCTGCGGTCGGGGAGGGTGAGCCCTTCCAGCCGGTCGGCGATCTCTGTGCGCGAGAGGCGACCCAATTGCTCGTAAAGTTGGGTGGCGAGGATTGTGGCAAAACCGACTTTGGCCCCATGTAGAATCGCCGGCCGCCCTTCGTGGAGCAGCTTCATCTCCCAATAGTGGGAATAGTGATGTTCGGTGCCTGAGGCCGGCCGTGAATCACCAAAGTCAAGCATACAGTAACCCGACTCGACCAATGCGTCCATGAGGATCCGTATCCCCTCTGGCGTCGCGCTGGCAATTTCCGCAGCGTGATCAACACAATGCTGTGCGGCTCGCCGGGTCCGTTCGGCGATCTCGTCATCATACGGCTCATCCCAGAGCAGATGCCCCAGCCGAAAGTCGGCAATCGAGGTGAATTTGCCCAGCATATCGCCAAAACCCGCCGCGATCATTGCGCGTGGCGCACCGACCAACACGCTGAGATCGGCAAAGATCGCCCGCGGTGGCTGGCAGATTACCGTGACCTTGACGCCATCGATGATCAGCGGCGCGCCAATCGAGGTAAAACCGTCGACCGAGGGCGCAGTGGGCATGCCAATAAAATCACTGTGCGTACGGTGGCTGACAAAACGGGTGATGTCGGTGAGGGTGCCCGACCCGACCGCAATCAAAGTGCGTCTTGCCCCATCGCTGTTGAGCAACACCCGGAAAACATGGTCGGCGTCCGCCACTGGCTCGGTCTCGTCAAAGTAGGTGCGTTTCACATCAAAGCCGGCGGCTTGGAGCGAAGCGCTCACACGTGCGCCCAGCACCTGTTCCGTGTTACGGTCAGAGACGACCATAAACTGGTGAAGTTGATTTTCCTGGCAGAAAACAACCAGTTTTTCTACCGCCTGATTATCGATCACAACGGGATCGGCCCGCAATTTGGTCATACGTTTGAGTTCCTGAATTCTGTATAATACTCGTTCCACGCTCTGCGTGGAATGCTCCGGCGGGCGGCTCCGCGCCCTGGACGCCACCCAGCGGGTTCCCGGTCCATTCTGGATTCCCACGCGGAGCATGGGAACCAGCCACCCTTCGTGTGTCTTCGTGGATCGTTTTTTTTACCCACTAACCCCTCCCTAACCCTCCCCAGCTTGGGGAGGGAACTTGGGTCTCCCAGCTAGATCCCCTCCCTTAGCAGAGGAGAGTTAGGGAGGGGTGGCTTGGGCGTTACCTTTTTTGTAATGCCTTCAATGTTTAGCTGACTGCCAAACCAGCCTGTTTACGACTCATCCCCTGCATCAGATCTTTGAGTTGCGGGTAGGTCGCTTGATAATTTTCCACATAAAACTTGTAAGCCGCATGTCGCCCCTGATCCGGTTCGTAGCTGCCAATGATCGAGACCATTTGCGCGGCGGCACTGCTAAAATCGGGGTAAAGCCCTGCACCAACGGCTGCCACCATTGCCGATCCTAACAGGCTGGCTTCGGCATCCTGCCCAACATAGATGCGGCGGCCAGTGACATCAGCGTAGATTTGCATAAAAAGTGGACTGCGCGTCGCGCCACCGCTGGCAAAGATCCGTTCTACGGCAAAGCCTTGTTTGCCAAAGGTCTGTAGGATATCTTGGACCCCATAGGCAATTCCTTCCATCAGGGCGCGGAAGATGTGACCGCGCCTGTGGTTCAACGACAAGCCCCAGAGCGCGCCGCGCGCCAGCGAGTCGGTGTGCGGAGTGCGGTTGCCCTGAAAATAGTCGAGCATGATCAGCCCATCGGCGCCCGGCGGTGTGGTGGCTGCTTCCTGGTCGAGTAACTGGTAGACCGAAAGTCCCTTGGCCTGGGCTTCCTGTTCGGCTTCACCCATAAAATTACGTTTGAACCAAGAAAGGATGGCCCCTGTCGAAACCTGGCCCGCTTCCACCAGATTGAGTCCAGTCATCAGCGCGTTGGGAAAGCTGCCAAAGATGCCGGGGCAGTGAAATTCGCTGGCCGAGAGTGCCGAAAGGACATTCGAACTGCCCAAGATCATGCCCAGATCGCCGGGCTGGGTTACCCCTTGGCCAAGAATGCCGATAAAGGCATCGCCACCGCCGGTCACCACGGGGATGCCGACGGGTAGCCCCAATGCCGCGGCGGCACTGGGGCTGAGACCTGCCACGATTTCGCCCGCGCCCAGCACGGTTGCAGGCAACTTGGGACTGAGATCGGCCAGCCCAATGGCCGCAAAGAAATCCAGCGGCCAGCCGCCGCTTGGTGGATGATAGAACCAACGCTGGGTCACCGTGTTGCGATTCAAGGTGAAGCGCCCGGTCAACTGATAGGCAAGCCAGTCGGTGTACTCTAGCAGATAATCCATCGCCACATAGCGCGCCGCGTCATGTTCCTTCAGCCAACACAGTTTGGGCGGCATCCATTCGGCATTGACACCGGCGAGACAATATTGCAGCGCCTGGTGACCGCTGGCGAAGATCTGGGCGGCTTGCTCGGCGGCGCGCACATCCATCCAGAGCAGTGCTCGCCCCAGGCTCTGACCATCTTTGCGCATGGGGATCAGCGTACAGGTGGTGGCGTCAGCGCTCAGCCCAACAATCTCGGCTGGGTTGAGCTGCGCACTTTGCACACAATCGCGTATGGCGCGCACCAGGCTTTGCCACCACGCCGCCGGCTCTTGCTCGGCCCAACCGGGGTGAGGAAAGTAAGTTTTGTAAGGCTGGGTGCTTGTCGCGGCGATCTGGCCAAAGCGATCATAGAGCCGGGCCTTGAGGGCTTCGGTGCCCCCGTCAATCGCCAGCAGATAGGGTGGTTGATGTGGTTGGTCCGCAGTCATCTTTACACCACCAAGTCAGGCAACTCGCCCAGGTTGTTGATGATGTAATCGGGTGGCTGCGCCATTTGGGCAACATCGGCACGGGTCGCCACGCCAGTCAAGGTCACTGCCGTCACCATGCCGGCCTGTTGACCCATCAAAATATCGGTCTCCAGTCGATCCCCCACCATCATCACACGCGCCGCGGGTAATCCCAGTTGATCAATTGCGACCTGCATGGTCAGGGTTGAGGGTTTGCCGGCCAGCAATTCGAGCTTGCGCCCGGTCATGTGCTCCAGCGCGGCAATCGTGCCACCGGCATCGGGGATCGCCCCGCCGGGCATGGGGCAGCTTTTATCCGCATTGGTGGCAAAAAAACGGGCACCACGTAGCAGGGCTTGATAGGCCGTATTGAGCTTGCGGTAGTCGAGGGTGCGGTCAAAGGCGACCACCACCGCGTCAATGCCGGTTGGATCGATCACATCTTGGGGATCTTGGCCCTCTAACTCTTCAATCACCTGTAGCCCGTGCGCACGTAGCTCATTGCGCAAGCTCGGTTCACCGATCACATAAAGTGTCAACCCTGCTTCGTGCTGGGCTAGATGATGGCCCAAAACATAGGCCGAGGTAATCACATCCTCAGGTGGGGTAGGGATGCCCAACCGGGTGAGTTTGGCCGCGTAGTTTTGGCGCGGCTCTAGCGGCTTGTTGCTAACAAAGAGGACCCGCTTGCCACGGCGGCGCAGTTCGGCAATGCCATCTATGCTGCCGGGCAGCGCGGCATCACCTAAATAAACCGTACCATCAAGGTCAAAGACAAAGCCGTCAACTGGATGCACTTGCGCAGCCTCTCACTTTCTTTTGTAGCTGTTGTCGGGTTGGGGTGGATATGCTAAGATAATGTACTTGAAAAGCAGCGTTCCTGCAATAATCACCATTGAAAACAAGCAACGAAAGTATCGTCGCAATGGCAACTGGCGAAATCCAACGTCGTCCGACCTCGCTCGCTGAAATGAAAGCGCGCACCAAGGGAATGGGGACAGACGAGGGACGCAATCTCGGCCTCACTTTTCCCCTACAAGCCACAGATGTGGTCATCAGCCCTTATGGCAAATCGGGTACCACCTGGCTGCAGCAGATCGTCCATGGCCTGCGTACGCGCGGGGATATTGACTTTGATGATATCTCCAGGGTTGTGCCCTGGTTGGAAACGTCCACCGATTTAGGGCTTGACCTGCATGCGCCTCAACGTGGCTACCCACGCGCCTTCAAGAGCCATCTCAACTGGTATGATATGCCCAAAGGCGGGCGCTACATTGTCGCAATGCGCAACCCCAAAGATGTACTGGTCTCCGGCTACCGTTTTATGGAAGGCTGGTTTTTCGAGCCGGGGTCGATTGACATTACCACCTGGGCGGCAGATTTTATGGCCAATCGCGAAAAGGGTGGCTACTGGCGCCATCTGCGCTCGTGGTGGGAAGGGCGCACTGAACCAAATGTGTTGCTGCTCTGCTACGAGGCGATGAGTGGGGATCTGCCGGGGACGGTACGCAAGGTCGCCGATTTTATAGGGATCGACCTCGACGACGAGTTGCTGGCCCTGGTTGTCCGCCAATCCTCGCTCGATTTTATGCTCGCCCACAAAGATCGCTTTGATGATCGGCTAATGCGGGAACACAGCGAACGGATTGCGCACCTGCCACCCGGCAGCGATTCCGCCAAAGTGCGCAAAGGGGAAGTTGGCTCACATTGGTATGAATTGCCCCAACCCGTGAGCGATGCCCTGGATCAGATCTGGCGCGAGGAGATCGAAGCGACGCTGGGTTTTCCCGACTATGACAGCTTTCGCGTTGCCTTGACTGCGCTGACGGCCTAAAGTGTTTCACGCAAGGTTGCCCGCCACTGCGCCTGGGCTGCCGAAAGGGGTGGTGGTGGTGGATCTGCGCGATAGTTCACTGACAGATCATAGGCGGCAAGATCATAGATCGTACTAAAGGCAGTTGCCAGGTCGAGGACAACATCGTCGTCTGGCGTACGTAGCGGCACCGGCACGACGGGTAAGGCGTCGGCCAACCCAAGCGCCCAAATGGTTGCACTGGCCGAACCAGCTCGCGTCAACGTAATGCGATAAGCACTCTCTGGAATACGGCTGTTGACAAGTGCGCGTTGGCCGCGGCGCAGCAGGTCGATCTCTACCAGATGGACATGGGCATCCCACAGTTGGCGGCGTTTTTCGCGATATTTGGTTAACCCTGGCTCGCGTTTGTTCACCGGTGACAAAATTTCGATGCTGGTCACTAACTGATTTTGGGCCGCATCAATCACCTGTACTGTTGCTACTCGCACATCAACTTGGGCAAAGGTGATGGAAAGGGTTGCTGGTGTTACAGCCGGTGGTTCGGCGACCAGGACGCCGCCTGCTGCTGTCGATAGCGGCGGTCGTTTGGTGGGCGTGGGGCGGGCTGGGCTCTGGCGCAAAAGCACTTCGACATCGGGATACATAATGCCGATTTCAGCTTCAGGTACTTCATCGCGTATCACCTGCACTTCGATGCGCGCTACATAGCGTGGCCGCAAGCGCGGAGAAAGCTGATCACTGATCGCCGTCGCTAGACGATGATGGACATCCGGCCATAAATATCCTTCCAGGTATGGATCCATGCCGGGAAATGGTGATGGCATTGCTTTGCTCCTTTTGCCAGGCAAACTGTCACTGATCGCTATTTTACCATAGACTGTTGATCAAATCTAGCAAAGGAGTTTTTATGCATGATCCCCGGCTCGACAGTGAGCGCAATATTTGGCTGGCAACGGTACGTCCCGATGGCCGCCCCCACCTCATCCCCATCTGGTTTGTCTGGTTGAATGCGCACTTTTACCTCTGCACCGGCAAAGCATCGGTCAAAGGACGCAATCTACAGGCGAACCCCAATCTGGTTCTCGCCCTTGAGGATGGTGCCAAACCGCTGATCGCCGAGGGCACCGCGACCCTGCTCGATCCACCCTTCGCCCCCGAACTAGCCGCGGCCTTCCAAGCCAAATATGATTGGGACATGCGCCATTCGGACCAATATAATGTGGTCGTCGAAGTGACGCCACAGCGGTGTTTGCAATGGTGAAAAGTGGCAGGGTTGCAAGGTTGCAAGGCCGCAGGGTGGCAAAGTTGCACGCTTGTAACCCTGCCACTCTGCAACCTTGCAACCCTGCCACTCTGCAACCCTCCACAAATCAACAAGGATCATCATGGACAGTACAATTCAGACTCAAATTGAAGCGGCGGTTGACGCGCTCTTTGCAGAACAGGTTGACTTTCTGCAACAGTTGGTCGCCATTCCTTCCCTGCGCGGGCAGGAAGCGCCCTGCCAGGATCTCGTCGCGGCGACCCTCCGCCGCTTTGGCTATGAAGTGGATCAATGGCAACTCAACATCGCCGATCTGCAGGACCATCCTGGTTTCTCGCCGGTGCTGTATACCAACTACGACCGCGCCTATAATGTGGTGGGCACCCATCGCCCCCGTCAACAAAGCGGCCGCTCGCTGATCTTGCAGGGCCATGTGGATGTCGTGCCCACGGGGCCGGTGGAAGGCTGGCAGACGCCGCCCTTCACCCCGACGATCGTTGATGGCTGGCTCTATGGCCGCGGGGCCGGTGACATGAAAAATGGCATTAGCGCCAATCTCTATGCGGTAGAAGCCCTCAAACGCGCCGGCTATCAACCAGCCGCGCCACTCTATCAGCAGTCGGTGATCGAAGAGGAGTGTACCGGCAACGGCGCGCTGGCAACCATTGTGCGCGGCTACCGCGCCGACGGCGTGCTGATCACCGAGCCGCACCGCGAGCAACTGATGACGGCCCAAGTCGGCGTGATCTGGGTGCAGGTGGAGCTCAACGTGGTGCCGCTCCATGCCGGCTATGCCAGCAGCACCTTCAATGTGATCGAAGCGTGTTTCCCGATCATGCAGGCGCTGCGCAAACTGGAGGCCGAGTGGAACACCAACAAGATGCCGTCGTTTGCGGATGTTGACTACCCAGTCAAGTTTGTGATAACCAAAATTCAGGGGGGCGAATGGCCCTCCAGCACGCCCTCGCGTTGCAGTTTTGATGTGCGCATTGGCATCTACCCGGAGTGGAACGTGGCCGACTGCCAACAACAGATCGAGCAGACGATCCGCGCAGCGGCTGCCGAGGACCCGATGCTCGCCCAGTTCCCGCCGACGATTCGCTGGCATGGATTCCTGTCGCCGGGTTATGTGCTGCCCGAAAATAGTGACGTCGAAGCTGCCCTGGCCAAAGCGCATACTGCCGTCTGCGCGACCCCGCTGCATCATCACAAGGGCACCGCGCTCACCGACAGCCGCTTCTATGGTCTCTATCAGGATACCCCCTCGCTGGTTTATGGGGCGACGACCAAAAATAGCCACGGGTTTGATGAAGCGGTAAACCTCGATAGTTTGCGCCGTGTGACCAAAGTGGTCGCCCTCTTTGTCGCCGAGTGGTGCGGCTTGGAAGCGTATTAAAATTTATTCATAAGAACAGGCCAATCTATGTCATGAAAGCATTGCTCACACGTAATCCAATCGTTCTACCGGTCTATGCCCCTACGCTGCTCCTCGCCGTCGGCAGCGGCCTGCTTACCCCCATTCTGCCACTCTACGCCGTCTCCTTTGGCGCATCGTATGGTCTGGTTGGGCTGGTGCTGGGCAGCCGTGGCCTGGGCACGATCATCGGCGATATCCCGGCGGGGGTCTTGCTCAGCCGGTTGGGCCAACGCCGCTTAATGTTAATTGGCCTGGTGGTGATCGCGCTCTGTGGCTTGGCGATGAGTGCCGCGCAAGCGATCTGGATGTTAGTGCTCTTTGGTCTGCTCGAAGGGATCGGCGGCGCGCTCTGGAATATTTCGCGCCATGCCTATCTTACCGACGCCGCGCCGATGGGGCAACGGGGGCGCGCCATCGCGACCTTTGGTGGGATTTTTCGGACGGGCAATCTAGTGGGGCAGGCGTTAGGCGGGACATTGGCCGCCCTCTTTGGCCTGCGCGCCCCCTTTATCTTTTACGCCGTGATCGCCGCGGTAACGCTGCTCTTTCCGCTCTTTTTTGGCGAAGATGGCGAGCGCCATCGCCAACACAAAGCGGGCCACGGCCATGTGGTTGGCCTGTGGAGCGTCGTGCGCGACAACTACAAAGTGCTGCTCTCGGCTGGGGTGGGGCAACTCTTTGCCCAGATGATCCGCTCTGGGCGCAACATTGTGGTGCCCCTCTATGGGGCCGATGTGCTGGGGCTGAGCGTGCAGAGTGTGGGCTGGGTGATGAGCATCAGCTCGGCGGTCGATGCGCTGATGTTCTTCCCCGCCGGTGTGATCATGGATCGTTTTGGCCGCAAATATGCCTATGTCTCCTGTTTCCTGATCCAGGGTATTGGCATGGCGCTGATCCCTTTTACCGGCGGCTTTACTGCCCTGGTCTTTGCTACCAGTCTGATCGGCTTTGGCAATGGCCTGGGCTCAGGCACGATGATGACGCTGGGGGCCGATCTCGCCCCGCGCGAGGCAATGGGCGAATTCTTGGGCGTCTGGCGTTTGATCGGCGATAGTGGCTCGCTGGCGGGTCCCCTATTGGTTGGATCAGTGGCCGACCTGCTCAGCCTCACCCCGGCCATTCTGGCAATTGGCGCGGTCGGTATTTTGGCAGCGAGTATCCTCGGCTTCTTTGTGCCGGAAACGTTAAAGCCACAGCCAGTGGCTGTTCCGCCCTAAGTAGCCGCGCTGTCTACTGAAATCTATCCTTACAAGTTGCAGAATGACGCTTCGCCATCTACATGCTATAATGCGTACATGAGCGAAGCGTCTTTGTTTTAAGGAGATTGTGATGCCTTCTCCCTTTCCTGGTATGGATCCCTATATTGAAGCACCACGAATCTGGTCAGATTTTCATGGTGACCTGGCCGGTGAGATTCGGGCCGTGCTGAACCGCCAAATCAGGCCCAATTATTTTGCGGCACTCACGCCTTATGTCACTTACGAAACGATTGAAGTAAGCCAGAAAAAGAGCTACGGCATGTATCCCGATGTTGGCGTCTGGAAGCGTGCCCCTACTGGTGGTCCTGCCGTTGCCGTGGCCGAAGTTGCAGAGACCCAACCAGTCGAAAGTACGGTCTCGCTGGAACTGCCGTTGGAGTTGTTCCGTGTCGAAATTCGGACCACGGGCGAAGAATTGTTGATAACTTCCATCGAGATCCTTTCGCCGGTCAATAAGCAACGCGGCCATGACGCGCAGCTTGATTACTTGCGCAAACGCCGGGACCTGCTGCGTTCGGCGGCCCATTTGCTTGAAATCGACCTGTTGCGCGCCGGCGTGCGCCCGCCCTTGGCACAACCGGTGCCGCTTGCGCCTTACTACGTTATGTTAAGCCGTGCGACCAATCGGCCCCATGTTTCCGTCTGGCCGATTCTGCTTACTGCGCGCCTGCCCGTTGTGCCCGTCCCACTGCTAGAGCCGGATCCCGATGTCTTTCTTGATTTGGGCGCAGTGGTCGCCTCCGTTTATGAACGCGGTGGTTATGACGCCCGGATTGACTATCGCACGCCGCTGCCGCCGCCAACTTTGGACGAGCAAGACGCAGCTTGGGTTACACAACATCTCGCTGCGTTGCGCTAGATGCAAGGTGGATCTTGATTTTATGTATAGCTTACTTCTATGAAAATTTTGGTTGTTGAAGATGATCTGCCGCTGGCAGATGTAATTTCATTCACCTTGCGGCGGGCCGGCTTTACGGTGATCAATGCCTATAATGGGCAAAGTGCCGTTGAATTGTGGGCCGAAGAGCAACCAAGCTTGGTGTTGCTCGATCTCAACCTGCCCAAACGCGATGGCATGTCAGTCTGTCGCCATATCCGCGCCCACGGCGATACCCCCATTATCATCCTCAGTGTGCGCAACAGCGACGAAACCGTGGTCGAAGCACTGGAAGTTGGGGCAGATGACTATGTGGTCAAACCCTTTAGCACCAGCCAACTAGTGGCGCGCGTGCGCGCTGTGCTGCGCCGGACCGGCACCACCCCTACCGCGGGCGTGCTCGAAAGCGCCGGTATACACTTTGATCGCTCGCGTAACGAAGTCCACCGGCCGGGGGCCGAACCACTACACCTGACCCCACTGGAAGCTCGCCTCTTAGAAGCGCTCATGATCAACCAGGGGCAAGTCCTCACCAATGACACCCTCATCACCACTGTCTGGGGGGCCGACGGCGCTGATCGCAGCATGTTAAAACAACTCGTCTACCGCCTGCGTACCAAACTCGAAAAAGAAACCACAAAACCGATCATCGAAACCATCCCCGGTATCGGTTACACCTTCAGCGCAGCGGAATAGATACGAGCGGGGGAGACACGAGACAAGGTGACAAGGTGATACTGTTGGCTAACTACACTGTGAATATCCAAAAAAATACAACAACAATTAATGTCGATTTCTGTGGCAAATATGGTAACCGATAGCTATAATGATAGCTTGTAGGCACCATTTGCGCAGGTCGCTACCGCTGTGGTAGGGGACCAACGCCTTATGTTGGCCTGGAAAGTTCTGCAATCACTTTATCGGTGACTGGTTCGCCCGCAAGCGGGTCAAAGTCGGCGGCCATTTAGGCATAAGTCGTTAGCCAACCGGCCACAACCTCGACCGTATCGCCAAAACATGTGCGTACTACCAGGCAGAAACTCTCAGGAATCGCCACAAATTATTGTCTAAATTTATTTTTTTTCACATGACAATTGGCCAACAGTATCACCTTGTCACCCCGTCTCGTCGCTAATCCAGCACCTGATAGGCCCACCAGATGCGCTGGGCAGCCGTGAAGAAGACGAGGAGCGCCATCATGGAAAAGAGCAGCGCAAGCTGGCCAGGGAGTAAATAAAAGAGAGTATAAAAGGCGATGGTTTCCGCCCCTTCGACCAGGCCGGTCGGCATTTCCATGCTGGTCAGGCGGGTAACCGTCTGGCGGTGGCGCTTTTCTAATAAGGTCGCCAGTGTCGTCCACGAGATTGTGTTGAGCACGTAAGAGGCCAATAGGGCGATGCAGGCCCAAAGATTGGCTGTGGTCGGTAGGGCGGCGGCAAAGGCCAGGGGGACGGTGAGATAGATGATAAAATCAAGAAATAAGTCCAGATAGCCACCAAAATCACTTTGTTTATGATGTAGCCGCGCAATCAACCCATCAAGCCCATCCAAGATGCGATTGAGCGCCCAGAGCACCAATCCCACCCAATATAATTGCGCCAGAATCGCCGCAACCGACCCCAGTCCCACAAAAAGTGCAATCACCGAAACCAAGTTGGGATGAATCCCGGCAAAGGCTGCCCCTGCCATGGGCGCAAGTAATCGATCCTTCTGACGACGCAGAAACGCATCTTGCATGGAAGCCTCCTGTGTGGCATTAGCGTAATATTTTGTTTATTCAGCTCTGATTCGCGCGTCCCGACGACACACTGCGCTAGCACTATATGCGCAGTGCGTGTACGCCATCTGTAAGCGACTCTACACGCGCCACCTAACCTGTGTGAAACGTGAAACGTAAAGCGTGAAACATAAAACGTGAAACGTGAAAGGTGAAACGTAACAGCCATCTCTCATGTTTTACGTTTCACTGGTTACGCCTTACCCCCAATCACCTCCATCCCCCCCATGTAGGGGCGCAGTACTGGGGGCACAACCACGGTCCCATCAGCCTGTTGATAGTTTTCTAGAATGGCGATGACAATGCGTGGCAGCGCCAACCCGGAACCATTAAGCGTATGCACATATTCAGGCCGTTCGCCATCAGCCGGGCGATAGCGGATGTTGGCGCGGCGCGCTTGAAAGTCACGGAACCAAGAGCAGGAGCTGACTTCCAACCACTCACCACAGCCCGCGGCCCAGACCTCGAGATCATATTTCATGCAGGCGACAAAGGAGAGATCACCAGTGGCAATTGCCAGGCGGCGATAGGTCAACCCTAACCGTTCCAAAAGCACTTCGGCGTCGCGCGTCAAGGTTTCCAACTCGGCGCGGCCATGGGCCGGCTCGACAAATTTGACCATCTCCACTTTCTGGAATTGGTGGACCCGCTTAATGCCACGCACATCTTTGCCGGCCGAAACCTTCTCACGGCGGAAACAAGGAGTAGAGGCCACTTGGTAAAGCGGCAGTTTGCCGGCCTCTATGATCTCGTCGCGATACATGTTCGTAATCGGCACTTCGGCCGTAGGAATGAACCAGTAATCCTCTTCGGCATCGCGGTAGAGATTTTCGCCAAATTTGGGCAGATTGCCGGTCCCTTCCATACAATGCTCGCGTACCATAAAGGGGGGATAGACCTCTTCATAGCCATGCTCAGTGGTATGCACATCAAGGAACCAGGTGGCCAGGGCCCGTTGCAAACGGGCGCCGGCCCCGCGCAACAGGTAGAAGCGGCTGCCCGCAATCTTCACCCCGCGCTCAACGTCAATGATGCCCAGCCGCTCGCCGATCTCCCAGTGCGCTTGCGGGGTGAAATCAAATTGGGGCATTTCCCCCCAGATCTGCTGGACGACATTGCCCGACTCATCGGGGGCAACCGGGACTTCAGGATCGGGTGGGTTGGGGATGCGCAACATGGCATCGCGAAATTCCGCTTCCACTTCGGTCAGGCGCACATCAATGGCAGTAATCTCCTCGCCAATCGTGCTCATGCGTGCCTTCAGCGCAGTGGCTTCGTCGCTCTTTTTATCGCGCATGAGCAGCCCCACCTGCTTGGAGCCGCTGTTGCGTTCGGCGCGCAGCAGTTCCACCTTGGTCAGCAATTCACGGCGCTCTTCATCCAGGGTCAACGCCTTTTCCCACGGCGCGGTGGGATCATTCAATTTGCGCATTGCATCGGCCAGGGCCTCCCGATTTTCGCGCATCCAGCGAATGTCTAGCATAAGCACACACTCCTCTTCCTCATTTGACAGCTTTACCTTAAAAAGAAGTAACGATTCAGGTGCGTCGCACTGTCCAGAAAGCAGCGGATCGTACGATCGTCGCGTGGACAGTGCGACGCACCTGATCACAAAAAGAAAAAGCCCTCTCATCCATGTCAGGACGAGAGGGCGTTCGTGGTGCCACCTGATTTCGCAGACCGGCGTGCGACAGAGCCGCAAGTCTACCTCAAACACGCTAACGGGTGTGAACCGCCCCGCCATTGGGGGACACCGCCAGCCGGCCATGCCCACCGTTCCTACGGGGAACTCCAGAGCTGCTCACCTACCCTTGGTCTATCGCCTCGCAGCAACCGGCGACTCTCTGGTAGAACAATGCGGTAGGTTATGATCTCTATCAGTGTTGTTGACTAATTGTTCGTGTATTGGGCAAGTCCTGGTGTAAACGCAGACTTAACCGTGCTATTATCATAGCATAGGCATGTGCGGTCGTCAACCCTCAGGCCCCGAAAGGGTGTATCTCACTGTGGAGGCGAGTTTCCGCTCCCGCTCGTGTGCGTCGCACTGGTCAGATGAGATCTGGTCAACGAAACAACGTTTGACCAGTGCGACGCACACAGGTCGCACCCAAACTAAGCTGCGTCCCCCCGAAAGGGTGTATCCCCGCAAAGGGGCCAAAAGGTGAAGAGCACCGGGCACAGCATTTAGCCTAAGCGTTGGTCGGCAATTGACGCAGGATCGTTTGCACCTGGGTCAATAATGGGGAACGGGCCGCGTTGTTGAGCCAAAGCAAGGGCATTGTCGCGCCTGCCGTTGCGGGTCCCGGTCCAGCAAGACCGTAAAAGAGAATGGCGCTGAGGGCGTGATATTGTTTCAAAAATTCGCCTAGCGTGCGTAGGCGGCTATGGGTCAGCAACGCTGGATCACCGGCGGCACTGCGGGCCTGCAATTGTTTCATCACTTCATCGACGTTGATCCCAGCCAGGAGGTGGGGATCAAGCCCAATCAGCAACAGATTCTGCGCACCGGTTTGGACTTGATGCAGTTTGCCGGTAATGACATAAAGCACCTTGCGTTGGTGCGCTTCGAGTGGTGCAGAGATAAGTGCCACGGGGTCAGTTTCCTCGCCACCGGTGGCACGGATACGCGTGACCTCGACATAGAAGTGGGTTTTGGTCGTAAAGCTGACGGTAAAGTCTGGGCTAGGCGCGCTACGCAGCCCCTGCTCTTCATAGGCAAGCTGAAAGCGCTTTTCTTGCAACAGCCAGCGCGCGCTGGACAGTTCAAACAGCAGATCCTGCAACGTTTCTGTCTCGCTCACACCACGCAGTTTGGCACGAATTTTGGTTTGGTAGCGCTCAGCAAAGGTACGGAAACGGCGGGACGTGCGAAACCAGTGGCGAAACATCGGGGTCAATCCGTGCGGATCATCACCCAGCAACTGAGATACTAACTCATCAATTGACATGCGCTACTTAATTTTTATCAGAAGAGTTCCTGCTGCCCGAGAATCTGCTGTGTAAAGCGTTGAAAATCCACCAAATGATTTTCGATAATATCAACAACCTTGGCCAAATCAAGTCGGTGATACTCATGGACAGCAATATTGCGAAAACCGACCATGCGACCTAACTGTTCCGCCAGTTCGAGTTTGATGACACCGGCTTGGCCAAGTAAAAGAAAACTCTCTTTGCTATTCTGCGGTATACCTAGCTGCTGTTTACGGACAAGATAGTTGGCCAAATCTAATGCCTGCTCAGCAGCACGCATCAGGTTAAGCACGATTATATCCTGCTTATCGAAATCGTCTACAAAGGCAAGTTCGGTCTCACGTGCATAGGCAGTGCGGACACGTTTCAAACAACGCTGAATGCTGGCTGCTTTGTTGAGGATGACATCATCCATAGACGATCCCAGTTTCCCGAATGGCAGCAATGATTTCCGCCCGTTCTTCGTTTAGCTTTTGGTAGAGCGAAAGTGTGCGCCCTTCGTACTCATCACAGCTTTGGGGATCAGGACAATAAATCCGTTGGCCCGTTCGCAAAATTTGGATCTGGAAGACAGTCGATGCTTGGGAGAAGTTGATCAAATCCACAGGGCGTTCAACCAAATCCATTAGTTGTTCTTGTAGCTGCCACCACAGTGTGTGCGCAGTGGTGAATGAGCGGTAAGGTAGCAACACAGCCACATCCAGATCACTCGGTTCCTGCACCGTGTTATCGACGTAGGAACCAAAAAGATAAATGGCTTGTGTATCCGGCAGCAAGGTGAGAATTTCCTCGACCAATCGCGTGGGTTCAATCCGATCTCTGTTGTTCATAGCAGCTAACCTACCATGCTTTTAACAATTCAGCAAGCATGGTGAACTAGCGTCCACCAAAGCCACTCAGGGTCACGCCTTCAACAAAGTAGCGTTGGGCGGCGAAGAAGATGATCACCATCGGCGCGAGCATAAAGGTGCCGGTGGCAAAGACCAATTCCCAGTTGGTGGCATAGGCCGAATCATTCATGGCGCGGATGCCAACGGCCAGAGTCCAAGTTGCCGGTTTGAGGTAGATAAGCGGTTCGAGGAACTCGTTGTAGAATTGCATAAAGGTGAGGATCAGCACGGTAATCAACACCGGCTTGCTCAGCGGCACAAAGATCTGCCAGAGGATGCGCAGGCTGCTCGCCCCATCGATCCGGGCCGCATCTTCCAATTCCACGGGAATGCCCAGGAAGAATTGACGGATCAGGAAAACGTAGAGGCCGTTGGTGGCGAAAAAGGTGGGCACAATCAGCGGTAGGAAGGAACCAATCCACGGCCCCGGCCAGCGAAAGACATAGCTGAACATGAGAAAACGGGGCACAATCAAGATAATACCGGGCAACATCATCGTCGCCAGCAGCAGGCCAAAGAAGAAGTTACGCCCCGGCCAGCGCAAGCGGCTAAAGCTAAAAGCCACCAGCGCCGAAGAGGCCAACACGCCCAACACGGCAAAGACACAGACGATCATCGTGTTCCAGAAGTAGAGCATGATCGGCGCGCGATCAAAGGCGGTGGCGTAATTTTCCCAGCGTGGGGTGCGCGGCAGCCATTCAATCGGGATCACAAAGATCTCGGTTGATGCCTTGAGCGAGGAGGAGATCATCCAGAGCACCGGCACCAATGACATCAGCGCCAGCAGGATCAGCAGCAGATGCACCCCCATGCGCTGTAACCAATCGGTCCGTTGCCGTTGGCGTTTTTGGGCCGCGGCATGCGCGGCGGCCTCTAGGGAAGTAGCACGAATGGTCGTGGTCATGTGGCATCGTTCTCGTAATAGACCCAACGGCCGGAAAAGCGGAATTGCACAATCGTCAGCAGGATGATCACGACAAAGAGCACCCACGAGACCGCGGCGGCATAGCCGATCTTGCTGTACTCGAAGGCATTGCGATAGATGTAGAGGACCATGAAGAGGGTGGCATCTTGCGGACCGCCTTTAGTCATGATCAGGGCCGGCGCAAAGACTTGGAAGTTGCCGATCACACCCACGATCAGGTTAAAAAAGATCACCGGCGTCAGGATCGGGACGGTCACATGCCAGAATTTGCGCCAGGGGCCGGCCCCATCCAGGGCCGCCGCTTCTAGCAGCGCGGTGGGCACATTTTGCAGGCCGGCCAGAAAGATCACCATCTGCGTGCCCATCACCCAGATGCGCATAAAGACAAAGGCAGGGATGGCCAAGGCTGGTTCAAAGAGCCAGGCACGCGGGGCAAAGCCAAACCAGCCGATCACCTCGTTGACAATGCCAAAGTCCGGGTGGTAGGCGCGCTGCCAAATGAAGGCGCTGACGACAATCGGCACGATCACCGGCATGTAAAGGGCGGTGCGATAGAAGTTGCGGCCCCGAATCGGCTGATTTAAGAGCACGGCACAGCCAAAGGCCAGTGCCAACTGCAAGGGCACACTGGCAAAGGCATAATAGGCCGTGTTCCAGAGCGACTGCCAAACCTTCGGATCAGCCAAAACTTGCGTCACATTGTCCATCCCCACCCAACGCGGCGGGGCGAGCAAGTTGTAGCGCTGAAAGTTCAGCACCAGCGCCCAACCCATGGGAAAGGCGACAAAGACCAGAAAGCCGATCAAAAAAGGCGCGGCAAAGAGGTAGCCCTCAATGATTTCACGGCGGCGAAAAGGGGAGGTATGAGGGCGCGGGACCGGAATGGTGCTCATGCTGGTTCTCTACATCTTTCCAAGGAAGCGCTTGTGCAATCAGCGCTAAATGCCCGGCATTTAGCGCTGATTGCCAAAACCTTAGGCCCGATTCGCCCAGTAATCATCCAACAAGGCTTGCACCCCTTCATCGACCATCGGCAGCACATCCGCCGCGCTGGCAGTGCCTGCCAGCAGCGGATCCCAGCCAACGGGTTTGACCACTTCGTTCCAGAATTGCGAACGGGGCATACCGCTGATCACGTCGGCTTCGCCGGTGGCAAAGGCGGTGAGGAAGGCCGCCGTATTGGTCAGGCCATGATTCTCCTGGACCTTGGGCGCCCAGAAGCTTTCGACCAGGCTGACGTTGTTAGGCACGCGACCGGTAATTTCAGAGAAGGTCTGCTGCCCTTCCTCACCACACATATATTTCACCAATTCCCAGGCGGGATCGATGGGGGCGTTGTTGAAGATCACCACCCCTTCGGCCCAACCGCGGTGGGGGCGGCTGCCATCGGCCTGTTTCGGCATCAAGACCACGTCAAACTCGACAGCGGCCCCTTGGTCACGCAGTTCGGGCGTGACCATGCGCGGGAACCACCAAGGCCCTTCGTACTTCATCGCCGACTGGCCGGCTTCAATGCCACCAGACCCCGCATCCAGATCAGCCGGTTTGGGGCTGATCCCCATGGTGTGGTAGAAGTCACTGGCGACTAGTTGGATAATTTCCGCAATTTCGGGCTGGTTGAACTGCGAGGTCTTGGGATCGACGAGTGAGTCGAACTCTTGCGCACCAGTACCGCGGATCCAGTGAATGTCGCGGAACCAGTTACCATTTGATTGATAACCCCATTGCTTCTTGTCGCCGTCGGTCTTCGTCAACTGTTCAGCGATGCTCACAAAATCTTCAAAGGTCCACTCATCGGTGGGGTAAGGAATACCGGCTTCGTCAAAGGGGGCCTTGGCATAGAACATCACCATCATCGCCATCTGAGTGGGGATGAGGAAGGTGTCGCCATTGCGCTCGGTGTATTGGCGCACGGCTTCGCTCTCGGCCCAAGCATAGTTGAAATCATCACGCTCGCGCAGGGCGTTGACGCCGGCGATCACCTGGTTGTCCGCAAAGAGCTGATAGCCCCACCCCTGCATGGAAGCAATACTGGGGTTGCTGCCACCGGCATATTGAGTCTGCAACGCCGCGTAGTAGCTCTCATCGTTGGGTAGGAAGACGGCATCAATGGTTACATCAGGGTTTTGCGCCATATAGGCGTCGGCCAGCGCGGCAAATGCTTGTTGATCGCTTTCGCCAAAGGCCATCACACTCAGTTCGGCACCGGCGGCGGCGGGGGCACTGCCGGCGCCGGCCGGTTCGCTACCAGCGGATGGGGCGACCGGCGTGGGGCAGGCGGTCAACAACAGTGACGTGGCGGCACCGGCACCGGCCAGTTGCAAAAAGTGGCGACGCGAAAGACGCTGACGCAGTTGGGGGTTGGGTTGGGGTTGGTTCATGGTTCCTCCTGGTTACGCAAAATTGATAAGAAAGAATAAACAAGTCTCTATGCGTAGCGCAGCCAGACAGGCCGTATCGTCACACACAGAGATTTGTCTAATTCGTGTATCGTGACCAAAATGGTGCGCCAAGCCGTGGCGCAGCGCTGTCTATAGCACGGTCTGGGCCGGTTTGTCAAAGCGCACAACGCCACTGGTCTAGCGAAAGCGCTTGGTGGTACGGCTCATCTCACCACCACCGATCACCAACTGGTAGGCTTGGGGAACTGGCGCTGCGGAGTCAAGAGTGATCCGATATAGTATTATGAAAGGTTACTGCCAGATAAAGCGCCGCACGCCACTGGCTGGGCTGGCGGCTTCAATCATCATTTGGCCATCGGCACCCGTCTTCACACGGGCAAGCGAAACCTGCCAGGCATAGTCAGCACGCGTACCGGTTGCAGGGGCAAATTCCGGCCCCAATCGATAGCTGGTTGATTTGGTCCAGATCGTGGGAAAACGCTGGGCATCGGGCGTTTCGGGGTAGATGAGCAGGACATACCATTCATTGGGGGCAAGCACATCCACACTGATCCAACGAAAGAGCACCGCTTCCTCACGAGTGATAATACTCTGATCCGGCGGACCGATTAAGCGTGGTTCGACATAGATGGTTTCAGCGGTAGGGGTGGTTGACTGCGTTGTCGTCGTTGTGGTGACAACATTCTCAGCTGCGCTGGTCAACACTTCGCTGGGTGGCTCACGCAGGGGGACGGTTAACTGATCGCCAGGCCGGATAATTGCGTTGGCGGCTAAATTATTCGTGGTCAGAATCTCTTCGACCGTGCTGCCAAAGTTTACCGCGATGGAGACAATGGTGTCACCGGAACGTACGGTATATTGGAAACGTGTCGTTGGCCCCGCGGCTGCGGCATTGGCAGGCACTGTTTGCAGGACCGGGATAATTAACACATCACCGGCGCGGATCAACGCATCGGCAAGATTATTGGCACTCTGGATCTCTTCGACCGTGACCGCATACTCACCAGCAATCGAGAGTAAGGTCTCGCCGGTTAAGACTTGGTGGCGGATGAAAGTTGTGGTTGGCGCAATCGGGGTAGGCGTCGCGGTTGGCAAGGCGGCCGGCGTGGGTGATTCGCCCGGCGTTAGCAGTGGTAGTTGATCGGCCCCAATCGTCTCCCCAGCCGCAAGCGGCAATTCCTGGGGGGGACGGCTGCCAACCTGCCACCAAAGCACCAGGACAGCCACCACCGCCAATACCAAGAGGGCATCAACAATGGCAATGCGCTGCCGACGCCTGGGCGTAATGCGCAGGTCGTGGCCACACATAAAGCAGCTTTCGGCATCGCGTGCAACACGCGTACCGCAGTTGGGGCAACGCCGCTCGGCGGCGGCTGGGGAAAGTTGTTCACGAGCCATACAATCAATTATAGCATCAGGTCGAGTAGGATGCGAAAGTTGATGGGGCAGTAATTAGCAAAGTAAATAAAAAAGGGCAAGCTTGTGGTACGCTTGCCCTACATTTTTATATAATTTTACTAAAATCGTTATGGTTGACCATTTTGTGCCAACAAATAAGCCACCATATCACCCAGTTGTTGCACACTCATCGTTTGGCCAAAGTTCTGCGGCATGATGTTAGCCGGATACCCCTCTACAACATGCTCATTCGGGGCAATAATGCTGTGGTAGAGATAGAATGCTGGACTTTCACCAGCAACCCGCACCACAGCCGTATCACCCATATTGTGCCAGGTTGGGCCCGGGCGCACTTCATTGGGATCTAATGCGTGGCAACCAATACAGGCAAAGGTCAAGGCCAGTGTTTCGCCGTTGGCTGGGGTCGCATTCGTAACGGCCTGCAACACATCATCCGGCAAACCGGCAGTAACCTGTTCGGCCGGCAACTCGGCCAACTTCGGTGGCACGGCGGTCGGTGCAACGACAACCTCACCGGCAGACTGCGCGAGAACCAGCCGCGCGCCCAGATCCGGCGAAATAATTTCACGTTCGGCATCCGGGGAACAGCCCATAGCCAACACGCAAACAACAGAAAACGATAGGGCAAGCACTGTCAAACGCAGACGAGGTGCAAGGGAATTCATCCATACCTCCACAGGCACTGAAAATAAGTAAATCGGTAGATAAGTAAATCGGTATAGGTCAATTTTCCGAACGTACTAATGTACTTCGGGTCGAAGTTTATATTCGGATTGTAAAATTGTTATTCAAAACAAGCACAACACAGCTGGCATTCTCACTGGTTAGCCATCACTTACCTTGCCAATTGCGCTTACAGTTATAGGCAACAGGCATATTTTGTTAGTGTAACACACGGGGCTGATCTCGGCAATTTGCCACAACTCTGCGCAATAATTCACAATCACTGACGACCTTTGGCTTTGCGCCCACTTCGTGATCGTCGGGTATTAGCTTCTGCGCAACCAGACCATCATCTCGCCAATGCCACGGTGGGCCCAGGCATAGTAGGGAATAAATTGTAAAGAGTGCGCAAGCGCAGTGCTGCGGATGACGGTTACGCCACCAAGCAGATCAGGGACAAAGGTGGGGGTCAATGGCGCATCGTCGGGCAGAACGGCAGCCAGTACATGGCCACCGTTATCAATCGCCTCGGCACAGTAGACCAACGGCCCGCGCTCGATTGCTACTTTCCCCTGATTTTCAGTGACAGCCACATGGCTGACGACCCGGCGCGGCGTCATGGGCAGCGTTAATGTGATCTGGTCTCCCGGTTGCCAGGTGCGGGTGAGCAGCGCATAGCCCTTTTCTATCGTCAGCTCCGCCGCGGTCCCGTTGACCGTGATGGTCACCGGCGCAGGGTTATCACTGTCCAGATAATGGTAGAGATCACTCGGCACCGGCTCGCCTTGCGCCCAGCCAGGGATGCGCAGACAGAGCGTAAACGCGGTCAGCGCTTGTGGCTGGAGGGTGACTTGGATGGTGCCGTCCCAGGGATAGTTGGTCTGCTGGCTGATCTGGACTTGGTTGCCGCCCACCGTCAGCGTGGCACTGCTACCCATGTAGAGGTTGACATAGAGCCGATCTGCCTGTTGCGCATAGAGGTAGCCGCCCAAGGAGGGGAAGACACGCACGACATTGGTGGGGCAGCAGGAACAGTTAAACCAGCCCAGGCGCACCAACGAATCATCGCGGTTAAATTTATACGCGCCATCAAAGCTGAGCGGGTTGACATAGAAGAAACGATCACCGCTAAAAGCCACCCCCGGCAAAAAGCCATTGTAGAGCGAACGTTCCAACACGTCGATATATTTGGCGTCGCCGTGCAGTTGGAACATGCGTTGGTTCCAATAAATATTAGCAATCGCCGCACAAGTTTCGTTGTAGGCAGTGGCGTTGGGCAACTCATAGTTTGCGCCAAACGCTTCGCCGTGATGGCGGGCACCGATCCCGCCGGTGATGTAAAACTTCTTACCCACCACATTTTCCCAAAGGCGGTCGATGGCATCAATGTAGGCTTGTTCGCCGGTCAACGCCGCCACATCGGCCATCCCGCTGTACATATAGACGGCGCGCACGGCATGGCCCACCGCTTCAGCCTGCTCGACTACGGGCAGATGATCCTGCATATAACCCTGATCCTCAAAGTTAACAAAAGGTTGACGACCATTGTAATGACCGCGCTCATCAAGGAAGAACTTGGCCAGTTGTAGATAACGTTCCGCTCCCGTCACCCCATAAAGCTTGACCAGCCCCATCTCGATCTCCTGGTGGCCAGGCACATCGCGGCGCTTGTCCGGGCCAAAGGTGCGGTCGACCAGGTCGGCATTTTTCAGGGCAATGTCGAGCAAGCTGCGTTTGCCGGTGGCGCGATAGTGGGCTACCGCCGCTTCGTACAGATGCCCAACGTTGTAGAGTTCGTGGTTAACGCGCAGGTGCGACCAACGGGTCAGTCCTTCGCGGTCGGCGCGCAATTTTTCAGGGGTGCCATTGCGCTCGGCAATTGTGCGCGCAGTGTAGAGATACCCATCGGCCTCTTGGGCCGCGCCAATCCGTTCAATCAGCTCATCCAGGTAAGCGTCCAGTGCCGGATCGGGGTGCAGATGCAAGGAAAAGGCCGCACCTTCGATGATTTTGAAGACATCAGAATCATTAAAAAAGATCCCTTCATGGTCGCCAGCCAGGCGGCCGGCAGCCTTGTCAAAGTTGGTCAGCCGGCCGGTTTCGTCGCTCTTTTGGAAGTCGTAGCCAATCGTCACCGTGCGGTTGGTTTCAATGCGCGGCGACCAAAAGGGGTCAGCAATCGTCACGCTGGTAAAGGGCACCGCCTCGTAGGCATAGCGCGAGGTCGGGGCAGTAGCGGTTGTCATCGAATTCTCCATTGTTCAGGTGTATAAGGCCATTGTAATTGGGTACAAATTGTTTGCCAGCGCGCCGCCACGCCCGCAATCTCGACACCATGCGCCGCAAGCAAAGGCACATAGCCCAGCCGCAGGTAGCCTTTTAGCGCCGGCAGCCGCCAATCTTCGGTATAGAGATGAAGCTGGTCATAGCCCATGACCAGCAGCCGGGCCGTGACCGCGGCCGCAACAGCCATCCCCAACCCCTTGCCCCGATGCGCAGGGTCGCTGGCAACCCAGCCCAGCTCACCGCCAAAGGGCAGTTCATCCTCGTGGCTATGTAAACCCATCGCCGTCGCCACGATCTGAGCAGTCGCCTGGTCGATGGCCATAAACCAGCTTTGGGGTAGGATGCGTGCTTTCCAAGGAGCGAGCTTTGCATCATCCCAGCCGGGCCAACCAGCCAGTGCCATCACCGCATAGAAGCGCGCTTCGTCGCTGGGTTGATAGGTGCGCAAGGTATAGCCAACAGGCAAGCGCGGGGTGGGTGGTGTGGTCAATCGCGCCCGCGGCCAAACCATGTGTAGTTGTGGCTCTGCTATCGTCATAACACTTCCTGATGATGTTGGGTCAAGTTTGATCACCGGCAAAGGATGCAGGCACAGCGATGCAGTATACCTGGAGGGGCAATCGACTGTCAATCAATCGGCCCCAGGATGATCCACGAAGGAACAGGCTGACAACTTCTGTCAGCTTCTGTCAGCAATTGCCTCTTGACTTTATGTCATTTTCACACTAAGATAGTTAGTGTACAAAATACACCAAACCAAAATAGATGCCCCAAGTAGACCAATGGAAAGGAGAAGTTGATGACGGTAAACAAGCTGTGGCAACAACTGCGCACTGCACCCGATTGGCAAAGCGCCCTCCAGCCACTCGCACAGCACTCACCTAGCGGGCTAAAACAGCGTTATCGCGAATTGGCAGCATTGGTTCATCCGGACAGCCATCCGACCCAACAGGCCCAGGCCGTAGAAGCGTTTCAGTTGTTGCAACAGTGGTATGCGGTCGCCCAAAGCGCGCTGAACCAGAGCGCGGACACGTCAAGCCTCGAAATCACAGCGAGAACTGGCCACTATCGCAGCAACGGCACGCCATACGCCGGCGATCTCAGTGAGCTCTATAGGGCCACCGATCTAGCGACGAATAGGTCAATCAGTGTGCTACTCAAAGTTGTCCGCCACGCACAGAATAATGATCTGCTGCGAGCAGAGGGCAAAGCAATGCGGCAGATCGACCGTGCGCTGGCCGGCAAACCTTTACGTGCGCACTTCCCCACCTTGATCGACCAGGTGCAGTTACGGGGCCAAGCGGGTGAGTTACGTATCGTGAACATTTTGCGCCACGAAAAGGACTATTTTTCCCTGGCCCAAGTCCTACACCAGTACCCAACCGGGATCGCAGCCGCCGACGCAGCGTGGATCTACAAACGGCTGTTGGCCGCCTTGGCAGTAACGCATGACCTGGGGCTGGTTCACGGGGCGGTGACACTGGATCATCTGTTGATCCGACCAAGTGACCACAATGGCCTGTTAGTCGATTGGTGTTACAGCGTGCCAAGTGGTGAAGTGATCAAAGCCGTGAGTCCGGCCCACCGCAGCGATCTGCCGCCGGAAGTGTTGGCAAAGGCCCCGGCCAGTGCCGCCACCGATCTTTACATGGCCGCAGGTGTCATGACCAGGCTGCTGGGTGGCGACCCAACACACGGTGAATTTCCAACCACAGTCCCGAAGGCGATCCAAGCGTTCCTTCAAAGTTGTCTGATTATGGCGCCCCACCGGCGACCAAACAACGCCTGGGAACTCTTTGATGATTTCGACACGATTTTGCAGCGGCTATATGGGCCACCCAACTTTCGCCCCTTTCCGCCAATGCCAACAGACGAATAACCAACCAACTAACCAACTCTCAATTGTGAATTTTTTAGCACCGAGGAGATAGAACAAACATGGGATACTCAAATTGGAGTGACGCAGCGTACCAGACCCGCCAAACCTTCCGCAAGAAGAGCAAACAGAGCGCTTTTACCTATGACCAACAGGTGCGGGCCAGTGGCGTGCAACAGGCGCACAAGGAGATGAACCCCTTTGGCGTTACCCGCGAGAGCCGTGATAGTGCCCAACATCCTGACTCAGTGGCGGTTGGGGTGATCTTTGATGTTACCGGTTCGATGGGGACGGTGCCGCGCGTCTTGCAGACCAAATTGGGCAAATTGATGCGCCTGCTGGTACAAAAGGGCTATCTGGCCCACCCGCAGATGCTTTTTGGGGCGGTTGGCGATGCCTACTGTGATCGCGTGCCCCTGCAGATCGGCCAGTTTGAATCCGGCCTGGAGATGGATGATGACCTGGGCAAGATCTTCTTGGAAGGCGGCGGCGGCGGCCAGGTGCATGAGACCTATGAACTGGCACTTTATTTTATGGCGCGTCACACCGCGATTGACTGTTTCGACAAGCGGGGCAAAAAAGGCTATCTCTTCACGATTGGCGATGAAAAGCCCTACGCCGTCGTCCAACGCCAACAGGTGCAGCAGTTGATCGGCGACCGCATCAAGCAGGATGTGCCGGTCGAAACCATTGTCGCCGAGGTGGAACGGCGCTATGAGTACTTTCACATCATTCCCAGCAACACTACCCATGGCCGCAGTGCCGAGGTCCAAGAGAGTTGGCGGGCCTTACTGGGCGAACGGGTGCTGCTGCTGGAAGATGAAGGGGCGGTCTGTGAGACGATTGCGCTGGCCATTGGTATCTGCGAAGGCACCCTCTACGACCTGGATCAAGGCATCGACGATCTGACGGACAGCGAAGATGATCGCGCCGCCACCACCGCGGCGGCCACCGCCCTTACCCGTTTTGTCCGGGTGCAAGGGCCGGCCATCCCCGTGGTTGCCGGACAGTTGCCGAGCCGCGTTATGGTCGCAACCAGGGATGACGGTCGGTTATAAAGCGACGACTGACAGCCGACCACTGACGACGGAGACGGGGCGAAGCCCCTGCGGGGGTGCGGCCTAAGCAAGGGGCGAGTCGCACTACGTCCCCGGCACAGGCGAAAAATTGGTTCGTCTGCGGACCATTTCCTCGCCTGTGCCGGGGACGTTTACCCCAAATTTGGGACACACCCCGCCACTGCCGCCACTAGACAAGGAGCAAATAACCAATGACCAGCCAACAAGCATTTTTAACCGTTGATTTAGGGTTTGGCGATGCGGGGAAGGGGTCGATTGTTGACTGCTTAACCCGTACCGAGGGTGCCCACACCGTGATCCGCTACAATGGCGGCGCACAGGCCGGTCATCGCGTGGTCGAGTTGGCGGGGGATGGGACCGGCCGTGAACATGTCTTTGCCCAATTTGGCAGCGGCACCCTGGCCGGCGCAACGACCCACCTCTCGCGCTACATGCTGCTCGATCCGCTGGCGATGCTGGCGGAGGAAGCACATCTGCAAAGCATCGGGATCAGCGATGCCTTTGCGCGCACCACGATTGATGCTGGCGCGCTGGTGATTACCCCTTTCCAGCGTGCGATCAATCGACTACGCGAATTAAGTAGAGGGAACGGACGGCACGGCAGTTGTGGCATGGGCATTGGTGAAACGATGACTGATTTTCTCGCACATAACAATCAGGTGCTCTTTGCCGGTGACCTGTGCAACCCAAACCAGCTGCACACCAAGCTCGCCTTCGTCCGTGAGATCAACCTGGCCAAGCTAGCAACGCTGCCGACACTGGACCAAGCGGATGAGCAGATCGCGACAGAATTAGAATGGCTCACCGATCCCGATTGGGCCGATTGGCTGCTGCCCGCTTATGCTGACTTCAGTGGTGTCGCCCAAATCGTCGAAGCAAATTATCTGCCGGCGTTGTTACAACAGCCAGGGACAGTCATCTTCGAAGGCGCGCAAGGGGTATTGCTCGATGAATGGCGCGGCTTTCATCCCTACACGACGTGGAGTACCACCACGCTGGCCAATGCTAATCAGCTATTGGCCGCAGCAAATTATCGCGGCAAAGTCACCCGGATTGGCATTACCCGTGCCTATAGCACCCGCCACGGTGCCGGCCCCTTTGTCACCGAAGATCCCCAGTGGACAGCGCAATTGCCCGATGCCTGTAACCAAACCGGGGCGTGGCAACAGGGCTTCCGCGTCGGGCCGCTTGACCTGGTGCTTTTGCGTTATGCGGCAGAGGTTGTTGGTGGGCTGGACTATCTGGCGGTCACTTGCCTGGATCGGTTGGCAACGCTGCCTGTATATCAGGTCTGTCGCCAGTATGAGGATCATGGCACAATCATCGAACGCATTCCCCCAGCAGCACAAACGGATGATTTGGCCTATCAGGAGCGCTTGACCGCGCAATTGTTTCACTGCCGGCCGCGGTTAGAGGAGGTCAGCAGTGAAGCGGCACTCCTGGCGGCAATTACAGGGGCAACCAATCTGCCAATCGGCATTCGATCAAGCGGACCAACGGCGTCAGCAAAGCAGCTATGGTAGAATCGTGACGATACAAGTTGGCTACCTTGTCCCAACGGGACACCTGACCTGAGGAGCAACCATGACAACGCCACATCTCCATATTATCACCACCGGCGGCACGATCGCGGCCTCCGCTTCCGGTATGCTCACCGCTGCCGATCTGTTGGCAACGATTCCCGATCTCGCCACCATTGGGGCGGTCACGGTTGAGTCCTTTGTCAACATCGGGTCGAGCCTGATGACGCCGGAGCACTGGCAGCAACTAGCGCTACGCATCAATACCCTCTGGACAGAACGGCCCGACTTGAGCGGGATCGTCGTCACCCACGGCACCGATACACTGGAAGAGAGCGCCTATTTTCTGCACTTGACCAGCGGCGATGCGCGCCCCATTGTGGTGACCGGGGCCATGCGTAGCGCCAACGCGCTCAGCGCCGATGGCCCGGCTAATTTGCGCGCCGCGCTTGTCGTTGCCGCGGCCGCTAGTGCACGGGAACGAGGTACCATGGTGGTCATGAACGATGAAATTCACCCGGCGCGTGAAGTAACCAAGCGGGACACGCTGCGCGTCGATAGCTTTTCCGCTGGCGCAGGTGGCGTGTTAGGTACCGTTTATGGCAGTACCATCCACTGGTTGTGCCAAGCAACACGATCAACGACGCAACCACCGTTTGTGGTTACGCCGAATCAGCCATTGCCCCGTGTGGAGATTATCTACAGTTACGCCGGCGCCGATGGGCGGTTGATTGAAAACGCGGTGGCAAGTGGGGCACGGGGAATTGTCATCGCCGCTTTTGGTAGTGGGCGGCTCCCCCAGGGCCAGATCGACGCCATCCAGCGCGTGCTGGCACAGGGGATGATCGTGGTGATCAGTAGCCGTGTGGCCAGTGGCCCCGTCGAGGTAAATTACCAGCACAATCTGGCCGCATCGGCAACCGATCACGGCGTCATCCTGGCCGGTGACTTAAATCCGCAAAAAGCGCGGGTGCTGTTGTTGCTGGCCTTGACCCAGACCACCGATCCCCAGGCAATTCAGGCGATCTTTGCGGCGGATTAGCGAGCGTCAGATAATAGCACTTTGTAGGGGCGGCCCCTTGCGGGCGCCCGCAAGGGGCCGCCCCTACAAAATACCAACCGTATTTGCGTTCTCTGTAAGGGCCACGCTAGACCAGATCTCGGCGGCCAAAGCTGACGATAGCACCGCAACCACCTAGCACCACCCAGCCAATCAGCACCGCCACCCCAAGGGGATCTACCCGACCGGTCGCTACCACTTCCTGCGGGAAATAGTAGTGCCAGGGATTCAACAGGCCAAGGGGCGAGTTCGCCACCTGGGGAATCACATCAAGGACAAAGGCTATCAGCGTCCAGGCGGAACCAAAAGCACCAGCCAGATCAGTGCGCCCGGTGCGGCTGGAAATCCAAAGCGCGCCCGCCCCTAGCGCGCCAAAAAGCAACCATGCCAACCCAGCTACCAGCAGATAGCGGCCAAAAGGTAAAACGCCAGCCAACGTCGTCACCGCGCCAAGCCACAGCCCGCACCAGGCAACCAGCACGATCAGCCCTGTGCCAATCAGCAACTCACCCAGCTTGCCAACCACCAGCGACCAGCGCGCGACCGGCCGACTCAAGAGCAGGTAAGCGGATCCCGTCTCGACGGCCCCGGCCAAGGCATCAGTCGCCCTGGTCACCACAAAAGCCGAACCCAACCCCAGAAAAATCGGGTGAAACCAGCTAAAAGCGAGATAATCCTGCACGCCAAAACCAGCCTGCAAATTGGGGGCCAGTTTCAACAGTGTGCGCAACCCCGGCGGGAAAGTCTGTACGGCACTCTGCACCGTCGCCATCCCCCCAATCGCCGGAAAACTCACGGCCACCAGCCAATGAAAAAAGCCCGCCGCCAGGGCAAAGGCCAGCAGCGACCCCCGTTTATTACGCAGCGTCGCCCAGGTAATCGTTAAAGCTGCCCCCATCCACCACGCCCCTGTCTACTGATCACCCCACCCCCGACCCCTCCCCGACATCAAGGAGGGGAGATAATGCCCGCCACTGCCCGCCGGTGAGGTTGGTAGGGGCGGGCGGCGAAGTTATGCTACCGATTTACCACGCCCACCATAATAACCCAAAAAGAGTTGCTCCAGCGACGGCGGCTCGATCAGCAGATCGGTCACCGGCAGGCACGCGAGCAGCGCCAACAAGGGTGATAACTCGGCAATGCCAAACCGCCAAAGCGGCCCCTCGCCGCTGAGATCGGTCACCGTGGGTAATGCGGCCAACTGGGTGCCGATCTCCTGCGTGCCGGCGGCCAGGGTCAACGTGACGCGGCGCGCCAACTGCGTGCGTAAGGCGGCCATCTGTTCCACGGCAACCAATTGCCCCGCGCGAATCAGGGCCACACGGTCACAAAGTTCTTCGACTTCGCTGAGCACATGGGAGGAAAAGAAGAGGGTTGCTCCTCTCGCTTTGGCGGCCTGGAGTAGCCCAAAGAGCGACCGTTTTGCCAGCGGATCGAGCGCCTCGGTCGGCTCGTCCAGCACCAGCAGATCAGGCCGATGTTGTAGTCCTTGCACGAGGTTGACCTTCTGCCGTGTCCCTCGCGAAAGGCGACCAAGCGGCCGGCGCAAGTCAGCAGGACGTAGTTCCAGCGTCTCCAACAAAACCGCGCGATCCACTGGTGGTTGACCTTGTAAGGCGGCCAGATCATCCAGCAGCCGTTCGCCCGTTGCCGCGGGATCCAGCCCGGCCACATCGGGGACAAAGCCCAGCCGTTGGCGCGCCCGTTTTGCCTGTGCGGGATCGGCCATATCGTAGCCAAGCAGCCGGACCGTGCCTTGGGTCGGGCGCAAGAAACCCATCAGCAGCCGGATCGTGGTGGTTTTGCCCGCGCCGTTGGGACCAAGAAAACCGAGCACGTCGCCCCTGTTCACGGTTAAGTGCAGGTCATGCACCGCTTGGGCCGACCCGTAACTTTTGCTCACATGGGCAAGTTCAATCGCAGGGTTCATGAGGTCGTCAGTGGGCATGGTTCAGGGAGGATAATGCGCTCAACACCGGTGTAAATGTTAAAGCGGTCGCCGCGCAAAAAGCCGATGAGGGTGATGCCAAAGTGCTCAGCCAATTCAACTGCCAGGCTGCTCGGTGCGGAAACAGCACAGAAGATCGACGCGCCGGCGACACGGCACTTTTGGAGCAGTTCATAACTGGCGCGACCACTGACCAGGATCAGCTTATCGTGGAAGGGCAACGCCTGGTTGAGCACGCCCCAGCCTATCAACTTGTCCAGGGCATTGTGGCGACCCACATCTTCGCGGGCGACAACCAGTTCGCCGGTGGCCGTAAAGAGTGCGGCGGCGTGCAGGCCACCAGTGCTATCAAAAAGTTTCTGGGCTTGGCGCAGCGTGGCAGGTAAGGTGGTAAGCAGTGCCGGCGTCACTTGGAGATCGGTGGTCAACGGGGGCAGGTTGCGTTGGCTCAGGTCATCGAGCATGGTTTTGCCGCAGACACCACAGGCGCTTGTGGTGAAAAAATGGCGATCCAGTTGGTGCAGCTCAGGCAATTGCGCGGCAGCCAGGTTGACACGCAACAGATTGTACTCCTGCAACGCTTGCTGGCCATCGACACAGTAGATCATCTGGGTAATGTCAGCTTTGGCCTGAATCACCCCTTCGTTGTAGAGAAAACCGGCGGCCAGTTCGTAGTCATTGCCAGGGGTGCGCATGGTGATCGCCACCGTCTGCTGCTTTGCACCGGCGCGCAACTGGATTTCGAGCGGTTCTTCGGTGGCGACATAATCACTTTTGCGATGCACCTGGCCATTGTCAACGGTCCAGATGCGTCGTTTAGCTTTGTTGAAGCGCGTCATAAGGTTATGCCGCTCAAAGCACAGGCGCGAGGCTTAGCGCGTGGACTACTTCAAAGCCATTGTCCAGCGCTTCCCAGTACACCGCATAGCCACCGGGTTCAATTGACCAGTTTGCGCGTTGTTCTGGGGTAGCTTTTGCCAGCCAACGCAACCAGGGAATCTGTTCGAAGGGCAGCAAGATCATGCGGCCGTCGGTGAGATGGAGATGCAAAGCATTGCCCTCAAAATCGACACGCCGTGCACCCACTTGATCAACTGCTACCGCGAAAGTGTTCATGCCAAGCCTCCAACAACCTACGCTGATTTTCTTTGGTCAGCTGTACAATCCGATTCAATTCAGTACGATTATACCCGCGATTGTATTCAACCTCAAGGGTGTTTAGCCAGCGGGAGCAGCTTAGTTTGGGGGCAAGCTGTGTGCGTCGCACTGGTCGTACACGATCGGGTCGACGAAACAACGCTTGACCAGTGCGACGCACACGAGTGGGAACAGAAACTCGCCCCCAAAGTGAGATACACCCTAGCCAGCTAACGGCTCGACGCGCACCGGGCAGACCTTTAACTCCGCGGTCTGGGTCACCGGGTCATAGCCAGAGCCGGTGAGCAGGTTGACCGGCACATCGTTAAAGGCAAAACTGGTAAAGACGGTGCCGCGTGGCGAGCGATTGGTCGCTTTCACTTTGACCGTGACCGCGCCGCGGCGACTGCTCAACCGGGCCCAGCCACCATCCGCCAGACCCCAGGCGGCGACATTGTCGGGATGTACTTCCAGCGTTTCTTCCGGTACAAAGTAGTCAATCCCCTGGGAACGGCCGGTCTGGGTGCGGGTGTGATAGGTCTGTAAGCGCCGGCCAGTCGTCAACCAGACGGGATAGTCATCATCAATCATTTCGGCGGGATCACGATAGGTAATCACTTTGAAGAGACCGCGGCCGTTGCTAAATTCATTCTCGTGCAGGCGCGGCGTACCAGGGTGACCCTTGTAGGGCACCGGCCATTGGTAGTGGCCATCAGCCACCAGATCCCAATCGACACCGGCATAGTTGGGAGCAATGGTGCACAGCTCATTAAAGACATCCCTTGCCGAATCATATTCAAAACCAGGGATGCCCATGCGGTTGGCCAGCGCGCTAATGATCCACCAGTCGGGTTTGGCTTGCCCCTGGGGGGTCACCGCCCGGCGCACGCGCTGGATACGCCGCTCCGAATTGGTAAAGGTGCCATCGGTCTCGCCCCAGGCGGTGGCAGGCAAGACGACATGGGCCAATTCGGCAGTCTCAGTCAGGAAAATATCGATCACCACCAAGTGTTCTAAACTACGTAAGGCATGTTCACCGTGGGCGCGGTTGGGATCGGAAACCACCGTGTTTTCGCCATCGATCAACATGGCAAAGATACTTTCACCGGCGAGATCGAGGGCAGTTACCTTGGTAATGCCCTGTTCCCAATCCATCGTGCGGCCGTAAAGCCGGCTGAAGTTGGCCTGCACAGCCGGGTCAGCCAAGGATTGATAGCCGGGGTAGGCATCGGGTGCGGCACCCCCATCACCGGCCCCTTGGATATTATTTTGCCCGCGCATGGGGTTGATGCCACCGCCCTCAATGCCCAGGTTGCCGGTCATCAGCGCCAGGTTACAAAGACTTTGCACATTATCGACGCCGCAGATATGTTCGGTGATGCCAAGGGTATAAAAGATCGCGGCTTTGTTGGCGGAACCATACCAGACCGCGGCCGTTTCAATATCTTTGGCCGGGACACCAGTGATGGTCGCTGCCCATTGCGGGGTAAACTGTTTGACATGATCCAAGAATTCAGCGCTGCCGGCCGTCCGGGTGGCCATAAATGCCTGGTCAACCAGCCCTTCGCGCGCGATCACATGGGCCATGCCTAGCAGCAGCGCCACATCCGAGCCGACGCGTAGGGGCAAGTAGAGATGGGCCAGTTCGGCCAGTTTGATCCGCCGCGGGTCGGCTACGATCAGCTTGGCCCCATGCGCGATGGCTTTCTTCAAAAAGGTAGCCGCCACCGGATGACACTCGGTCATGTTGGTGCCGATACAGAAGGCTAACTCGGTCTTTGCCATATCACTGTATGGATTTGACATCCCCGCACGCCCAATCGTTGTCGCCAGACCGGCGAGTGTGGGGGCGTGTCAAGCACGGCTACAGTTGTCGATATAGTGGGTGCCAAAGCCGGCGCGGATAAACTTTTGCATCAAGTAATCGGCTTCGGTCGGCGTGCGCCCGGAGGCAATACCGTAAATGGCGTGGCGACCATGTTTTTCAGCGACCTGTTGGAAACCACTGGCCGCTACTGCCAGCGCCTCGTCCCAAGTGGTTTCATGCAATTTGCCATCCCCGCGCCTGACCAGTGGCTGTTTGAGCCGATCCGGATGCTGGACATAGTCATAAGCAAATTGCCCTTTAACACAGAGCGCGCCGTGGTTGGACGGCCCATCCATCGCCGGTTGGATGCCGATAATGCGGTCGTCCTTGGACAAAATATCCAGCGCACAGCCGACGCCACAATAGCCGCAGACCGAACGAGTTTTTTTGATGCCGGCCTGGTGGAGAGGGATTTGTTTGAGATCGGTTAGGGTTGTCATAGGGTCTCCAAAATAATTAATTGAAAATGGAAAATAATTAATGTTTAATGCGTGGGTAACGAAATTGGATGCGCAGCGGCGACATTAATCATTAACCGTTTTCAATTTTCAATTAACCATTGCGTAGTGCTTTCTTGTCACCGAGGGCACCGGTGGGGCAGGTTTGTACACATTGGCCACAAAAGGTACAGGCCGATTCCTTGAGCAGGCCATCAAATTCAACCGTGATCTGGGTATGGAAGCCGCGGTTTTTAATGCTGATGGCGTAGTCCCCTTCCTGCTCGGCGCAGACGCGCACACAGCGATAGCAGGAGATGCAGAGATCATAGTCGCGCAACAAGAAAGGGTTGGTGTCGTCGGGTCGACTCGTGCCAGAGTGGGCACCTTGAAAGCGACCGGTGCGCGCGCCATAGCGATCAACCAGCGTGGTCAACTCCTGTGACGCATAGCTGCGCAGTGGGCTAACATCAAGCAGTGGATTTTCTGATGCCACCAGTTCCAACAACGTCTTACGATAAAAGTCAACCTGTTCAGTAGAGGTATTGACCTCCATGCCGATCACTGCCGGGGTTGTACATGCGGCGACTGGGTTGCGCTGGCCGCGTACCGCCACCACACAAAGGCGACAGGCACCAAAAGGTTTGAGGCGGGGATCGTAGCAGAGCGTAGGAATAAAGGTTCCCTGCCGCGCGGCGACATCATAGATCGTCTCGCCCAGCATAAAGGTGACGGTCTCCCCGTCCAGGGTCATGATCAGGTCGGTCGGTGGTGGTTCAGCAGTCATAAGCGGTTGCCGGTTCAGTTGAGATGGGTGCCATTAACGACAGGAAAAAAGCGATCGTGGGGGTTGGCGATCTCGGTCATGCGTTAGGTAACCTTCAGGTTTTCCTGGCTATAGTGTAAATACAATTTTTCCGTCACTGCACGCTTGGTACGCATCACCGCCTCATAAATATCTTCAAACGAAGTATAGAGCGGCGTGATGCCAAAGCGAATGTTGTCCGGGGCGCGGAAGTCGGGCAGAACGCCCAACTCGTTGATCAGCGCCTGGTCGATGCGCCAGGCATCGGGATGCCCCAGAGAAATGTGCGAACCGCGCACGGCAGCCTCGCGTGGGGTGTTCAGCGTAAAACCAAGCCCGGCCAGTTCTTGCGCCCAGAGGTCGATCATGTATGCCGTCTGCTGGCGCGACTTGGCGCGCACGCGGTCGATGCCGGCTGCCAGCAGCAGGTCAATCCCCGGCTCAATTGCCAGGGTGGAAAGGATCGGTGGAGTACCGGTAAGAAAGTGAGCCAGCCCTGCCCCCCGTTCATAGTCCAGCCCAAAGTTAAACATATTCGCTTGCCCCATCCAGCCCTGGATCGGGTTGGTGAGCAATGACTGCAGATCACTACGCACATAGAGAAAGGCCGGCGCGCCAGGGCCACCATTGAGATATTTGTAGGTGCAACCAATTGCCAGATCAGTGTGAGCACGGCCCAGGTTGACGGCCACCGACCCAGCGGCGTGGCTCAGATCCCAGAGGACGAGCGCGCCTTTGCAGTGGGCTAGCTCGGTCATCGCGGCCATGTCATAGGTGTAGGCGCTTTTGAAAACGGTGTGGCTCAGCGTCAGCAGCGCCGTTTTTTCGTCAATTGCCTGGGCGAGCGCTTCGACCGGGCCGTGAATCCCATCTGGTGAGGGGACGACCTCAATCTGATATTCCGGCCCCAGCAATTGGCAGATACCCTGTAACGCGTAGAGATCAGAGGGGAAGTTGAGATCATCAGTGACAATTTTGTGCCGTCCCGGTTGGGCGCGCAGCGCGGCAACCGCGAGTTTAAAGAGATTTACCGTCGTTGAATCCGCCACTGTGACTTCACCGGGCGCGGCCCCCAGCAGTTGCCCAATCTTGTCGCCAATCCGCGTCGGGGCGTCGATCCAACCTTCGTTCCAACTGCGGATGAGGCGGTTACCCCACTGCCGTTCGATGCTATCTTTTAACAAGGCGACCGTGGCATGAGCAAGCCGCCCCAGCGAGTTGCCGTCGAGATAGATCAGGTCGGGATCGTCAACGACAAAACGCTGCCGAAAGTGGGCCAGTTCATCCCCAGCATCCAGGGCGCGGGCATCAGTGAGCGTTGCGAGTGTGCGTTCAGCCACCGTTTACTCCTGTGAATTTGCAAAAAGTTGATCGGCCACTTGGGCCGGGAAAAAACGGATCAGACTCTCGACCACCAACGGTGCCGCTACCCCCAACCCGCAAGCACTCACCGCCTTCATCGTTTGGCTAATGTCATCGACCTCGCGCTGCCACAGGATCGGATCAGCAGGGCCATTGTCGCTTAGCCGTTCCGTGAGCCGTTGCGTGCCGATGCGGCAGGGGAAACACTTACCGCACGACTCATGGGCAAAGAAGCTCATCGCGTTGTGCGCGGCCGCGACCATGTTACGGCTGTCATCAAAGACGATCATCCCCGCCGCGCCCAACATCGAGCCGTAGCTGCGAATGCTCGGCTCATCAATCGTCGCCTGTTCCAGCGCGTCGCCGGCTAGGAAACCACCAGAGAGACCAGCCATCGTGACGGCTTGGATCGTGCGCCCCGCCACTGGCCCGCCTGCCCAGTCGTAGAGCAATGTTTTGAGCGGCAAGCCAAAGGGCACTTCATAGTTACCGGGCCGCTGCACGTCACCGGAGAGGCTGATCACTTTGGTGCCGGCATGATCGCCCAATCCCAGTCCATGATACCACGTGGGGTCACGGCGCAAAATTTGGGGGACGGAGGCCAGCGTCTCCACATTGTTGACTGCCGTGGGCAGATTTTCAAAGCCGTGGGTCACCGGATAGGGCGGGCGGTTGCGCGGGAAGGGGTGTTTGCCTTCCAGGCTGTTGAGCAATGAACCTTCCTCGCCGCAGATATAAGCCCCTGCGCCGCGGCGAATGTAGAGATCAAAACTCAGGTCGCTACCCAGGATATTTGGCCCGAGTAAGTTCGCCGCATACGCAGCATCAAGGGCGGCTTGCAGTGTGGCCAGGGTGTGGGGATATTCGTAACGTAGATAGATAAAGCCACGCGTCGCCCCGGTGGCATAAGCGGCAATCGTCATCCCTTCGATCAGGGCGAAGGGGTCGTGATCAAGCACCGCCCGATCCTTGAAACAGCCCGGTTCGCCTTCATCGGCGTTACAGACAATCGTTTTGGGTGTATCTGTTGCTTCGGCAACTGCCTTCCACTTGAGACCAGTCGGGAAACCAGCCCCACCACGGCCAGCCAGTTTACTCTGGCGGATATGTTCAACCACATCGGCGGGTTGCATTTGAGTTAGGGCACGCTGCAATCCAATATAGCCTGCGGTAGCACGATAGCCAACAAGGGTCGCGCGTGCAGGCTGACGAATGGCGTGGAAGACACACTCCTCGATCCCACCAGGATTGGGCGGTGGCAAGGGCGTTGGGGGTTCGATTAACGTCCCATCGGGTTGACCCACCAGATAGTGATGACCACGAAGGACCGGAATCGGCTCATCACAGCGACCAGCACAGGGCATGGGGGTCGCCCCTTGATCTGCCAGTGTGGCCAGCAATTCCGACCCGCCGCGTAACGAACAGACTGGACCAGTGCAAACGCGTGGCGCGTGCAACCCGCCCGTTTCTCGCGCAAAGTGATGATAAAAGGTGACCGTGCCGTAGAGATCAGCAATGGGGATGCGCAACGTCTGGGCAATCAGCCGCAGTGCCGGTTCGGCAAGATAGCCATCACGGTCGTGAAAGGCATGGAGCAGTGGCAAGAGCGGTGCCGGTTGATCCTGCCAGCGGGCAAGCACTTCTTGGTCGGTTGGTCGGTTCATAGGTAATTCGATCGGTTCAGCCCATACAGTTCAGTCGGCAAAGTTCACTCAATTCAGCAGGTGGGAAAGGTGTTCCGATTATCCTTTACCTGGCAATTTTTGTCAATGGCTACGGGCTGCAGAACCGTTAGCGGCAGCGCACAGGATAGCCATCCCCTGCCGCTAACGGTTCTGAAAACCGCCATCTTATCACCGCGTTGTAACACAACCTGTAGCACTTTCTGTAACGGTTAGTTGCTGTTGATGATGGCGGGAATGTGGTGAAATAGGGCTATCAAACAACGCAGACGCAGTGAAGCTAAAACGAGGAAATAAAAGGAGCAGCGACATGGAAATAGAGTACGATCCAACACCCACCGCACGTGTCATTGGTACCGGCGACGGGAGCACCATTTCCATCGCTGGGGTGACAGTCACCATGAAAGTAACCGGTGCGGAAACGGGCGGAGCCTGTACGATTTTTGAATCGAACATCCACCCTCATTTTGTGGGGTATGAGCCTTATGGGCACGTCAACGCTACCGCCATCTATTACGTGACCAGTGGCATACTGGCCTTTACCATCGGCCAAGAAACGGTGATGGTGCGCAGTGGCAGTTTTGTGATGGTGCCCCCTGGCGAAATCCACAAATTCTGGAATCCAACGGCCACACCGGCCACTTGTCTGACCTATCTTTGTCCGGCCGGCTTTGAACATTATCTCATGGCATTGGCTGCCTTGGCGGATGGCAATGTCCAGTGGTCGCAACCTGATCTACGCAAGGTGACGACCGTCGGCACCACGTATGACCTTTGTTTTGAGTAAACCAAAAAAAGGGAAACCAACCATGAACACAACCCACCCACAGCTGCTGATGGATCAGAATCGTGACCATTGGCAGCGGCTACAAAAAACAGCGGCACAAGATCGACTGTTGCTGCAAATCCGCAAGGAAAACCGCGAAGCGGCCCATGGTCTGAAAAACAGTGACTTGTACACTGAGCGCACATTGAATGCCTGGCGACGGCGCTGGCAGCAACTGCTGGTCGGGATTGGTTTGATGGCGACCTTGCTGCTGATGAGATCATAGGCGTCAAGCGCGCAATTGCAACGATTGGTTCAACTGGATCGCGGTTTGCAAGTTAGTTATACGCAAAGCAGATTGAAAAACCGAGTTTTTCGCTTGATGTAGCAAAACCCAGCGTACCTGCGCAAGTCAGCAGAACGGCCATGAAAAACTCGGTTTTTGCTCCTGCACGTAGTCTAGTTGGTTGGATCGTTGTCGCAATTTGTTGCTGTTGCGATACCCGGTTTTGGCGTAAAATATGCCCGCATTAATGTAGTACAATTTAACTGCCATGCTGGCTGATTTGCCAGCACTAGAAGGAGTTTACTGTGATTAAGATGCCACGCAGCATCCTCGTTGGGCTAGTCGGCTTGAGCCTGCTCTGCCTAGTGTGGACAGCCAACCAAAGCGTATTCGCCCAAAACGGCACCAATGACAGTAGTGGTGCCAACGCCATCTATTTACCCATGATCGCAAGCGGCCCGGCGGCTAGCACGCAGATGCCAACGCCCACAGCAACCCCGACCACCGAGGAGAACCCGACTACAACGCCGACGGTTACACCGACGACAACACCGATCAGCAGCCCAACCGCAGAACCAGTGACGCTGCCGGCGGCGCTTGTGGCAACTTGGTACAGCGGCAATGCACCCTTGAATGACTTTTACAATCCGCAAACCGGCGAATGGCGCGCGGTCAATGGGCTGGGGCAGATGGTCGAGTTTGCCGCCAATGGCGTCTACACCTACACCGGTTTTCTGCGCTTCCAAACCGGGGCCTGCCGCAGCGAGGTCTCGACCTTTAAACAGGGGACAGCAACCACCGCTGGCGAAGCGCTGATGCTAACCCCCATTCATGTCAAAACCCGTACGGTCATCGTCTGTGGTAGCAGCAACGAAAACATCACCGACGGCCCCTATGACCCGATCACGCAACAGTGGCAGGTCGATGATGGGGCCAATGGGCATGAGCAGCTGACGATTGGCATCGCCGCCGAGGCAACGAGCTATTACAAGGCCGGCCTAGTCAACTCGCTGGTGGGCGTCTGGCAGAACGAGGCCTTTAACGCAGCCAGCTTCTACGACCCCGCCACCGACACCTTTGATCTGGTAAGCCCGGAAGGCATGTGGTTCGACTTTGGTGCTGATGGCACCTATCGCTATGGGGAACGCAATCATGGCGATGGGGGTGCGCAAGGGTGTGTCAATCAGTGGTGGATCTACCAGGCAGGCACCTACCACATCGTCGGCGGCCGCATCACGATCAGCCCAGCGTCCGGCGTGGTGCGCCAGCAGAATTCGTGCGCACCGACCCAGCCAACACAAGAACCTTGGTTAGACGAAGTGCGCGATTACACCTGGCTCTACCGCGACCGTACGACTGCGATCAAGCTGGTGCTGATTCCATTATCACCTTTTGTCGAGTTTATTTTTACCCGTCCATAAACGAAACAATTACGCAAAAAGGATTTCCCAATGAGCAACAGTCTAAAGAAGATTTTCAAATGGATTGGGCTGGCCGTAGGGACGGTGATTGGCCTGCTCCTGGTTGCGCTGGTCGCCATCTATCTGCTCAGCAGCCTGCGCCTCAACAAAACGTACACAATTCCCAGCGCCGCATTGACCATCTCCACCGATGCGGCAACCCTGGCCGAAGGACAACGGCAATTTTCGACCCGTGGCTGTATAGATTGCCACGGCTCCGACGGTGGGGGCAAAATGGTAGTCGACGACCCGTTGGTTGGCACGGTCATGGCGAGTAATTTGACCAGTGGGATAGGCGGTGTGGCCGGCCAATATCAAACCAGTAGGGATTGGGAGTGGGCGATTCGGCACGGGGTTGGTGCAGATGGCAAACCCCTGGTGATCATGCCTTCACAGGAATACTACCCCATGAACGACAGTGATTTAGGGGCGCTGATCGCTTACATTCAAGCATTGCCGCCGGTTGCACACGAAGTGACTGCGATTACCGTTGGTCCATTGGGACGCATTTTACACGTTGTCGGTCTGGTCACCCTGCTGCCGGCCGAAGTGATCGATCACAATGCGCCGCGGCCCGCAGTCGTTGCGAAAGGCGCGACCAAGGAATATGGCGAATACCTGGCCAAGACTTGCACCGGCTGTCATGGTGCGACCTTGTCCGGCGGCCCCATGCCTGGCGTGCCGGCCGCAGCGCCTTATCCACGCAACCTGACGCCCCATCTGGAAACCGGGCTGGGCAAGTGGCAGGAAGCCGACTTTGTGCAGGCAATTCGCACCGGCATGCGTCCGGATGGCTCACCTTTGGCTGCGAGCATGCCGTGGCAGGCCTTTAGCGCCATGACCGATGAAGAATTGAGCGCACTTTGGCTTTATTTACAATCGGTGCCGGCCAAACCCTATGGCAATCGGTAACAAGCCCCAAGAAGACGCGAAGGAAACCTTGGTTCGCCAGGCGTGTAGGTAGTGTAGTACGCATCCCTCGCAAGTACCCGCCACGGGTACTTGCGAGGGATGTGCTACAGGTCGGCGGCAAAATAAGCGCTGGCCTGGTTGAGCAATTCCTGATCAGGTAGCCGTGTCCCTGCGGCAATCTGGGCGGCCAACGACGCCTGCATGTCAGGCGGCAAAGTGGTCACCAGTTGGGCTAATTCTGCTCCGGCAACCTGTGTAAACCAAGTTGACTGCTGGACAAAAGCACTTTGGCGCAAGGCCACAATCAGTGGCAGCGCAAGCGCAACGGCCCCTTCATCAAAAGCAAGCAGCGCCAGAATCGGTAAGACTGTCTGCACGGCGTTAAAACCACCAGTCTGCTGGACCAGTTGCACGGTTTCGCTAACTAACTGACGGGCCAGCTGTGGTTGCCCTTGCGCCCGCAGCACATAGAGTTGTACCGCCATTGCCCAACTCAACTCATCGGGATGGGCGATGGTGCGGTAGCGGGCAATGGCGGTGTTAATGCTGGCATCAGCTGCGGTCAGCTTGCCCTGGACCAATTGTGCGCTCGCCAGCAACAACTGGCCCAGGGCACCATCGCGGACATAACCAAGTCGAGCAGCGAGGGCCAGCCCTTCCTGAGAACGCGCAATAGCCTCGGCATCGTTCCCCAGATGGAGCGCGGCAAAACCAAGCAAAATCGTATTATGGACCATGTAATTGTGGTCGCCAACCGCTGTGCTGAGGCCAAGTGCGCGCTGCCATGCGGCGTGCCCATCATGAAAGCGACCACAAAAGGTGAGGACCACCCCAAGGTTGGTCAGAACGCTCGATGTTTTAGCCGGCTGGCGCGTCGCTTCGGCGGACGCGAGCGCCGCGCGGAAATGGGGTTCCGCTTCGGCAAAATGGCCCTGGTAGGTGAGGGTGAGGGCCAACCGTTCCATCGCCCCGATCAGCACCAGTTGATCACCGTGCCGGCGGCCAATGGCGATAGCTTCTTCGACCAGTGCAATCGCTTCGATATAGTTGCCGGTGAAATGCATGATCTGGCTCAAACGGACCAGATTTTTGGCAAGATAGTGTGCCGTGCCGTGCCGGCGGTAGAGTGCCACACATTTTTGCTGCAACGCGCTGGCCCGTTCATAGTTACCGACGGTAATGAAGAGAAAGAGGGCATATTCACTCAGCAACATCGCCTGTGCGGGCAACACATCGTAGCCAGTCGCGGCCAACGTGGTCAAGCGCAGCTGGAGATCAGTAAAAAACGCTTCTCCACCGGGGACTTGGCCGATCTGAAGATAGAAACAGCCAACCCAGATCATCACCTCACAAGTCAGATAAGCCACTTCGGCGGCGTTCGGCTGGCTGAGCGGTTGGGCCGCTAATGTGTTAGCAGTGGCTTGAAAGAGCGCCAACCCTTCATGATAGCGGCTACGCCATAAAAAGGTTTCGCCCAACCGGTTGATCATCTGCTGCACCAGCGTATAGCGACCAGCATCAAGGGCAAAGTGCCAAGCGCTGCGAATATTATCGAGTTCCTGCTCGAGTTGGGCCAGCACGGCCATCTGCTGCACCCCTGCGGTTGTGACCTGTTGCATGGCGGCCAGACCAGCAAAGTAGGTGGCGTGGCGGACGTGAACGACATGCGCCTGTTCGCCATCCAGCGCCAGTTGTTGCGCGGCGTATTGACGCGTAAGCTCGTGAAGATCGTAGCGGGCCTGCTCCGAACCTTCCCCCATCCGCCGCACCAATGATTTGTCAATTAGGGCAGCAAGAATGGGCAGCGTGGCGTCGGCCACAGCCCGCGCGGCGGCGCGACTACAGCCGCCCCGAAACACCGACATCGCCGCCAGCACCCGCTGTTCTGCGACCGTCAATAAGGCCCACGAGTGATCCAAGACGGCACGCATACTGTGGTGGCGCGTCGGCATGTCACGGTCAGCCAGCACGAGAAAATCAATACTCCGCTGTAACTCTTCAGCGATCTCCTGACAACGGAGCATGCGCACCCAGGTCGCGGCCAATTCAAGCGCTAATGGCATCCCATCAACGAGCTGACAGATCAGGCTAACGGCCGCCTGATTCTCGGCGTTGAGGATAAAGTTACCATCGATCTGCTGGGCACGCGCCAGAAAGAGTAAGACGGCAGCCGCCTGTTGCAGTTCAGCCGTGGCCGCAGGCAAGGTCAGGCCGCCGAGTTCAAAGCTACGTTCGCCACTCAACCGCAGTCGCTCGCGCGAAGTCACCAGCAGTTGCAGACCGGGGAGGCGCAACCATTCATTGACCCAATGCGTGCTCTGCTCGTTACCCTCGCCCAACAGATGCTCAAAATTATCCAGCACGAGTAAGAGCTGGCGCGGGGCCAGATAAGCCAACAACTGTTCCTGCGTATCGCGTGCCCCCTGCAAGGTCAGTCCCAAGGCATCGGCCACCGCGCTCGGCAGTTGATGCGCATGTTGCAAGGGCGCGAGGGAGACAAAAACAACCCCATCAGGGAAGGCGTCCACCACGCTGTTCGCTGTTGTCAGCGCCAGTTGCGTCTTGCCCATCCCCCCGGCACCCAGCACAGTGACCAGCCGCGCCTGCTCAACCAGTAACAGGTGATGGAGCGCGTTGAGTTCACCGGCGCGTCCGATCAGGATGGTAAAAGCAGGTGGCCGATGGGGCGTAAGGGCAGGCAAGCTGTCAGTCGCCATTGGTGCGGGCGCAACGGGCGGGGCAGGCGCATCGGTTAGCAGGCTGTTGCGCGCAAGTTGAATAAATTGGGTGCGCTCATCAGCCGGTACGTTGAGCAATGTGGCCAGATGCTCCGCCATTTCCACCGAGGGACGGCGCCGACCGCTTTCAAAGAAACGAATCGTCTGGACCGAGCAGCTCGCCAGCTCTGCCAGCCCTTCTTGCGTGAGATCCAACTGGCGGCGCAGCCGTTTGAGCCGCTCGCCAAAGGAGGTTGATCGTTCAAGTTCGGTTTGCATGGGAGTAGTATAACAAAACGAACGGGCGGCTGACAACTGCTCAATCGGGATAGCCCATCCGTTAAAACGGGTTGGGACAGCCGGGCAGTGTAAAGCTTATTGTAACACTTCTTGTAACAGTTGGTTGCTGTCAATTAGGGTCACGCTATGGTGAAATAGAACCAGCCAACTGCTCCCCTACGCGGTTCGCTTTACGGCTTACCAGCACCCATTTATGGGTATCCATTTCGTTAGCATAGGGAACTTAAAATGAAAAGCTATCCACAAAGTTGTCGTACCGTTCTGAACATTTTCACGCTTTTTGCACTGTTGATCACGGCCATATTGGCACCGCTGCGTGTTCACGCAGCTGCACCAACTCAGCTGACCCCAACCACCGTCACCGCCACGGGCTGGGACACCCGCTTTGGTATGCCCGGCGTTGAGGGCAAGGTAACGGCGGTTGCGGTCGCCGACAATGGTGATGTCTTTGTCGGCGGCGACTTCACCGAGGCCGGCGGCATGGCGGCCCAACACATTGCGCGCTGGGATGGCAGCAGTTGGCAGGCGCTAGGCGATGGCATTAGCGGTGATGTCACGGCCCTGGCGGTTGACGGCACCGATCTCTACGTCGGCGGTGATTTTGAAGTGGCCGGCAGCGTGATGACCAACGGGATTGCGCGCTGGGATGGGGCCAACTGGTTCACCGTGGGCGATGGCACCGGTGTGGCCGATGATTACTTTGGCACACCCGAGCGCGGCGAAGTCTATGCCATGCTCATTAGCGACGGCAAACTCTACATCGGTGGTGATTTCGTCGCCGTGGATGGGGTAACGGCCAACAGTGTCGCCGCCTGGGACGGCACCGCCTGGCAAGGTTTAGGCAGCGGCATGGGCGAGTTGGATTGGGAAGGCAAATTCGCGCCCGAGGCCGAAGTCTATGCGCTGGCGACCGATGGCACCACGCTCTATGCCGGCGGCGAATTTCTGATTGCTGGTGACGTGACGGCCAACTCGATTGCCCAGTGGGACGGCAATAACTGGTCGGCGCTGGGTAGTGGCGTAACCATGACCGATGGTAATGGGAATCCGCAATTTGGTAGCGTGCGGGCCTTGGCGGTCAACGGCGGGACGCTCTATGCCGGTGGTTGGTTTGATAAAGCCAATGGCAAAGCGGCCAACCACATTGCCCAGTGGCAGAACAACAGTTGGAGCGCGTTAGGTGTCGGCGTGCGCGCCGAAGAGCATGCCACCGAACCACAGGTACGGGCTTTGGCAGTAGTAGGAAACACGCTCTACGTTGGTGGTCGTTTTGTCGGTGCCGGCAACCAGAACATCGACCTGATTGCGCAATGGGCCAACAACAGTTGGGCCGCAGTCGGCATGGGCATCACCAATGGCGACCATGATTACGTCAATGTCTTGGTCCCTGGTCTGGCCGGCGACCTCTATATCGGTGGCGCTTTCCGCATTGCTGGTGAGCAGCGGGTTGATAATATTGCCCAGTGGCAGAATGAGGATTGGCACACCCTGGGCAGCGGTCTGCTGGAGAATGAATATGGTGATGGCCCCGCCAATCCCTATGCGATTGCGGTGGATGATGCAGGTCGGATATTTGTGGGTGGCGAGTTTGCGGTGGCCGGCGGCGTGCGGCTGAGCAACCTGGCCATGTGGGATGGCAGGGGTTGGGTAGCGATTGGCAACGCTAACGCGCGGGTACGCGACATGGTCATCGCCGAGGGGGCGCTCTATGTGGTCGGTGAATTTACCCAGATCGGCAACCTGGCCGCCAGCCATGTCGCCCGGCTCGATCTCAACACGTTGACTTGGTCGGCATTGGGTGCGGGCATTAACGACAATGTCTATGCGGTTGATTATGCCGATGGCATCCTCTATGTCGGCGGGGCCTTTAAGAGCGCCGGCAATGTGACAGCTGAAGATGTCGCCATGTGGGATGGCGCGGCCTGGCATCCTTTTGGCACGAAGGCGCGCATCTTCGAGGTTGGCGACCGTGGCAACGAAGTCGGCACCTATGTCAATGATTTAAAGATTCATGGCGACAGCGTCTTTATCGCCGGCCACTTCCAGGTGATCCAATATGGCACCAACACCGCCGACCTGAGCAGCTTTCAGGTAGTGCATAACCTCGTCGAGTGGCAGTCAAGCACGGACAGTTGGTTCTACCTGGGCGATGCGGCGCAGCGAGGGGTTACCTTTAATGGCTACAGTGGTTATAGCATTGATGCCGAAAGTCTGGCGATTGTGGGCAATGAGCTCTATGTCGGTGGTAGCTTTAACCAGGCCGGTGGCTTAACCGCCGCCAGCCTCGCCCGTTGGGACATGGCCGCCGAGGCGTGGGTTTCGCTCAACACCAGCCTGGGCGGCAGTACGGATGAAACCAAGGTGTTGGCCTTGGCCGCCTATGGCGCGGATCTCTTTGTCGGCGGCAACTTCCTGAGCGCCGGCAATAGTACCGTAAATTTCGTCGCTAAGCTTGATACTGAGACGGACATCTGGTCCGACCTGGATGGTGGCGTCAAGTGGTACAACGACCGCTACACCAAAGTGATGGCGCTGACGGTGGATGAGACGGGGGTCTACATCGGTGGCGACTTTGATAAGGCGGGTGGCTTATCCGCCACGGGCTTTGCCCGTTGGACAGGTGGGTTAGATGGCGGGGCCAATGTGACGCCCGAAGCCGGCGGTGAGGTTGCTGGGCCCAACGGCTTGACGATCAACTTTCCGGCGGGGGCGGTGAACCAACCGAGTATTGCCAGAGTATCGTTGTTGGTTGGTGTCCCCCAACCTTTGCCAACTGGACAGGCTGCGCTCTATAGCTTTCGCGGCACCGCAGCAACCTTGGGCGGGCAAGCGGTGGCGCAGTTTGCCAAAGCCTACACCTTGCGGGTGCCCTACACCGACGCCCAACTAGCAGCGCTAGGGATCACCGACCCGACCACGTTAAATCTGCTCTACTGGAATGGGACGGCATGGACCGGCCTGTTACCCTGCGGCGGCTGTAACATCGACACAGCGAACAAGACAGTGATTGTCACTGCTGCGCACTTCAGCGATTTCGCGCTGGTCGGGCCGTCGACAGTGGTGACACCGGTAGCGAAGTTGGTTTTCTTGCCGGTGGTGGTGCGGTAGAGTTTGAGAAGTGCACAATTAGAAAGCCAGTTGCCATGCAAAGAGCAACTGGCTTTTTTATTGCAACATCTACCGAATCTTCCAGATTGGCGACGCTGCCCACCGTATTGGAAAGCCCATTGCAGAGCGAGGGATATCAGCATATTGATCAAGCAGAGCGAAGAGTCGTTTGTGCCATTCACTTTGGGGTGCAATCTCTTGCAATAGGAAACGTGAAAGCGTTAAGATTGCAAAGACACGGGTATTGTCTATTGAAATCGGTTGGTGCCAATCTGGATGATGGCGTTGTGCTGGAATTTTGGGCCGAATCGCTAATTCACGATTCCACAAACGCGCATGGTGTGCACATAAATTCCGAATGTAATGGAGCGTAAATAGCCATGACTCAAGCACCGGGGGATATAGATTGAAGCAATAAGCTATACGTTGCTGTTCAGCGCGATCCAGATAGCGAAAGAAAGTATAGGTTCCATCAAAAAGAAAACCCGCCACATTTGAGCTTGCTCCGAAGAGTAGAGGCTTGGCGGGTATACTGTTTTTAGTATAGACCAATTTGACACTTTGTCAAGGGGCCGCCGAGAAATTTTTCTTGATTTATATGCCAAATCTGAAAGCTATTATACGACAAAGACAGAAAAGGAAAAAGAAAAACTGTTACTTAAGATAGGTTCATAAAAAAGACTGGCTACCCTGGAAAAGGGTAGCCAGTCTTTTTTATTTCTATCGCGATGAACGTTTACTCTTTTTACACCGAAGCGATATCAAGCACCAGCCGACCGGTCTGGTCAATGGCGTGGGCCTTGCTGGTGTTGCGTGATTGGCTAGAGGCGACGACCGCAGGAAAATGAACGTAATCTTGGGCCGGGTAAACGGGATAACGATCATCCTGGCGTACGGCCGGATTATAGTCCCAATCCAGATCAGCGCCGGTGTATGGTTCGAGTTTTTCAACAACCAGCACAAAATACATCACGACTAACATGGTTCCTGTCATCCAAGCCAGCGCTGTCAGTAATAGTAAGTTGTTGAGTAACATGAGCTTTCTCCTCTATCGCCTAAATTCTGATTGACTGAATCATTGACTGAGTCATTGACTGTGTCATCAGCCATTTATTTAGTCGTTACCCTGTGACCGCTGTCCAGTGTAGTAACGTTGGGTTAAGCTCAGTATATCCCTAGGCGGTAACAGGCGGAATGCCAGAGCGGTAACAGATCGGTAACAAAGTCAGCTATTTTCACCCAACATACGCTTCCAGCCCCAGGCGGACATATTGTTCCAGCGGGGCATCGTTGGCCTGCATGCGCGCCACCATCAGCTTGATCATGCGCTCCTCCAAGGCCGGATCTTGCAGTGGGTGTTGCTGCTGGGGGTCAGTAGCCAGATCAAAGAGCAAATGGCCAAAATCATGAGCACGGACCCAACTCTGGGCCGGGGTTTTGAGCAGCCCCATGCCTTTGGTAAAGGAGAAGGGTTCGACGAAGGTTGCGCCCTGTAATTCTTCCGCAATAAAGCGCCGCCGCATGCGAGTGGGCATCAAGGTGTATTCATGCAACGGCGCGTTGTCCGGGTGGACCGGGGCGCGCATATAGACATAACGCCCATCGCTCACATTAACGTGGCCGCCATGAATCCCAAAGAGCACCGCCTCACGGGTCGGTGCGCCCGTGGCGACGGCCTCACGCAGGGGCTTCCCTTCCATCTGGGTCGGCAGCCCCACGCCAAAGAAATCGAGCAAGGTAGCCGGCAGATCGATCATTTGCGCCAAGCTATCGACCGCCGTGTTCCGCCGTTGACTGCGTGGATCCCAAATAAAAAGCGGGGTGCGCGCCAACTCGGCATACCAGGGCTGGACCACCTTCGCCCACCACTCATGTTCACCGAGCAAAAAGCCATGGTCGGTGCAGACGATTAGCATAGTATCGTCCCAGAGGTTCAACTCATCCAGGAGATCAAGCACCTTGCCCAAATAGTCGTCACACATGGAGAGCAGCGCGGCATATTCATAGCGCATGTGCTGCACCGCCTCTGGCGACTCTGTCACCCGGCTGTAGGGCGGCCAATCAAAGTGAGGGCCGGTATATTCGTGGGGATAGAGATCTTTGTATTGCTGTTGGGTGAAGAACGGCTCGTGGGGATCAAAGGTTTCGATTTGCAGGAACCACTGATCCGCCCCGGCGTTGGTGCGGATAAACTCTAGCCCATTTTTAAAGGTGCGCGGCTGTGGCTGATCCTCGACGGTCGTCATATAGGCACGGTTGACCCAATCCTGCCGCTCCATCACCTTGCGTGATTTGGATTGAAGTGTCCCCACCGGCGAAGCGCGGTTGGTCAATGTGGCCGGGGTTTCAACTTCAGCAACCACCCCTTTCCAGTGGTCCCCTTCCTGGCCCCGCTCAAAATCCCAGGAGGTGTAGCGGTTGTGATAGGTCATGCCGCCATCTTCAAAGTAGTGGTAGTGATCGGTGGAAAGGTGGGTGTAGATCCCATGTTGATCGAGCAATTCAGGCATTGAGTCGTCAAATGGTTCAAGCGGTCCCCAGGCGCGATGCAGAAAATTATAGCGCCCGGTGTGCAACTCGCGGCGGGCAGGCATACAAGGCATACTGCCGATATAGCTGTTCTCAAAGCGGACAGTGCGTTCGGCCAAACGGGCAAAGTTGGGGGCGTGGGTCCAGTCACAGCCATAGGGAGGCAACATGTGGCGATTGAGCGAGTCAAACATCAGCATGATGGCGCGCATGAGCAGATCCTTTCGTGATGGCTAACCGATGAGGCAGCCAATGAGAAAAATATGAATAAGTAAAGCATGCAAAGACACACGAAGCATACTGCTTCGTGTGTCTTTGGGGATGATTATTTTGTAATTACCCGCACAACTGTGCCTTATAGCGAAAGTAAATCGGGATAGCACGTTCGTGTACTGCGCATCGGGGGATGCGCAGTACACGAACGTGCCATGTTAATCTGCGCTATCTATTAGGCTAGTGCCAGTTCACGCACAGGCCACGTGGCAACTGGCAGCGGTTGCACTGCCGGTGCCAGTCGCCCAAGTAGTTGCTCGGCGACTGCCTCGGCCTGCTCACGCAGTTCCGGGACGGCGGTACATTCAAGCAATTCGCCTACCAACAGGGAACCCAGCGGGTAAATCGCGCCGGGGGCATTGCCCGTGGCGCTCCCCTGGCGATCCGTTTCGACGCCAATCGCCAGCGGCCCCAGGGTGATCAATTCGCGGTTGCGTAGATTGGCCAGCAAGCCATCTTCGTCGGTGCTATCATAGGCCGGCCCCGTACAATTCAGGACGAGGGCGGCGTGGACAGTTACTTGTTCTGCACTGTGACCAGGGCGATAGGCAAGCGTTAACCCCTGCGCGGTCGGTGTGATTTCGCAAACTTTGCCGGCCACTAATTTTAAGCGACCCACTTGTTGCAATGCCTCTAGCTGGTCATGGACTTCGTGCGCCATGCGGTGGCGATGCACATTCCACAAGGTAAAGAGGCGGCGCAAGAATTTGCGCTTTTCACCATTGTCAAGCCGTTTCCAGAGCGTCTGGGTTACGGGGCGCAGCGAGTCGATCACGCTACGCCAGTCGTAGCCCAAGGTGGCGGCGTGAGCAATTTCAGCGCGCAAGCCTTGGAACAACCCCAGCGCGGTTTGGGGGGCGGTTTCGGGATCAAGGGTCCAAGCCCAAGCGGGATAGGGTTTGCCGTGGGCATGGACCGCCGGCAACCAACCGTGGCGTGAGATCGCCGTGATCGACCCTTGGTAGCCGTGCGCTTGCAAGGTTAACACCGCATCGACCATGGTCAAGCCGGTGCCAACGATCACAATCTCGGCGTCGGGACCCAAGTCGGCCACGCGGTGGGGATAAAGCCCAGCGGGCTGTGGATGCCAGACATCGGCGACGAAATGGGCACCCACTTCATTGACTTGGGGTAGGAAGGCGGGGCGGCGGGCGCGATTGCCGGTGGCCAACACAAGCGCATCGACGGCAATTTGATCTTGGCGATTTTGAGCGGCGGCGGTGAGGATCAAGCGTTGATCAGGTTGCCGAGTGGGCTGGGCGTCGGTGATGGTAGCCTGGTGCAGGTGGACGGTGATACCTTTGGCTTTGGCCTTCTGCAATGTCTCGGCAAAAACCTGGCGTAGATAGCAGCCATAGAGTTGTCGCGGGGCATAACTATCTGCCTTCAGCGCAGTCGTCAGCCCGAGTTGAGTGATGGCTGCCTGCCCTGGCTCGCTCTGTAGCCAGCGGTAAAAACCATCGGGCTGGCCGGCAAAGGCCCCCATGCGCTCGGCCCGCACATTAAGCAAGTGGACCGTTTCCGTCGTACTGTAGGCAACCCCGGTGCCCGGAGTCTGCTCGGGTGCAAAGAGATCGACGACGAAACGATGATGGGCTTGTTCAACCAGGTTGGCAAGCACCAGGGTACCACTAAAGCCACCACCAACAATCCCCACACGTTGCACTGGCTCATGCATGTGGTTTTTACAGTCCGGCAACTCATTCATAGACAACTCCTTATCAACGCTTACAGATGGGGAGAGCAGCTCTCCATAACGACCAACCGTCAACTTCCCGATGGCCCTTGCTTGGCGGCGTTGGGAATCCATGTAGGCTCCAGTCGTTGCGATTGCCCTTTCACAATAGCAGATGCTGGTAACAAGCATAGTGAGGGAGCTGTAACAGTCGGGTAACAAGTTGGGCCGTGCTACCCAAACGCAGTGGTTGGAAACCACGCGCTACCCAAACAAAGCCTGCCTGCGCAGGCTAAAAATCCTAGTCCACGCAGGTGGACTTTGTTCGTGTTGCAGCGAATTCCATTCGCCGCCATCACCCCTTAATCCCAGTCAAGGCGATGCCTTGGGTAAAGTAGCGCTGACCGAGCATAAAGACGATCAAGATCGGAATGGTGGCGATCATGGTGCCGGCCATGAGCAGGGTCCAATCAGTTGTCCCTTCGCGGCGGAATTGGGCGAGACCCACCTGAATGGTCTTCAATTCATCCGACCGGGCGATCACCAGCGGCCAGACAAAGTCGTTGAACATACTCTGGAACGAGAAGATCGCGAGCGTCGCTAAGGCGGGACCGGAGAGCGGCAGGGCAATCCGCCAGTAGATGCCAAACTCGGATGTGCCATCAATACGGGCGGCGTCTTCCAGATCAGCCGGCAGGGTGAAGAAGAATTGACGCAGCAGAAAGGTACCATAGGCGGTGGCAAACATCGGGACAGTCAAGGCCCAATAAGAGTCCAGCATGCCAAAACCGCCTTGCCCCCAGATGTCATTGTCACCAAGCAGCGGCCACTGTTTGACCAGGATAAAGAGAGGTACCAGCGTGGCCTGTGACGGGACCATCAGGGTGGCGACGACGGCGACAAAAAGCAAGTTGCGCCCAGGGAAATGCAGCCGGGCAAAAGCATAGCCCGCAGTTGAGGCGAGGAGCAGGTGCGCAAGCGTAACAACCACCGAGACATAGATGCTGTTGAAGAGATAGCGCAGCAGATTGTACGAAAGGACCGCCTTGATATAGTTGTCAAAGTGCCAGACCGAGGGCAGGATCACCGCCTGATCAAAGACCTCGGCGTCGGACTTGACCGAGGTCAAGAACGACCAGATGAAGGGAAAGATGAAGAGCAGCGCCAGCAGGCTCAGGAGCAAGTAAAGGGCAACACGCCCAATCAGTTGGGCAGGCACGCGCAGCTCACTCACCTCATGGGTACGGACCGCCATGCCCACACCCGGTTGCTCATTCAGACCTGGTAGCGCCTCAATCGTATCAGTTGAAATGGGTTTCATAGCGGATAATCCGAGTGTTGAGATAGGTAATCAGCGTAATGAAGAGAAAGAGCACCACCGACATTGCCGCCGCGTAGCCCATCTTCAAAAATTCAAAGCCATTCTGATAGATCAGATAGACAACAGTCAGCGTCGAGTCGAGCGGGCCGCCTTGGGTCAGAATCCAGGATTGGACAAACATCTGCAGCGCGCCGATGAAGTAGACAATGAAGACAAAGAAGGTCGTCGGGCTGAGCATCGGCAGCGTAATGTGCCAGAAGCGTTGAACCGGGCCAGCCCCATCGATCTCGGCGGCTTCGTAGAGGTACTCGGGGATCCCTTGGAGTCCAGCCAGGAAGATGATCATGTTGTAGCCCGCATTCTTCCAGACCGAGAGGATCGCGATCGAGAGCAACGCGGTGCTGGGGTCGCGCAACCAGGCGAGCGTTGGCAATCCCGCCGCTTCCAGAATACGATTGAGAATACCAAACTGGGGCTCGTAGATCCAGAGCCAGATGAACGAGACTGCAACAAACGATGTGACGACCGGCAGATAGTATGCCGTGCGGAAGAAGAAGATGCCACGCAGCGGCAGGTTGATCAGCACCGCCAGCAACAGCGAGATAACGGTCCCAGCCGGCACAGTCATCAGCGCAAAGAGCAAGGTGTTACCGAGTGCTTGGAAGAAGCGCGTATCATCCACCAGCAACTGGTAGTTGAAGATCCCGTTCCAAACCGGCGGCTCCAGCAGTGTATAGCGGTGTAAGCTCAGATAGAATGCGCTGAAGATCGGGTAGACGACAAAGATCGCCAGAAAGAGCAGTGAGGGCAGTACAAAGAGTAGGCCGGCCAAGCGCCGCTCAACCATATAGCCACGTCCCCACCGCCGCGCACGTGCAGTAACGCCAGTCGTCGCCATCGTTGTCTGCATGAGATCCTTAGCCTCCCTGGATAATTTTGAGCACAACATCATCCATATCAGCCAGCGCCTGTTGCACGGTTTTAACCCCGCGGATGGCTGCCTCGACCTCGCGGCCCATCGCCGGCTGGACATCGAAGTGCTGGGGCACGATCTGGCGCGGTTTGCCGTATTGGGTGTTTTTGATGAAAAGCTGCATGCGTGGGTCCTGATAGCTGGGCGCGCTTTCATGTGCCTTGCGCGCAGGGATGCCCCAGGTACCTTCGATCCCCAAGCGGATGCCTGCTTCGCCGGAGACCAGCGCTTGCACCAGCGCGACCGACTCATCCGGCACTTTGGTGCGGGCATAGACAAAGTATTTATCGACGAAGATCTGGTATTTCTGCACCTTGCCGGTCAACGGCGGTGCGACCAGCGTATCCTCCCAGATCTCAGGCGCATTCAGCTTGGTGTTGAGCATATCCTGGGGCCAACCGGGGAAGAGGGCGATCTTGCCCGCGGTGTAGGCATTCAGGTTCGGCACGCCCGAGTCCATGCCCTCTGGCGGGAGGATACCTTCTTCTACAAAGCTGACCCAGAAGTTCAGGGCAGCCTCGCCTTCAGGCGTATTGTTAAGCGGCTTGGTGCGATCCTCGTTGAAGTAGTTGCCGTCGGCCTGAAAGAGCGCATCTTCATATTGCTGCGTCAGATCAGGGGGCGTCATGACAATGTGCCAGCCGGCGACTTCGTATTTGTCATCCTGCTTCTGCGTCAACTTGGCGGCCATCTCATGCGCTTCCACCCAAGTTGTCGGAGGCTTGTTCGGATCAAGACCAGCCTGCTCAAAGAGGCTCTTGCGGTAGATGATATTGCCACGCGCGTTCATCCGGTAAGGGATGGCATAGATCTTACCCTGATAGACAACATCCTGACGCGGGACTTCATGCCAGTCGCTCCACTCCGACCAGTTCTCGATATAGGCATCCAGGTCGAGCGCGCCGCCCTTAGAGGCGATGACCGGCGTCCACAGACCACCCCCCATGAAGATATCCGGGGCGGTGCCACCGGCAATCCCCGTAGTGATCTTCTGGAAAGAACTGGGCCAATCGGTATAATCGATCTCGACGCTGACCTTGTTCGTGGCGTTGTAGTCGGCGATAAAGTCATTCGCAAACTCTTGGCCGGGCGCGTCGATGCCGTTAAGGCGCAGCAAAATATCGGCACCGCTGCTGTTGGCCGCTCCTTGGCCGCCGGCCGCCGGCTGCGGCACCGTGCAAGCCGCCACGACCGCCGCGCCCCCAAAGAGGGCCATTCCCTGAAGCAGGGCGCGCCGGCTAAGTCGCGGTTGATAAGTGTTCATGATAAGTTCCTTTCTGCACTAATTGATAATTCTAACGACTAACCCCTCCCTAACCCTCCCCTGCTAGGGGAGGGGATTCTAGCTGGGAGGACCAGGTTCCCTCCCTTAGCAGGGGAGGGTTAGGGAGGGGTGGCTTGGTAGTTGCATTCAATCGATAAATCAGTATGTGAGTACGTAGCGACCTCGGTGAGACAGTGGACAGTAGGACAGTAGGACAGTGGTTCAGTAGTCAGTGACTGACTCACTGACTCACTGTCTTACTGTCCACTGTCCTACTTCCCCAATGCCTGCTGTAGATCGGCAATCAGATCCTCCCCCTCCTCAATCCCAACCGAGAGGCGAATCAGGTTGGCGGGCGCTTCTTGGGCCGAGCCCCGGGCACCCCCATGCGACATGGTGAGTGGCAATTCGATCAGACTTTCGACGCCCCCCAAACTGACCGCAAAGGTGAAGAGTTTGGTGCGGCCAACGACAGCGCGTGCCGCGGCGGCCCCGCCTTTCAGGGTAAAAGAGACCATACCACTGAAGCCGCGCATTTGGCGTTGGGCCAGTTCGTGCTGGGGATGGGTGGGTAGCCCTGGATAGTAAACTTGTTCAGTCGCCGGATGGTCTTCGAGAAAGTGGGCGACGGCCAGGGCATTTTCGGCATGGGCGCGCATCCGTACGGCCAGAGTTTTAATCCCGCGCAAAACTAACCAGGCATCGAATGGGCCTGGCACACCGCCAACGGCATTTTGGAGAAATTTCAAGCGTTCGTATAAGTCAGCGTTGGCGGTCACGATGGCACCGCTAATCACATCGCTGTGGCCGGCATGATATTTGGTCGTGCTATAAAGGGTCAGATCGATGCCGAGATCAAGCGGCCGTTGAAAGTAGGGCGAGGCAAAGGTGTTATCGACCAGCGTTAGAATGCCGCGGGCCTGGGCCAGCCGGGCAATCGCTGCCAGATCAGCCAGATTGAGCAAGGGATTCGTGGGCGATTCCAGCCAGATCAACTTGGTGGTGGGGCGGATGGCGGCCTCTACCTGCGCCAGGTCACGCGTATCAACAAAGTCAAAGGTCAGGCCATGACGGGCAAAGACTTTGGTAAAGAGGCGATAGGTGCCCCCATAGATATTGTCGCCGATCACCACATGGTCGCCACTGTTGAGCGCCAGCAACACGGCACTTTCGGCGGCCAGGCCCGAAGCAAACGCTAAGGCGTAGGGCGCGTCTTCCAGCGCCGCTAGCGCTGTCTCTAGAGCCGTACGCGTAGGATTGCCACTGCGCGAATAATCGTAGGTCTGTGGTTCATCGACCGAAAATTGGGCAAAGGTCGAAGTTTGGTAAATCGGCACCGTCACGGCACCGGTGAGCGGGTCCGGCGCTTGGCCGGCATGAATCGCGCGCGTGGCAAAGCCGTATTCGTTAATGGTATTTTCCATGATCCACCTTGGTGATGGTTATTGGGTAAATCGGTAGATAGGTAAATCGGTCTACCTATCTACTTATTTACCTGTCTACTTATTTACCGATTTACCCAAGCTCAGGCTTAAATATAGGCACCTTCATAGCCATGCTGCATTTCTTGCGCTTCGTCCCATTGTTCAGCGCGCAGCGTCGCAAGTTCCTTTTCGAGTGTTGCTACCCGTCCGTACAGCGTTTGCAACATTTCCACATTGACCAGATGAGGACTATCAGCCGCAGGGGCGATGGCCCCGATCTGGTCACTATAGCCATTAACGTGTACGGTACCAGGCGTTATTTCCACAGTCGGCAGCGCTTGACGCGGACGGGTGCGCCCCGGTACGCCAACAACCACGGAATGGGGCGGCACATCCTTCACGACCACGGCATTCGCCCCAATGCGCGAGTGTGCACCAATCCGAATTGGGCCAAGGATCTGCGCACCGGCCCCGACCACCACATGATCTTCCAGTGTCGGGTGGCGTTTGCCTTTGATCAGATCAACCCCACCCAACGTGACATTGTGATAAAGCAAGACATTACTGCCGATTTCGGCGGTTTCCCCAATCACAAGCGCCATGCCATGATCGATCACCAGGCCAGGGCCGATCTGCGCGCCGGGATGAATTTCGATCCCTGTCACACAGCGGCCGAGATGCGAAAGCAGCCGCCCCAGGAAGTAAAAGTGACGCACCCAGAACCAATGCGCCATGCGGTAAAACCAGAGCGCATGCAACCCGGGATAACAAAAGACGATCTCCCACGGGCTGCGTGCCGCCGGATCATTTTCAAAAAAGCGTTGAATGTCACGACGCAATGTAGTGAGCATGGCCTAGATCCTTTTCACAGCGAAGCAGCGCGCTTCGCTATGCAGCGCGATTAGAATAGCTTTGGTATCACTCATTCACTCTGCCCTAGCGCCCATGATTGCGCTGGAGCTTAAACAGCGCAGCGACGAGCGCATCAATATCTTCACAGGTGTTATACGGCGCAAGCGAGGCGCGCACGGTGCTCTCCACACCGAAGCGACGCAGGATCGGCTGCGCGCAGTGGTGGCCGGAACGCACGGCGATCCCGTCCTGATCCAAGGCCGCGCTCAGTTCCTCGGTGCGCAGCCCATCCACGACAAAGGAGATGACACCGGCTTTTTCTTTGGCCGTCCCAATCATGCATAGCCTCGGCACGGTGCAGAGTTGTGTCGTGGCGTATTGCAGCAGATCGTGCTCATACCAGCCGATCTGCTCAATGCCGATTGACGAAACATAGTCCAAGGCAGCACCCAAACCAACCGCATCAGCAATATTGCCCGTGCCGGCCTCAAAGCGCGTCGGCGGCGGCTGATAGACGGTCTTTTCAAAGGTGACATCAGCGATCATGTTGCCGCCGCCCTGCCAGGGGGGCATACGCTCCAGCACCGCCTTTTTGCCATAGACCACGCCGATGCCGGTTGGCGCAAAGATCTTGTGCCCAGAGAAGATGTAGAAATCGGTGTTGATCGCCTGCACATCCTGGCGCATGTGGGAAACCGCTTGCGCGCCATCCACCAGCGTGCGTGCGCCATAACGATGGGCGGCGGCCACCATCGCCGGGACCGGTGTAATCGTGCCCAACGCGTTGGAAACCTGGGTGATGGCAACAAGTTTGGTGCGCGGGTTGAGCAGCTTTTCATACTCGGCCAAGATCACCTGGCCGCTGTCATCGACTGGGGCCACGCGCAGGCGCGCGCCTTTTTCCGCGGCAAGCTGTTGCCACGGCACGATGTTGGCATGATGCTCCAGCCACGTAATCACAATCTCGTCGCCCTGGCCGATGTTTTGGCGACCCCAGCTTTGGGCCACCAGATTGATCGCTTCGGTGGCCCCGCGCACAAAGATGATCTCTTGTGGCGACGCCGCGTTGAGAAAGCGCTGCACTTTGGCGCGTGCCCCTTCGTAGGCGTCGGTCGCCCGCGCCGCCAGCGTATGGGCGGCGCGGTGGACATTTGAGTTCTCATGCTCATAGAAATACTTCAAGCGCTCGATGACCGCACGCGGCTTTTGCGTCGTGGCCGCATTGTCCAGCCAGATCAGCCGCTTGCCATGGACCTGCTCTTGCAGAATCGGGAAATCGCGGCGGATCGCATAAGGGTCAAAAAGCTGCGGCGCAAAGTGCAGATCCGGCACCCGCGCCGGATTATAGCTCACCGACTCCGGGGGGAAGGTCAGCGTTTCAACGTGGAAAGGGGCAGTGCCCACCTGCGCACGCGCCAGCGCCTCTTCGATAAAATAGAGGCCACCGGTGGGTGAAACAGTGGACGGTGCTGGGGGCACAGTGGGCGCACTGAGCGCGTGCGGCACAAACGCCATCACCCCGCCAAAGGTCACCGGCACGGCACTCAGATCAGCCACATGGTGGGGTGACAGTCCCACCGCAGGGACCGGTGCCGATTGGCCCAAGGCAGCAGTGGGCAACTGGGTGGGCGCGATGGGTAAAGGTGCAGATAGCGCGGCCCCCGGTGGGGTTGCCGACGGCAGGGGCAACACACCAGTGCTGGCCGGCAGCGTGGGTGACAGCACGGGTGGCACCGGGGTGGGAGCGCTGGCATGGCCCGGCAGCGCGGCAAAAAACTGGTTGGCCAGTTGTGCGATCAGATCGAGTGCCGGCGCACTTCCGCTCAACGCCGCGAATGCGCCCTGCACATCGCCCGCGGCGGGGCCGGACGTCGCCAGTAATTCCGTTATCCCTGGGTTAGACCCTGCGTTAGGCCCTAAATTAGACCCGGGCTGGGTACCAAGCTTAAGCGTAGTCATAATATTGATCGACCTCAACCTCTTGCAAGACAGCAATGGCATCCTCGGTCAACACGGCAGCAGAGCAATAGAGCGAGATGAGATAGGAGGCAATCGCTTTGCGGTCGATGCCCATAAAGCGGACCGAAAGACTCGGTGCGACTTCGCCGGGAATGCCCGGCTGGAAGATCCCCACCACCCCCTGTTTTTTCTCGCCGGTGCGCAACAGTAAAATATCGGTCTTATTGCCGTTGATCTGCAGCTTGTCGGTTGGCACCAATGGTAGTCCGCGCCAGGTGAGGAAAGAGGAACCAAACAGGTTCACCGTGGGCGGCGGCACCCCGCGGCGGGTGCATTCGCGTCCAAAGGCGGCAATGGCCCGTGGGTGGGCCAGGAAGAAGGCAGGCTCTTTCCAAACTTTCGTGATCAGTTCGTCCAGATCATCAGGCGTGGGACGGCCTTTGCGTGGTTTAACTTTTTGGGTATCGACCACATTATTTAGCAAGCCATAGCTCGGGTTATTGATCAGTTCGCCTTCCTGTTTTTCTTTGACTTTCTCAATCAACAGCCGCAATTGCTCTTGAATCTGATCGATTGGTTTGCTATAGAGATCAGAAACGCGGGTCTGTACATCCAGCACCGTGGTGATCGCATTCAACGAATACTCGCGCGGCGCTTCTTCGTAATTAATAAAGGTTTCCGGTAGATCATTATTATTTTTGGGGCTGCATTCGACATCAGCGGTCACATTGCCTTTGGCATCCTTGACGCGATTAAGGCGATAAATACCGGCCTCAACCGGTGTCCACGGCAAGAAAGCGACCAGCCAGCGTGGGGTAATGCCTGACCATTGGGCATGCGTCTTAGTGGCGTTGGCCAGTTGGCGCGCCGCTTGCTCGCCCAATGTTTGGCGAACTTCAATCTCTTGCGTCATTGGATTCATTCCTTCGTTTGGTGATGATGTTAGATATTAATGGCAAAAACTGGCCCGAAGTGGCCGGTCTACTATGCAGCAGCCTAAGTAAGACAGTAGGACAGTGAGTCACTGACTAGCGTTGGCTACACGCCGCGCTCGACGGCAACGGCCTGTGACCAGCGCTCAACCCCGTCGCGCAGATTGACCACGTTGTCGAAGCCGCGGCTGCGCAAGAGGCTGGTGGCGATCTGCGAGCGATAGCCGCTGGCACAGTGGAGCACGACGGTTCGATCCCGCGCGATCTCGTCAAGCCGCGTGAGCAATGAGCCGATGTGGATGTGACGCGCGCCCTTAATGCGCACGCTGTTGTATTCACTTTTGTTGCGGACATCCAGCACGACCAGGCCATTTTGGGGCAGACGCGTCGCCAGTTCCTCGGCACTCCACTCGGGCAACTGGGCGAGCCGCCCACTGACCACTACGGGCAGCGCATAGCCGCCGATCTGATCCACACCAATGCTGCGCAGTGCGTTGACCAAAGCTGGCACTGCCGCGGCCGCAGGGGCAATGAAGTAAAGGGGCTTGGTATAGTCGACCAGCCAACCGACAAAGGTATTAAAGTCTTTGCGTTCAGGCACGCTGACCGAGCCTGGAATGTGGCCGGCCACATAATCCCTGCGGCTGCGCAGGTCAATAACCAAAGCCCCGCCGGCGATCAAGTCATCGATGGCAAGCCGGTCAAACGCTTTCAGCGGCGGTAGTTCAGCCAGTAGCGCCGGACCGATTTTGTTCACCTGCTTCATCTGCGCAAAGTAGCGCGGCGCTTCGGGCTGGTCCGCTAGCAACCACTTGGCAAAGGCCGCCGCGTCGTCGATCTGAAAGGCGGGGTTGAAGCGTTTTTCATAGCCTAGCGTGGTCGATGGGATGGCGCCGAGCGCTTTGCCACAGGCGCTACCCGCGCCATGCGCCGGCCAGATTTGCAGATAATCGGGCATGGCCTTAAAACGCTGGACCGTCTCGAATTGGCGTTGTGCGCCGGCAACAGCCGTACCGGCCAGCCTCGCAACAGCCTCAAGTAGATCAGGACGCCCCACATCACCCACAAAGAGGGCATCCCCGGTAAAGATGCCGATGGGCTGATCCGCGTTGGCCGTGTCGGTAAGCAGAAACGCAATATGTTCCGGGGTGTGTCCTGGGGTATGAAGCACTTCGACTTTGATTTTCCCCACCAGCCAACGCGTCTGATCTCGGACCAGCGTCACATTTGGTTGATTGGCAAATTGATATTTCCAGTTAGCATCACCCAGGTCGCTGAGAAAAATAGTGGCACCAGTGGCGGCGGCCAACTCGCGGCTGCCGCTGACAAAGTCCGCATGAATATGCGTCTCGGTGACGTGGGTAATGCACAGCCCTGCCTGTTCGGCCGCGGCCAAATAAGGGGCAATGTCGCGCGCCGGGTCAACCACCAGTGCTTCCCCCGTTTTGGCACAGCCAACCAGATACGAAGCCTGCGCCAGCCGCTCATCATAAAAATAGCGTAACAACATGACCTTATTCCTTTATGCAGGGGGATCGAAATCCCACTTGAGTGCAGGGTAACCCTGCAGCGTTACCCATTCGGGCTGCATGGAAAAGCGCCGCAGGGCGGCGCTGATGGCATCAGAAAATTGGGTGTCTATCCAGGCGGTTTGTGACGATGGCGACACAGCAAGGAGAGCAGTGCGCGCAAAAGACAAATCCCTGCGCTCTACAGGTGCAATAACAGGAGCGAAGCGTATGTGGTGAGGTTTGTTACAACATGCTTTTGCAGAATAGCAAGCAAAGCCAACAAATTGAGACTGACTCATCCAACCCTGTTATCTCTGTTTCGATAGGACTAGATAATTCAGTCTATCACCGTAAGGTAACAAGGTTGGTTCCAAGCTGATAACAAGCTGGTAACAAATGGGCGCTTAGTAGGATAAATGGGTTTTGTGAATAAAATCGTTAAGTTGGTCGAGCAAGCCGCTGGCTGCACGTACGGCAAAGGCAAAGTGCTCTGGCTCGGCCATTGTATGCAGATCAGCCAGCGCCAGTTGACCGGGATATTGGTCAACCAGATAGCGGCTACAGACATCACCGGTGCCAAAGCCATCAATCTGCCCGGCCAGCAGCGCCGTTACAGCCTGCTCTTGCATGTCGTAGTAGACAAGATTGGCCGTCGCCGGTTTGCGCTGGCGGGTGTCAAGATCGGCGGTTGAGCCACGCGTAACGGCAAGGGTGTAGCCGGCAAAATCGGCCATTGTCTTGAACTTGTCCTGATCGCTGGCCCGAATCAGCAGCGAACGTTCGACGGTAAAATAGGGGTCGCTCCAGCGCACGCCAGGGGTTTGGCGTTCGGGCAAGGGGGCAATCCCGGCGGCGGCGATATCGACCTCATCCCGCCCTGGCCGTTCCCAGATGCGGTCAAAGCGAAAGATCTGAAACGCAATCGTTAGCCCCTGTTGCTGGGCAAACGCACGCAGAAAATCAATGTCGCGACCATAAACACCCTGCTCATCACTTGAACAGACGGGCGCAAAAGCCCCATAGATGGCAACGGTTAATGTCCCTGGCTGAATGGTTGGCATTCGCTTAGTCCTCCCTGGCATTTTGCTTATCGGGAAAAAGATTAGCGGGGAAGAGCATGGCCGCAAAGCGTCCCTATGCGGCCATGTGCTGGTGAAGAAAGGCACTGCCTGCGCCGGCCGCGCCAATCATATACCCGATTTCACGGTTGATGAGATCGGGCAGGACAAGTTTAATCGTTTGTACAGTATTATGCAATGTGTCCACAGCAGCCAGCAGCCCGGTTTGGGTCAAAAACCGGGCTGCTGCGCTCGTCGCCGGTGGGGCCATCGGCATTAGGATCAAGCAACGGCGACTGGTTCGGGGCGTGACACCGGACGGAATAGTGGTACAGCCTTACTGCCATTGGTATAGGGCAACGACATTTCCACGCGGGGTGTTGCTTGCAGCCCAAAGACTTCCGCGACCAACTCGTAGGAACGGCGACGCAGGGCGTGGTCACCAATGCTGGTGACAATGATCAGTTCATCGGCGCCCAGCCGCGTCACCAGTTCGGTCAATTCCTGATGAACACGATCAGGCGTACCATAGATGGGGCTGAAAGCACGCACCTTTTCTACCTCTTCCGGGGTAAAGTCATAGGCCAGCGCCTCTGCCACGGTTGGGGGCGCGCCCCGTTCTCCTTTCTGTCGCCGGAGGTTGGTCAAGTCACCGGCCAGCTTCAACCCTTCGGCGAGTTCCTCGGTTTCGGCGCAGATCACACCCACGCTCACAATGGCGTGAGGGTGGGCCAAATACGTAGAGGGTTGGAAATTTTCCTTGTAGGCCGGGATCGCCTTGGTCGCTTCCGCCGCGCTGAAATGATAGGCCGCCGCAAAGCCTCGGCCCCGTTCCGCCGCCAATTTGCCGCTAAGCTGCCCAGAGCCCAACAACCAGATCGGTGGGAAGGGCACTCCTTCCGGCGCGGCGATCACATCACGCAGCGGATCGCCTTCCGGGAAGGGGGAAGGGGCAACTTCGGCAAAACCTTCCAATTCGGCCAGCAAACGGGCAATATCATCAGCAGCCGTGAGCGCGGCCTCATTGCGCCGTAACGCGAGGGCGGTACGCTTATCTTGATTCGGCGCACGGCCAATCCCGAGATCGATGCGCCCTGGCGACAGTGCCTCCAGGGTACGGAAAGTCTCAGCGACTTTGAGTGGGGCATAGTTAGGCAACAGGATGCCGCCCGACCCGACGCGGATACGCTTGGTTTCGCGGGCAATCACGCCGATCAGTACTTCGGGGGAGACCGCGGCCAGCCCGACAAAGTTGTGGTGCTCGGCCAGCCAGTAGCGATGATAGCCCAGTGCCTCGGCCAGTTGCGCTAGTTCCAATGTGTTATGTACAGCCTCAATCCCACCACCACCATTCGGAATGGGGATCAGATCAAGAATCGAAATGGGAAAAGTCAAGGTAAAGCTCCTTTATGCATTCAAACCTCTATTACGCCAGAGTGTACTCATGCTGCGGGGTAAACCAGGGGCTGATGGGCCGGGCGATGCCTAGATTTTCGCGCAAGGTGTTGCCCGTGTATTCGGTGCGGAAGAGGCCGCGGTTTTGTAATTCCGGCATGACTAGATCGACAAAATCCGCTACATCATTCGGGAAGAGGGTCGGGGTGAGCAGGAAGCCGTCACTGGCACCGGCCTCAAACCAATGTTGAAAGTGATCCGCAATCTGTACGGGTGAACCAGCAAGGGGTGTGCGCGGCATGATCAGGTCGGCGACTTGGCGGACGGTCAGGTTTTTCGCTGTGGCCTCTTGTTGCCACTTCTCGATCAAAGGCACATTGGCGGCCGGGTTGGTCGTATCCAAGGCGGGTAAAGGGCCGTCCAGGTCAATCTCATGGAAATCCAGCCCGCTCTGTTCGCCCAGGAGATAGCGCAGAATATCATCGGTCAGCAACAATTCGCGGTAGTAGGCCGCTTTTTCCTTGGCTTCGGCTTCGGTGCGCGCGGCAATCACCCCCAACCCCGGCAGCACGCGCAGTTGATCAGGGGCGCGCCCATACTTGACCATGCGCTGCTTGACATCATCGTAGTGGGCCTTGGAATCGTCGAGGTTGCGATGGGGGCTAAAGATCACATCGGCAATCCGTGCCGCCAGATCGCGCCCGTCGTCGGATTGACCGGCCTGGATGATGACCGGATGCCCCTGCGGTGAACGGGGCACATCCAGCGGCCCCCGGACATTGAACCATTCACCCTGGTGGTTGAGCGCATGGACTTTGCTACGATCCACTGCCCCATTGACAAAGGCATCATCCTCCCAGCTATCCCACAAGTTTTTGATCAAGGCCACAAATTCACGCGCTCGGTCATAGCGCGTGGCATGATCCAGATGCTTTTCCCGGCTGAAGTTAAAGGCCACCTGGTCGCCGCCGGCGTCCTTGGCAATCGAGTTGCTAAAGGTGGTCACGACATTCCACGCCGCCCGGCCATTGCTCACATGGTCAATCGAAGCCAGTTGGCGCGCCAACTCGTAGGGCTGGTTATAGGTCGAAGAGATCGTCGCGGCCAGCCCGACATGCTCGGTCACCGCGGCCAGCGCCGGCAGCAGGGCAATCGTATCCGGGCGCCCATTGACAATAGGGCCAAAAAATTTGTCACGATGCTCGCGTACGACCAGCCCTTCGCCAAAAAAGATAAAGTCTAATTTGCCCCTTTCAGCGAGTTGGGCAAAGCGGACATAGGTCTCGAATTCGGTAAATTTGGCATGTTCAGGATGGCGCCAGGCAATGCTATGGCCGACCCCCTGTAAGAAGACGCCAATGTGAAGTTGCTTTTGGTTGCTCATAAAGTTTCCTCTGTTTTTTGACGACGGACGACGGACCACCGACGACCGACGGCTGATCGGTGCGAAGCCGAAGAAAGGCGATAAACGTTGGTTTTAGCGGTCGTCCGTCGTCCGTCGTCCGTCGTCGCTTGCTGCATATTGACTGATCGGTCGCGCCAAGCCTAGGTGTTCACGCAGGGTGCGTCCCGTATAGGCTTGGCGGAAGAGTCCACGCTCCTGTAACACCGGGACAAGATTGTGGGTTAGTTCTTCCAGCCCAGTCGGTAAGAGGGCGGGCAACAGATGGAAACCATCGGCTGCTTGCGCCTCAAACCAGTGTTGGAGCAGATCGGCTAGTTGCTTGGGCGTGCCCACAAAGCGATAAGCATGAGGGATGTTGGCTTTCCCATTGCGCGCCGCGGCAATCACATCCAAGAGTGAGGCCCGTTCGTGTGCCAACTGCTCCGTTTCGCCCAGTACGGGCAGAATACTTTGCAGGATCTTGACGTCGCGCCCGATCGCGGCAGCATTCGCCTTAAGCCGTGCATAGTCATGCTGGGCGGCGGCAAGGGTATCGTGATGCAACACCAACAGATCAGCCACCTCGACGGAAAGGGGGAGCCCAGCATCACCCTGGTCAACCTGCACAACGACCACATGGCCCTGCGGCGGACGATAGGTGATCTGTGGGCCACGGATCTTGAAATGGGGGCCGACATGGTTGATGTGATGCAGTTTGGCGGGGTCGAGGTAAAAGCCGCGCACGCGGTCGGTGATGACAGCGTCATCTTCCCAACTGTCCCACAATTTGCGGCTGACTTCGACAAATTCGGTTGCAATCGCATGGCGTTCACTAGCACTTGGCGCATGTTCACGGCTGTAATTGCGCGCTTCTGCATCAGTGGCGGATGTCGTGGCATGCCAAGCAGCGCGGCCACCACTGACGAAATCAAGCGTTGCCAATTCGCGCGAGACGGTAAAGGGTTCGCTATAGATGGTAGGTTTGCTGACAGCCAGCCCAATCGCTTTTGTCTCTGGGGCCAGGCGCGAAAAAACCGAAAGCGCATCAAGCCGCCCATAGCCATCGTCGGCGGGCACGGCACGCGCATCGTCCAATAAGACAAAATCAAGCAGGCCACGCTCACCCGTCTGTACCAGATGGCGATAGTAACCAACTTCGATCAAACGTTGTGCTTGGGTGGCGGGCGCGCCGGGGTGATAACCAAAACCGGCGATGGCAGCGCTCAGGATTAGCTGTTCGTTACGGGTAGGCACAAGTTACTCCTTGTTTGGATCAGCAACCTCATCCCGATCTCGTCTCCAAATTGGAGCACTACGCCCTGCACTCCGGTACGGAGCGGGGGTATGGGATGAAGTTGCTGATCGACTGATTGATAGGGCAGACCATCAGCGCCAAAGGCTAGACGGCAAAGATCGGTGATAACCCAGGCGCGGTAGCGACCGGAAAGGACGCTTCGGCCTGTGTTGGTGAACCAGTGTCCCACACCGTACTCGGCAGCTCACGGCGCAACACGGGGGCAACTTCGGTCGCAAACCATGTGACCTGTTCCCGTTGCTCGGCCTCCGTCAAGCCATCAACACTGATGCTGAGCACCTGATGCCCAAAGGCCCCGTGGTAGTGAAAGATCTTCTCAATCACATGTGCTGGGCTGCCAACCAAAATTGGGCCATTAGCAATATTATCTTCCAGATCGGTAAAGGGGGGCCGGTTGTGTTGCGCAGCGGCCGTCGCCATAAATTTGTCATAATAAGGGCGGAACCGTTTGATCGCCGATTCGGTGGTGCGTGCCAGATAGAGACTACCGGCACCAGCGCCAACAACCGCAGCTTTTGGATCATGACCATAATGGGCCAACCGTTCCCGATAGTGATCGATCAGGGCCTTGTACTTGGTGTAATGATGAAAGGCATTGGCCGAAAAGATCGGCTCGCCATACTTGGCCGCCAACTCGGTGGAAAGGGTACTCGACGCGCTCCCATGCCAAACGGGAATGGGCTGCTGAAAGGGGCGCGGCTGGGTGGTTACCTTTTCTAATGGTGGCCGATAACGCCCTTGCCAAGTTACATCTTCCTCGGTCCACAGGCGTTTCAGTAATGCGTAGCGTTCGGCCATGGAATCCCACTGCTCCGCCTCGGTAATACCAAAGAGCGGATAGTGGCGCGGGTCATTGCCTTTGCCGATGATCAATTCCAAGCGCCCGCCAGAGAGATGATCAAGGGTGGCATAATCTTCGGCCACGCGCACGGGGTCGAGCACGCTGAGCACGGTCACGGTAGTCAACAGGCGCACGCGTGAAGTACGGGCCGCAATGGCGGTGAGGATCACTGGGGGTGATGAGGAGAGAAAAGGTGCGCCATGCCGCTCACCGATGCCATAGGCTTCAAAGCCCAGTTCTTCAGCCAGGATCGCCTGCTTGATCACATTCTGAAATTTTTCCTGCTGGGTCAATATTTCTCCAGTGAGGGCATTCGGCAGATTCATCACCAAGCTGAAGAGCGCAAATTTCATCTTATACCGCCTCTGGTTGCTGTACGTTGCTGCGCGCATAATGCACTTTGCCGTTCCCATTAGGCTGGACTAGATCTTTCTGGTAGGCCAGCACCAGTTCCCAATTGCCTGCGAAACGCTGAATACGATAGTAACCAACTCGTTCATACAGCGCCGCGGCTTCGGGCTGCTTGGGGCCGGTCTGCAACTTGATGGTGGTGTACCCGAATTCACGCGATAAACGTTCAATTTCAGCGAGAATCGCCTGCCCCACGCCCTTACGGCGGTAGTCAGATCGGGTGTACATGCGTTTGACCTCGACGGTAGTTTCATCAATGGGCCGCATAGCACCACAGCCGACCGGATACCCGTTGTGGCGTGCAACCAGAAAAGCAGCGCGCGGTACTTCGACATCTTCAGGTTTGAAACCGGCACTGCCATCGCTGGTTTGATAGAGTACCGCAAGTTCAGTGCTCAATTCGCGGATCAATTGGGTGGCGTCGGCACTGCGGACATCCTCCGCGGCAGCAGTGATGGTTACAATGGTGGTCGAAATCGTCATTCATTCCTCACTTTGATTATTTTCCATTAATGATTAGATAGATCCGATAGGCCAAAATTGCGGTTGCCGACGGGGGAGCCGCCTCCGCGATCGTATCGTGCCGATCACCACAGGCAGGCGATTCTTGCCAAATATCGGTTATTCCTGGTCCAGCCGCAGTTTGAGCCCCAGCCAAACGCCGACAAAGACGGTTAGGGCAAAGAGCCAACCAGACAAGGCAAAGGCCGAGATCCCCGAAAGTAATGTCCCCACCGTACAACCCAACGCCGTCATCGCGCCCCAACCCATGAGCACGCCGCCGAACAGGGCCGTGCTGCTGTTCACGACCGTCAATGGCGAGCGCTGGAAGCGGTTGCCCAACAGTGCTGCGGCGAATGCAGCCAACACTAGCCCGCTGATCAGCAGGCCATTGTCGGTAATCGTCTGTACCACCTGGGTAGCACAGCCGGCTAATGTATCCAAACCATGCAAGCGCACCGGCAACCAACCGGTATTAGCCAACGCGGTCCGGCTAAGGCTGCCCAACTGGGCGGTCACGCCCAGTGGCTCCACGCGCAGATAGGCAAAGACACCAACCAACCCAACCAATGCCCCCGTCACCAGGGGATGCCAACGCTCGACAAGCAACAGTTCACGTACGCGGCGCACGGTGATTACCCGTACAGGTTGTGCCGGCAGAGCGGGTAACCGATGTAAAAGCAGCAGCGCCAGCAATCCCAATACCAGTAAGTGAACGAGAAGCGCCCCACTATAGCCTAACCAGGCCGGCAACCAGAGAATCGGTGCCCGGACAATGGCACCGAGATAAAGGGAATTCCAGGTATAAAAGCCAATGCCAAAACCGATCAGCGAACCAAAGAGCGCAAAGGGGGCCCGCGCATAGCCTTGACCCAACCGATAGAGATGACCGCTAAGACACGCGCCGGAAAGGACCATCCCCAGACCAAAAACCAGCCCAGCCACCGCCAGTGGCCAACTCACCGGCCCAATATGTGCCCCCGGCGGCAACCGTCCACTCCAAGCATTGGGCAAAAACGCACCAAAAACGATAGCGTAGCCAATGCCGCCCACCGCTAGTGCCGCCAGAATGGCATACAGGGGGCCGCTGTTGCGCGCTTGGATGTAGTCACGGAGGATACAATAAAAACAAAACCGGCCGCGCTCAAAGAGAATGCCCAACGCGGTGCCGGTCAATAGCGAAAATGCGGCAGCGGCCCCGCGCCCCGGCGTGATGTGCAGAAGATAGGCCCCCCCGCATAACGCCAGTAGCACGAGGACGGCAATGCTGTTGCGTTTCCCTCCCCCAGTCGCGCTAAGCACGGCAGCAGGTGCATCCTCCTGAAGTGCACTACTTTTTACCACCCGTTCGGACATGCACAACCTCTTCTACCATTGCCGTTAATGCACACCTGGTGCAAAACTTGAGCACCGCGGCCGCAGTATTTTGTAAATTAAATTGTGATAGGTAAATTCACTCCCTCCCGCGCCTAAAAGGCAACCGCTCCTAGGCGCGAATACCCCTTGGGTGCAGGCTGGGGGAGGAGCGTGATCTCCGCTCGCGGCGTGACGGTTCCCTCCCCAAGCTGGGGAGGGTTAGGGAGGAAACCGTAATCGTTCAGAACTTAGCTGACAAAACAGTAGTTGCGACGAAGTGGACCGCGCGCCCTAATTCGTCGCACGCTTTGGCCTACTGGCCACCCCAGACGGTGCCGGCTGGGTTTTCAATCGGCACGCCGACGGTGTTACCCCACTCAGTCCATGAACCGTCGTAGAGGGCGACCTCGTACCCCAGAATCTCGCTCAATACAAACCAAGTGTGGCTGGCGCGCTCACCGATGCGGCAGTAGACGACCACTGGTTTGGTGCCATCCACGCCGACAGAGGCATAGAGCGCACGTAACTCGTCCACCGACTTAAAGGTGCCATCTTCATTAACCGCTCTGCCCCACGGCACATTCTGTGCCGTGGGGATGTGACCGGCACGCACGGCCAGTTCGGCGCTACCTTCGGGTGCAAAGAGTTCACCGGCAAATTCGGCCGGCGAACGGATATCCAGCAGTACTGCATCACGTTGCGCTTCGACAATTGCCTGTACATCAGGCAACAGCGCCCGCAAGCTCAGGCGCGGCGCGGCGACGGTGTAATTACCAACGGCCAAGCTTGGTGCGGTCGTGGAAAGCTCACGGCCTTCTGCTTCCCACTTGGCGCGACCACCGTCGAGGATGCGCACATCATCCAGCCCATAAACGGTGAAGATCCAAGCGCCCCATGCGGCAAACCAATTGTTATTGTCGCCATAGAGCACCACCGTGGTATCGGTGTTGATACCGGCGGCTTGTGCCAGTTCTTGAAAACGTTCGGGCGAGATAATGTCGCGCTGCACGGTATCAACAAAGTCCGTATGCCAGACAAAATTGACCGCACCCGGCAAATGGCCCCGTTCATAGACGCCAGGAACGACGCTCACCTCAATCACCCGCACAGTGGGATCATCCAGGCGCTCGGCTAGCCAATCGGTGGTGACCACCACTTCCTCGAAACCGCGTGGTCCCGTATCAGCCACTTCAATGGGGGCCGCAGCCTGGGGGTCAGTTTGGGCCGGCGCTTGTACGGTTACCCCTTGGGGCGTTACTACACAACCGGCTACTAGCCCCAGCACCACAAATGACAACACCAAGAGCCCAAAGCTGCTGCGCCGACTTTTTTTCAACCACATAACAACTTCTCCTGTCTATTATAATTTGCTGCGATTTAGCGCCTGAGTTTCTAGACGATCAAAACGCAACTTAATTCAACCGCACGATCAATAGGGTAACCACTGTGAATAAACAAAACGACCAGCGCCGGTTCAACACTTGCCTGATCAACATGACACCGGTGTGCCGGCGTACGTGCAACCAGCCAAGTGCCATGTTGATCTGACTTGGCGATTAGGCAAGTTGTAACCCCGCGGCGGTCGTTGCATAAAATGCTTGCAGGCTGGATGTGTAAAGTTCGCCGGCTTCAATTGCCGGCGGGAGAATGTTTTCACGAGGTGGCAAGGGACAGGTCGCATAGGGCGAAAAGGCACAAGGTGGGTTCACCGCTTTGTTGAAATCGAGCACAACTGTGTCATCAGCCGCTAAATCCACCGTGAGAAAGCGCGCTGGGCCATACGTTTGCCGGCCGGAAGTACCATCACGGAAGATGACCGAAAGTTGATTGGGTACCCCGTAATCGGTCGCCAACAGGCGCAACGGCTGCCCTAACAAGTCGAAATCGATGGTGCCAACGCTCTGATATTTGCTGTTGGTATCCAGAATCGTTTTGATCGGAATTGAGCGCGGGGTTGCGTGGCGAGTGAAATGACCTTGCACGCGATAGGCCGGTTTCACCGCAAACCATTCGCGACCAGTAAAGGCAGCAATCGCCGGGCTGGTGCTATCTTTCACGCGGATCGCATATTGATCGCCAAAGTTATGCAGGAAGAAGGTGACTGTACCCACCGTCACCAAGGTGGGTTTTTGCCGATTATGGTTATCCACCAACGCTACACTTTCCACGGCGATACCATCGACCAACACCGGGACTGACGTGGTCACGTTCAGCCGGGCTTTGCCCTTGCGGAATTCGATAATCCCAAGTTCAGCAGGGACACTTGGCGGCAAAACGATGTTATTGCTAAGCAGGCTGCCGATGGTGTGATAGCCATCGCTCAGGATATAGAGGTTAACCAACGAAAACCAACTGTCGGGGGCGCGCAACTCAACGTCGCGCTGCCTCCGCCAAGCATCAACTTGGGCAATATAGGCAGCCATAATTTCATGATGCATAGAAATTTCCTCTTATTTAACACTTACACAACTTACTGAAGTTCAAACCCTTGCTCATGCAGCACCTGGCGCAAGGCAACGCGCAGAGGCTGGGAGACGCGTCGCGCACTATGCTCCAGCCAGCCATAGGCTTCCACTTCGTCGGGTTTGCCGGGAACTGGCACCTGACGGTTGTCATAACTGCCGGTGGCGATCATGGTCTGGTCATACGCGTGCAGCGCCGCGTCCTCCTCAGCACGACTGTAATGCTCCCAGTGCAAAATCGCACGCTGGGGCAACTGAGGTCGAGGCAGCGCTTCAGCATCCGGCCAACCAAGGGTAAGCCCAGTTACAGGAAACATCAGCCGCGGCAGGCCCAACAGTTCAATGATTGCGCGCGGCTGGTTACGGATGCCACCGATGTAACAGGTGCCTAAACCAAGGGATTCAGCGGCTAACACCGCGTTCTGTGCAGCCAAGGCTACATCCACGGCGGCCATCAAGAAATTCTCGACATGTGTATGGCTGTGCGGCAGTTGGCGCAAGTCGGCCGCCCGATCTAATTTGCTCAGGTCAGCGCACCAGGCAAGAAAGACCGGGGCTTCGAGGATATGGGCCTGGTTGCCACAGAGGCGCGCCAACTCGACGCGTGTAGCCGACGCAGTCACTGCGACCACTGCATAAGTTTGCAGGTTGGAAGAGGTCGCGGCCCGCTGCCCCGCGGCGACGATAGTCTCAATTAAGGCGGCGTCAACCGGCTCCGCTTTGTAGTGGCGGATCGATGCGTGGCGGTGGATCTGGTCAATCACAGGTGTTGTTATCGACGGTGTTGTTATCGACATGGCAAGGGTTATTCCTTAACGGTTTTTGGAGTCTGGCGGCAAATTGCCTTCAAAGAAATAGGGTAGCAGTAAGACCGGCTCGAAGGTCGCGCGCGACTGCTCCACAAACGTTTTGGCAGGGATGGGGGTTGTTTGGGCGCGATTACGCTGTTGCCAGTAGCTGAAGAGGTCAGCCAGTTTGATCACCTCGTGGATCTCCTCTTCCGCCAGGTTATAGGCGCGTAACCGTTCGCGCCTGGCCCCATTGGTTAGCGTGGTGGTGCTGATCTTAAAAGCAAGCTCAGCGATCAACTGTTCACGGGGTGACAGTGGGCCACTTTGGGGGTTCAAAAGTGTTGGTTGCATGAGAGCTCCATTCTCGTACATGACACGCAATCTACGCTAAACTGCTGCTGCCGGCTCGACCTCGCCAAGGGTGAGAAAGAGTTGATTGGCCCAGTTAAACATGCCGATGACATGGGTCAGATCCAGAATCGCCAAGTCGGACAAACCCACCTGGCGCAGCGGGATCAAGTCTTGGGCGGTGACAGCGGCGGGATCGAGGGAAAGCTTGACAGCGTAATCAACGATCGCGCGATTTTGGGGCTCCAGCGGCGTATCGATCCCTTCGTCCAGCAGCCGGCGGATCGTCACTTCGTCTTTGGTGAGTTGGGCATGCAGACGGGCATGGACCGAGGCACAGTGGACACAGCCATTAGCGCGCGATGCAGCGACCGCCGCTAGCTCGCGGTCAGCCCGCGTCGCGCCTTCTTGGCTGTACATGGCAAACTTCATCAGCGCGGTGCGCTCGCGCAATGCTTGCGGCTCATGCGCTAGCAGGGCATAGTAAGGGCGCCCCGTGGGCCGAGGCGAGACTTCTTCGACCAGTGCCTGTTGCTCAGGTGTGGCCTCGATTTCGTCAACGGTCGGTAGCCAGGGGTGCCAGAGGACAAGGTCAAGGGTAAAAGGGCGGCGCGTTGGCATAATTATTTTCCCTCTGCAAGGATACGCAGCCCAACAAGGGTCCGCACTTGAAAGCTCAGAAAGGCGATCAACTGGCTGATCACCACAATATCGCGCGCAGTCAAACCCACGGCGGTCAATTCGGCGATATGCGCTTTGGTCGCCGTCGCGGGTGCCGTGGTCAAGCGATCCACATGGTGCAGGATCGCTTGGATCCGCGGGGAGAGTACGTCAGCCGTAGGATTTTCGGCCGCTGTGGCCAGCACTTCTTCCGCCAGCCCAGCATAACGCAGCCGGGTCTGGTGCCAGCTAATCAGTGCGGCGCTGCTGGTGAGCACGCCGACGCGCAACGCAATCAGGTAGCGGTCGACGCGGCTGACATTCCCAAGATCCGCCGGCTCAAACAAGGCCCGGTAACTACCCTCGGCATAACGGACAACTTCCGGGCGTTGCGCGCGCAACGCGCCCAGGCCGGCCGCATGGCCGATCCCGGCCAAATGGTTGATCACATCATCATCGGTGACCAAGGTTGTCGCCGGCGCTTCGCATGTTTGCGTCATTAATTCCTCCCTGCTCTCTAAAAACTGGTTATTGTAGAGGTAATCGTACTTATAAACCGAGCGCCGCGCGCCCAATCGCCGTCAAGGCTACGTCATCCATTGGGGGATTACCAAGGCCGGCACGCACATCGCGGAAGTAACGTTCCAAGGGAGTCGTCCGTGACAGCCCCGCAGAACCGACGACGCGCAGTGCCAGATCGGTCACCTTGATCGCGTTATTGGTGGCGAGATACTTCGCCCCCGCCAATTGCCATGCCAGTCGGTCATGTTGATCAGGGTGGGCCAGCCAGCTTTCCGCCGTACTGTAGAGTACAGAACGCGACTGAAAAAGCAGCAGTTCGATCTCGGCAACGCGGTGTTGGATCGTCTGTAATTCGGCGATGGGACCGGGTAAACCGTTCGGTTGGCGCTCACGCGCATAGTTCACGGCGAAGTCACGCGCCGCAAAGGCAATCCCAGTGTAGACCGCACCTGTAACCAAGCCCCAGACGCGCGGGTCAGTGGGAATACGCGCCCCGGTTTCCGACAACAGGGCTTCATCCGGCAGTTCCAGATCGGTCAAGATGACATCGTGGCTGGCGGTGGCACGCATGCCCAGGTTGTCCCAAGTCTCTTCAATCTGCAGCCCTGGTGTACCAGCCGGCACAAGGAAGTTCGCCCGCCGTGGTAGCTGCCCTTCCTCGTGGACAGCCGCCATGACGGTGAAATAGCGCAGGGCCGGTGCCAAACTGGCCCAACTCTTGCGGCCATTTAGCCGCCAGCCGGTGGCCGTGCGCGTGGCCGTGGTGCTGGGCAACCCGCCACGGGACGGGCTACCCAGATCCGGTTCACTGGCCGCGGCGTTGATCAAAGCCCCCTCCGTCACAATCTCGCGGCAAAGGCGCTCGAATAGTGCAGGCGGCCAGGCGCGCGTCTGAGCCAACATCCCCACATGGCCGATATGCATGGTTGCAGCCAACGCCACCGAGCCATCGCCGCGCGCCAGACGCTCCTGGGCCAGGGCAACCTCTAACACATCGGCCCCACAGCCGCCCCATTCCTTAGGCACGGTCAAGGCCAGGTAGCCGGATGTGTGCAGGTCGCGAAAGGTATCAAAGGGAAATGTATTCTCACGGTCGTGGACGGCAGCATTGGCGGCCGCGCTCACGGCCAGGCCGTCGGCCAAGTTCATAAACTCGGCTTGCCGTTCGGTGCGCGGGTAGAGCGGGAAGATGCCGTCTTGTTGTTTGAGTAGTGCGGATGGGTGAGTCACTCGTGCTCCTCCAGATAGACGGTTTCAAAGCTCGGCGCATAGGCGATGCGTTGGGTCAGCCCCTTAACCCACGGGCGGGCCGCAATGATCGTGCGTTGGTCAAAGAGTGGCGCAATCGGGGTTTCCACCACAGTGATCGCCTGGATCTGGCGGTAAAGCGCCTGTTGCTCGGCCAGGTCGGTCGTTACAATGGCTTGATCGAGCAGTGCATCAACCTCTGGGTTGTTATAACCACCATTTTGGGTTGCGTGCAGGGCCGCTTTGGAAGAGGTGAGCCGGCGTAGGATGTAGTTTGGATCACCACTTGCCCAGCAGTTATTGGTGAGCGCCAGGTCAAACTCGCCCTGTGCGCGGGCATCGGTCAGCGCGGCAGCCTCTAGCTGTTTCAGTTCAATGTCCAAACCAAGCGGACTGAGCGTCGCTTGCAGGTAGGCGGCAATTTGGGGGAAGGGCCAGGCATTGATCCCTTCGCCCGGCGGGGTCAAGACCAACACCACCTTGGCGCGCGTGTCGCCCAGCACTTCTTTGGCTAACCGCTCGGCTTCGGGCAGGTCATAGCGCAGTTGGGCAGCGGGGTCGGTATTGAGCCAGAGCTTATTTGGACTGATCATGATACTTTGGGCCGGGGTGGCAAAACCATAGAGCAGGTCGCGGACCAAAGACTCACGATCCACGGCCAAACTCACCGCCTGCCGCAGCCGGGCATCGTTAAAGGGCGCCTTGACCCCGTTAAAGCTGAGCTGGCTGGAGCAGGCCGAAACATGGTCGCTGACCACAAATTCAGGGTCTTGGCTCAGTTCGCGCGCTTGGGCCGAGAGCACCGCGCCCAGTTCAACCAGGGCATCGACCTCGCCGGACTTGAGCGCTGAGAGGCGTGAGTTGGCATCGGGATAGATGCGCAGCGTGATCTTGGTCAGTGCCGGTTTTTCGCCCCAGTAGTTCTCATTGCGCTCCAAAATCGCATATTGATCGCGCTTCCAATCTACGAGTTTGTAGGGGCCGGTGCCGATGGGTAGACCGACGATGTTGCCATTTTCGGCAAAGACTTTAGGCGAGAGCATGGCGCTGTAATGGTTGGCAATCGAATAGGGCAAGAGCGGGCGTGGCGTGGCATAGACAATGTGGAAGCTGAACTCGTCTACAACCTCAATCGCCGTCGGCTCGCCATAAATTTCGGGGAAGTTGATCCCGCCCAAGAAAATCGAAGGCCGGCCACTGACCACCGCAAAACGTTTGATGGCCGCGACCGCCGCTTCCGCATTAAATGGCTCACCGTCAGAGAAATTCACATCTTGGCGCAGGTCAAATGTCCAGGTCAGGCCGTCGTCACTGAGCGTCCACTTTTCAGCTAAGCCGGGGTATGGTTTCAATTCATCATCATACCGAATTAATGGTTCCCAGACTTGCAGGCTGGCATGGGCGTAGATCCAGTCTTCTTCACCATTGACCAAATTACGCGAAATGCCGGCGGTCAGTTCTTGGACTTCCGCTAATTTCGGTTCACCGGCCGTTGTCGCCGCCGCTGATTCGGCAGCCGGGGCCGTCGTCTCGGCCACAGGCGCAGCGGGTGCACAGGCTGTGACGAAGAGCAACAAAACGAGCAGCAGGTTAAAGCGCAAGAGTCGCGCACGCAACCGTTGCGGTGGCAAAACGTTAATGAAGGTTGTCATCTGTGTATCTGTCCTTCTGATTGTTTGTTACAGTTGTTGAAATATTGCTTTCTTCGATCATTGCGGCCGGCCTAGCGACTTGTCACGCCAGCCGTAATGACCGAAGGCTTTTGTGCTTTCAGCATTAGTTATGGCCGCGGTCGGCCAGATCGCGAATGGCGTCGCCCAGCAAATTGCTGCCGAGGGCGACCAAGGTAATACAGATACCTGGGCCAAGAATCAGGAGAGGAACTTGGCCAAAGTAGGGGCGCGCATCGTTGAGCATCACACCCCAGTCTGGGTTGGGTGGCTGCACGCCAAGCCCCAAAAAGCTAAGACTACTAACAATCAAGAGCAGCGCCCCCAGATCGAGGGTAGCAAGCACAATGACCGTAGAGAGCAGGTTCGGTACCAGATGGCGCAGCACAATGCGGAAGGGACTACAGCCAATCCCGACGGCAGCCTCCACATATAACTGCTCACGTAGTGACAGGATCGAGGCACGGAAGATGCGGGCGTGGCCAACCCAACCGGCACCGATCAGGGCAATGAGCATACTTTGCGTGCCAGGCCCCAAGATGCCAAGAATCGCCAGTGTCAGGAGCAGGCTTGGCAGCGCTAGGAGCATCGTCAAGAGTGTCGAGATCGCCAGGTCAATCTGTCCACCAGCATAGCCGGCCACAACTCCGAACAAAAGTCCGATCAAGACAATCCCAATGGTGCTGACAAAAGCGAGTGACAGGGTTGTCCGCCCCCCATACAGTAAACGACTGAACATGTCCCGGCCCAGTTGATCAGTCCCCAGAGGATGTTCCAGGCTTGCTCCGGCCAGCAGATTGGTCATATCCAAGGTATTTGGGTCATAAGGTGCTATGACAGGTGCAAAGATGGATGCCAAGATGAATGCACCGAGGATGATGGTGGGCACGAGTGCTTGTCCAAAGCGCCGCAACGAGAGTCGCCGCAACCATGCACCCAGATCAAACCGGCGCGGTGCCAAAGGTTCCAACCGTATCATTTCCGTTGTACTCATTGTTGACTCCCGTTGGTTGCGCCCAACCGCACCCGTGGATCAAGCAAGCCGTAACTAATGTCAGTTAGTAGATTGACAATAACAAACGCTACCCCAGCCAGCAGGACATAGGCCCCGATCACAGGCAGGTCACGCCCAGAGATCGCCGCAATCAGGGCGGTACCCATGCCCGGCCAGGCAAAAATGGTCTCGATGACAATCGCCCCAGCCAAGAGCTGGCCAAACCGCAAGCCCAATACGGTGACAATTGGGAGCAAGGCATTTGGCAGGGCATGACGCAGGGTAACAATCCGCCCAGCCAATCCTTTGGCGCGCGCGGTGCGAATATAATCCAGCCGCCAGACCTCGATCACCGCACTACGGGTGAGACGCATCAGGCCTGCCGCCGGCCCGGCGGATAAGGCAAGAACGGGCAGAATCAGGTAACGCGGTCCGCCATAACCGGCCGGCGGCAAGCTATGCAGGATCTCGGCGAACAAAGTAATGAGCAACAGCGCCAACCAGAATGATGGGACTGCGGCCAGCAACAACGTTAGCCAACGCCCAGCTACATCCAGGAATGAACCGGCCGTGAGCCCAAAGACTAGGCCTAACCCAATGCCAACTACGGTGGTAAAGGTGAAGGCAGTTAGCCCCAGGCGCAAGGTTGGCTCGATCCGTTCGCGGATAATGTCGTTGACAGTGCGCGCCGAAAGAAACGACGTACCCAGGTCACCGCGAGTCAACCCCACCAACCAGCGCCCATAGCGCACCAGAAAGGGGTCATTCAAGCCAAGTTTTTCGCGGTAGGCGGCAATCGCTTCGACCGTGGGTTCTTGCCCCCCGGCGCGCAGTGCGATTTCAGCCGGATCGCCACGCGCGGCGGTCGTCAGAAAAAAGGCCGCCAGGGTGAGGAATAAGAGCGTCGGCAACATGACCGCCACGCGCCCTAGAATATAACTGCCCATGCATTGCTCCCCAATAAATTTTGTCTGTACAGTTCTTGGGCAGTCGCTTTCCGCCCAGCCAGCCAGTGCCAGGATAAAAAGTGCCCATGATTGAGATGAAGCGTGGCTGAGAACGCGGGTTACCAGCGGTTGATTATCCAAGGTCGGTCAGCAGCATGGGTCATGGTGTTGGTTGTCCCAACGAGGACACACAACAGCGCTAACTTGAATTGCTGACTTTGGACAGAGCGCAGGTTCCCGCTACCTACAGCAGCAGCGCGCATGCCGTGGCTGATCACATGCCAGACAGCCGGGAGGACAACAACAGGAGGTCGAACAGTTGCGGTGGATGATGAAGGATTGGGGAAAAGCCGCATAGAAAAAAGGTGAATGAGTAGATTGACAACGACTGATTGACATCATTCCCCCTTTCTAAACCAACAGAATTACAACAAATACCGATACACTATACCAGCCCTTGGTAACAGGCGTAGTGGCAAGGGCGTAACAGTCAAGTAACAAAATTGCCGCCCAGATAACCGACCAATACAGCGTCAGCTAAGTTCTGCAGGGTAAAATCTGCCCCCTCCCAGCCTCCCCCTTGGGGGAGGAGCCCTTGTCGCGGCATGACGGTCCCCTCCCCTTGGGGAGGGTTAGGGAGGGGCTAAACTAGCAGAACTGCCTTGACACTGGACTCGATCCTAAGCGGCCAAGCCACTAAGCCGAACGGAAACGCTGCATATGGGCGCGCTCCCGTTCCAGCGCGTCGGGCGGGAAAGGCTGCGCACCACCCAGGGTTTGCGCGTCCAACAATAGCTCAGCCGCCTCTTCCATAATCACAATGATCTGGGCCGCCGCCGCCGGATCAACACCAAAGGCAAGCACGCCATGATTGCCCAGTAGGACCGCCGGCACCAGCGGGTGTTCGCGCAGTTGTGCGGTGATATTGGCCACAGATTCGGCGGAACCGCGCGGCGCCCACGGGGCAACGGGGATGGCGTCCACAATGCCAAAGCGCAAAAACGCTTCATAGACGACCGGCAACGGCTTGTTCGCAATCGCAAAACTGGTCGCCCGCGGGGAGTGGGTGTGGATCACCGCGTTGACATCGGGCCGCTCACGGTAGACCCCGGCGTGCATCCCCACGATCTCACGGGCAACCGCCGCGATCTCCCCTTCCACCAGTTCGCCGTCGAAGGTGACCACGACAAATTGCTCCGGCGTCAAATGGTCAATGTGACCACCGGCGGTCAGGAGAAGTCGATCTGATTCGGGCAGGCGCACACTCAGGTTGCCGTGGCCGCTGTGCGACATGACCGCGGTCTCGAACAGGCGGTTGGCCGCCCCGATCAACTGTTGGCGTTGGGCAAGATAACTCAGATTGCTCATAGGTTGGTTCCTTTGGGCTGGGTTAATAAACGGATGGTATTATCGTGCAGAATCGCGGCTTGATCGGCCTGATTCAAATCCAGTGCAGTCAGCAAAGCGGTCACTTCGCTGCGAAGGGCAATCGGCATGATCGGCCAATCACTGCCCAAGAGCACTTGTTTTGGGCCAAGGAGATCCAGGGCAAAGCGGATGGCGGCGGGGTCAAAGCCCATCGTGTCGATGTACAGCCGCTGCCGCGTGAGGCTGGGCGGTGTGCCCTGCCAACCATCCTCACGCAGCCGCTCCGGATCACTGATGCCGGCAAAGAGCAGGGCCGCGACGCCGATCATCGGGATCACCACTTTGAGATCAGGCAGTTCATCAAAGAGACCACTACGCAACATCGCCAAAATGCTCACCGCATCCTCCGTACCGCGCGCCAAGAGGACGCCACTATGCCCCAGGCGGCCATAACGCTCAGTCAATCCCGCCGGGCTGATCGGGTGGACAAAGACGGGGACACCGAGCGCTGCGGCCGCGGCAAAGGTGGGTCGCGCTTGGGGCGCATCGAGCCAGCGATCCCCCAGCGCGCAATCGACACAGATCCCACCCAGGCCCAAGCTTTGCACGGCACGTTCGACTTCGCGCGCCGCCACCTCGCCTTGAAACGCGTCAATCGTCGCCAGCGCCAACAGCCGCCCAGGGTAACGATCCACCAGCGTGGCAAAGTGATCGTTGATCTGTGCGATCAACCCGGCACTTAACTGTTCACCCGGTGCGACCAGCGAAGCAGTCGGCGCGCTCAGCACTTTGGCATCGACCCCAGCTGCGGCTAGCGCGTCCAGTTGCGCCTCAATGTTGGTGATCAACGGCCAGACGCGCGCCAGGCCACGCAAGCCAGGGGCCGACGGGGTTGCTGCCCAAGCCGCATCATAGTAGTGACTGTGAAAATCGATCAAGCGCAGTGCTCCTTTGGTCGTTACAGAGAAATAGAAGGGTACTAGGTGACAGTCACTGTCCACAAGGATCGGGCAGCACAAAACATTTTGCGGACAGTGACTGTCACCTTATAGATAACACAAATAGAGGTGACACAAAGTGGGCTGCGCATCAGGGGATGCGCAGTACACGATTGTGCAATCTTTATTTGTTTCCTCTATTAGATCATGGCGTAGACGTAGCCGGCACCTTGCTGTAGCGGAAGGTACAACAGGGGGCACCTTGCATGATCGTCTGCTCACGCACCAGTTCGATCTCCGGATTGAAGCCTTCGATCAACGAATAGTCGCGATTGCAAGAGAGCACCGCACCCAGATCAGCCAGGCCGAGCGATTGATACATCTCGGCATAACGACAGCGGGTCACGTTGAAGAAATAGTGCTCCTCATTCTGTTCGAGCACTTCAATTTCCAGCGCGTTCCCTTTGCGCCAGTCGCCGGCCGAGTTAGAGAAGGCGAGCAGCGAATTGTCACCCACTTGCGCAGCCCGTTCAGCGCCCTGTTGCTGGGCGACGTTGATAATCGTCTCACGCAGGATCGCAACGACCCGCGCGCGGTCAAACTCTGTGGCCAGGGCATTGACAAAGGAGCTGATGATGCGCGCTTCGATCTCGCGACGTTTTAAGACGCCAATTTCATTCAGCGTGTCGGGGGGCAATTCGGGAACCAGTGGGATAGCGGTCATGATAACTCCTTTAGGCGGTAGCTAATAATGCTTGAGATAAAATGTGTTCATTTTGTCGCGGCTGCCAACCGAGCGCCGGGGCGATCTGGGCGGCGATTTGTTCAAACATCTGAATGGCCCGATCCAACGGCGGCGTGGCCGGATTGAATTGTAGAATCAGATCGGTTGCATAGGGCAAGACGCGGTCGGCCAGCAGAAACTCGGCAATCTCATCAGGGTGCCCATAGGCGATATGCATACGCGCACAATAGGCTTCGAGCGAAAGGCCGGCGGGGAATTGCCCCTTCTGGACCATCAGCTCGGCAAAGCGGCCAACCCCCTCGCGCAATTCAGCCAGTGCGCTCCGTTTATCGGCCGCAGGATAGATGCCGCGCGAGAGGGCGATGCGTGCGCGGCCTGAAGTACCCGGCCAACTTTCCACAAATGCCTGGGCAACTGGCAGTTGATTTTCATCCGTCGGCAAATCACTTTCCCAGGCCGACCGCGCCAGCAGCAGCCCGGCCCCCTGGCGGGCCACGTATTGGGCACCGGGCACGCTAAGCGCGCTCTGCCAGAGCCGATCAGTCAGGGTCGGAGCCGGTGGTTGGAGCAGTTGACCTTGAGTTCCCAACGGCTCACCCGCAAAGGCACGCTGTAGAGTCGCGACCGCCGCTGTCGTCGCCTGGTGACGGTTGGTAATGTCAACGCCAAAGGCTTCAAACTCCAGCGGGTCACCGCCGCTACCCACGCCCAATTCCAGCCGGCCATTGCTCAGCGCATCCACCACCGCCGCATCTTCCGCCACGCGCACAGGGTGCATGAAAGGTAATAGGATCACCGATGCACCCAGGCGGATCTGGCGGGTCCGCTCTGCGGCGACGGCTAACAACGGAAGAAGTGACGGGAGCCGTCCCGCCACTTCTTTGAAATGATGTTCAGCCAACCAACCGACGTCAAAGCCCAGTTGATCAGCGACGCAAAAGAGTTCCAAGGTCTCTTGATAGATCTGCCGCGGATTACCGTGACCTTCACTGTGCGTTAAAAACCCAAGGCGAATGCGTTGGCTCATGCAAGTTCCTTTCAAAGAGCGCAGAAATTACTGGCTGCGTAGTTGCGGATCAAGGGCATCACGCAGACCGTCGCCGATATAGTTAATACTCAGCACGGTGACAAAGATAAAGAGCCCAGGAAAGAGGGCCATCGAGGGGGTAAATTCGACAAAATTTTGTGCCTCAAAAAGCATGCGCCCCCACGTTGGCGTGTCGGGTGGGAAGCCCAGCCCGAGAAAGCTCAAGCTCGATTCGGTGATAATCGCCGAGCCGACCGCCAACGTTGCCGCGACGATTACGGGGCCGAGGGTGTTGGGCAGGAGATGGCGAAGGATAATCTGGTGCTGCGGCACCCCTACTGCATGGGCCGCGGTGACAAATTCTGCCTCGCGCAAAACCAGAAAGTTGGCGCGCACTAATCTGGCCACCGACATCCAGTTGAGGCCGCCAATGATCAGCACGATCAAGAGAAAGACCCCCAGTTCTGGCCCCACCAGGCGCGTGATCGCTTCACGAAAAAGATAGATAATCAGCAGCAACAGTGGCAATTGGGGCAGCGAGAGAAAGACATCGGTGATCCGCATCAGCCACGAATCCAGGGCACCGCCGAAAAAGCCGGCCAGTGAACCCAGCAGCGCGCCCAGCCCGATAGCGACTAACATGGCAAAGAGACTCACCGCCACCGAAATGCGCCCGCCCCAGAGCACACGTGCCAGCAGATCCTGGCCCAAATCATTGGTGCCAAAGGGATAATCCCAGCTTGGGCCCTGCGATGAGACCGCAAAGTCCACTTTATTGTAAGGGGTCGCATAGAGCAACGGGCCAAAGAGCGTGCTGAGGACAATCGTCAGGAGCGCCAACAGCCCGGCCATCGCCAGCCGATGGCGGCGGAATTGTCGCCAAGCCGTACGCCACGGCGAGCGCGCGGCACGGTCCAAGACATCAGGTTGAACGGTCGGCGGCGCGACTGATGCGACCGCTTTGGGCCGCCGGGCGGCCAAGTTTTTGGTGAGTTGATTAGCCATTGCCTCAGCTCTGCGGTTTGAATAACGGAAAGACGAGATAACTATAGACCCAACAACCGACACAGATGTTAAAAAACGCTTCCAGCGCAGCAAAGCCGATCAGCACAAAGGCGATCACGATGCTGCTCAGCGGGTGGATATAGCTGAGCAGCAAGATGGCCAGCGCGAAGAGCAGGCCCACACGTGCCGCAAAAATTTTGGGCGCTTTATCAATCCGGATCTCACGTAAGCCGCTCAACGTACTGATCTGTTTAGCCGTCCAACTTAGGGGGCTAAATTTCAGATTGGTAAAAGCACGAATGTAAAAGTCGCCAATCAGCAGCAAGATAATATAGGGACTGCCAGTGTAGATATAGAGGGCCACCGATAAAATCACCAGCGCGGCTACCAGCCGTACCACATTTTCATTGACGCGCAACGGCGAAATCGGACAGACCAAATTCTCTAAAAGCATCTTCCCCTCCTTGATTAGGTAACTTTTCTACGATCTATCAACAAATCATAGAATTTAATAGGGTAAACCGTCAAATCATCGAAAAGCGCGCCGCTGGCTGAGAAGCTATCTTTCTCGTAGGGCTTACACAAACGGCGATTCAGGGTAGTGGGAACTGCTGCCGCCGTACCCACTACCCTGAATCAGTTAGCCATAACGCACCCGCGGATCAAGCACCCCGTAGAGCAGATCGGCAACCAGATTGAAGGTCACGATCAGAATCGCATAGATAAAGGTGATCGCCATCACGACTGGTGTATCGCTGGCCAGGATGCTGTTAACCAGCAACGCGCCAATCCCCGGCACACGGAAGACCTGTTCGGTGATCAGCGCACCAGTAAAGACGTTGGGAATGCCCAGCGCAATCAAGGTGACAATCGGGATCAACGCGTTGCGTAAGATATGGCGATTGATGACCAGCGATTCGCGCAAGCCTTTGGCGCGCGCCGTGCGCACATAGTCACGGCGAATGTTTTCTAACACCGCCGAACGGGTATAGCGCATCAGCGCCGCGGTCTGAAAGAGTGCCAACACACCGATCGGCATCACCGACTGGCGCACCTGAGCGACCAGGCTGTGCCAGTCGGTGACCTCCAGCGTACTATTATAGATAAACGGAAACCAGCGCAAGCGCACGCTGAAGACGATAATCAACAAGAGTCCCGTAAAAAAGGTCGGCAACGAAAAGCCGATAAAGGCCAACGTTGTCGTGATTTGGTCAAAGAGCGAATAGGGTCGCATCGCCGCTAAGAGCCCAATCGGGATAGCCAGCACGACACTGATCAGATAGGCGATACCAACCACCGAGAGCGTCGTGGTCAGGCGTTGGCCCAGCAACCCGCTCACAGGGCTGCGGCTAGCGAAGGAGTAGCCCATATCGCCATTGATAAAGGCCCAAATCCACTTGGCATAACGCACGTAGAGGGGCGCATCCAGCCCTAGCGTCCGGCGAATATTTTGCCGTACCTCCTCCGACATTGAGGGATCGGTCGCAAAAGCACTCATCGGGTCGCCGGGCGCCAGGGCTAGAATCGTAAAGATCAGTGCGCTGATCACGAGCAAGATCGGCAGCGCGAGCAGCAGTCGTCTGATCAGGTAAGGGGTCATTGTGCTTTACGCACCCAATCTTTCAGCAGCCAGAGTTGCGAATCCCACGGGGTCAAAACAACCCCATCGAGCGTATTGCTCACCCCATTCGGGAAGGTGCGATGGACCACCGGAATGATCACGACATCGTTGATCAGGAGGTCATTTAGCTGGATGTAGATCGCTTGACGCTTAGCCGGATCCAACTCAGTTTTCGCCTGGGCGACCAGGGCGTCATAGGCAGGATCACACCAACGGGTCAGGTTGCCTTTGGACCACTCATTCGCTTTTGACACAATTTCAGCGCAGGTAAAGTCTTCCAGATAGTCGCCGGGGTCGGGGCTGCTGCTGCCAGTGGTGTATAACTGCGCATCGGCATAAAAGTGCTTAAAAGTGTCGGGGTTAGCCGGATCGTTATTGAAGAAGACGGTGCTATCCACACTCTTCAACTCCACACCAAAGCCGATTGATTCGAGGGATTGTTTGATAATCTCCTGCGTCTTTTGCCGCACGGGGTTGACCGAAGATTGGAAAAGAATTTGGAGCTTAACGCCGTCTTTTTCACGGACCCCATCACCATCGCTGTCGGTCCAACCGGCCTCATCGAGCAGGGCGGCGGCCTTTTCGAGATTAAACTCGAAGGAAGTACTGGGGGAAACCACGGTAGGCGGCGCCACGACCGCATTGCTGGTTACCTGCCCGGCCGGGCCATAGAGTTGATCAACAATGGTTTGGCGGTCAACGGCGAGACTAAAGGCTTGGCGCACTTTCAGATCGGTGAAGAAGGGATGGGGTGATTGCACGCTGGCCCGTTCGCCGTCGATCTCCTGGTTGGGATCAGCGCGATTGAGTTCAATGCGTTCGGAATTGCCGCCGGGGTTGAGCAATAGATAGCCTTGGCCTTCCTTCGCCAGTTGATCAAGCACCTGTGCTTCCACTTGCAGATTCCAGGCATAGTCAGCGTCACCGGTTTGCAATACGGCCCGTGCGGCGGAGGTGGCATCACCGCCACCCTTTAACTCGACCCGGCTGAAGTAGGGCTTGTCGGCCTCGCGGAAATTCGGGTTTGGTTCCAGCACGATAATATCACCTGGCTTGAACTCAACTACTTGATAGGCCCCCGTGCCGACCGGCTGCAGGTTAGCCGGCGCTTCGCTCGACTTGGCCCCGATAAAATCTTTGAAAATGTGCTGCGGAATGATCGGCCCGTTGGCCCCCACAAAGGGCCGTGCCCAGACGGGGGTGACCTCTTTAAAGCTCACCTTTACCGTCGTCGGGTCGATGACTTCGACGCGCTCGATCCCACTATAGGCGCTGCCGCTAGTCGCCCCGGTCGCCGGATCAGCAATGTAGTCATAGGTGAATTTGACATCTGCCGCCGTAAAGGGCTCACCGTCCGACCACTTGATATCGGCGCGCAGCTTCCAGGTGACCGCTTTGCCATCGGCGGCGACATCACCATTTTCTAGCGAGGGAATTTCAGCAGCCAAGAAGGGCACCAACTCGCCATCGGCGTTATAGGAAGCCAGCGGCTCATAGACAATGCGGCTGGCATCAGTGTCTTTACCACCAGTGGCCAGGTGCGGGTTGAGGATCGTCGGGGCCTGCCACCAGATCAAACGCAGTGTATCGCCCGCCCCGCGCCCAGTCGCGGCGGGAGCGACACTGGCTTCGCCCCCAGTAGCGGCTGGTGACACAGTAGCCGGCGCACAACTGCTGATCAAGGCTGCCAAGACCAAAAGCAGGCTAACGATACGAATAGTTCGCAGATGCATAATTTCATTCTCCAAGTTGTACATTTTTATTTTTCCACCGGCAATCTGACCCCGTTGCCCCATTCGGTCCACGAGCCGTCATAGTTGCGGACATGGGGATAGCCCAACAGGTAGGTCAATACAAACCAAGTATGACTACTGCGTTCGCCGATACGGCAGTAGGCGATCACATCATCGGTGGCGCGCAACCCCTGCCCTTCTTCGTAAAGCTCACGCAAATCAGCCGCGCTTTTGAAGGTGCCGTCCGCATTTGCCGCCCGTGCCCAGGGGACACTTTTCGCACCGGGAATATGGCCGCCGCGCAAGGAACCTTCCTGTGGATAGTCGGCCATGTGGAGCAGTTCGCCTCTGTATTCGGCTGGGCTGCGCACATCGACCAGCGGGCCTTTCTTTTGCAGATGGGCGAGGACATCATCACGGAACGCGCGGATCGGGCGGTCATGGCGCGGTTGGGCGAGATAGGCAGTTGGCCCGTATTCGGGTTCAACTTGGGTTAATGCCCGCCCCTCAGCGATCCACTTGGCGCGGCCGCCGTTGAGGATCTTGGCATTCGTGTGGCCAAAGAGTTGAAAGACCCAAAAGGCATAGGTAGCCCACCAGTTGTTCTTGTCCCCATAAAAGACGATGGTGGTGTCGTTGGCAATACCCTTGCGGCGTAGCAACGCTTGGAATTGCGCCTGATTAATGTAATCGCGCACGGTCGGGTCGTTTAGATCTTGATGCCAATCGATCTTAACCGCGCCCGGAATGTGGCCGGTGTCATAGAGCAGGATGTCTTCGTTGCTCTCGACTAGCCGCACGGTGGGATCGTTGAGATGTTGGGCAACCCAGTCGGTGCTGACCAGGGCATCGGGGCGGGCATAACCATTCGTGTCACTCATTGTTGATACTCCTAATAAATTTCGTTAATTTTTGTGCCGCCCATCGATCACGCAGTTTCCGCTGGCGTATGTACCAGCGTACCTTTGATGTTCTGGGGGTGAAGCAGCAAGTTGAAGATCGGGCAGACACGCTCGACGGTTTGATGCAGATCAGCCAGCACTTCTGGTGACGCCGATGATTTGATATGCACCGTATAAGCAATGTTGTGGGGGTAGACCGGAATCGCTTCGTTGCCGGGGGTGCCGGCGCGTGGATCCAATTGACCGGTCACTTCCACTTCCAATTCATCGAGCGGCACCTGCTTGTCAGCCGCTTGAATCAAAAAGATATGGGTCAGGCAACTACCCAAAATGCCCAGTTGTAGTTCGGGCGAACCTGGCCCTAAATTGTAACCGGCAAAATCATAGGGACTATCGCTGATCACATGATGCTCACGGATGCGAATATGGCGAATTCCGCTGCGCCCTTCCGCTTTGACCTGGGCTTTAAGTTGGTGAGGCTCACTGTTGCCGGCAGCAGTTTTGGCCCGGCGGGCGAGCAGTGCAGCGCGTTTTTGGCCTAAATATTCGTTAAGAGTGCTCATAGGTTTACGTCTTTATCCTTGTTTGAATTGTTGCAGCATAACGCTTGAGGCGGCTGCTTTGTCTCAGGTGCGCCAAGCGCTTTGGCAAATAAAAAGCGCCACCGCGCGAATCCGGTGACGCTTCTACAACTGACCAACCTAAAAATTGAGACTTGGTCACTGCTTGCACCGCATTCCGTTAGGAAGTAAAGCGGAAGCAGTGTGGGCCAATGTTATCTCGTTGCTGTCATGCTACCAACGCGGTTGGTAAGCCAGAGATACAGGTCACTGCCTCCGCTCTCTACATGGACAACAACAAGTTAAGTGGTCTAAGTCTGGTGAAAACATATTGATAGAGTTGGTTGCTACCGATGGTTGGTAAGTTACGCCTGCCAGTGGCGTTGGCATGCTAGCTTAGCATAACAGGTGATCGTAACAAGCATGGTGCGCATCCCGTAACAACGAGGTAACATTTTTTGCCTTAAAAACAGCCTATAGTTGTTACCAACTTGTTACACGCCTGTGGCCGTTTTGTGATGGACATCGCCTATACTGAGGACAGCCACAAATCTCAATCCCCCCAACAGCAGTAGAAGCGAGCGTAGCGTATCGACAACAATCAACTTTGCTAAGGAGGACAACATGTTATTCGAAATTCTATTTTCTGTGGGTGCAGCAGTGCTAACCCTGGCCATGCTCCTGACGATCATCTACTACACTCTCTTTACGCCCCCGGTAAAAGTACCAAGCACCGCAGTGCAAACCCAACCGGGGGAACCAACCTTCGATGATGACATGGCCTACCTGGTTTTCTCCATGTATCCCTATCACGAGTATGTTCATTTTCCCGCCATGCCGATGAACTTGGGACAACCGGATGCAACACAACCGCCCCAAGCCTATAATCAGCTCGCAATGCCGCCCTTTACACTCGAACGGCAGGATGCCCCCCAACTCGCCTAAACAAACACGCTGCCGGTATTTGCCCGATCCGAGGGTTAATGGAGATTAAAAATTTAATTCGGTGTATAACGACCGCTGAAGCGAGCTTTCCCCGGTTATAGCCCGCTTCAGCGGGCGCTGTTATTTAGCCGTGGGGCTTTAGCCCACGGCGGACCGGGTATACCGAACTATTTTATTGACGCGCATAAACCCTCGGCTACCATCTGCCGTCACGCCGTGACTGATACAAATGCTAATCCCGCAAAACTTTCCTGACACTGCACGAGGTACGGAACCGCTTTTTATTTGCGCCGACTCCTTTACACCTTCCCCCGCCACGGCACTAGCGTGCGATCCAGCCAACGCACCCCCGCATCAAGCAGCGCCCCAGTCATCCCCATCAAAATAATCCCCACAAAAATGACATCGCTCTGCAGGAATTTGCTCGCATCCAAAACCATCCAGCCGACACCGTCAACCCCCGCCACCATCTCGGCGGCGACCAGGGTGGTGTAGGTGAAACCGATTGAGACGCGCAGCCCGGTGAAAATGTCGGGCAGCGCAGCGGGAAAGATCACATGGCAAAAGAGTTGCCAGCGGCTTGCCCCCAAGGATTGGGCACCGTGAATGTAATCACCGCGCACCGAGCGCACCCCGGTGGCCGTGGCAATCACCACCGGCGGCAGCGCGGCCAGAAAGAGCAGGGCAATTTTCGAGGCGTTGTCGATCCCCAGCCAAATCACCAGCAGGGTGTAATAGGCTAGTGGTGGCAAGGGGCGGTAAAACTCAATCGGCAGGTCAAAGATCGCGGCGATGCGCCGGTCACTGCCCATTGCCAACCCCAGCGGCACGCCGATCAACGCGCTTGCGCCATAGGCGATCAACACCCGCGACAAACTGGCCCAAAGATGGGCCCAGATTGTATGGCCACGGTAGCCCTCGCTAAGAATGCGCAGGAAAGCTTGCCAGGTCTGCATGGGGGTGGGGACAAAGTAGGGTGGCACCAGACCACTGGCCGAAACCCCGTACCAGAGCAGCAGGATCACCAGAATGGTGAGCAGGGTAATCACCCTTTCTGGTTGGATGCGCCAGCGCCAAGTTGTGGCAGTCTCAGGTTGTGACTCAACGACCGAAGTGTCTGTAACCATCTTTAGTCCCCACTGGGTTCAAGTTGTAGCTGTTTAGCTACCTGCGGGCTAGTCGTGACCAACGTTTCCGGGCGGAAGTCATTTGCCACCACTTCGCCGACAAAATGTTGCGACTGGCCGGCGGTGGTCCCTGCGGCTGTCTCTAAGGGCAAGTGGGGAAAGAGCAATTCGGCCACGCGGTACGCTTCTTCCAGGTGCGGATAGCCGGAGAAGATAAAGGTCTCGATGCCCAGTGCGGCATATTCGCGCATACGCTGGGCCACCGTTTCTGGGTCGCCGACCAGGGCCGTCCCAGCCCCGCCGCGAACCAGGCCGACGCCGCGCCACAGATTCGGGCTGATTACCAACGACTCGTGGCTGTTCTGAATCGCCACCATACGCTGTTGGCCGTGCGAATCATAACGACTCAAGACCTTTTGTGCCTTTGCGATGGTCGCCGGCTCAACATATTTGATCAGATCATCGGCGGCCTGCCAAGCTTCGGCGTCAGTCCGACGCACGATCACATGTAACCGAATACCAAAGCGCACCTGTCGTCCCTCCAAGGCTGCGCGGTGGCGCACATCGGCGATCTTTTCGGCCACCTGTGCCGGCGTTTCACCCCACGTCAGGTAAACATCAGCATGGCGGGCGGCAACCTGATGGCCCGCCGGTGACGAGCCGCCAAAGTAGAGGGGTGGGTGGGGCCGTTGTAGCGAGGGCAGGATCAACTGCCCATCATCCAGGCGGAAATAGTCACCCCGAAAGTTCACCGCCGCGCCACTCGTCAATTGGCGCCAGACCGTCAGAAACTCATCGGTGACCGCATAGCGAGTGTCGTGGTCATAGTGGACCCCCTCACCGGCCAGTTCAACCGGGTCACCGCCGGTAACGACGTTGATCAACAGCCGCCCGTTGGAGAGACGATCAAAGGTAGTCGCCATCTGTGCGGCCAGCGCGGGGGAGATCAAACCGGGGCGCAGGGCCACCAGGAATTTCATCCGCTGGGTCACCGGCAGCAGCGAGGCGGCCACCAACCAGGCATCTTCACAGCCGCGCCCGGTGGGCAACAGCGCGCCGGCAAAGCCCAACTCATCGACCGCCTGCGCGATCTGACGCATATAGGCTGGAGTGAGAGGGCGGCCGCCCGTGCTTGTCCCTAAATAATGGCCATCGCCATGGGTAGGAATAAACCAGAAAATATTCATAACCAAGTTGCCTTTCATTTTTTGCTCGTCACCACGCTCCGCGTGGTGATGCCTACAGGACGCTCTGCGTCCTCACTTGGACGCAGAGCGTCCTGTGGGCATTCCGCCGGAGACCGGCGGAACGAGCGTTATTATTCGCGCCAGATGTAGTTCAAGATCGCTTCGCGTTTGGCGACAAAATCAGGGCGTGATTTGATAGCGCGACTATCCCCCGCCTCGAGCGAAAAAGGCACCGCCACATCGGCCACCACGCGGCCAGGGCGCGGCGACATCACCAGGATACGCGTGCCCAGGTAGACCGCCTCTTCCACGCTGTGGGTGATCAAAATAATCGTCGTTTGGGTGGTGCGCCAGATTTTTAGTAACTCTTCCTGCATATGTTCACGGGTCAGCGCATCAAGCGCGCCAAAGGGTTCATCCATCAACATAATGCGCGGCTCGTTGACCAAGACGCGCGCAATCGCCGCGCGCTGCTGCATCCCCCCCGAAAGCTCATAGGGAGCGCGGCGGCTGAATTCACGCAGCCCCACCAATTGCAGCAAGGCGTCCACCCGTTCACGCTGCACCCGGCGGGCGACATGGCGCATCTGCAGCCCAAAAGCCACGTTATCCGCTACGGTGAGCCAGGGATAGAGCGCCGGCTGTTGAAAGACAATCCCCCGATCCGCCGCCGGGCCGGTGATGGGTTTACCGTCAATCAATGCTACGCCGTGTGTGGGAAAGAGCAAGCCGGCAACAAGTTTGAGCAACGTCGTTTTGCCGCAGCCCGACGGCCCCACCACGCAGACAAATTCACCGGCGTCGACGGTGAGGGAGATATCAGAAAGGGCGTGAACCAGACCATCGCGGCTAGGATAGGTTAGGTCCAACTGTTGTAACTGGAGAATTGACATTTTAGTCATCAAACTGCTTAAAATTTGCACAGACCTCCATGTGTAGCGGCACGGCATGCCGTGCCGCTACACATGTTATTGGCCCACGGCCAGTTGGAGGAACGTGGGATTGGCACCTTGCTGGAAGACTTCCAGATCGGGCGCAGTCGTGAGTACGCCCTGCTCGACCAGGAAATCGGCAGTGGTTTTGAAGGCCTCGCCCAAAGCACCTGGTGTGTCGGTCGTGCCGAAATAGTCAGGGCTGATCTGCTCGGCAGCGGTGAGCCAGATGAGACCGGCGGCTTGCGTCGCGGCTTCCGCCGGGGTGATGCCCAATTCGGTAGCAATCAGTTCGGCAGCCTGCGCCGGGTCACTGCGATAGAGGTCAACGCCTTTCGAGAGATTTTGCAGATAGACTGCCACGACTTCGGGGTATTGGCTGGAAAAGTCGCGGGTCGCTACGGCCACATCAAAGGTGGGGAAGCCCTGCGCGGCGACCTCATCGCTACCAATCAGTTTGGTGCCGCCGTCGTCGTAGAGCTTCTGCAAGGTGGGTTGCCAGACATAGGCCGCGTCGATGTCACCGCGCGTCCAGGCCGCCAACAGGTCAGAGGGATTAAAATCGAGCAAGGTCACTTCATCCTGCCCAATGTTGTTAAGTTTGAGCACTTGCAACAAGGAATAGTGCGTGGTTGAGCCAAAGGGTGCAGCCAATGTCTTGCCTTTGAGATCGGCAAAGGTCGCAATCGAATCGCGCACAGCCAACGCCTCGCTGTCACCGATGACGTCGTAAAAGGCAATGACATCATAGGGCAAACCCTGGGCTAAACCGGCGGCAGCAGGGCTACTCCCGACCAGACCAATGTCAATGCTGCCGCTGGCAATCGCCGTGTTAACATCACGACCGCTCTCGAATTGGCGCCATTCAATCGTCGTTCCTAACGCCTGTTCATGCCACTGTAATTGTTTGGCGATCAATTCCGCATTTGGAATTGCCTGGTAGCCGATGCGCACCACATCAGGTTTGTTCGTGATCGTGATGGTTGGATAGCTGCTACTCGACGCGGCGCTATCGGTTGTGGTCGCAGTAGCGGTTGTAGCCTCAGTGGCGGTTATTGGCTCGGTGGCGGTCACGCTTTCGGTCGCGGTAACGGCGGACGTGGTCGTGACAGCAGTTGTATCGGTCACCGGTGCTGCGGCCGGCGCTTCAGTTGGGGCGGTCGTCGCGACTGGTGCGGTTGGTGGCGCAGTCGGTGCGTCACTGCCACAACTGGCGAGCAGCAGCGCCAAGAGCAGGGTAAAGAGCAAGAGCAGTACAGTGGTCATTTTTGCGCTAAATCGCTGAAACATAGAAATTTCTCCAGAAACTTTTGTGAATAACACGAAATTAAAACGAGAGGCGACGGCCGGATTCGAACCGGCGCATAAGGATTTTGCAGATCCCGGCCTTACCACTTGGCGACGTCGCCGTACATAGAGTGGGGGATTGCCCGGGATGACGGGTGACGTCAGTGCCCGGGCCGGACCAAAAGAAGAAGAAGAGAAGAACTGAGGCCGGAACAACGAGCAGGCTCCCCAACCGCTCGTTGCCCCCCACACGGTCGGATCGGCGAATCCGGCGTTGAAGGGGATACCTGCGTCATAGCAACTCACCCCACCCTAACCCTCCCCTGGTAAGGGAGGGGATCTAGTTCCCTCCCTTACCAGGGGAGGGTTAGGGTGGGGTAACGGTCTGCGCCCCCAAATAGGCGTCTTGAATTTGTGGGCTGTCAAGCAAAGTCTGGGCCGGGCCACTGAGGACGATGCGCCCATTCTGCAAAACATAGCCGCGGTGGGCGATCTGTAAGGCAAGGTTGGCATTTTGCTCGACCATAAAGATCGTGATGCCCTGGCGATTGATTATCTCGATCTGTTCGAGCACCCGATCGACAAAGAGCGGCGAGAGCCCCATGGTCGGCTCGTCCATACAGATCAAGGTCGGTCGCCCCATCAGGGCGCGGCCGATCGCGAGCATCTGCTGCTCACCACCGCTGAGCACGCCACCTGGCTGGTTGAGCCGCTCTTTTAGGCGCGGAAAGATCGCCAGGGTGCGCTCATAATCGAGGGCAATTTCAGCTTTATCATTGCGCTTGTATGCACCCATCAACAGGTTTTCGCGTACCGTCATGTTGGCAAAGATCCGCCGCGCTTCGGGCACCGAGCCGACGCCCAAGCGGATCACCTTGGGCGTTGCTAAGCCGGTGATCTCGCGGCCAGCCAAGAGCACCTTGCCGGAGCGTGGCTTGACCAAACCGAGAATCACTTTCATCGTGGTACTTTTACCGCTGGCATTACCGCCCAACAAGCAAACAATCTCTCCCTGTTGCACCTGTAGGTCGAGCCCAAAGTGGACCTGCATCGAACCGTAAAAGGTGTCGATCTGTTGTAAGGCTAAGAGCGGTACGGCCTGATTTTGTGTCATTGCGTTACCGCCTTTTCACTCGGTAGGACAGGTAAAGTTGCCGTAGTCGTTCCATTCGGCGTTCCATTCGGGACCTCAGCGCGCACCGCAGAGGTTACCGTTGCCGCCGGCGGGCGCTGCTTATGGCCCAGATAAGCTTCGATCACACGGGGGTCGTTGCGAATAAGTTCCGGTGGGCCTTCGGCAATTTTCTGGCCGTTGTCCATCACGATGACGCGGTCCGACAGTTGCATCACCAGCGATAACTTGTGTTCGATCAACAAAATTGTTAACCCCCGCCCTTTGAGCAGCCGGATAAATTCCAACACTTCGGCAGTCTCGGTGGGGTTCATCCCGGCGGTTGGCTCGTCGAGCAACAAGAGCCGGGGTTGCAGCGCTAAGGCCCGGGCCATTTCCACTCGCCGCCGGTTGGCATAAGAGAGGCTAAACGCCGGCTGATGGAGCCGTGGGGTCAAGCGTTCGCCAAAGAGCGCAATAATCGCCTCAGCCTCAGTGCGCAACTGCGCTTCTTCGCGCTTGACAGCCGCCGGACGGAGCAACGCGCTGACCAATTCCTTAAAAAGTCCCACCAACGGCAACGAGGCATTAGCCGTCTGCCGGCGCGCATGGGCACCGATCAAGACATTGTCGAGCACACTCAAATTGCCAAAGACGCGCCCATGTTGAAAAGTGCGCGCAATGCCACGTGCCGCAAAACGATCCGCCGGCACCCCAAGCAACGATTTGTCGGCAAAGATAATCTCACCCGCTGTCGGCTGATCAAGACCGGTGATCAGGTTAAAGAGTGTCGTCTTACCCGCGCCATTCGGGCCGATCACACTGACCGTTTCGCCTTCCGCGACGGTGAAGCTAATAGCATCGACCGCTAACACACCATCAAAATTACGGGCAACCTGTTGGATTTGCAAGAGGGTCATGGTCAGATCGATCCCAACAAACCTTGGGGCCGGAAGCGAATCATCACCAGCAGCGCCAGCCCATAGAAGATATACCGATAGTCAACCAGCCCCCGAAAGAGTTCCGGCAACACTGTCAGTGACACCGCGCCAAAGACCGCGCCGACCATGTTGCCCATGCCGCCGAGAATCACCATCGTCAAGGCGAGAATCGAGGTGGTGTTGGTAAAGGTTTCATGGTTGATGTAGGTATACATATGACCGGTAAACGCACCACTGATCCCAGCGATAAAGGCACTAGCCCCAAAGGCCAATGCTTTGTAGCGGTTGAGATTGATGCCATAGGACTGTGCGGCCACATCATCCTCGCGCAGCGCCCGCCAGGTCCGGCCCAGTGGGGAGCGCACCAGTTGCCACTGAAACAGCAACGCCAACAACAGTAAGCCGAGGGAATACCAATAGATCTCACGCGGAAAGATCGCTTCCAGACCGAAGAACGAGGGTGGCGGCAGATTGGTAATGCCCATCACCCCTTGGGTCAGGCTGTCCCAATTTAAGATCACCTGGCTGACGATTTCCCCAATGCCCAGGGTGGCAATGGCGACATAGTGCGCCCGTAGCCGAAAAGCGGGCAGCACCAGCAAGGTGCCCAAGAGCGCCGTAATTAGCCCTGCGGTTAGCAACGCAAGTTCAAACGGCCACTGCAAGCGGATCATCAACAAGGCCGAGCTATAGGCACCAATCGCCAGAAAACCAGCGTGGCCAAGTGACATCTGCCCAGCGGTGCCCGTCACTAAGGTCACACTGATCGCCACCATTGCCAGCAACCAGGCGTTGGTGAAGATCTGTAAAATATATGGATTACGCACGAAAAGCGGCAAGAGCAGGGCCGCACCGACCAGGCTCAGGAGTGCCCAGCGCGGCAAGGTCAACGCTTTGTTATTGGGCACAAAGGTGCCGGTGAGCGGTTCGGGTGGCGTTTTGCGCTTACGACTAAAGAGCCCATTCGGTCGCCAAACCAGGGCGACAATCAGAATCACAAAGGCAAAAAGATTACGATAGGTGGTCCCAAAGAGCGCCACCCCATAACTCTCGACTAACCCCAGCACCAACCCGCCGATGATCGAGCCAGGAATATTACCCAACCCGCCCAGCAAGTTGGCCGCAAAGCCCTTCAAGCCGGCCTGAAAGCTCATCGTCGGGTAGACAGTGCTAAAGTAGATCCCGACCAACATGCCGGCGATCCCACCGAGGATGGCGGCCAACGCAAAGGCGGTCTGGTTGACCAGGTTGACATCGACGCCCATCTGCTGGGCGGCATCACGATCCTGCGCGGTGGCGCGCAACGCCCACCCCAGCTTGGTGAAGCGCAAGAAGCAAAAGAGCAGCAACGCCACCGTGACGCCCGTGGCCGCAATCAAGATGTCGGCCATGCCAATGCTGACACCCCCCAACTGAAAACGCGTCGGCGGCAGCGGATTGGGAAAGGATTGTGGGTTGGCCGTAAAGAGAATTTGCGTCAGTTGGTCGAGCACAAAGCTGATGCCGATGGTCGCCAGCAAGGGGGCAATCCGGGCCGAGTTTTGCAAGCTACGCAAGCCCAGCCGTTCAATCGCCATGCCCAGCAGGGCGCAGACCACGGCCACGACCACAAAGGTCAACGCCAATGGGATGTGCAGCCAGGTCACACAGACCCAGCCGACATAGGCCCCGATCATGTAGACCGAACCATGCGCAAAGTTGATTAGGTTACCTACGCCAAAGATCAAGGCGAGGCCAACCGCGGTCAGGGCGTAAATATTGCCGATCACCAGGCCATTGATCGTCTGATCAAAGAACGTGGGCCAGAAATGGCTCATAATGGATCGTTTCCGACTGGGCAAGCATTGGCGCTTGCGCTGGTTTAATAGGTTCGGGGTGCAGCAACAAAACCGGCAGCGCCGCCCGCCGCAGTAGCCGCTCGGCGATACTGCTCGATAACAGTCGTGCCAGCCCGGTTTGCGGCCGCGTCGCCAGGGCGATCAGGTCATAGGTGCCGCGCTGCACCGTGGCCAGGATCGTTTCGACCGGCTCCCCCACCCGCACCAGCGTATGCACACGATAACCGGCAGTGCGCAGCGGCATGGCCAGCGCTTTTAAGCCGACTTCAAAGCGCTGGCGATAGATCTGCCACTCCTCATCCGTGCAGGTGACCAGGTGACTGGCGTGGGTGACATCGCCCACATAGGCCCCGACGGTCATATTGCTTTCGGGCCGCTGGGTGATCCCTAATAGAATCAATTCGACCACCCCTGGGGCGAAGAGATGACGCACCACGGGCAAAATTTCCACACCGATCTCGGCAACGTGCAGTGGAATCAGAATGCGACGCATAGGCTTACCCTCCTGGCCATACGGGCCGATGGCAGCAGTGGTTAGAAACCACGTGCTACCCAAACAAAGCCTGCCTGCGCAGGCTAAAATCACAGGCCTAGTCCACCGCGGTGGACTAGGCCTGTGTTGCGGCGAATTCATTCGCTACACGACAGCCTGCCGTAACGCATATAGATTGGCGACCGGCGTGTCTATACCGGCACCACAGCCAGGGGTCAGCAAGAAATGGCGACCTTGGGTGGCCTGGATCGCCGCCCGCGCTTCACGCATCACCGCCTCTGGTGCGCCGTGGTGCAGCGTCCCCGCTTCATCGACGCCACCGACAAGGGCATGTTGGCGATGCCCGTTAGCCGCAGCCCCTTTAGCCTCGGCTAAAGTCGGATTGTGTTGGCCAATCGCCGCCCAGTTAATCGCATGGACAGGATAATCAGCCACCGCATCAAAGTAAACAGCCGGCCCGCAGATGTGCAGCAGGTTGAAAGGCGCGCCTTGCACCGCCTGCAAAACCTGTAGATCATAAGGCTTGCCAAACTCTTTATATTCGGCCGCAGTTAGGATCCCCTGGCGCGCCAGCCTGACAATCGCATAAAAGAGCCCACTGGCACCGGCCTCAACCAAGGCGGCCCCATAGGCAGCCAAGGTGGTCGTGATCGCTTGCAACGCGGCGTGAACACCCTGCGGATCGGCTTGCAGATAACGGCGCAAATCATCATACTGGGCTTGCACCGCTGCCGCAGCACTATGCTGCGCTGGACGGGCAACTAAGAAAGCCAACACCGACAGCGGCGAAAAAACAGTTTGCAGAAAGTGTACGTCCCCGATGCCGGCCTTGATCAGCCGTACCAGTTCAATCTGCTCGGCAAAGACACCAGCCGTTGGATTGACCGCGGCGATCTTGCCCAGATCAGCCGGGGTATGGAGGGGGCCATCAATGAACTTGGGTAAGACACCCTCATACTGATCATAGTCATATTGATTACCCCATGCTTCAGCATAGTAAGTCGCCCGTGGGTTCACCTTGAGCCAGTCCCAGTCAAAGTCATAAAAGTGGGCCAGGCTAATCTGCGCCAATGCATCAGGTTGGCGTTCTTCCGGAATAAAGTGCCGCCAGGCCGAGACGGGGACACGGTCAACTGGTTCACCGGCAAGCGCGGCCTCGACCCGTGCACGTTTTGTAAGTTGTGTCATAAGATCGATCCTCTCCTCATTGAGATTGTTTTTGGGCTGGCTCCCACGCTCTGCGTGGGAGCAGCATTGGACGCTGGGCGTCCCATAACGCGGAGCGTCATAGAGCGCATTCCACGCAAAGCGTGAAACGAGCCGGTCAATTTACTGGCTGGCGATCGGGCCGTCCCAGATGACGAAGGCACCATCTTTGACCTGTAGATCCACAAAATTGGGATTCAGCACCCGGCGGGTTTCCGGATCGAAGGTCGCCGTGCCATAGATCACACTGGGCACATCCTTGAGTTGGGGCAGCGCGTTATGGACCCCTTCCCGCGTCGGACCGCCGAGTTCAATCGCTTTGGCGATCAGGTGAATCGTGTCATAGGCGTGGATGGCAAAATAGTCAGGCGTTTCGTTGTACTTGGCCTTGTAGGCATCGACCACCTGCTTGACTTCAGGCCGCGGATCATCGGGCAAGAATTGCCCACGGATCAACACCCCTTCCACATCGGCCCCGCCTAGTTTGAGAAAGTCCGGTGACTGCAATGAACCAGGGCCGATCAAGGGCAATTTCAGCCCATTCTGGCGAATCTGCTGCACAATCAAAGCACCATCGGCCTGATACGAGATCAGGACGACTGCTTCTGGGTTAGCATCGCGGACACGCGTTAGCGCAGAGCGGAAATCTTTTTCTTCGGCCAGGTACGCTTCGGTAGCGACCACTTCGCCGCCCAATTCTTGCACCCGTGCCGCAAAGAGATCATAGGTGGTCTTACCCCAGTCGGTATTGAGATGGAGCGCAGCCAATTTCTTTTGGCCGAGGGTGGTGACGGCGAAATCGGCCAGGGCCGGCGCAGCTTGGGCTTGCGTCACCGAATTGCTCCAGGTGTAATCCCCGCCCGCGCTGGTAAAATCGGGGTGCGAATTGGTAAAGCCAAACTGGACCAGGCCACCGCGCTGATAGATGGGCGAGGCCGCCATCGAGGCACCACTGCTAAAGTCGCCCAATTCGACAATAATGCGTTCATCAGCGACAAACTTCTGGGCCACGACCACCGACTGTTTCGGGTCGCTCTGCGAATCTTCAAAGATATATTCTAGCGGCCGCCCGTTAATGCCGCCGGCCCCGTTGATCTCGGCCAGTGCCAGATCAAAGCCTTTCTTCCACTGCTCGCCATAGCGTGCATTCTGGCCGGTCAACGGACCGCTGACGCCGATATAGATGGGGTCGGCGGCCGCATTGTCCCCATCGGTGGCCGGCGCGACGGGCACCACACACGCACTCAACAGGGTGATCAGTAAAAGCGTCAAGAAAAGCAATTGTTTGTGCCGAATCAGATTTATAAGTTTCATGTCCGTTGCTCTTTCGATTACAGGTTGATAAAATCAAGCAGCGCAGAGTGCGCGTTTGTGTGCTTTTCAGCGAGCGACCAGCTCACCGTCAGGGCGAGGCAGTCGCTTCATCAGTACCGTTGCTGACGGGTAACGCCGCGGCCACCCAGCCATTAAGCCCACCCGCCACGGAAACCACATTGGTGTAGCCCATCTTTTGCAAGCTCTCGGCGGCCAGGGCACCACGGTTACCACCGCTGCAATAACAGATAATCGGGGTTGCGAGATCGGGGGCCAGCGTTTCGATTTGGCTTTCCAAAACACCTCGGCTGAGGTGCACAGCCGCCGGAATATGGGCAGCGGTAAACTCTTTTTCCTCGCGCACATCGATCACGACCGCGCCGGTCGCCTGTTGCGTGGCCGCCTCTGCTGGTGTGATCTCTGTAATACGCGTCTTGGCATCGGCGGCTAATTTCAAGAAGCGCTCAGAATGGTGCTGGCTCATGGTTTTTCCTCGCTCCTACTTTGGGCAATAACAATACAACGCGAGCAATAGCACAGAGTGCAGCCAAAAGGTCAGCTTGCCGCCCAGCAGACAACATATAGGGTAATGCAGAGTTTGGCCGGACGTAACGAAAATGGTTGATGAGACGCGGGCAGCGCGCTGTCAAGCGTAATCTGCGTTTGCTTTAACTTACCCAGGCGCTAATCATCGCTTTTGCGAACTTAGACGCGCCAGCCACAAACGCAATCTACACAGGCGGGCGCCCGCTAGCTACAGCAGCAGGCCCGACGCACAGCGCAGGCAGAGGAACAACAATAGGAGGTACAACAAGGGCAGGTATGGAAAATCATAAAAATCAATTTAAACTAGTTGACAAAATGCGCAACAGAATTTTATTGCATGATGGATAGTATACGCCATGCTGGTAACAGCACTGGTTATACGCCGATAACAAGCTGGTAACAAGATCATGCTTTAGCACGGGAGCGCAACGACAAAATGATCAATGCCCTCAGTCGAGCGGCTATAGGCATCAGCGGTGCGGTCAGTCGTCCAATCACGGCCATTGAGCAGATAGCGGAAGTGATAAGCGCGCCCAGGTTGCAACTCGACCGTCAGCCGCCATTCGCCCTTGCGATGATAGTGAAACGGGTGCGAAGCCTGATCCCAATCATTGAAATCTCCCACCAAGTGGACCGTATCGGCCCACAGACCGTCGGGCAGGACAAAGGTCACCTGGGCCGTCGCCGCGCCATTTTGTTCGGTAAGCGATTTTTGAATCATCTTTGGTCTCCCTTTGGAACAAGGTAAAACGTGAAACGTGAGGCGTAAAACGTGAAACGTGAGGCGTAAAACGTGAAACGTGAGGCGTAAAACGTGAAACGTGAGGCGTAAAACGTGAAACGTGAGGCGTAAAACGTGAAACGTGAGGCGTAAAACGTGAAACGTGAGGC
>JALHQH010000007.1:180124-374526 GCA_022842065.1 Caldilineaceae bacterium
GTGAAACGTGAGGCGTAAAACGTGAAACGTGAGGCGTAAAACGTGAAACGTGAGGCGTAAAACGTGAAACGTGAGGCGTAAAACGTGAAACGTGAGGCGTAAAACGTGAAACGTGAGGCTTGAGGGCGCATTCGGGGATTACGAAATTACGCATTACGCTTCACGTTTTACGCTTCACGCCGCCAAACGCAGTTGTGACGGTAGTTCATACTCACCACTCGGATGGCCCAAGACTTGGCTGAGAATCCGCTCTTTGATCGCGGCAAATTCAGGATCACCACGGCGACGGGGGCGGCTGAGGTGCACCGGCTCATCCAGCGCAATCTTGCCATCCTGGATCACAACAACCCGATCGGCTAGGGCCACGGCTTCTTCAACATCGTGGGTAATCAGCAAGGCCGTAAAACCATCCTCATGCCAGAGGCGCTCGACCAGCCCTTGCATTTCGATGCGGGTTAGGGCATCAAGCGCGCCCAGCGGCTCGTCCAGCAACAGCAAAGGCGGACGAGTTAACAGGGCACGGGCCAAGGCTACCCGTTGGCGTTCACCACCGGAGAGGATGCGTGGCCACTGGTCGGCGCGGTCGGTCAGCCCGACGTGGGCCAACGCTTCGGTGGCCTGTGCCCGCCAATCCCCTTGCACGCCCAGCCCCACATTGTCGATCACCCGCTGCCAGGGCAGCAGCCGGGCATCTTGAAACATTACGCGTGCAGCCCGATTGAGGGCACGTAACGGCTGGCCGTCAACTAGGATTTCGCCACGGTCAGGGGTCTCGACCCCAGCCAAGAGGCGCAGTAAGGTACTCTTGCCACAGCCACTCTTGCCGACAATCGCGACAAATTCCCCGCGCCGCACCTGCAAATTAATCCCTTGCAAGACCCGCTTGGTGCCGAAGCTCTTTTCTAAACCATGTACCGCCAGGGGAATGCCGCTGTTACGCTCAATAAAATTTGTCATGCGCGACCGCCTGCGGTTGTCGGCTCGGCATAATTGGCATGCCAGCGCAGCAATCGTTGCTCTAGAATGCGGGCAATCGAATCAGCCAATTTGCCCAGCAAGGCATAGAGCACCACAGAAAAGACCATAATGTCGGTGCGAATGAATTCGCGCGCCGAGGCGGCCAGATAACCAATCCCCGAATCGACTGCCACCGTCTCGGCAACGATTAGGGTCAACCACATGACGCCCAGGGCAATGCGTAGCCCGAGCAAAATCGAGGGCATGGCACCGGGGAAGATGATTTGCCAGAAGAGTTGGCGAGTAGAGAGGCCGTAAACGCGCCCCATTTCAATCAACCCACTGTCAACCTGGCGCACACCGTGAAAGGTATTGATATAAATCGGGAAAAAGACGCCTAAGGCGATCAGAAACAGGCGTGCCTCGTCACCGATCCCAAACCAGAGGATGACCAGCGGCACCAAGGCCAGGTTGGGAATAGTGCGGATCATCTGAATGGTGGTGTCGAACAACTTTTCGCTGCGCAGGAACATCCCATTGAGCAGCGCCAGCACAAAACCAATGCTCCCGCCGACCAGCAGCCCCGTCAGCGCGCGTTGAGAGCTGATCAGCACATCGGCCAGCAGTTGACCGGAAAGGGTTAACCGGATTGCCGCACGCACAACGGCCACCGGTGCCGGCAGAATGCGTTCGGGAATAAAGCCGAATTGGACCAAAGATTGCCAAAGTAACACGATCACAATTGGCACAATCCAGTAGATCAGATGTTGTTCAAAGAAGTTCGTCAGATTGGTCGCCCACTGGCGAACAATCGTTGGCGCAGCAAGCGGCGCAACGGATCTGCGGGTCGCCGTATTTTCACTAAGCATTGTTTTTCCTCTCATGGTAACAACAGCGCGGTGGCACGAATCGTAATCAACAGTAAGACAGTAAGACAGTAGGACAGTGGTTCAGTAAGACAGTAAGTCGGTGGGGCAGTAACTGTCTTACTGAACCACTGTCTCACTGTCTTACTGTCCCACTGCCGTTGCGCTGTACTAGTGATCAAAGATTAAGCGGCACGCCGGGCGAATTCAGACCAGCGAATCGGGGTAAATTCGTGGCTGGTCACCGCATCACGTTGCTGGCCGTTGCCGTTGACGCTGCCGCCCTTGGCAAAGAATTCCTTGGGTAACTTGGGGAAGATCAGCTCGGCGGTGCGGTAAGCTTCTTCCAGGTGGGGATAACCCGAAAAGATAAAGCTTTCCACCCCCAGGTCAACATATTCCAGCATGCGCGCCACCACCTGATCGGGATCACCGACCAGGGCAGTGCCGGCCCCACCGCGCACCAAACCGACCCCTGCCCACAAATTGGGGCTGATCTCCAGCCGGTCACGCCGACCGCCGTGGAGCGCCTGCATCCGCTTTTGGCCAACCGCACCACGCGCACTCTGTTGAGACTGGGCCGCCTGGATCGTGGCATCATCGAGATATTTGATCAGATTGTTAGCCGCGTCCCAGGCCTGGCTAGCGGTTTCGCGCACAATAATGTGCAGGCGAATGCCAAACCGAATCGGGTGGCCCGCTTCCCCGGCATATCGACGCACCGTGGCGATCTGCTCGGCCACCTGTTGTGGCGGCTCGCCCCAGGTGAGATAGACATCGGCATGTTTGGCCGCGGTGCGATGGCCGGCATCGGATGAACCACCGAAATAGATCGGTGGATAGGGGGTTTGCACGGGCGGAAAAACATTGTGCGCCTTGGTGACGCTCAGGTGGTCACCGTTGAAGGTTACCCCTTGTTCGCCGCCCAGGATGCGCCGGTAGATGGTAAGAAATTCGTCGGTGATCGCATACCGTTCATCTTTATCAACATGCACACCATCCGCTGCGGCGTCATCGTCACTGCCGCCGGTGACAATGTTGACCACCAGCCGGCCATTCGAGAGGCGGTCAAAGGTGGCCGCTTGGCGGGCGGCCAACGCCGGCGCGATCAAGCCAGGGCGAAAGGCAACAATAAATTTCATGCGTTTGGTCACCGCGGCCAGTTGGGATGAGATCAACCAGGCATCTTCACAGCCGCGACCAGTAGGCAGCAGCGCACCGGCAAAGCCGAGCGTGTCCACCGCCCGGGCCACCTGTTCCAGATAATCAAAGTCAGCGACCCGGCCACCAACCGTGGTGCCCAGATAGTGCCCATCACCACCGCCGGTGGGTAAAAACCAATTAATTTCCATGAGTAAATCCTTTTGTAGATGCTTATCATAGTACTTTTGTCATTCTACGCCAGGGGACGCAGAGCGTCCGCCCTGCATTGCGACGCGGAGCATCGCAACGAGCATAAAGGGCTACCGCACCGGCGCATATTGGGGTAGTGCCACCGGTCTGGTCAATTGCTTCACCACTGGTGCCGATGGGCGCGGTTGGCGATGGCCGAATTCGTATTCGATCTCATGGCCGGCCGCGTCACTGTTTTCCGCCTGGGTATTGCCGGCGAAAAATTCTTTGGGCAACTTGGGGAAGAGCAATTCGGCGGTGCGATAGGCCTCTTCCAGGTGGGGGTAGCCGGAAAAGATAAAGGTCTCGACGCCCAGGTCGGCATATTCCATCATGCGTTCGACAATCGTGTCGGGGTCGCCGACAAGCGCGGTACCGGCCCCGCCGCGCACCAGACCAACCCCTGCCCACAAATTCGGGCTGACTTCCAACTTGTTGCGATCACCGCCGTGGAGCGCCTGCATGCGGTGCTGACCGACCGCTTGGCTGCTGGTAAATTGGCTTTGCGCCGCCTGGATCGCTTTTTCGTCAACGTGTTTGATCAGGTCGTTGGCCGCGTCCCACGCCTGGCTGGTCGTCTCGCGCACAATGATGTGCAGGCGAATGCCAAAACGAATCGGGTGGCCGGCCTCTTCGGCATGGCGGCGCACCGTGGCGATCTGCTCGGCCACCTGCTGTGGCGGCTCACCCCAGGTAAGGTAGACATCGGCATGTTTGGCGGCGGTACGATGGGCAGCGGGCGAAGAGCCACCAAAGTAGATCGGCGGGTAAGGTTTTTGCACGGGCGGGAAGGTGTTACGGCCATTGACGACACGCAGGTGGTCACCGGCAAAACTATAGGGTTCATTGCTCGCCAGGAGCTGGCGATAAATGGTGAGAAACTCATCGGTCACCGCATAACGTTCGTCGTGGCTTAAGTTGAGGCCATCAGCGGCAGTGTCGGCGTCGCTGCCGCCGGTGACGATATTGACCACCAGCCGGCCCTTGGAGATGCGATCAAAGGTGGCGGCCTGGCGGGCGGCCAGGGCCGGCGCAATTAGACCGGGCCGGAAGGCGACGATAAATTTCATGCGTTCGGTGATGGCGGCCAAACGGGCAGAAATCAGCCAGGCATCTTCGCACCAGCGTCCAGTCGGCAACAGCGCGCCGGCAAACCCCAGGGTGTCAACCGCATGGGCCACCTGCTCCAAATAATCAAAATCGGCCACGCGGCTGCCAATCGTGGTGCCGAGATAGCGCCCATCACTGCCACCGGTGGGCAAGAACCAGTTGATTTCCATAAACAATTTTCCTCTTGAATAGGGCTTACGCCATTAATGGGTATGTCATTCCGAATGATTAACTCATGTCATCCCGAACCGGCTTTTTGGTGAGGGATCTCCAGGTGGTTACGCCCAGATCCCTCACCAAAAAGCCGGTTCGGGATGACAAACGCGTAGTACGGCGTAGGGAATCCGTGCTACACCAGGCCGTGCACGTCGCTGTGTTAGTCCTCTGCGCCGTACCAGACGACCTGCGCAATCTCCAGCGGCTCCGGGATCAGTTCCAAGTCGTAAAAAACGTTGGCAACCTCTTGTTGGTAGGCAACAGTTTCTGGCGTCAGCAGCGCATATTCGGTCGCGTCCTGGTCAAAAGAGGCCACCCAGACGGCGGCAGGAACTTCTGTCTCTTTTTCAAGAATAGCAGCGTATTCCTCAACATTCGTCTTGGCCCAGATCTGAACCGCTTGCAACTCCTCAATGACCGTAGTGATAACCTCTGGGTTATCGGCCGTATAGGTATTGGCAGCTAGAATGTAGCCCTTGGTTGGTGCTATATCACCACCACTGATCAGTTCGCGTGCGTTCAACTCCTGAATCGCCGATTCCCGAAAAGGATTCCAGACCACCCAGGCATCGATACTGCCCCCCTGAAAAGCAGCGCGCGCCTCTGGTGGTGCCAAAAAGACTGGTTCGATATCGCTATACTGGAGGCCCTGTTTTTCCAGCGCTTTGATCAGCAACAAATGGGCGCTCGATGCTTTGGTAAAGGCAACCTTTTTCCCCTTTAATTCGGTTGGTGCCTGGAGCGGTGAATCAGCCGGCACGAGGATGCCCGAACCTGCGCCGGTACCCGATTGAGCCGCAACATAAACCAATGGCGTACCAGCGGCTTGGGCAAAAATCGGGGGGGTCTCACCCGTGGGACCAATATCAAGACTGCCGGCATTCATTGCTTCTAATAACGGTGGCCCAGCAGGGAAAAGGGTCCAGGTCACTGTAACATCAGGCCCAAAGCGTTTTTCCAGTGTGCCCTGCGCCTTAAGAATAGTCCACGCGCCGCCACGCTGATAACCGATGCGTAGGTTGACGGGTTCAGCCGCGGCTGTATCACCCGCTGCCACCGACGGCGCATTGGCCGCGGGAACCGCACAAGCGACGCTGATCACAGCCAGCAGGCTGAGGAGTAGGGTACGTAAGATCAGGGGTACTGATTTTATCTGCTTGCTGTACATATTGTTTCCTTTCATCAAATAAGTACTCGTCACAACGCTCTGCGTTGTGATGCCACCAGGACGCGCTGCGTCCAACGCGGTGTTAGCTCTGCCGGGACGCAGAGCATCCCCCAGCATTCCGCCGCTGAGCGGCGGAACGAGCAATTAGGCCGGGACTAACTCAAGCGCCGGGACGGGTGCACTGACGCCCAAATGGTCAAATAAGGTTTCCAAACTGCCCTGCAGGCGCTTTTCAATCGCTGCGTCTAAGCGAAAATCACTGCCGTTGGCATATTGGACCTGGGCATCTTGAATATAGAGGCCACTGAGAATATGTTGGGCACCTAAGGCATAGAGCACCGGCTTCAATGCATAGTCGATGGCCAAGAGATGGGCTGGTGAACCACCGGTTGCAATCGGAAAGACCAACTTACCCGCCAGTCCATCCTGCGGCAAGAGATCCAGAAAGGCCTTGAGCACACCGGCATAGGAAGCTTTGTAAACTGGCGTGGCAATCACCACGGTGCGCGCCGCTTGCACGCGTGCCACACTATCGCGGATCGAGGCACCATCAAAACGGGCGGTCACTAAATCGGTGGCGTCAAGGTCACGCACATGAATCGCATCGGTATGTAAGCCGCGGCTAGCAGCAACCGCCCGAATATGGGCCAGTACCGCGGCGGAGCGAGAAGGATAGGAAGGACTACCGGCAATCGTGAGCAAGTCAGACATAAATGGTTACTTTCTGAGTTTGTGAATGAGGCGAAAGCAATTGCTAACACAGCTGCGGGCGAGATCGGCCACAACCGCCGTGCGCGCTGGTCAATTGCTGTACCTGATAGAAGCATTGAACAAATTTATATTAACCACCAAAACAACAATGCCGGCAACAACGCAGTTGCCAGTAATCGATGGCCGTGATTAAGCGAGATGGGTGATTGTTAAGTGAGGAGCGAACAAGCAACGCTTGTACAGCTATGCGCAACTGTACAAGCGCAACCTGCCCGCTAACGACAACTTTGCAGAGGAAGGCAGTAACAACAGGAGAATTGTGTCAGCGCAGGGCATAACATCCCAGAGTGGTGCGAGCGCACCACAGAGAGGTAGCCTTGTCGATTGGTGAGATAGCGAATGTGCTTCATGATAAATTTTACGCCTTCTGTCATTCGGGGTCTTTACGCGCACGCCAGACTAATTGAGCGCCGGTGCAAATGTGTTTGTTGTTCCAAAGAGCCGCCCGCCAAAGAGCTGACTAACGAAGCGTTGCATGGCCAGATCAACCCGCTGATTGAGCATCCCATCCAACCACACCTGCCGATCATGCAAGCGCACCAGGTGATTAGGCATATAGACGGCATCGAGCACTTCACTGACGCCCAAACTCTCTAGCATCGAGCGTAACGATGTTTCACAGGAGAGGAATTGGGCGGGTGAGGCGGCCGTCGCAAAGAGCAAAACCTTTTTACCGGCCAGCGCATCAAATGGCAACAGATCCAAAAAGGCTTTTAGCGCGCCTGGATAGCCAAATTTGTGGACAGAGGTAGCGATCAGCAGGCCGCTTGCCTCTGCGATCAAATGCCGGCTACGCTGAATGGCGCTGCTATGGGCTCGCCCCAACAACAGTTCATCGGCAGGCAGATGGCGCACGTTGACAGTATCGACAGTCAACCCAGCATGGGCAAGTGCAACATGTGCATAGCTAAGGACGGCATTGGCTCCGGAAGTAATCGCGGGACAGCCGGCGATGGAAATAATGTCGGTCATGGCTGACTCCTTTGGCAAGCAGTTGGTTAATACGCGACTTTGGTTGAAACAAGGTTGCGGCTGGAACAAGATTGGCAGTTGCTTGTCAGGCTGGCAAAACACCTTTTCCAAAACAACTGCGCTATAGGCAGTAGCATACAGCAGCTTTGTAACAGGCATGGTCATGGTGCGGTAACAGTTTGGTAACAATTATTGGACTGTGCGCGCGGTCATTGCCCCTACTCGTGTACGTGCCACAAAATTTATGACAAAAGCGGCTAAATCTGATTGGCAGAATCAAACATTTCGCCTTACTATCTAAAGTGCAGGTGAGGCGTGAGGCGTGAGGCGTGAGGCGTGAAACGTAAAACGTGAGGCGTGAAACGTGATGGCGCATTTAGGAATTACGCACCCAGGGGGCACCCGACGAATCACGCATCACATTTTACGTTTCACGCTTTACGTTTCACACTTTGAAAGTGAGCCATAGATGTTACGGCGTTTGAACTTGCGGACCTTTTCGGCCCGATTAATTTTTAGTACTGTTGTCCTCATTCTGATGACCACCCTTAGTGCTGGGTTGCCGGCCTATTGGTTGACGCGCACGGAATTAAAACGGCAGGCTTGGTTACATGTGGCCAGTGCCAGGCAGGCGACTGCATCCTTACTGCGCGCCGAGCAGGAACAGTTGGCCAGCGTGGTGACACTCTTGAGTGAGCGGCCCACCCTACAACGTTTACTACGCGAAGGAACGGCCACTGAGTTGAAAGATTATTTGGCCGTCTTCCAGCAGCGCAGTGGCAATGATCGCCTTTTTTTGTGTGACTACAACGGCAGTGCATTGGTACCTGATCTCAGCCTTGATGACTGCCCGCCGACAAGTGACCCCCAATTTCGGCTCTTTGACGATCAGGCCGCGTTGATTGCCGCCCGCCCAGTCATTGATGAATCGTCCGGCCAGGCGTTGGGCCAAGTCGTGCTGGTTGATTGGCTGGACCACGCATTTCTCCAGCAGCTTGCCGTCAGCACCGGGGTTGAGCAGAGTATTTTGCGGGCCGATGGCCGACGCTTGCGTAGCAGCATGGTCACGCCAAGCGATGATGAGACCGACCAGCTCCTTTCGCCCCAAAGCGACGAACTGAACCGCCTCATTATGGTCGGCACCCAACCTTATTACGCCACGACCTTTGCGCTCACAACGGCCAATGCGCCGACCGCCTTATACATTGAGGTGGCACTACCAGCTGATCAACTGCTTGGCACCGAACGGCGCGCGCTGGAAATTTTGGCGACCAGCACTAGCATCGTCGCGCTCCTTGCCATTATATTGGGTACGGGCTATGTCCGCCGGTTGATCAGACCACTGCGCCATTTGACCAAGATGGCACAACAAATTAGCGGCGGCGAATTCACCACACCCGTGCCGACCTTCTCTGAACCGGCAGAAGTTGCCACCCTCGCCACGGCTTTGCAAAAAAGCCAGGCGCGGATGTTGCAGGCCATCCACGACCATGCGAGTGCGCGTGATTGGCTGGACAGCTTAATTCAAGCGGTCGTCGAGGGGATTGTCACCATCGACAGCAAAGGGCGGGTAACTTTTTTGAACCAGAAAGCCGCGCTGCTGACGTCCCTCTCTGCTGAAGCAGCGATTGGGCAGCACATCAATGAGCTATTCCCGGTTGCCGAGGACGGCAGCGCGTCGTTTATCGATTTAATTCCACGTCCTGGCAGCAAGGCCCAAATCAGCATTGGCGGCAGTCTACGCCCCCCAGGCAATCACCATCCCACGCGGACAGGTAATCGGCCAGGGCAGTCGGCACCACGCCGCCTCAGCGCGCCAATCGTTAACCGCAAGGTCGTGTTAGAGATCACAGCAACGGCCTTGCCAGGCGCCAATGGGCAGAGTGGACAGACCGCCCTGGTGTTGCGGGATATTTCCGAAGAACAGTTGCTCAGCAATCTGCGCTCCTATTTTCTGGCCAACATTACCCATGAATTTCGCACACCGTTAAGTACCTTCAACGCCTCCATCGAACTTTTGATGAATGAGGCCGAGGATCTCTCCGCCGCCGAGATGCGTGCGCTGCTTAAGCCGGTTCATCTGAGCCTCTTGGGCTTGCAGACCTTGATCGATAATCTACTCGAAAGCAGCAGCATTGAAGCAGGCCGCTTTGTCATCCGTAAACGCCCGGTCGAGTTGCAACAACTGATTGTTAATGCCCTGCAGATGGTACAACCATTGGTGGAACGACGGCAACAGGTGATTACCCTTTTTGAACCACCCCAGTTGCCGGCCCTCAATGCCGATGGCACGCGGCTGACGCAAGTGCTGATTAATCTGCTGACGAATGCCAGCAAATATAGCCCGATTGGCGAAGCAATCGAACTGTTGATCAGAAGGGAAGCAGGTTGTCTGCGTATTACGGTTGCGGATCGGGGGCCAGGCGTACCCTCGACTGAATTGGCTACCCTCTTTCAAAATTTTGTGCGGGCGAACCATCATGCCGAAGACCAATATGGCGTTGGGCTAGGGCTCTATGTGGTCAAGACGACGGTCGAAGCCCATGATGGCCGCGTCGGGGTTGACACCCGGCCGGATGGTGGCTCACTCTTTTGGTTTGAGCTGCCGTTAGCAGAGGAATAACCATGAGCATTCTAATTGTTGAAGACGATTTATCGCTATCTGATGTGATTGCCTTTACGTTGCGCCGGGCCGGCTTTGATGTGGCCACCGCCTACGATGGCGAGATCGCGCTCAACACCTGGGCCGCAGAAGATCCGATCCTGATCCTCCTTGATCTCAATTTGCCCAAAGTTGATGGCTTGACCATTTGCCGCCGCATCCGCACTGTAAGTAAGACGCCGATCATTATCCTTAGTGTGCAAGGGGGGGATGAAGCAGTCGTCAAAGGCTTGGAATTAGGGGCCGATGACTATATTGTTAAGCCGTTTAGCCCTACTCAATTGGTGGCGCGTATCCGTGCCGTGCTGCGGCGCGCTGATATTACGCCCCTACCAGAACGGGTGGAGATCGCGGATCTGACGCTGGATCGCAGCCGGAATGAGGTGCAGCGTAAAGGTCACGCCACCATCCGCCTGACCCCCTTGGAATCACGCCTGCTGGGCACCCTGATCGTCAATGCCGGGCAGGTAGTCCCCACCGAGCAGCTGATTGCCACCATCTGGGGCGCGGATGGCGGTGATCGGAGCATGTTGAAGCAGCTTGTCTATCGTTTGCGCGCAAAACTCGAAGCCGAAGCCCAGACAAGCACACAAATCGAAACGGTCGCCGGCATCGGCTACACCCTCACCCAGCGCGCCTGAGTTGCCCGTAAAACGTAAAACGTGAAACGTGAAATAACGGGTCACGCATTACGTTTCACGTTTTACGCATCACGTTTTACGCATCACGTTTCACGTTTCACGCCTCACGTTCTGTTACCCCATTGTTACCACCCTATCACCATCCCTGTTACCACCGCCTGCTATAGTCAGCACAGGCAAATGAATTGTCACCACACCCGTACTGACAGGCGATTGGCGCGCGGGATAGGCACCACGCAGCGGTTAGGGCCGGGTGTGTAAAAACGCAAGAAAGGGAATTTCATCCATGTTTTTCAATCGATCGCCCAGGAAGATGTGGCTACCACTCAGTCTCATGGCCAGTATTGTCTTGCTGGCAGCCTGTGTGGCACCAACCGTCAGTCCGGCGGCCAACGCACCGGCAGCCGGCGCTGACACAGCCAGCACCGCGGCCGGCGGCGAAGCGGCGAATATCAGCATTTCGGGTGCCTTTGCGCTCTTTCCGATGGTAACCGTTTGGGCCGAGGAATATCAGAAGAGCAACCCCAACGTCACCTTCGATATCCAAGGCGGTGGGGCCGGCAAGGGGATGACTGATATGCTCACCGGTGCCGCGGACATTGCCATGCTCTCCCGCGAAGCACGCCAAGAAGAGTTGGATCAGGGTTCATTCCTGGTGCCGGTGACGATTGACGCCGTCATTGGCACCTTCAACGCCAACAATCCCTATGTCGATCAGGTGTTGGCCCTCGGGATCACACCAGAAGTGGCCGGCAACATCTGGATCAGCAGCACAGTCACCACTTGGGGTCAATGGCTGGAGACGGATGCCACTGAAACCATCAACGTCTACACCCGCTCCGACTCCGCTGGTGCGGCCGAGATGTGGTCCAAATTTTCCACCGGCGAAACGCAGGAGGATCTAAAGGGGATTGCCGTCAATGGTGACCCTGGTCTGGCCGAAGCGGTACGCCAGGATCCGTTGGCGGTCGGCTTTAACAACATCGGCTTCACCTATGATCCGGCAACTGGTTTGCCGAATGAAGGATTACAGGTGATTCCCATCGATCTGAATGGCAACGGCCAGATCGATCCGGAGGAAGATTTCTACAAAACCCGTGACGAACTGACCCAAGCGATTGCGGACAGAGTCTTCCCCTTCCCGCCTGCGCGCGAACTCTACCTGGTCACCAAAGGGGAACCAAACCCGGCGATTGCCGACTTTTATCGCTGGATCTTAACCGATGGCCAAGCCTTTGTGGCCGACGCTGGTTATGTGGCGCTGCCCGCAGATCAGTTGCAAGCTGCACAGGCACTGGTTGGCGGCGAATAGGCTTTACGTGCATTAACAAAGGTCAATTGATCATGATCAATTGACCTTTGTTAATGAATTCAGCTTTTGAGGAGCAGGTATGGAAGTAACCGACGAACGTCTGTTTGTCCGACAAAGTAGACCAGAGCGCACGTATACCTCACGGCGCTTAAGCTTTAAGCGCGCCGCCCTTGATTGGGCCATTCAGCGCCTGTTCGGATTGGCTGTGATTGCGATCTGCTTGTTGCTCGTCGTGATTGGTGCTACCTTAGTGGTGCGCAGCCAACCGATCCTCTTGAATTACACATTCAGCGAACTACTGACCGGCCAATTATGGCAACCGATGCGTGGCAGCTTTGGTTTTGCGCCCTTTATCATCGGCAGCGTCGTGGTAACCGCAGTGGCGATGGTTTTGGCGGTGGTGCCGGCCATCTTAACGGGTATCTATCTGTCGGACTATGTCACCAGCCGCACGCGCAGTTGGCTGAAACCGGTGCTTGATCTGCTGGTGGGTATCCCTTCGGTTGTCTATGGGCTATGGGGGATTCTCCTGATTGTGCCCCTGATACGCGATTATATAGGCCCCTGGTCAGATCAAACGTTGGGACAGTGGTGGCCCTTCTTTAGCCGCACCAATCCCAGCGGCTATGGCTTGTTAGCGGCTGGGGTGGTGCTTGGCATCATGGTCTTCCCGCTGATCGCCGCGGTCACCGAAGAGGTAATGCGCAGCGTGCCGCAAGATCTACGCGAAGCGTTGCTCGCCTTGGGTGCTACCCGCTGGGAAGCAACCAAATGTATCGTACGCCATGTGGGGCTGCCCGGCATTTGGGCCGCGGTTGTGCTCGGCTTTTCACGGGCCTTTGGCGAAACGCTGGCCGTCATGATGACCGTGGGCAATGTCGCCCAAATTCCCACGGGGATCTTTGATGCGGCCTATCCCCTGCCGGCACTAATTGCCAACAATTATGGGGAGATGATGTCGGTGCCGCTCTATGAATCAGCTTTAATGGGCGCGGCGTTGATTCTGTTGGTCGTGGTGGTTACCTTTAATGTTAGCGCCCGGCTAGTGGTCGAGCGCCTGGTGAAAAGGAGCGCAGCATGAGTCTCAACCGTAGACGAAAACAGGAAGAACAATTTTTTGTTTGGCTCATGCGTTTTTCCCTTTGGGGTGCGGCGGCGGTGCTGGGGTTGATTCTGACGATTGTCTTTTGGCGCGGGATTGGTTCCCTGAGTTGGGAGATGATCAGCCAACCGCCCAAAGGGGGCTTCTTTCTAGGGGGTGGGGGTGGCATTCTCAATGCAATCATCGGCTCACTTTATCTGGCCACTGGTGCGACCTTGCTGGCGCTGTGCGTCGCCGTGCCGGTTGTCTTTTACCTCCACACCTATACGGGTGATGGGCGGTTGCGCAGCAGCATACGGATGGTGCTCGACATCATGTGGGGCATTCCGAGCATTGTTTATGGGGCCTTTGGCTTTTCGCTGATGATCTTCTTGGGGCTGCGCGCCTCGCTCTTGGCCGGCATCATTACGCTGGCGTTCGTCGTGTTACCGATTCTGGCCCGCACCTTGGATGAAATTGTCGAAATGGCACCCAAGCAACTACGCGAAGTCACCCTGGCCTTGGGCACCACCCGTTTCGAGTGGATGGGCGTCCTCTTGCGCCAATCGCTGCCAGGGCTTGTCACCGCGATTTTGTTGGCCTTTGGCCGTGGCATTGGTGATGCGGCTTCGGTCCTTTTCACCGCCGGCTACACCGACAATATGCCCGATTCGCTGTTGCGACCGGTGGCATCCTTGCCGCTCGCCGTCTTTTTCCTCCTCAGCACCCCCTTTCCGGATGTGCAGGCCCGGGCCTACGCTTCGGCCTTAGTGCTGACGGTGATTATCCTCACAGTGAGCCTGTTAGCCCATCTGTCGATGACGCGTTTGGGGCGTCATGTCATTCGCTAAATCAGCAAATAACGATCCTTTCTCATGGGCCGGCCATCGCTGGCGGTGGAATTGGAAAGTTTTCGATAGGTCAAGGAACAGTATCTATGCCTGCACTGGCAATTCGCAATTTAAATGTCTGGTATGGACAGCAACATGCCCTAAAATCAATCAATATTACGTTGCCTGCGCATCAGGTCACCGCGATCATTGGGCCATCGGGTTGTGGGAAGTCAACGCTGCTGAAAAGCTTCAATCGGCTGCTGGAACTCAATGAGCAGGTACGGATTGAGGGGCAGGTTTTGTTGGAAGGCGAAGATATCTACGCCCGCGACCAGGATGTGACCGAAATCCGCACACGCATTGGGCTGCTAGCCCAGAAACCCTTCCCGCTACCCATGTCGATCTATGACAACATTGCCTACGGTCCACGCATTCATGGGTTAACAAATGGCACGCTGGACAAGTTGGTTCAGACCCAACTCCAGGCCGTCGGTCTATGGGAAGAGGTAAAAGATCGGCTGCGTGCCCCTGCCGCGGGGCTATCGGTGGGGCAGCAGCAGCGGCTCTGCCTGGCGCGGACACTAGCGGTAAAACCGGATGTGCTGCTCTGTGATGAGTCAACCGCCTCCCTTGACCCGATCTCGGCGCGCGGGATTGAAAGTTTGCTGCGCAAACTCAAAGAGCACTATACACTGGTCATCGTAACGCACGACATCGATCAGGCGCGACGGCTGGCGGATTATGTCCTGTTTATGTGGCTTGGCGAGTTAGTGGAACATGGCCCCGCTGCCCAATTTTTTACCCAGCCGCAGCAGGAATTGACACAAGCCTACCTGGCCCGTGAAGTAGGGTAAAGATGACGTACGTACCGGAGGAGCAGCACAAGTGGGCTTGGCGCCGCGGCAAGCACAACAATGCAACAGGCAGGAGCATACAGTCGCTTGCGCTGGGACATCACCCCAAAGGCACCTCCGATGCAGAAGCGTTTCAGGCCGATGACAACACACAGTGGCAAACAGTGCTAGATCCGCTGAACCTGGATCTATACACCCCACCGGCACAACGGTGGTGGCAGCGGTGGCTCTTTGGCGCACCGGCACAACGCCAGCTTAACCACAGCACCCGCTCACTGCTAATTATGCAGCAACCGCGCTGGCCACTGCGCCACATTTTGCTCATTTTACGTGCCGAGCAAAACGACTGGGCAGCCATCCCTTGGATTGAGCGCCTAGCCCACCCGGGGCAGACCACCGTTTCGCTGCTCCCGGTCGTCCCAGCCTGGCCGCGTCTGCATCGTCGGCTGGCCAGTGCGCAGCCCACCGCGGATGTGCTCATGGCACCGAATACTGTCTCCGGTGCCATGCTCCGCCAGATGGCAGCGCGGCTGCGCCAACAGCAAATTGCTGCGATCCCCATCCTCACGCGCGGCGAACCTAATGCGCGCATCCGCGCCGCAGTAGCAGCCCATGATCCCGACCTGATCCTGATTGCGGCCGAACCGCACAGCCGGCTCTTACGTGCCTTTTATGGCGAACTGGTACGGCCATTGGTAAAGTGGGTTGAGCGACCACTGCTCATCGCAAAGTAAATCGGGGTGACGCACACCTGCGGGGAGAAACACGGTATATCGTGTTTCTCCCCGCAGGTGTGCGTCACCCCGATCAAGTAAACGCTCGCGTTGGTTAGTTAACGCCTAGCTCGGCTAGACGTTGGACAAAACCCGTATAGGGCAGTGCGCCTTCGATTAAGGTGTCATTGAGGGCAAAGCTGGGACGCAGACGCACACCGACGGCGCGGCGGGCTTGGTCAATGCGTTCTATTTTTGCGGCAATAGTGGGGTCGGTCAGACAACTACTCATCGCCTGACGATCCAGGCCTAACTCTTCCGCCCAACCTAACAACAGGTCTGGCGTAGGATTCCACAGTTGGGCCTGCCGTGCAAAAAGCAGATCATGCATCTGCCAGAAGGCAAGCGGCTGCTGGCTACCGGCACACTCAGCCGCATGGTGGGCCAAGCGCGAAGCATCACCATGATCGATCACATGTGAAAAAGTGAGATTGACAGTTCCGTTGGCAACATAGGCTGCCTTGAGTTCAGGTTCGACTCGCAACACGTGCGAGGCACAGGCAGTTCAAAGAAAATCGGAATAGTCGATCAGACGGACTGGCGCGGCTGGGTTACCCAGCACATAATAGTCACCCACAACCGACACTGTCGTCAACCAGTCAGTCGCTGGTGCAGCAACCGCAGTATCCGTCACGACAACCGTAACCGGCGCAGGCGCAAGCGTGGCCGTGGCGACGATGATGGCAGCTGGTGCGGTGGTAGCGGTGGGCGGCGCACTAGTCGGGGCCGGCGGTTGCGCGCAAGCCGACAAGCAGGTGACGAATGTCAATAACACAGCTAGTACTTTCAAGCTGAACCTCCGATTTATTGTAAATAACAGGCGTACAGGACATGGACCAAACTAGCGTAGGGCAGTTTCGCAAAATAAAGAACGCAGATTGGCTTTGACCCAATCTGCGTTGCGGAATCGCTATTTTACGTTAAACGCTTTATTGCGGCTGCACAGTGCCATCGAGCACCTGCTGCAAAATTTCAGTAAAGCGATCAGCCGGTAGCGCGCCGGGGATAATACTGCCCTGGCCGTCGTAGAGTACGATAAAGGTGGGGGTACCACGGACAAAGGGCGTGCCGGCGGCAAGATCTTCATCAACCAGCGCCTTCGTGGCGGGATCGGTCAAACAGGTGGTGAATTGATCAACATCCAATGCCAGTTCACCCGCGAGATCGATAAAGAATGGATTTGGATCGCTAATTGACCAATCGGCCATGGTATTAAAAAGCGTTTCATGCATTTCCCAGAACTTGCCCTGTGCGGCCGCACACTCAGTGGCAACCCCCGCGGCCGGCGCTTGTGGGTGAATAGAAAGTGGGAAGTGCTTAAAGACCCAATAGATCTGGCCGGTGTCAACAAATTGTTCATCAAGGATCGGCTGCGTTTCCAAGGAATGTTTACGGCAGAAGGGACATTGCAGATCAGAGAATTCGATCACCGTCACCGTGGCGGCCGGGTCGCCCCGGTAGAAATCACCGGCCATGGTATAGCCAGGGCGATCAGGATCAGGGACCAAGCCTTCGGCTGTTGCCCAGAAGGGAATCTCGTCACTGCCCTCTTGTGCTTGTTCGGTCTGTGGTGTACCACCGGCGAGCAGCGTATCGAGCATGGCCGAGAATTGATCATAGGGTTGCGCACCAACTAGGGGGAAGGCTTCATCAGTCGCGGTGCGGACAAATTCGAAGCTTGGCGTGCCACTAAAGCCCTTGCCACGCGCCTCGGCGATGCCGGCTTCGATGCCGGCATCTTTATCCCCACTCTCGACGCAACTGCTAAAGAGCGCCATGTCAACCCCAACCTGCTCGGCAAGTTGGGTGAAGTAGCTCATGGGGTCAGTCGCGTTACTCCAAGCTGATTGGGTCTGAAAGAGCAGCGCATGCATCTTCCAATAAGATTCCGCGCCTTGATCAGCCACACAGTTGGCTGCGACATGGGCAGGGGGGGCATTGGGATGCAAATCCACTAAGGGGAAGTCGCGGAAGACGACGCGCACTTGACCACTCCGCACGTAACTCTCGTCTAATGCCGGCTCGGTCTGCACAAAGTAACGGCTACAAAAGGGGCATTGGTAATCGCTATATTCATAGAGGGTAATGGGGGCATCAGGCTCACCACGATAGGGATAGCCGTCAGCAGTAAAGCCGACCGGAATATCTTTATAAGTTCCCTCTGGGGCCATTACCTGTACGTCATTCGTTGTAGCAGCACCTGCCACAGCCGGTTCTACGGCAGCGGTTGTCGTGACGGTTGTCGTGACCGCGGCGGGCGTCGAGCCTGTGGTTCCGGTAACAGCAGCGGTCGTCTCCACTGTGCTTTCGGGGGCAACCGCGTCGGCGCTGGTAGGCTCTGGTAAGGTGGCGGCGGGTGGCGTGGCGGGCATAACACAACTGACAATGGTCAGTAGCAAGGCGACAGCAACGAACGCGACAAGCAGCGCCGTTGGCTTGAAAAAGCGTGTTTGGTTCATAAACGTTAACCTTCTTGGTCCGCGAACAGTGGAAACGATGAGCACAAGGGCACAATCGATTTATTCTAACATAGTGGACAAGATTGCTGAAACGATAACAGGGATGAGCAACGGATCTAAAGTGCCCCCTCGTGTAAATCGGTCAGTTTTATTTTGGATAAAACCGCCACGACACGAATAATATCAGACCTTTTTGATCCTACGCAGCTAAAGCGTAATGGCGAATGGTGAGCCGAATTTGGCGAGAGGCTGGCGTAGAGAAGGGGCATTGGGAGAGCCGGCAGCGAGAGCTGAAGTCGCAGAGATGGTGTGACAAAGAGCCAAGCGTACACGCGGGATGGATGTCATCGAGCAAGTGGCCCAGGCTAAAATTAAATCTGCGCTCGTCTGCCTTTTTGCAGAGCGACGTTTGCGGTAAGCAGGAAGCAAGCAATCCCTAGGTTAACCGATCCTTTTGCGCAAGCAGACTTAGGCCAAGCGCAGTGTCCTGATTACTAGTACAGTGCCGCGCAAATAAGCCACTAGCTTGCCTGTGCACGCGTCGAGTACTCTCGTGGCCCTAGCTGGTGGGTAACCAGCTTGGGCCACGAGAGTACTCGACGCGTGCACAGCAGAACTATAGGTCTATTTAGGCCGTCGTGTACTAGGATGTAGGGAGCCATCAAAAACTGAGTTTTTGATGGCTCCCTACATCCTAAACGCCTAAAAGTAGCCAGTCATTCTAATATTGCTTATCACTGTATACGTTTAACGGATCAGTGGGCTTCGCTGACCATATCATTTGATTGAATAATCTGGCGGATGGTTTCGATGCTGATACGATCGACAACGGCTTGTTCGATCAAGTAGCGGCGCAAGCGCTGCAGTGACCAGCGCGAAAAATTGAGCCCTAGGCTCCGAGGGCTGGTGCTGGCAATCTTGGAGATCTGCCGGCGCTGCTTCGTGCTAAAGAGGGGAGGACGCCCCGGTGATTTACCACTACGCAGACCGCCAATCCCATTCGAGGTATAGCGATGAATCCATTTGCGCACATTGATCGGATGCAGATTCACCGTCTGGCTGATTTCTGGGACACTTTTCCCTTCGGCAGACAAAAGGATGATCAATAGGCGGTTGACGGGTAGATCATCTTCAGGCTCGCAAATCAGGGCTTCAATCTGCTTGACGTCCTGGTCCGAAAGGTTCTGAATGTACAGTGCCATAATTTGTTCTCCTGTTAGCTGAAGCAATGCTGGATAATGTTAATCATTTGGGAGGCAGAAGTAATGGTGAAAACAATGCCCAAATTTTGATACCCAGTATATGCAAATAAGTTGAAGCATGAATCGGATTAATGTTTTATTTATTATAGTACTTTAGTACTATTCTGTTAAGTTTAATTACTTCTTTCTGACAATTAATCTAGACAACATGACGTGTTCGTTTTTTGGCTTAATTGACATTACACAAAATTTAACCTAGGACATGTGCTAGAGTAAACAAGCGCTCAGCTCATCAAAAAGATACGTATAGACTTGTTCTGCGCCTTACTGCTGCTCCAAATGTTTCCCGAGGGGACAGTATGATCAATTTGCACAAAGGGGGGTAACGGTAGATGCTTAGCATGGGGAAAAGCCAATCAGGTAGCACCTTGAGACCGAGACAAAAAGCCCAAGCATTAGTATACTGTGCCATCATAAGACAAGCGATCTGCGCAGGGGGCTTGCTCAGTCAATTGTCCACTTTTAAAGTAATCACCGCTCAGCTAGCCTTGATTTGTGATTACGCCCACCGTCGCAACAACGCATTTGAACGCGCCACAATCACATCATCCGGGGTATTGAGCGTAAAAATGGCATCGGCACCTTCACGCAGGGCCCGCAATGACCAATCCAACGTATAATTATCAGTCAAGACAATCAATGGTGCCTGGCTGACTTCACGAATGCTGCTGAGCTGGCGCAACATGGCTTCTTCAATGATCTCCACTGATTCCAACATGATCAGATCAAAAACAGTGGGAAACAAATTCGGGGTCTGCCCATCAATTATTTGATCCATCGTATACTGTAGATCAGCAACATGAATATCCATCCCCTCAGTGCCAAAGCGGTTGCGTAAACCAGTCGTTCGGGGACGATCCACATTATTAAAGCGCAGCCAGAGGACGCGGAGCGGGATACTCTTCGTTTCAGCCAGCTTCCGCGTGCCTGCCGGCGGGATACGCTCATTCACATTAGGTTTATCGTTCGCGATCTCAGTTGCGGGGCGTTGGAGTGGCTGCGCACGATGACGTACTGTCCGCTGGCGAACAGACGCAGTGGTGTTTGTCGGCGAAAAACGATGTTGTATCCAGAGTTGCGCCCGAAAATTTAACGCTGACTGTCCAGCCATTTGTCGATAATCACGGTGAAAAGGGCCTTCTGTGCGAGCAATTTGCGTCCACCGCTCTGTGTCCTTCACCGGTTTATGTTGCACGGGACAGCGCCATTTCATTGTCAATTCTTTTCTCTTGCGACACGGTACCGTTCATCAGTCGTAAACGGCACAGCTAGATTTAATTCTACCAGAATCACAACGTCTCATCACTAGTGTAATAGTAGCTTCAAAGCGCACTACCTTGAAATCGCTTACCTTGGAATTTCTTTGGAATTTCTTTGGAATTCCGAAGAAATTCCTATCGCAGGTAACCCATCCAAGCAGATTTCAGGCTAAGCGAATAACGCTGTTCGATTAATTTCTATTATAATCGCTTTGTATATAATTGCAATGGGGTACGCTTACCGTTAGCTTACTGGTTATCAACAACATCCCTACGTTTTTTACTACCTAACAATTTTTTCATTTTCGTTGCATGCGTAGTACCTTTTGTACCCATTGCATGCGCTAGCCCATGCGCGAATAGACGAAGCAAATCACATTTATAACTGAAAATCGCGTCCGTTATCCACAACAATTTTCTGGCTGTAATTCGTCACAAAGGTTAATAATTTCGCGTGAAGCTTCTTCCAGCCATTGCCGCGTAAGATCTCTTCCAATTTCTCTTGGCTTTCCACTACGCCCATCGTCAACATTTGCGGACCTTCCCCGTACATGGTATACAGAACCTCACTTGGCTCAATCCCAAGCTGCATCAAGCGGGGAGCAAACTCGCGAACAACAAACTCAGAAAAGTCCTGCTCGCGGCCCCCTTTGATGTCCCATTGCATCAAGAGTTTCATCATCTGATCTATTTTTCCTTTCGGGCCGACTTGCGTGGCTGAACGGCGGTTTTTATGCCCATATCCGTAAACTTGCGTCGCAAACTTCACAATACCAAAAGCATTTTGGAAATGCAACTTATTCTTACTCTAAACTCGTGCTTCCCTAAAAAATCTCTCCGCCGCAGCGCCATCCTTGTACCTTTGCTGCTGCTGCTTTGGGTACTCCCGGCCACGGCCAGCGCACCGCACAAGCTGGCCCTCACCCTGCACCGCCAATCTAGCATCCAATCTACCACAATTGCTCAGTTGCCGCTCATTACACCATTGGAAGCGACAACGATTGCGCTGCACACCCATACCGCGGCCATCCAACTGGTAGAAACAGGTAACGGCCTTGCTTTACGGCTCGATACCACCTACCGCCTGGATAATGAAGGGGACAATGGCGCCGTCATGGTCATCCAGATCAGCGATGCGCCCACCGCAGAGGTGACCCAGGCCGAAGTCGCCTTGAGCGCCAATGGCCAACCATTATCACTCTTCTGGACCGATGGGGTTGGTTATACTGCTCAAGTGCAAATTGCAGCAAATGGACAAACTAATTTACAATTTGTCTATACCATTACTTTACCCGCCACGCCGATCACTGCACTCCAATATAACCTTGCCCCCTTGCGGAATTGGGCAGGTATCCCCAGTGTCGGGGTAACCTTGACTGTCCCTGCAACCTTACGGCAAGCAAGCTGGCTGCACGTTACCCCGGCCGATTGGCGCTACGCCGACAATGCCAGTGGTGAAGTGGGCATCCGCTGGCTCTATGATGCCGGCCTGCCCCCAGAACCTTTTGTGTTGGCGTTTATCTCACCAACCGAGTGGCAACAGCTTAGTGCGCTGACGGCCGCGGCCCAAAGTGACGGTACCAACTATCAAGCGTTGGGGGCGCTCTATGCACAACTATTAGGCGCAACCCCAACCGATGCGGCTTATCAGGCCGTACGTGAACGTTTCTATGCGCAAGCGTTGGCCGCTTACACGGCCGGGATTGAGGCATTAACAACAGCCGGCAGCGCAGGGAGCAGTGCTGATTTGGCGGCGCTCTATCGGGGCTTGGCCACCCTTTACCGCAGCCAGGTGGCACAGACGGATGGCACGGTCAATAGTGCCTATGCACAGGCGTTGGTCGATGCCGTCCAACAAGCGCTGCCCCAGTTACCCGCGGACGCAGCAGGGCGTGCCGAGTTGACCCAGTGGTTGGCGGATGGCCTGCAGGTGCTATTGGGCGAGGCTCAGCGCCGCGAGGAGTGGCCACAGGCCCTGGCCTTGGTAGACGAGCTAGCCGCTTTACCAGCAGCAAACGTCGATGCGATTACATTAGCACAGACCAAGCGCGCGATTACGATCCGCCAGGCCTTGCAATTAGTCGAACAAGATAACCGTGAGGCTGCCATTGCGTTGGCTGGTGACGCGATTATTGATGCAACGCTCTTGCCGCCCCCCCAAGCGCGCACGATCTTTCGCCGTTGGGAGATCACGACTACGATCCTACCCCAGCAAGTGCGTGTAGAATTAACCGGCATTAGTCACGCTGATCAGCAAGCAGCCGCCGATGCGGCGTTAACTGAGCTGGCGACCAGCTTACAGAGCAGTGCCGCCCCGCAAGTCACCGTCGCCCAAACAGCGATTACCGTGGCCGGGGGTCAACCAGCAGGACGGGTCGTCGTGGTTGCGCCCGTTTCCACCTCGTTTGCCGCATTGGCGGCCTTGATTCCAGCCGGCAACGAATGGAGCTTGGTGGCGACTTTGTTGCGTCAACTGCAACCAATTGTGACCATTGAAAGTACCTGGCTCCAACAACAGGTCCAGCTTTCCCAAGCGCTTGACTTGCAGCCCGCCGGCGAGGCGTGGTTGACACAAGCGACGGCACTGGAGAGTGAGGCGGCAGCACTGGAAGCACAGGCCGTGGCGCTTAACCCAAGTGCCGCCATCGAAGCCGAACAGGCACTCAAGGCGCGCATTCAGGCCGCGAACTATCGAAATGCCGCCCAAAACTGGCGCAAACTGGCCCAGGATAGTTGGGTGGCAGTTGAACTGGCCGGTGGCACCACCCAAGGCAGCCTTACCCGCAATGCCTTGCTAACGGTGACCTCGCCGGCGCAATTTTTTACATTACAAAGCACACCAAGTCATTTTGGTGTAACGTTTGTCACCCTATTGGCCGCACTCTTTGGCCTCTTATTGCTGAGCGGCATTTTGTGGTGGCTGTTGTAGTTGAGGTTAATGCGTCTGCCCAGTGGTGGCAGGTGTATAAACCTGAATTGTAGGATTGAGAGGATAACGAACCTTTATGGCGACATCGACAATGCAACCGGCGGGCAACGTGCAACCGACGGGTTATCGCTTTCGCTATGCACATAATATCTATTTTGAGGATGGCATTGTCTTAACCGGCATTCTCACCGCGCTACTCTTTTTGACCGTAGCCGGCTCGCTGGACGCGGCCGGTTATGTGCCCAATATGGGCTTGCTGATCCCAGTCACATTAGGTGCGATTGCCATGAGCCTGCTGATGGCCTACAGTCGCTTTGACAGCTTTTTTGCCTTTTCGCATGGCATGTTTACTGGGCTAGCCTGGATTCTCTTCCTCATGCGTGGGCTGGTGAGCAAAGCCGATAGCCAATCCTTCCTGGAATTTGGCTTTCCAGAACTCCAAGCCAAGGTCTACTTTGTGCTCTACCGGCTGCTGACCTGGACCGAAGCGGCCTTTGGCGGCGAGGCGACCGCCGACAACTATATGTTTATCTTTGAGATCTGCTTTCTCGTGTGGTGGCTGACCTATCTGGGGATCTGGTCGATCTTTCGCCACGGCTACACCTGGCGGGCGATCATCCCTGCCGGTGTGGTGCTGCTGATCAACACCTATTATGCGCCTAACTCGACCCTCTGGTTTCTGGTCTTCTTTGCCTTTATCACGATTGTGTTGCTGGTGCATACCAATCTGGCCGAGCAGCAGGTGCGCTGGCGTGCCCAACGCACCTATTTCAGTCAGGACATTTCGTTCGACTTTATTCGGACCGGGTTGATGTACAGCGTCTTAGTGCTGGTCCTGGCCTGGCTCTCGCCGGGGCTGGGGCGTAGCAGTGCCGTCCGCTACTTAATGCATGACGTCAACCGCTGGTACGAGACCACCAGCCAAGATCTTAATCAATATTACGAAGGGCTGCAGCGTCAGTCACGCCCGACGGCCGCCGCGTTTGGTAAATCGCTGAGCCTTGGCGGTGAACGTAATGTGGGAAACGATATTATCTTTTGGGTGGCGACGGCCCAGGGCCGCTATTGGCGGGCGGTCGTCTTTGACACCTTTGATGGACGCCAATGGCAGAACACGAGCGCAACACAACAGGACTTTGCCGCCGAGGTGCCATTGCCGGCAGCCAACTGGCAGCTGCGTGAGGCGATCACCCAAACCTTTCAACTTGCCGCCCCGACTGGCGATGTAATCTTTGGCGCGCCCGACCTGCTTTACACCGATATTGCGCTTGATGCCAGTGTTCAACCCGTTTCCGCCGAACCGTTCCTGGCCACGGCCCAAACCGGTGAGACCCCCGCTGCGGTTGAAATTACCTTTGCCCGTGCCAGTACGCCGCTTGAAATCAATGACACCTACTCGGTCATCAGTCGGCAGACAGTCGTCACCGAACGGGCACTGTTGGAAGCCAGCACGGAGTATCCTGCTGATATCCAAGAACGCTATTTGCAACTCCCCGAGAACTTTTCACCGCGGGTTTCCGACCTGGCCCTTGAAGTTACCGCTGAGCAGCCGACCGTCTATGAGAAGGTGAAGGCAGTTGAAAGTTACCTGCGCACGATTCCCTATACAGATACCATTGCGGCCCCCGCAGCTGATGTTGATCCCATTGAGTACTTCCTCTTTGATATTCGCACCGGCTATTGTGATTACTATGCGACCGCGATGGCAACCATGTTACGCAGCCTGGACATTCCCGCCCGCACGGCCAGTGGGTATGCCGAAGGCACCTATGATGAGGAAAGCAACCTCTATTATACGACCGAGCGCGATGCACACACCTGGGTCGAAGTCTACTTCCCCACCTACGGCTGGATCGAATTTGAACCCACAGCCGGGGAAAGTCCCTTGAGTCGCCCTACCGGCGAGGAAGTGCCCGATCCGGGGGCCGGCCTAGAGGAGCCTTCGTCCCAAACAGGCAACGAGCCGATTCCAGAGCCAACAATGGAGGATTTGATGAATCCTGACTTTGGCGACGGTTCCCCTTTTGATACAGGGGCGGAGGCAAACACGGGCATGGCTGGTCTGCCTTGGTGGTTATGGGCGATCTTAACGCCATTACTGTTGGTGGTAGGGATCTGGGGACTGCGCCGCTCGCCGCGCTTTGGCCCCACCACCTTTACGCCAGACCAACCCTTGCTGCTCTTTGAACGGATGCAGCGTTGGACGCAGCGCCTGGGGCTTGGAGTTATCGATAATGAAACGCCCTATGAGCAGGGCCGCCGCATTGGTCGTGCCCTGCCAGAGGGGCGCTCATTCATTACGCAAATCATTCATCGCTATGTCCTCCACCGCTTTAGCCGCCCGCCAGTGGCCGCGGTTACCTATGGGCCACCACAGCCCCACGAGCTAGCCGCCAGTGAAGAGCTGAGCCAAGCCTGGCGTGCATTGGAACCGATCTTCTGGAAAGCATGGGCCAGACGACTCTATGATAAAGTCATTCGCCGGCGCGCCAATCCATTCCGCCTGCACAAGTCGTAATTTCATCGGTCAATTTACGTGCGACTAGCCTAGGTTCTGTTGACATTTGCTAAAACGGCCAATCGAATTGGCCGGCTTTTCGGTGTTAGTCGCAGGTTTCAAACCTGCAAAATTGAAATGTCAATAGAACCTAAATTCTACGCATTCTGAACTTGTTCTAAGCTCTTTCCTATATGCTACTCATGATCAGCTGCGAACATGAGTAGCATATAGGAAAGTTACCGGCACTATTGTAAGTTAACGCGTCCCAACGAGGGCAAGAAGCCAAACAAGAGGCCATGGCCAAAGCCATGCTCTCGATCTGACGAGCGTCTTGATCTAAAGGGCGTCTTGACCTGTGGGTAATTGTGGAGAAAATTATGGAGTTTATGAAATTGAAAAGCGTCCGTATTATTGGGCTGGTGTTGGTGATTGTGCTAGCCTTTGGGGCCGGTACCGTGGTTGGTGCGACGGCACCTTTGGTGCAGGCCCTGCCGGGCGCTTCAGCCGCCTTTGCCCTGCCGGGTAGCCCACAGGGGTTTGATGTCTTTTGGGAAGCGTGGCGTGTCGTACAGACGAACTTTATTGATCGTGAAGTCCTCGATTCCAATGCATTGACCTACGGTGCTATCGATGGGCTGGTACGCGCCCTCGGCGATGAAGGACATACCGCCTTTCTCACGCCAGAGCAATTGGAGCAACAACAGACTTCTATGTCTGGTAAATTTACCGGCATTGGCGCACAGTTAGGGGTAGCCGATGGCCTGCCGATCATCGTTGCCCCCTTTGATGGGTCACCGGCAGCGAGCGCCGGTGTCAAGGCTGGGGACATCATCATCAGTGTCGATGGCGAAGATGTGACCAGCCTCTCGCTGACCGAGATTGCCAGAAAGATCCGCGGCCCCGAGGGCACTGAGGTCACCTTGACCTTGTTGCGCGAAGATGAAGAGGGGACCATTGATATTACGATTGAGCGCGGTGAAATCAACATCCCAGCGGTTGATTGGGCAATGGTGCCAGGCACAGATGTCGCGCTGCTGCGGCTAACCCAATTCAGTGCCAATGCCAAGGAAGAGGTCGTCGCCGCCATGGCAGAGATTAAAGCGGCCGACGCAGCTGGGTTGATTGTGGATGTCCGGAACAATCCCGGTGGCCTGTTGGCCCAAGCGATTGGGGTTACCAGTCAATTTCTCAGCGAAGGCAATGTTCTACAAGAGGAGAACGCCGAGGGCGAACGCCGCGCCTTTGAAGTCGAAGCAGGCGGTGTGGCCACCGAGATCCCGCTGGTCGTGCTGATCAATCCTGGCTCGGCCAGTTCATCCGAGATCTTTGCCGGCGCCATCCAGGATTATGAACGCGGGCAGCTGATTGGCGAAACCACCTTTGGCACCGGCACCGTGTTGCAAACCTTCCGTTTAGAAGATGGATCCGCCTTGCTGCTGGGCACCAGCCAATGGTTGACGGCCGAAGGGCGCCTCATCCGCAAGCAAGGCATTGCACCCGATGTCGAGGTGCCACTGACCGCCAGCGCCGACCTGTTGACGCCCAATACGCTGGAAGAGCTAACGCCGGCAGAGTTGGTCGCCGGTGACGATGCGCAGTTGTTGGCCGGTTTGGAAGCGCTCGATGCGTTGCCGACCATTGCAGTGACGTCGACGCTGACGACGACAACCGCGATGACGAATACGACCGCCATCACGAAGTAGGACTTATACACTGCCACAGAGCAGAGAGGAATATCAGTAGACCGCAACGTGTAGTTCGCATCCTCAGATGCGAACGGGTGCCTGCATCAGGGGATGCAGATTACACTGCGCGCTACTGAATATGCTTTCTGTGCGCCCTGTGGCAAAAAGCATCGTTGTGTAAGTCTGGCATAGATAGAGAAAGCCAAGAGCCGTACTGTCCGCTTCCGGACAGTACGGCTCTTGGCTTTTATTGTCTATACTGAAGTCAAGTTGAGAACCGGCGTTTTGCTGGCTAACGGGATCGCGTGCGTCGCACTGACCGCCAACTGTTTCCAGTCCGCTAGATTCTTTGGTCAGTGCGACGCACGCTGACCGAAACTAGGGGTCTCATTCTGATTTGAGTATAGCCAGCCGTGGGAAAGCGTGCAGCAATCGTCCAGAAATGGACATGAAGAAATTAGCCACTTGCTTTGTGCCCATCCCCCTATGCTATAATTCTACCTCATATGAGTGACCCACTTGCACCATTTACTTCCTTTAGTTACTGGCTTAAACGGCTCCGGGCGCAACGCGATCTGACCCAAGAAGCGTTAGCCGAGCTTGCGTACTGCTCTGTCCAGACCATCCGCTTTTTTGAAAGTGGCAAACGCCGTCCTTCAATTGAAATGGCGGAACGGCTAGCACAGGTGCTGCAAGTGCCGCCAAACCAGGTCGCGACCTTTACCCAATTGGCGCGCCGGCCCCTTGGCAAAGAGGAGGGCGAGGCCATGACCGAGGCGGAATCGCCCCCGGCTGAAGCCATCGCACCAGCCGAGCAAGCCGCAGACGCAGCACCGTTGCGCAACCCAGTCGCTATGCTGCCGACGACTTCAAACGTATTGATCGGACGGGAAGGGGAGCGTAATGTCCTGCTGCGCCTGTTGGGGGAAGAGCGCCATGGTTTGGTCACCTTGGTCGGGGCAGGGGGCATGGGCAAAACCCGCCTGGCCCTGGCCGCGGCCACCGCGTTAACCCCCTATTTCGCTGACGGTGCGGCTTTTGTCGCCTTAACCCCCTTACAAAGCCCAGCCCAACTTTCGCTGGCCGTCGCCGATGCGTTGTCAATTACCCTAAAGGGCAGCAGCGATGGAACAGCGCAATTAGTACAGTGGTGCGCCGCCCGCCAACTATTGCTTGTGCTCGATAATTTTGAGCAACTCCTGGAAAATGACGCCATGCACGCGGTCGAGTGGATCAAAACACTGCGCCAAGGTGCCCCGAAGTTGCAACTCCTTATCACCTCGCGCGAGCGCTTGCGCCTGCGCGAGGAACGAATTTTTGAACTCGATAGTCTGACCTTGCCGGGGCCGACGGTACCGATTGAAAGCGCCGAAGCCGTGCTGCTCTTTCTCGAACGGGCACAGCAGATTAGTCCAGACTTTGTATTAAATGAGCAGAACAAAGCGGCCGTCGTTCGCGTCTGCCGACTTGTCAATGGGATGCCACTGGGCATTGAACTGGCCGCGGCCTGGGTACGCGTGCTTTCGTGTAATGAGATCGCCGACGAGATGACGCGCAGCCTGGATTTTCTCGTCCATACGGATCGGGATACCAACCCCCGTCACCACAGCATGCGCGCCGTCTTTGACTCTTCCTGGCGTTTGCTGGCCCCGGCGGAACAACAGGTGGCGGCGCGGCTGGCGGTCTTGCGCGGCCACTTTAACCGCGCCGCCGCCCAAGCGGTGGCCGGGGCCACTTTGCCCCAGATCGCAACGCTGATCGACAAGTCGCTACTACGGGTTGCCCCCCCAGTCGCCGCTGCGACCAGTGTCGGGGTACGTTATGAGATACATGAGCTATTGCGTCAATATTTGTTTGAACAATTGGACAAGCGGGGGGAAAGCGCTCCTATACAACAGCGACACGCGGCCTATTTTACGGAATTGGCGCAATCGATTGATCCCTATCTGTATACCCATATGACCCCGGATTGGCGACGACAGATGCAGTTGGAACAGAATAATTTTTACGCCGCCCTCCACTGGCTGATTACAGAGGGCAATGATGCCGATCTGGGGTTGCACCTGGCGGGGCTACTGGGGCGTTCCTGGGAAGCGGGTTGTACCTGGAAGGAAGGGCGCCAGTGGTTACAACAGGCGCTGGCCCAAAGTCGCGCCGACGGGGCCGTGCGGGCCAGGGCGCTGGTTAAATTAGCGGAATTACACCACCTGTTGGAAGAACAGGCCCCGGCTGATCAACGCATGCGTGAAGGGCTGGCCATTTGGCAAATGTTACAGGATACACCGAATACCGCCTACACCCTCTTTCAACTGGGCAAGATTACAGCGAGCCGCAACGACTACCCACAAGCGCTTGCCCTGCTCCAGGAAAGTCTGGCCCTCTACCGACAGATCGGCGATCGCTGGGGGACAGCGAGTTTGTTAAATCAACTGGCGGCCGCCGCCACCCATCTCGGTGATTATGCCAAAGCCGAGGCTCATCTCGAGGAAGCCTGGCCGCTGATGCAGACCATGTATCAACGGCCCACCATTGGCGTGGCCTCTAATTTATTGGGCCGCGCTTTGTTGGGACAGGGAGAGACCGCACGCGCATTGGCCCAATTTGAGCGTGCGCTGCAAATTTTTCGCGAAGAGGATGCGCCAAGTGGCATTGCCTGGGCCTATATTAACTTGGCCCTCACCTATCTACAGCAAGAAGAATGGGCAAAAGCGCGCCACTATTTTCAGGCCTGTTTTGACACCTATCGCAAGCTGGAGAGCAAAGGGGGCATGATGGCCGCGCTCGAAGGGTTGGCCGCGATTGCCGCCCAGGAAAAAGACGCTATCCACGCCGTGCAGTTACTGGCCGTCGCCGCCCGCTGGCAGGCCGAGAGTGGGCAACAATTGACGGAAATGGAACTGGCGACCCAAGCACGCACGCGCCAGTTGACCGCAGCACAACTTGACCCAGTCGCTTGGCAGCAGGCCTGGCAAAGCGTACAACATTGGTCGGTGACACAGGTGGCGCAGTTGGTGGCGTTGGAGTAAGCCGCTGATCCTTGTGGGTCAACCACCGTCCGTCATCGACCTCCCCAGGTTGATTTACCGTTTCCCAACCCCGTTGTGCGCAAAAAGGTTGACATTAAGCGCTGAATCGCATAACGTGGCCGACCGTTGCCCCGGTGTTGTAGCTGCACCAGCGAAAGCTCATGCAGCTGACGCAGGGCCCCATCCAACGTGGCTGGCGGGAACATCGTCGCCATGCGTAACCACGTATAATCTGCCTCATCACCGACGCGTTGGATCGCAAAGAGCAGATCCTGCGCCGTTTTATCCAAAATTGACCATGCCTGCTGATAGATATAGCGGTAGAGATCAGCGGTTTCGCCGGTTTGCACGCCGGCCAGCACACGCGCGGCAGGGAGAAATGCCATCTGGCTGACGACGAGCATGATGGCCAGCGGATTACCACCCACGAGCCGATAGACATGGGCTGGATTGCACGCTGACACCGCCTTTTTCTCGGCTACGTGCAGAATCAACGCGTAGGCAGTCGCGCGGTCCAACTCACCCAACTCGACTGCAGTTACCGTATTGAGCGCCGGAACCGTAGTGCGCGCCGTCAACACAAATTGGGTGGGCACCGCTAGCTGCGTGAGCAATGGCACCAGTTGGCGAAAATCCTCGACACTCTCCAGATTATCAAAGACGACGAGGTAGGGCTGTGCGCGCAGGATCTCCGCCAGCTTTGCCAATTTCTGTGCTAGTGGGAATCGTGGCAGATCGGGCAAATTCAGCTTTTGCCCCAACTCATCGAAAAGCATTTCCACGCGAATCCGTGTCCGTACACCTTGAATCCCCGAGACGGTCAAATCCTCTTGTTTAGCACTAATCCAGATCAGATCATGCCAGTGGTGATTGTGGTGGAGGAATTGGCGCAGGACAGAGTCAGCCAGCGCCGTTTTGCCAATACCGCCGATGCCTTTGATGCTGATGATCGGGTAACGTTGTGGATCCGCCAAATAGTGTTGAAATTGTTCGGCCAGCGGGGTGATGCCAAAGAGGCGCGCATAGGTGGGAATCGGCAAATGGCGTTGCAGGTGTACAGCCGCCTGTTGACGATAGACTTCGTTTTGCGCCAATCGTTGGGCAAAGGCGTGCAGCGCCTGATCTTGTTGTTGATGAAAGCGCCTGGTTGACTGCGGCTCGGGGCGCTGCTGTATCACCATTTCGTCAACCGTCAGCCCGTCCCAGAAGCGACCACGCAGCAGATCGGCAAGGTGTGGTTGTGTGGTTGTCAACGCGGCAAGCGTCTCATCCAGCAAGGTCAATAGCGCGGTGGTAGGGGTCAGCTCGGGCTGCTGTTGCTGCTTGAATTGGACACTAGCCGCGGTCAGCCAGGGCGATGTATTGAGTTTGGCCGGCTGCCGGCGATCACGCAACAGGTGACGCAGTTGGTCAATTGGATCAGTGGGCAGCGAAGTAGTTGATGCGGATTTTGATGTCGTGGGCGACATCGGTGGGGACTCCTTTGCCTGGGAACGATGCACAAAGTGTGCAGGTTTTGTGCAGAGTAGGATGACGGATTATGTGTATTATAGTGGATGATGAGGGTGTTGTCTAAATGTTAAGGGGCTGAGTGGGTGGTTAAAGTCAATAAAAAATGGAACTACCAAATGATACGTACCACTTGCGCATCTATAATTCTTTGATCTTTGGTAATTAGCGGCAAGTCAAGTGCAATTGCTGTTGCCGTAATGATGCGGTCAGCTAGTTCAGGAACAGCCGACCAAGGAACTTTTTGCAACATTGTTCGTGCGACACTGGTGTCGTTCGCAAGGGGCTGATAGCTGCCGTTAAGTGTATCCAGTAACGACAACAAGTGTTCTAACATAAGCTTGGGCAGAACACCTTTTTCGACGAGGTAAACCATCTCGATCAGCACGATTGCCGGCACGTAGATGCGGTTAAGGCCAGCATCGGCCTCAAGAAAAAGCTTGCGGGCGATTGGCGATAAGCGTTTCTCGCCGGTTAGATGCCAAATCAACGGATGTGTATCGGTGACAAAGTCAGTCATTGTGGGGACTCGCCAAAGCCGGCCCACATCGTTTGGCGTACGGCATGAATTTCATCGTCATCAATCGTGATGCCATGCCATAGGCCGGCCAATCTGACCGGTGTATAGCGCGGTTGGATCTGCCCGGATTGCTCATCGACTAAAACGGCCGGCTTGACGCGCTGATTGCGCAGCCACCGCCGCAGATCCATTAACGTTGATTCGGGCAGGGCATCAATTAATTGGTGAATTTCTTGGCGCATTAGCATGACAACCAACCTTTACTTCCAAAAAGAAATTTATCAGAGGCCAGCGGCGATTTCGCTGAAAGTATAGCACGCCGCTGGTCGAATCACAAGCGCGCAGATGTTGACCACAGAGTATTTTTCTGTTGTCACCGCTCTCAGACTGACATCGCCCGCGGTAGCACCGCAAGCGTCGCGTGTCATCGACGTCTGTGGCGCGCTGTGGAAAGTGCAGAGGTTTTGTAGAGGTTAGGCCGACGGATTAAGCGTATTATAGTGGGAGAAGGGGGGTGTCTTAACAACAGCAGACTGCAAGTTGGTTAAATTTTCACCGTCATCGCTTAGTACAACATTTTCAGTAGAATTGAAATAAGAAAAATTTTGGAGAGAAAAATGAAATTATCAAATCTAGCTCTTGGCTTTTTCTTTATAGTATCTACTATTCTACTTGGTGCTTGTGTTGGACCTGAAGTTTCGCTATCATCTGCTCCAAAAGAGAGTGGTGTACCCACTGACTTAGTAGAAAAAGCCATTGAAAGCCTTAGCGAAAGAGGTGGGTTGATATTTACTTTGTGCAACCCCGGCTACGATGAGTGTAAAGATTTCACTGTGACTTGTGTTGAAGATATTGTTTTGGACCGGGCAGATACAGCTAATGGTATAGAAGAAATAGCCTGTTTTGAATTAGAATTTCTTCGACGACAAGGGCAGGGTGAGTGGCAGATTATGAACGAGCCCTTTGTTTATGCCAAGCATAACGGAGAATGGCAGAAAGAATATGCTGGCAATTATTTATTAAAATGTTCCTGTATCAAATAATTTTAAATTGAATAGTTGCATTAATTGGCAATAATGCACTCGCAAACTGGCCTAACAGCAGTAAGGCTAGTACAGTGCGGCGTAAATAAACCAAGAGATAACCGAGGGATTCTTCAGGGCAAAAAGCCGCCCTTCAGAATGACAATACCCTGGGCTTATTTAGGCCGCTGTGTAATAGTAGCCATAATGCAGTTATAATCTTCACAATCCTGCTACAAGTAGAAAGCACAGGACAATGGACTATATCCTTCGTCAATGTGTATTGACCGTAACGGTAGCTATAGCCTTGCTGGCTGTCACCAGCAGTGCAGTATTGGCAGATCCGACTCCACCCTTTGCCCGTCTACCCATCCTTGGCGATCAGGACGGTTCAGAAACACCACTCGTTTTGCGTGCACCTGGTTTTGAGATGCTTCCAGACGTACAAACATTTCGTGTGGCAGGCGAGGGTATCCAGGATGTTACGTTTGACTTTGTCTATAGACAAGCAACCTATAACAACGAGTTCGGCTTCATTGTCGTTGATAATCTTGAGGGTACAGTCAATGGTCGCCTTCCCGGCGATCCGGATTATCTCAACTTCGCATTGGCGCGCGCACGCGTTGTCTTTCCCAGTGGCTCAGATGCTTATACGCCTGACGTGACAGTTCAAGTAAACGGCGGCGATATTTTGATGTTCTTTATTGTGCAGGCCAATACACTGCAACGCCTCAAGGAGAACAATCCAGACAACCTCCGCTCACGCAGCCCACTAGCTTTTTTCTCATTAGAAAAGTTGAACCCGGATGGGGTTGACCATTTCGTCGGTTTTAGAAATGCAAGCCAAGATATTACGCAATTTGGTTTTGAAGATCTTACAAATGGTGGCGATCGCGATTATGATGATATCACTTATAACATAAAAACAGTTCTGCTTCCCTCTCCTGTTATCGAAGACCGAGATATTATTCTAATCCTAGGAATTGATAGCGAAGGTCACTGTAATGGCTTTCATCAGTGGGTGCCGGAATATTTTGATTCGCAAAAGGGCAAAGATATTATTGGTGGTAGGGTTAAAATTCGGAACTACTATCACTTCAATTACAAAGGTGGTGGGAGCTATGATTGCCCAACACCAACATCGACCGCAACAGCCACATCTGGCCCTGCAACTACCCCTACACCATTGACAAGCCCAGTACCTGGCGCGACACCTATACCACTCACTCCTACATTTACGCCACCACCTACGATTACCCCAGTATATTACCCGACAGACACCTGTGATGGAATTGACAAAGCTGCTAATGAGCTATTGCAATTGATTAAGGCTCGCGGACCAGACGCTCCTAAAGTTACAATCATCGCCCATAGCATGGGTGGTGTTATTACGGCTTACCTAATGGCACATGAGGATACCAATTGGGTAAGAAACCATATTGGATCTGTAATTACATTTGACAGTCCGCATCAAGGCGTACCTGTTACCTGGCCCAAAGCGCTACAATCAAAATGTAACTTGACAGGTGAAGACGCGTTATTAACTCTTTCACTTAAGCAATTAGATAGTTCTAGTGATGTGATCAAGATTGCAAGGAAAGGCGCAACTGTAGGAGTTCCATTTTTTACTTTAGACGCAACAGACTCAGATATAGGTTTCATTGAATATGTTTGGCGAAGATGGGTTAAGCTCGATAGTGCCCTATATTTTGATCGTACCCGCGTTTGCTTAAGCTTAAGTTGCGAACCACCCCACTCAATAAAGGATGATCATTCTTCCGTCTGGCTCAACGCTCTTGAACGAAAGCAAGACTTCATTTTGCGACAAGACAAGCGACCACTAGTGGCTTGTGCCGTATTGGGCGCTTCTCCCTGCTCAATTGTTGAATGGCCGATTATTTCTATGCCAGCACCGCTATTTATCGATGTAGATCCTGGCGTTCTCAAATTGCAACTTGTCAGCAGTAAACCTAGCGGTGCCAATGCTGCTACGCGCAATTCTCTAACAGACACCACCGTACAAATGAAACTAATCTCAGCTGATGGCACAACTTATGGTCCAGATGGTGCCGGGCCGGTGGCTGCTTATGCGGCAAGTGATACATCGGAGATCTATGAAGTTGCCAATCCTGCACCAGGGCAGTGGCGAGTAGAATTCAGCGGGGAAAACATTCCAAGTCAGGGTGTTACTTTAACAATTGGCACTTATGTACTTGACCGTGTGCAACTAACACCGGCACCACCTTTTGCTTATGCCGGCGAGGCATATACAGGTACCATTGGACAACCGGTGTTTTTTGATGCAACGGGTTCGTGGGATTCTGACGGGCAGGTAACCAACTTTGCCTGGGATTTTGAAAGCAATGGAACCTTCGACTTTAACAGTGAAGAGCGATTTGTGACTTATACTTATCCCAGTGGTTTTGTTGGGATGGTAACGATTCGCGTCACCGACAACGATGGCAATACCAGCACAGCGCAAAGTGCAGTCACCGTAAGTAGTAGAATCTATCTGCCTTTGATTGTTTCTTCAAGTTCTGCTAGAAGTATGCTTGATGCTGTTTCGACACCTACAACTGTGCTGACGGTTACTCGTCAGCCAACGGGAACTCCATTCCCATTGAGCACGGCCCTACCCACAGCGACATTCACTCCAACCTTCACTCCGATTGCAACTAATACGCCGGTGCCGCCGACCTTCACGGTTACCCCGATCCCGCCAACCAATACATCATTACCAACTCCAATCAACACACCAACTTTTACCAACACCCCAGCCAACACGCCAACTTTTACCAACACACCGGCCAACACACCAACTTTTACCAATACCCCGGCCAACACGCCAACTTTTACCAACACCCCAGCCAACACGCCAACTTTTACCAATACCCCGGCCAACACGCCAACTTTTACCAACACCCCAGCCAACACGCCAACTTTTACCAACACACCGGTCAACCAGCCGCCCGTGGTCAATGCTGGCAGCGCGCAAACCATTACCTGGCCGGCAACCGCGACGCTCAACGGTACAGTAAGTGATGATGGGTTGCCAAATGGTCGGCTAACAATCTTATGGCAAAAAGTGACCGGCCCCGGCAATGTTACCTTTGCCCCGGCGGATCAGCCGCAGACAACGGCAACATTTTCCACGCCAGGCAACTATGTGTTGATTCTGATCGCGAATGATGGCGCGCTGAACGAGCATGCGCTGGTGGCAATCCAGGTAAATGGCAGCGCGCCGGCAGCACCTTCGAATGTGCAGGTGACAGCGGTCGATGCCACAAGCATTTCCATCGCTTGGACTGATAATGCCGACAATGAAGAGGGCTTTACGGTTCATGAAATCTCCACGGCTTTCGATGTGGGGGCCAACAGCGTTGCATTTACCCATGGCGGGCTGGCTCCCAACTCATACCACTGCTACAGCATCTCGGCCTTCAACATCTATGGGCGCTCTGCTGCAACCGATTTGGTCTGTGCTACCACACCACCTGCCCCTGTCCAAGTCGAGTCACTCAATGTGCGGGTGCAATTTGAACAGCGCGATGCCGGCGCGGGTCGTCAGCAAGATGTCCCCTTTCAGGTCACGATCAACGATGCGTCTGGGACGCAAACACTTTATCAGACCAGTGGATGGGGCTCTCCTCTCTCCATTCCAGATGGTAACTACGGTACAGCCACCTTACTGCCAAATAATCCCAATTTGGTCTATGGCCAAACCTATCAGATCTTCGTACGCGGGGCAATGCATCTGAACCGTCGGGTGAGCGTGACGCTGACGGAAGGTATGCGTTTAGATTTAACCGATCCCGCCCTCAATCCCAATGGGCCGTTGTGGGGCTGTGATCTCAATCAAGATAATCAGGTCACGATGACAGATTACAATATTTTGGTAGAGCATATGCAAGCGCATGATCAACCCCCTTTAACTCCTGATCCGAACGTAAGCGCTTACCGCGCCGACATTGATGGTGATCATGTCCTCACTATCGCCGACTTGTGGATCTGTTCCGCCAATATGGGCAAAGTAGGGGACTGATAATCTCATGTTACGCAGGGGACGCTGTCAGCAGATTTTGAGAACAGATTGAACGGATGCACCTTGACAAAATCCGTTCTACCGTTACTAATCGAACGGATTTTGATCATGCTATCAGCTAAATCCGTTCTCAAAATCTGCTGACAGTGAATCTAACTGTCCCCTGCGTAATATGAGTTAATAATGATAAATTTGGGGCAGCCGAATGCCAATCTACCGCGAAGCCGCTGCCTAACCCTTAGCCCTATCGATTGCGCGACTTCGGATCAAGCGTATCGCGCAGGGCGTTGCCGAGCAGGTTAAAGCCGAGCATTGTGATAAAGATGGCTAGGCCGGGAAAATTGACCAGCCATGAGGCGGTACGCATATAGCTGCGCGCACCGGTGAGCAGCGCGCCCCATTCCGCCGTCGGTGGTTGTGCGCCAAGGCCGACATAACTCAACGCGGCGGTAGAGAGGACAGCGGCAGGGAAATCCAGGCTGGCTAACACGATGATCGACGAGAGAATGTTGGGCAAAATATGGCGGCGCATAATCCGATGTGACGGCGCACCGATAGCCACAGCAGCGGTGACATACTCCTGTTTACTCAGCGTCAAGACATTGCCGCGCACAAAGCGCGCCCAACCGGGCACATAGGCCAGCCCAATCGCAATCAGAGCATTTTGCAGACTTGGCCCCAACGTGGCGACAATCGCCAGCGCGAGCAAAATATAGGGGAAGGCCAACATAATGTCGATCACGCGCATGATGATGAGATCGACGGTTCCCCCATAATAGCCGGAGATCAGGCCGATGAGCGAACCAAAAGAGGCCGCAATCAAAACGACGACCACACCGGTTTGGATCGTCGTGCGCGCGCCATAGATGACGCGACTGAAGAGATCACGCCCCAAGTCGTCGGTGCCGAAAGGATGGGCGAACGCGGGGGGTAATAAGCGCTCGCGCACGTTGATCGCGTAGGGATCATAAGGCGCGATCCATGGGGCGAAGAGTGCCATTAAGACCAAACTGAGGACAATCACCCCGCCAATCTGGGCGGCGCGGCGGCGAAAGAGATCACGCAAGACGAGGCTTACCCCACTGCGTTCGGCAATGAAAGTGGGCGGGGACACTTTGGTGGTGACCATTTGCTCATTCATATTCGATTCTCGGGTCTAGCAGGCGGTAACTGAGATCAATCAAGACATTGACGAGCACATAGGTCGTGGCGACCACCACGATGATGCCCTGCACTACGGGAAAATCCCGTTGCGAGATGGCTTGCACGGCGAGTTCACCCACACCATGCCAAGCAAAGACCGCCTCGATGATGAACGCACCACCGAGCAGACCACCCACTTGTAAACCCAAAATAGTCATCGTGGGTACCAGCGCGTTGCGCAGCGCATGGCGCAGAATGACAACCGCACGGCTCAACCCTTTGGCGCGGGCCGTGCGTACATAGTCCGAGGTCAACACTTCGAGCATACTGGAACGGGCCACGCGCGCTTGCACTGTTGACGCGATTAAACCTAACGTTAACGCCGGCATGACCAGATGCCTGAACGAGCCGGAGCCCATGACGGGAAACCAGCGCAGATAGACGCCAAAGGTTTGGATCATCATCAGCCCAAACCAGAAGGCCGGCATCGAAAGGCCAAAGAGTGCAATAAACATGGTCAGGTTGTCGATCCAGCTATCTTTATAGATCGCGGCCAGCACCCCTGTCGTTAGTCCAACTACTAAGGCCACGACCAAGCTGGCGGCGGCTAGAATGAGGGTATTTGGATAGCGATCGCGAATCTCATCCAACACTGGCCGCCGCGTGCGCACGGACTTGCCCAGATCCCCTTGCACCACCCCCACCACATACTGCACATATTGCAACGCTAAGGGTTTGTCTAGCCCCAGCTCACGGCGAATATCAGCCACCGTATCAGGGTCCGGCGGCACTTGGCCCAGGAACATGATCTCAATCGGGTCACCGGGGACCAGGACGCGCATGAGAAAGACCAGCGTCAACACACCGATCACCACGGGTATAACAAAGAGTAAACGACGGATCAGGTAAAGTAACAAAGTGTAGCCTCACTGGAGAAACGGTGCGCGAATGGGGGACAGGGTGACAGGGTGACAGGGGGACAGGGGGACAAGATGACCTGTTCGGATTTCTTGTCCCCCTGTCATCTTGTCATCTTGTCACCCTGTCACCTTGTCATCCTACTGGCTGATCCACACATCCTCAAAGTTCAGACCAAAGGTGGCATCATAGCCAAGGCCATTGACAGTGGCCGCCGAAGCGGTGATATACCAGTCACTGACGAAGGGGATGATGATCGCCTGCTCCAGGATATATTGCTGGAGTTCTTTCACCTTTTCCAAGCGCGTCGCCGGGTCCATATCGGTCTCGGCGGCAACGAGCATGGCGTCCAGCGCTTCGTCACAGAAGAGTTCCTTCCAGCCGGGGCATTTAAAGAGCAGGGAGAGGATTACTGGCTCGTTCCAGGTCCAGCGCATGACATCAAAGTCAAATTCGGCCTTGGGCATCTCCGCAGACATGGTGCCGAAATCAGTCAGCTTGACTTCAATCTTAATCCCGATGTCGGCCATGTTGGCCTGAATGATCTCGCACTCGCGCTGCTTGATCTCAAAGGGATAGGTCCAACAGGTCCACGCCGCCGCGGTACCATCCTCAACGCCGGTGACGCCATGCGCTTCACGCGTGCCGTCGCCATCTTCATCGCGCCAGCCCAGCTCATCAAACATCGTCTTGGCCGCTTCAGCATCATACTTCATCCCAAACTCTTCCCCAATCGCGGGATCATAGCCGGGGTTGCCATTGGGGTAGGGGTTGTAGTTGAGTGAACCAAAGCCGCCATAGGCTCCGATCTGAATCGCTTCCTTGTCAATCGCCACGCCAAAGGCGCGCCGGAAGGCCGGATCATCAAAGGGCGCACGCTTGTAGTTAAATTCCAGAAAGTTAATACTAGCAGTCTCTTCGGTCGAGATAATCTGAAATTCAGGGTCGTCCTGGAAGCGGGAGACCGATTCGCGCGAAAGCCCTAAAATATTAATTTCGCCGGTTTCCATGGCGGCAATGCGCGTACCGACTTCCGGCACATTCTTGAAGATAATGCCGTCCACATAGGGGGCACCTGGGTTGGTGCGATCCTCGCGGGCATTGACATAGTCGGGGTTGCGCACCAGGGTGATCTCCTGGCCGGCCTTCCACTCTTTGAACATAAAGGGGCCACTCCCGATCGGTTGCCGGCCAAATTCGTCACCGAGCGCTTCAACGGCGGTGGGCGAAATAATTCCAAAGTAGGCAGTGCTGGCGGCAAAATAGAAGGGCGCGTAGGGTTCCGAAAATTCAAAGGTGACGGTCTTATCATCGACGGCGGTCACTTTGGTAAGCGGGCCGGCCTGATCTTTGGCAGGCGCAGCAGTGGCCGGATCGAGCAGCCGGTTAAAGGTGAATTCGACTGCCTTCGCATCCACTGGCGTGCCATCATGGAACTTGCGCCCCTCGCGTAGCACAATCGTGAGCATCTTGCTATCTTCGCTCACCGTCCAGGATTCGGCTAGCAACCCTTTGGGCAGCCCATCGGCACCAATATAAAAGAGTTCATCATAAATCCAGGCTTGAATGCTCGAGGCGGTCGCCATAATGGTCTTGTGGGGATCGAGCGAGTCGGGGTCTTCAATATTCGCCACCATAATATAGCCACCCTGCTGTGGCTCCCCGGCGGGTGCGCTCTCCCCGGTGGTTGCGGGTGCCCCCGGTGTGGCCGGCGCACAGGCGACCAGTACAAATAACAACACAATACCCCATAACAGCTTGCTTCTTTTCATGTTTTAGCTTCCTTTGAATGTAGGTAACATGCGTAGTAACGACTAACCCCACCCTAATCCTCCCCAAAGTGGGGAGGGGATCTAGCTGGGAGCCCCAGATTTCCTCCCTTAGCAGGAGCGGATTAGGGTGAGGTGGCTTGGTAAAATGCGAACGGGGGGATGGCATATTAACAGCAGGATCGGGGGCAAAGATCACCATTCAGGGACTGGATAGGTGTAAACGTGACCAAGTTGGAGGCTGATAACATGGCCGGTTTCGTCCAGCGCAAAATGCGCCAACTCGCCGTGGGTATCAAAGCGTTCTTTGCTTTCGATACGGAAGGTGTGCTCAGCCACCGGTTTTAACTTGGTCATACCCGCCAAGGGGTCGGGTTCGGCAGGATAGATAATGATGAGTTCGCCATTGTAGATCAACACCTGACTGTCGCCCCAAGGGTTACGATAGCGCCCGACATAGGGTTGCCAGCGCTCGGCTTGGGTATCGGCAGCAGGTGTGGGCGCAGCCGCTTTCAGAATGGCCGGGACAAGCCATTGAAAGATCTTATCGATGTAGATCAAGGGCATGCCATCATCGGCATTGGTCAACACAATCGCGCCGATTTTGTCAGCCGGTGCGCATTGCAATTCGGTGCGATAACCTTGGAGCGCGCCGCCATGCCCAACCAGGGTACGGCCATGCAAGCGCCAGAGATAGAAGCCCAGGCCCCGCCCGGCTGACCAATCATCATTGAGCCATTGAGCGCGGTGCATTTCGCGCAGGGATGAACCAGCCAAAACCTGTGCCCCCTGCCGTGGGCCACCCCGAAATTGGAGCATGACAAACTTGGCCAAATCTTCTACATTGGCAGCCATATTAGCGGCGGCGCCAATGCCTCGGCAGTCGGTGTGCAGGCCGTGGGTGCGCGTCCCATTGGGCAGGCGGCGACCATAACCAGTTGCCAACAACGGGTGAGCGGCTGGTACCGTCTCGACAAAGGTATTGGTCATCCCCAATGGTTGCAAGATCTGTTCAGTGACATAGGTCGTGTAGGGCGTCCCGCTGACTGCGGCCACGATCTCACCGGCCAAGGTCAACCCCAGGTTGGAATATTTCCAATCAGAGGCGGTAGGAATGGCTAATTCCTGTGTGGGCAAGGCACTTTGGATCGCTGCGGGTGTGGGAAATTCGTTGGTGTTCCAATAAGGGAAGGCGGCTTCGCGGGGCAACCCACCGGCATGGGTCAACAGATGGCGAATTGTGAGGGTTGGCGTGTCGGGATAGGGATTCTGGATCTGAAACCAGGGCAGATGTTTGGTCACCGGATCATCCAGTTGCAACAGCCCGGCGTCGCGCAGTTGCAGCACCGCCAGACTGGTAAAAAGTTTGGTAATCGAAGCAATGCGATAGAGCGTGGTCGGGGTCGCGGCCGTCTGGGCAGCCAGATCAGCATAGCCAAAGCCACGACTCCAGAGTAACTGCTGGTCATAGACAATCCCCACGGCCAGCCCAGGCAGGTTACGCTGTGCCATCTGGGCCTCTACCCAAGCCGTGAAAAGTGCCAGATTGGACGCCACTTCCTTGTGCGCAAGCAGGTCATTCGTCATAGCGCGCTGGTTTCTCTCATTGTCAGTTTGTTGGGATATCGATGGCCGGGGTAATAGTTGATGATACTTTATTATACAATAATACTACCTATCTTTTCCAAACGCATCGTGCACTCTGCATGACACTTAGTGACGATTAATGACAACTTTGCACCCTTGCTGATCAGCAAGATACAGCTTGGCAACGCGTCATGCGCAATCGCGATCCACGAAGACACACTAAAGAAGCAGCCCTTCGGGTGTCTTCGTGGATCACTTAAATTGGTCGGTTCAAAGGGATCTTATGGATAACACAATCAAACCTGGCACAATCGTGTACTGCGCATCCCCTGATGCGCAGTACACGATTGTGCCAGGTTTCTCTGCTTTCTCTATTAGGGGGTTGCCATCCCACCCCGCCGTCAACGTGCCCAATGGGCACCCGGACTACGGGACAACGCCGGGTACCCCCCTCCCTTAGCCGGGTTTACCCGGCGTTGTTAGGTAGCCCTGTGGCTTTAGCCCAAGGCGATCTTGTCAACCCCCTGCATTCCGGTTGCGCCAATTGGTCTAAACGATCACAGTTGTACCCGCTGCATGTACGCAGCCAGTTGTGCTAATTCCTTGCGATAGATCATGCGCATGACCAGGCCGGTCGTCCACGCGTCGAACTGACCGACCAACCCAACCTTGCGTTGCCAAACGGTTTTGATCTCGACGTTGCTCTGTTGGCCGTTGGCAACTGGCGTGACCGTAAAGGTGGTGGCTAGCCCTGTTTCCAGATCCTCTTCCCTGAGCACGCGGCCCGGTTGTGGTTCGCTGACGATCATGTGGTTGCTGCTTTTGCTGCCAAAGACGTGAACGGCGGTACGAAAAATGGTGCCGGTCCCCTGCCCACCCTCTTCAACCACAAAATTGCGAAAATATTGGGTCGGCAAAATGTGGGGGTGATGGTTACGATAGTCGGCTAGCACGGCGTAAATGACAGTGGGCGGTGCAGTGATGATGGCGCTTGCGCTTGCTTGCGCGGTTGTCATAAAGTTACCTCGCAGTGTGATGATGGGGCCAAGCGTTCCGGGGACGAACCTGACGAATCGGGGGAAACGAACTTTTTTTGGTTCGTCCCCGGAACGCTTAGCCTGGCTGCTATTTATTGCTGCAAATCAAATTCTGCAACCACCTCGCCGGCCTGCACGCTGTATGTGCCGGCCGGTAAGTCGGCAGTGTCGAGCGGTACCACCTCTTCAAACGGTGTGAGCATTTGCGCACAACGCATGTTCGCTTTGCGCGCCACGGTCAGGCTGACGTAGAACGTATTGCCTTCGACGCTAACTTCGGTCGCCTCCACAAACGCACAGGCATCGGGCAACTGACCACGCACCACCACCTGCACCTGTACAGGGAAGGATTCCTGAATGCGTACCTCAACCGCTTCGACATACGCTTCACCGGTGTCGCTTTCTGCTGCGTCACTGCTGGGGATTTCAGTTCCCATCTCTATACCTTCAGTAAAAAGATGCTGGGCAAAGTCAAGGATCAACGCCTGGTCCGCCTCGGTAGCCGTTTGTGCACCAGCACCGGAGAAGAGCAGGTACACGGTCATGCTGTCAGCCGTGGCCAGATCGCGCTGCCCATATTCAAATGGCGCAAAGGTATCGACCCATAGGTAAAGCGTCGTCAACTGCTCGGCAGACAGGCGGAAGTGCCCCAGATCCTCGGGCGTCGCGCCGCGGCAGGATCCCGCCCATACTTCGCCGGTCACATAGACGGTCAGATCGTCACAGAAGCCGGCAAAGCCACCCTCGCGATGCCAGGCAAAGGCTAAACCCCAACTGGCACCACTGCGTCCTCCTTGTGCCTCCAATTGTACCAGCCGTGCCCACTCGGCGATCATGCGCTGTTGGGCCGGGGTGGCTGCCGTGTTGCCGGCACCGTTGAAAATCACCGCACCAGCTGGGGTGTCTGCCTCGAACGGCGCAAAGGTCGCAGCAAACTCGGCCAGATCTACAATGCGGCTCTCCATCCCAAACGGTACAATCAGTAGTTGGGCATAGCAGCGACCAATCGCAACACCATCCGCGCTGATCAGCGCGGTGTTACAGCCACTGTCGTCGGTACCGGTCCACTCGATGATCGTCGCGCCGATCTGGGGTGCGGGCGCTTCCGCTAAGCGCACTAGCGAACCATCTTCGTTGGTGTGGTAGACATACGCTTCCCCGTTGGCGGTTAACGTAATGCGATAGCCCGGCGTTTCCGCCGCGGCACAGAGTTCGACCGGGTTCGGCACGCCCAAGCACTGGTCGCCCCAGGTCACCGTTTCAACGGATGTAATCTCTACCGCATCCAAATCAAGTTGTAACTGCATCGCCAACACTTGCCGTTGATTGAGCGCGGCTGGGTTGTCGGTTTCCGCTGTGGGCGCACCTGCGTGCGGCGGTATCTCGCCTGGAACGGTCGCGCCCGGTATGGTGGTCACACACCCAGCTAGGAGGGTGACCAGCAAGAGCAGTGAAATTAGTTGGTAAAAGGTTGGTTGATCATGGTTTGTCTGCATCGTTGATTTCCTTGTTGACAGCTGTTGAATGAATTCAGCAGCTGGTATGCGAAACGTGTTTAAACACGTTTTTTGTCTCTGGGATTGCATTCATTCAACCCTTAGCGCACAAAGCGTAACGTGTTAATCATCTGTTCAACCAGCGCCCGATTTGCCTGATCGGCAGCGGCATCGCCATTGCTGACGACTTGCGCCGGCTCAACGACCAACTCGTAAACGATGTCGGCACGGATCGCAGTGATTTGGGTGTTGATCCCGACTGGGCCGACGGCGACATCATCGACGCGGACCGCTGGTGCGTCGGCTAAATGGGTTTTCGCAATCGTGCGCCCTTCCAGAAAGGAAGGTAGATAGGATAACTGTTGCCCATTTGCCAATAACGCCACCGGCTCATAAAGTGAATACTGTTTGTCGGCAACATGCGCCAGCATTGAAAGCGTATAGCTCTGTGCCTGTGGCACCCGCTCATTCAGGGCGGCGGTTGGTGTTAATACAATCGGACCCGAGAAGGGCGAATTTCCATCCCCTTCCTCTACGCTGACCGTGTAGAGCGTCGGCGGATAGTAGATGACAAAACCACTATCTGCGGTAAAGCCCTGCCAGGCGGTCAGCTCGAAATCGTCGCCCGCTCTCCCTTCATTCGCTGTCAAACGGTCATAGAGGGCGGCGGCCCACGTATCAATTGCGCTGCTTTCTGCTTCGGTGACAGCTGTAGTCCCACTCCCGGCGAGATAGTTGTTTTCGACATAGTGGGCTGCTCGTTCATAGAGCCAGCCATCAAATTGCTGCAATTCGGCGGCAGTCAATGGCCCACCAGTTGTTTGTACGGTGACCCCGCCCTCACAAGGGACGATTTCGGCATAGGCATAGCCAAAGCTAAGCACGGTGAGGTGCTTGCACAGTTCGCCAATCCCAGCCGAGCTAGGCAGGAACCAACTCATGGCGGTGGCACCCGCTGCACTGGCGCGCCCACTGTTGACTTCGTTGTAGACCAACGCTGCCCATGCCCTAAGTGCTCGCTGTTCAACCGGTGTGATGGCGGCGCTGCCACGACCAGTAAAGTAACCCTCATCCCCTTCGACCGGGGCCAACGCGGTTAACCAGTAATCAAGCTGGGCTAGCTGCGGGTCATTGAGCCAGCCCCCCACAAACGTTACGGTAGCCGTGATTGGTAGGCCATCACAAGGCAGGGGGGTAGCGTAAACCAAACCATAGCTCAGCACTGCGAGCTGCTTACACAGCGTCGGTTGTTCGGGATCTACGCCAAGCGCCCAGCTCATCACGATTGGGGTAGGGGTGCTGACGCCACCACTAGCTACTTCACCATAGGCAACCTGTGCCCATGCACTGATCGCACGTTGCCAAGCGGGGTTGCCACTCGTTCCAAAGCCATTAAAGGTCACGGTTCCGGTTGGCGTTTCAGACGTAAAGGGTGCCAAGCGCCGTTGTAGTTCATCTAGCTCAGCTTGACGGGATTCGCTCAAGGTGGTGTGCTGCTCTGCCTGACCACACAGGCCAAATTGGGCCTGGCCCACCGCGTCAATGTGCAGTTCAACACAGGGGTTACTCCCGTCTAGTGGCTCACCTTGCCAAGTGACAATGGTCGCGGCTTGAGTCATGGCTGCTACACTTTCGCTTGGCATCGTCCCATTGGGGACAGTGCCGTTGTCGACTGGCTGAATCGGCACACAGGCGGTCAGAACCAGTGCGCTCAAAGTAAAACCGGTAATGATGGTCTGTTGTAAGAAATGACATAACTTTTGCATACTTAGTTTTCTTTTCTAGAGACGACTGCCCCTATTAAGTCAGCGTGGTCGTCTCTCTCGTGTGATACTAAACGTTGTTTGTCCGGACCATCTTCAGACGAACAGCCATCGCCAAATGTTTCTGCTAATCTTCCCCAAAAATAATCCCAGGATTACGCCCGATCCTGGGATTATCTGCTGATGCACGTCATTACTACCGATCTACCGATTTACTGATTTACCCATTTACCGCTTTCCCACCCTACCGCACCGTCACCGTCAAATTAAAATTAGCCAGACCGGTCCCCGGATTCAGCACTTCGATGATGTAATCACCGGTGGTCGGCAACACGCCGGCCCAGTTCTGAATGCTACTGCTGGCGGCCGCCACATTGGCGCTGCTCAGACCGATTACGGTGATGTAGGCACTTGGATTATCAGCAGCCAGGGTCACATTCATCTGTTGCCCCCCATTGGCGCGCAACACATAACGGGCCGGCGCGAGGCCGGAAGTGCTGCCACTCACCGTGGCCGAGATCGCACCCGGCGCAAAATTGATGCGTTCGGGGGTCACCACTGGTGACGTAGTCGGCGGCACTTCAACGTACAGCGTAAAGCCCGTGCTGCTGTATTCGAGCGTCACAATCTCGATCAGGTAATCTTGTGTCTGGGGCAACACGCCAGTCCAATTGTTGCCGCCATCCCCCAAACCTTTGAGCGTCTGGCCACCACTCACCCCGACCACGGAAAAGCTCGTGGTGGGCTGGGCTGATGTGAGTTGCACCTTTAGCGTTTGGCCGGCCTGGGCCTTCACCAAGTATTTGCGGTGGACAGGGTCGGTCACCGTGCCGTTGATCGTCGCCGAGATGGTGCCCGGCGCAAAGGTAATGCGCTCTGTTGTTTCCGACCCAGGGACGGGTGTTGGCGTGGGATAACCCAAACGATTCGGAATCAACAAGCGCTGCCCCACATAGATCCGATCACTGGTCAGCCCATTGGTAGCCCGAATCGCCGCCACCGAGACATTGTAACGGCGACCGATGCTGCTCAATGTGTCACCCCGTTGCACCGTGTGGTAGATCAGTGGTTGATTCGGGTCACTGGCGACGGAAATGGTCAGCCGCTGCCCTACGTAGATCGTCGCGGAGGTCAGATTATTGACCTGCATCAACGCCGCCACTGTCGTATCAAAGCGTCGCGCAATCGCACTCAAGGTGTCACCACGCTGCACCACATAGGTGGTTGGGTAAACAGGACCGGGGTCACTGCTGCCCGGAATTGCGAGGCGCTGCCCGACATAGATCGTCGTCGAGTTTAGGCGGTTGTAGCTCATCAACGTCTGCACGCTAATATTATAGCGGCGGGCGATGGCGCTGAGCGTGTCACCGCGCTGCACGACGTAGACGGTGTCTGCGTAGGCGTTAACTAGCGCAGGCGCATGGTTGGTTGTCGCGGCGTGGACACTCGTCAAGCCGCTGTTGCTCATCAGACCTAAGCTGAGGGCAGTCGTCAAGGTGAGGACGCGTCCGCTCTGTTGCATAAATTTTCGGATGTTCATCATGATTCCCCTTTTTTGTAAATTCATCCACTTGCTTGAGGCGGCTGATGGCGAATTTACCCTTCACTGCTAAGACGTTGCCGTGGTTGCGGATGTTGCACCCAATTTTGACGAAGTTTGGGCTTGGTTGTCGGCACCTATCGCATTGAGCACACGCAGGACATCCCACGTAAAGCCAGTGCCAACCACACTAAAGATCAGCCCAAGCACAGCCAAAACCCAGGTGCTACCCTGGACGCCCGGTGCCAACACTGCCTGTTGTGGATGCGCTGGATTGTACAGTTGGACAAGTTATTACGCTGATAAGTTTTTCGTTGTGCGATACACATTGTTTGCTCCCTTCATTGTCTATATTCGATGAGTAGCCTTACCGGCCTTACCAAGTAAAACCTTGTTGAATGGCACTATTTCATCATAGGCTGCGGTTGTATAACAGCAACCAACTGTTACAAGAAGCACTACAAGATTTGTTACAAAAGGAGGGTACTTGTGGCTCGATAAGTTGACAGGGAGCGTAATTGCTTGTACGATAATCATAAAACAAAAGAAAATGTAAACGAATTTAATATAGCAGTGTTGTGGTTTAGGTAGCATACATCTGCCCGCGTATACTTGTTGCTCACTGACCCTCAAAACTTATGCATACCATTACCGAACACCTGGTAGAACAGCTGCGTACGCAAGGATTGCAGATCTTTCAATACCTTGTCGAACACTCGGCCGATGCCACGTTGATGACCAACGCCGATTTGCAGGTTGCCTATGCCAACTATGCCTGCAATCAGCTGCTTAGCCGCACTGTGATCGGTCAACCACTGCGTTCGCTCTGGTATCCAGATGATCTGGACATTTTTACGCACATTATCGAATCCGCCCAGGTTACCAGCACCTTCTCCACCGCGCGCGTCAACGGTTTCCTGCGCGTGGTTGACCAATTTCCGCAGCTTGAAATTGTTGGCCGCCTGGCCGCCGACTGGGATCGTGAACAAGGGCGACGCGCCGCCGAAAAATTTTTGCGCGCCAACCCGCCCGGCACGCTTGATGTGATCTGGGCCGCTTCCGGCGAGATGGCACTAGGGGCATTAGCAGCGGTCGAGGCTGCTAGCCGCCAAGCAGAAGTTAAGATCTTTAGCAACGATGTCACCCCCGAATCGGCAAGCCTGGTCCGCGCCGGCCGGTTGCAGGCAGAGACCCACCACGGTTTTGCCGATTGGGGCTGGTATGGGGCAAAATTTGCGGTGATGCTGGCGTTGGGGCTACCGGTGCCGCCGATCTTTGATATTCGCCCACAGACAATGTATCAGGCCAATGCCGACCGTTTTTACCCCAACCCGGTGCTTGAACCAATTGACTGGCCAGCGCTCAAAGCGGGGCGTACCGTGCCGCCGCAGATCACGATTGGCTGGATCCCCTCATCCGCAAGCGGGGTTTACCAAACCGCCACGACCTATTTTGAGAATGCCGCGGCCCAAGCACGCGCCCACGGCATCAATGTCACAATCATGACGCGCCAGCCGGCCACGGTGATTGACTTTGTGGGCATGGCCGCCATCATGGCGCGCTATATCGAAGAGCAAGTCGATGTGATCGTGCTGTCGACCGTTAAAGTTGAAGTGGTCCGCCAGGCCATTCGGCAAGCCACCGCCGCCGGGATTCCCGTCATCATTGTCAACCAGTTGGAACCGATTGAAGAGACTGCAATTGCTTGCTATATTGGCTTTGACAATACGGTCGCCGGGGTAATCTCCGGTTATGCAGTGGTGGACTATCTGGGCGGGCCAGGCGTGTTGGGACATGGGCCGACCTTTACGGTCGCACCGCAGGTGGAGTTGGATTTAGCCTGGTGGCAGCAACTTTATCAAAGCTGCGATCTGCAAAGGTTGGCAGTCAAAGGGCGCGTTGCCATTATTGAAGGGGTCTCTGGCAGTTGGCAGGGCGAACATCGACTGGTGCACGACAATGGGGAACTGATTACGGTCGACACAGTCACCTTTCCGGTCCATAGCAAGGGTGGGCAATTCCTGGGGCTAGCTGCCGCCTTTCGGGATGCAACACCGCGCAAAAAAACGGAAGCTGCGCGCAAAGCCTATTCAGAAGGCTTAGAAGTATTGGTGGCAGAGCGGACCCGTGACTTGCAAGTCGCCTACCTGGAGTTACAGCAGGAGAATCTCGAACGGCGTAGAGCCGAACTCGAGAAAGAAGAGATTATCGGTATGCTACAGGAGACACTAGCCCATGTCAAAAATCTCAGTGGGCTACTCCCGATCTGTGCCTCCTGCAAAAAGATTCGCGATGATGGCGGAGCCTGGCATCAACTTGAACTTTACATCCGCAACCACTCCGAAGCCGATTTCAGCCACAGCATCTGCCCAGAGTGCCGCGTGGCCCTCTATGGGCCGCGTACCAATAGGCCGGCCCAGTAAGACGTAAAACGTGATGCGTGATGCGTAAAACGTGATGCGTAAAACGTGATGCGTAAAACGTGATGCGTAAAACGTGATGCGTAAAACGTCGTGTATAATTGAATCAGTTCAGCATTACGTTTCACGTTTTACACCTTACGTTTTACATTTCATTCACCAACCTGTGACCAATCCGCCACCACGGTCGCCGTCTGATCCGGCAACTTGAACGAAATGAGCCAGGCCAGCCCCAAGCAGACGACGGCGCCCCACAGACAGCCAACCAGGCCAAAGGATTGGTACAACAGGCCAGAGGCAACCGTGCCCAGGAGCCGCCCACCGGCATTGGCCATGTAATAAAAGCCGACGTTGAGTGCCACTTTGTCGTTGTCGGTGTAGGCGAGGATCAGATAGCTGTGGACCGCCGAATTCACCGCAAAGATGACGCCGAAGATCCCCAGCCCAATCACAAGCAGCCAACTGGTCTGCCAGCCCGTGGGCAGCAGAAGGGCAATGAGTGTGGTCACGACAACCAGCGCCAGGATCCACTGCTGTGATGTGCGCCCAGTAGGCAACGTGTTACCGCCGCGGTTGAGCAAGGCTGGTGCCGCGCCCTGGACGAAACCATAACCGATCACCCACAAGGCAAAAAAGATCCCCACCGCGGTAAAACTCCAGCCCAGTATACTCGCCATAAAGAGCGGTAACCCAACCACAAACCAGACATCGCGCGCGCCAAAGAGAAAAAAACGTGCGGCCGACAGCACATTCAGCGCCGGGGTTTTGCTAAAGAGTTCTTTAAAGGGCACCTTCTGTTTGCTCTTGCCCATGTCGCGGCGCAAGAAAAGCACGCTGAGTGCCAAGACCACGACCAGGCCAACCACCATGATCCAGAGGCCACCGGCAAAACCATACGCGGTTAAGAGCGCGCCGCCCAGAAAGAAGCCAACCCCTTTGAGCGCGTTCTTACTACCGGTCAAAATCGCCACCCATTTGAAGAGGGTGCCTTCGGCATTAGGTGGCACCACCAGTTTGATCGCGCTCTTGGAACTCATCTTGGTCAGATCTTTGGCAATGCCGGAGAGTGACTGCGAAGCCATCACATAGGCAACGGCGGCCCACTGTGGCCAACTCGCCGGCAGCAGCGCCAACATGATCAGCGCGGCGATTTGTAATCCCAAGCCACCAAAGAGGGTCAGCTTGAGCCCGACGCGCGAACCAATCCAGCCGCCAAAGAAGTTGGTCAGAATCCCAAAGAATTCATAGAGCACAAAGAGCAGCGCCACCTCCAGCGCGCGGTACCCCAGCCCGTGAAAGTAGAGCAACACCAACATGCGTAACGCGCCATCGGTGAGCGTAAAGCCCCAATAGGCCGCGGTGACCAGGGCGTAACTTTTTAGGTCGACTTGTTTATGCGCGGGTAGTGGTGGGGCAACCGCTGCCCGCGCTTCACTGGTGACAAGATTTGCCATACGATCTGCTCCGCTAGATTGATAAAGGCCGAATCAAATAATTAATGGAAAACAATTAATGGTTAATGCGTCTGCACCATCAGCGTCGCTGCGTGCTCAACCGATTACCAATCACCTATTTAGGCAGTAACCCCGCCACCTTCACCGCCAGATCAACCATGCGATTGGCGTAGCCCCACTCGTTGTCATACCAGGCAAAGACCTTGACCTGCGTGCCGTCGATCACCATGGTGGACTGGGCATCAACGATGGCGGAGCGGGGATCATTGAGATAATCCGAAGAGACTAGGGGGCGCTCCTCATAGCCAAGGATACCGGCTAGATCACCCGCGGCTGCGGTTTTAAAGAGTTCATTCACTTCCGCCACCGAGGTGGCGCGTTTGACTTCGAAGACGGCGTCGGTCAGCGACGCATTGAGAAGCGGCACGCGCACCGCGACCCCATTAAGCTTGCCTTGCAGTTCGGGATAGATCATGGTGATGGCCGTGGCCGAGCCGGTTGAGGTGGGGATCAGGTTGAGCAGGACCGAGCGGGCGCGGCGCAGATCCTTGTGTGGGGCATCGACGATCACCTGCGTATTGGTCACATCGTGAATCGTCGTGATCAGGCCGTGGGCAATGCCGATCCCTTCGTGAATCACCTTCACCACCGGCGCTAGACAGTTCGTCGTACACGAAGCGGCGGTGATGATGTGATGCTCGTCGGGATTGTAGAGCGCATCGTTGCAGCCCATGACGATGTTGAGCACATCATCCTTGACCGGTGCCGAGACAATCACCTTCTGCACGCCGTTGGCCAGATAGGGTTCCAAGGTTTGCCGGGTGCGGAATTTGCCGCTGCACTCCAACACAATATCAACGCCTAACGTTGACCACGGTACCCCACTGGGATCTTTGCTTGTGCTGAAGGTGAGGGCTTGTTTACCAATCTGCAACTGGTCATCCGCAGGACGAATCTGGCGATCCCAACGGCCATGCACCGAATCAAATTCCAGTAGATGGGCCGCGCCTTCCAAGTTCATGCCTGGATCGTTAATATGCACAAAGTCAATCGCCGGCACAGCCCAGCCGGCGCGCAAGGCCAACCGCCCAATCCGGCCAAAACCGTTAATGCCGATGCGGATCGTCATGTAAAGCTCCTGTGATGAGTGAAAGGTAAAACGTGATTCGTGATTCGTGCTTCATGCTGCGTGATGGGTTAATTGCGCATGAGTTCGTTGCGGGCGGTCAGCCAAGTTTGAAGTTGCCCGTCGATCTGGTCGCGTATGCTGCGGAATTTGGCGAGTTTGGCTTCGTCACTGCTTTCAAACGGAACAGGATCTTCAAAGTACCATTCGATGCGTTCGCCGCCGTTGTTAAGAAAGGCAGAGGGGCAATCAGCCTCAGTCCGTGCGCAGACGGTAAAGAGATAACCAAAATTGGTGCGCCCTAAATATTCGGTGACATCTTTACAGTGTTGTCCGGCAAGATCAAGCCCAACTTCGGCCATTACTTGAAAGGTGTAAGGGTTAATCGCCGTTTTGGGAGCCAACCCGGCGCTGTGAACTTCATAACGGTCACCAGCATACTTTTTCATCAGTGCCTCAGCCATTTGACTGCGGGCCGTATTGCCGGTGCAGAGGAAGATTACTTTTGTCTTTGCGTTTGTCATGATTACCTCTTGTTGATTACATAGGACTTACGCAGTGCCCGGCGGCTGAGCGTGTCGAAGCCAGAGGGCACTGCGTAAGTCCTATCACAGCAGTTGTTTAACTAATTTTACTGGGATCTTTGTCCTGCGTTGGCGAAGGTCAGTAGCAAATAGTTGATACGTGTGCGCAGCGTCTGTGCGGTCGCCTGGAAAACGGCTGCGGCCTGGTCGGGGGTGGCCGCGAGCGGATCGGGAATACTCCAGTGGATCTGCTGCGGATCATCGGGGAAGATCGGGCACTGTTCGCGCACCCGGTCACAGACGGTGACAATCAGATCAAAGTGCTGCCCCCGAAACTCATCGAGATGTTTGGCGCGCTGCCCGCTGATATCAATGCCCAATGCCGCCATTGTCTGGATCGCCAGCGGCTGCACCAGGGCCGGCTCATCCCCGGCGCTAAAGGCTTCGATCGCGCCGCCGCTGAGCTGCCGCAACAACCCTTCCGCCATCTGGGAACGGGCACTGTTATGCGTACAGAGAAAAAGGATACGCTGCGGTGCGACCGGCGTTGGTGCAATGCTGAGCTGCGGTTGGCCAAGGAGCGGATGCAACTGCGCACCGCTCTGTTGATAGTGCGCAGCAAGTTGCGCCAGATCTAAGCTATAGTAGACATCGCGACCGTCGGCACTGCTACGGCGCTCGGTCACCAACTGGTGATCGCGCAACTGCTTGAGGTGGTAGGAAACGAGATTCATTGGGCGGTTCACCAATTCGACCAACTCTTGCACGCGATGATCACTGCGCGCCAGGACGACCAACAACTGCCACCGCAACTCGTGGGCGAGTAGTTTGAGAAAATCTGGGGGTGTAGTTACGAATGGGCCAGCTGTCACGATTAATATAATCCTAATTGATTCAATCTAATTTGAACTAATCTAAGAATATCATTACGCTGCTGCGCTGTCAAGCCGGAAATTTGATAGATCGATAGAGCTACACTAGTTGAAGTTCTGTCCGTTGATCGGCTACAATAGATTCAGCAATGCAGCTTGCCTCTAAACTGCGGTTGCTTGGAAAACGTGACGCGGCGCCAGTGCCAAGGCTCAATGCAACATGTATATTCAACCCGAGCCGCGTCTAATCTTTTAGGAGAGACAAAGTTATGGCTTTAGCAGTAGGAACACAAGCACCGACGTTTAACGTCAAAGATACCAATGGCAACAATGTTGCGTTAAGTGATTTTAAGGGGAAGACGGTGGTCTTGTACTTCTACCCCAAGGATGACACCCCCGGCTGCACCAAACAGGCTTGTAGTTTTCGGGATGCCAGTGAGGAGTACAAAGCGAAAAATATTGTTGTCCTCGGCGTCAGCGTGGACGATGAAGCGTCGCATGTGGCCTTTACGCAAAAATATGGGCTGACCTTTCCGCTGCTGGCCGACACCGACAAGACCTTGGTGAAGGCGTATGATGTCGATAATGGGGCGTACGCCAAACGTGTGACCTACATGATTGATGGCGACGGCAAAATTATTCATGTCGACGACAGTGTGAATACCGTCACCCACGCCAGCGATCTGCTGAATGTCTTGGGTTTGGCCTAGCACCAGCCCGGTCATTTTAGAAAAATTGCATAAAAAAGAGCCGCAGCATCACGCTGCGGCTCTTTTTTGCTGTCCTGCCCGCTGCCCTAAACGGTAACGGGATCGGCCACCGGAAATTTATCCCTGGTGGCATTAGCAAAGCGCACGAGTAGCAGCATCACCGGCACCTCCACCAGCACACCGACCACGGTCGCCAAAGCCGCCCCCGAATTTAGCCCAAAGAGCACAATCGCCGTGGCAACGGCCAGTTCAAAGAAGTTACTGGCGCCGATCATCGCGGCCGGGGCCGCGACCGCGTGATTGAGCCGCCAAAGCCGGGCCCAGCCATAGGCCAGGGCAAAGATAAAGACGGTCTGGATAATCAACGGCACCGCGATCAGCGCAATGTGGAAAGGATTGTTGAGAATCACTTCGCCCTGAAACGAGAAGAGCAAAATCAGCGTCAACAGCAGGCCGATGGTGGTCAACGGGCTAAGGCGCTTGAGAAAGACTTCTGTAAACCACACAAGCCCCTTGCGGCGAATCAGATAGACGCGCGAGAGATAACCGAAGAGCAACGGCACCACAATGTAGAGCAGGACGGAGAGCAGCACCGTGTCGTAGGGCACGGTAATCGCGCTGATGCCCAGCAAGAGCAAAACAATCGGCGCAAAGGCCACCAGCATAATCAGATCATTCACCGCCACCTGCACCAGCGTATAGGCGGCATCGCCCCGCGTGAGATAGCTCCAGACAAAGACCATTGCCGTACAGGGCGCGGCCCCCAGGAGAATCGCCCCGGCCAGATATTCCGTTGCCAGATCGGCTGGAATCCATGCCACAAAGATGATGCGAAAGAAGAGCCAGGCTATCAGGAACATGGTAAAAGGCTTGATCAACCAATTGACGGTTAAGGTGATAATAAGCCCTTTGGGCTGCCGCCCGGCGCGCAGGATGCTGGAAAAGTCGATCTGCACCATCATGGGGTAGATCATAAACCAGATCAGTATCGCCACCGGGATCGAGACGCTGGCATATTCAAAGCGGCTCAACACTTCCGGCACAACCGGTGCCAACTGACCAAGTGCCACGCCGGCCACAATGCAGAGCGCCACCCATAGCGAGAGATAGCGGCCAAAGAAATCAAGCCCGCCCCCCTGCTTTTCGACGGCGGCCGCGGCCCCCATAGTGTTTTCTCCAGAGGTTGTCGTATGCGTCATGAAATTGTCCTCTCCTACGATGCTGTTTGCATTATGGTTCAATGGGAACTTAGGCGGTTGCCATCCCGCCCGCCGGCAACGCGCCCAGTGGGCACCCAGGCTCCCCAACAACGCCGGGTACCCCCCTCCCTTAGCCGGGTTTACCCGGCGTTGTTAAGTAGCCCTGCGGCTTTAGCCCAGGGCGATCTTGTCAACCCCCGGCATCCCCGTTGCGCCTGAACTATTGCGCCTGCTGAATCAACTGGATCATCTGCGGCTTGGTCGGCACCCCGCCGCTGCCCACCACCTTCTCGTTGATCACAATGCCCGGCGTACTCATAACGCCATAGCCCATAATCGTCGGGATATCGGTCACTTCCACCACCGTCGCATCCAATTTCAATTCTTTGATCACATCGGCGACCAACGCTTTGGTCTGTTTACACTTGGCACAGCCGGTACCTAAAACTTTGATTTCCATAAAAATCCTCCACTAATGTTAATGCTCGTTGCGGCGCTCTGCGTCGCAATGCCGCTTGGACGCGCCGCGTCCTTTGATCTTAAATCACCAAATTAAACAAATACCCAGTCAACACAATCCCTACCGCGACCACCCCCACAAAGATCGCAATCAGCCGTGGTTTCAACACCCGCCGCAAAATGATCATCTCCGGCAGGCTGAGCGCCACGACACTCATCATAAAGGCGAGCACGGTACCCAACGCCGCGCCCTTTTCCATCAAGGCGTGAACCACTGGAATAATCCCGGCGGCGTTGGCATACATCGGCACGCCAATCACGACGCCCAAGGGTACACTCCACCACGCCTCTTTACCCAAAATGCCGGCCAGGGCATCAGCGGGGATATAGCCATGAATCCCGGCCCCCACCGCAATGCCAATCACCACATAGAGCCACACTTTGCTGACAATTTCCCCTGTGCTGTGCCAGGCAGTGGTAAAGCGTTCTACCCAGGAAAGTGTTGCCCCGGTCTCGCCCTGTTGCCCCACCTTGATCTGCCAGACAAAATCTTCAACGCCCTGTTCTATGTGGGGAATCCGCCCGATGACCATGCCGGCGATAATCGCAATGACGAGGCCCGTGCTCATGTAGAGCGCCGCAACTTGCCAGCCAAACAGGCCAAAGAGCATCACCAGTGCGATCTCATTCACCATGGGCGCCGCAATGAGATAGGAGAAAGTCACGCCCAGCGGAATGCCACTTTCGACAAAGCCGATAAATAGCGGCACCGCCGAGCAGGAGCAGAACGGTGTCACCACGCCCAGCAAGGCCGCCAAGACATTGCCAATGCCCTGGCGTTTGCCGCCGAGCAGTTGCCGCGTGCGCTCGACGCTAAAAAAGGTGCGAGCCGTAGAGACGACAAAGATCATGCCGCTCAGCAGCAGTAAAATCTTTGGTACATCATAGAGGAAAAAGGCGACGGCTTCACCCAAATGTGAGTCAGGGGTAAGGCCAATCAACCTATAGGTGAGCCAGTCGGCCACGCCCAGTAAATTCTGCCAGGCAATCCACCAAACAACGGCGACCGCCAGGACTACCCCCCACGCCTGCCAACTTTTGCTACGCTGCGGCGTCGGTGTCAGCGGCTGCGGGGTTGACGATTGCTCCGGTTGTGTAAAGACAAATCCTTCGGCCATGATAGCTTTCCTTCTGATTAAATCGATTTCCATGAATATGCAATTTAATGCATGTGTCTGATAAAATTTTGGGGCTTACGTAATCATGTGACTAGCTGGTCCGTGACCAGCGGCTGAGACCTCTACCGCTGGTCACGGACCAGCTAGTCACATGGCGGCACAACGACCAATTTAGCAATTGTCGTCGTACTTAAGCCATGGTCAATTCCAGCGTAATCACCTCGTCACTACATTTGGGACAGGGACAGGCGATCACCTGCTTGTGGGCAGCCATTGTTGGATCTTCACCCGTGGCCGCGCCAAGCACTTGATCAAGCCAGCGCATCACTTCTGAATCGACCAACCGATAGTAGACATTCTGCCCCTCTTTTTCATCCACAATCAAGCCGGCCTGACGCAAAAAACGCAACTGTTGTGACACATAGGGCTGCGGCTTACCCAGTAGGGCCTCTAGATGACAGACACATTCCGCATCGCGGCGCAAGACATCGAGGATGCGTAGGCGCTCGGGATGGGCCAGTAACTTCAGGCGGCTGCTGAGGGACTCATAATCTGGTAGTGGTTGGGTTTTCATACCGTTGTCGCCATTTTACGATTGACTTCACAGTTAACTAAATTCACATTCCGTTTTCGATATATATAAGAACATGCATGTATCCTACACCCGATGATGATGCTTGTCAAGCCATGTAGTAATTTATGTTTGAAGCAGCGCTTGATTGTGCGGGCGAACCGCCGGACAATCCACCTAATCGATGGTAACGCCGTTTTCCGCGGCAATCTGTCGGATATTGGCAACCGCCTGCGGGATCTGCGCCAGAGCGAGATGTTCGATCAGGCCATAGCCGGCCGGATAGAGCGCGTCAAAGCGGCGAAGCACCAACGCCAGATCCAATTCCCCTTCACCGGGCACTTCTTGATCAATGTGCAGCACAAGCCCATTCGAGACTTTAAGGTCTTTGAGATGCGCAAGCGGTGCAATTGGCCCCATCACATCAAAGATATGGTTAACCCACTCAGTGCTGTGGTAGACCTGTTGCAAACATTGGAAGTGATTAACGGCATCCATGATCAGCCGCAGGTGGTTGGAGCCGACCGCTTCGATGATCGCACGACATTTTTCCGGTGGGTCCATCACTGAGACGGCGTGGGTCTCCAAGGCCAGCAAGACGCCTTCCTGTTCCGCCTTCTGGGCAAGCGGCTTCAGCGTTTCCACCAGGCGCGCGGTATTTTCCGGGCGATGGTTGTCGCGGTGTGGTGCCCACGGTCCGGCCGGGTTCAGACCACCGGGTCGCAGCAGAAACGCTTGCGCGCACAGTTGTGCGGCGATCTCGGTGCCGCGATTGATCTTCGTCATGGCGCGTTCACGGATTGCCCTCTCCGGATGAAAAAGACATTCATTATAGGTAATCGCAAATTGCGCCAGATCAAGCCCTTCGCCGGCCATCAACTGGTGATAGTGGCGGCAATCCGCGGTGGTAATGTCAAAAATATCATCACCGTTCAGATGAAAGCCAAAGCCCGTGAAGGTCAAAGCACGAATCGCAGCCATCTGTGTTTTGGTAAAGGTCCGAAAATCACCAGGCAGCATCCCAACAATCCCGAGTCTCATTCATTTCTCCCTTGATTTCGCGATAGTCATTTAGTGCTTGTTACAACTTACAATATTACATTGGACGCAGCCAGGCACATAATTTAGCGTCGGTATATTATAAAAGGAGGGTGCTATCGTTAAAAAAGGGACACTATCGTTATAGAAGTCCAATGGTTACGGAATGGTTAGTTTAGGAGACACGGGGACATGAGCCCGTGTCTCCTTAGCTCGTGTCTCCGTATCTCCTTACTAGCGGGTAACCAGTGGCAGGAAGAGTTGGGTGAGGGCAGCGTCGGTCTCAACCGCTTCTTCAACTGGTTGGTCGAAGGCATTAAGCTCAGCGTCAGGCTCCACCGGGGGGTCGGGAAGGAGTGAGAACTGGACGACGGCGTCGGCCGCTTCACTGCCGGCGGTGAGCAGGCCGGCGAAGGTCAGGCTGTTGCCCTGGAGGTCGAGGCTGACGCCGTCGATGAGCTGCTTGAAGCCAACCAGATCGCCATCGAACAAGGCGAAGAAGAAGCAGCCATTCCCGGTTGGCATACAGCCGAAGAGGTCATCGCCATCGCCGCCAACGCTGTTTTGCGTGCCGGTTGCCAGGAACCGGCCTTTGGTGGCGAGGTAGTGGTTGCCCTGGGTTGGGTCAATCCAAAGCCCCCCCACATCCTCGCTCTCGGCGGTTAAGGCCACGGTGGAGCCATCGAGCAGCAGTGCCCACGTTCCAGCCGTGTTATCGCCCAGGCTAGTTGCGACGAAAGTGAGCAGATCCTCATCCCTGCCCGTGACGCCAGGGACCCTGACCGTGCCGACGGTGCTGATGACCAGGTTGCCGGCCGCATCAAGGGCAAGGGCATCGATGTTCTCATTGCCGGTCTCCAGCCCGACGGCGCGGCCGTCGAAGTAGCGGCTGAAGGAGCCCACGGTGTTGGTTCCTAGTTGGCGCGGGGTAAAGCGGATAATGTCGAAGGGGGCGACGGGGCCGAGCGGGGGCAAGTTGAACGCTTGCTCAAAGCTCATGAGGATCGAGCCGTCGTCCAGCAGGTGGAAGGCGTCGAGATCCGTGTTGGCCACGCCGACATCGCTGCCATCAAAGAAGAGGCTCCAGCCGGTGGCGGGGCTGTAGCGCAGGATATCCTCGTCCTGATAGCGCACCCCGCCGACCATGCCCTTGCCGGCGCTGCTCAGGTAGAAGACGATCTGCCCCGGTTGGACCGTGTAACTGACGCTGGCCGGGCTGGTGGCGTTGCCGGCGTTGTCGGTCGCCCCGCTACAGGTGGCGGTGAAAACACCCGTGCCACTGCTATTGCCCCCGGTGACGCTGAGGGTGGCCTGGGTCGCGACGCCAGCCAGCGCATCGGTGGTGCTGCAACCGGCGGTGGGGACGCTGCCCAGGGTGTAGATCCCCCCATCACTCACGCCGGTGACAGCGACGACCGGGGTGGTGGCATCACGCTTGATCGTCACGATCTCGCTGTTGCTGCCGCCGGCGCTGGTGGCGGCACAGGTGAAGGTGACGCCCACTGTGTCGGCGTTGACCGTCACCGGGTCACAGCCATTCTGGCTGCTGATGGCCGATTCCGCATCGACCACGCCCCAACTGACCGTCACATCGCTGGTGTACCAGCCGTTGTTGCCTTGCGTGCCCACCATCTGCGGCGTGATGACCGGCCCGCTGCTGTCCGGCGGCGGGTTGACGGTATAGTTGACACTGACCCCGGCTGCACTGTTGCCGGCGTTGTCGGTTGCCCCACTACAGGTGGCGGTGAAGCTGCCCGTGCCGTCAGCGCCCAGCGGGCCCCCGCCGCCCGTAATGCTCAGGGTGGCCTGGGTCGCCACCCCAGAAAGCGCATCGCTGGTGCTGCAACCGGCGGTGGGGACGCTGCCCAGGGTGTAGACCGCGCCGTGGCTCACCCCGGTGACAGTGACGACCGGGGCGGCGGCGTCCCGTTTGATGATGAGGCGCTGGCTGCTGCTGCCGCCGGCGCTGGTGGCGGCACAAGTGAAGGCGACGCCCACTGTGTCGGCGTTGACCGTCACCGGGTCACAGCCATTCTGGCTGCTGATGGCCGATTCCGCATCGACCACGTCCCAACTCAAGGTCACATCGCTGGTGTACCAGCCGTTGTTGCCCAGCGTGCCATTCACGGTGGGGCTGATGACCGGGGCCGTGTTGTCCACGCCCAGCGTATACTTGAGGTCGCCGCTAAACTCTTCGGTACCGTCACGGTAGCTGATGTGGGGGCGACCGGCGCGGTCGAGCGCCAGCGAACTGTGCGCGCCCACATTTCCGGTGCTGTCCACGGTGGTGGTCTGCCAACGGCTGCCGTCCCAGTGGGTGTACTTGAGGTCCTGGTTGATATTGTCATAGTAGCTGATGTGGGGGTTACCGGCGCGGTCGAGCGCCAGCGAGGTGAACAAGCCCACATTTCCGGCGCTGTCCACGGTGGTGGTCTGCCAACTGCTGCCGTCCGAGTGGGCGTACTTGAGGTCCTGGTTGGTTTGGTCAAAGTAGCTGATATGGGGGTTACCGGCGCTGTCGAGCGCCAGCGAGGTGAACAAGCCCACAATCCCGGCGCTGTCCACGGTGGTGGTCTGCCAACTGCTGCCGTTCCCGCGGGTGTACTTGAGGTCCTGGTTGATAGCGTCATAGTAGCTGATGTGGGGGTTACCGGCGCTGTCGAGCGCCAGCGAGGTGAACTGGCCCACACCCCCGGCGCTGTCCACGATGGTGGTCTCCCAACGGCTGCCGTCCGAGTGGGCGTACTTGAGGTCCTGTTTGGTAAAGTCAAAGTAGCTGATGTGGGGGTGACCGGCGCGGTCGAGCGCCAGCGAGGTGTACAAGCCCGCCCCCCCACCACTGTCCACGGTGGTGGTGTGCCAACCGCTGCCGTCCTGGTGGGCGTACTTGAGGGTGCCGCCGTTGGTAAGTTCATAGTAGCTGATGTGGGGGTTACCGGCGCGGTCGAGCGCCAGCGAGGTGTAGAAGCCCACAACCCCGTCGCTGTCCACGATGGTGGTGTGCCAACCGCTGCCGTCCCATTGGGCGTACTTGAGGTCGCCGTAAAACAGGTCGATACCGTCCTGGTAGCTGATGTGGGGGTTACCGGCGCTGTCGAGCGCCAGCGAGGTGTACAAGCCTACATTCCCGGCGCTGTCCACGGTGGTGGTCTGCCAGAGCAGCGCGGCGTAGAGTGGCTGGGCCACGCCCAGGCTCAGCGCGAGCAGCCCGAGCAGCGCCAGCTGAAGCCGCCCGCGCCACGGCTGGGGGCGCCGTGCGAAAAGTGAAGGTAATTTCATTGGGTCATCCTTTCGCATCCTTGTGCGGTTGAAAAATAATGCAGGTTACAAAAACGCTTTAGTCACACTCGCGTAAAAGTGCTTTTACACGAGACCTGAGAGACGAGACACGAGAGGGGGAGAGGCGAGAGAATTTCGTGTCTCGTGTCTCGTATCTCGTGTCTCGTATCTCGTGTCTCCTTGTCTCCTTACTAACGGGTAACCAGTGGCAGGAAGAGCTGGGTGAGGGCCGCATCGGTCTCAACCGCTTCTTCAACTGGTTGGTCGAAGGCATTAAACTCCGCGTCAGGCTCCACCGGGAGAGACGAGATTTGCGTCATCTCGTCTCTCCCTGTCTCGTTTAGCGGTTGACCAGCGGGAGGAACAGGCGGCTGATCACGGTGTCATCGACCATGGGTTCTGACTCCTCTTCGCGCGGCAGGTCGAAGGCATCGAATTCGGGGTCGGGGTCGGCGGGCGCATCGGGGAGCAGCTCGAACGGCGGCATGGTGGTGCCCTGGTCAGCGTCGGCGGCGAACAAGGCGTCGAGGCTGAAGCTGTTGCTGCCCAGTTCCAGGCTGATGCCATCGATGGCTTTGCGCAGCCCGACCAGATCGCCGTCGAAGAAGGCGAAGAAGAAGCAGCTGCCGCTCGGCGGGGTGCCGGTGGGGGCACAGCCGAAGATGTCGTCGCTGTCGCCGCCGATGGTGTTGCTGCTGCCACTGGCGGTGAAGTTGCCCTTGGTGCTCAGGTAGCGGTTGCCCTGGGTCGGGTCGAGCCAGAGACCATCCAGGTCTTCGCTGCCGGCGGTGAGCCCGACAGTCGAGCCGTCGAGCAGTAAGGTCCAGGTGCCGCTGGTATTGTCACCCAGGCTGGTGGCGACAAAGCCGAGCAGATCCTCATCCTGCGCCCGCAGGCCGGGCACATCGGCGGTGCCGAAGGTGCTGATGACCAGGTTGCCGCTGGGGTCGAGGGCAATGGCATCAATATCCTCATTCGGCGTCGTCAAGCCCACATCGGAGCCATCAAAGTAGAGGCTGAAGCGGCCACTGGTGTTGTTACCCAGGGTGGTGGGGGTGAAGCGGACGATATCGGCATCCGTCACCGGGCCAAGGCCGGGGAAGACCATGGTGCGCTCAAAACTCATGAGGATGGTGCCGTCGGCCAGGCGGTGGAAAGCATCCAGGTCGCTGTTGCCCACCCCCACATCCGAGCCATCGAAGAAGAGCGTCCAGCCGCCACTTTGGGTATAGCGCAGGATATCCTCATCCTGATAGGCCACACCATTGAGCGTGCCATTGGTCGCACTGCTCAGGTAGATGGCGGCGGGGGCAACCGGGGTCGCGGTTGGCGCGACGGGGGTGTTGGTCGCCGTTGCGGTCGGTGCGACGGGCGTTTCGGTTGGGGTCTCCGTTGGTACGACCGGTGTTTCGGTGGCGGTGGCGGTCGCCGTTGCGGTCGGTGCGACGGGTGTTTCGGTCGCAGTGGCCGTTGGTGCGACGGGTGTTTCGGTTGGGGTCTCCGTTGGTGCGATCGGTGTTTCAGTGGCCGTCACCGTTGGTTCAACTAGCGTTGCGGTCGGGGTTGCCGTCACCGTCGGGGTTGGGGTGGGGGGCGGCTCAACCCCGGCCACATTGACCGTCACCACGGCCACGTTGGAATCAACTTCGCCATCATTGGCCACGAAGGTAAAGCTGTCCGTGCCGACAAAACCGGTGTTCGGGGTGTAGGTCAACGCCGGTGGGATGCCGAGCAGCAAGCCATTGGCCGGTGGGACCAGGTCATAGGTCAGCGTATCCTCATCGGTGGCGACCAGGGTGATGGCGACGGCGTTGTCCGCAGTCGTGTTCACCGTTTGACCCGCCGCTACTGGTGCGACGTTGGCCACCGTCCATACATGGCGGGCCGCAGCGCCGACATTGTCCCCACTGCGGGCGCGCACCAGGAAGGTATGTGCCCCATTGCTCAGGTCATTGTAGCTCCGCGGGCTGGTACACGCAGCGAAGGCGGCGTCATCCAGGCTACATTCCAGGCTGCTGCCCGTACCGGTGAAGGTGAAGGTCGCGGTGCGGCTGTCAGTTGGATCAACCGGCTTGCCCGTAATGTTGGCATCCAAGGCACTGGCATTAATCGTCCAGCTATACGCCGCCGGCGACAGGTCGGGATAACCCCGGTCATCGATGGCGCGCACCTGGAAGGTGTGACTGCCCTTGCTTAGATCGCTGTAGGTGAAGGGGCTGGCGCAAGGTTCGTACGGCCCCTCGTCAAGCTGACAGTCAAAGGCCACCGCACTCGGGGTGCCGCTGAAGGTGAACTGCGCTGTATTCGTGTTGCTGGGATTGGCCGGCTGGCTGTCGATCATCGTGTTCGGGGCATCCGCGGCCGAGAGGTTGGCGCTGATGTTCTGCGTGGCATTGCTGACCCGCCCGGCGCGGTCGATGGCACGCACGGTGATGTTGAGCGTGCGCCCTTCGGGGTCCGTCAGGGGCAGGGCGACGCGCCAGGTGCCACTGCCAAAGGTGACATCGGTGAAGTCGCCATCGCCTTCCTTGATCTGTACCGCGGCCAGGCCGACGCTGTCACTGGCGTTGCCGTTGAAGCGCAGCACACCGCTCTGGGCGACCCAGGTATCAGCGATAGTGAGTGCACTGGGGTCAAGCGTTACGGTTGGATCATTCTCATCCAGCGTGAAGGTCACCGGGAAGAGCGCGGTTTGTGTGCTGTTGTCCCACGCCGTGGCTTGCGCGACCAGGGTGTGTTGCCCCTCGTTAGCGATGGGCAGATTCAGCGTGCGTACAATCCGGGTCACCGCCTCGGCCTGCGTAAAGCTTAGCGTTTGGACGGTGGCATTGTCGAGCTTGATCACCACTTCCTTGAGCAGTGCCCCCGCTTCAGCGGCAACAGTCACACCCACGGCATTATTCGCGGCCACAAAGCTGCCGGCCGTCGGGTTGACGATGACGGCAACCGGCGCACCGGGGGCCGCAGCGGACGTAGCGGACGTAGCGGCGGCTGAGCTTGCCGAAGCCAAAGCGGTCGCTGAGCCCGTCGAAGCTTGCGCACAGCGGCCAAAACTATCACACGCGCTAGCGCTGGCGGCCGGATTCGGCGTCGTGGTCCAGAGCGTGTAGGAGATGGCCAACCCGGTGCGCAGGGTCAGGTCCGGAAAGAGCGCCTGGAGGGCGGCGTTGTTCTCGAACGAGCGTACCGGTTCGGCCAGCCCTTGGCCGGGGCAGACAAAGCTACTTTCATCCAGGTTGCGATCCTGCACCGCACAGACGAATTGCACTGCATGGCGCAGGGTATCATCTGCCGTGTCGGTATAGGTCGCACCGGTGGCGGTAGCGCGCATCACCACGCGCGGGTCGCGGGTGTCGATGGTGCCACGCCAGAGATTGCTGCTGATGGCGCGATTGCCGAGCAGGTCATAGCCGCGCAGATCGATCTGATAGCTGTTCTCTAAGCCGGTCGGCACAGGGAAGCGCCAGGTCGTGGTCGCCACGCCGGCGCCGCGCTGGGCCAGGGTGACCGGCGTCCAGGTGCGGTTGAGCAAAGGCTCAGCCTGCTCACTGGTGAGACCAGCAGGCAGGGCCGCGATCTGTTCGATCGGCGTAAAAGCAATCTCCACTTTGTCAATGCCCACGATGCTGTTCGTGTCACTGACCACACCGCCGATGGTGATCGTTTGGCTGATGACGGTGCGGGCGAGGTCGGTGCTGCTGAGGGCCGCCTCTGGCCCGCGGGCATCCAGGCGCACCACCGTTTTGACCGGGGTCGCGCGGTTGCCGACCGTGTCGGTGGCTTGTACGGTTACCGAATAGACGCCGGTCGGGTCATAGAGACCCTCATTGAGCAGATAGTTGCTGCTCCAGTTACTGCCACTGAGGCTCGCTGGTTGCGCGGTCTGCGCCACGCCGACCCCCGACTGTTGTTCCAGCGTGACCAGCAGTGATGCTGCGTCGATGCCGGCCGGATCATTGGCTGTGCCGTTGAGATTTACCTGCCAGCGACCATTGGCATTCTGGCTCGGTTTGATGGTCGTCGCGGGTGGATTGACGGTCAACGTGGGTGCAGTGCCATCAATAGTCAGGTTGATGGCCGCACTGGGGTTGCCCACGTTGCCCACGTTATCGGTGGCCCGCACGCGCAGGCTGATGGCGCCACTGTAGCCGGCCAGGGAGAAGGCCCAACTGTTGGCACCCTCTGCCGCTGTCCAGGCGCCGTTATTGACGCTCACTTCGACCAAACCCACACCCGAGGTGGCATCGCTGGCGCTGCCGCCGATGATCTGGCCGAGACCAACCGCTTCGTTGTTCTGCAAACCGATAAAGCTGGCTGTCGGCAGATTGCTGTCGATGGTCAGCGTCAGACCGTTGCTGGCGCTGAGGCGCCCGCCGCGCACATCCGGCTGGCTGGCTTGCACTTTTGCCCAGTAGAGGTTGTTGCTGGTCGTCCCTGCCGCCAGACAGTAGGATTGGTTGGTGCGGTTGTAGAGCGCCTGCACCGTGTCCTGCTTCAGGGTCGCGCCCCAAATTTGCAGGTGATCGAGCGTGGCGCGCAAGGGTTGACCATTGTTACGATTTTTGCCGATGCGCAGGTCACTCGCCCCGTTCAGGGTAACGCCCGCCGCGCCTTCGACGCCGATCACGCCATTGCCATCAACATAGGCTTCGACCCGACCCGTGGTTTTGTTGCGGTTGACGGCGACAAAGTGCCACTGACCATCATCGATGCGCCCAGCCTGCTGGCTGTTAAAGCCGGGAACATTCACGGCCAGCGAGCCATTGTTGAGGAAGATTTGGAAGCCATTGGCTGCCGCTGAGCCGCCATCCACCAGCATTTGCGCGCCACTGCCAGTTGGCGCCTTGAGCCAGAAGGCAATGGTGAAGTTGTCTTGCACTGGGCGGTTGAGCATCGTCAACCCGTCGTCCACGCCGTCGAATTGCAGCGCATAATCCGAAAGCGGCGCGTTGGGGGCGCCGCTCACCCCTGCGGCTGGACAGCCGGGCAGGCTACAGCGGGCATAGTTTTTGTACCCAGAGGCATCGCCAAAAACATAGAGCAGGCCATCTGGTAGGGCCTCATCGTCTGGTGGTCCTTCAAAGCGCAGATCGACGACCGGTGCGCTCTGTGGGGCGGGACAGGCCAGCGTGTTGTCGGTGGTAGCAACGCTGAGGCCACTCGTTGACGGGAAGGCTGGCGCACCATTGCTGTCGAGCGGGACAAAGAAATGGTTGGCGCGGGCTGCCCGATCCTGATAGCTGAGCAGCCAGCCTTGATAACCTGGATGCCAGGCCACCTGTGGCGACATGACGTCGCTGTTGAGCAGTTGCGTGTTGACGAGTGAATTGCCGACATAGACCAATGCCTTAAGCTGGTGATTGCCAGTGAGATAGGTGATCAAGGTTCGCCCGCTTACCGGGTCGTAGGCAATGCCAGGGGCATAGGTCTTACCGGCTAAGGTGAGGCCATCGCTGGTCAGAATCTGCGCATCGGTCGCAATCCGCTCTTTGGCGGTCAACAGTCGACCGTTGGCATTGACGAACACTTGCCAAAGATTGGCTTCATGGCGATTCTGCCAGATGATCCGGTAGCTGCTGCCGGTCCAGGCGGCTGCCAATGCCAGCCCGTTGGGACTGAACCGGGCCGTTTGTAGGCTACCCGCATCCAGCCAGCCTTGGTCGATGGCAGTACCATCTTGACCAAAGGCTTGTAGAACAACGTGTGGCATGCCCCAGGTCGCTGCGCTAAAGGGCGCGCTAAACGATTCATAGGCCACCAGGAAGCCACTGCCGTCACTTGCCACCACCGGATACCGGTTCTGAGTCAGGAGCAAGCTGGGGATTGGTGAGCGCGGGAAGGTGATCGACCGTTTGATCTGCCCATCGGCACCCAACAAAGCTCCGGTGATCAACTGCGCATCGAGCAGCGGCACGGTGACATTGAGTTCGACTTTGGCGCCGCCACCTTCAAAGGTCAGCAGATCACCCGTTGGCGGTGTATAGGGGTCGATCGTTTGGGCGGCGATGAGCGTACTAGGCGTGACGGGGGGATCATTGAATTCGTAGAGCCGGAAGGTCGATGTGCCACAGTAAGTCAGGGTGAGGGGGAAGCCTTCGGCGTTTGGCCCGTACTGCGTCCCCGGTTGGGCATAGGGGCGGCCGCCCAAGCCCCAGACGCTCTCTTCGCTGCCGCTACCACTTTGGAGGGTGAGGAAGGTGTACCGAGCAGGCGTCACCACTTTGAGTGAATTGAGCGTCACGGTGTTACAGAGGCGTTCTTGACCCATTACCGCTAAAGTATCGCCGTTGGCATTGGCGATCAAGCTGGGTTTGGCCGGTTGCAACCGCGCCGTAGTGTTACTGCTATCATTTTCAATGGCACGCACGCTCCCGCCAGGGATACTATAAGCCAGCAGGTCGCCGGCCTCAGTATTATTAATGGATAGGGGGGTGGCGAGGTTGGCGAGCCAATAGCTGTCTTGCCGATCCGGACGACTGGCAGTGGCGGCGGATAAGAAGGAGACCCCGGGCAACGGCGCCTCCGCCGTGATCGGCGCAAAGCGCCACCCACCGGCGCCGGTGTTGGGCAGGCGCGTGTTCGCCGTGCTGCTGATACGCGCCACCTGCGTGCTAACACCCGCGCTCACCACCTGGTTAATCGCCTTCGTGATGGTTTGCGCTGTGCTAAAGGTCAAGGGATTGAAACGCAGATCTAACGGATTAGGGCTGCCACCTAACACGCCTGGGGCATTAACGGTGAGGATGCCAGGCTCAACCGCCGTATTGGCAATCACTGTACTGGTGTAGCGGAAGCTCTGACCAGGCGCCAGATAGCCATCCAGATCATTGGTTTCGACCAGGAGCGCCAATGGTGGCGTGTTGGGGACGCCGGGATGATAGGGGCGATTCTGCTTATCCAAGTGATCGGCTGGGCTGGCAGATTGCGCCAGTTGGCGTTCCGCCAGGTCGTTTACGCCATCGCGGTCGCCATCGGCGATCAAGGGATCAGAGGAGACGCGCACCACAAACGGGGTCTTGGCGTTGATCGTCACATTCCAGCCGCCTTCCCAGACCGTGGTCGGGAGGCCGGTGTTGGGATCGTAGCGCAGGTGATAGACCTCCTCGCCGTCCTTTAGCCCGTCGTTGTCGCTGTCGGCAACGGCCGGGTCGCTACCCAGGCGGATCTCCTGCAAGTCGGTCAAGCCGTCGCTATCAGTGTCGCGTTGGATGGGCGAGGAGCCTTCGCCCGCGCCCTGGCGTTCCAGTTCAAAGGCGTCGGTCAAGCCATCGTTGTCGCTATCGGCGCTGTTGTCGTTGGGGTCCAACCCCTTGTAGACAAAGGAGCGTAAGCCATCGCCGTCGGCATCGCGGAGCGCCGGGAACTTGGCATCCCACGCCAGTCTAAAACCGCCGTCGGCCTTGGCGCCTAAGGTCATGAACTCATTCAGCGTCGCCGGGAGGACATCATAGACCAGCGCGTTGATGGGCATGTGGTTGTCGCCCTTGAACTCACGCTCGTAACAGACTGGCACGACAAGCACTGTCCAACATTCGTAGGCCGGGATGGCAAAGCCCATGTTGAGGGTGAAGGGGATCGTTGCGTTAATGCCCACAGGCAGTGGCAGATCGCGAATGGGTGTAGGAATGCTAGACACATCGGCCCGGTACATGGGCGAGAGCAGATATTTGCCCCCTTCGGCAGCGTTCCGCTCGCGTACATTTTGCCAGGCGCCCTTCATCTGATCCAGCGCCACCGGGGGAGTCGCGCTCCCGGTGTGCGTCAGGCTATACTTGAAGGTGCTGCGTTTTAAATTCTCTTGGGAGAAGAGATACATGTAGGAATAGATGATCAAGCCATTGTTCGGGTCGGGATCTTTGTGCATGATGGTGGTGGTTACGGGCAAGGTGATCCCCACCGAATTACCAGCAACATAGCCTTTGGTTGGATTAGTGAGGGTAACGTCTGGGATACCGGTGAGCATCAGATCGTTGCGACTCAGGTTGACCATCAGATCATAGCTGTAGATCAATGGCGTGATGGCGCTGATTAACGCGCCGGTGAGGGTAAAACAGGCACCTCCTAGCCCGGGCACATTGCGCAATTCACTCACGCCAACTTGGCAGAGCAGCGTCAGGAGGCCGTCGATCACACCAAGGATGATACCGATAATCAAGCCGACAGGGTTGAAGGACAAGACAAAGAGCAAAACAGTGATTACGGTGGCTGCAATCGCCCCTGCGGCTGCCCGATTGAGGGCTGGGCTGCCCACCGTTTGCCCGCTAGTCACCGCACTGTAGATAAGGAAGGCCCAAGTGGCCACCACACTAAACACCAAGCCAACTGCCCCCAGAACTTTGGCCACGATTGAGGACACTGTAATCCCCTTAAAGGCCGTGACAAGTGCCGGGAGCCCGACCTGCGCTACCCGAATCACAGCTGGCACGTATAAGAGAATGGGTGCGACAATGTTGAGTGCGAGGTTCAGCGCCAGGGCTGCCCAGCCAAATCCAGAGCGCACAGATGCAGGCAAGCTGGGGATGATGCTGATGATCTGGAAGGTGGCCATGAGAATGGCGGCTGCGACCCCTGCAAATGCCACACCAGAACGTAAGAGTATCCCTCTCCATCTGGACAACGCTGCCATCTTTAAGTTCAGTGCCGCCCTCGCCGATCTCACCTGCTTGGGGTATTGACTAGTGCTAATCGTTTTTTGGTATTCCTGGATACCATGACGGATGCTTTTGCCAAGTGCCAGAATTTGAGTGGGGCTATCCCCCCTGGTTCCTATCAGAATGCGATCAAAGCTTTGTGCTGCCAGCAGCGGAAGCGAAGCGGTTAGGCGCAACAGATTACGCACCATTGTGGTGGTCTGATTTTCGTTTTCGCCACCGATGAAAAGGGTGGAAATGTTGAGGCCAGTTTGCACATTTCTGCTATAGCCAACACGCAACGATGTGTAATAAAGCTCGGCAAGTTGCAGGCGAGCACCCATCCATTCGGGATCGTCATCTTCGGCCAACGCTGGCAGCGCACCGTAGCGCGCCTCAAGCTCGTTCCAATAGACATCATCTTCGCATGGGGCAAAGGTAATCGGGTTACTTTGCGATGCGCAATAGCCCACCCATTTAAGATTTGCCATCACGTCGATCGGTTGTGCTGTCTGTCCACTAGGCGCCATGTCCACAGTCAGGTCTGCACTGCTTTGGGTGACAAATTTGCCATCTACAGCCAACATGTCGAGATTGAGCTGGCGTGTGCGATATTCCTGCGCAAAGAAGAGCAGCGGCTTGATAGCGCGATCACCCTCAACAGATGCCTTGAACACATCGGAAAGAATTTTGGTGGTGTCGGTCATTGTCAGCGAAGCTAGTGCCTGATCGATGGTGGTGAAAGCGCTTGTCACCACTTGCAGCGTGTTCGGAATTCCAAAGCGCTGCGCTTCGCTGGGGTTGTTGTCGCGATCAAAGCGGGCGGGAAAATCAGCAATCGTGAGATCGCGGCGGCCATTATTGTCGAGGTCTTTGGATGCAGTGAAATGGCCGTCGAGGGCATAAGCGAGCCCCCAAATCGGTGCATCATCCTTTAGATCGGAATCCACCGTTGGGTCTTCATAGAAGATGGCAGTGTCGGTGCCATTTTCCTCACGCACATTCAAACCAGTCAGCCGCCAGTCGCTGTAGTAGCTTTGCAATACCTGCGGCACATTGTTGCGATAACCATCGGTTTGACAATCAGCAGAGCTATCGCCAGGATCACAAGGCAGATCGACCAACGCCTGCACCACCCACACCAGTCGCGCCTGGTGCGGGCTGGGCCAACTCCCCGTAGGCAGATAGCGCATCTGGCCGGAGAAGGCCACCCGCTGGCCCGTCTTCTCATCGGTGACCAGACTCAGCGGCACATAGGCCACTTTGCTCTGCCCATCGGCGGTGAGGTTATTGACGCTGATGCCAAAGGGGGTCAGCGCGCTTTGGGGCGGCAAATTGGCGCTGGTAATCGGCATCCGGATTTCGAGCATGGGCACGACGCGCATGTCGCCATTGCTCTCATTGGCAGCCGGGGTGCGTCCGCTGGCCGTTGCCCCAGTGGCGTAGGTTGCGCCATCGATATCTTTGATTTGGCCTTGACTATCCTGCGGCCAGTCAAGTACATTATAAGCAAACCAGAGTTGTTTTTCATCCGTCGGGCGCAGTTGAAATTCCACAAAGGTTGGCTTGTTGGCGACGAGGTTTTTGATAGTCAGTTGGAGCGGCGTGCTTTCGTTATAGGCGGCTGCCCCTTTGGTATAGGGCGCCAGATCTTTGTTGTCGGGGACGCCATCGCCGTCATTGTCATTGTCAAAGAGATCGGGGAAGCCATCGCTGTCCAGATCCTGCGGCACAGGGCGGAAGCCACTATTAGTCAACCCCCACTCCAGACTATCGCCCTGGCTGTCGCCATTGCTATCCATCAGCGTGGGGTCGCTATACCAACGTTGCTCGTTAAAGGTAAAGCCATTGACCTCTACATTGTCGTTGAGGCCGTCGCTATCGGTATCGGAGATGACGGTGCTGGTGCCGATCCGCTCTTCAGCAAAGTCGGTCAGTGTGTCGCCGTCAGTGTCGAGGCCGCTGTCTTGGCTCTGGCTCTTCCCGCTGCTGCCCGCGTTATAAATGGCCTGCACTTCGCTCTGGACAAGGGTGCGGTTATAGAAGGTCGGCTCGTCGATCAACCCATTGAAGTTAGACCAGCCGTTACTGCCCGCGGGCCAGTTGGTCGTGAAGCCCGTACCCCACTGGTATTGATAGGTGGTGGTGAAGGCGGTCTGTGTATGGGCTTGACTGCCCACCAGTGTACCGTTGAGATAGACCGATTGGGTGCTATTGCCATAGACCACCGCCAGATGCTGGAAGGTGTTGTTATTGACGGCAGCAGCACTCGTGATGGGGTTCAAGACGCCATTCCAAAACATCTCGACGCGCAATTTGCCATCACTGCCAATATAGATGGCCGGGACATAGTTGTTCGTCAATGCCGCATAGGGTGCTTGCCCCTGTTGCCCCAGGATCACGCCGGCGCTGGCGGTTTTAAACCAAAGTTCAAGCGTAAAGGGGGCTGTGCTGGTGCCGGTGCTGGGAAAGGGGAAGGCGTTGCTAGGGAGAGCGACATAGCCATTGGCGCCATTGAAGCTAAAAGCTTGCCCAACCATCCCCGTCGCAAAGGTGGCGCTGCCATTGAGCGTGCCCCCTTTGCCGCCAAGACTATCGGTGGCGTTGCCTTCCGCTTTCCACCAATTCGTCGCTCCGCTGGGTAAGGGCGTTGCCGCCAGCGCGGTTGTCTCGACCATGGTGTTCGCCGCTGACGCGGCCATCTCCACCTCCCCTTCTCCTGCCATCGCCATGCCTTCTTGCGCGGCCTTTTCCAGCGGGCTGAGATGGGGGTTAAATTCCACGTTGCCCAGCGCCTCACGGATCTGCTGGTCACTTTTGGCTTCCGCCTGGCGCTCTTTAGCGGCAGCGGCTTTGGCCGTTTGTGTATCGAAAAACTTAACATTGGTGTAGGTGCTCAAGAGCGGTCCCACCACCTGGGCAAAGATCACCAGGATCACCACCGCCATCTGCAAACGGTGGGCGCGGCGGAAGTAGATCAAGAGGATGGCGCAGGCGAAGAGGGCGAGGATCAGCGCGTAGGGCAAGGCGTTGGCGGTCAGTGCCAAGAGGGCAGCGGCGCTAACCCATTGGCTGCTGCCGGCGCCCTGTGCGCTGGTCAAGCTTTGGGCAACCCCAAATTGTGAAAAGTTGACCACAATCTGGCTCTGTACCTGTTCGTCATCCTGGGCTGGGAATTGCAGGGTGAGGATCTGGCGCAGGGGCAAGCCATCATTGCCGACCCACAATTCGCCTGTACCGACCATATCGCGGAAGTAGGCGGGCACATCCAGTTGCATCCCCGGCGGCAATTCGCCCTTGGCGCGCAGGGCGGCTTCCATCTGCGTGTGCATGTAAGTGGCAAAGCGGGGGCTGTCGATGGTGAAGGTGTAGCGAGTAAAGTCGATGCCGCCACGGCGTTCGCCGGGCTGCGCTTGCACCGCCTTGATCGCCGCCAGGTAACTCAGAAAGTCACCCTGGGGGGCCAGCGAACCGGTGAAGTCATCCGTTTCCTGCCACTCACCGCCGGCGTGGCGGGTGAACGTTTTACCCCCTTCGCTGCGGATGCTCAGGCCGCTGTCGGCGTTGAGCGCGCTCCCCCCTTGCGACCAGAGGGTGAATTCCATTGTTTGGGCATTCAGATCATTCTGCCCTTCGAGATAGAGCTGTTCCGTGCGGCTGGCCCGCCCGACATTGGTCAACGTCGCCAGCGGCATGGTCACTTGGGTGACATCGCTGGTAAAGCGATACGAGCCGGCGGCGCGCACCGCGTTCCAGGCCGCGGTGACGGGGTCGGGTGTGATGCCGCGGGCGACATAGGGTTGAAGTACGATGCCGAGGAGCGTGCTGATCGCCAGGAGCGTGAGGGTGATCCAGGCAACAGGGCTGCGCAATAAACGAGATTTCATAAGTTCTCCTGCGTGTGTGTCGTTCGAGTTTGCAGCGTAGCGCTGCGGGTTATTAGGTGCATTTTGTTTTCAAGCACTTCACGATCGGCTAGGCAAAGACAACACCATACGTTGGCGCAGCGGTTAACATGCGCGCCAACATCTCCGGGCTGGGCGGCGGCGTGTACATAAAGCCAGTTTCGGCTGGAACATATACAAACTCATTCACTTGCAACATTTGGGTTCTCCTGACTTGTTTGGTTGACAATAGCCATGGGCATTGCGGATTCGTCCGCCAACTGCGCCTGCAGAAAGGCCAAGAGTTCGGCGGCGTGGGCAAAACGGACGACTTCACCACTTTGGACATGTTGGGCCGAAGCGCGCCAGTTACCCGGCGTGCCTTCCTCCCAGAAGCGCACAAGATACGAATGATAGGATCGCGAATGGTGTTGCATGAACAGCCTTGGTGGTAAAGTCTTGTTGGTATAGCTTTGTTGTTGATGTGGGCAACGAAGGGGTTTCGTCTAGTATTACATAAAATAGTCGCCAAATCGTCCCCAAACCCCATGGCTACCAGGCCCTAAACCCGCTGAATCGTCCCCAAATCGTCCCCAAATGGGTATATCTTAAGAGATCGTCAGATTGAGCTGCCGATTAGGCGCAAGATGCGCGCTTTAGGCGACGCCTTTTTGCACCCATTCAGCGGGAAAAAGCCGGTTTCTGGTGGCATGGTGACGGCATAATGGCAATTGTAAGGTAATGAAAAGCAGAAAATAAGGGCGTTTCACGTAAAATTGACTTCTCTATCAACCACAGACCAACGAAGCGAGCAACAGACAATGGGTAGCTTGATTGTCAACCTTTTAGGTTCATTCACCATTGCCGTGGAGCAACAGCCGGTCGCGCCCTTTCGTACCGACAAAGTACGCGCGCTGCTGGCCTATCTGGCGGTAGAGGAGCGCCCCCACCGCCGCGCCGCGTTGGCTGCGCTCTTCTGGCCTGATATCGGCGAAAGCTATGCCGAAAAGAATCTGCGCAACACCCTCCACCGACTACGCCAACCCATCCAAGCCCTCGACTCGGCCCTTGTTGATCAGCTTGTGGTCAGCAGCCGCCAAACTATCGCCCTCGATCCGGCCTATTTTGTTGCCGATGTGGCGCGCTTTACCGCGTTGATCAGCGTCAGCGCGGCTCATGCCCGGCATGAGCAAGCGGTCGCGGAAGACCATTATGCGCAGTGCCCCGCCTGTCTGGCGCGCTTGACCGAGGCGGCCGACCTTTATCAGGGCGAATTGCTGGCCGGCTTTAGCCTGGCCGATGCCCCGGCCTTTGAGGAATGGCTGCTGCTGCGCCGGGAAGCGTTGCACCAGCAACTGATCATTCTGCTCTTTGATCTGACAACGGCCTTTCTAGCGCGCGCCGAGTGGAAACCGGCCCAGCACTATGCCCGGCGGCTCTTGGCGCTGGAACCCTGGCGTGAAGAAGGGCATCGCTTGCTTATGCAAATCCTCGCCCGGAGCGGGCAACGCAACGCGGCGCTGGCCCAATACGAGCAATGCCGTCAGGTGTTGATGGCCGAGTTGGGCGTCGCGCCGGATGGGCAGACGGTGGCGTTGGTGGAGCAGATCCGCGCCGCTGGGGAAGACAGGGAGACAGGAAGACAGGAAGACAGGGAGACAAGAGGAGAGAAGAAAGAAGAGAGAAGAAAGAAGGGTGGAAGGATAGAGGGGCAAAGCCGCGGGTCTTTTACGGCTTCACCCAATCACCTTGTCACCTTGTCACCCCCGCCCACACCAGCGGCGCCGGTTACCACCGCACGGCTGCACAACTTGCCCATCAACCTGGCGCCACTGGTTGGGCGGGATCAGGGGTTGGCGCAATTACATGCCTTGATTGGTCAGACACGCCTGATCACCATTGTTGGCATAGGGGGCATGGGCAAGAGCCGCCTGGCGCTGGCCTTTGCAGAACAACTGGCAGCAGCAACGCCGCCGCCCTTTGCTCATGGCGTTTGGTTTGTTTCCTTGGTCGGGGTGATGGCCGAGGCGGAACGGTTGCCGGATGCGCTGGCCGGCGCGATCCTCAATGCATTGGGGATCACCACACAGAACCAGGCGGCGTTACCACAGGCGCTCTTTCACTATCTGGCCACACGCCAACTGCTATTGGTGCTTGACAATTTTGAACAGTTCTTAGGCGAAGAGTGTAGTGTTGCCGCCACCACTTTTATTCAAGCCGTGCAGCACGCCGCCCCTGGCATCACCCTGCTTGTTACCTCACGGCTGCCGCTCCAACTGCTGGCGGAGACGATGATTCGGCTGGGCGGGCTGTCGATGCCGAATGGGGCGATCATCGATCAAGCCGAGGCGGAAAGTTATGAAAGTGTGCGCCTCTTTGTCTATCACGCCCGGCGCGCCCTACCCAATTTTACCCTGGATGATGACAATCTGCCCGCCGTCATTGAACTCTGCCATGCGTTGAGCGGGATGCCGTTGGCACTCGAATTGGCTGCGGCCTTGACACCCCACTTTCCTCCCGTCGAATTGGTAGACGCCATTCGTCAAAATCTGACGATCCTCGCTTCTACCCGGCGTGACTTGGATGCGCGTCATCGCCAGTTCAGCGCGGTACTCCAATCGTCGTGGCAGTTGCTCCCTGCGCGAGAACAACAGGTGTTGGCACAGTGTGCGATCTTTGTGGGACGCTTTAGCCGGGCGGCGGTGCAAGCAATCACCGGGACGACGATTAGCGAACTGGCCGGCCTGATTGACAAGGCCTTGATTCAACAGCCGGGTGTCGGCGTCTATCAACTTCATGAACTGTTGCGGCAGTTTGCCAGTGACAAGCTACAGCAGGACGCCGCGGGAGCGCGCACCGTCGCCGCACGCCACAGCGCGTACTACCTGAACTTTGTGGTCCAACGGGAAGCGCGGCTGGCGCGTAGCGCGCCCCGGCAGGCCGTTGAGGAGATCCAGGGCGAGGTGGATAATGTTCGTCATGCGTGGGCGTGGGCTGCGGATCATCTTCTCCTGTCGCACGGCGCCACTACAATTGGCGCCCAACTGGAGGCAAGCGCCTATGCTTTTTGGCAATTCTATTTGCTTACTGGTTTCTATGCGGAGGGGGCCACCTTATTTCAACAGGCGGCAACGTGTGTCGAAGCGCTACTTGCGGCGCCGGCAGCGGATGGCGAGAGCCGTCCCATCTGGCAAAAACGGTTTAGTCTCTTGTCAGCGATTAGCGCGCATATCCTCTGTGCAGCCGGCCGACATGCCGAGGCGCAGCCAATCGCCGAGCAGGCATTGGCCCTGAGCAGAACTATCGGCAACGATACAGGCGAGCTGATTGCTATACTCACCATCGCCCAGGTGCATTATTTCACCGGCGGCGCCGCCGTGGCCCAAAGCGCGCTGGAGCAGGTGCTGGCGCTCAGCCAAGCGATTCGGTGGGGCAAGGAGCCGCCGGAGGTTTGCTACGATGCGCAGGCGGGGGCTTATCTTTATTTGGGTAGCATCGCCATGCACGCCAATGCGTATGCCCAAGCCCAAAGCTATTTTACCCAGATGATTGCCCTATGTCAACGGCTGGGCAAGGTGCGCGCCCTTGTGCATGCGCGTCTCAACCTGGCCAACCTGACCCGCGAAAGGCTGGACTTTGCCGCCGTACGCCCGGAGTATGAAGCGCTGTTACAACTTACCCAGGCGCTTCGTCACCAGTGGGGGGAAGGCATTGTTCGCCAGGAGTTCGGTGATGTCTTGCGTGGGCTAGGGGAATATTCGTCAGCGCTTGCCCAAACGGGGCAAGCGCTGACCATTTTGCACGAAATGGGTCTGCCTCAACGCGCCAGCTACGCCAGGAGTCAATTAGGCCGGCTTTACGCCTATATGGGCGCCTATGAACGGGCGTGGGAATTCATTCAAGCGACCATCACACCCGGTCACCATGTTGCCAGTGTCTGGGGTATGCAGGAGGGGTGGCTGGCCGCCGTCGCCTTAGCCCAACTCACGGGGGATTATGAGGGAGCGTTGCACTATGCGACAAGCTGCCACCAGGGCGCCCAAGCCCGTAATCAGCAACGGTACAAGGCCATTGCTCGCCTATGTATGGGCTTTGCCTTCGAGCGGTTGGCGCAGTGGGCAGAGGCCGAAGAGAGCTATCAGGATGCCTTAGCCATATTTCACGAGTTGGTCTTAACCCCGGTGCTGGTCGAGGCGCAGGCCGGCCTCGCCCGTGTGGCGCTGGCGCAGGGCGATCCACCGGCGGCGCAAGGCTGGGTTGAGCAGATTTTGGCGATCTTGCCAACACAGCCGCAAGTTGGGCTGGATGAACCCTTCATGATCTATCTGACCTGTTACCAGATCTTGACGGCCAATGCCGATCCACGTGCCAGCGCGCTCTTACAGCGCGGTGGACAGGAATTGTGTCGCTACGCTGAACAGATTACCGACCCTGAACTGCGGCAATCTTTCTTCGCCAATGTCCCCAGCCATCAGACGCTCTATCAACTCGTCACCGGCGCCGCTGATATTCATGAGGCCCAGAAGGCGGCGTTGCGAGCGCTGGGGGCAGTGGAGGAATGAGAAGAAGGCAGAAGAGCGGTCAAAGCACCACCTTCAGCAAGGTGCTGAAGTTCATCTCCGCCGGCTGTTGCCTGAAGCCCAGAAATGCCTTGAACACCCATAGCGATCCTGCCTTCGGGGTTGCCATACATCCCTCCTTCCGATTTTTCCGTTGCTCCTTCGTGATAGGTACTGCAATTGCCAACATCGCTTAGACCGGTTTGAAAAGTCATCCGTGAACGAAAAATGCCTTCCACCGCCAAGGATGCGCAGCGCGCGAAGCTGCGCAACGGTGTCTCTCTGGTTTTCCTTGGCGAACCCTTGGCGTGCGTCGCGCCCTTGGCGGTAGAAATCGCGTTGCGCAACCGCAACTAGTGGTTTGACCACTTGAATTTTGGAAAACGTAGGGGCGTCCCCTTGCGGGCGCCCAGGGGCACCGGCAAGGGGATGCCCCTACGAGATTTCTACTCATTAACTAGTCAGACCACTAGTTACTCCTTACTCATCACCCCAATCGCAGGCCCTGTTCGGTGATACAGGAAGGCAGCAGCCGATGGATGCACCGCGATAGGTCAGGGTGTAGAGACGGCCGGTGCCGGTGTCACTCCGTTCAGCGCGTACCTGACCAGTGGTGTCGGCGGTATTGAGCGCCCAGCCCTGGATGTCGTTGGGCAGGTCATCTTTGTTCAGCCCACGGTCCGGTTCGTTGCTCGTCACCCCCAAATCGTCCCCAAACGGATGCACCTTAAGAGATCGTCAGATTGAGCTGCCGATTAGGCGCAAGATGCGCGCTTTAGGCGACGCCTTTTTGCACCCATTCAGCGGGAAAAAGCCGGTTTCTGGTGGCATGGTGACGGCATAATGGCAATTGTAAGGTAATGAAAAGCAGAAAATAAGGGCGTTTCACGTAAAATTGACTTCTCTATCAACCACAGACCAACGAAGCGAGCAACAGACAATGGGTAGCTTGATTGTCAACCTTTTAGGTTCATTCACCATTGCCGTGGAGCAACAGCCGGTCGCGCCCTTTCGTACCGACAAAGTACGCGCGCTGCTGGCCTATCTGGCGGTAGAGGAGCGCCCCCACCGCCGCGCCGCGTTGGCTGCGCTCTTCTGGCCTGATATCGGCGAAAGCTATGCCGAAAAGAATCTGCGCAACACCCTCCACCGACTACGCCAACCCATCCAAGCCCTCGACTCGGCCCTTGTTGATCAGCTTGTGGTCAGCAGCCGCCAAACTATCGCCCTCGATCCGGCCTATTTTGTTGCCGATGTGGCGCGCTTTACCGCGTTGATCAGCGTCAGCGCGGCTCATGCCCGGCATGAGCAAGCGGTCGCGGAAGACCATTATGCGCAGTGCCCCGCCTGTCTGGCGCGCTTGACCGAGGCGGCCGACCTTTATCAGGGCGAATTGCTGGCCGGCTTTAGCCTGGCCGATGCCCCGGCCTTTGAGGAATGGCTGCTGTTGCGCCGGGAAGCGTTGCACCAGCAACTGATCATTCTGCTCTTTGATCTGACAACGGCCTTTCTGGCGCGCGCCGCCTGGAAACCGGCCCAGTACTATGCCCGGCGGCTCTTGGCGCTGGAACCCTGGCGTGAAGAAGGGCATCGCTTGCTTATGCAAATCCTCGCCCGGAGCGGGCAACGCAGCGCGGCGCTGGCCCAATACGAGCAATGCCGTCAGGTGTTGAAGGCAGAGTTGGGCGTCGAGCCGGATGGGCAGACGGTGGCGCTGGTGGAGCAGATCCGCCGCTGGGTGGCTGAGCCGTCGCTCAGCGATCAAACCGCCCAGCCACCCAGCGCATTACAGCCATCAGCCGCGCGCCAGCCGCCGGTGCCACCGCACAATCTGCCGGCGGCGTTCACGCCATTGATTGGGCGCACCCAAGCGCTAGCTGAAGTTGCCAACTATTTGCAGCACCAGGGCGTGCGTCTGCTTACTCTGGTGGGGCCGGGCGGGATGGGCAAGACGCGCTTAGCGCTAGAGATTGGGCGTGAACAGCTAATGCGTTTTGCCGACGGCGTCTTTTTTGTGCCATTGGTCGCCATCACCACCGTCACTGAACTGGTGACCGCCATCGCCACCGAGATCGGCCTCCGGCCAGAGGGCAACGATCCGTTGCATAGCCTGTTGCAAGCCTTGCGTCCAAAACAAATGCTGCTGATTTTGGACAATTTTGAGCATCTGCTGGTGCCGGACGCAGAGACCGTTGCGCCCGTGGTTGCGCTCTTGGCGGGCGCGCCCCAGCTGCAGATCATTGTCACCTCGCGCGAACGGCTGCACCTGCGCGGTGAACAGATCTATCAGGTGGCGGGGTTGGCCTTTGCGGTCGAGGCGACCCTGGTGGAAGCGGCGGCGTTGCCGGCCGTCACCCTCTTTGCCCGAAGCGTGCAGCGCGTTCAGGCCAATTTTCAACTGAATCAGACGAACCTAGCCGCGGTGCTGCGCATTTGTCAGTTGGTGCAAGGGATGCCGCTGGGCTTGGAACTGGCAACCGCCTATGTCGGCAGTTTGCCGTTGGCCGCAATTGCGGCAGAAATCGAACAGAGCGTCGAGTTTCTGCGCGTTGAGTGGCGCGACCTGCCCCCACGACAACGCAGTATGCGCGCTGTCTTTGACTGGTCGTGGCGGCTGCTGGATGATCAGGAGCGGCAGGTGCTCCGTCAACTGGCGCTGTTTCAAGGCGGCTTCACCCGCACCGCGGCAGCCGCCGTCACCGGTGCGACGTTGCCCGTCCTCACGCGCCTGGTGCATAAATCGCTTTTGCAGTGGCAGGAAGACGCGGGCGCTGCGGGCCGGTACACGATCCATGAGTTGCTGCGCCAATTTGCCAGGTCAGAATTAACCGGCGACCAAGAGCTGCAGGCGATTGCGAATCAACATTGCGATTATTATCTGACCTTTGCCGCGGGGCAAGTGCAGAAGATTCTCCATGATGCACCCGATGCGGCCGTGCAAACGCTACAAGGTGAAATTGACAATATCCGTCAAGCCTGGCGGTGGGGTGTGGACGCGGTGGCTGGCGCGCCCTTGGAACAAAGTGCGTTAGCCTTGTGCGAATATTATCGGCTCACGAGGTTGCGGGTGGAAGGCCGCGAGATGTTTGCGTGGGCGCTCAACGCGCGGCAGGCGCAACTGCTAGCGGTTCAGGCCGTGAGTGGCGCCAATCAACAGGCCGAGGAACAGCTATGCAGCCTTTTATGCTGTCATTTGGCGAGTATGCACATCCTCCTGAGCCAGCACGAAGAAGCCTTCCGCTTGGCCAGCACAGGGCTACAATTAGCGCAGCGCAGCGGTAGCGCAGCAGGGGTTGCGTATGGTGCGCTAACGCAAGGTCAAGCGCTGCGCCGCCAGGGCCAAACCACAGCCGCATACGACTTGTTGACGCAAGCCGCGCACCTCGCCCAGGCCGCCCGCGACGACCATCCGCAGGATGTGGCGTTGCTGGTAGATATTGAGTATCGCGCCTATCACTGGCTCGTCTCCATTGCCTTGAGCAACGCGGACTATGCCCAAGCCCGGGCTTATGCCGCCACCCACCTCGCACTTTGCCAACGCTTTGAAAAAACGATTGCACAGATCATGGCACTGGCTGATCTGAGCGATATCCACCGCGAGTTGGGCGACTTTCGGCTTGTTCGTTATTATGCCGAAGAAGCCTTGGCCGCGGCGCGCAAGGTGAACTTCCGCCCCGGTGAGGCTATTTGTTTCGAGAGTTTTGCGGTGAGCGCATGGGCGCAGGGGGATTGCGGCGAAGCGCTGCAGTGGTACAAACAGCTATTGGCGATCAACCAGGAGACGGTGCATCCATTAGAACGCGCCGCCGTTTTGTACCAGCTGGCCCGCCTCTATAGCCGCTTGGGCGCTAACGATCGCGCCCAAGCGGCTATAGAGGAGAGTTTTCGTTTGCTCACCGCCTTGAATTTTCCGGCCTATGAGACCTTACTCGCCACTTGGACGCGGTTCTGGCTGGCGTACCAATCCGGCGATCTGACGCAAGCGCAGGCTGCTGTAGAACAGGGCTTGACCATGGCGCGCCAAAATTTTGGCGGTGCGAGTCAAGCTTATGGGTTGACCCTGCTCGGCCTGGTTTATGAAAGCCGCCACCAAGCTGCTGCCGCCAAAAGCGCCTATCAAGAGGCGCTGACGACTTACCTCACGGTGGAATTGACCCTTTTTACGGTCGAGCCGCGTGCCGGTTTAGCGCGGCTGGCACTGTCCACCGGCGATCCGGCTGGGGCGCAGGCCGAGGTTGAGGCGATCCTGCCCATTTTGCAACAAGAGCCACTGGCGGGGTTTGATGAACCGTTTCAGGTCTACTGGAGTTGTTACAGCGTGCTGGTCGCCAACCACGATCCCCGCGCGGTCACTCTTTTACAGACGGCCAAACATTTACTCGAACGTTATGTCGAACACATTCCCGAGCCGGCGTTACGGCAATCCTTTCTCGAAAATGTCGCCGTTCACCGCGCCTTATGGCAAGCCGATTACCCCCAATCGTCACCTTACGTGAACGGCTGAAGCTAGGTACAAGGCAGAAGCGCCGCTCAGAACACCTTTTTGAAGGTGCTAAAGTCAAACCTGCCCGGAAGATGGTTGTCATTGGGGGCGGTGGCGGAGTGATTAACAGGGGGCGATTTTCACTCGTAAGCGTGGCCAAGCTGAAATACAGCCATCTTACCGATGGGTGTGTTGCCGTTGGCGCTTGTGACCCGGTTTGCGCCCCGTGTTAATATGCCTCGTGGCGGCAAACTCCGAGCCAAGCCGAATGCCCCACCGCGGTAGCAGCAAGCGGTGGACCAACAATACCAGCCCGGTCGCCGCAAAGGCGATAGCAAAGATCAGCAACGACGAACTGAGCTGATTCATCCACGCCGGGTTGATCAACATGACAACGGCCAAGGTCAACATGAGTATGCCGCCGATGAGCTTGAGGATGCGCCCCTGTTTTTCCTCCAACTTGCTCCCTTTGAGCGTAACGACCGCCACCAGGAAGATCGCCAATTCATCGAGTTGGTAGATCAACATGTAGAGCAGCAAGAGTGCCACAAAGGTCGCTGTCGTCACTTGTTGGGTGATCAGCAGATTGGTCCAGAGCACAGGGAAACCGGCGGTACAGGAGAACTCCACCAGTGATACCCCCGCAGCCAGGACGACGGTCGCCCCGATCAGCCCCGCGGTAGAATCGCCGGCCGCCAGCACGCCGCGCAGCCGGCGGTAGATGCCGGGCTTCTGTTCGTCGGCAATCGTGAAGGAGATCCCCGCTTTGTACCAGAAGTAATCTTTAATATTGACCAGGGCAAAGAAGATCGCCACCAGTGCGACGGCACCCTGAATCCAACCGACAAAGCTGATCACGCTGAACATGGTAAAGAGGCCGGTGATAAAGGCCATATAGACCAGCGCGGTGATGCTGAGAAAGACCGCCCCCACGAGCAAAACTTTCCGCCGTGATCCTGTATTGAGGGTTAGCGCCAACAGCATAGAGAGCACCCACAGCGAACAGGGGTTAAAGCCATCGACAAAGGCAATCAGCGCCGTGCTGACCGCCAGTGACTGCGCCGCCAGGTCAATGCTCCCCAGCCAAGGGACGCTTAGTTGATCGGTTTTCGCTGGGGTGGTCACAGCGGCCACGGCGGGGGCGACCGCGGCCACGCCGGCAACCGCTTGGGCCGGCAGCGGGGTAGGCATAGGAGTCGGAAGCCCAGGGATAATGCCCAGCCCGGCATCGCGACAGCCGCTAGCGACACACGCGGCCACAGCCGCCTCGATTTCCGGCGCAAGCTGTTCGGCATAACCAACCCAGTGGCGGTCACCAATAAAAATGGTGGGCACCGCGCTTGGCTCAAAGCCATAAGCCGCAGTCATTTGTTTGAATAGGGCCTGATTTTCTTCCACATACCAAACTTCGTAGGCCCGTACCTCCACATTGGGATATGTTTGGGCCAGTGTGGCCAGGAAGGGCTCAGCCTGTGCGCAGTGGGGACAGCCGTCGCCCCAGAAAAAATAGATCGCAACGGGCGGCGTGGTTTGTTCGGTTGGCGCAGCTTGCGCGGCTTCATCGGTAAGCAAGAGAAAGAGCATGCCAGCGACGACGATTGCCCCGGCGAGGATGCGGGCGCGGCTAAGCCACTGGCTTGTTATTGGGTAAGCTGTATGTTTCATGCGTTTGTCCATTCGTTCCTGCCGCCGACGCGAGCACCACATCCACTCGTTTGGGGTGCAGATGTGGGATGTTCACGGTGGCTGCAAATTTTGAATTGACCAAATACGACATTTGTGCAATATTTCACAGATTAAGTATATGTGAAATATTGCACAAATGCAATACGCAATTTGGCAGGAGACGAATTGTGGTAATGCTTACTGCCCAACCCCTAGAACCTGACTACATTGCTGCATAACCACCGCTAACGATCTAACAATGGCATTATCTCAATTTAAGAAAGTTGATCCAGATGATTGACCGCATTATCATTCCGCCGGCACTTCACCGCGGCTTTGGTGAACTCGTCATGCTCACGCTCCTACTCACCACGATCTTTTTGCTCTATCGCGCTTGGCGTAAACAACCACTGACGGGTGTGGCGCGCGCCTTAACGATTTTGAGCCAAGTGGTTTTGATGGGGCAGGCGTTGCTGGGGATCAAATTGCTGGATCAAGGCATGGGGACGATCCAACTCTACATCCACTATCTGGGGGGATTGGGTCCGTTGCTCTTCTTTCTCTTGCTCTACTGGTTTCCCAGCCGCGACCCAATTCGCCAGACCCGCTGGGCCGCCCTGGCCGCCGGCAGTGCGTTGGCCTTTGCCATCTTGGCCTATACCATCGGCGGCCTCTACGCCAGGGGCGGATTGAGCTAGTACACCGTTGGCCAAGTTTTGGTGGTTTACCGCGCGAAGGGGATTTGGCAAGCCCCTTCGCGCACACCTAACAGGACAGTATTTCGCCAACACTGTCCTAGTGCGGCGAACATTAAGCGGCCAGATGACTAGGTGGCCGGGGAGGTGCTGCTGTGCGCTGCGCTTTGGGGTAAACGCTGCAACAGATCCGCCATCAACCCCGCGCCATCACGTAAAGGCTGGACCAACCCAGCCCCTTGCCGACACGAGTAACAACGCGCCGACACGGATTCGCCCGCTTGGGCTGCCGTGGGCACGCCACATTGGGCGCAGCTTGTCAGTTGCCCCTCGACCACCGGCAACCATTCCTCGCTTACCAACGCGGCGACGGCGAGCATATCACCCAGTTGAATCGCATCCTCCGGGCAAGCGACGGTGCAAAGGGGGCAGTCAATACAAATGGCGGCTTGAAAGCTGAGGGTGAAATGGTCAGCTTGCGGCATAAAATCAAGCGCGCCCGTGGGGCAAAAACGGGCGCAGAGACCACAGGCAGTGCAGCGCGCCGGATCCACCTGCACCGCAGCAAAGGGCAGGTCGGCCACCGCGACCGCGGTTGCTTCTGTGCGGGGCCACGGTTGTAATCGGCGGTGGAGGGCAACGCGCGGCGGTGGAATTTGTTGGGGCAACCGCGCAGCCGGTGCTTGTCCACTGTTGGCTGGTGCAGTGGGTTGCGGGGTGACGCTTTGCAAGCCAACAGCTCGCCCCAAGGCAGAGAGGAAGCCACGCCGCGCAACCGGTGGGTTGCCCCCATCGATCAGCGGACGACGTGTGGGTTCGGCGACCAACCCTTCGTCCTGCTCACTCTGCAAAAAGAGCGCGGGCTGGCGGCCAAAGGCTTGCAACAGCGCATTTGCACTTGTTACCTGCTGCCGCAGCATTTCCTGCGCCGCGCCCAGTGCACAGGACGCGCAGGGCTGATCATCGAGCCAAACTGCACGCGCGCCATCTTCACTCAGCGCCAGCAGTTGGTCAACGGCAAGGGCGGCGAGACAGCGGCGATGTTGCACAATGGTCGCTACCGGCGCGGCTGTCTCATTTGGTGTCGGGTGCAAGGCGCAGACCACCAGCACGGGCTTTGCGGACAAGGAATGCGTGGCGGCGAGCAGTTGGCGTTCCGCTGGATTGGGCTGGGTAAGGACGCCCGTGGGGCAAGTGTGCAAGCAGATACCGCAGTGGACGCATTGTTCATCATCCACCCGCGGACCGTGGTCAACCAGGGTGAGGGCATCCACCGGACAAGCGGCGACACAACGCGTACAGCCGGCGGCATGATGGCGGCGGTTAAGGCAAAGCGCCGGTTGCACAGACACTGCTGCGCCACGGAAAGGAAGTTGTGTCTCCATCGTTTGTGCTGCCATTGCTTAACGCGTTTCAACCACAAGCGCGGTCGGCAATGCCCACGAATAGTGCTCCTCTTGCAAGGGCAGAGAATAGCTCTGCCCGGCACAGGCGCGACAGAGAGAGCGTTCCCCAACCTTCACTTCCCGTTCGTTGATAATCTCCTCGCCACAGTGTGCACAGTTCACGCGCACACCGGGCCGGCTGACGATCTCTGCAATCGGCGTCGTCAGTGTTACCGGCGCGACGGTCAACAGTTCGGCATCGGGCATGATCTGATACGCCCGTAATTGGGCAAAGTAGTGGCGCGGTTCAGCGGGGGCGTAGGCATAGGCGCGTTCGCGGACATCGAGGCGTGGAGCCACCCGCACGGCGGCGCCTGTTTTGACATCGACAAAAGTAGCCGCGATTTTGCCGTAATCCGCCACGCGCAAGGTGCGATGGCCGACGGTGCAGCCCGTGGCCACTTCGACACCGTCGGCAAAACAGCCGTCGGTCTCCAGAATGATCAGCAGGCGTTTGTCGCTGCGGGGCAGGTCCAGCCCCAAGGCTGCGCCACCGGCCAGGCCAATGCGCGCTCCCAAAATCTGGCGCGGACAGAGGTGGCTGTGGCGCGCGGTGGAAATTTCGAGGATCGTCTGTAACGCATGCATCGTATCTGCTCCTTTTCAATTCAGTCCCAAGCATTGTGATTGGGACATCGGGAGGTCGCTGCGTTTCCGCAAGTGACCCGGCATACCGCCGTGTAGCGGGTGCGGTCGGCAAACCATGACGGATGTGGTAGGTCTGTCGACTCGGAGTTTGCGTATAATTTTTACAGCGAAGGGCGCAAAGAGCGCGAAGGGGGCGCAAAGCAACGCTAGCGGTGAGCCTTTGCGAACCTTTGCGCTCTTGGCGCCCTTCGCGGTAGAAAAGACTTGGCCCTTAAGCCACTATACCTTCTCCAACTTCACCATCGTATCATAGAAGACGGCCGAACCGCCCACCAAATCACGCAACGTTGTGTTGGGATTGTGGGTGTCGGTGCGCATGGCGGCGTTGGCGTGGATGCCGGTCTTGCGCCGGGCATCACCCACGATCACCTCGCCGTCGATCAGCGTGTCGTTGGCGCCATAAGCCCAGTGGCCATAGCCCAGGTTGAAGCCCACCACGCCGGGGCGCAAGCCTTCCAGCACCTCGATCTTGCCATCCATAGGGATCTCGATGCCGTTGCCCAAATCCCAGACACCGGCAGGATTGCTCTTGGAAGTGACACGCACGATGTCGCCATTGTTCAGATTCATGCGGCGGGCATCAACGCTGTTCATAATCACCGAGTTAGTTGGCTCGACCGCACGTAGCCAATAGTTGCCGGACGTGCGGCTTTTAGTTTGCATCATGGTGCGATAGGTGATCAGATGCAGATCATAGCCCTCGGCCTCATCTTGCCGCGAAACCTCATTGCCCAACGCATCGCGTCCTGGCGTGAAGTAGCGCGCCACCCCGCTAAAGTTGCTGCCGGTCATACTGTCCTTGGTGTCGGCGGTCTTTTCGCAGTAGAGGCTCAGATATTTGCCATACTTATTGGATAGTTGATCACCGCTGAGAATTTTGCCATAGGGCTGGAAGCGTCCGCCACGGTTAAGCACCGTTACCACGCGGCGCCAGAGGCTTTCGTCGTTGTCAATGGCGGCTTGCCAGGCATCGACATCAAAGACGCTCTTGGGCAGGTGGCGGCGGCTTTGGAGGAAGAGTGCCACTTCTTCATCAGAGGCTTCGGCGACGGCGTCGGCCAATTCCGGTTTTTCGCCATAGGCCACGTTGGCGGTCTGTTTGATGTAAAGGTCTTCGGCCCGCTGCCAAGGCTTGCCTTCGCCGAAACCATTGGGACCAAAGCCCGGCAGTTCCATCTTTTCGGCAATGGCCAGGAGGAAGCTTTCCAGACTGATTGGTTGTTCAATGCCAAAGACGGTAGCCGTTTCGGTGAGCGGTGCAATCACCGGCTGGCGGATCGGCGCGTTCTTGACGATAATATTTGGATGCGACTTCTGGAATTCCCAGCGCTCCAGATAGGTGAGATCCGGGATGATATAGTCGGCATAGAGCGACGTTTCGCTGACCACAATGTCAATATTGACAAAGAGCGGCAATTTGGCCGGATCTTTGAGCACTTCAATGTTGGTGTTGCCTGCCGGCAGGGAGTAGACCGGCGCCCCCATATACAAGAAGAGCGCCTTGATCGGGTAGGGGTAGGCATCGCCAATCGAAGGGACGATCTCCTGATAGATATCGGTCGCCAGCGGATACCAGGGGCGCTTGGCTGGGAAACCGTCAAAGATCGTGCTGGTCTCGTACTTGCCGGAGCGGATGATCGTATGGCCGAACTTGCCCATGGTGCCATTGGTCAGCTTAGCAATCGGATAGGGTTGACCTTCTTTGCCGCCATTCTGGTCATAGGCTTTGGCGACTGACATGCCGCCGGCATAGTCATAGTTGCCAATCAGCAGGTTAAGATCGTTCCACGCCTGCACATTGTAATAGCCATTCGTGTGCTGGCTGACGCCGCGGTGGATATCCGCACAAGCTTTGCGCCCGTGGCTGGTAAATTCTTGGGCAATGGCATAGAGATCAGCCCCATTGACGCCGGCGATCTCCGCCCACTCTTCGACCGTATGTTCATTGGCGCTATCGAAAAGCACCTGCAAGCCACTTTTGACCTTGATCTGGATGGCTTTGCCCTCTTTGTCAACGCCTTCGACTTCGCCATCGACCAACAGATCGCCGATGGCTGCATCTTCTTTGGCGTTCGGGTCAAAAGTGACCGGCTTGCCCTCTTGCAGCACGACAAAGGGATCGAGTTTCCACCTGCCGCTGCCGTCAGCCTTATCTAATTCGGTGGCTTCGATGCCTAGATCGGAGCCGCGCAGCAGTTTGCCCGGTTTGCCTGCGTCGTCCACCTTGATCAGCCAGGCAGAGTTGCAGAAATTCGGTTCGCCGGCCGCGGTAGCCGCGGCCTGGTTGGCATTCTCCAGATAGCCTTTGTTATAGCGTTCATTGCTGATCACAATTTGGATTAACGCCAGGGCAATCGCCGCCTCGGTGCCGGGAATGTTGGGCAGCCATTTCCAGGCTTTGCTGCCGGTCTTGCCCAGGCGGGGGTCGATCACCACATAGCGCAAGCGCCCTTCGGCAATGCCGTCGGTCACCTTGGAGACGCGGTAGGGCGGACCATAGCCCCCTTCAAAGACATTGTTGCCAACCAGGATCGCAAACTCGGTGTTGGCCAGATCGCCTTGCCAGTAGAACTTTTCACCACCGCTCCATTTGCCCTCGACAAATTGGTCACTCATCGCCTTGCCGGTGAAATAGAGCGACCCCTGACAGACGGTGGTATGACCGTGAGCGTTGACCGAACCAAAGGCATCGCCGGCAAAGCGCTTGAGGATTTCGCCGCGGCCATCCTTGAGGCGGCCCCAGGCAAAGGTAAATTGATTGTTCTTCGGCCCCAGATCAGGATGATCAGGGTCGATCAGGGTATCCAGGTGGTCGGCAAAAGTCTGCTTGAACTCGGCGACCAGCCCTTTTTGTTTCTCGCGATCCTTTTCGGCCAGGATGCCATCGACCGCCTTGGCCATTTCTTTGCCCACTTTGGCGTCAGTCAAAGCATAGAGTTCTTTGAGCCCAGGCGTGGTGCTGCCGTCGGCAAAGCTGCCGCCGTTGACAATCTCCTCAATCGCCTGGGCAAACGCAATGCTCTCCCACTGATTGGCGCCACGCGCGCCGGTGCGCTTTAGGACTTTGCGCAGGCGATAGGGGTCATAGGTGCTTTGCAGCCCGGCTTGCCCTTTGGGACAGATCCAGCCGTCAATGCCGCCGGTCTCCAGCGGGGAAGTTTCATAGTCCAGATAGGGCCAGAAGGTCGAGGGGCTGAAAGGGTTGCCGTCGATCTTGGCGACGACCCCGTCGATCAGTTTGACCTTGATCGCACAGCCGGTGTTACACTGGAGGCAGGAGGTATAGAGAATATTGTTTGGATCAGCCAACGGATAGACGCCATTGGCATCGACCGCGGCTTGCGCAATGGCGCTGGGGGCCGTGGCGGCCTGCAAGCTTTGCGTCAAGACCGGCAGTTGGGTCGCCAGCACCATTGTCCCACCGACGAGTGCCGAAGTCTGAATAAAGGTGCGGCGGTTCAGGGTCATGGGTTGCGTTTGTTCGTTAGCGCCAGCGGTTGCGCCATCATTCGTGGCCGGCACCGTTGATTGCAGTTGTTTATCTGTCGTGTTCATCGTGTTTAACCTTTGTAACGATTCAGGCACCCCACCCCGACCCTCCCCGAGTACAGGGAGGGAGCTACTTGCTCCTCCCCCGTACTCGGGGGAGGTTGGGAGGGGGTTAGTTGTTGTTACTTGCTCACCGTGGTGGATTTCGCCAACCCAAAGACCCAGTAGCCAAGCAGCACAATCATGCCGCCCAGGCCGAGCGTGCCCAACCAAACCAGCCACTCCATCATGGAAGGGAAGTAGGCAAAGGTGAGGCCGGGGCCGGTAAAGGCGTGGGCTAACCCTTCTAACTCTTCCTGGGCCAGCGCCGGAATCACCAGATTCAGTTTGGTGGCCAGCCCCATGCTGGCCACCAGGGCACCAGCCACGCCGGTTAGCAGCACGTTGCCCCGATTAAAGAGGAGCAACAGCGCCGGGACGACAACCCCCAAGCCCAAGTGCAAGCCCCAGAAAACCCACCAATAAGGGCCGGTGAGAATCGTCCACAACGTGGCGCTCTTGGCGGGCACTGCGGCGTAGAGACCGGTGCTATATTCGGCCCATTCCAGCACAATCACCACGCCCAGGAGCACCAAGGTAATTGTCCCGAGGCGGCGGGCAATGGCGGGGGAGAGTTGATTAAAAATAAAGGCGGTGACCATGACAAGCCCAACGCCAAATAACCCTGCTTCGGCCAGGAAGAGCACCGGGGTGAGTCCCGATTCCCAGACGGCCCGCGCCCCGACGACGCCAAAGAGCGCGCCTTCGGCACCGGCAAACATGACGGCAAAGATAAAGGCCAAAGCTGCCAGCCGCTGCACAAAGGCAGGAATCACACCACGGATGGAAGCGACCAAGCCCAGTAACAGAATCACCCCATAAATCACATAAAACCAGGACATCCACCCCATGACCGAAGTCCACGAGGTTTCCAGCAGCAATTTCCAGGCGCGCAGGGGATGGCCTAGATCCAGCCAGACGTTGGTCATGCCGACAGCAAAAGCGGCCAGCGCCACCAGAATGGCCAAGCGGGCAACCCCATAATATTTTTCTTGACGCAGCATGAGAATCACCGCGGCCAGGGCAAAGGCCCCGGCGGATGAGCCGATAAAAGCCACATACGCGGCGATCCAAAGTCCCCAGGGCACATAAGAGCCATAAGCCGCCGCGGCGTGGCCCTGTTCAAAGCGTAGCATCAGCCCATAGACACCAGCTGCGCAACAGGCCAACGCCAGCAGCCAGGCCAGCGGTTGGGCCCAACGTTGCCGTGGGCTTGGTTGATCAAAGTGTGTTGAAGCGAGTGTAGTCATCTTGGCACCTCTTGATAATCAGTCGTCAATGCGCTGTGCCTTTCGGCAACAACCGCATTGGTGAGTAAATTCTGAAGGGAAAACCACAAAGTCTTGTAAGAGTGCCTTCGTATGTCTTCGTGTGTCTTCGTGGATCAAATTTATTAAACCAGATAGAAAACCTTGGGCTTGGTGCCAAGCTCTTCCTTCAGCACCACAACGTTTGGTTGCGCCGCCATCTTTGCAACCAAGCTCTCCGGGTCGTTGAGATCACCCATGTAGTTGGCAATGCCGATACAGGTGGTGACACACATGGGCAGTTGCCCCTGTTCCAGCCGGTGGACACAGAAATGACATTTGCGTACATTGCCGATGGGGGACTCTTCCGTGCCCGGTTGGCGACTGCGCGCTTCGCCATATTCAAAGTTCGGCAGCAATTCATAGACCTCTTGCTGTGGCGTATCGGCGGTGTAGGTGTAACCAACATCAAAGGTGCGCGCCGAGTAGGGGCAAGCGGTGACACAGTAGCGGCAGCCGATGCACTGTTCATAGTCAATCGCCACAATCCCGTCGGGCCGTTTCCAGGTGGCGTTAACCGGACAGACCGGCACACAGGGCGGCTCTTCGCATTGCATACAGGGTCGCGGCATAAAGCGCCGGGTGACATTGGGGTAAGTGCCAATCTCCTGATCGAGCACAGGGCGATAGACCACGCCAGGCGGCAGCTTATTTTCGGCCACGCAACTAATCGTACAGGCGTGACAGCCGACACAGCGGCGCAGGTCGATGACCATGCCCCAGCGTCGTTCACTTTCCGGTTTTTCCAGCGCACGTTTGATATCAGCTTGCATGCGCAACAGCGTGTTCTCTTTGGGTACGAGTTCGGTCATGGTTCCCACCTCTCAACAGGGGTCGATCTGACTTGTTAATCGTGATCAGAAAGCAACTGTCGCTAGGATAGAACAATTCTTATACGCGCGGTAGCAGGGAAAGCTTGAGTAGCTGTCCGGTAAAGCTTGACAGATTGGCAAAAAACGATGGGGAAAACCCTGACAAAAGACCGTTGACGGGGTCGATTATGTGGAATAGATTATGCGTAATACACCGAGGCCTTTCTACCGCGAAGGTCGCAAAGAGCGCGAAGAAACTTTGCGTTTTCTTCGCGCTCTTTGCGACCTTCGCGGTAGAAAGCTTTTACACTTTTCAATGAACCAAGGAAGTCAACCATGAAGACCAGACAAGAAATTGAAGCAATTGCCACAATCATTGTGGACGCGATGATCTATGTTCATCGGAACTTAGGTCCTGGGCTGTTGGAATCCACTTATCAGGTGTGTTTCGCCCATGAACTGCAAAAGCGAGGCATTCGTGTGCAATGTGAAGTGATGCTGCCGGTGCGCTATGATGGCATCACCATTGACGCCGGCTACCGGATCGACATGCTGATCGAAGAAGTGATCATCATTGAAAACAAAGCGGTTCAAGCGTTACTACCCATCCATGAAGCCCAACTGCTCACCTATCTCAAACTTTCTAATTTCAAACTCGGCTTCCTTGTTAATTGGAACGTCCGGCTCATGAAAGACGGCATCAACCGTTTTGTCAATGGTCTATAAGGTCTTTTACCGCGAAGGTAGCGAAGAGCGCGAAGAAAAACACAGAAAGAGCCTTTGCGTTTTCTTCGCGACCTTCGCGGTAGAAACTATACAGCCCCACCATCCAACACCCCCAACTCCACGGCAAACCGCATGAGCGCGATTCGATTCGTGAAGCCCAATTTGTCCATCATGCGTGATTTGTAAGTCTCTACCGTTTTGATACTCAGCACCAACTCATCGGCGATCTCCTGGTTGCGATAGCCGAGCGCCACCAACCGCAAGAGCTGTGCCTCCCGCTCACTGAGCTGGTCATAGCGCTGTTGCGCGGCACTGCGTAGTTCCGCTGGCGCCGCTTGGGCCGGTGCTTCGGGCATCAACAAGACTTTGGCGTGGGGGGGGTGGAGATAGACGCCGCCTTGGTGTACGGCGCGAATGGCGGCCAGCAACTCGTCACCCGCGGCCTGTTTGAGCACAAAACCGGCCGCGCCTGAACGCATCACCTGGCGCAGGTAAAGGGGGTCATCGTGCATGGTCAGCGCCAACACTTTGCTCGCCACGGCCTGGGTGCGTAGTTGATCCAGCGCTTCTAACCCGTTACAGTGGGGCATGTTGATATCAAGCAAAATGATATCGGGCCGCAGCGCAACGGCCTGGCGAATACAAGCAAAGCCATCGTTCGCCGCGCCAACCACCAGCATATCCGGCTGGGCGTTGAGCATCGACTCCAGGCCGGCTTGCAGCACGGCATGGTCATCGGCAATGAGAATCCGGATCTTTTTCATAACGGTAGCTCCACGTAGACGGTTGTCCCTTCGTCGTTGCTTTCCAGATTGAACTGGCCGCCCAGTAGTTCGGCCCGCTCGGCCATACCATGAATACCCACACTGCGTTCGGCGCGGCGCGCTTCGCCGGGGTCAAAGCCGCGGCCATTATTTTCGACAATCGCCTGGACGCGGCCGTCGCGCTTAAAGAGCAAAACGCCAATCTGATCCGCATGCCCGTGACGTGCCGCATTGGTGAGCGCTTCTTGCACAATGCGATAGAGCGCCACCTCAATCGTGGCCGGCAGACGTTGGGGCAAATCGCAGTGCAATTGAATATCGATGGTTGGATAAAGGGCCCCAAAATCGGTACAGTAGCGTTCCAAGGCGGCCGGTAACCCTAGATCATCTAAAATACTGGGGCGTAGTTGGCGACTCAACGTGCGGACCTGCGCCAACGTCTCCACGGCCACCTTGCCCATCTCTGCATTCTTCGCCTGGATGAGGGCCAGATCGTCCGCCTCGGCCACGGCACGGGTGGCGACAATAAAGGAAGTCAACACCTGGCCAACCCCGTCATGCAATTCGCGGGCGATGCGCTTGCGCTCATCTTCCTGGGCGTTGATCAGCTTTTTGAGCAGCCGCGCACGCGCCGCCTCTTTCTCGGCGACGACCTGCCGACTGGCGTCAAGGTCGGTGACCATCTGGTTGAAGGCATCGGCCAGCGCGCCGATCTCGTCATCCGCCCAGTGGGGGGCGCGGGCGCTCAGATCACCCTGGCCAATCTGGCGCGTCGTCTCGACCAGATCCAAGATCGGGCGGGTGAGCAGCCAGGTGAGCGCGATGGCGGCAATGATGCCCACCACAGCGACGGCGAGGGTTGTGAAGAGCATCTGGCCGGTGACGGCGTTGATAATCCCGGCCAGGCGCGTTTCCGTCAGCCCCACCCGCACCAGCCCGGCGCGCCCTTCAAAGATTGGGGCGCTAAACTCGTGGACCACCCCTTCCGCGCTGCTGTAGGGCAGATGGGTTACTTCGCTGCCGGCATGGGGTTGGGCACGACTGGTGAGCGCTGGATCAAGCAGGGAAATCGGAAACCCATTGTCGCCAAAGGTGTGGGCGAGGACATGGTGATTGCTATCGACCACAAAGGCATAAAGCGTATCCGGATGGTTGGCCACGGTCGCGGTGAGCAGTTGATAGAGCGCATAGGTGTCGTTGAGCAGAATTGGGTCAACGCTGCGCGCCGCCAAATCACCGGCCACCGAGACGCCGCGATTCTCCAGTTCACTCATAAAGACGCGCTGCATCACACTGCGCACTTGCCAGGTGACGCCAAGGCCCAACACCGTGGTGAGGACAAGCACAATCCCCATGATTTTGGTGCGGACATTGACACTGCCTAGTCGGGTCAAGCCGCGTTCTAACCAGTTGCCCCAGGTGTGACGCGAACGCAACCAGGGTAGCGATAACGTCCTCAAGGCGCGACCGCCATCTCTTGCACCAAGGCACGCACGCTGGCATAGGCTTGGTCAGCAATTGGTTGAAAGCGATCAATGCCCAGATTGATCAAGATGCTTTTCCCCACCGGATCCTGATCCATGGTCAGCAACACATCTTGGAGTTGGCGTTGCTGACGGGGTGACAGTTCAGGTGGCACGACCACCGGGGGAATGCCAAAGGGCGGCGAGCGGTGAATGACGCGGATGCGCGCCCGCAGCGTTGGGTCGCGCAGAAGAGCGTAATCCAAAACGAGACTATCCACGGCCGCGCCATCGGCCACCCCATCGGCCACTGCGGCAATCGCCCGATCATGGCTATAAGTGAAAAAAGTACGTTGAAAGAAACGTTCGGGCGTGGCATCAAGCTGGCGGACCAAGTGCGTGGGATAGACACGGCCACTAAAGCTGATGGGATCGGTAAAGGCAAAGACTTTGCCGCGCAGATCAGCCATGCTTTGGGCGGTACTGTCCGCCGGCACAATCAGGTCGGAATAATAAACCGCTTCGCCATTGATGGTAGGCGCAACCAGCAAGGTCATGCCAAATTGATCATGGCCGTCGATGTACGCACTGGTGCAGACAAAGGCGAGATCAACCGCGTCCGCGGCGACCAATGCGTTTACTTCGGCATAGGTGCGGCGCTGGATGAGTTGCACCGGACGTGCAAGTTTATCGGCCAAGTAGTTCGCCAGTTCGGTATAACTTTCGACGGTGCCCTGGGGTGAAATGATGGCGGCCACGGCGATGCGCAACGGCACAACAGCGGCCTCCGCCATCGCCGGCAGCAGGGCGCGTTGGGTCAGGTCAACATAGGGTAACGGTGCTGCTTTGGCAGATGAGCAGCCGAAGAGGAGCAACAGCAAACAAAGGAGCAACCAACGCTGGTTCATGGTCAGCCTCATGGATTCAAGACATGCTTCAGGTCAGGAAAGCAGCACGCAGGTGCGGATTGGATCGCACCCCTGCCTTACCATACCGAAAAAATGTCCTGCGCACAATGGGAATTAGGTGAGTCCCATGACTGGCCACATGGATAGGTTGGAATAATTTGGTAAGGCTGAATAAAAAATGATCCACGTAGACACACGAAGATCTATTTTTCGTGTGTCTACTAAGAGGAAAGCAATTATTATAGCAAATATTTTTTAATATCATCTATTTCTGCTTCTTGACCCGGCTTGTCTATGCGGGTGGAGGCACTACAAAGCAAGATGGTGCGTCCGCCTCTGTTTCTTTGATGTCAAATAAGGCTCCGCCCCTTAGTTGCTTCGTGGATAATTAAGAAATCTAAAATGGCCTGCTATTTTTGTCTGAAGTAGGCAACGGCAAGGCGCGCTTTGTTAACAGTCACTTGACAAGTTAAGGCTTTGCCGGTACAGGCACCCGTCCACTTTACAAATTTCGCGCCGGCTTGGGGGGTTGCCGTCAAGGTAACCTTGGTGCCGGCAGCAACGGTCATGGTGCATTGGGTGCCACAGTTGATGCCGCTGGGCTGGCTGGTGACAATGCCCGTCCCCCCGCGCTGGCTCACCGTGCGCACGGTGAGTGACTTGGCGGTTACCAATTTTTTCTGCCAATCGGCACTGGCAACTCCACCGGTTGTCGTTAGCTGGGTGGCGGTAACTGATATGACCGCCGGGGCCGGCAGCGGTGCGACAGGGGCAGGCAAGGCAAAGAGTTCCTTGCTGGCCCCCGCGACACCCGCCGGTTGACCGATCACTGTCAGCAGTTTGCCGTCGGGCGCAAACGCGGGGGCTTGTAGATTGACAACATTCGCCGGCACGACTTGGCGCTGATTTGTGCCATCGGCATGCATCACCCACAATTCGGGCTGATTTGCATAATGAATATAGACGATTAGCTGGCCATCGGGCGACCATTCCGGCTCACCATATTCTACGCCAATCGCTCTGGTTAATAAGCTTTGTGGCCCAACGCCGGCAGCATCAAGCGTCGCAATATTGGTGGCAAGCAAGCTATTCGTCGACATATAGAGCAGTTTTGTGCCATCCGGCGACCATGACACGTTGGTCTCGTTCGGTTGACCGAAGCCGCCTGGCTCGCTCACAAACATGTTGTGTGGATTAGCACCATCCGCATTCATGATATAGATGTCGAAGTCACCCTCGCGCCTGGTCGTAAAGGCAATTTTTGTGCCGTCGGGCGACCATTCTGGCTGGAAGTCAGTGCCGCCACCGCTATTCGACAGGGTCAGCAACGTGGCATTGGAGCCATCCCCATTCATCAGCCCAATAAAGCCCTGGGTAACCCCGCCAGTATTCAAAGCGCTCCCCATGACGAAGGCAATCTTTGTCCCATCGGGCGACCAGGTGGGTTCGGTTTGATGCAGCCCCAGGGCATTGTTGGTCAGATTAACCAAGCCGGTGCCATCGGCGTTCATTGTATAGATATCGGCATCGCCATCGAGATTGCTGCTAAAGGCGATTTTGCCATTGGTTGCGATCACCGCGGCGGCCTGCACCTGCGGCCCATATTGCTGCAGCAATTCATCTTCCGTCAGCAGTGCTTCGGCGGACAGATCGTCATCAGCGTCAGTGATTTGCGCGTTGGCGGTGGTGACCAGGGGGAGAAAAACCGTACTGCTGGTCGCATTGTCCTGCGGGGTAAGTGGCTGGGGCGCTTGGGCAAAGACTGGCATAGCCACGAGCAACGCGATGATACCGGCGAGGAACGACGTACCCAAACGATAGTTCATTTTGGTTTCCTTTTGGGACTGATTGTTTTATATAACTTTGTGCGTATAGGCACGATTAAGTATGTGCGCTTTTCGTCCCCTAAAAATACATCGTTTATGCGTTAGGCTGTGACAGCCACAGCGACGGTGACTGTCACCTCTCACCGGTCGGTTGCGTAATTACTAATAGACGAACCATATAAAAATATACTCAGTAGTCTTCGTACTCTTGTTTCTAACGATCATCCTGTGGTAAAATTAACGACAGTGAGACTCGCCCCTCGATTCATAAAGTCTAGACTTTGTTCAGAAATCACTATCGCATGACTGCAGATAAACTTTCTTTAACAAAGTGTCAATCGGAGCTGATTATGACCACAGTGGTGTTACGCCCTGAACTTAGCGAGACGCTACAGAGTGATGCACGCGGATCCAATAAAACACTGACTGAATTGGTCAATGAAGTTGTTGAACGTTACCTTCACATGCGTCAACAAGAAAAATTGGATCAAGAAATTGCAGCGTACACAGCATTACACCCACACCTTTTAACAACCTATCCAGGACAGTGGGTTGCCATCCATAACCAAAATGTGGTGGATCATGATGTTGATGGCGCGGTACTTTATCGCCGTATTCGTATCAAGTATGGGCGTACATCAGTATTAATTCGCCAGATTAAGGCGCATCCTGTTGATGAAATCTGGGTGCGTACCCCAAGTACCGGGAAACTACCTGCATGAAGTTTCCCTACAACAACAATTATTATCCACCTGCACCGATGGTCGAAATTATGTTAGGGCCGCCTGATGAATCGCTTGCCATAGGTCCACTACAGGCCTTTGTGGATTCGGGCGCAGATGCAACGATCATACCTGCACACTACATCCAACCGCTTGGCCTACAGGTTGATGATCGTAAATACCTACGCACACCTTGGGGCGACCGCCGCGTTGTCGATATTTATTATTTAGATGTCGGTATCGGTGAAGTGCGGTTACCCTTTATTGAGGTCGTGGCGGATGATGAGGGCAATGAAATCATCTTGGGTCGCAGTATGCTAAATAAACTACGGGTGTTCCTTGATGGGCCGGCACAACGGATCGAAGTTTCCCCATAGATTGTTTACTGTCAACCATTGCAATAATACCTTGCTAAGCTTACACAATCATCCCCTCCAACACTCTAACGCCACCACAAAGCGCATCAGCGCGATGCGATTCGTGAACCCCAATTTGTACACAAAAACCCACGAAGATCTATTTTTCGTGGGTTTTCGTAAGCATTCGTGGATCATGTAAGGGCAAACAAGTCTGGTCAGGCCGGCAACTTGTGCAGATCGCCCGCCTCGCTGAATTGCAACTTCGGATTACGCTCCATAAAGTACTTCAACTCCCACTCGGACGAAAAGAGCACCACCAGCCGCCCCAGATTGTCGAGCGTACGCAGCGACTGCGTCGGCCAGTTGACCGCAGCTAGATCCGCCTCGCTGCCGGCGATCCAGCGCGCACAGCTATGGTTGAGCGTCTCGGTGCGCGACTCAACCTGATACTCAGCGGCCAGCCGTGCCACCACCACTTCAAACTGAAGCGTGCCGACGGCGGCCAAAATCGGTGAGCGGCGTACGTGACCGGTGGGGTAGAACACCTGGATTACCGCTTCTTCGACCAGTTGGGTCACCCCTTTGTTGAACTGCTTTGAGCGATCCACATTTTGATTGTGCAGATAGGCAAACATTTCCGGCTGAAAGGCAGTGATCGGGGCAAAACGCAGGGGTTTGCCACTACAGACCGTATCGCCAATTGTATAGATGCCCGGATTGCTCAGCCCGATCACATCGCCGGGGTAAGCCTCGGCCACCGTCTCGCGCTCGGCGGCAAAGAGGCGATGGGGGCGGCTCATACGGATCATCCGCCCCAGCCGCGGGTGAAAGACATTCATATCCTTCTCAAATTGGCCGGAACAGATGCGGATAAAGGCCATGCGGTCGCGATGTTTGGGGTCCATGTTGGCTTGGATCTTGAAGACAAAGCCGCTAAAACCCTCATCGCTTGGCTCCACCGGCCCTTGATCACTTTGACGTGCACGCGGGGGCGGGGCCAGTTCCGCCAACCCCGCCAAAAAGGGTTCGACCCCAAAGTTGTTGACCGCGCTGCCAAAGTAGACCGGCGTCAACTTGCCGGCCAGAAATTCGTCCTGGTCGAAGGGGGTACCCACCCCGGATAAGAGTTCGACATCATCACGCAGGCGCTGATAGGCGCGCGGGGTGATCGCTTCGGCCAACATCGGGTCATCAATATCGCGTACGGCCATCGGCGCACGGTGGCGACCGCCGGTGGTGCGCTGGAAGTAAAGCACCTGGCGCTTTTGCAGATCATAGACGCCTTGAAAATCATGGCCGTTGCCAATCGGCCAATTCATCGGCGTCACGTGCATCGCCAGCGTCTGCTCAATCTCGTCGATCAACTCCAGCGGATCACGCCCCGGCTGGTCTAACTTGTTGATAAAGGTGAGAATCGGCATCGACTGTTGGCGACAGACGGCGAAGAGCTTCTTGGTCTGCGTTTCGATACCCTTGGCGCTGTCCAAGACCATCACTGCGCTGTCGACGGCAATCAACGTGCGGTAAGTGTCCTCGCTAAAGTCCTGGTGACCGGGGGTATCGAGCAGATTCAGCAGATAGTCACCATACTCAAATTGGAGCACCGTCGAGGTAATCGAAATCCCGCGCTCCTGCTCAATTGTCATCCAGTCGGAGACCGCGGCGCGTTGTTGCTTGCGGGCGCGCACCGTCCCGGCCTGTTCGATCGCGCCGGAGTAGAGCAGCAACTTTTCGGTCAGTGTTGTTTTACCGGCATCGGGATGCGAAATAATCGCAAAGGTACGCCGCCGGGCAATTTCTTTGGTTAATTTATCAACCGCAAGGGCGGTTGGTGGTTGAATCGTCATTAAAATTTTCTCTTTGGTTATTTCGCTTTAGATTATAAAGATCTTTTCGTCGCCGGTAGCGCTTAATCGCAGCCGGCCATCAATCGGGGTTGATCCGGGCACCATTCAAGCGCGCGCAGCCCCCAATGCATGATCGCATAACCCAACGGGCTAATCGGCAGTTATTATACTGGTCGGTGCGTGTGCAAGGAAAAAACAGTGGGGTAAACGAAACAAAGGCAATAATGAGCCTTGGCGGCACCACGATTGCCCGGTGGGTAAAACGATAGAAGCGTTTGGTTGCCATTGCGGCAAGGTCGCTATCGCGACGCGGATCAACATATGGTATAGTGTAGCGAGCATTGGCCCGATCTTGTGTAAGCTTTGTCACTATACTTTTGCAACTGCACATACTTTTGCAACTGCACGTTGGCAAAGTACGGAACAATTTTTACAGAACCGGCGTTTAGTGGTATTGTTCTACCTGTCGGCTAATATTCTATATTTTCTTGTTTTATCACGCAGCGCTTGGTTAAGGGTTGTGCGAAATCTGGCGACACAAGAAGCTGATCAAGCGTGCGCAACACGCCTGATCAAATTAGCTGATTGTCACTGAAGGATACCTAATTAGATCAATGCAACATCAAGTGAAAATAATGGTCCGCACGGTCTATGCACAACTCAGCCGTGCCGGCAGCGGCCTGCCGCGTTGGCCCTGGGGCATCGGCGGCATTTTCGGTTGTGCAATGCTACTCTGGCTGACAAACCTGCCTCTTACTGCCACTCCGCTCGCGGTCAACAGCTTACGGCCACTCACCCAGGATACGACCATTGGCGATGTCACCCAGCCCATCGATGTGATTGTATTGCTGGATGACTCCGGCAGTATGGCTACCTGTTGGCCCTGGCCACAAGATCGGCCACCTTTTTTCCCACCCTGTGGCTTTCCCAGCGAAAATCCACCGAGCGATCCCGATGCCCTACGCTACAGTGCGGCGCGGCTGCTGCTCCAGTTGGCCGACGATGATGACCGCATTGCGGTCGTCCGTTTTGACAATCTGGCCGAAGGAGTGGGTGATGCGGGCACCCTGCAACCAGTGGGGGCCGGCGAAAATCGCCGCCGCCTGACCGAAGCGCTGCAGCCGCCGGATGACTATTTCCCACGCGGCTATACGCGCATCGATCTGGGCATCCAAAGCGCAATTGATATTTTACAAAATGTGCGCCAGCCAGGCCGGAGCCAATATGTGCTGCTGCTCACCGACGGCGAGCCGAGTCAGCCAGGTGGCACGGGGAGTCAACGCGACCGCATCAACGAGCAGATCGAAGAGCTGAACAATGCTGGGGTCTTTGTCTTCCCGGTTGTGCTCTGTAATCCAACCGCCGGCTGTGCTGGTGAATTTCTGCGCGACCGCTTTGCTGAAAATGGCGTACGTGAGGCGGCGACGGCGCAAGATCTGGTCCGGATCTTTGGCGAAATCTTCGCGACGATGAAGTCGAACCGTTCGGTCATCACGGGGCGCAATGCCAAAGGCGCGCTCGAATTTACCACGCGGCCCGAACATGGCGTGCGCAAACTGACCGTGGTTACCCCACGCGGCGGGCTGTTGAATATTAATAGTGGTGCCAATCCCGTTCTGGCCCAGAATGTGCTCAATGACGTGCAAATTGATGTCAATGTGGTCGAGGGTGCGGCGCTAGCACAGACCGGGGCATGGACGATCAACACCAACAACTTTAGTGGTTTTGCGATTATTCAGACCGACAGTTATCCACAGTTGGTCAACCCGCCGCCGAGTATTGCCACCAATCCCGCGTCGGTGCGCTATTACCCTGCGGGGAAGTCATTGCTGCTGCTGGCGCGCAGCAGCGGCCCGGGTGCCAACGAAGCCATTCTTTATAACGGCAAAACGCCGCTCAAGCCCTTTGGGCGCAGCGATCTACAGATGTTGCTGCTCGATGAAGATCCAGGCGCAATTCGCCTGCAACTGGGCAATGACAAAACCCCGCTACAACTGGAGCGAACCTTCCAGGTCGCGGCCCGTGCCGATCTGCCCCAAGTGCAGATTCTCTCACCAAGCGCCCAAAACAGTGGCATCTTGAGCGACGGGCGGGTACGCTTGCAGGTTGGCTTTGCGGCCAGCACGGGTCTACAAGGGGTCAGCGCCACCGTACTCGTCACCGATGAATCCAAGGATGAAGAGGGACGCGGCAAGCTGGTCTATGAAGGGACGATGACTTGTCTTGACCGCACCTGCGCCGACGACACCTTTGTCCCCGGTGATGGACGTAGCTACCAGGCGACCTTTATCATCGAGGCGCAGAAAGATGGCCTCCGCTTTAGTGACTGGGCACAGAGTGATTTTTCGCTCAAACCGGCGGTCTATGTGCAAGGGCTGCCCACGCTGCTCGATCTGGCCCAGTTGCCGGTCGATGGCTGGCCACTCGAACTGAGCTCCGGCACCACGGATCCGATTGGTGAGTTGAGCGCGGCGCTAACCTTGCATCGCCTAGAGAGTGATGAAGATGTGAGTACAGCCAAAGCGCGCCTGAGCGAAGATGTGCCAGAAGAAGGTAGCCTGACCACGACGCTAGGCTTTACCGGCTTGGACGATCTACGCCCTGGCACTTACAGCGGACAGCTCACCCTGCAGGCCAAGACCCCGGCAGGACGCGAGATGGCGGTGGACATTCGCCCCACTTCCGTGCTTTCAGTCACCTATTTTATTCCCCGCCCAGCTGCGCGCATCACCGGCGAAGGGTTAAACTTTGGCGAAGTACTCTTTGATACCTCGCCCAATTTCCGGCTGAACCAGACCCAGACGCTGCCCTTTGTCTATGAAGGCAAACCCTTTCCCTTTGAAATGACCATGCAGGAAAGCTCCTGTGCCGACATCACCATCACCAGCGGCGAGTTAAAACCGGGTGACGGCGAGAACATGCTCTTGCCCTTTAAACTGGCCAGCCGCGGCCCGATCCAGCCGGGTCTCTGCGCGGGCACGATCTTGATCAGCGGCCCGACCAACGACTACGACATCTATCCCAAGGAAATCCCATGGCAGATGCGTGTGAATAGCGTTGAGTGGTCGATGGTGACGACCGCGCTCAACCTGGGTAACTTGCAGGATGCCGGGGCACAGGTCAACGCAACCTTGCTCGTCCGTTTTAGCGGCAAAACGCCCTTTGTCCTCCAGATGGAAGAGATCGCCGCCGAAGGCAAGAACCAAGAGACAGACGTCCAACTGAGCCGCACGCAGCTAGAGATGCCGCCGGTCGAAATTGCCGGCGAACCGAATAGTGCTGGCCTCTATGAAGTGCCGATAACGTTGATCGCCCGTCAGCCAATCGTCTTTGACCCCATGCGCGGTACGTTCTATAATGGGACGTTACAAGTCGGTGTTGTCGGCTTGCAAGGCGAGCCACAGCCGATTGGCCTCTCCTTTGTCAGCCCAGGGTTGGCGCAGCGCTATCTGCTGCCCTACCTGCTGCCGGTCTACAGTATGCCGGCGGTGGTCTGCACGGGACCGCTGACCCTCTTCCTGTTGCTGATGCTGGTCGCCCGTTTCCGTGGCCGCGACCTGGATGAAGAGGCGCTCGAAGATGCCGCAATGGCCAGCACCTTTAGCCAATCGAATGCCATGAGCAGCGAAGGCAACCCGTTTAGCAGCGGGTTAGGTGCCAGCAATGAGGAGTCACCCGCTGCCAATGGCGGCTCCTGGGGCAATAATGAGTGGGGCAGCACCGCGCCGAATACAGAAGTTGATGGCAACGTCTTTGCCGCACCCGGCTACAGTGCCGGCAGTAAAAATAGTGACGATGACCCCTGGAAGTCAAGTTGGTAACGTTTATACCACATCATGCGCCTGCCAATCCCAGGTGTTTTCAGATAAAGGCATTATACAACCCTTATGGATTCTAACAACGCACAGAATTTTGAGAAACCAACCGTCTACCCCACGATGGTGGTTGGCGTGGGCGGCATGGGCACCAACACCGTGCGCGCCGTCAAACGGCGCTTTCGCCAGGTCTGGAATGGTAACCAGACCCTCGGCGGCAGTCGCGGCCAGGATAGCCTGCCCGGCATGATCCAACTGCTGGCGCTCGATACCGAACCACTGGTGAACCGACTGGACCAGGAACCCCTCTTCGCCGATGAGTTTGCCTATATGGGCAAATTTGATGCCACCCGCCTGATCGCCAATCTTGATCAACATCCAGAGATCGCGCGCTGGTGGGACTATCCGACGATTCCGCTCGGCTATATCCACAACGGCGCCAAACAGTTGCGCCCGATTGGCCGGCTCTGCTTTTTTCGCAATTATGTCACCTTTAAACAGCTCTTTGAAACCAAACTCGCCAATCTCGACAAGATCCGCGATGTGGAAGTGGCGCAGAACCGCGGCTTCCCGGTGGTGGGTAATCTCCAGTTAATCTATGTGGTCAGCAGCCTCTGTGGTGGGACGGGCTCGGGCATGTTTATGGATGTGGCCCATCGCATCCGCGCCCAGGTCCGCAACAATGCGCGCGTCGTCGGCATCTTCTTTTTGCCCGATGTGCTGGAAGCCGAGTTGACCAGCGATCTGCAACGGCGGCGCATCCGCGCCAATGCCTATGCGGCGCTCAAAGAACTCAACTATTTTCAAGAGACGCAGGCTTTTAGCGTGCTCTATCCCAGCGAACAGCGCGAACTGCCAGACACCCCCTACGCGCCCTTTGACTTTATCTTCCTGGTCGGGCGCACTAACCGCAACGGCAACAGCCTGGCGCGCAAATCTGACGCCGAAAACATGGCCGCCCACCTGATCCAGATGACCGCGATCAGCCACCTGAGCAGCGAAATTCTGGGGTTGGAAGTCAACGTCGTGCGCGAGCGCATGTATGACGCCAGCAGCGCCGCCGGTGAAGTGGTCGAAAAGCATCACCGGCCCGGCCAAAATAACAGTCCAAATAGCAGTCCGAATGGGGGGCAAAATGGGCAGAATGGCCACAGCCCAGCCAAGCGGCGCAATTTCCTGGTTTACAGCAGTTTTGCCACTTCGGCCCTGGTCGCGCCCCACGAGTCGCTGGTTGACTTCTGGCAGCGCGCCTTTATCAGCGACCTGATCCGCCGCTTTGCCGCCGGTCCCACCCTTTCGGACCCGCGTGCCCCCTTGCCGGAAGGCGATCAACAGCGCATTATGAATCTCTGGCAAGGGTTGTTGCAACAACTGCTGCAACGCTACTCGGCGCTGGAAAATGACAAACTCGACAAGTTACGCGATGAGATCGAAGAAGGCCGCGGGGTCTGGAATGCCTTCTGGGAGCCGGTAATGCAGACCATGCGCCAAGCGCTGCTGGATACTGGCATTCGCGGTGCGCTTGCCCTTTGTGATCTGATGGCGCCCCCCGGCGGCGGCATGGGGGTGCCCGAATCGCTACCGCGGCAACGGCTCTTCCAGATCAACGGCCAGATTGTCACCGAAGAACATCGCGCGCAATGGCGGCGCATTCTTGCGCAACAGGGCGATTTTGGCGAACAGGCACAACAGTTGGCCAGCAGTGTCGGCGAACTCTTTTTGTTGGCGCTTAACCCGCGGCGCGCCCGCGAACGGGCCGGCGATATGGCGACGCGCAAAGCCCGTTCGCGCCTCTACCAAAAGCGTGACGCAGCCGAACAGGCGTTGGTCACTGGGCTGGGCAAAGGGGCGAATCGGGTGCGCGAAGCGATGCGCAGCCAGCTCAATGCCTGCACCGTGGCCCTGGCCCGCGCCAATCAAGAAGCAGGGCGCATGGCTGATCGCATCGACCCGCGGCTGCCCGACGGTTATCCAAGCACAAGCACCTATTATGAATTAGAGACCGGCGCGGTGGGGCGTGACTATCTGCCCCACTTTGTGCGCAGCTCCGCCACCGCGGTCACCGCGGCCGATTGGCGCAATACGCTCAATCCACTTTGCAACCAACTGGTGCAGAGCCTTAACGCAATTGCGCCCGACCAGCTTTACAATCAGCTCTTTGCTGCCGTCACCGACAATACGGCGTTACTCAACCGCGTCCATTCCAATGTGGACATCAACCATATTATTACCGTCCAGCATAATGAAGAAAAGAGCCGCGTGCGTCAGCGCCCCGACAACCGCATCCACCAGTGGCTGGAACGGCTCAACCCCTACATCCGCTGGGACGCCGACCGCTATAGTTTCCACGAGTCGAATTTAGAGCACATTCGCCTGGCTGCGGTGCCGATCAGTCGCCAGGATGATGCCAACCTCAAGGCTGCCACCGTGGGTCAGGAAAATATTAAGTGGGTACCCACTGGTGATACCACCCGTATGGACGCGGTCTGGATTGTCCACGGGCTGCCGGTGACCTTGATCGAGCGCATCGAAGAGTATCGCGCCCAGTATGAAAATCGCTTTGATTTCAACGTGCGCGAAGAATTTCATCTCAACCCCGAGTGGGTCAACCTGCCGGAGATCACACCCGAAGATGATATCCCTGTGCGGCGGCCGGCGACCATTCCGCGCCTGGAACCACGCCCAGAAAGTACGATTGAGGCGCAGCGGCGGCGGGCGTGATCTAATTTTTGAACAACGCTGAGCAGAGGAGATGAGCAATGGCAGCAATCGGCTACACAACACAGTCGGCAATCAAGTATGAAATAGAGGTAAGTGAACTGGGACGTGTGGAATTTCAAGTGCCATTCGCCCCAGGTGCACGTATTACAGTGTTTGTGATTCGCGAAGAGCCGGTTGCCGAGAGCTTTGCCGCACTAGTTGAAGCAGCCGAAAGTAGCTTAGCGTTTTGGGACAATCCACTGGATGATGAGGACTGGAATAATGCCTAAACAGGGCGAGATTGTCCTCATTCCAGTGCCGTTTACAAATTTGGCCTCCAACAAGCGCCGACCGGTAATCATCATCTCGAACAATGAGTATAATCAAACAGGTGTCGATATGGTTGTGGTGGCCATGACCTCTACACCGGGCAGTGGCCCCTACAGTTTCACAGTAACTAATACAGACTTGATCCAAGGCACACTGAACCACCCCGGCACGGTTCGCGTGGATAAGATTTACACGCTGGATCAATCGCTGATTGTAAGAACCTTTGGTCAGGTTAATACGAAGACACTCACGCGTATTCAAACAATCCTTCGTATCCTTACAGCCCATCGCACAAAAGCCGGTCGCGAATAGGCATGTACGAGAGACGATAACGAGTAGTTATGATTCTAAATTATCCACATACGCGGGCCGCCATCCTCTGCTTTGGCGGCTGGGGTCTACAAGTGATGTTTCACCTGTTGCCGCGCCTACAGGCCGCGCAGGAACAGCGCGTCGCCTTGGGGGCAACCACCGCCGATCTGCGCCGCTTGACTAGCATGGGCGCGATCCTGGCCGATCCGCTGCTCAACCCTGATCAACAAGCGCAATTTTTTGTCCGCCAACCGCGGCTGGAACAGGTGTTGCCTGCCTTCTACATTGAAAAACTCTTAAACCGCCTTGACCGCGAAGGGACACGCGATGGTGGGCAAAGCGGGCTGCTCACCGCGTCGGAAAAACGCGCGGTCGCCCTGTTACGCGCCAGTGAGCCAATGCTCCAACCGCTTGCAGTGCCGGGCCGCGGCTTTTATGTGCCGGCCACCGGCCTGACCCCACAGTTTGATGGCACTGGGCCGCAAACCAGCCGAAGTGGCCGGGCCACACGCCGCGATTTTCTAAATGCCGGGCTGCTGCACGCCGAGTCAATGGCGCGCCTGCTCGAAACCAACATGCTTGACCCGATTCGCCAGGATGATCTGGTCGATGACGACCCTTTTGTGCAGACCACCCTCTATGTCATCGCGCCGCTCTACGAGCCGCTCACCTCGGCGCTGATCTGGCCGCTGGTGGCGAAGCTGATGCAGCGGCTTGGGCAACGCCATGTCTCCCAGGTGGTGGGGATGTTTGCGACGGGCAGTTATGCCACCGACCTCACCCGCCCTGTCGAAGATGCCAGCGCCTTTGCCGCCCTAGCCGAGTTGGAATATCTCGGCGGCATGCAACATCAACAGGGCGATAGTCGGCCCTTTACTGAGCTAAAGAGCCTGGTGGAACGGGTCGCGCCCGAGATGGGTGCGCTGGTCGGCAAGCCGCTCTTTGATTACCTCTACATTCTCGACCGCGAGAAGAGCAACCAGGGCTTGGCGCAGGATAGCCACGAGTTGGCAGTGACCGCGGCCAATGCACTGGAGGCACTGGTCGTCGCCGGCGGCAATTTGTATGTGCAGGAACAACTCGGCGTTGGTATGCATGCCAGTGAAGGGCGTCCCTACAGTCTGGTTGGCTCAGCGGGGGATTATGTACCGCTGGCCCAGGTTTTACACGCCGTCAATCGCCAGGAAGAGAGCCGCTTGGTGCGTGAGTGGGTTTTGCGCAACAGTGACCCTAGCGCCATCGGCAATGCCGATCTGCTGGAGTTGCGTGGCCCCACAGTTGATGGCGAAAATGGTTTTATCAAGCTGACGCTGACCCAGGAAAAGGTGCTGGATCAGTTGGCAGATCACCTGGGCGAAGTGCTGGAAAATCGCGCGCCCACCGCAGTTGACCAATTGAAAGTGGGGCAGGACTTTGTCCTGCCCCAGCCCACCGCGCAACAATTACGACGCGTGCGCACCTCACGCTGGAATGAGGCATTACAGGGTCATTTAAACGACCTGGAGCACTATCTGACCCTGGCGGTCGGCCCCGACTTTTTGGATGAAGCCTGGGGGATTCGGGCGGTGGAGCCGGGCCGCGCCTGGTTTATGTATGATGTGGACGACCGTCTGCTGCCCGCTGAAGTGGCGCGGATGCAAAAGCAACTGCTCGCCCTGCTGGCCGCCTCCCCCACCGGTCTAACCCTGGCCCAGGCCCAGACGCAACAATGGCTACACGAATTAGATCAACTACGGGGCCGGGTTCAATCGGTGGTGACGCCCAGTGCGCGCCATTTGGCACGGGTGCAACGTATGCTTTCCCTGCGCAACTGGGAATTGAACTATCTGCAAGCGGTCGCCACCATCCCCTCCTTTGGCGGGATCATGGCGCGGGCCGGCGGGATCGTGATCGTAGTAGCGCTGCTCGCGTGGGCCTACTTACTCTATGCCGGACGGGCATGGGGTATGGGCGACAGCCTCTCCCTGCTCGGCTTTGCCACGGGGATTGGGCTGGCGGGGTTAATCACCTATCGCCTCACTCATGATCGGGTGCGCGCCTTACGCCGCGAACGGATTACCCTAGCCCAACGCATTCTGACCGCACAGCTGCGTGATTCGGTCAGCGACGGGCTGGTGCGGGTCTATGATCGGCTGGGTGAGCTGTTGACCTATTGGAATCGCATGTTGGCCGAGGCATCGAGCGAGTTGGCCACGCTGAGCACCCCCACCGCCATGCCGACGATTCCGCCCGCAGGGATTCCGTTGCAGCCAATCTACCAGCCCCACCTTAATGAGCGCCTTTGGGAACGCTGTCTCACCTATCTGCGCTCACAGCAGGATAAACAGGGGCAGCGTAGCGAAGAGCGCTTAGGTCGCATGTGGGGCACCCACAAGTGGCAAGGGGAGATGCGGCGCATTCTCAGTAACAGCCTGGGGGTCGAGGGCCAATCGCAGGCGCGCACCATCGCCCAGTTTATTCGGGACACCGTGCGCGAATCGGTCGCCCCAGTCACGCTGGAAGAGGCAAACCCGGTCCGCGCGGCACTGATTCGCGAATTATTGAGCGAGTATAGCATTGAGCATCTGCTCTGGCGCGGCGCGGTCGAAGAGGAAGAGTTCAACCGGCGGCTGCGCATGTTAGAGCTGGGCATGTTGCCGGTGACACCAATGGAGAAGCGCGATGGCTCGCCCGTGCGCCGCTACATCGAACACGTCTGGCACCGCGCCAAACCGACCGGCAATTACGATGTCTCCGACCGGCTGGCGATCTACGGCATGACGATTGAGTTTGTCGCCGCCAGTGGTGACATGAACAGCGAGTTGACGCGCGCGCTGCTCGATGAATTTAACTTCACCCTGCTGCCGACCGGCAACCCCTTCAACATCCTCTTCCTGCGCTCGATCCACGGGCTGGGGTTGGGCGATATTGAATCGATCCGCCGCTACCAAACCGAGCTTGACTATCTCTCCCCCGCCGAGCGCCGCCTGATTTTACTGGACGAAGGGCTGCGTGAAAGTGTCTATCGGCTGCCGCTAGAGCCAACGCCCAAACGCAACCCGCTCGAACTGCGCTTTGCCAGCCCGCGCACGAGTTTGGCCGGGTAGATTTGTGGCCTTTAGGTGACTGTCACTGGCCACACCCATTCGCCATCAGCAACCAATTTATGGCCAGTGACAGTCACCTTTGAAGCTTGATACCATCCCCAACATCCCTGGTAACATTCGTTGCCGGGGATGTTCGTATAATCCATCACACAAAAAACCAAAGAGAACGAGGCGAACGATGAAAGTTACTGGCATGCGCACCCAACCCTATGAAGTCGAGTTGACCCGGCCCTTGGGTGACGCCAACGATCCACGCGGCTGTACCCACCTCTCGATGATGGCGGTCTACCTGGAGACCGATGAAGGGGTTACCGGCATTGCACTCAGCGGACCGGGCATGGAGTCGATGCTCAGGAGCATGGTCGATGGGCTGATTGTGGGCCATGACCCGCGCGGGGTGCGAGGGCTGTGGAAACGGATGATTGACCAGGTTTTTAAGGGCAACAACCGCGGCATGGTTTCCAGTGCGATTGCCACAATTGACGTGGCGCTCTGGGACCTCAAGGCGAAGATCAACAACGAACCGCTCTGGAAGACGCTCGGCGCGTCGTCACGTTATGTCAAGGGTTACGCCAGTGATATTGGCTCGAATCTGAGCGATGAGGAGTTAAAAGCCTTTTACACCAGGCTCGCCGGCCAGGGGATTCACGCTGGCAAAGTCAAAGTGGGGCTAAGCCAAGAGGACGATCTGCGCCGCATCGGCATTATGCGCGACGCGCTGGCAACCAGTGGCAAAACGCCCCTGCTGATGATCGACTCCAACGAATATTGGTCACCCAAAGAGGCGATTCGCCGCATCAGCCAGATCGAAACGCACTATGACCTGACTTGGGTTGAAGAGCCGGCGCGGCGTTGGGATTACCGCGGGCTGCGCAAAGTTTCGCAGAGTGTACGCGCCGCGGTGGCTACGGGTGAAAATCTCAACGACATTAGCGAATTTATGGCGCTCTTTGCCAACGAAGGGGCCGATATCGTGCAAGTCGGGGTCGGCACCTCTGGCATCACCGGGGCAATGATGGTGGCCGAGATGGCCTATGGCTTTGAAATCCCCGTCTCGCTGATGAACTGTCCGGCCAACTACATGGCCCATCTCGCCGCTGTGCTGCCCAACCACAACATGATGGAGGTGCTCGACGCCGGGGGCGACCAGGGCATGATCCACCGCCACAAAGTCGAAGATGGCTATGTCGTCCTCAGCGATGATCCCGGCTTGGGGCTGACCTTTGATGAAGCCAAGTTGGCGACCATGCCGATTACCCAAGGGGCCAACCGCGTCACCATGCCCTTTGCGCGCCGCCGTGGCGCGGGGCTTTATGTTGTCGGCCCCAACGAACCGGTAGAGTTGCCGCAAGAGTAGAGAATCAACGCCGCGTAGGGGCACGGCATGCCGTGCCCCTACGCGGTGCTACTTTTCCTTGCGATCCAACACCGCCACGGTCAGCCGCGAGATGCAGACCAGGCGATCTTGCTCATCGCGGATCTCGGTCTGCCAGAGTTGGGTGGTGTTGCCGATGTGGATCGGGCGCGTGGTGCCGTAGACATAGCCACTCCGTGCGCCGCGCACATGGTTGGCGTTAATCTCCAGGCCGACGCAAAACTTTTCGGCATTATTCACACATTGGTTGGCGGCAATACTGCCTAAGGTCTCGGCGAGAGCTACCGATGCGCCGCCGTGGAGCAGGCCAAAGGGTTGGACGGTACGCTGGTCAACGGGCATCCGGGCGGTGATAAAGTCATCACCCACGGCGGTGTATTCAATCCCCAATTGTTCGGCTAAAGTGCCTTGGGAATAGCGGTCGAGAGTAGCAATGTCTGGTGTGGTGAACCAGATGGCCATAAGTTTCTCCTTGCGGTGGGCGGGCAGGTGCATGAATTCACCTGCTGAGATGTAAAACCCGTTGAAACGGGTTAAAAATAAACCGGTAATCTCCATCAATGGTTGCTTGCAAGAAATTGCGCAACTAGCTGTTGAAACACAACCGGCTGCTCCAGGTGAAGGGTGTGGCCGGCGTCAGGAACGATGGCTAGCGTTGCATTGGGTAGTTGTTGCCCCATCTGCTGGGCGATGGTGCAAAATTTCGTATCTAGCGCGCCGGCCAGGAGCAGGGTGGGCATGGTCAGCGTTGGCAGTTGCGACCAGAGGGAGGGTTGCACACCGGTGCCCATGCCGCGCAGGCTATTGGCCAGCCCGTGCGGCCGGCTACGCAGCCGCAGTTCACGCAGGTGCGCTTGCACTGCTGCTGGCAACGCCCGTTGACTAGCAAAGAGGGGCAACGCTTCCCACTGTTCGACAAAGGCGGCGATGCCCTGCGCCTCAATCCGGTCGGCCAATTGCTCATCGCTAACTTTGCGGGCCTGCCGTTCGTCAGCCGTCGCCAGCCCAGGCGAAGCACTCTCCAGAATTAATTTCCCCACCAAGTGCCCATAGGTTAATGAAAAGTAGAGCGCCAGCCGTCCCCCCATCGAGTAACCAAGGAGATTGACTGGACCTGGGGCAACGGCGACCAGCAAGGTGGCGAGATCGGCGGCGGCGGCAGCTATTGTGTAAAGGGTTGGATCGGTTGGGGCGGCAGTTTGGCCGTGGCCGAGCAGATCAACCGTGATCGTCTGACAGTAAGGAGCGAGGACCCCCACCTGTTGTTGCCAGTTGGCGCTGCTGCCCGTAAAGCCGTGCAGCAAGAGCAACGGTGGCTGATGTTCAGTGCCGGGGGCGGGCTCGCTGATGGCGTAGTAATAGGTTAGGCCGTTCACCTGCAAAGTTGCCATTGGTTGGTACACTTTCTACGGGCAGCGGGGTTGATGAAGAGTAAGAAAATAGGGCTCAACAGGAATTCAAGGGTTGCGACGCTCGCCCTGGGCTAAAGCCGCAGGGCTAGAGGACAACGCCGGGTAAACCCGGCTACAGGAGCCGGGTTTACCCGGCGTTGTCCTCTAGCCCGAGTGTCCACTGGGCGCGTTTACGGCGGGGCGGCTTAGCCTACGCGCTTTCAAGGGTCAACAATTTGATCACTGCGCGCCGCTCAATTTTGCCGGAGGCGGTTTGGGGCAGCGCGGGTGTGAAGGCAATCAGCCGTGGCTGTTTGTAGCCGGCCAGCCGTTGCCGACTAAAGGCCAGTAATTCTGCCGCGCTCACCGCCGCGTCGGGGTGACATTCCACCAACGCCGCCACCCGCTCGCCCCATTCCGAATCGGGCAGCCCGACGACGGCCACCGCGGCCACCGCGGGGTGCTGGCGCAAAACGCTTTCCACTTCGGCGGGGTAAACATTTTCGCCGCCGCTGTTGATCAGATCGCTGCGCCGTTGTACCACCCAGAGATCACCCTCCTCATCGAGATAACCGATGTCACCGGTATAGAGTTCACCGTTGCGGATCGTCTTGGCGGTCGCGTCCGGGTTCTGATAGTAGCCGGCCATCACGGTAGGACCAGAGATAACAATTTCGCCTTTTTCGCCAGGTAGCATGGGGTCGCCCACTTCATCAATAATGCGAATCGTTGAGAACATCAACGCTTTACCCACACTACGCGGTTTGTTGATCACATCTTCCGGGCGCATGGTGGCCACTTGGGACGCCGCTTCGGTGAGGCCGTAGGTGGTAGCAATCGGTGCACCACTGGCGAGGCCGGCGGCTAACAGTTCACCGGTCGCGGCCGCCCCGCCGAGCAGAATGTGACGTAGCGATGAAGGCCAGGGTTGGCCCTGACGCCGTACCAGCAGCCGGTGCAACATCGTCGGCACGACCGAAGTCAGGGTAATCTGGTCGTGGTCCAGGCTATGGTTAAAGGCTTCGAGCTCAAAACGCTCGTGCAACACAATCGCCGTGCCATAGAGACAGGAACGAAAGACCACGGCCAGTCCGCCCACATGGTACAGGGGTAGACAGCTCAGCCAACGGTCGTGCGGCAGCAAGCCCAGCCGGTAGGAAGAGGCCGTCGCCCCCCAGAAGTGGTTGGCAAAGGTGAGCACCGCCCCTTTCGGTCGGCCAGTCGTGCCTGAGGTGTAGACGATGGCTTGGGGCGCGTCCATGAGAAACTGAGTTTTTCCCAAAAACTCAGTTTCTGCTCCCTGTAGATCTGGCACTGGCACAACGCGACAGTTGCCGTCGACCGCCACTTGCGCCACCGTAGTAGTAAACACCTCAGCATAGACCAGCAGCGCCGCGTCACTTTGCCCCACTTGCCAACCCAGTTCAGCCGGCGTCAAACGCGTGTTGAGTGGCACCAGGACCGCGCCAACGCGCGCGCAGGCATGAATCAGGCAAAGATACGCCAGCCCATTCGGCAAAAGCAACGCCACATGCTGGCCCGGCGTCACGCCGTGGGCGATCAAACCGATAGCATACGCATCGACTAGGCGATTCAATTCACTGTAACGCCACTGTGCCTCACCGATGATCAGCGCGGTGGCATGTGGTGTTGCCTGGGTGCGGGCGATTAGCCAGTCTTGCATTGAAGTCAACTCCGAAAACAGTAAACCAGGTCAAATTAGGTTGGCAACCGGTTCGCTAGAGACGGATTCAGGAGACGCAGATCGGGTCGTCTGTCATTTGCGCTTTCTAGAGCTGCGTCTATACACCTACGCCATCACCGAATGCCGATCCAAGGGTTAATGGTGGTTAAGAAAATAGATCGGTGTACCGAGATATTTTTTATCTCCATAAACCCTCGCCTACCAGCTGCCGTCACTGGGTAACTGGGATCGATTCTACTCTAGCACAATTTCGCTGACACTGCACTAGCAACAAAGCAATGTCACGGCCGCCACGGGTACTTACGGAAATTGGGCTTGCGTTTCTCGACAAAGGCGTTGCGCCCTTCGGAGCCTTCTTCGGTCATGTAGAAGAGCATGGTGGCGTCGCCGGCCAGCGCTTGTAACCCTAGTTGACCATCGCAATCGGCATTGAGACCGGCCTTGAGGAAACGAATCGCCAGCGGGCTCTTGGCCAGAATCTCCTGGGCCCAGTCGACCCCTTCAGCCTCCAGTTGCTCGATGCCCACCACTTTGTTGACCAGCCCCATATCAAGCGCTTCCTGGGCGTTGTATTGGCGGCAGAGATACCAGATCTCGCGCGCCTTCTTCTGCCCGACAATGCGGGCGAGATAGCTGGAACCCAACCCGCCATCAAAACTACCGACAATCGGGCCGGTTTGGCCAAAGACAGCATTATCGGCGGCAATCGTCAGGTCGCAGATCACATGGAGCACATGGCCGCCACCGATGGCATAACCGCCTACCAGCGCGATCACCGGCTTGGGCATGGTGCGGATAATGCGTTGCAACTCGAGCACATTGAGCCGGGCCATCCCTTTGTCGTCAATATAGCCGGCATGGCCGCGCACCTTCTGGTCGCCGCCGGCACAGAAGGAGTAGACCCCATCTTTGGGCGAAGGGCCATTGCCGGTGAGCAACACGACGCCGATCTCGTCATCCATCCAGGCTTCGCGAAAAGCTTCGATCATCTGGTCAATCGTCTGCGGCCGAAAGGCGTTGCGCACTTCCGGGCGATTAAAGGCAATGCGCGCCATGCCGTCGGCTTTGTGATAGGTAATGTCGGTGTATTCTTTGACCTGTTGCCAGGCGACAGCAGTTGTTTGGGTCATGATGGCTCCTTATTCGGTAGATTGGGTGATTGGTGATTGGGTGATTGCCTGTAGCACTTGCTGGGCAACCACCTGTTGATGTTGATAATCCGTTGCGCCGTCAGTCTGCACTTCGATGATCGTGGGGACGTTACCCTTGATACTTTGAGCAAACGCGGCGGCAAAGCTCGCCTGGTCATCGGCGCGCAGATGTTGCAGGCCATAGAGTTGGGCCACATGGGTAAAATCCAGTCCATGCGGGGTGAGAAAGAGCGGCGTGAATTGGGGCTCAAACTTGGCGACGGGCAAGCGGCGGAAGATGCTGCCCCCGTCGTTGTTGAGCAGCACAATCGTCACATTGCGCAGATCATGTTGGCGGATCGCGAGCAGCCCATTCATGTCGTGATAGAAAGAGACATCGCCGATGATCAGTACAAGCGGCGCATCATCGGTAGCCGCGATGCCCAACGCCGTAGAGGTAACGCCGTCGATACCACTCGCCCCCCGGTTGCCAAAGATCTGGATCGGGCGGTTGTGCGGTGCGCCCAATTGATCAAGATGGCGGACAGGCAAACTGTTACCGATCATCAGGCGCGCCCCGGCGGGCAAACTGTCCACCACCGCGGCTACCACCGCGCCGTCAAAGAAATGGTCCCGACAATAGGTGGCAGTGACCTGTTGGGCCAGCGCTTCGGTCTGTCGTAACGCCTTAGTCCAAGTCCCGTCCCCACGGTTCAGCCCCTGCGCGGTGAGTTGTGCCACCACCTGTTGGCAGAGCAGTGCCGCATCTGCCTGCAAAAAGTAGTTGACCAGATGGCTGTCATCGGCCCAAATGCCATTGTCGCGCACATGGAGGTAATGGGTGGGCGGGGTGCTGCTGAGATAACTGTTGAGCCACTTAGAAGTCGGCACCGCGCCAAAACGAATAACCAGATCGGGCGCGCCCCAGGGTGCTTTGCCCCCTTGTAGATAACTCTCGTAGCCACCCATGACCAGGTCACTATCGACCGCCACACCAAAGCGCACACCGGAGAGGGGATCGGTCACCAGCCCATAGCCACTCATTTTCGCGAATGCCGCCACTTGCGCCCCGAAGTCACCGCCGGGACAGCCCGGACCACAGACGATTAGCCCGCGTTCATGCTGGGCAATCAGCGTCGTCACCTGCTCGACCTGCTCGGCGGTTGGTGCCATCAGCCCCCGTACAATCTGCACGGCGGGGCGCGCCAACGGGGGCAGTTCGGGTAAAGGCAGCGCATCCGGCTCCAGCGGTTGGCGGAAAGGAAAGTTGAGATGAACCGGCCCTTTAACCACACCGGCGGCTATGCCATAGGCACGCGCGGCCACGGTCCGCAGTGAACGCAGGGTTAAGGCAGCTGGATTAGCCTGGGGGATTGCCAGATCAAAGGACCAGAGCACATGGTCACCATACATTTTGACCTGATCAATCGTCTGGTTTGCCCCGCTGTAGCGCACATCGTGCGGCCGGTCGGCGGTGAGAACGAGCAATGGCACTTGTGACTGGTACGCCTCGACCACCGCTGGGTGAAATTCCGCCGCCGCCGTGCCCGAGGTGCAGACCACGGCCACTGGTCGGTCGGTCGCCAACGCCAGCCCCAAGGCAAAAAAGGCTGCGCTGCGCTCATCCAGATGCAGATAGAACTTAACGTCAGGATGGCGTGCAAAGGCCAGGGTCAACGGCGTCGAGCGCGAGCCTGGCGCAATACAAACCGCCCTCAAACCGCAGGCGGCCAGCTCGGCGACAAAGGTGTCAGCCCACGCTAGATTTGGATTTTGTGCAGGTGTCATTGGTGCTTACCCTATTTTCATGGGTGGGGGTTGATGATTATGGGGTTGAAACCCCCAGCTATACTGAAGTCAAGTTGAGAACCGGCGTTTTGCTGGCTAACGGGATCGCGTGCGTCGCACTGACCGCCAACTGTTTCCAGTCCGCTAGATTCTTTGGTCAGTGCGACGCACGCTGACCGAAACTAGGGGTCTCATTCTGATTTGAGTATAACAACGAAAAGTCGCCGCAGCGACTGCATTTCTGTGCCTAGCGCCTGCGGGCGCTTCTCGATGTTAGCCGGGGATTTTAATCCCACAGCTGAATCCCCATTTTCATTTCGCATGTCCACGACTCGGCTCTCGCCTGTCTCCCCATCTTGTGTCTCGTGTCTAATTTTCCACCCCCAACGCCTGTTGAATCGGCCTAAACTTCCAGCCAGTCTCGGCCCATTCTTTTTCCGGTTCGGAATCGGCGACGATGCCGGCCCCGGCGTAGAGCCAGACGCGCTGGCGCTGGGCCACCGCCGAGCGGATCGCCACGCCAAACGCGCCATCCAGGTTGTGGTCGATCCAACCGACGGGGGCGGCGTACCAACCGCGCGGCACACTTTCGGCCTGGCTGATAAAGGCCAGCGCCTGTTCACGCGGGGAACCGCCTAGCGCCGGGGTAGGATGCAGCGTTTCGACCAGCGGGAGGACACCGGTCGCCGCGGCCAATTCGCCCTGGATCGGCGTGTAGAGATGCTGAATGTTGCTCAAGGTATAGACCACCGGCGCGTCGGGAATTTCTAGCTCAGCCCCCAGCCCGGTCAGGCGGCGGCGCATGGCGTCGACGACCAGGGCATGTTCATGGCGGTCTTTGGCTGAGTGGAGAAGGGTGTTGGCCAGTTCGGCATCCTCGGTAGGCGTGGCCCCGCGTTGAATCGAGCCGGCCAGCCCCATCGTCTCAAAGTGGCGACCTTGGGTGGCGATCAGCAATTCCGGCGTCGCCCCGAAAAAGGCGTGCTGGGGCTGCGGTTCAAAGAGAAAGGTGTAACACTCGGCATACCGTTGTTGGAGGGCCGCCAGCGCGTGGTCAAGATCAACTGGTTGGGGCATCTGTACTTCGCAGACACGGGCCAGCACAACTTTTTGCAGCGTCCCCGCCTGGAATTGATCCTGCGCCGCGCCGATCATCTGTGCCCAGCGTTCGAAGGGCATGGGATAGCTAATCTGATAACGGCTGCGGTTATCGTCAGCCAGAAAAGAGCTGTCAGGTGCGCCAGCAAAATTTTTCGGTTTATCACGATTCGTCACTGGCGCACCTGACAGCTCTCGCTGGACAAGACTTTTCTGGATAGATATAGGTGCCGACACCCCTGTCGGCCCGCTGGTGGGCACCGCGGCCAGCGCCGTCAGTTCGGCATAACATTGTTGCAGGGCGTCACGCAACTGTGTTTCATTTTCAGCGGGGCTTTCTTCCGGCCCCAGCAGCGCATTAATAGTCAGCCAACACTCCTGGTCATGTTGCACCAGTTGATAGTGAGGCAGAATAAAATGGGCCGGGTTAAAGCCAGACCACGCCAGATCCGGCACAAAATCCTCGCGGAAGGCAAAGCCGCCAAAGAGACGCGGGGCCGCCAGCGGATCGGTGGTGTGTAAAGTCACGGCGTGATCAAAAAGTGCGCGCGCCTGCCGTTCGATGCCCTGAAAGCGGGTTTCGCCCCAGGCCATCAAGTCAGCGGCAATGCCCATGCCGGCAAAGGTGATGCCCGTACGGCCATCGCGCCAGTAAAAACGGGGCCGGCCCAGGGCATAGCGTAAGAACAGGGCCGGATCAACGCCTGGGGCGCGCAAACTATAACTGACCAGCCGCCCATGTTGCTCGACCTGATACTCGGTGAGGGGGAAGTGCGTCGTGGTCATAATTAGGTGCTCGCAGTGGTGGTTGGCTGCGCCGGCTGGTTGAGACGCTCGGGTTGGTAGCCGACACTTTGCAGCAACATGGGTACCAACGCCTGCACAATCCGTTCCGAGGTCGGTTCGCCGGTGTAAACCCAGCGGATCACCAGGCTGTAGATCGCGCCCATCCAGGCATGAGCCACTACTTCGGTATCAAGCGGCGCAATCTCGCCCACTTCAACCGCTTCCGCCAGATAGGTCGCGATCAGACCGGCAAACCGATCATTGACCGCCAGCCGCTTCTGTTCAAAGGCATTGCCCAACCCCGACGCCTGCACCAACAGCACCTTGGCCTGGCGGCGATAGCGGCCAAAGGTGGCCAGGCAGGCTTCCAAGGCGGCCTGCACCTTGGCCATGCCGCGGTCGTGCTCCTGGATCGCCTCGACAATGCGCCGCTCCAGCAGGTTGGCGAATTGATCGACCAGTGCCAGGAAGAGCTGCTCCTTGTTGGGAAAATGGAAATAGATCGAGCCTTTGGAAGTCTGCGACTCGTTGACAATCTCATCCATGCGCGTATCGTGATAACCTTTGCGCGCAAAGATATCCAGCGCCGCATCCAAAATACGCCCGAGGGTGCTGCCGCCGGCTTGCGGTTCGCTGGGGGTTTCTTGGCCAAACTTTAACATAAGATCATCTCATTTCCTAGACCGACTAGTCGGTCTAGTTGCTGCATAAAAAAGATTCGGCATTTCGCCTAGCTATAGCATACCATAGTTGGGGAAAATAACTGTAATTCTCTTCCCCAAAAGTGTGTTTGCAGGTTGATGATTATATTCGCATTATCTCCGCACAAGGAGCAGAACCACATGAACGGCGAAGATACCAAGATTACCTTTGACCTTGATCCAAATCACCTACCGGCAACCGATTGGTCCGCTTTTGATGCGATGACGGAAACCGAGCGTCACGCCGCAGCGCTTGCCGATCCAGATGCGTTGCCGGCGACTGAAGGTCAATTGGCAAGCGCACGACGCGTACCCAATGTCCGTGCGCTGCGCCGTAAGCTCAATCTGACCTAGGAACAATTTGCGCGTACTTTCCACCTCTCACCTCTCACACAGAAAAGTAGATCTGGGTAAAATGTGATACAATGGTATAACTTGTTGTGACACTAGATGTGGAGAAATGCGCTCGTTATGCCAACCGCCCTTCGCCGTGGACCTTACCGATTTTACTTCTACCCGTACGATTGCCGGGAACCGCGGCATATGCATATTGATCGTGAAGATCTGAGCGTCAAGCTGTGGCTTGATCCTGATGTAAGAGTAGAAGAAAATTTAGGCTATAACCGGCACGAACTCCGTGTCATTGAGCGCCTTGCCCGTGAGAATTTGGAGATACTACGCAATGAATGGGATAAATTCTGTCGGGGTCGTGCGAGTCACCCCTAAAGTGATGAAGGTCACCGTCACTGATGATACCTTGAGTGTGGATTTAGCCGATGGTCGCACCATTGCTGTGCCGCTGGTGTGGTATCCGCGTCTAGCCTACGGTACGGATCAAGAACGGTCAAACTTTAAAATTGCTGGTGCAGGGTATGGGATTCACTGGCCGGATTTAGATGAAGATATCGGTGTCGAAGGCTTGTTGCTGGGTCAACAATCGCTGGAGAGTGAGGCTTCGTTTGCCCACTGGCTGGCGCAGCGTCCACAAGTCCAATCCGTGAGTGGGGCGGCAGCAGTTCCGGCTTAGGGTAGACCGAGTTCGGAAATGAGCAGGGTCACATCACTGGTAAAAGGACTGCGGTCAAACATACGCGGTCCTTGATGCCTGCTGCGCTGGCGTAGCATCAAGGGCTAGCCGTGTTTGGTGCTTGCTTTGCCGCATCTCAGTGATCGATCTCACTTGGCACCAAGTTCAAAATCTACCTCAAACTTGAAGCACACCTGCCCAATTGCTCTTCTCACCCATTGCTTGACAAGAGAATTGTAAGTTAATATACTTACCATTAAACATCGTCTTATCTTCCTACTTGTATCGCACCGTCACCACGCATCATGTACAAACTGTGTAGGAAGTCAATAGATCAACGATAGGTCTTTTCTGGTATAGTCATTATGCATTACTTCGTTCCACCACATCGCGCTAATTTAACGTTGTCGTAATAGTTAGGGTATCAACAACCAATGAACAGATACCTACTTGATACTTCGGCCATCCGTGCACTCAAAGCATCCGATCTTGATCGGTGCTCTGGAAGCGCCACGCTCTTGGCTTCCCCCTTTGCTTTTTGGGAACTGGCCACACATCTGGCTGAGCCAGGCCAGTTTGGCCGTATCAAAGCGAACCTTATGAAGTTCAAGTCCTTGGCGCTTCTCAACGAACCGACCTCCGTTGCTGGACAGCGAGTCGGACTAAGGCAGTCACAATCAGGTGCCGAAGATGTCGAAGCATCTGACGTTATCTATGCAGCTCTTGCCGCGTTGTGCGAATCGGATTCAATCGACGAGTTCTATCGTTATCAGATTAGGGATGCAAATGGTACCATGCGAGCGGTTGACGAATGCGTTGAGCGAATCCAAGAGATGCTCATCGAAGCAGAGCGTAATTTCGCCACATTTGTCGGTGGCGTTGCAAAACTAATCCGAAGTCGTGATATCGTCATTGCTGGCGCAGCCGGTTATCATGGCGGCACATTAGATCTTACTAATGGATGGTGGCTCCAAGTGAAGGAACGGACGGACGGTTCCGAGGAGGCGTATCATAACGTCATACGGCAGGGCTACTTCTTCTACTCTTACGTCATGCATCGCGCTCTTGAATACGCACATTGCGCTCGTGAGGTACCAGATGCGAACGACTTGGAAGATGCAAAGTTGCTCCTCCATATCTCGCTTGATGACGACATTACGGTAGTGACCTCGGACTCGGGACTCCTTCGATGCGTACGGGCGGGACTGGAGACGCTTCGTACCGTTGATCAAAAGTGGTACGCCACTCGCGCTTCAATCTGTGATACAGCGGAGTTCCGGCGTAACGTCGGGGTCTAGTCCTAACATTTCGTGCAAGCCGACAAGCCTTGATCAACCCATTTCACATGGTATGAATTGTGGCCCCTGGGTTTCTCAAGGTCTGCGGTTTAGTTCAAACGTTCGGCAGCTTTGTCTGAATAATACGTGTGACACCTTGAACTGCACTAATTGCCGGCAAAAATGAGCAATTGATCTAGCGCACTGACCATGAAGATTTCAACAGGAGATTAATGCATGAAGTTAGTGTTCTTTTCCACATTCATGGTGCTATGTCTTGCCATTATTGCTCTGCCCGTGATCGCTCAGGATATAGTCTATTTACCACTGGTGAATTCACAGGGATTATCACAAGCGTCTACTAATACTCCGAGCTTGACACCTACTCCAACCAATAGGACAGTCCAAACAGTTACTTCTACATCAACTGAAATATCAACTCTATCATCTACCACTACAGTTACACCTATATCAACTCCATCACCGACCTTTACGGTTACCCCTATCCCAACATCTGCTTCTACTTTTACAACAACGCCAACAGCTACTACAACGCCTTGTTCTATCCTACAAGGCATTTTGCAATCGGACACCACTTTAGTAAGTGGTTGCAACTATAACGTGACAAACAACATATTAGTCCCTGCCGGTATTACGTTATCTGTACCATCTGATATTACACTTCGATTCAATCCTGAAATTTATATGTTAGTGAATGGTTCACTCATTGTTTCTGGAACGGTAGATGCTCCAAGCAGGTTTACTGGCACAGATTCGTTAGCATGGGGTGGCGTAAAGATACAACAGAGCGATGGGCTAATTCCATCAGTGAACTCGATAAATCATCTAGTAATAGAGTACGCTCAAGGGGCACCTTCTATCGAGACTCGTAGTGCTTTATACATAGGCTATGCAAAAGCAAGTATATCCAATGTAACATTTCAGTATAACGCTTCCCCCTTCTATCTGCGTGGGGACAGAGGATATGGTCCAGTTTCAATTAGAAACAGTGAAGTTATGAGCAACACCCTTGGCGCGGTATTGATGTACCCTGATAGCTCAATTGATAAAGTTATTTTCTCTAATAACAACATCAGTGAGGATTACAGTGCAGTTTTGACGGTATGTCAGACTAGCTATATCCGAAATAGTTCGTTTCTAAATAATACTACAGCCGCGATTAGAACAACTGGATGCAATAGCCCTACTCTTATCGAAAATAATGTAATTGCAGGTAATGATGGTGTTATAGTGGTCGCACTCTCAAATCCTACTGTCACTTTGAATTCAAATGATATTTACAATAATCGCAAGCTAAAGCAACCAAACAATAATAGTCTTGATGCTTTAATCTATACTGACTGTGGTCTTAACATTACTAATAATAATATCTATGGCAATACAGCTCTCCATGTTATGCATTCTAAATCGAACAATTGCGAAAGTGCTCCAATTGACGCCACTAGTAACTGGTGGGGTACCACTATTACTAGTGAGATTGGTAGCTTGATATACGACTACGATGACGACTTTACTCTGGGCAAAATTATATATGAACCATTTAGCATTAAACCTAATTAACCTGTTTATCAATAAAATGTTTATAGAAAGGTATGAAAACTCTCATTGTAATTAGAAAGACTTTATCCTTGCTGGACCACTCATAGCCATATAGTACCCGCAGTGGAAGGAGGCAAAAGATGCGTTGTAAAGCCAAATTAATTACCCTAAGGCTGGGGTATTCAGGGTATTGAGAGCTAGGCTGCAGAAATGCCGTTGTTCGTCTATGAGATGCATGTTGACTCAGTCCCGGTCCCGTACAGCGATTGAAGGCATCCAAACATCAGCGAAGAGGACTAGAGGACACAGTATTGTGTTCTACCATTACTGCGTTGAAAAATTTGGGGTTTATACAGACACCATTCGGTGGCGTGGCGCTGGATGGTGAGATATTTTTCTGATATAATAAAAATACGGCTACCAACAGAAGCGTTTCGCTGCAGGTAAGGAGACAATGGCATGACAGCGCAAGAAACGGTCCAACAACTGCAGCATACGCCTTTAACCTATCGGATACAGGTTATCGAACTGCTATTGCAGTCCCTCAAAGAGGAAATCGCGCAAAGCCAAGCTGTGCAGGCTCCCCATAAGCTTTTTCGCGTGCAGACGTTCAACCTTGGCGCAGATGTTACCGTTGGTCGAGAAGAAATAGGCTAAAACAATGCGCGAACCAGTTTTTAACTATGACGAAATCAGCGATACGCTGACCATTTCATTTTTTCCAGGCGAATCGGCAACGGGTATTGAGCTAAATGACAATATTTTGCTGCGCATCAACAAGCAACAACAATATGGGGTCAGCCTCTCCATTTTCAATTATTCGATCTTGGCTCAAAAAACGGAGACCGGCTTGCGTAGCCTGCCGCTGACAGGTCTACAAGAACTTTCCGCCGCATTGCGGGAAACTGTTTTAGCCGTTCTCCTGAAAAAGCCACTCTCTGGTCTTCTCGCGGTATCAACCTATACACCGTCGTTGTCCGAGCGCGTGCTGATTGCGACAATTCACGATTCAGCTTTGCTTGCGCCAGCTTAATCTATTTCTAAGCACGATTCCGGTCTTTGTAGCCCGCTTTAATTCTCAAGCTGTCGCAGCTTCAGACGACTATCAACGTTTCTGCCGGTTGCCCATGTCGAATCACAACCAGGTATTTAGCCGAATTCGTTGCCAACGAGCACTTTGTGGGCTTTGTCAGTTGTGAAAAAGCGGTGATCGTTGGAGCCCTGTTTGCCCATCGCAAAACCTGGTGGACCAATGACGAGTTGTTTGTGGATGAGCTCTACATCACGCCGCAGCGCCAACGCCAAGGGGTTGGAGCCAGCCTGTTGGCCCATGCGGAAGCTTATGCCAAAGCCGAGGGGCTGGCGGGCTTGACGTTGTTAACCAATCGCCATTTCCCGGCGAAAGACTTTTACAAGAAACACGGCTATCTGCCGGCTGACCATGTGATCTTCATGTATAAAGAACTGTGAACAGAACATAGCCTAATAGAGAAAGCAGAGAAACCTGGCACAATCGTGTACTGCGCATCAGGGGATGCGCAGTACACGATTGTGCCAGGTTTGATTGTGTTATCTATAAGGAGTTCTAACCCCTTTTCTCGTACGCGCCCTAGTCAATGAGCCGGGATGCTTAAACAAAGCAAACGTGGTATACTGCCCCTATGAGTATACGATTTTCTTGGGACAGCAAAAAAGCTGTCCGCAATCGCAGCGTGCATGACGGCGTCACGTTTGAAGAAGCCGCGACTGTTTTTCGTGATCCGACAGCCTATATCTTTGACGATGATGAACACTCGCATGAAGAATATCGCGAGTTAATCATTGGCTATTCAGCCCGAAACCGGTTGTTGATCGTATCGTTCACTGAACGCGATGATGTGATTCGCATTATTAGCGCACGCAAAGCAGATACAGATGAGCAAAGAACTTATGAATATACAAGAAAATAAATTGGAAAATCCTGAAGCTGATGAGCTAAAAGCACATTATGATTTTGACTATGGCAAAGCAAAACCGAATCGTTTTGCTACACGCCTTGCCCAAGAACAGGTGATGGTTGTGCTTGATCCCGATATAGCCGCCATCTTTCCCACCTCAGAAGCGGTGAATGAAGCATTACGTGTACTGGCAACCGCAGCACAGAATTTACCAAACGCCAAGCCCAAACGTCAGCGTAGACAGCAGCAATCAACGGTTGTCTCAAGTGTACAAAAATAAATTACCATGTGGGGTTTGTCAGCGGTGAAAACAAAGTGGCACCCCCTAAAACCCCACGCCAATCCCCAGCCAATACAACACCAAAATCGCCCCGCCAAAGACAATCCGATACCATGCAAAGACCGCAAACGAGCGATGGGCGACAAAGGCGATCAGCCCGCGGATCACGAACATGGCGGCGATGAAGGCGACGACGAAGCCGACGCCAAATAAGGGAATATCATTCACGGTCAGCAGATCGCGCACGCCCAGGAGTTTGACGAGGGCGGCCCCCAGCAGCGCCGGAATCGCCAGGAAGAAGGAGAATTCGGTGGCCGCGGTGCGGGAGAGGCCCAGGGTCAACCCGCCCATGATGGTCGCGCCCGAGCGCGAAATGCCGGGGAAGAGAATCGCCAACACCTGAATCACGCCCACCCAGATCGCTTTGGTGTAGGAGATATCATCTACACTTTGCACGATGGCGGGGCGCGGGCGCGCTTCGATGACCAGGATCGCGATGCCCCCGATCACCAACGCCAAGGCCACCGGGATCGGTTTGAAGAGATAGGATTCAATCAAGTCATCCAGGGGCAGGCCAATCAGCACGGCGGGAATCGTGCCCAGGATCAGGTTGACCGCCAGCCGGCGCTCGGGTCCATTGCGGTGCAGATTCAACGCCACGTTGATAAACTTCTGACGATAGAGCCAGAGCACGGCCAAAATCGCGCCGAGTTGGATAAAGATAATAAAGGCATTCTCTTTTTCACCCATAAAGCCCAACCAATTTTGGGCCAAAATCAGGTGCCCCGTCGAAGAGACGGGAATAAATTCGGTCAGCCCCTCGACAAGGCCGAGTAAGATGGCGTCTAACACGGTTGGTAGTATCCGATCGGTTGGTTAGGGTAGGTAAATCGGTAGATAAGTAAATCGGTACATCGGTACATCGGTACATCAGTACGCAGCCTGCTATGTACTTGTCTACCGATTTACCGATTTACTGATTTACTGATTTACAATTTATTGCCCCCGCAGATAACGCTGCACATTCTCACTATGCTCGGCGAAGGTTTCGGCGAAGACGTGGCGGCCGGTGCCATCAGGCAGGGCGACGAAGTAGAGGTAATTGTGTTCATCCGGGGCGAGGACGGCGCGAATGCTGCTGAGACCGGGGTTGGCGATGGGACCGGGGGGCAAGCCTGGGTAGAGATAGGTGTTATAAGGGCTATCCACGCCGCTGTATTCCTCTAGAAAAACGGGGGTCTTCCACCATTGACCGGTGGCGGCCTGATAACCCATGGCGTATTGCACGGTTGGATCGGCTTCCAACTTGATCCCCTGCACCAGCCGGTTGAGATAGACCCGGGCAATCGCGGGGCGTTCGGCGGCGACCACGGCTTCGCGCTCGACAATGCTGGCCAGTGTCAACACTTCATAGAGGGTGAGGGTGGTCGCACCGCTGGTGCGAGCTTCGTTATACACCGGCAGCACCTTGGCGGCAAAGTTATCCAACTGGCGGCGCAGCACATCGGCGGCGACGGCGTCAAGGGCTGGGATCTCATAGGTATCGGGGAAGAGATACCCTTCCAGGCTGGTGGCGGTGGGTCGCTCTTGCAAAAATGGATAGGACGCGGGGTCAAGTTCAGTAAGCTGACCGGATAAAATCTGGCTGCGGTAGCTCTCCAAGGCGACGGTGTCACTAAAGATTTGGGCCGCGCCCAGGTAATCGCCGATCTGCCCCAAGCGCCAGCCTTCAGGGATGGTGACGGTGACACTGGAGGCTTCGGCCGTTTGCAACGTGGTGACAATTTCGGCCAACGTCATTGCCGGGCTGAGCACAAAGTCACCGGCTTCCAACTGGGCCGCGACGCCGCTGACGCGCACATAGGCTTCAAAGAGCCGCGCATCGCTGATCAAGCCGGCGGTCTGGAGTTGCTGCCCGATCAGGCGCGCCGGGGTGCCTGGCTCGACGCGAAAACGGACGGGGCGGCTGTCATCACTAACCGCTTCGTTGACTTGGGCCTGGCGCCCTTGCATATAGACGCGCTGCATGGTATCACCGCAACCGGCCAGGACGAGCACGAGGAGCGAGCATATCAGAATAGATTTTAGTTTCATGGGGAAATCGATCATAGATTAGGCAGCGGCTAGGGCGGCAACCGCTTTACGTTTGGGTTCACCGGCCCCCAACCCCTGCAAATGGGGATCAAGCGCCAACAACTTTTGTAAGCCAGTCGCTAGCTTGACCGACGGTTCATAATGCAACAGACGTTGTGCTTTATGCAAATCAGCCACCAGCCGGGCGATCCCCCCGGAGGTTTCGGTGTTGTGCAGCACGTTCGCCTTGACGCCCACCGTTTGGGCCATCTGTTCGATCAACTCGTCAACTGTTGTTTCCTGGCCACTGCCCACGTTGATAATTTGCTGGTCGATCCCAGGGGCGGTGGCGGCCTGAATTAGCGCTTCCACCACATCATCGATGTAAACAAAGTCGCGTGATTGGCTGCCATCGCCAAAGACCACGACGGAGCCGCCGCCAATAATCTGGTGCATAAATTGGGGAATCACCGGCGCATGGACGGGGGGCAGCGGCTGGCCGGGGCCATAGGCGTTAAAAATGCGCAGGGCAACTGTTTCAAAGCCGCTCAGTGCGCCGATGTTAAAAAGATATTGCTCGGCCGCGACTTTGCTGACCGCATAAGGGACAGCCGGATGGGTGGGCAAATCCTCGTCGATCGGCTGCTGTTGTTGATTGCCGTAGACGGTCGCGCTACTCGTCAGAATCACCCGCGGCGCGCCCACATCGCGACAAGCTTCCAGCAAGGCAACGGTTCCCCCTACATTCACATCGTTGTACTCGCGCGGGTAGAGCACCGAGGCCGGGACACTGGCGCGCGCCGCCAGGTGGTAGACGACATCGACCCCCTGCAGCAGCGACCAGAGTTTGGGGATATCACGCACATCGCCACGGGTCAGGTTAATGCCACTGTGTAGCGCGACTGGATCCCCACTGCTGAGATCATCGAGCACCCGCACAAAGTGCCCACGTTCATGAAGTTGGTTCGCCAAATGGCTGCCGATAAAGCCGGCCCCCCCGGTAATAAACACACGCATAACAATTCCTTACTGGTTAATGGTATAGATAGGTAAATCGGTAGATGAGTAAATCGGTAAATCAGTAGATAGGTAAGAAGCTACCGATATACCGATTTACCGATTTACTATCTACTGATTTACTAATCGGTATATCGGTTATACCATTTTTAACGCTTCCAATCGCTCCAGTCAATTGGCCAGTTGCTGGATGAATCTGATGAATCGGGTCTATCTTCGTTTTCTTCATGGGCAGCCGGTTTTAACAGACGCGGCGGTGTGGCCACTTTAAGCGGTGCAAACAGCGCGTTGTAGCTACGACAAGCTTCCACCAACTTCGCCGCCGAATAGTGGCCCATTGTCCAAAAATAGAGCGCCGGCTCTTTTTGAAAAAGGCGCAAGACCATTTCATCGGCAGAGAGACCCAACGCATCAAGGCGTGCCACTTCGTTCGTCAGTTGCAACAGATGGCCAATTTTGCCATGCAGCTCGGGGAGTGGATTGCGGCTCACCCGCCCATTAGCGGGAAAGAGCCGTTCCGGGTGAAAGCTGGCCAGAGTGCGCAGACTACAGACGACCCCAAAGAGATCGGCTTCCGTAGCCCAGGTATCCTCGTCACCATGAATATAGATATCACCGCTGAAGAGCCAACGTTGCGTTGGCTCGAAGTAGGCCATGTGATCGGCCGTATGGCCAGGAGTTTCCAGCGCGCGCAGGCGGTAATTCGCAGTTTGGATGAGATTATCAACCTCATCCAAGGCGCGCAACTGTGTGCGGCAAGGCTGCGGTATCCCCCAAAGCAGTTGCCGGTAGAACGGTTGGGGCTTGGGTGGGTTTTGCAAGATGGCAAGGGTACGGTGACTGGCATAGACCGTAGCCTGCGGATAGCGGGCGCAAATAATCGCCAGCCCGCCGATCTGATCCTCATGGCCGTGGGTGATCAAAACCTGTTCGACCGGCAATTTACGCAACGTAGAACAGAGCGCGTTTGCAGCAAAGCGCGGCCCAGCATCAATCAACACCCCATCCACCCAATAGACCGTAGTCCACCAGAAGGGACGCCCCAAAAACGAGCGCGAGATGCGAATGGTCAGCACCGCGCCGTGCTGTTCGACGTGAATCATCGATGGTTATCCTTGTGGCACCAACAGGGTTGCCAGCTTAGCTGCCCCACGCTGCAACCGCTCGATTACAGTTTCCGGAATTTTCGCCATCTGGCCGGCCAAGTCAACACAAATATGTTCGCTGGTGGCCGTAGCAAGTAAGGTTTCGTTGGCATCATTATACAACGTATAACTAAATTCTACTTGACGACTGCGCAATTTAGTGAGGGTCGTCACAATACGCACGCGGTCGCCAAAACGGCAGGCCGTGCGATAATTGGCATGAATCCCCGTCACCGCAAAGTGATGACCACCCGCGGCCACCTCGGCATACGGCATGCCCGCGGCGGTCATCCACTGGACCCGGCCAATCTCCAGCCAAACAATATAAGCCGCGTGATGGACCACCCCCATCGCATCAGTTTCCGCAAAACGCACATCGATGGTGGTGGTGACGGGAATTTCTGTGATCATAGTAGTGTGATGCGTAAAACGTGATGCGTAAAACGTGATGCGTAAAACGTGATGCGTAAAACGTGATGCGTAAAACGTAAAATGTGATGCGTAACCTGGCGCTTCCGATCAGCACACCGCGCAAATTGCGTTTCACGTTTCACGTTTTACGTTTCACGCCTCACGCCTTACATATGAATCGCGTGTCCTTCGACGGCGTGGGCGGCTTCCATGATTACTTCGCTCAGGGTCGGGTGCGCATGGACGGTGCGGGCGATCTCAGCGGGGGTGATCTCCATGAATTGGGCCAGGCTCAGCTCCGGCAGCAATTCAGTGACATCGGGACCAACCAGATGTGCGCCCAAGATCTCGCCATATTTGGCATCGGTGATGATCTTGACGAAGCCCTCTTTGGCTTCAATCGCCTGTGCCTTGCCATTGGGTAGAAAGGGGAATTTGCCCACCTTGATCGTATAACCAGCTTCTTTAGCCTGTGCCTCGGTCATGCCCATGCTCGCGACTTCCGGCTTGCAATAGGTACAGCGCGGCATAAAGATATACTTTTCGTTGGGAATCGGCAAGGTTTCCGCGCCACCGATGGTTTCGGCGGCAACCAGCGCTTGGGCGCTGGCGACATGGGCCAGGGCCAGTTTGCCGGTGCAGTCACCAATCGCGTAGATGTTGGCCACATTCGTGCGCATGTTGGCATCAATCTCGATGAAACCACGCTGGTCGAGTTTGACGCCAGCCTTGTCCAACCCAACTTTATCGGTGTTGGGCGTAATACCAATCGAGATCAGCACCTGTTCGGCCTCAAGCGTCTGGACCTTGTCGTCCTTTAGATTTTTTACCGTCACTTTGACGCCGCTGTCGGTCACATCAAACTTTTCGGTGCGGGCGCTGGTGAAGATATTAAAACCCTTCTTGACAAACGCCTTGTGCACCTCGGCAGCGACATCAGCCTCTTCCAAGGGCAGCACATGGTCAAGCATCTCAATAATCGTCACTTCGGTGCCATAGGTCTGGTAGAAGTAACCCAGTTCCATGCCAATCGGGCCAGCCCCCACCACAATCAGCGACTTGGGCTTGGCTTGTGGGCGGATGGCATGGCGATATTGTAAGACGCGCTTACCATCGACTTCAACACCGGGCAGGTCGCGCGCACGCGCACCGGTGGCAATGATAAACTTGTCCGCCGTCACCGTGCGTGTTTTGGCCTCGGGCTTAAAATCCGAAGGGGTAATGCTCAAGGTATGGGCATCGGTAAACTGGGCATGGCCTTCGATCACATCGATCTTGTTTTTGCGCATGAGGAAGCCGACCCCTTTGGTCTGCCGGTCGACAATGCCCATGCTGCGCTTGACCGCACTGCCAAAGTCAACCTGCAAATTATCAAAGGTAAAGCCATAGTCGGCAGCATGATGGAGCATGTCAAGGACATCAGCATTTTTGAGCAGCGATTTTTTGGGAATACAGCCCCAGTTGAGACAGACCCCACCCAAACTTTCCCGCTCGACAATCGCCGTCTTTTGTCCCAACTGGGCCGCACGGATCGCAGCCACATAGCCGCCCGGACCGCTGCCGACGACAATCAGATCATAATCGTAATTGCTCATTTTTTCTCCCTGCATTTGGCGTGGCTGGATAACGCAGACACGCAGAAGTCAATCATGCCACATTTTTAAACGACCAACCTCACCCCCGACCCCCTCTCCGCCACGGAGAGGGGGTCGGGGGGTGAGGTTGCTTAACTTAATGGCAGTGAGGGTCCATCAGTCCACATTTCTAACGTGGTTTTCACCACGGTCATAAACTGATCCGCGGTCGCCCCATCGAGCACGCGATGGTCAAAACTAAAACTGAGATAACACATGGGCCGGATCACAATGGCATCATCGGCGCTCGGTAAGAGCGAGGGTGAGGCACTGCGTACCACCGGCCGTTTGACAATTGCGCCAATGCCCAGAATCCCACTCTGCGGTTGGTTGATAATCGGCGTGCCAAGCAGACTACCCCCCACCCCATGATTCGTAATCGTAAAGGTGCCGCCACGGGTAGCATCGGCGGGTAGCTTGCCGCGGCGCGCCTGGGTGGCAAGATCATTGACCGCCCGTGCCAACCCTTGCAAATTCTTCTCCTCCGCATCCCGGATCACCGGCACAATCAACCCGTCCGGCAAGGCCACGGCCAACCCGATATGAATGCGCCGACATTCCACAATCCCTTCGGCGGTAAAGCGGCTATTGGCCTGGGGAACAGCCCGCAGCGCCCGCGCCACCGCCCCCACAAAGTAAGGCGTGTAGGTTAGTATAATCCCTTTATCCGCAAATGGTTGTTTGTTTGCTTCCCGATGGCGCACCACTGTGGTCATATCGACCTCAAAAACGGTGGTGACATGTGGGCTGGTCGCTTTGCTCTGCACCATGTGGCCGGCAATCGCGCGGCGCATGGCGGAGAGGGGGTGGAGGAGTTCGTCGGGAGAGAGAGAGTCGGAGATACGGGACACGAGAGGAGGAGACACGAGACTGGGAGAGGCAGAGGCACGCGGTTGGGCGAGGTGGGCGAGGATATCTTTTTTGGTGATGCGGCCGGCCAGGCCGGTGCCGGTCACCAGGTCGAGATCCACCTGATGTTCCGCCGCAATGCGCGCCACCACAGGGCTGATAAAAGCCCGCCCCACCGGCTTCTCATTCTGCGCAGCCATCTCACCGGCCGCAGTCTCATCTCTCGTTTCCCCCTGTCTCCCTGTCTCGTGTCTCGTGTCTCGTGTCTCCGTGTCTCGTATCTCCTCCCCCCGCTGCCCGATATAAGCGAGCGCTCCGCCAACGGCGACCGTTACGCCTTCAGCGGCGACGATCTGCAAGAGGATGCCGGCCGCGGGGGCCGGCAATTCCGTATCAATTTTGTCGGTGCTGATCTCCAAGAGGGGTTCGAGTTTTGTCACCGCGTCGCCGGGCTGTTTTAGCCAACGCGCCACGGTGCCTTCCACGACACTTTCACCCAATTGGGGCATTTTGACGACAGTCACCATCGCTCTATCCTTCCGGCAACATGGTGCGTTCGGCTAGTTGGGGATCAGCCATCGCGGCGGTCAAATAGAGATAACGCCGTCCCGCCACGGTCGTAAAACCGGCATGTTCGCCTTGCGGGGAAAGCGCCACAATGTTCATGTATTGGCCAGGGCCACTGCCCATGTACCGCAGGTCGCGCAGTGCTTCCAAGCCGGCCTCGACGACATTCATCCCCATCTTCATATAAAGCACAATGCTGCGCGCCGACGAGGCCCGGATCGCCAGTTCACCCATGCCGGTGCAAGCCGCGGCGCCATAGCGGTTGTCGCAATAGTTGCCCGCCCCAATAATCGGGCTGTCACCGACGCGGCTGGGATATTTCCAGGCAATGCCGCTGGTGCTCACCGCCGACGCGATGTTACCGTGGCTGTCCAGGGCGATAAAATTGACGGTGCCCAACGTGTCGATCTTTTCCTTTTTCTCCAGCTTATCCTGCAAGTTGACCGGCCCAGTCAATTGGGCAGCGACGCGGCGCAGGGCCTGGCTTTGGCCCGGTTCGATGCCATGTTCAGTATACCGTTCACGCCAGCGCTTGAGCGAGGCTTCGGTCAATTGATTAGCCGGCACCCAGGCCAGTTCCGCGGCAAACCGTTCGGCCCCCCTGCCCGCCAACAGCACATGGGGCGACTCTTCCATCACCTTGCGCGCCAAGCTAATGGGGTTGCCATAACTGCGCAGCGCGGCCACCGCGCCGGCCCGCAGCGTACGGCCATCCATAATGCTGGCATCCAGCTCAACTTCGCCCAGGGCATTGGGTAGGCCACCATAACCGACGCTCTGATCGTCAGGGTCATCCTCAACAACGCGGCAAGCCACTTCGACGGCGTCGAGCGCATGACCGCCCTGGCTCAGTAATGCCATCGCCGCGAGCGCGCCAAAGCGCCCATTTTCACTGGAGACAATTGTGGGAAGCACTGCTTGTTCTGCACGCAAAGTTCGTGTCCATTCCTGGTGATAGCTGGTTAAAGGTCAAAAAAATTGGCAATGATCGTGCGGATCTGCTCTTCCAACCCGTCCCATGCGGCCGCCGGCAATTTGTTGACGGTGACAAAATCCTGCACCATAAAGACATTGTAAATGGTGCCAAGGGCAAAAAGTTGCGCCGCCAACTCATTGGTTGCCGCCGCCTCTGCACTGGCAAAGCTGACTGGCTGGGCAAACTGTTTATGCGGCAAAAGAAATTTACGCGCATTTGGGTTGGGTGTTGGCTGGATCTGAACTGACATGCGGCTAAGTATAACAGCCTGTTGAGCAGCCATCAAATTATCGCAAAATGATCTAAAAATAGTGGGCAAAAATGATTCGTTGACAAAATCCGGGAAACCATCAATACTAGAGGGATAGTTTGTTAGTTGGATGGGTGGTTGGTTGTCTACCAACTCACCGCCCATCCATCCAACCACCCATCCAACCCCCACCAAAACTCACATCAAAGGAGAAACCATGAACTACGTCAACTTTGGCTCGGCTGGCGTCAAAGTCAGTCCCCTGGCGCTGGGGATGGGCCTACGCGGCCAGAGCGATGAAAGGGCCGCGCAACGGCTGATCGAATATGCCATCGACCAGGGCATCAACCTGATCGACTGTGCCAACATTTATGGTCCCATGGATGATCGCGCCAACATTGGGCAGTCGGAAGTGGTATTGGGCCGGGCCATGAAGGGCAAGCGCGATGATCTGGTGATCACCTCCAAGGTGGCCAGTGGGGTCGGTGAAGGGCCCAACGACCAGGGCCTCTCCCGCTACCACATTATGCGCGAGGTCGAACGCTCGCTACAGCGGCTGGAGACCGACCACATTGATGTCTACCTCGTCCATGTTCCCGACACGGCGACCCCCCAAGAAGAGACCACGCGGGCGCTGGATGATCTCGTGCGCAGCGGCAAAGTCCGCTATATCGGCTGCTGCAACTATGCGGCGTGGCAAGTCTGTCGTGCGCTCTGGATTGCAGATGACCTGCACGCCACCCCCTTTATGTGTGTGCAGAATCCCTACAGCCTGCTCAACCGCAAGCTCGAAAGCGAGATGTTTGGGCTGGTCCGCGATCAGGGGCTAGGGGTAATGGCTTATAGCCCGCTGGCGGTCGGCTTGCTCAGCGGGGCCTATCGACCGGGGCAACCGGCTCCGGCTGGTTCGCTCTGGGCCACGCGGCGCAAAGATTGGTTTGACAAGGCGATGCAGGGCACCGTCGGTGAAGTCATCGCATCGCTACACGAATCTGCCGCAGCACTGGGTAAAACCCCAGCCCAAGTGGCCATTGCCTGGGTGCTCTCCCACCCAGAGGTCACTGTCGCGATCAGTGGCGCTGATACCATCGAACAATTTGACGATGTGCTGGGCGGCGTCGGCTGGACACTCGACCCCGCAGTGCGCGCACAGCTGGATGCGGTCTCCGCGCCTTTACAGATGATCCTGGACTAAGGGAGAAAGCCGATCATGACTAACTTGATTGTTGTCCACCCCACCTTTGAAAGCCACTGGCCCTTTATCGCCGATGATCTTGCGGCTGGCTTGGCGACCCTAGGCGAGACTAAATTGCTGCGGCTGGCAAAAGATGAAAAACGTGCGCTTGGTGAAGTTGTCACCGCTGGCACCAACGTCACCCGCCTGATTGCCCTGGGCGTCGGGCTGACCGTCCCTTGCCTAACCCATTTCCCCCACTTGCGCGAGTTGGCCTGTTGTCCAGCCTATGGGCGCGCTCAATTCGACGCTGCGCTCACGGCTGAACTCGACCAGCGTGGGATCACCGCCTATCACCAGCAGAGTGAAGGCTTCTGGGGGCAGTCGGTCGCCGAGTTTGCCTTAGCGCTCACCCTCTGCGCCTTGCGCCAGATTCCGCAGAACTATCACGCTATGTTGACCGACCACGAAGCTTGGCAGCGCTATCAGACCAGCCGCAACCAGGGGCCAGGCACCTTGGGCGCGCAATTCAGCGATGATCTGCGCTTTACCAGTGGTACCATTGCCGGCAAACGGGTGCGCATTGTCGGGGCCGGCAACATCGGTAGCCGCTACGCCAGTTTTGTCCACATGTTGGGGGCCGAGGTAGCCACCTGGGATCCCTTTGCCAGCGAGCCGGGCTTTCACCGCGCCGGCAGCCGTCGCGAACACCACCTGACGCGGCTGGTGCAGGATGCCGAAATCTTTGCGCCGATGGTGCCGTTGACCGACAGCACGCGGGGTGTTGTCACCGCCGCGCACATCGACGCGCTGCCCACAGGCTGCCTGGTCATCCTGGCGACGCGTGCCAACATCTGCGACATGCCCGCGCTGCGCCGCCGCGTGCTCGCCGACGAGCTGGCCCTGGCCGCCGATGTCTTTGATGTGGAGCCGCTGCCGCTGGATGATCCACTACTGGGGCGGCATAATGTGGTCCACACCCCGCATTTGGCTGGGCGCACCAGGGATTCTAACCGCCAGTGGGCGGCAGCATTGTTGGCGCAGTTCCAACCGGTTTAGCTAAAATTTTTGGCGATAAGGTGGCGGAATTGGATCATTTCTACTATTATTATTGCCCAATTTGTCTTTGATAAGGAGAGACACACATTCACATAGGATTTGCGTACCGGCGCAGTGACTGGGACGGGCGGGCAGCAACAAGGAACGGCCCATGCCAGTCACTGCGCCGGTACGCAAATCCTGCGACAACAAACCCGACATTGAGGAGTAAAATCATGAATCTGACGACAACCAGATGTCACCGTTGCGATTGGCACTTGGGGCTCGCCCTGAGCCTGATCCTATTGCTAGCTGCCTGCGCACCCACCACCGCGCCGGCGGCCCCCAGCCCAACCGACACAGCGATCGCCCCGGCAGTCGAAGCGGAAGTGCCGATCACTGAGACCACCGAACTGACTGAGAGCGCTGGGCTGACTGAAAGTGCAGCCATGACCGACACAGCAAACGTAACTGACACGACAACGGTGCCGGACGCGCAGGTCGAGCTTTCCGCCGCTGAGCCAGCTATCGTCACCGCGGCCATCGAACTTGTCGCGAGCGAAAGTGGCGTCGCTGCCGCCGAATTAACGCTGCTTGATCTGCAAGCGGTTGACTGGCCAGACTCCAGCCTGGGCTGCCCACAGCCGGAGACAATGTATATGCAGGTGATCACGCCAGGTTATCAACTGACATTACAAGATGCGAATGGCACGCCCTATGCGGTTCACACGGGCAGTGAGCCGAGTAGCCAAATGGTCTTTTGCCAAGCACCAGCCGGGATTGGTGCCACCGAACGCTCCGGCGTTTTCACGGGCACCGTCACCTATCTACAGCGGATTGCGCTGCCCGCCGGCAGTGTGATTAACGTCGAGTTACAGGACGTTTCGCGCGCCGATGCCGTGGCCGAGGTCCTTGCCACGCAGACGATTACCACCGCTGGGGAAAATGTACCGATTCCTTTTGAACTTACCTACGACCCTAGCCAAATCGACCAGCGCTTCACCTATGCAGTGCGCGCACAAATCATGGTGGATGGGGCCTTGCGTTGGACCACTACCACGCAATACCCAGTGTTGACCAACGGTAACCCAACCAGCGGCGTCGAAGTGGTCGTCATGCCGGTGCAGTAAGGCAGCGTTGCCCAAAAACAATAGGGCGCAGCCGCAGCAATCTCCACGAAGCGCATCGCACCCTCCAAGTCTAGCAGTAATCCTTCAAACATAACTTTAGCCACAGAGCAGCTAAAGCGCGGCGCGCTTTAGCTGCTCTGTGGCTAATTACCCCATCCCACATTCCTTTTCTCTCCGCAATCCACCGCTTTCCCTACGTTTGTTCGCGCGGCGCGCGCACATCGCCACCCGCCACCTATAGTGTCATATTTACACCCCTTGCGCAATCGGCACGCTTATGGTATTCTGTTGTTCGTGTACAAGATACACTTTCGTTCGTGTATCTTGTACACTTCATTAGTGGAGGTAAGTACAGCTTGCTCCCCAAGAGCAGCGCCGAGCGGTTGGATCCGCTAGAGAGCAGAGAAAGTCAATGATCAGTCAAATATGGCGCGCACAAGTCGATGAGGTCATCGAACGGGCGTTGGCCGAAGATGTGGGTGATGGCGATATCACCACGGCAGCAACAGTGCCAGTCGCGACAACGTATCGGGGCCGGCTGGTGGCCAAAGCCGATGGTATCGTGGCCGGGTTGGAGATCGCACAGCGTACCTTTGAATTAGTGGCACAACGGCAAGGTAGTGAGTTGCCGATTGAATTTTGCACCATGGTGCAGGATGGGGACGTGGTGGCGCGTGGCACCGTCTTCGCCACCCTACACGGGCCGGGCCGGGTACTTTTAACCGCTGAACGCACCGCGCTCAATTTTTTGCAGCGCATGTCCGGCATTGCCACATTGACCGCGCGTTATGTCGCGGCCGTGGCCGGCACCAAGGCCCAAATTCTCGACACCCGCAAAACCGTGCCCGGCTTGCGGCTGCTCGACAAAGCCGCCGTGAAAATGGGCGGTGGCGTCAACCATCGCATTGGGCTCTATGACATGGTGCTGATCAAGGAGAATCACATTGCCGCAGCCGGCGGGATTCGCGCCGCCGTCGAACGGGTGCGGGCGCAGGATAACCAACAGCGGGCCATCGAAGTCGAAGTGCAAACCTTGGCCGAACTCAAAGAAGTCTTAACGCTTAACGTCGATCAAATTATGCTCGACAACATGAACCTGCAACAGATGGCCGAGGCCGTCAACCTGGTCAACGGGCGCGTCCCGTTGGAGGCCTCCGGCAATGTCTCGCTGGAAACCGTCGCCCAGATCGCAGCCACCGGCGTTGACTACATCTCCGTGGGCAAACTTACCCATTCGGTTGAAGCCTTTGACATCAGCTTTTTGTTGAATGCGGCAGAGGAAGTCAATTAGTCGTTTGGTCAGTATTGTCAGTCGTCCGTCGTTTACCGAATCAAGAGGAAGAACAAGCATGTCCGCCATTCAAGCCGCATCGGTGCGGGAAACGTATGAATTGATGAAAGCCAAGTTGCACAAGGTGGTGCCTGATGTCGAATTGGTGCTCAAAGCTGAGCTAGTCTATGAGATCAATCGGCTGAAGGTCGAGAAGGATGCGATCATCCTGGGCCATAACTATATGGAGCCGGCGCTCTTTCACACGATTCCCGATTTTGTCGGCGATTCGTTGGCGCTGAGTCGCATGGCCGCGCAGACCGAGAAGTCGATCATCATCTTCTGTGGTGTCGAGTTTATGGCCGAAACCGCCAAGATTCTCAACCCAGAGAAGACGGTGCTGCTCCCCGCCGCGCACGCCGGCTGTTCGCTGGCCAGCAGCATCACCGCGGCTGATGTACGCGCCCTCAAAGAGAAATTCCCTGGCGTCCCGGTGGTGACCTATGTCAACACCTATGCCGATGTCAAGGCCGAATGTGATATCTGCTGCACCTCGGGCAATGCCGTGGCGGTGGTAGAATCGCTCAACAGCGACACCATCATCTTTGTCCCCGATGAGTATCTGGCGCGCAATGTCGCCGCGGAGACGGGCAAACGGATCATTGTGCCGGAGATCAAACCGCAGGGCAAACAGAATGGTATGCATAATGACACAGCGGGGCAGAGCACGGTCATCGATTTTCACGAAGATGGGGCCTTCGATTTTGTCGGCTGGCCCGGCCACTGTGAAGTGCATGAAAAGTTCACCGTGCAGGATATCGAAGCGGTACGGGCGCAATTCCCCTTGGTTGAAATTCTGGCCCATCCGGAATGCAGCCCAGAAGTGGTCGCCAAGTCTGATTTTTCCGGCAGCACCACCGCGCTGATCCGCCGCGTCGAAACGAGCAACGCGCCCCAATTTTTGTTGCTCACCGAATGTGCCATGGGCGATAACATTATCGCCGCCAACCCCGAGAAAGAGATGTTACGCCTGTGTAGTGTGCGCTGCCCGCACATGAACCAGATCACGCTGGAAGATACGCTCAACGCGCTACGCTACAACCGTTACGAGATCGATGTCCCCGAACCGATCCGCACCCGTGCGCGCCGGTCGGTGGAACGCATGATCGCGATTGGCTAAGTAAGGAGCTAAATACACTGTAAACTAAGTAACCCGAGATTTTCGTAGGGGCATGGAGTGTGGCGAGACCAATGCGCCGTAGGGTCACCAATTTGCTGCGCCACACTGCGTGCCCATCGTTCAAAATACCAGATTACTTAGTTTACAGTGCACTAAATCGTGTAGTACAGAGTAGGATGCGGCGGAAGATGCGCAGCGTAGTCTTTCGCGCTGGGATGATATAAAATAGGGTATAAGCTTTAGCCACAGAGGACACAGAGACGACAGAGACCACAGAGGGGACGATTCGCTCTCTGGCCTCCGTTTCCGCTGTGGTCTCTGTGGCTCAATGCGTAAACCCAACCCTAACAATTCAGCGTAACAGGAGGCACCACCATGGCCCAATTTTCCTTGCAAGGCGATCTACTCGAAACCGAGGTGCTGATCCTCGGCAGCGGGATTGCCGGCTGCACCACCGCGCTCAGCCTGGCCGATGCCGGCGTTGCGGTGACCGTCGTCACGAGGGCGCGGGCACCGGAGGATACGAATACCTATTGGGCGCAAGGGGGCATCATCTATGCCGGGGTCGATGACAGCCCCGCCAAGTTGGCGACCGATGTGCTGGCGGCGGGGGCGCACCACGCCCATGCCCCCGCGGTCGAAGTACTCGCCACCGATGGGCCATCGGCGGTGCGCCGGATTCTGCTCGAACGGGTGGGGGTCGCCTTTGATCGCAACCCCGATGGCAGCCTCTCCTTGGCGCTGGAAGGGGGCCACACCATCCCACGCATTATCCACGCCGCCGATGCCACGGGTAAGGCAATTCAACTGGCGCTGCTCAATGCCCTGCGCGCGCATCCCAACATCTGCCTGCTCACCCAACATACCGCGATTGACCTGCTGACGCCGGCGCACCACTCGCAAAACCGCTTGACCGTCTATGCGCCCCAATCGTGTGTCGGGGCCTATCTCTTCGACCAGCAAGGGCAACGGGTGATCCGCTGCCTGGCCAAGAAGACGGTCATCGCCACCGGCGGGGTTGGCCAGATCTACCTGCGCACCACCAACCCAGTCGGCTCGCGTGGCGATGGGGTGGCGATGGCCAATCGGGCTGGGGTGCGGATCATCAACGCCGAGTTTGTGCAATTTCACCCCACCGCGTTCTATCAGGATGGCGCACCGAGTTTTCTGATCACCGAGGCGGTGCGCGGGGCCGGGGCGCGCATTGTGGATCGCCACGGCACCCCCTTTATGCACAAATATGATACCCAATGGGGCGATCTGGCCCCGCGCGATGTGGTCGCGCGCAGCGTTCACCGCGAAATGTTGCGCAACGATCTCACCCACGTCTATCTTGACCTGCACTCCTACGTGTCCCAGGAGGAAATCTGCAACCACTTTCCCACAATCAGCGAACGTTGTCTGCAATATGGTGTGGATATTACCAAAGAGTTGGTGCCGATTGTCCCCGCGGCCCACTACTTCTGTGGCGGCATCTGGGTTGACGCGCATGGCCTGACCAACCACCAACATCTCTACGCCGTTGGCGAAGTAGCCTGTACCGGCATTCACGGCGCCAACCGCCTGGCCAGCACCTCGCTGTTAGAGGGCCTGGTCTGGGGCGAGCGCGCCGCCCAGCACATCGGGCAGACGTTGGCCGGCACCCCCCCGCCCCCCGCCGCCGAGATCCCGCCCTGGGACGACGACGGCACCGAGGAGGCCGACCCCACGCTGATCAGCCAGGATATGCTCTCGATCCAACAGTTGATGTGGAATTACGTGGGGCTGGTGCGCACCACCGCCCGCCTCGCCCGCGCCCGCCGCGACCTGGGGCGCTTGGAACTGGAGATCGAACAGTTCTACCGCACCACCCGCCTCAGCGACGAGTTGCTCGGCCTCCGCAACGCCGCCCGCACCGCCCTGGTGGTCACCAAAGCCGCACGGCGCAATAAGGAGAGCATGGGTTGTCACTGGCGGGAGTAGGGATAGAACGGAAGCTGATATAACCTCTGCTAACGAGAAGTTTAAAGAGGAAACGCGAGTTTTCTACCGCAAAGGGCGCAAAGATCGCAAAGGATTCGCAAAGAAAAATAAGAATGTCTTCGCGAGCTTGCCAATGGGGACTGGTTCTTCTACCATCAAGGGTGCGAGGGGTTTGCTTTGGGTTTGCTTTGCGAGCTTAGTGCTCTTTGCGGTAGAAAGCTTTTGGTTCTGGCTCACCTGCCTCAATTGACGGTCCATGCCATTATGTGTATACTGTGCGTAATCAGTTGTTAAGTTCCTGATCCTGCTTTCCATGGTCTCACTCAAGTTGTCTGCGCTTGCCACAGGTTGCGCTACCACATGTAGTACCATACCTTGTCACCCTCTCTGTGCCACTGAATCGCCAGCTACAGCGACAATTGATGACTGGATGACGGCTCGATCAGCTTACCCCGATCAGAATGGATGCGGCGCTTTGCAATGAACCTAACCGACTTTCATGCCAAATATTTCGCCTATGAATTAACTAAACGCGCCGCGTCGGACAGTGTAGAGAAGCTGGCAACGGTATTAGCCGATGCGCAAGTTGATCTCAATCCACACCAAGTGGAGGCTGCGCTCTTTGCCTTTCGTAGCCCGTTCTCCAAAGGTGCAATTCTGGCTGATGAGGTCGGCTTGGGTAAGACTATCGAGGCCGGGCTGTTACTGGCGCAAAAGTGGGCGGAACGCAAGCACCGCCTGTTGGTGATTGCACCAGCCAACCTGCGCAAGCAGTGGAGTCAAGAGCTGGCCGATAAGTTCTACCTACCCACTGTCATTTTGGAGCAGCGCACTTTCAACGAAGCGATCCGTGCCGGCAACCTTAATCCTTTCCAGCAAGATGCAATTGTGCTCTGTTCCTATCAATTTGCCCGCAGCAAGGAAGCCTATCTCAAGCAGACGCCGTGGGATCTGGTTGTCATCGACGAAGCACATCGTCTACGCAATGTCTATAAAAACTCCAGCAAGATTGCGCTGGCAATCAAGTCTGCGATCGCCCCTTTTCCGAAAGTCTTGCTCACGGCCACCCCGCTCCAGAACTCGCTGCTCGAACTGTACGGGCTCGTTAGCATTATTGATGATTATGCCTTTGGCGATTTCAAGAGTTACCGAGCCCGCTTTGCTCGGCTGGGCAACGACGTTGACTTTACCGAGCTGAAGGAAAGGCTTAAACCACTTTGTAAACGTACTTTGCGCCGGCAGGTGTTGGAATATATTAAGTACACAAACCGTCACGCCCTGGTGCAAGAGTTTGTTCCTTCTGCTGAAGAGCAGCAACTCTATGATCTTGTCTCGGATTACTTGCAAAAGCCGACCCTTTACGCCCTGCCCGCCGGCCAACGCCAACTCATGACCTTGATCCTACGCAAGTTGCTCGCCTCTTCCACCTATGCGATTTCAGCCACACTCGAAGGATTGGCGCGGCGGCTGGCCGTCGCCGCGGCCGAAGCGACCGCCGTCGACGCGCCGCCTGACCCGCTGGCTGCCGACTGGGAGACGCTTGATGAGCTGACTGATGAATGGTTAGAGGACGAAAACGGGACCTCGGCACCGGAGCGAGCACGCTTGACGCCGGTCCAGCTTCAGGAATTGCGCCAGGAGATGCAACAACTCAACCAGTTCCATGCCCTCGCCAGATCGATTATCAAGAACTCGAAGGGCGAAGTTTTGTTGATGGCGCTGCGCCGTGGCTTTGCTGCGGCCACGGCGGCCCAAAAGAACCAGGGCGCAGCGACACTTCAGCAGAAGGCCATCATTTTCACCGAGTCGCGCCGCACGCAAGAATATCTTTTCCAGGTGCTGGAACAAACTGAGTTCAAGGGCCAAGTGATGCTCTTCAACGGCACGAACAACGATCCAACCGCCAAAGCCATCTACCAGGCTTGGCTCGCCCAACATCAAGGTACCGACCGCGTCAGTGGCTCACCCACAGCGGATATGCGCGCGGCGCTGGTCGAACATTTCCGTGATCACGCCGCCATCCTGATTGCCACGGAGGCCGCCGCCGAAGGCATCAATCTGCAATTTTGCAACGTGGTCGTCAACTATGATCTGCCCTGGAATCCGCAGCGCATCGAACAGCGGATTGGCCGCTGCCACCGCTACGGCCAAAAATTCGACGTGGTGGTGGTTAATTTTCTCAACAAACAAAATGCCGCCGATCAGCGTGTCTACGAATTGCTGGATGAGAAATTCCGTCTCTTTGACGGTGTCTTCGGTGCCAGTGATGAAGTGCTCGGCGCGGTGGAATCGGGTGTGGACTTCGAGAAGCGCATTGCCGCCATTTACCAGCAATGCCGTACGCCACAGCAAATCCAATTCGAGTTTGATCAATTGCAACAGGAGTTGGAAAGCGAGATCAGCGCCGGCCAGCGTGACGCCCGCGAGAAATTACTCGACAACTTCGATCAGGAAGTCGTCGAAAAGGTGCGCATCGAAAGCCACGATATGCTCGACCGCTTTCAAGCCCAGCTTTGGCAGCTCACACAGCATCTGCTCGCCCGCCATGCGCACTTCGCCGCCCAAGGCTACAGCTTCACGCTGCATACCAATCCCTTTCCCGCCGACGCCATCTACCCTGGCCCCTATCGCATGGGCAAGCGAGTCGATGACGCTAACACCTATCGCGTGGGCCATCCGCTGGCCCAACGTGTGCTGGCCCACGGGCAGGCGCTCACACCGCCACCCGCCGTGGTCACTTTCCAGTATACCCAAAGCGGCAAGAACATCGCCATTCTGGCCGCTCTGGTGGACCAGAGCGGCTGGCTGACATGTACCCAGCTCACGCTCAATGCCTTGGAGACCGAAGACCAACTCATGTTGAGCGGTGTGACCGATGACGGCATCTGCTTGGATGACACCCAGTGTCGCCGTTTCTTCGACTTGCCGGGCGTCCAAGGTGACCTGGTCACGGTGCCGAGCCGGGTAACATCCCAACTAGAGCAAACCCAAGCCCAGCGCCGCCAGGAGCTGCTCACCGCGGCGACGGCGCGCAACGGCCATTGGTTTGATACCGAAATGGAAAAGCTCGACCGTTGGGCGGAAGATCGGCGGTCGTCGCTCAAGGCCGAATTGGGCGAGTTGGACGATACGCTCAAGGAGGCGAAGAAGGCGGCGCGTGTCGCCCCGACCCTGCCCGATAAGTTGGAACGCCAACGGGCGGTGCGCAAGTTGGAAACCAAGCGCGATGAAGCCTGGCGCACCTATGACCAAGCCAGCCGCGAGCTAGACCGGCGCAAAGATGATCTGCTCGACGAGATCAGCCAACGCCTGGAGCAACGCATTGAGCAAGCGCCACTCTTCACCCTGCGCTGGCAATTGGTATAAAAAGAATAGGAAAAGCTTTTACCGCAAAGAGCGCGAAGCACGCAAAGGAAACGCAAAGAACAGCCAAGGAAAAACGAAGCACGCTTAGCAATAGAAAACCCAATTCATATTTCTTGCACGTTTTCTAACCTTGTTTTTGTTTTTCTTTGCGCTCTTTGCGGCCTTCGCGGTAGAAGCCCTTGCCGTAATAATGCTTAGCGGTAAAATTTGAAGGGGAAAACTTCTACCGCCAAGAGCGCGAAGAGCGCAAAGGAAACGCAAAGGGTAGTTCTTCTTTGTTTTTCTTTGCGCTCTTTGCGGCCTTCGCGGTAGAAGCCCTTGCCGTAATTATGCTTAGTCTGGAATAGTTCCACCGCAGGCGGTATTCGACCCAAGTATGTCAGTCAGTGTCACGAATACGCGATCATGTATACTAAGAATAAGGATATGCTTGGCGAACTATACGCGCCCTTATCGCCAGAGGCAATCGATCAATACTCGAAATCAGATCAGCAAGGGCTATATCGCGAAAAAGACTTTGCCTGGCGCAATGCTTCGACTAATCCTAATCAACGCTATGCGATTGATGCGCCTGATGGGTCCAAGCTATTGCCACGCGACGGTTATATTTATCGTTTCGTCAAAGAGACCTTTGACAATGCTTTGCGCAAAGGGCAAGTAGTATTCAAGGAGACCACGAGCAGCCCTTTAGTCGATAAACAAGGCCAGCAAGCACGGTACAACATCTACATCAAAAAGTATCTTGGAAATGGCGAAGGTGCACCGGCATCAATCCCACCGAGGGGACTGGTTGGTTTATCTTCAAGAGGTAGTGAAGAAGTCAAAGAGTTGTTTGCTGAAGAGTTGGTGTTTACCAATCCAAAGTCCACCGATTATCTCAAATATCTCTTTGCTGTAGGCGGCGACGAGAACGCGCTCATTCTCGATTTTTTCGCCGGTTCCGGTACCACTGCCCACACAGTACTCGACCTAAACCGGCAGGACGGCGGCAATCGGAAATTTATCCTAATCCAGCTGCCTGAGCCCACCGACCGTGCTGACTATCCAACTATCGCTGACATCACAAAAGAGCGTGTCCGCCGTGTCATCCAGAAACTCGACGATGAGGATGCCGGCAAACTCGATCTCGACGGCACCAGCCAACATGACCGTGGCTTCCGTGTCTTTAAACTGGCCGAATCCAACTTCACTCCTTGGAACGCCGACCTACCGCACAATGCCTCGGCCCTGGCGCAGCAGCTTGAACTGCACATCGACCACATTCGTGACGGGCGCACCGCCGAAGACATTCTCTACGAACTCCTGCTCAAAAGCGGCTTCCCGCTCACCACACCGGTTGCGTCGCTGACATTGGTGGGCAAAACCGTCTACAGCGTCGCTGATAGCGCACTCTTCATCTGTCTGGAACGAGCACTCACGCTCGAACTGATTCGTGCCATTGCCGAACGCCAACCCGAGCGTGTCGTCTGTCTGGACGAAGGCTTCGCCGGCAACGACCAACTCAAGGCCAATGCCGTCCAGATCTTCAAAACCAAAGGCATCACCAGCTTCAAAACCGTGTAGAATTTTCTACCGCGAAGAGCGCAAAGAACGCCAAGAAAAGCAAAGGAAAAACTGATAACGCTTTTTAATAGGAAGCCAACTTCATATTTCTTACACGCTTTTTAACCTTGCTTTTGCTTTTCTTCGCGTTCTTTGCGCCCTTTGCGGTAGCTCAAAGCTTTTCTACCGCAAAGAACGCGAAGATCGCAAAGAAAAACCAAAGCATACCTTTTGTGCCCTTTGTAGTAGCGCAAAGCAAGAAAAAACATCTATTATTCTTTACATACCGTTGCACTCTTCATCACAAATAAAGGAATTGTCCCCCATGAAAACCAAAGCCGAGATCGAAGCGATTGCCAAAATTCTTATCGATGCCATTATCTATGTCCATCGCATCTTAGGCCCGGGGTTACTGGAATCTGCTTACCAAGCTTGTCTCGCCCATGAATTGCAAAAACGGGGCATTCAGCTACAATGCGAAGTCATGCTACCGGTGCGCTATGATGGCGTCACCATTGATGCTGGTTACCGGATCGACATGTTGATTGAAGGGGTAATTATCATCGAAAACAAAGCCGTCCAAGATCTGTTACCCATTCACGAAGCGCAACTGATCACCTACCTCAAACTTTCCGGTCTCAAACTGGGCTTCCTCCTCAACTGGAACGTCCGGCTCATGAAAGAGGGCATCAACCGTAGAGTAAATGGACTGTGATGACTGCTACCGCCAAGATGCGAAGAAACAACCAAACATCCCTTTGCGTTCCCTTCGCGCTCTTCGCGGTGATAAAAAAGGCTTTTCTACCGCCAAGGGCGCAAAGATCGCAAAGAAATAACCAAACATCCCTTTGCGTTCCCTTCGCGCTCTTCGGGGTAAAATGTTTGACTATGCGGAATTTTCCAATGTAAGACGCGTGCGTCTCAAATTGCCCGAACATCTACGACCACAATTAAGCTGGACCAAACCGAGCAATGAATATGATTTTCTTTGCTTTTGCTTTGCGCTCTTTGCGCCCTTCGCGGTAGAAAGTAGTTACGATGAAAATTCAATTCGACGCCAATCAACCCTTCCAACTGGATGCTGTGGCCGCCATCACCGACCTGTTCGAGGGACAGCCGCAAGGCGCGCCAGAGTACGCCGTGATCAACCTGGGCAACATGGAAGGTCTCTTCGCCGGCCAGGAGCGCACCGAACTGGGCGCGGGCAACCGTCTGCTGCTGGCCGAGGAGAAGCTGCATACCAATCTGCGCACCGTCCAGACGCGCAATGACATCGAAGTGCCCGATCCCGTCGCGCCGCTGGAAGCTTGGGAACTCTTCGACAGTCCGGCCAATGTGGCGCGTCTGTGCCCCCATTTCTCAGTCGAGATGGAGACCGGCACCGGCAAGACCTATGTCTACTTGCGCACCATCTTCGAGTTGTCGCGACGCTATGGTTTTCAAAAGTTTATTATCGTCGTGCCCAGTGTTGCCATTCGCGAAGGTGTGCTCAAGAACATCGAGATTACCGCCGAGCATTTCCGCGTGCTCTACAACAATCTGCCCTTTGAGCATTTTGTCTACGACGCCCGCAAAGTCAACCGCTTACGCCAATTCGCAACCAGCAACACCCTGCAAATTCTCGTCATCAACATTGACGCCTTCCGCAAAAACTTCACCGGCACCGAAGCCGAGCAGAAGAGCAACGTCATCTACAAGGAGAGCGACAAACTGTCGGGCCGCCAACCGATCGAGTTTGTCCAAGCAGCGCGACCGATTGTAATCATCGATGAGCCACAAAGTGTGGATAGCACCGACAAAGCCCAGGAAGCGATCAAGGCGCTCAACCCGCTCTGCACCCTACGCTACTCGGCCACCCATCGCAACCGCTATAACCTCATCTATCGGCTCGACCCCATACGCGCCTTTGAACTCAAGTTGGTCAAGCAGATCGTCGTTGCCAGCGCGGTGGCCGAGGGCGCAGCCAATCTGCCCTTTGTGCGCGTGGAGGCGATTGACTGCAAAAAGGGCATCAAAGCCAAAGTACGCATTCATGTGCAGGCGACTGACGGTCCCAAGGAGAAGTCATTTACGATCAAGCAGAGCGCCGATCTCTTTCTGCTCTCTGGTGAACGGACCAACTATGCTCATGGCTTTTCCATCGCCGAGATCAACGCCGAACCGGGCAATGAGTTTATTCGCTTTAATAATGGGCGCAGCCTGCGTTTGGGTGAGGAAATGGGCGGCATGAGCGAAGAGGTCTGGCGCGCGCAGATCAAACATACAATTAAGCGCCACCTGGAGAAGGAGTTGCAAGTACAGCAGCGCGGGATCAAAGTGCTCTCACTCTTCTTCATTGATCGTGTAGCGAATTATCGCGACTACGATGACACTGGACAACCGGTAGCTGGTAAATTTGCCTTGGCCTTTGCCGCCGAATTGACCGCCTTGGCCAAAGAGCCACGTTACCAGTCACTATCTTGGCTGCAACAGCCGTTAGAGAAGTTGCACAACGGCTACTTCGCCCAGGATAAGAAAGGGATCCTCAAGGATACGCGTGGCGACACCCAAGCCGATGACGAGGTTTATAATCTGATCATGAAGGAGAAGGAGCGTCTGCTTGCCCTTGATGAACCTTTACGTTTCATTTTCAGCCATTCGGCCTTGCGCGAAGGGTGGGACAACCCCAACGTCTTTCAGATCTGCACGCTCAATGAAACCAGAAGCGCCGTCAAGAAGCGCCAGGAGATTGGCCGTGGTCTGCGTTTGCCGGTAGACCAAAATGGACAGCGGGTTTTTGACGAATCGGTGAACAAGCTCTATGTCATGGCCAATGAAAGCTATGAAGATTTTGCACGCGCCCTGCAAACCGAGTACGAAGAAGAGTGCGGTGTCACCTTTGGCAAGGTACCACTGCTTGCGTTGGCTAAGTTAACGCAGGTGATGAATGGCGTTGAGCAGCCCATTGGGCGCACTGCCGCCACCGCCATCCAGCAGGCATTGGTTGCCCAAAACATGCTCGATGCCGATGGTCGCATTCAACCGGCCTTTGACCCCAAGCGCCAAGGGTTTAACCTCGTTCTGCCCCCCGATCAACAAGCCCTGGCGCCAGCCGTGATCGATCTGCTTGCCTCCTACCAGATTGAGCGGCACATTCGCAAGGAGCGCGATGAGGGCGTGAATCGGCTCAAGAAAGCAGTAACGCTCAGTTCCGAGTTTCAAGCGCTTTGGGAGCAGATCAGGCCCAAGACCACCTATCGTGTCGAATTTTCCACGGACGAATTAGTGCTGAAGGCGATTGCGGCCCTCAATCGTATGCCGCACATCGAAATTCCACGCATCCTCATCAATGCGGGACAATTTAGTCTGCGTAAAGGTGGCATCACCGCCGCAGCAGTGAGCGTGGCCGAAGAAAAAGTCCCCTACGCGGCCCAGCCTATGCCCGATCTGTTGGCTTATCTGCAGAATGAAACCGAACTCACGCGCTCTACGTTGGTACGCATCCTCAAAGGCTCTGGAAAACTCAACGAGTTCTTCAACAACCCGCAGCGCTTTATGGACGCGGTCGCGGCGATTCTCAAGGATGAATTACACCGGCTACTCGTAGATGGCATCAAATATGAACGGATCGCTAGCGGCAGGGTAGATGCGGCCTGGGAGATGCTGCTCTTCAAAAACGAGGAATTGATCGACCACTTGACTGCACTCCAAGTCGACAAATCGGTCTACGAATATGTGGTCTACGAATCCGAAGTGGAGCGCGAATTTGCAAAACAATTGAATGAGCGCGAAGACATCAAACTCTTCGTCAAATTACCCGGCTGGTTTACGATCGACACACCCGTTGGCAAATACAATCCCGACTGGGCGATCCTCAAACATGATGACCACGCGCTCTATCTGGTACGCGAAACCAAAAGCACCCCCAACTTTCTCAAGCTGCGCAACAGCGAAGCTGACAAAGTACGCTGCGGACAGAAACACTTTGACGCATTAGGCGTTTCATTCGATGTCGTTGCAACCGCCGCGGTTGTATAATAACATCTTGAAAGCCGGTAAAAAATCTACCGCGAAGGGCGCAAAGATCGCAGAGGAAACACCAAGACTTCTTCTGGCTTTTCTTGTTTTCTTCGCGCTCTTTGCGCCCTTCGCGGTAGAAAATCCTTATCTAACCCCCCGCACCAGCCCATACAACAACCCGCGCCGACTAGCCAACCCGACCACGCGCCCCGCGCCATCGACCACCGGCAGCCGTTTGATCCGGTGGTCGATCAAGAGCCGGATGGCGTCAGAAATTTTGTCCTCGGTGGTGACACTGAGGATGGGGGTGGTCATCAATTCGGCGGCGGTTTGGGGTAGATCCGGTGGGGTCTCCTGCCCATGTAAGGCGGCTAAGACCTCATCGCGCTGCGCCGGATCGACATTACGCGCCAGGTCGCTTTCGCTGATCATGCCCAGCGGTGCGCCATTGGCATCGACGACCACGGCGCGCAGTTGGAGGGCACGCTGCAACTGCGGTAAAAGCTGGGCCAGTGGCGTTGTGGCAGCCACGGTCACCGCTTCCTCCAGTTCGACTGTGCCAACTCGTGCGTCCCAATCAAAAAAGGCCGAGGCGTCTTTGCTGGTCGGTGGCAGTTGAAAGACGAGGGCGCGCAAAATGTCGGAGCGGGTCAACAGCCCCACCAGTCGCGCTTGCTGGTCGACAACAGGCAACCGCTTCCAGTTTCCTTCGCGCATGAGGGTCAACGCGGCGCTGATCGGGGCATCGGCGGCAATGGTGGCAACGGGTTGTGACATGACCTGGCTGACGTTGATCTGCGCGGCGCGAGCCAGCAAAGGGGTGCGGGCAGCAACGGTCAGTTGTCCGATCTGGTGCAGATTGTAGCCCAAGCCATGACGCAGCAGATCATTATCGCTGACAATGCCAACGACCTGTCCGGCGGGGTTGAGCACCGGTACCGCGCGCACCCCCGCGCGCAAGGCACTGGTAATCACTGTCGCCAGGGTCTCGGCGGCCGTGACACCGACAACGGCGGTCGTCATCAGGCTGCGCACGGGTTGCATCTCCAACGTACGGGTCAGCCTGGGCAACGGTGGCAGCCAGCCCCCATAGCGCGTACGCAGCGTGCGCAGATTCTCATCTGGTTGTAGATCCAGCACCGCGATCTTGGGTTGATGCACGCGCTGGGTGACATAAATCCCGCGATGCCCCGAACCCAAATAGGCGACCACACAGCCGAAAAAGAGATAGGGAATCGCGCCGCCGCCAAAGAGTTCGATGCCCATGATCGCGCAGGCCAGCGGGGTGTTACTCGCCCCGGCAAAGACTGCGACGAGGCCAACCGATGCTAATAGCGCGGGGGGCAGATCAAGCGGTCCACTCAGGGCATGACCCAAAGTTGCGCCAATCACAAAGAGCGGGGTCACTTCGCCGCCCAGATAGCCAGTGCCCAGGGTAACGGCGGTAAAAAGGAGCTTTAGGGCAAAAGCCCAGGGCACCACCCCGGTGCCCGCCACACTGTCGGCAATCAAGGGCAGGCTAAGGCCGAGATAATCACGGGTACCAACCAGCCAGGTCAACCCGATCACCGCCACGCCACCAATCACCGGGTAAAGCGGGGTCCAGGTTGTTGTGCGACTCACGAGTAGCTTGATGCCGTGGGTCAACTCGACAAAGATCAGGCTGGTCAAGCCAAAGGCGATGCCCGCCAGCCCCACCTTGGCCAGCAGCAGCAGTTCAAGCGGGGTTAAGGCCAGCGCGGGATAGTGGACATGCGGTGTACCCCAGGCGCGTGCCACCCAATCGCCAATAAAGGAAGCGACCAGGCAAGGGATCAGTCCATCATAGCGAATGCGCCCCATGCCCTGCACCTCCATGCCAAAGACAAAGCCGGCCACGGGTACCCCAAAGACCGAACCAAAGCCACCACTGATGCCGGCCATGAGCAGCAAGCGGCGATCTTCACCGCTCAGCCCCAACAGGCGGCGGACCCCATCGGCCAGACTGGCCCCCATCTGGATCGCGGTGCCTTCGCGGCCGGCAGAGCCGCCACCAAGGTGGGTGGCAATCGTGCCAAGTAAGACCAAGGGGGCCATGCGCAGTGGAATCCGAGCACGGTTATGGTTGACCTCATCAATCACCAGGTTATTGCCCAGCGCGGCGGTGCCGCCAAAGCGATAGTAGAGCCAACCCATCCCTAGCCCGACCAGCGGTAGCGCATAGAGCAAGGCTGGGTACGCCAATCGGGTTGCCGTTGCCCAGGCCAACGAGGTTAGAAAGATCCACGCGGCGGTGCCGGCCAAAGCGCCGACCAGGCTGCCCAGTAGTACCCAGCGCGCCCCATTATACAGAAACGCCAGCAGGTCATGCCCGCGAAAGGCGAAGAGTTCGTTGGCACTTTGATAAAGTTGGCCCTGCCAGGCGCGGCGGCGGGCACGCGCGGTGGCCTGTTGGGCGCGCACGACACCAGTGGTGGATAAGCGATCCGTCTTGTCAGGCTGCTTTTTGATCATCATCCGCTCCTAAGGTCAAGGGTCCCAATGGAACCAAAATAAAAAAATAGCTTCTACAGTGGCGACCTGAAATCAGGTCAGCCCTGTAGAAGCTATCAGCCTGGTCGCGCCAGACAAAAATTGGTGAGCCTCATCACCTGTCGTGGCGATCATGTGCCACGGCGATTAAGTTCTATGGTAGCACAATCAGGTGACGCAGGCAAGCTGATGGCCACTGTGAGGTTTTCATCCGGCCCCACAGACTAGACCGCAGTGTAGACCGCAGTGTAGACCGCAGTGTAGACCGCAGTGTAGTCTGCATCCTCGGATGTGCACGACACGTTGCGGTCTACTGATAATACCCAGGCCCTGCACAAGCGCGACAGAGCAGACGGCCACCGACTAACTGTTCGCGCTCGTTGATGATCTCTTCGCCACACTGCGCGCAATTGACGCGTACACCGGCCCGGCTCACAATTGCCGCCACCGGCGTCGTCAAGGTAACGGTCTGCAGGGTCAACAGTTCTGCTGCCGGCATAATCTGGTAGGCTTGCAGTTGGGCAAAGTAGTGGCGGGGCTCGTCAACCGCATAGGCGTAAGCCTTTTCTCGCACATCCAGTTGGGGCGCAATGCGGACAGCCGCGGCCGTTTTAGTATCAATAAAAGTGGCCGCAATTTTGCCATAATCCTCGACACGCAACGTGCGATGGCCAACCGTGCAACCAGTGGCAACCTCAATGCCATCGGCAAAACAGCCATCGGTTTCGATGATTACCAGCAACCGTTTATCACGCCGCGGTAAAGGGAGATCCAGCGCCACCCCACCGGCCAGCCCAATCCGCGCCCCCAAGACCTGGCGCGGACAAAGATGTTGATGGCGCGCCATCGAGATCGCTAAAATTTGCTGTAAATCAGCCATCGGCTGCTGGGTTCCTTTAAAAACGTGAGGTGTGAAACGTGAAACGTGAAACGTGAAACGTGAAACGTGAAACGTGAAACGTGAAACGTGAAACGTGAAACGTGAAACGTGAAACGTGAAACGTGAAACGTGAAACGTGAAACGTGAAACGTAAGACCTAACGTCGCCTATTGTATAGACTTCACGTTTCACGTTTTACGTTTTACGTTTCACACCTCATTCATCGATCAGTTGGGCAAGCAAGCGATCAAAGTCGGTGCGGGCGAAGAGGCCACCGCTGGGGGAGAGGGCATTGGCGGCACCGGCGGCGATGCCCCAGGCCAATGCGGCCGCGGCGTCGAGGCCGTGACCTTGGGCAACTAACCAGCCGGCGAGGAAGGCGTCACCACTGCCGGTGGCGCTGACCGCCGCGACGGCGGGGGCGCGCAGGTGGAGTTGACGGCGCCCGGCGCAGTAAATCGCGCCGCGCGCGCCCAGGGTGATAATCACATGGTCAACACCGCGCGCTTGTACCGCTTGAGCAGCAGTGTGGACATCATCCAGAAAGGGCAAGGCACGGCCCAGCAGGGCAGCGGCCTCCTCATCGTTGATCTTCAGACCAGTGGGGTACGCATTGACAGCCTGTGCCAAGGCAGGACCACTGGCATCGACCCAAACGGGGACCCCGGCGGCCAGCACGGCTTCGACTAGATCGCTTGGTGCATGGGCAGGCGCGCCAGGGGGCAAGCTGCCACAGATACAGACCGCGCTCGCCGCCGGCGCGGCTTCGGCCACATCGTGGACAAATTGCAACCACTCGGTGGTGGAAACTTGGGCACCGCGGTCATTGATCACGGTGGCGGGGGTGCCATCTTCACTGACGAGGATCGCGCAGTTGCGTGTCTCACCCGCCGCCCAGGTCCAACGCGCCGGTAACCCTTCCTGGGCCGCCAGTTCGGCCACCAACTCGCCGCTGCGCCCCCCGACCAATCCCATGACCAGGGTTGCTTCACCCAAGGTCTGCACGGCGCGGGCCACGTTGAGCCCTTTGCCACCGGCCACGACAATCGTACGCGTGGCGCGATGGACCTGCCCTGGCTGTAGGCTCGGCAACAGATAGGTGCGATCCACCGCCACATTGGGCGTTACACAGATAATCATGGGACTGTCTTTGTTGGGGTATCAGCCATCATATGGCTACTGTGATCCATCGCCTGTGTCGCGCCCACCGCGGCCACGGCGATCGGCAAGGTGAGGGCGGGGGCATGTGCAAAGGTCAGCGTCGCGGTAAAGGTATCACCGACCGCTAAGGCTTGGGTCAACCCAAGCAGCATCACATGTTTGCCATTGGGGAGCAGTTCGAGGGTACCGCCGGCGGGAATCGCAAAGCCTTCCGGCCGCGCCAACATACGCATTACATTGTTATCGTTGATGCTTTCATGCATTTCAACCGCCTGGGCAATGGCCGAACTGACACTGAGCAACTGGTCGGCCTGGTCAGTTGGATTGGCAATCGTCAGGTAAAGGGCCCCATTGCCCCCGGCCAGCGGGGCGGGATAGGCCACAATCTGTTCTACCGTCAACCCAGTGGCCGCGGTCTCATGCTGATGATCCAGGGAGAGGGCGGCACCGGCGGGCACTTCAATGGCATCTTCACTGGCCGCCACATCAATGTCACGGGTCACCGTTGTGCCATCGGCCAGGGTGATGTTGACCGTGATAATCCAATCCCCCAGCATGGTGAACTGGAAGGGCAGTTGATAGCTGCCATCACTGCTGCCATCGGCGTCATCGCGCACAGCGTCGGCAAAGACAGGGGCCATGCCGGCATGACTCATATTGCCCTCCAGCGCGACTTGTGCATCGGTGATGGGCGCGCCAGCGGCGTCCGCCAGGTGGACGCGCAGATAGTCCCCGGCCAACCCGCCGGGCGCTGGATCTAGCGTGATTTGCAGCTCAGCGCCGGGTGCCGATGGCTCATCAGCACCACAGGCAGCCAGCAAGGTCAATAGCACGAGTAAGCTCACCAGCAAGAACGGGCGCACAAAAAGGCGCGCTAGCCGTGTCAAGATCATAAAAACCTTTCCTTCATTCCATTAAGCACTGCACAACCATCAGACCAATTGTAGCCCCGGTTAGGGTCAATGCCCAAACCGGCGGGATTGGATTAATCCTTGATCCCTATTCAGTAGCCTGCAACGTGTAGTTTGCATCCCCTGATGCAAACCAGGGCGTCTGGGGACGCCCGGTACACAGCTTGTGGCCCACTGCGCCTTGAAATGTGCTTTATGATTACAGCCACAAACAACCCTCTGGTATAATTATGTGTATCGCTCGGCAAATGCCTGTTCCATCGGGACACCTGACCAGAGGAGGGGGCGCACGTCAGTCTTAAACCAGATATCCCCATGAGATAGGCAAGGAGTTGGTGCCCGTGAAGCAGGCAAACCATTGGGTAAAGCATCTACTATTAATCTTATCGATCGCGCTGTTGGGGCGCAGCAGTTGGCAACCGGCGCTGGCCCACGGCGGCATCGTGATCGACAGCGGTTACACCGATTACTTTGAATGGCTCGTCTCGATTGACCCCTTTCCCACGTTGATGGGGGAAGCGATGTTGACGTTGCTGATCTACGATGTGGTCAGTTATGACCCGGTCAACGATGCCCAGGTCCATGTTTATCTGGCGGCCCCCGATGACCCGCGCCCGTGCTGCGCGCCAGAGAGCCATCGCGGGCCGATTGAACTGACGATTGACCCCGCCCTCTATCCCGGTGATTACTCCAATTTGATCGACCTTGATCAGCCGGGGGAATGGGAGATCCAATTTGTGGTTGACGCTGGTGAACGCGCCTTTACCATCGTTGTCCCGCTCACCGTCAATGCAACCATGGGCGGCTCACAGCCGATCGCAATCGACGCCGCCACCACCCCCGATCCAGCCGCCACCGCCACCCTCTTCGCCCAAAATGTGGCGGCAGCACGGGCACAAAATAGCCCACTCGCGGCACCGGACTCGCCCCTAGCCCAGCCGCTTTCACCGCTGGCAAACGGCGCAGATGGGGGGACAGCAGCGCCGCCAGGCAGTACCAACGATTGGCTGCTTTGGGGCGCGCTGGCGATCCTGCCGATTGCCTTGGTCGGCTGGTGGATCTTACGTTCGGCAACAGCAAGCGAAAATGCGATCCGTAACGATGTTGGGCAGCCGGCAACTGAAGATAGCCAGCACCCATCAGGAGAAAATGATGCTTAATTCTTTACAATCACCGCGCCCGCGCTTTGATCTGCTGCGCGTGCCGTTGCTGGGCGCGCTCTTGCGCTGGAAACACAACCGGACGGTAGCGCAGAGCGTGCTCTTTGTGTTGGCGGCCGCGATCATCGTCGATGGGCTGTTGGGCAGCCCGCTGGCCTCGAAAAATGTGGCGACGGTGACGGCTTGGGTCCATTATCGGGGGCTAGTGGTGCTAGCCTTGCTGCTGGTCGGCAACCTCTTCTGTGCGGCTTGTCCCTTTGTCTTGCCCCGCAAGCTGGCCAAGTGGATTGGCCGCCCGACCCAGCGCTGGCCCCAATGGCTGCGCAACAAATGGCTGGCGCTGATTGGGTTGGTCGCCATTGTCTACAGCTACGAACTCTTCGACCTCTGGGCCACCCCCTGGTGGACGGCCTGGCTGACCGTTGCCTACTTTGCGGTCGCTTTTGTGCTCGAAGCCTTTTTTACGCGCAACAGCTTTTGCATGTATGTCTGCCCCCTGGGCACCTTTAACTTTCTCTACAGCACGATCAGCCCGCTGCAAATTACGTCGCGCGACCAGCAGACCTGTCGCGATTGTGTGGGCCATGAGTGTATCAACGGCAGCCCCACCCAACAGGGCTGTCAACTGGAACTTTTCGTGCCCACGATCCAGAGCAACCTCAACTGCACGCTCTGTCTCGACTGTATCAAAGCCTGTCCTTATGACAATGTGGCGCTGGCCGTGCGCCCGCCGGGTGATGAACTCTTCCGTCAAACTTGGCGCAACCGCCTGGATCTGGCCTGGTTGGCGATTGTGGCCGCGTTTATTGCCCTGGGCAACGCTTTTGGCATGACCCCGCCCGTCTATCGGCTGGAAGTTTGGTTGGGTGAACTGCTTGGCACCGAAAGTGAAGCGCTTGTTTTGGGGCTGATCTATCTGGTCGGCGCGGTTGCTGGGCCGCTGCTGCTGGTCTATCTGGCCGCGTGGCTCGGTCGCACACTGGCCGGCGGCAAAGGCAGTGAACAGGGGCTGCATCGCCTGGTGATGCGCCATGCCTACAGCTTTGTCCCGCTGGGTTTTGCGATCTGGTTTGCCCACTACCTCTTTCACTTTCTGACGGGGGCCATGACCATCGTCCCCACGGTCCAGACCTTCTTCCAGCGCACCCTCAACTGGCCGATCCTGGGTGAGCCGAACTGGCAAATCGCCATGCGTTTCGTACCCCAAGTCACCACCATCCAGATCATGCAGAGTATCGTTACTTATGGCGGATTACTGGTGGCGATTGCCCTCACTTTGCGTACGGCGCGCCAAGCCCAAAGCAGTGGCGGACGAGCGCTACGCGAAGCCTTACCGTGGTTGGTGCTGCTGGTTGGCTTGGCAGTGGCCAGTGGGCTCACCTTCCTGTTGCCGATGGAGATGCGCGGCAGCGCGTTAGGCGGATAACCAAAAATTTGGTCGCGGATTTGCGCGGAAGTACGCGGATAAAGCTGGTAAAAATCCGCGTACTTCCACGCAAATCCGCGACCAAAAATCTGAGTCGCACGGACTCAAATTTTTTGTTATAATGCGCGGGCAAGCAAACAAACCAACAGCCCAAACAGAAGGAGAGCAAAATGAGTTCACAGAGGAAAGTTGCGATTATCACCGGTGCCGGCAGCGGGATTGGCCAGTCAAGCGCGCTGGCCTTGCTGCGCGCCGGCTATCGCGTCGTGTTGGCCGGTCGCCGCGCTGACGCCTTACAGAGCACGATTGACGAAGCGGGAGAACTGGGAGCCAATGCCCTGGCCGTCGCCACCGATGTCACTGATCAGGCTTCGGTACAAGCACTTTTTGCCGCCACCCAGGAACACTTTGGCCGGCTTGACCTGCTCTTTAACAATGCCGGGACCGGCGCGCCGGGCGTGCCGCTTGAAGAGTTACCCTTAGAACAGTGGCAACATGTGCTCAATGTCAACCTGACCGGCTCCTTCCTCTGCACGCAGGAAGCGATCAAGCTGATGAAAGCGCAAGATCCGCAAGGGGGGCGCATTATTAACAACGGCTCGATCTCCGCCCACGCCCCGCGTCCCAACTCGGCCCCCTACACCGCCACCAAACATGCGATCACCGGCCTCACCAAGTCCACCTCGCTGGATGGGCGCAAATATAACATTGCCTGTGGCCAGATCGACATCGGCAACGCCGCCACGCCGATGACGCAGCGTATGCAGCGCGGCGTCCCCCAGGCCAACGGCGAAATCAAAGTCGAGCCGACGATGGATGTGGAAAATGTGGCGCGCGCCATCCTCTACATGGATAGCCTGACCCTGGATGCGAATGTGCAGTTTATCACCGTGATGGCGACGCAGATGCCCTATGTGGGGCGGGGGTAGCAGGCAGTCGCCGTTAACAATTGTCAATTGCGAATGGTTAATTGACAATTGTTAATGGCAGGGTGGCAGCATCCTGCTTGCTGCAAAGCTAAGTGACAAAGTATGGGCATCCGATCGGCTGCGCAAAATGATGCAATAATGTCCATAGGAAATTCCAGCCGTTCGCGCTTTGCACACTAAACCAACTAGTAATTGGCTTGATTGTTATAATGCTGCTGAACATGATAAGATTATGCCGTTACTGTGATTGTGTACAGTACAATTCTGCCCACTGTCAAGCCATCTTCCATGGCGGAGAAGTAACAAGGAATTAAAATTTATGATAGAAATCGCCCCGCGCATTGTAGTTGATCCCAACATTCGTTTTGGGAAACCAATTATTCAGGGCACGCGCATGACGGTTGCGCAAGTACTAGCCAAATTAGCCGGTGGGATGACGGCAGCAGAACTAATGCAGGAATATGATCTAGCACAAGCTGACATTTTGGCAGCACTGCACTATGCGTCCGTCAAAATAGGCGAAGAAGAAATCTTGGTACATTCATAAATGTGGCGTTTTTTTGTTGACGAAGATATGCCTCGCTCAACTGCACTTGTCCTCCGTCAAGCCGGTTATTGGGCGGAAGATGTACGGGACGTTGGATTGCGTGGCCATCCCGATGCGGATGTTTATGCATATGCGCAACAACAAAATGCCACGCTCATTTCTTGTGACAAAAGGTTCAGTAACTTACTCCTCTTTCCTCTTGGTACTCATGCGGGGATTGTTGTCGTTCGCATTCCCGATGAAGTTCCTGTTACACAAATGAATGACGAATTATTACGTGCACTGGCAGCCTTTCACGATGACGATTTGGCTGGGTTGCTGATTATCATTGAGGTTGGCCGTATACGCGTACGTCGTTTACCCGCCAGTAGACACAATTAATCTATTAGCGGTGTGTTAGTCCGAAGGGAAAATCCCATGTGTCGCAACATTAAACCATTGGCTAACTTCGAGCCGCCGGCCACCGACGAGGAAGTACGCGCGGCGGCGCTGCAATTTGTGCGCAAGTTGAGCGGCGTTAACAAGCCGTCACAGGCCAACCAGGCCGCTTTTGACCGCGCGATCGAGGAGATCGCGGTCAGTGCGCGCGTTTTGCTGGATGACCTTGTCCTTCAAGGTGCGCCGCGCAATCGGGAGGTCGAGGCAGCCAAGGCAAAAGCGCGGTCGGCAAAGCGCTTTGGGTGAGAACTTTACACAAAAAAAGGCCGTAGCGCATGCGCTACGGCCTTTTTTGTGTAAATTCTATTTACCTCAGGGCAAACTCGTCTCGCCCATCAGCCAGCGATCCAATTCGCGGGCAGCGCCCCGCCCTTCGTTGATCGCCCAGACGACCAGGCTTTGGCCACGGCGGCAGTCCCCGGCGGCAAAGACGCCTTCGACGCTGGTGTGGAAGTGGCCATAGTCGGCCTTGATGTTGGAGCGGGGATCTTTTTCCAGCCCCAGTTGTTCCAACATCGTCTCTTCGGGGCCAAGGAAACCCATGGCGAGCAGGACGAGTTGCGCGGGCCAGACCTTTTCACTGCCGGCGACTTCTTGCATGCTAAAGCGGCCACTGGCATCGCGGACCCACTCAATCTCCACGGTGTGTAGCTCTTTGAGGTTGCCATTTTCATCACCGACAAAACGTTTGGTGTTGATCAGGTAGACGCGCGGGTCGTCGCCAAAGCGGGCGGCGGCTTCGGCCTGGCCGTAATCCATCTTGTAGACGCGCGGGAATTGCGGCCACGGGTTGTCGGCGGCGCGCTGCAGCGGCGGCTGGGGCAAAATCTCGAATTGGACGAGGCTGCGGCAGCCGTGGCGCAGGGAGGTGCCGACACAGTCGGTGCCGGTGTCGCCGCCACCGATGACAATCACATCTTTGCCCGCAGCAGAGATCGCCGGAGCGGCCAGGCGACTGGTCAACAGGTTGGCGACATGGCCGTTAGTATGTGCGCCATTGCTGTAACCAAGTGCGTGGCTCTGGTCCAGCACGTTCTTCGTATTGCCGTGTAGGAATTCCATCGCCATGTGGATACCACCCAACTCGCGCCCTTCAATCGGCAGATCACGCGGCTTGGTGGCACCGGTGCAGAGGGCGATGGCGTCAAAGTTGCGGCGCAATTCCGCGCCGGTGATATCCTTGCCCACATGGCAATTGGTGACAAATTCAACCCCTTCGGCGGCCATCAGGTCAACGCGGCGTTGCACGACCTCTTTGTCAAGCTTCATATTGGGAATGCCATACATGAGCAGCCCACCAATGCGGTCGGCCCGTTCATAGACGGTGACGCTGTGCCCGGCCTTGTTGAGTTGGGCGGCGCAGGCCAACCCAGAGGGACCGGAGCCGATCACCGCGACCTTTTTGCCGGTGCGCACTTTCGGCGGCTGCGGGATCACCCAGCCCTCTTCAAAGCCCTTGTCGATAATCGCACACTCAATGCTCTTGATCGTCACTGGCGGATCGATGATCCCCAAGGTACACGAGCCTTCACAGGGGGCCGGGCAGACGCGACCGGTAAATTCGGGGAAGTTGTTGGTCTTGTGCAGCCGGTCCAGCGCCTCTTGCCAGTTGCCGCGGTAGACCAGATCATTCCATTCCGGAATCAAGTTGTTGACCGGACACCCCGACGCCAACCCATTAATCAGGGTGCCGGTGTGACAGAAAGGGATGCCGCAATCCATACAGCGCGCGCCCTGCTGCTGCAAGGTTTGGTCACTGATGTGCAGGTGAAATTCATTGTAATCCAGCACCCGCTCCAACGGGGCGCGTTCAGGCGCTAATGTGCGCTCAAATTCCATAAAACCAGTGGGCTTCCCCATTGTCGTTCCTCCGTGCTGTTGTCCGTTAAGGGGTAAATCAGTAAATCGGTATATCGGTATATCGGTATATCGGTATATCGGTATTATTTTCACTGATGTACCGATTTACTGATTTACCGATTTACCTATCCCCCACTAATTCCCACCGACGCGCGAAAGGTCGGTCATGTTTGATTCAAAGGCAGCCATTGCGGCTTCATCACCGCTGAGTCCGTCGGCGGCGACACGGGCAAAGGCGACCAGCATGCGCTTATAGTCCTTGGGGATGACTTTGACAAAGTCGCGCACCGCACCATCCCAGTTGTCCAGCAGGCGTTTGGCCACGGCACTGTTGGTATATGCCAGGTGCTTCTGGAGCATGGTCTGGATCGTGGCGATCTCTTGCGCATCACACAACTCTTCCATTTCGACCATTTCCAGATTACAGCGACTGGCAAAGGTATCATCTTCATCGAGCACATAGGCGATGCCACCGGACATACCAGCGGCAAAGTTACGCCCAGTGCGCCCGAGCACGACGACCGTACCACCGGTCATATATTCACAGCCGTGATCGCCGACACCTTCAACAACCGTATTAACGCCACTGTTACGCACGCAGAAACGTTCGCCGGCGATCCCGCGGATATAAGCTTCGCCGCTGGTCGCACCATATAAGTTGACATTGCCGGTGATCACATTCTCTTCGGGGGTGAAGGTGGAACCAGCGGGCGGATAGACAATGATCTTGCCACCCGAAAGCCCCTTGCCGACATAATCATTGGCATCGCCTTCCAGTTCCAAGGTCAACCCCTGCGGAATAAAGGCACCAAAGCTCTGGCCGGCGGAGCCCTGGAAGTGAAATTCGATGGTATCTTCAGGCAGCCCCGCTGGCCCATAACGGCGGGTGATCTCACTGCCGAGCATGGTGCCGACGACGCGGTTGGTATTGCGAATGGCGACAGTCGCGGCCACCCGTTTCCCCTCTTCGAGCGCAGGTTTGGCCAGGTCAAGCAGCACCGTGCTGTCGAGTGAATTTTCCAGCCCGTGGTTCTGTGCAATCTGGCAGTAGCGGCCCACACTAGCCGGCACATCGGGCATGTAGAGAATCTTGCTCAGGTCGATACCCTTGGCCTTCCAGTGATCGACCGCCTGGCGTGGCTCCAGAATATCGACGCGGCCGATCATCTCGTTGACGGTGCGGAAGCCGAGTTTGGCCATATATTCGCGCAACTCTTGCGCAATAAAGTACATAAAGTTGACCACATGTTGCGGGTCACCGGTGAATTTCTTGCGCAGCTCTGGGTTTTGGGTGGCGACCCCGACCGGGCACGTATCGAGATGACAGACACGCATCATGATGCAACCGAGGGCAACCAGCGGTGAGGTGGCAAAGCCAAATTCCTCGGCTCCCAACAGGGCGGCAATTGCCAGATCGCGACCACTCTTGAGCTGGCCATCCGTCTCGACCACGACACGGCTGCGCAGGTCATTAAGCACCAGGGTTTGATGGGTCTCAGCAAGGCCCAATTCCCAGGGCAGACCGGCGTGTTTGATGCTGGTCTGTGGCGAGGCACCAGTGCCACCATCATGGCCGCTGATCAAAATGACATCGGCGTGACCTTTGGCCACCCCGGCGGCAATCGTGCCAACCCCGACTTCCGAGACCAACTTGACGTTGACGCGTGCATATTGGTTGGCATTTTTCAGATCGTGGATCAATTCCGCCAGATCCTCGATCGAGTAGATGTCATGATGAGGGGGCGGCGAAATCAGCCCCACACCGGGCGTCGAGTGGCGCACCTTAGCGATCCAGGGATAGACCTTGCGCCCCGGCAACTGCCCCCCTTCACCGGGCTTGGCCCCTTGTGCCATCTTGATCTGCAACTCTTGGGCATTGACCAGATAGTTGCTGGTGACACCAAAACGCCCAGAGGCGACCTGTTTGATTGCGCTGTTGCGCGAGTCGCCATTCGCATCGGGCGTGTAGCGGGCGGGATCTTCGCCACCTTCGCCGGTATTGCTGCGCCCGCCAATCCGATTCATGGCAATCGCCAGCGTCTCGTGCGCCTCTTTGGAGATCGAGCCATAGGACATGGCCCCACTCTTAAAGCGTTTGACGATGCTTTCGACAGACTCGACTTCGTCCAGCGAAATTGGCTCTGCGGCAAATTTGAAATCGAGCAAGCTGCGCAGGGTCATCAACTCGCGGCTCTGGTTATTGACCGCCGCGGTGTATTCCTGAAAGACCTTGTAATCGCCGGTGCGACAGGCATATTGCAGTTTGTGGATCGTCTGTGGGTTGAAGAGATGGCGTTCACCGTCATAGCGCCACTGGTAGACACCGCCGGCATCGAGTACCTGTGTGCCGTTAACGCGCGGCGGGAAGCCGCGGCGATGGCGCGCAGCGACTTCCGCATAGACTTCGGCTAGCCCAATGCCTTCAATGCGCGTCGGCGTCCAGGTGAAATATTTATCAACCAGTGCCTGGCTCAGCCCCAACGCTTCGAAGATCTGCGCGCCGTGATAACTTTGCAGCGTCGAGATGCCCATCTTCGAGATGACCTTGAGCACACCCTTGACCGCCGCTTTGGCGTAATGATAGTGGGCATCATGCACATCTAGATCGGGCAGTGAACCGTCGGCCACCATGTGGCTCAGCGTCTCAAAGGCCAGATAGGGGTTAATCGCCGTCGCGCCATAGCTGATCAGCACCGCGAAGTGGTGTACCTCGCGCGCCTCGCCGGTTTCGACCAGCAGCGCGACTTGGGTGCGGGTACGGTTGCGGATCAGGTGATGGTGCAAGCCAGAAGTCGCCAACAAAGCCGGAATCGGGGCCATTTGCGCATTGACGCCGCGGTCCGAAATGACCATGATATTGACGCCATTCTGGATCGCCGCATCAGCCGTCGCATAGAGTTCCTCCAACGCAGCTTCCAACCCAGCCGCGCCGCTGTTGACAGCAAAGAGCGTCGGCAGGATCTGCGCCTTAAAGTTTGAGTGTTCAATGTGGCAGAGTTTAGCCAATTCTTCATTGGTGAGAATCGGGCGCTGCAGCTTGATCTGATGACAGGCGTGTTCGCTTGGCTCCAACAGATTTTCTTCTGAACCGATCATCATCTCGGTGGCAGTGACCAGTTCTTCGCGAATGCCATCGAGCGGCGGGTTAGTCACCTGGGCGAAGAGTTGCCGGAAATAGTTGTAGAGCAGTTGTGGCTGGTCCGAGAGCACGGCGTGGGGAGTGTCGTCGCCCATTGCACCGAGCGCTTCCACACTATCGCGCGCCATCGGGGTGAGCAGGGCACGCAGTGTCTCGAAGGTATAGCCAAAGGTTTTCTGGCGCGCGACCAGGGTGGCCGGATCATCTTCCCCGCAAGGCTCACGGTCGGGCAGATCATCCAATTCGACCATGTATTTGTCGATCCACTCCTGGTAGGGATGTTCGCCGGCAATCGTCTGCTTTAGTTCCGCGTCGTCGATAATGCGACCCTGGGCGGTGTCAACTAACAGCATGCGTCCCGGCTCCAAACGGCGCTTATAAAGCACCTTTTCCGCCGGCACATCGAGCACGCCGACTTCCGAGGCCATGATCACCATCTCATCGGTGGTGACATAGTAGCGAGAGGGACGCAGACCGTTGCGATCCAGAATCGCGCCGACCACGGTACCATCGGTAAAGCCAATCGAGGCCGGACCATCCCATGGCTCCATCAGAGTGCTATGGAACTCGTAGAAGGCACGCTTCTCTGGGCTCATGGTCGTGTGCTTGGACCACGGTTCGGGGATCATCATCATGATCGCGTGGGGCAAGGAGCGGCCAGAAAGGGTAAGAAATTCGAGGCAGTTGTCAAAGCTCGCCGAATCAGAGCCTTCTGGGTCGATCAGCGGCAAGAGCTTGGGTAGATCCGCCCCCCAGCGCGCCGAGGAGAAGGTTGACTCGCGCGCGGTCATCCAGTTGACATTGCCGCGCAGCGTGTTGATCTCGCCGTTGTGGATCAGGTAGCGATAAGGATGTGATCGCTCCCAGTTCGGGAAGGTGTTGGTGCTAAAGCGCGAGTGGACCAGCGCAAGCGCGCTCTCCATGCTCGGATCTTGCAAGTCATGATAATAGGTGCCAACCTGGGCACAACGCAACATCCCTTTATAAACAATCGTGCGCGCGGAGAGGCTGGCAAAGTAGAAACCTTCACCGCCGGGCAGTGAAGTTGCGCTCATGCCGGGGCGAATCGAATTCTCCGCCTGTTTGCGAATGACATAAAGCTTGCGTTCAAAGGCCAGCTCATCAGCACCGGCCAAGCGGTCGGGGTTACAGCCAATAAAAATCTGGCGCATGAAGGGCTCACCCGCTCTGGCACCGTTGCCCAGGCTCGAATTGTCGACAGGCACCGTGCGCCAGCCTAACACGGTCTGCCCTTCGGTGGCGACAATCTCGTTGAGCCGTGCTTCACAGGCGGCACGTTGGGCGGCATCAGCCGGCAAATAAAGCATCCCAACCCCATAGAGGCCCGGCTGGGGTAACACAATCCCCCCTGCTGCACAAACTTTGCGTAAGAAAGCATCGGGCAGTTGCATTAAAATGCCTGCGCCATCACCCGTATTTTCCTCGCTGCCACAAGCGCCGCGGTGGTCAAGATTTAGTAGGATCTGCAGCGCGTTGTCAATAATCGCGCGCGACTTGCGCCCCTTGATGTCAACGACAAAGCCGACGCCACACGCGTCATGCTCGTAGCGGGGATCATACAGTCCCTGTTTTGGTGGATAGCCGGCCATTGGTTGTCTGGCATCATCGTTCATCCCAAACTCCTAGAAGATAAGATAAAAAATTAAGTCCCGAAAATCCATTTTATTTCTTGGTAAGTCCAAACAGACGCCCTTGTACAGAACAGGGGTGTCGCAAGCAGCAATGCGTAATTGGGGAATCAGCTACGTGACAAAAGGGAATGACTGACAAAGCAGGCATCGCAAGCTAGATCGACCAGCAAAATTGTCGTGCAAGTTATTCGGTTTGACGCCTGTGTCGTGAACACCTACATGGAGAGGAGGCAATTCAATCGCGCTTCATTGCGCGCGCATCTACTTTTCACTGGTTTACGCCAACAACTTCATCAATATAACGCGACAGGGATGCAAAAGGAAATGGTGGCACAACGAGAAAATGTCTGTTATATTGTAAGTTTGTGATTTCTATCACGATAATTATGACACAAAAGTTTGTTGACCACAAGTGCGAAAAAGGTCTGTAAGTAAATAAAGGAAGAAATAGCAAAAAGCAATAGTGTTGATCTGTAGCAGTTGGGCAAGGTTTGACGGTAGCGGGCAAATGGAAGTCTCAGGTATTACTGTAGGGGCATACGGTGTGGCGCAACCAATGCGCTGTAGCGCCACCAATTTGCTACGCCACACTGCGTGCCCGGCTGCGGAAATTACCGAATAACGTAATCGTCGGTCAGCCGAAAGTCCAGTGGGCTCCCGGCTGACCGACGAGGAGTTAAAGCACTCGGATCGCTGGAATTACTTCGCGGCCAATGGTTTCCAGCGGCGTAATCAGATAATCCATCGGCAGCCCGAAGATCGCATGTTGCACGCCGACCGCGGCGAGCTGTTCACATTGTTTGATCAGCTCAGCCGTCGTGCCGCCCATGCCGATCCGCGCCGTGTCGAGCGTGGTGCGTTCAATGGTGTCGTAGTCGCGGCCGAGGGTGTCACAGTGCGCTTTAAGAATATCAAGTTTCTGTTGCACCGCCGCGGCCCCACCATAGGCAAAGATGTTGCAAGCATCGGCATATTGGGCGACTAAACGCAGGGTCTTCTTTTCACCGCTGCCGCCGATCAGAATCGGTGGGTGGGGCTTGGTCAGCGGCTGCGGGTGGTTGATCGGCTCGGCCAGTTGATAGTGTTTGCCCTGGAAGGGCGACTGATCATCCTGCCACATCTGGTGGGCGAGTTGCAAGGTCTCTTCCAGCCGTTCAAAGCGTTCGGCCAGCGGTGGAAAGGGAAAGCCTAGCCCCTTTGACTCGCGTTCATACCAGCCCGCGCCAATGCCCAACACCGCCCGTCCACCAGAGAGTACATCCAGATTAGTCACGATCTTGATCAGGTGGCCAGGTTGGCGATAGTGGACACCCGTCACCATCGTGCCCAGGGTGGCTCGTTGCGTGTGGCCGGCCAGAAAAGCCAGCGTGGTATAGCCATCCAACATCGGCTGCTGGGCCTCAAAATTGCGTGCCGGCATCTCCATCTGAAAGAAATGATCCATCACCCACAGGCTATCAAAGCCCACCGCGTCGGCGGTGCGGGCAATTTCGGCCACCTTAGCACCGATTTGCTGCGGGGCGATGCCATCCCAGTTAAAGCGATTGATCTGTAATCCGATTTTCATAATTCTTCCTCGCCTTTACAACTTGCGCCACGTTCTCCATAGTAGGTTCTATTGACGTTTGCTAAAACGTCAATAGAACCTACTATGGTAGCATAGCATGGGCCAGCTCGCTACGCCAGCCATCTTTGTGCCAGGGGTGTTCCCCGAAAGGACAGCAAGGTGACGGTCACTGGGCGAGGCGCGCCTTCATCAACCAACGCCTGCCATCGCGCAGTGACCGTCACCTTGCTGCGAAAATTTAGGACGCACCCTTGTGCCAAACATGGGGATCAAGTCGGGGCATAGCCTTGCGGTCGCCCGCTGGGCAATACAATAACGCGGTGGTAGATGGCGGAAAGGCAGAAAGACGGAATCAGGTCTACTGAGCGGGGGGAGAGTCGTACAATCGCCGGTCAGGCCGCCATAGGCCGTTCGTAAAGTGCATAAACGTTGTCATGCAATCGCTCTAATTCATAGCGGACGTTGTGGAGTTCAATAACACCGCTGATCACCTGATCATGCACAGTAACTTTGATCTGGCTCTCTTGTTGGCCGGCAACATGGCCATACCAAACAAAGTTTCCCTTACCTTGCTCTTCTACGCGATCAACCAGGGCAATGTAGGGCGTATCATCAAACAATGTGAAGCTAAAGCGGCCACTTAACTGTTTGGGATCAAGGGTCACGATCCGCAGGTGTTCCGTGCTGGGGGTTGGTGGCATAGGGTAATCAGCGGGCAGTGTGGCCGGCGTGAAAAACACCGGTGGCAGAACTGGTGGCATAAACACACACGAATAAAGCGCTTTGCTGATCAATAGAGTGAGAATCAGCAACCGAGTGAGCTTCATAACTTTTACAATGCGTTTGTTCATGGCTAATCCATTGTTAATTGCTTGTTTATTTACGTAAAATTAATTTACCATGCTTCCCCCTGTTAACACATGTCGAAAGTCTGACAACTGAAGACAAGCGCGCTGATCGAATGGTTAGCGGGCGACGGCTCGTGCAAACGCCGTTGATACGCGGCAGGCGCGGCCGATAGGCCGGCAGCAGTACCCACTGTATGGGGACTTTTTCGAGAAACCGTTGCGACGCTTCGTCAGCGGCGCACGGTGCAGTAGACGAAAAAGGATGCAGCCAAGCCCACATCGAGATGGTCAGCCAGTTCGACGAGTTTGACCTGCCCCGCGAAGAGAGCGTTACTGTACCAGCGCTTTCTCCCGCTGGTGCAGCGCTAGGTATGAGATTCGCGTGTTCTCGTGTCGCCGGCGCTCGTATCTCCTTGTCCCCTGTCTTTATTCCCTCATCTGCCCGCCCCAGTGCAAGCAGCTTCCTCACGATCAGAAGCGATTTTCCTCACGATCAAGCCATAATTCATCACGGTTGTAGACAATCTTCATCACGATTTCATCACGATCTCCCAGTAAAGTAAGAGTGTGTTTCAAAATTCTGTGATCGAAAGCTGATCCAGGTTCAACCTCATTACCCATCTTAACGAGGAGATGCAATCATGTGGCAATCTTTCAAGCGCCCACCACGTTACACCTGGTGGTTTGGCGTGGCACTGCTAGTACTCTGTGCTAGTGCCTTTGTTTTCTACCAAACGCAGGCCGCCCCGTTCACGCCGGCCGCCAACCCGGTGGCGGCCGCCTGGGCCAGGGCACAGGCCAGCGGGGCCTATGGCTTTACCAGTAACATCACCCAAATAACCATCCCCAGCGCCACGCTGGGTAATGTAGGGCGCAGCAGCCGCAGCGAAGAATTATATCTGACTGGCCAGGTCGATCTGCGCGCCAATCGGACGGAAATGCAACTTTTAACCGACAATGGCAGCCTGTTGCAAGCGCAAAGCGGCACCGCGATCAAGATCGAAAATGGCAAAAGTTATGTGCGCCACGGTGCCACCGGTGACTGGCAAGCGAGCGATGCAGTCGCCACGGACGGCTTTGCGCCCCAAGGCGACTTTATGAGCTTTCTGGCCGCCGTGCGCGACGTTCAGCAGCAGGGCACCGAGACGCGCGGCCCTGCCGACCAACGCATCACCTTCAGTCGCTACACCTTTGCCATCGACGGCCAGCGCCTGGCGCTGGCGATCCACACGCAGACCGAAGCAGCCATGCATGCCAGCGGTGAGTTGCCACCGACCATGCAGCTAGAGCCATCGCCGGTCCTGCGCGATCTGCGCGGCACGGGTGAGCTGTGGGTCGGCGCGGATGGGCTGCCCCTGCGCCAGATCCTCAACCTGCAATTCCCCGAACAGCGGGATGAGCGCGCCGAGGTGCAGATGGTGGTCGACTTCGCTCATTTTGGCACACCGCAACCAACACTCTATGATCTGGCACGCGGCGGCGACCTCGCCGGCATTGGCGCGCGCCTGGCCGCCACCATGCCCAGTGGACAGCCCTTCCTGGCAACCTTACCACTGTTGGCCCTGGCCGCGCTAGTCGTCTACTACCGGCGCCGACGGCTCTTGGAACGCGCGCTGGCGACCGCCGTGATTGTGAGCATGGTCGTCGGTCCACTCTTGACCACCGGCACGCAAGTGAAATTTTTTGATACGCAAAGCGCCAAAGCCGCCGCGCAAACGGAGCAACAGGCACGCGCCGGCGAGGATCAGGAAATCCGTGAGATCCTGGGCAAGGTTGAATTTGACCCGCAGCGTAATCCGCTAGAGGCAATAGGCGAGGGACAGGAGAGAGGAGAGACGAGATACGAGACACGAAACACGAGCCTAGCGACTGCTGGGCGTGATGTGGAATCAAGCCTCCTGTCTCCTGTCACTAGTCTCGATGCGGCCACCCTGGCCCAGAGTACAACGTCGGTTGGATTGCCACAAGGTGCCTTTAACTGGTGGCCCGGTAACGGCAATGCCAACGATCTGCTGGGCGAGGGCAAGGGTACGCTGAGCGGCAGTGTGACCTTTGCCCAAGGGCAGGTCGGGCAAGCCTTTCGCTTCGACGGCAGCAATGGCTATGTCGCCCTGCCCGACAATATCTTTCCCTTCCCAACGACCGCCATCAACAGCGTAACGCCCTTTAGTTTTGAACTCTGGTTCAAAACCGCAGCCAGCGGCGTGATCCTGGGCCAGCAAGAGGGGACCGTCGCCCCCTATGTGGCAACGCCAGTGGGCCATGTGCCGGCCATCTATGTGGGGACCGACGGCCGCTTGCGTGTGCAGATGTTCTGGAAAGGCACCATCGCCCCCATTACCAGTGCCGGTGCGGTCAACAATAATGCCTTTCATCATCTGGCCGTGATCTATAATGGCACAACGCAGACGGTCTATCTGGATGGCGTCAGCATGGGCAGCAGTGCGCATAACCAAACGCCCTATAATACGCTCTATAAATATCAGTTGGGCACCGGCTTTACCACCAATTGGCCAGGCGCGACCGCCGGCTGGTCTAACTTCAACGGGCTGATCGATGAGCCGACCCTCTACCTGCGTGCGCTGACTGTGGCGGAGGTGCAAAGCATCTACACCGCGGGTAGCGGCGGCAAGAGCCTGGGCAAATCTGACCGCGACGGCGACGGGCTGACCGACTTGCAAGAACAAAGCCTTGGCACCAGCCCGGTCATGGTCGACACCGACAGTGATGGGGTACGCGATAATGTCGAAGTCGCCGGCTTTACCTTGGGTGGGCAAAAGTGGTATCCCAACCCCGCCGCCGCCGACAGCAACAAAGATGGGCAAGGCGATGGCATTGAGTGGGGCCTTAACCCAGATGGCACACTGCGCACCGCCCCGCTTGACACAGATGGCGATAGCGTGCCTGACCTCTTTGATGAGGACAACGATGGCGATGGCGTGCCCGATCGCCAAGACCTCTCGCCCTTTAGCAAAGGCGGCTTCACCTATAACGAGTCAAATCCGTTGCAGATCAAGCTCAACAATCTGACGGCCAACAAGCCGGTCATTGTTGAATTTCAACTGCGCCCCCAAGACCCCAAACATCTGCAATTTGCTCACAATGTGCTGGATTGGCCCTTTGATGATAAAGGGCAGATGACCGATATTGACAACAAAACCTTTGCCGATGTCGCCACGGTCAGTGGGCGTACCCCCAACGCCAACGAAGCGAATGGCGACCTGAAGCTCGTGCCCATGCTCGAATTGCGCATCCCCACGAACGGCGCTAATTTGCCATCCCAGGCGGAGTTGACCCCCTACAACATCTCGGTCAACAACCTCACCGCCGATGGCGCCAATAAGACGGTCTATATGCCGCTCTCGCTGCTCACCAATGAACAGAGTGGCCAGCGTGTCGCCTTTAGTGGGCAGATGCGCTATGCGCCAACCGGCGCTTGGCCCAACTTTCACAGTGTGCGCTTGGTTTGGGTTGTGCAGGCGCTGGTTGACCAGGCGACCACCCAATGCGACGCCACTGCGACCCCGCCGATCACCACCAACTGTACAGCGGATGGTTACCTTCATAATCTCCAGCAGCCAATCCAGAGTTACTACGACAACTTTACGCTGACCGGGTTGACCGTCCGCGAAGATCACGGCGCGACCATGGATCTGATCTACGAAGACCCAGCCGTTGACCCCGACAAAAAAGACGATGCCGCGCTCTGGAGTCTGGCCTATGTGCTCGATCACCATTTCGCCATTGCTCGCGATGACAACAACGATGGCCAGCGCGATGTGACGGTGGAGACGATTGCCCAACGCTTTGACCGCACCACCAACAGCGGCGTCAGTGAAGCCGACCGCTTTGGCGTGCCCAATGTGCTGCGCGTGGTGAAAAACAGCTACCCGTTGCTCGACCAGGCGCTGGCGGCCACGGTGATGACCGAAACCAAACAGATCCTGAACAGTGTCTTCACACCTGCGGTTACGGCTGATGCCGGGGTCAAACCCTTGATCATGTTTGCCCAGGAGAGCAGTTCCCGCCTCTTGACGCTCGATGCCCTCACGGTCGGTGGCAACTATGTGCTGCAAACCGGCCCCCTCTTGACGCTGGATATGGCCCCCGCCGGGCAACCGGCCCAAGCCGTCTCCGTGGTGGCGGGGTTGAAATGGGCGGCCTATTGCCCCTCCGCCGCGCCGATCACCTGGGCGCCCTGTGACGCCAACAGCTATTGGCAAGTGCTAGAACAACGCTATGGGACGAATGATTCGGACACTATCGTGGCACAGGGCCGCTTACAGTGGAGCCAACTCTTCTATAGCGGCTTTCAAGCCGGTTCCAGCAGTGTGGTGCAGGATGGCGCCAGCATTCCTGTCCCCGCCGTCAGCCTGCACAACGCCGCCACCACCGCTCAGTTGGTGACGCTGGCAAAGACCAGCAATGCCGCCGTCAGCTTCACTGTATCAAACCTACTGTTCAGAACCCTGGGTGTCTCCATTTCTCTTTATACGTCCCTCAGTATTAAAGAGAAGAAGTTTATAGGAAGCTTCTGGTCCTTTGGTTCCGCGCTTTACCAAACTATCCAAAGTAAGAAAAGCGCGGACGGTTCTACTAGTTTTGCAAAGAAAAGGGCAGAAATCGCCCAAACGCGATCTGGGTTCTTACGCTATACGCTAGCCCCGCTGGCTGTGGGTGGCGCCGTCTTGACGATTGCCGGCAATATCCTTGAATATATCCCCCAAGTGTCAAAGACAGACCGCCAGATTGTGAATTTGGTCTCGGCGAGTCTCAACCTTGCCCTCCACGTCGTGCAGCCAAGCCTTGAACTGGGGTTTAGGGTAGTGGGTGGTGGGCAAAGTGCGATTAAGGCATTGACTATGCTATCGAGCATCAAAGGCGCGGCGACAAAGTTTGCTGCTGCGGGTCTGGTGCTCACACTGGCGGCGACCTTTGCCTTCTTTATCTACGGTGCCGTCGCTAGTGGCGCGGGGGCCGGCAGCGTGGAGGTCAACCGGCTCTTTTATAATGCCGTCGCCTCGGTCTATGTGGCGCTTTTACTCTTTACCCTCAGCACCAATCCGGTCGGCTTTGTCATTACCGCCGTGCTGGCCGCCATCGATTTGCTCTTGACGATCATTTGCGAAGCGGGGGTGAACGCGCTGCGCAACGTGCCGGGTGCCAACAGCGGTTGTTTTACGCTCACCGGCACGGCCACCAAATATGTGGCCTATTTCCTCTATAACTATGATCTCATGATCGATGTCGGCAGCCCCGACCTGATTGTGACCGGCCCGCCCCAGGTGAAACCCGCGGACCCGAACAAAGGGCTGGTGGCCGGCAATCCGCTTTCGGTCAATATGGCGATCACCACCACGGTGAAACATAAAGACCCCGACCCGGCCAATGGGCTGTATATCTATCCCTACCTCTGGCTCTACTCGCCGGACAATCTGCGCAGCAGCACGGTGAAGCTAAGTTTGACGCCGATTACCCAAACGGTCACGGCAGGGTGGAACCAGATGAAGGAGCGCTGGGCCGTACGCGAAGACCACAAATTTCTGCTCACCCCCATGTATCGCGGCCAGACGACAGGGCAATACAGCCTGACGCAACCCTTTACACCCACAGCCGGCTTGAATCAATCCATCCCCCTGGCGCTCAATATGGGCTATGGCGTGCCGGCCTATGAGTGTATTGGCATTCCCAATATCATTCTGCCCTTCACCCCCCCAGTCTTTCCGATCTGTTACACCCGCGAAGCCAAGGGCAACAACGCCAGCACGCTTGACGCCCTGGTCTACGACATCTTCCCCGCCACCCTCGACGGCTTTATGGCCATGGGTACCGCGGCGGATGGCACGCAGCGGCTGGCGTGGGATACCCGGTTCCCGGCCGTCAAAGATGCCGATGGCGATGGCCTGCTGGCCGGCAGCAGCGGCGGGATCGACCCCAACGACACCACCCCCGACAGCGATAACGACGGGCTGAGCGATCTGGTCGAGTTGCAGTGGCGCCAACTGGGGCAGCCGGTCTCACCTGTGCTCTGCGACAGTGACAACGACGGCCTGAGCGATGCCCAAGAGGTACAACTTGGCACCAACCCCACCAAGCGCGACACCGATGGCGACTTGATTGCGGATAGTGACGAAGTCTGGCACGCCGTGATTAACCCGACGACTTGCCAACCCACTGCCGTCTGGCGGGGCGGCTGGGATTTGACCATCCCCGGTCCAACACCGGTAACCCTGCGTGTCTCCAGTGACCCGGTCGCCGCCGACAGCGATGGCGATGGCATCGACGATCTGGCCGAAAAACAACTGGGCACACACAGTGATCCCGCAGTCCGGGTTGACATTCAGGGCGTGACCTACAACCCGCTCGTCGCCAATACGCCGCCGATCCAGCTGCTGACCGACGTCAGTCTGCCTGATCGTTTTGTCAAACCGGGGCAATCATTCCTCTACACCACGACCATGGTGGCCAATCTGCCGCTGGCCCCCAGCCTCTTGGATGTGACGCCCGCGGCGCAGATCGGGACGGCCCCCTTGCCCAAACTCATTGTGCAAGATGTGCCGGTGGGTACCGCCTTTACCGTGCCGCCAACCGCCGTCACCGCCCTTAACCTGCCCATCACCAGCCAGGTGCGGGCGCGCCTGGCCGCGGGCGCACCAGCTTGGCGCTTTGACCCGCTCACGGTGCAAAGCTTAGGCACCTTTAGCGCGCCCAATCTGGCCCGCTATACCAGCGCAGCGGCCAACCGCAGTGATCGGTTGGATAGTTACCGGCTGCTGACGCTCAACCAAAACGGCGCACCGAATACCACCGGCTCGGGTAACAGTTCAGTTCTCACTACCTTTGCTCTACCGTCCGGCCAAAATCGGAATCTGGCCACCATCAATACCTACAATCCGGCCACGGTTGCCTGCAACAATCGCAATGACTGTCTGCTGATCTGGGACAACTTTGCTTTTGATACGGAACTGCCCGGACTTGCGGGCACCTTCTTGCGGGCCGATGGCACCGAGACGCCGCTGGGCAGTGGCCTCATGGGGCGGCGCCCCGTAGTTGCCAGTAACAGCGAGGGCTTCCTGCTGGCCTATGAGAGCTTTGTCTTTGGCGGAACCGCCCGCCTTCGACTACAAGCCTTCTCCAAAGATGGCGTCCTGGCAGGTTCCAGCGAGATCAACACCGGCTTGCCCGTGTTGACCGGCCAAACCCAACTACGGTATGATCTGGCCTGGGTTGGCAACCGCTACCGGCTGGTCTATAAGCCGACCTTTGCCACCGGCATCACCCAGGTCGATTTGAACACCAACGCCGTCGTGCAGGGTACGGCCCTCCAGTTGGTCAACGACAGCACCGTGCCGCCGAACAACTATACCGTCGATGTCACCCCACGGCTGGCCTATGATCCCATCAGTGGGCGCTGGCTGCTGGCCTATCTGCGTGGCACCACTGCCGAAGGGGTGGCGTTGCTCTACCCCAACGTGACCACAACCACGCCAACGACCACCCGCACCTTGGGCACAGCGCGCAAACAAGTGCGCATTGCCTATCAGCCGCAGAGCAGCAGTTGGCTGGCCACCCTTCACAGCAGCACCGATGATCTCGATGCGTACACGCTCAACGGTCCCGATCTGAGTGACCTGGCCGCAGCCCAACGCTTTAACAGCGCGGGCAACAGCATCCCTGGCAGCACGCTGGCTTGCCCAGCGCCCAGCGCCCTGCCTTTCACCGACCTGCGCTTTGAAGAAGTACCCACGGCGACTGGGAGCGCGACCACCTACTCCGATAGCTCGGGCCGTGGTGGTGCCGCCACCTGTAGCGGTGCCACTTGTCCGGCAGCCGGTCTGCCTGGTGCCGTCAACGCCCAGAACAACCCCGTCGGCAGCCCCACCTCCGACTACGCCATTCGCTTCGACGGCGTCGATGATCTGTTGGCGCTCAACCGTGGGTTTAGCACCCACTTTAGCGTCGCCCTGTGGCTGAAGGCTGCCACGACGCCCAACAACAGCATCATTGTCGATCAAGGCGCCAATGCGGTTACAGGGTGGGCCATCGGGTTAGTCGGTGGCAGGGCGAGCGTTCTGGTCGGTCAAACCGGTGTCATCCAATCCCCGGCACGCGTGGATGACAATCAGTGGCACCAGGTCGTCGTCACGCGTGATCAAACCAGTGGTGTTGTCAGGCTTTATGTCGACGGCGTGGCGGCTGGAACCGCAACCTTTACCACGGGTTTGCTCAATTCGTGGCCCCTGATCCAACTCGGCAGCGATCGCAACAATGGCCGGCGCTATACGGGGCAGATCGATAATCTGCAGCTCTATAACAACACCATTCTTGGCGCCGATACGGTGCAACAACTCTATGCCAGTGTGCAGCCTGCCTACTGTGTGGCCACCCGCGCCAACGTTGGCGGCACCGCACTGCAATGGGCGCGCCTCAACACCCAGGCCGTCGATACCCGTGGCGGCAAGGTAGCAGCCAGCGGCAGGCTGACCGTTACCATCGACGCCGAAGCACCAACCAGCGCGATCACCTCACTGGCCAACAACCAGTATCTGCGCGGCAGCACTGGTGCCCCCGTCGTGCATATCGTCGGTGGCACTGCGAGTGATCAACTCGCCGGCGTGGCCAATGTCCAGGTGAGTGTCAACAACGGCACCGCTCAACTGGCGGATGGTGCCAACAGTTGGCTCTATGCATTGGCGGTTACCGACGGTCAGTACACCGTCAAGGCCACGGCGGTTGATGGCGTGGGCAATGTCCAAGCCGCCGCCACCCAACCGCAAATTACCCTCTTCGCCGATGGCCGCGCCCCCAACACCACCATCGCCCAACCGGCCAACAGTTACGTGATCCCGACGCACAACTACCGGAACCAACTCAATCAACCGTGGCGGCTGCAACTCAGTGGGACCGCTGTTGACCCGACCCTGCCCGGTGCACACCCAGGCAGCGGCGTGCAAAACCTGGCCCTCTTGCTCACCGACGCAACGAGTGGCATTGACAAAGGCTGGCAGACGCCGACGCTCACCGGCAACAACTGGCTGATCGACTATGCCTTGCCCAACGAACAGAGCAACCCGACCGGCCACTACACCGTCACAGTGCAAGCCACGGACAAAGTCGGTAATGTCAGCGTCACCACCAGCACAATCCGGGTTGATAGCGATGGGCCGCGTGGGGTAATGACGAAGAGTGATGTGGCGACTGGCGTCTTCACCAACAGCATCACCAGTGCCGTGACCCTAGGCGGTGTCATTAGCGATACGGGCAGCGCCGGGCTGGACAGCGCCGATCTCTTCATCACCCCGCTCACGCGCACCCTGCCCTTTAGCGACACGCTCTTCTGGTTGCCCTTTGACGATACCCCAGGAACCAACGACTTCGCAGATCGCACGCTCTATCAGACCACCGTTGGCTGCGGCCCTTGCCCGACAATCACCAATGACGGCAAGATCGGGCAGGGCATCCAGGTGAACAATACGTCGGCGGCGCCAAGCATTTATGGCACCTTTAATCAGGCGCAGAATCAGTCCTTCAGCAACCCCCAGCAAAGTTTCAGTGTGCAACTCTGGCTGAAGAGCAGCGATACGCGCCCAGGTAACCAGTTGCTCTTCTACAAACAAGACTTCCAGCTCTTCCTCACCCTCGAGAACGGGCGCGCCGCTTTCAGACTTGGCAGTCCGATCACACAGGTGGCAGGAACGAGCGATCTGCGCGACAACCAGTGGCACCACATTGTCGCAACCGTGGATCGCACCACCGGCCAGATTAGCCTTTACGTGGATGGCCGGCTCACCGATAGCAAACCCTTCACGCAAACCTTGGTCACCTTTCCCCCCTTCCTCTATCGCATCGGGACGAATTATGTGGGCGCGCTGGATGAGATCATGCTCATTAATCATGCCCTCAGTGCCGGCGAGGTGCAGGCACTCTACGGGGCGCCGAACCGCTATCCGGTCACACTAGCCCAACGGGGCGCCGGCGTCATGCGCAGCGATTGGACCATGCCCTTACCGACTGGTCTGGAAGGACTCTATCAGCTCGACCTCTATGGGCGGGATCTCCAGGGCAACCGCTTCCAGAGCAGCGACATCTGGCGCGGCTTGATCGACACGGTAGCCCCGCGCGTCACCCTGAGCGGACGGGCCACCGGTCAATCTTATACGGATACAGCGACCAATACGCCCCGCTATGAGATCGTCTATACCTGTCGTGCCGCCGATTTCCTGCTGGATGAAGCGAGCTTCAACTGCGCTGGGAACGCGCAGCGGGCACCCGTCCGCAGCTTCAATCCGGATCCGCTCTTGCAAGCGCGCTTCCCCGATCTGACGCTACTCAACACCCTCGTCAACACCTATACCGTCTGGGCCACCACCCCGACGCTAAGCGGTTCACTGACGGCGTGTGATGCCTATGATCACTGTACAACGGCCCCAGCGATAGCGGCGGCGACCGGCGCGAGGGTCGCCGCAAGCACCGCACTGGCCAACGCCCCCAAAGCCGTGGTGGTGGCCCCCACCAATGACAGCGCCCTGGCCAGTAACAGCGGCAACCTGGTGGTGACCATTGCGGCCGAAGCAGTCAATGGGCTCAAAGAAGTCCAACTGCTGCTTGATGGGGCCGAGGTCGGTAAGCTTAGCTTTGACCAAGCGGCCAATCTGCGTACCGTGTTACGCACAGTCACCGTGCCGATGCCGGCCGGGGGTGACCATCGTTTAACGGTCCGCGCCACGGACTGGAGCGGTGCACAACAGGCGGATGAGATCCCCGTCCGCTTTACCATCTACACTGGGGCACCGGGGGTGACAATTGCGACGACGACGCTGGCGACAGCAGACAGCTATGGCCGCGGCACCAACATCTACCGCCTGCGTGGCACAGTGACCGCCCCAACGGTGACCGCGGTGCGGGTCAAAGTGGGCAATCAAGCGTATGTCAGCGTGCCGGTAGTCAATGGCGAGTGGCGCGTCGCCTACCCCGTCTTCAACAATGGCGGTGCCCAGCAGATCACGGTAAGTGCAGATAACGCCGCCGGTCAGATCAGTACGAGCAGCGCGCCGGTGACGATTGATGAAAGCGGCGGGCGCGCTATCGATACGATGATCGAGGAAACCCCCACCAATCCGAGCAGCGGCCAGGTCACCTTCCGCTTCAAGGGCAGCACCGGGGGTGATGTCGAACTGTTGACCGGTGAATGTAGCCTTGACGGCGCAGCCTTTAGCTTCTGTAACAGCCCGCAAAGCTACAGCGGCTTGAGTGTGGGTGAACACACCTTCCGCGTGCGGGCCATCAATGCGGAGGGTTTTGTCGATGCCACCCCGGCTGCGTATCAGTGGCAGGTGACAGGCAGTGGTCCGCTCGTCAACATTGAAAGCGGCCCCGCGCCGACGACCACCGAACGGCGGGCGATCTTTGCCTTCAAAGCGGTCGGCCTGGGCGATACGGAAGCGCTCTTTGACTGTGCGCTGGATGGCAGTGCGTTTAGTCGCTGCACCAGTCCCCAGGAATACACCGGGTTGGAGAACGGTGAGCACACCTTCCTGGTGCGCGCCCAGCCGAAGAGCGGTGGCGCCGCCGGTTCGCCCAGCCGCCATCGCTGGCAGGTGAGCAATGGGGCACCGGTCGCCCAGGATGTGGCAGTGACGGTGGCAGCCAATGGCACCGTTAGCATTACCTTGCCGGCGACCGATGGCGACCCGCTGCGCTTCCAGCTGGTGACCCAGCCCAAACATGGTCTGCTGTTGGGATTCCCTCCGGCGTTGACCTATACCCCAGACAGCGACTATGCCGGCCCAGACAGCTTCACCTTCCGGGCCAGTGATGGCGAGTTCGACTCGAATGTGGCAACAGTTCTGATCACCGTGCAGGGCGTCGTGCCCCCCACTGCGACACCAACCCCCACGGCAACCGCCACGCCGATTGAGCCGACCGCCACCCCGACGGTGCCGATTGAGCCAACGGCCACCGCAACGGCGACAAGCACGCCAGCGTTGCCAACAGCAACGCCGGTGGCAACCGAGACGCCAACGGCGACCCCAACACCAGTCGCACCAACGCCAACGAACACACCGGTGGCACCAACCGCCACCGCAACGCCGCCCCCCAGCGGCACGTTGATCGGGGTCTGTGGTCCGTACACGGTCTATAAGAATGGCAATCTCTACAGCGCCGCCGGCTGGAGTGGCACGATCAAGGTGGGTACCAGTGGCAACAACTCGCTGACCGGCAGCAGCGGGCGCGACCTGCTGCTGGGCCTGGGCGGCAATGACAAACTCGATGGCAAGAGCGGTGATGACCTGCTCTGTGGCGGCGATGGTGTTGATCTGCTGATGGGCGCGGATGGCAATGACTATCTCGACGGCGGCACCGGCAACGATGTCGTCAACGGCGGCAAGGGCGATTATGACACCTTGCTCGCTGGTGACGGCAACGATCTGCTACTCGATGCGGACGGTGTGATCAGCGCCCAGGGTGGCCCTGGCAACGACATCTTTACAATTGCGCTACGCAGCGGCTGGCGCGATGGCAGCGGGCAACCACGCTTCACCGGTTTGACTGGCGGCTATGGCGATGACACCGTCGGGCTAGCGCTGCTCAGACCGACGCGCTTCTTCCTCGACATCAGCGGTGACGAGCGCGATGAACCGCCGAGTCCACTCGAAGGGACGAACGATGGGCTGGTGTTGGCCGGGTTGATCGAGCCAACCTCGACCATCAGCAAGTTCGAGCGCCGGGTCGGCGGCATCAGTGCCAGTGCCGACGAGACGCAGCCGCTGGACTTCACCGACTTTGCCGTTGACCCGACAACGCTCACCGACGACAGTGGGAGTGAGTTCCTCACCGAGCCAGTGGGTGGCGACGAAGTGGGCGAGGAGGGCACTACCGTCGGCAGCCAGCTCTTCCTGCCACTGATTAATCGCTAGCGGAGGGGAAGAGCTGATGGGGCGGTGACTGCGCACCGCCCCATCACACTGTACTAATATTAACGCGTATGCCGATGTGAGCCCAGTGGGCCCACATCGGCATACGCGTTATTGATTTGACGAACCACATGAGTCACAAGCGGGCAACCAACACACTGCGCCGAAAGGTCCGTTGACCATACCAAAGCAGGCCGGCGTCGATCAGCCAGAGGCCCAGGCCCATCGCAAAAACGACACTCAAACTCAGGTAGAGGGCCCCACTAAGCTGACCGACGATTAAGCCCATCACCGGCAAGACAATCAAACTGCCGATCTGATAGGCCGCTTGCATGCTGTTCGTGCGCGCCGAGACCAATACCGATGTCCCCAAGCCCAACCCAGCCGCGGCCGGTGCCACCCAAAAGACCAACAGTAACCACATGGCATTGGGCAGAAAGATCCGCTGCATGATCGGCCAGGCCACCGTATTGGACACAACTGCATAGAGCAAAAAGCTGAGCAAGCCAATGCTAAGCCCCGGCAGCCAGGCCGCTAACACCTTGGCGGTCAGTAACTCTTCATCACTGGTTGGGGTATAAAGTAGCGCTTCCAGCGTTTTGCGTTCCCGCTCACCAGCAAAACTATCCGCGGCAATGACATTGGAAACCATAATAGGAAGCATCAGATAAAGCGGGGCAAAGAAGTAGACCAACATGTAATAGAGAATCGCCTGTTCAGGCGTCAAGTCGGCCAACTGTTGCGCCAGGCTAGGGGGTAACAGGGTCAACATTTGTGACACATTGAGCTCGCCGTGCAAGCTGATGCTGCGCACGATGAGCCCCAAGCCTAACGGCAAGACGACGGCAACAAAGAGGGGCACCGCAACGAGCGGCACCGTGATCGATTTACTTTGCAGAACAATTCTTAGATCCTTCTCGATGATGGCCCAGATGGCGTGCCAGTTCATACGGCCTGCTTTCCAGTTTTATGGGTAACGCACGGCGGCGCGGCTTAGGTCGCTTGGAGGGCAAAATAGACATCTTCGAGCGATGCTTCTTCCGGCTCAACCGCAAAAAGATTCAGGCCATGGGTGGTCAGATGCCGCAGAAAATCAGGCAAATGCGCGTGGGCGACGCCCTGTAGCGCAACCTGGGTGGTCTCCTGATCAGCAAATCCATGAGTGGTGGTGAAATTAATCTGGGGGCGATCGCGGAGGAGTTGGGGCAACAACGTTTCCTGTCCGACCCCAATGCGAAGCTTGACGCGTGACGAAGGGCTAAAGCGGGCTGTTAACTCGCGGGGGGTACCAACCGCTAACAATTGCCCGTGTGCGAGGACGGCCACCCGATGACACAACTTCTGCGCCTCGATCAGATTGTGGGTACAGAGAAAGACGGTGCGCTGTTCTTGCTGGGTCAGCACCTGAATCAGTTGATGGACATCCCGAATGGCCACTGGATCAAGCCCGCTCGTGGGTTCATCCAGAAAAATGAGCTTGGGGTCATGCAGCAACGTACGCGCGAGCGCCAAGCGCTGGCGCATGCCTTTACTGAAACTGCCAATCTTCTGGTCGGCATAGGCTTGCAGGTTAAAGGTCTGGAGCAGCATGTCCACCCGCTGCGCGACAAGCGGGGCAGGGACCTGATAGATTTTAGCAAAGATCCGCAAGCTGGTGCGCGCCGTCAAGCGGTCATCCAGCGAGGGTGTCTCCGTCAAAACACCGGTCTGCTGGCGCACTTGCGCGCCATGGGAAACCGGATCAAGACCAAAGAGACGCGCCTCACCCGCGGTCGGTTTGAGAATGCCATTCAGCAGACGGACCGTTGTGGTCTTGCCGGCACCATTATGGCCTAAAAAGCCAAAGACTTCGCCCGCCCTAATCTCTAAATTCAGATCAGAAATGGCAACCTTGTCACCAAAATGACGAGTTAATCCGCTAGTACAAATGATAGGTTCCATGCTGTCAATTGTACGTCAATTATCGCATGAGAATCATAACATTATGATTGCAATTTCGATGGTATAATAGCAGTTACCACGCAACGTAGCGGATCACCAACCGTCATAGGGATAGGAGAGTTCTAATGAGTAACGCACGTGCGACCTTGAGCGCGCTTTTCTTGTGTCTGATCCTGGCCGCCGGCACTTGGGCCAATCCGGCGGCGGCCCAGCACCCAACCGACAATGTGAACCAAGCGCCGGATCAGCCGACTACCCTCTTTCTGCCACTGGTACAGCAAGCCGGTGCCACCCAAGCAGCCATTGACCAGCGCGTCTGGGCGGATACGGCGGATGGGCAAGTTGGTCACTTTCTAATCTTATTGAAAGAGCAAGCACCCCTGGCCGAGTTGGTAAATGCGGCCACGGATCACGCCAGCCGGGGCACACTGGTGGTCGATGCGTTGCGCAGTGTGGCCGCGACCAGCCAGACCGCGGTGATCGCCCACCTAGATCAGTTGGGGGCCACCTATCGGGCTTATTGGGTCGCCAATTTTATCGCAGTTGCCGGCGATCGCGCGGTAGTTGAGGCAATGGCCGCCCGCCCTGAGGTGCAGGCGCTTGAATCGGATCGCAGCTTTCAAGTCCCCTTAGAAGTCCCCGTAGAAGTTGAGGAGGAGATCAACCCCGCTGCCGTCAGCGCGGTGGGCTGGAATCTCAACTGGGTCAGCGCCCCCGCGGTGTGGGCACTGGGCGCAACCGGACAAAACATGGTCTATGCCAATGCCGATACGGGGGTCCAGTGGAATCATCCGGCGCTACAACCACACTATCGAGGCTGGAATGGCACCAGTGCCAACCATAATTACAGTTGGTGGGACGCGATCCACAGTGACATTGATGGCAACGGCAACCCCTGCGGCTTCAACCTGACTGTCCCCTGCGACGACCAGGGCCACGGCACCCATACCACCGGCACCGGGGTCGGCGATGATGGGGCCGGCAATCAAATTGGGGTGGCACCGGGGGCTAAATGGATTGGCTGTCGTAATATGGACGCCGGGGTCGGTCGGCCCAGCACCTATATCGAGTGTATGCAATTCTTCCTTGCCCCCACCGATCTCAACGGCAACAACCCCGACCCCAGCAAACGCCCGGATGTGGTCGGCAACTCTTATGGCTGCCCCAGTTCAGAATTATGCACGGCCAACAGCTTGTTGACCGCGATGAATAATCTGCGCACGGCCGGGATTTTTATGGCGGTCTCCGCCGGCAATTCTGGATCGGCTTGTGCGACTATTAGCGACCCGCCCGGACTCTATGACGCCGCGATCACGGTGGGTGCAACCGGCAATCAGACTGATAATATTGCCAGTTACAGCAGCCGCGGGCCAATCACAGCGGATGGCAGCGGGCGGACCAAACCTGACCTCGTGGCCCCAGGCAGTAGCGTCCGCTCGGCCTATCCAAACAACAGTTATACCATGCTCAGTGGCACCTCAATGGCCGCACCCCATGTAGCCGGCGCGGTTGCGCTACTCTGGTCCGCCTTTCCCAATCTGCGGGGCAACGTCGATCAGACGGAGTTTATTCTAAAACAAACAGCCGTCCAACTGACCAGCAGCCAAGGCTGTGGCGGTGATAGCCCCACCCAAGTGCCTAATAATGTCTATGGCCATGGGCGGATCAATCTGCTGGCCGCCTACCAGTATGCCGCAGCAGGCAGCCCAACCCCCACCCCAACAGTGACTCCCACCTTGACGCCTCTGCCAACGCTAACGCCAACTTCAACCCCACCCGCGACCACGACGCCCACGCCCGGCAACACCGGCTGGCTTAATCCAAGTGCCCACACCGCACAGACCAGCAGTGCCGGCGACAACAATGGCTTTCAAACCGCGCCGGCCCAAGCCTACAGTGATGGGGGCGGCGTTGCGCTGGATCTCAACAGTGGCACCAACAACAATAGCTCCTGCACCGCCAGCAGCAAAGACAAACATCGCTATGCGAATTATAATCTTAGTTTGCCTGGTGGGGCCACAGTCACTGGGCTTGAAGTCCGGCTCGATGGTTTTGTCGACGCGGTGGGTGCGAATGCCCCGCGCTTCTGTGTGCAGCTCTCGTGGAATGGGGGCACAACGTGGACAGCCGCCAAGCAGACGCCAACCTTGACGACTAGCGAAGCAACCTACCTACTAGGCGCGGCCAACGACAGCTGGGGGCGTGCGTGGACGGCAAACACGCTCAACAACGCTAACTTCCGCGTGCGGATCATCCCCGTCGCCACCGGCGTAAACGCCACAACGCGCGATTTCTCACTCGACTGGATCGCCGTCCGGGTCTCCTACCGGTAGGCAGGAGGGCGCAGGGGCGCGCACAGTGCTGGTTTTGGAATAGCGGTAGATAGGTAAGGTATACAGGGGCAGCGGGATCGAGCAGTCTATATTGATACAGGGTGCCCACGCGCCCTGATCACTTGGCCCAACCAGTGTCGAGAGCAGCACAGATCCTACCGTGAATGGTGTGGCTCAAAGATAATTGATCGTTGTTCTGGCGTCAGGATCAACTGTTCAACCCGTTGCATCTGTTCAATCAATTCATGCACTGCACGACGTGAGATTATTTTGCGAACCCAGAGTAAACGGAGAATATCAACTAAATCAAGCGAGCGGATGCCCTGTTGTTCACAATAACGCACAGCACGCTGATCATTGCTTAATAGTACCCCATTGCGTTGCTCTGCTAATACAATTGCCTGCCTTTCACCGACATTCAATCGGTGCGGTAGCAACCGCAACAACTCTGCTTCGGTTGAGTTGAGCGGCAGAACGACAATTTGTTGGGTAGCAACTGCTTCGACCAGGACAAGCAGATAGCTGCGCCCATGCGTAAGCGCGACGTGTACTTCTTCCAGAACCGCAGGCGGGATATAGATTTCAGGCTGGGCAAACAGGTGAAACAGGAGAGAAAATGCATTTCCAGCAGCAAAGGAGCTGAGGATATTCGTGTCACTGATGACAATCACAAAATGCCCTCACGCGCCAGTTCATCTGCCAGCGCATCAATTTCTTGTGCGCTGCGCGAATGGTAAACAAGGATCGGAATATCCCGTTCCTTGAGTTCGTCGATCATATCCCAGCGCGTCACGCCGGCTAGTTCGGCGGCACGGCCCAGGCTACATGCGTCGGCCAGATAGAGGGCGATGGCTTCGTCCAATGTGGCTGTTTCAGGCAAAGGGGTATCTTCGAGCCGGCTGAGCAACGCACCCAACCAATGGCGGTCTGCTTCAGAAAGATGGCGGGCCAGGGCTAGCACATCCTGGACAGTGACAGTTTCTGGTGATAAGGTCATCCAACGTTCCTCCGTTTGAACAAAAAATCGACTGTCTCGATTATAGGAGGACCGGGCACTTCTGTCAATAGAGGGATGTATAACAGGTGATTAGAGATTGGGTGAGCGCACAGTGGCGTCATCCATCCGAATTGCTATACTGAAGTCAAGTTGAGAACCGGCGTTTTGCTGGCTAACGGGATCGCGTGCGTCGCACTCACCGCCAACTGTTTCCAGTCCGCTAGATTCTTTGGTCAGTGCGACGCACGCTGACCGAAACTAGGGGTCTCATTCTGATTTGAGTATAGCGGCGGCAGGTTATTGACGATCGCGACCGTTGCCAAACTGACCCCGATTACCTGGCCGATCAGGCGGACGATATACTGGGGATCTTCGGGGTTGTTGGGGTCGTTGACAATGCTGCTGCGTTTGTCGGTGGTCACCTGGTATTGGTCGATCACCCATTCGAGCGCGGAGCGGTTGCCCAACTTATAGTCGTAGACCTGGGGTGGAATGCCGGCCAGGGTGAGAAACTCGTTGTAGACCAGGCTCGTCTTCTCCTTGTTCAACTTCATGCGTTCGACACGCCAGTCGAGCGGCTTGGCCGGGTTTTCTACAAAGTCGAGGCGATATTCGGGCTGGCTTTCATAGCCCACATGCAAGGCGGCCAACTGTGCCCCAGCCTGGACAAAGCCCCAGAAATCCTCGACAAAGGGCAGGCGCGGCAATTCGCGGCGTAAGTTAGCGGCGTACTTGGTCCGATAATCGGGGTGATGGAGCAGGGCGTAGACGTAGTGGAAGATGTCCCATTTGGAGAGAGGGGATTGGGTGATTGGTGATGAGGGATAGCGTTGTTGAAATTGGGCAAGCGCCCAGTCGGTGATGTTTTCGCGGCGGTTGCTGCCGTCTTCGGCGTAGGTGTAGAAGGGGAAGCATTGGGTGCCGCTACCAGCACCTACAAGATGTATATCAGGGATTACAATACCTTCGCCAAAATGAGGCAGAAAAGGAGCTTTCGAGTAAGATAGGTTTTCAACTCTCACATTGGAAATCTAGCAAACAGGAAAGCTCCAGATGGATATTATCACGCTAC
>JALHQH010000008.1 GCA_022842065.1 Caldilineaceae bacterium
TATCTGTATCATTCGGTTTTTATTAAAAAGCGATCCACGAAGGGGGTGCGGGGGGGCGCGACGCCACACCAACAAAAAGCTCAATACTCGGTGTACCTTGGTGTGTCTTCGCGCCCCCCGGCACCCGCTTCGTGGATTAGATTTTAAAGATTTTATATTTTATTTAGACATCTAGAAAGCAGGCATGATATGCAATTTGCAGAGCAGGTCATCATTGTCACCGGCGGCGGTTCGGGGATCGGGCGGGCGGCGGCGCTGGCATTAGCTGCCGATGGAGCCAAAGTGGCTGTCTTTGAGTTGCGCCAGGATCGGGCCACCGCCATTGTGGAGGAGATCAGCGGGGCGGGTGGCGAAGCGTTGGGCATTGCAGTTAATGTCGCTGACACTGCGTCCATGCAACAGGCGATTGACCAGGTGGCCGCACACTGGGGGCGCATTGATGGGGTGGTGGCGAATGCCGGCATCAATGGCGTCTGGGCCCCAATTGAAGAGATTACCACCGAGGAGTGGGACAACACGCTCAACGTCAACCTGCGCGGCACCTTTCTCACCGTGAAGTATGCCACCCCCTATCTCAAACGTCAGGGCGGCGCAATTGTGGTGATCGCCTCGGTTAATGGCTCGCGCATGTTTAGCAACACCGGGGCCACCGCTTATTCCTGTGCCAAGGCCGGCCAAGTCGCCTTCGCCAAGATGATGGCTGTAGAACTCGGCCCCCATCGTGTGCGCATCAATGCGGTTTGCCCTGGTGGCGTTGTCACCAACCTGGGCGAAAACACCGAACGGCGCAATCTCGAAGCCGTGCGCATCCCCGTCAACTTCCCCCAGGGCGTGATTCCGCTGACCGGCCATGAACGCGCCACCCCCGAACAGGTCGCCGACCTGATCTTCTTCCTGCTCTCCGACCGCGCCGCGCACATCACCGGCAGCGAAATTTGGATTGACGGCGGGCAGTCGTTGTTGCAGGGATAAAAGGTAAAACGTGATGCGTAAAACGTGATTCATCGCGGCACAGTGGTCCACGGCACGAATCACGTTTTACGCATCACGTTTTACCTTTTACATTTCACCGCGCCTTCCCCAGCAACCCATCCAACGTCTGGCCGAGAATCCACGCCTTGTCCGCATCCGGGACGAAGGTGCAGTGGGTGCGGAAGGCTTCGAGTGCGTGTTGATAGTTCATGGCGAAGCGCACCACCGGGTAATCCGACCCCCAGCACATGCGATAGGGGCCAAAGCGTTCGTAGAGGCTGCGGATCACCCAGTGCGTATCGGCATAAGGGAAGCCCCACTTCACCGACGAACAGTAGTGGAAGCCCGAAAGTTTGATGTGAATATTGGGCAGGCTGGCCGACGCCAGAATCTCCTGCAACCCTGGATGGGGCGGCGCTTCGGTCGCTTTCGCCCCCGCCAGATGGTGGCAGAGAATCGGCATGGTCGGGAAGCGTTTAGCCACCTCGCGGATCGCCGGCTGATGTTCAGGGCGGCCAGCGATACTGGCAATCAAGTTGTAATCAGCGGCCACTTGGAAGAAGGCATTACCCTCATCACCATAGAGCCACGCGCCATCGTCATCGTGGCGTAGATAGTGGGTGAAACCCTTGATCGGCCAGCGCTCAGCAATTGCGCGCAAGCGATCCGCCGCGCCCGGGGTGTGATAAGTCGTTGACCACGAACAATCGACATCGGGAAATTGGTAGAGGCGATTCGCGTGTTGGGCGGCGACTTCGGCAATGTATTCGTTGTTGGCCGGGTTGTGGTCGATCTGCGCGCAGATGATCACAGCTTTGTCGATGCCGTTCAGATCCATCTCGTTGAGCAGTTGCTCCACCCGCCCGCGCGATTCGGGATCGGGGACGGGGGGATTGTAAGGCCAGTAAGTCCAGGCGTGACAGTGACTATCGATAATCATAATTTTTCTCAGATAGGTGACTAATGAGTGATATGGACGGGGTGGCTACCCAAAAGTTATATTGTTATGTAGATGAAACCGGTCAGGACACAAAGGGTAAGTACTTTATCGTTTCCGTCGTGATCGCCCAAGAAGACCGCGATCAACTGATTGAGTTTTTGGAAAAAGTGGAGCAAGAGACCGGCAAAAAAGCGACCAAATGGCACAAAACTGCGAAAACCATCAAACGGTACTTTATCGAGCAACTATTCCAAAATCAAACCTTGCGCCGTAAAATTTTTTATTCTGCCTATAACAATGCTTCAGCCTACCAAGAACTGACTGTACTTACCGTTGCTGCTGCAATTCATGCGACTAAACATCAGGCCAAATACAAAGCTTCGATCTTCATTGATGGTTTACAAAAATCAGAAGTGACCGTTGTTGGCGCTAAGTTAAGAAAAATTGGTGTCAGCACAGAAAAAGTGAGAGGGGTACGTGATGAGAGTCATGTTCTGATTAGACTAGCCGACGCGATCGCCGGTTTTATCCGTGAATATGAAGAGGGGTATGACTACGCGCTTGCTCTCTATGCCCTTGGTATCAAAAATAAGATACTTACTGAAGTCTAAACGGAAGAGATCACAAAAGTAGACAATAAAAAACCCACTTAGCAACTGCCAGCGGTGGGAGCAACCTAGCCCAAAGTTTTACCCGAAGGATCACTTTGGGCATCCGCCCATACGGGAAGTATTCGGTTGTGATTTAACCAAAGTATATCATGGTTGCCAGGATTTTTCAAGTGGTAAAAAATATAAAAACATATGGATTTAAGCAACCTCCAGCAAGGTCTGCTCTAGATCTAATGGCAGCGCAACCGGATAAAACCGCTTTGCCGCATAAGCGTAATCTTCACCGCTTTCATCGATCACACGAATATAGCCATGGATCTTTGCTTTAGGATCAGGGATGATCCGGTAGAGTTTACCGGACTCTAATGCCGATTCATCGCCTTCGTTGTTAATACAGACCGCAAAAGGGCATTCGGAATTCGTTTCTGTCGTCATAATCAATCCAGTAAGGGAAGCTTTAGTTTAAACTTTACGCGACCAATGCCATGCGCTTCATACCAACCAAGCTACCCCACCCTAACCCTCACTGCGATTAAGGTAAGCGACCTCACCCCTGGGGTCCCTGTGGGAACCTCTCCAACTTGGAGCGGGGCGCAATTCTCCCCCGCTCCGGCGCGGAGAGGGGGTCAGGGGGTGAGGTCGATCGGCCCCTCCTTACCTTAATGGCAGTGACCCTAACCCTCCCCTGCTAAGGGCGGGAACCTGGGTCTCCCAGCTAGATCCCCTCCCCAAACTGGGGCGCGCGCCTAAGAGGCAACCGCTGCTAGGCGCGGGAGGGGTTAGTTGTTCTACCAATTCGTATACGAGCCATCCCGTCGGCGCAAATGGGGCGCTTCCCACAGCTTTAACTCTTGCTTGAGAATCAACTCCTCGTTGACCTCAATGCCCAAGCCCGGTGTCGTGGGGATTGGGAAGCGGCTGCCCTCCAGCAGGGGTTGGACCGGGAAAATTTCTGGGTCGGAGAAGCGCCCCGGTTCGGTCGGGGAGATGCGCACTTCCAACCAGGCAAAGTTGGGTACGGCTGCGGCCAGATGAAGGGTCGCCGCGGTGCAGACCGGCCCCAGCGGGTTGTGCGGCATCAGGTCGATGTAGTGCGCTTCGGCCATTGCCGCGACTTTCATCGACTCGGTGAGGCCGCCGACATTACAGACATCAATCCGCGCATAGTTGGTAATGCCCCGCTCGATGTAGGGCAGAAAGTGCCACTTGCTGGAAATCTCTTCACCAATCGCAAAAGGGATGGTCGTCATTTTGCGCAGTGCTTCGTAGGCTTCGGGGCTTTCATCACGGATTGGCTCTTCTAAAAAGTCGAGTGTCCCCGCGGGCATCCGTTGACAGAAGGACGCCGCTTCGGCCACGCTCAGCCGGTGGTGATAATCGATGCCCAAAACCACTTCTGGCCCAATCGCTTCGCGTAACTTGGTCAGGTTGCGCGCCGTCACGCCGATCGATTCCCACGGTTCCCAGATGTTGTCGCTTTCGCCGCCGCCGGCTCCATAATTCGCCGACGAGGTGTAGTTGGGCACCGTACGGATCACATTCCAGCCGGAACTGGTGAGCAGTTGCGCCCCTTCGATCAGTCCTTCGGCGGTCGGCGCAAACATGGTGGCAAAACAGGGCACAAAGTCCCGTTGTTTGCCGCCAAGCAACTGGTAGACCGGCACGCCGAGCGCTTTGCCGACAATGTCATACAGCGCAATGTCGATGGCCGAGATCGCCGCGGTGAGCACGCGCCCGCCTTCAAAATATTGGCTACGATACATCTCCTGCCAGAGCGCGCCGATGCGCATGGGGTCGCGACCAAGCAGAAATTCGCGATAATGTTTGACCGCGCCGGCCACGGCCAGTTCACGCCCGGAGAGGCCGCTCTCGCCCCAGCCGTAGATGCCTTCATCGGTTTCAACTTTGACTAGACATTGATTGCGCGTGCCGACCCAGACGGGGTAGCACTTGATTTCGGTAATTTTCATGGTTAGGGAGCTTTTCTATGGTGATTTGGTGATTCATGAACTGCGCTAAATACTACCAATCGCCGGCATAGGCCAGCGAAGTTTCCCCCACCTGGCGTTGATGCCAGGCATAGTGGAGCTCGATCAACTGGCGCAAATGTAACAGATCATGCGCCGCCCAGTTGACCAGGAAATCGTAGGCGGTGATGGTGAAGCCGGCGGGATGGCTATAGCGCGTTGTCCAATCAGGATTGCGCAGGTTGTGCAGCCAGGCCACGGAGCGGTCGCGTTCATCCTGAAAGTTTTGCAGGGAGACAGCCAGGTTGCGCGTATTGTAGCTGCGTGCGGTTACCCAGCCTTGGGGGTCAATCGGCGGAGCTTCTTCTCCAGGACGGTGAAGCAGATAATCGATGCGCTGGCGAAAATCCTCGCGTTCTTCGTCGTAGAGGTGATTAACTACCTCCAGGATCGACCAATCGTCTGGCGTTGGCTTCCACTGCGCCTGTTCAGCCGTGCAATTGACAAGCAGGCTGCGAATCGTCTGCGCCTGGTGGGTAAGTTGACGGGCAATCGCAATATGATGCATGGTTGCTTTACCCTTTCGTCGCCAGTTGTTGCAAATAGGCCAAACTCTGGGTGATGCGCGCAGCGGGATTGTCACCGCCGCGGAATTCAAAACAGTAGGGAAACGTTTGCGGCAAACTGTCGAGCGCCGCTAAGATCGCCCCCAGTGGCAAGATTCCCGCGCCCAGCTCGACCGGAGCCGCGCCGCTCGTGCCGGTCTTGTCCTTGATGTGCGCATAAACCGCGCGATGACCAACCGTGTTGATCGCCTCAATCACATCTTGCTCGTGTTGGGCATAGTTGCCGATGTCAATATTCGTGCCAAGTGCCGGGGCGTCAATGCGGTCGAGCACCCGTTTGATCTCGTGCAACTTGCCGCCGGGCATACCAACATAATTTTCCAAGGCAATCACAACGTTGTGGCTAGCGGCATAGTCAACCGCGGCTTGGGCGGCCGCCCAACCATCCGCATCATCGTCGGCTGGGGCCGGCCCCTGAAAGACCCGCAGCAGCGGTGAGCCTAAGGCTTGGGCCGCGTCAATATCCTGGCGTAACACAACCTGGCCATTGGGATCGTCACTAAAGAGCGTGACATGGGTGGCATAGGTGACAAGCAACCCTAAAGCCTCGATCCGTGCGCGGGCCGCCTCTAGTTCGGTTTGCCAGTTGGCCCAGGTTTCTCGGCGCAACTCAACCCCAGCCGCGCCGACCCGGTGCGCGGTTTCGATCACATCAAAAACCGTACACGCGCCACTTTTCAGTGCATCTTCATATTGCATCACCGAGATCAAAACTGGGCGTTGCGTTGCCATGTCATTCCCTTCTGCATTAACCATTCTCAATTGTCAATTCTCAATTAACCATTATGCCCCTACCAAAGCGTAATAATCCGCTCTTCGCCCTTGCGCAATTTCTCGCGATTAGACCGCAGCGCGGCGATCACCGAAAAGAGGGCAATTACCCCATAAATGATGTAGGGCCACGGCACCAAGTCGCGGTCATTCAGCCCCAGCACCAGAAAGACGGTAAAAGCCCCGGCACCCACCACAAAAGTCCCGACTGAGGCCATGCGCGTCCACCAGATGGCAAACGCACCGATCAGCCAGACGATGCTCCCCACCAGCGGCGAAAGCATCATTGTCGTCGCGGCGGAGGTAATCCCACCTGCCCCACCCTTAAAGCCCATAAAGACCGACCAGTTGTGGCCAATAATGGCTGCCCCGCCGGCCAAGGCTTCGGCCAGATGTAGGTAGAGCAAGCGCGCCGTGGCCTCCTCTACCCCCATCTCCCCTGGCTCACCAAAGCCATAGTGATAGAGCAACTGGACGAGCCAAATCGCTACCGCCCCTTTGACCGCGTCACCGATCAGGGTTGGCACCGCCGCCTTGAGCCCCGCTGCGCGCCAGACGTTCGTCGTCCCGGTGCGCCCACTGCCAATGCTGCGCACATCAACGCCATACAGGCGGCAGACTAACATGCCGATGGGCAGCGCGCCCAGCAAATAGCCGAGGATAATGGCAACGGGGATCAAGGTCCAGATCATAATAAATTTGCCTTCTTGCGCAATGGATTCGTGGTGGTGGGAGCGAATGGTTGGTTAGTTGGATGGTTAGTTAGTTAGTTGGTGAAGGGAGAAACAACTCCACCAACTAACTAACTAACCAACCAACCAACAAACTAACCAATCTCTTTCAATGCAGCCAACGCAGCGTCATAGTCTGGGTGCTGGGGAATGGCGGGGACATATTCGGCATAGCGCACGGTGTCGCTGCTATCGACAATAAAAATGGCGCGCTGATCAAGGCGCAATTCCTCGACCCAGGTGCCATAAGCCTGCCCAAAGGCCATATCGCTATGGTCAGAGAGCATCTTGACCTTGTCAACCCCAGCCGCGCCACACCAACGGCTCTGTGCCATCGGCAGGTCGGCGCTGACGGTTAGCACGACGACATTGTCACCCAGTTGACCGGCGGTTTCATTCATGCGCCGGGTCTGTGCGTCACAGATGCCGGTGTCGATGCTGGGGATCACGCTGATCAGGCGCGTTTTGCCGGCGGTGTCGCCCAGCAAGTTGAACTTGGTCAGCAGGCCATCGGCCATGGTGACATCGGGCGCTTTCGCCCCCACCTGTAATTCCTCCCCTTTGACGCTGAAGAGGTTGTCGCGCAGTGAAACTTTTCGAGCACTCATGCTTTCTCCTTCAAGATTTATTTCGCATTGTTGCTTTTGACTTGTGTACGCAAGCCGTCATTAAAATAGCAAGGAAGCTTGTAACTGCCTGTCAGCGCAGTTACAAGCGCCATGTTTGCCCCTGTGCCTGCTTACGTTGACGGTTTGGCGCGTGGGGGCAGAATGGGAATCCCCGGTGGCCGCTCGGGACGGAGGCTGTTCGTAAAGGGGGGCTCATTTTTGGCAGTGCCCTGGATGTTCAATTCTGCGCGCAGCACAACCCCGTCATCCATATAGAAACTGCCCACGTGGAGCGCCCCATAGATCTGGCTGCCCTGTAACAACTCGACGCGCTCAGCCTGGAGGATGCCTTTGTAAACGCCCCGAATACTGACCGTGCGCGCCACAATATCCGCCTGTACCCGCGCGGTTTCGGTTAGGATCACATTGGCAGCTGTTTCAATCTGTCCACCATCGACAGCACCATCAATCCGAATGCTACCCTCACAACGCAGATGGCCATTAAAGGTGGCACGTACCCCAATCACCACCTCAATTGCATCAGCTTCAGGTCTTTGCATGCGACTGAACAAGGAACACCTCCAGATGAAAGTAACAGTTATATGGGGGAGGGGGGGGGAAGGTAAATCGGTACATCGGTAAATCGGTACATCGATCGGTAAACGCTTACCTGTTTACCGATCTACTGATTTACCGATCTACTGATTTACTTATCTACTGCTCTACCTTCCCCCTCCCCTACGCCATAACCAGCTGTTCAGAAATGCTCTCGCCTTTGTAGACGCGATAGATAATATCAGCCAGCAGCGGTGCCACGGAAATGACTTCGATTTTGGGATGCTTTTTGGCGTCGCTCACGGGAATGGTGTTGGTGACCACCAGCTTTTCAATGCGGTCATCGGCACTGAGGCGCTCTAAGGCCGTCGGTAGCAAAACCGGATGGGTGATGGCAAAGCAGGCTAGCCCGCTGGCCCCGCTGTCATAGAGGGCGTCGAGTTGTTTTAATACACTGCCCCCCGCCATAATATCATCAATGATAATCGGGCGGCGGCCTTCAATGTCACCAACAATATGGGTCGTTTCCGTATCGCTAAAGCTGGTGCGCCGTTTGTGCATCACCACTAGCGGCAGATTGAGTAATTCTGCATATTTGCCGGCCAGGCTCGTGCGCCCCACATCCGGGCTGACAATTGCCGCATTCTCAAATTGCGGTTTGCGAAAGTAATCCGCCAACAGCGGCAGCGCGCTGAGCGGATCAACGGGAATATTAAAGAATCCCTGAATCGCACGAGCATGGATATCAATAAAGACAACGCGTCGGGCCCCTTGGCCTTCCAACATGTTGGCCACAACGCGTGCGCTGATTGCCTCGCGGCCGCGCGCCATCCGCTCCTGGCGGGCATAGGGGAAATAGGGAATCACGACGCTAACACTGTGCGCGCTGGCACGGCGTAACGCATCCAAATAGAGCATCAACTCCATCAGGTTATCATTGACGGGCGCGGAACAGGGTTGGATCAGAAAAATATCCTGATCACGAACAACTTCATCCAACATGACATGAATTTCGCTGTCGGGTAAGTGGCGTGTAGTGGATTTGCCCAGGTTGACATCAAGGATTTTGGCAATTTCTGCGGCTAAGAGTGGGTGCGCCGACCCAGAAAAAATGCGTAACGGATGGTATGATTCAACCATGGCTGCTTTTTGCTTTCCATAATTTATTTTTGGTATACAACTTCTTGTCCCCAGGAATTATATGATACCATACAGTACGGGTCAAACGTATCATGTTTACAGAATCGCACTTTGGCTGCGTCTGATAACTGTCGGCAGTGTACAGTGGGCTAACGGAGCCATGTTGCCGTTTTATCGTATGGTTACATTGGGCTGGTTGCATTGGGCCAATTTGATTAATGCGTAAAAAGCGGGATTGACCAATCCGAAAAAGTGATTAGAATGAATATAGCATAAATTGTAACGATTCAGCTGTTGCCTACCTTGCCTAATCGACGCTGGGTAATGCGATCGTGCGTGCTCGCAGCGCAAGGCATCAAAAGCGAATCAGCAAAGCGTAATGTCATGTTTCTTTTGCCACCACCTGCGTTTCCATGCGCAAATTGATTAATCATCCATCCAATGCAGCCGTTGAAAGCCTGGAAGGCTTTGAACTGGCGTATAGTCACCTGCTGTGTGTCCACTACTCACCGAACTACGTTTACCGTAAAGATGCCCCCATTCACCGCAAGGTGGCAATTATCAGCGGGAGCGGCAGTGGCCATGAACCACTGAACAGCGGCTATGTGGGCATGGGGATGTTGGATGCTTCCTGTCCGGGGCCGATCTTTACCAGCCCTACCCCCAACCAATATGTGGCCGCCGCGCACAAGGTAAGCGGTGGTGCTGGTATTCTCTTTGTGGTCAAAAATTATACCGGTGGTGTGCTGAACACCGAGATGGCGATGGAGTTGGCAACGGAACAAGGGCTTGATGTCGCTTCGGTGCTGATTCACGATGATGTCGCGGTTGACAAAGATACCAACCGGCGCGGGATGGGGGCCGCCATCTTTGTCGAAAAGATTGCCGGTGCCGCCGCCGAAGCGGGCCAAAACTTAGCCGCAGTCAAGACCATCGCCCAGCGCGTGAGTGAACAGACGCGTAGCATGGGGGTGGCGCTTACCAGCTGCACGTCGCCCAGCATTGGCCATCCCACCTTTCAGTTGCCGGATGGGCAGATTGAACTGGGGGTCGGCATTCACGGTGAACCAGGCCGACGCCGCGCGCTGATGACCAAAGCTGATGAAATTGTTGATATGTTAGTGGCTCCGATTATTCACGATCTGCGCCTGCATGCCAATGATAAGGTATTGGTCCTGGTCAGTGGGTTGGGTGGGACGCCGCAACATGAACTTTTTATTGTCTACCGCCATTTGCACCACTTGCTGGAAAAACATACAGTGCAAGTGCAGCGCCAATTAGTTGGCAACTATATTACCAGCCTGGATATGGCCGGCTGTATTGTGTCGGTGTTGCGGCTTGATCCAGAATTGCTCAAACTCTGGGACGCACCAGTACGCACTCCTGCGCTCTGGTGGTAATGGGGCTGGTAACGGCTGAAGGATAAACCGAGGAAGCTATGAGTCAGGAAATTACGCTGAATCAGCTGTTGCATTGGCTGAAACGCTATGCGGAGTATGTGGAAGCACAGGAATCCTACCTGTCGGAACTGGATGCCGCGATTGGCGATGCTGATCATGGCGTTAATATGGTGCGGGGGATGGAGATGGTGCGCACCCAGCTAATGGAGGATCACGGAACACAGCAAGATGTGAGTTCGCTCATGCGCAATGTGGCAATGACCCTGATCAGCAGCGTTGGTGGCGCCGCCGGCCCCCTCTATGGCGCCTTCTTTCTGCGGGCTGCCAAAGGGGCCACTACGGCGTCAACGGTTACCTTGCTGCAACTGGCCCAAATGTTTCGCAGTGGGTTGGAAGGGGTACAACAGCGGGGCAAAGCAGTCTTGGAAGAAAAGACCATGATCGATGCCATGCAACCCGCCGTGGAAGCACTGGAAACCGCTGTCGCGCAAGGGGCAGATACCGATAGCGCTCTGCGCGCCGCTTCGGCGGCGGCGCAGCAAGGGATGGAACATACGATCATGTTGCAGGCCAATAAAGGGCGGGCCAGTTATCTTGGCGCGCGCTCCATCGGCCATCAAGATCCCGGGGCCACCAGTACCTATTATCTCTTTCTGGCCGCCCAGGAAACCCTGGGCACCGACGCTATCAAAGCCACCGTCAAGGAAACGCTGGGCACCAACGGCATTAAAGTCACCGCCAAGCCATAACTGCCCTAGAACTTACCCGGTGACCAACGAACCAACGAACCAACGAACCAACGAACCAACCGACCAAAGAGGAATCGCCCAATGGCCGCATACATCGGTGCCATTGACTCTGGTACCACCAGCACCCGTTTTATGCTTTTTGACCAGCATGGCACCGTGATCGCCTATGATCAACGCGAGCACCAGCAGATCTTCCCCCAAAGTGGCTGGGTAGAACACGATGGGCTAGAGATCTGGGAGCGCACCCGCCAGGTGATCGGTGCCACCCTGGCCAAAGCCCAACTGTCGGCCCGCGATATCGCTGCGATTGGGATTACCAACCAGCGCGAAACCACCTTGCTTTGGGACCGCGCTACGGGCGCGCCGGTCCACAACGCGATTGTCTGGCAGGACACCCGCACCGACCGGATCTGTCAGCAATTGACCGAGCAGGGGCATGCCCCGCTTTTTTATCACAAAACGGGGCTACCGTTGGCCACCTACTTTTCCGGCCCGAAAATTCACTGGCTGCTGGCGCATGTCGACGGTCTGCGCGACCGCGCCGAACGGGGCGAACTGCTCTTTGGCAACATTGACACTTGGCTGATCTGGAACTTGACCGGTGCCCATGTCACCGATCCGACCAATGCCAGCCGCACCATGTTAATGAATCTGGAGAGCTGCCAGTGGGATGAGGAGCTGTTGGCGATCCTCAACATTCCCCGCTGCTTGCTGCCGGAAATTCGTCCCAGCAGTGACCGGACTTTCTATGGCAAGACCCAGACCGCCGGCCCCTTTCAGGGTGAAATTCCAGTCTGTGGCGATCTGGGTGATCAACAAGCCGCCACCGTCGGCCAGACTTGTTTCCAGCCTGGCGAGGCCAAAAACACCTACGGCACCGGCTGCTTTATGATCTTGAACACTGGTACAGAAATCGTCCGCAGCCACAATGGGCTCTTGACCACCGTCTGTTATCAATTGGGTGATCAGCCGCCGGTCTATGCGCTCGAAGGCTCCATCGCGATGGCCGGTGCGACGATACAGTGGTTGCGCGATAATCTACAACTGATCCACCACGCCGCCGAGACCGAAGCGTTGGCGCAAAGTGTGGCCGACAGTGGTGGCTGCTATCTGGTGCCGGCCTTCAGTGGCCTCTTTGCGCCCTATTGGCGCAGTGACGCCCGTGGGGTGCTCGTTGGGCTCACCCGTTATATTAATCGTGCCCATATTGTGCGCGCCGCGCTTGAATCGATCTGCTACCAGACCCGCGAAGTGCTCGAAGCAATGAATGCTGACAGTGGCGTGCCGCTCCAATCATTGAAGGTCGATGGCGGTGCCACGGCTAATAACTTTCTGATGCAGTTGCAAGCGGATATTCTTGGCGTCGAAGTGATCCGCCCCAAAGTGGCCGAGACCACCAGCCTGGGCGCCGCCTATGCCGCCGGGCTTGCGGTTGGCTTCTGGCCGGATCTGGACGCGTTACGCCAGAATTGGCAGATGGATCGCCAGTGGCAGCCCCAATTGGCCGAAGCGGCGCGGGCTGCCGGCTTTCAGGGTTGGCAAAAAGCGGTACAACGTACATTGAATTGGGTTGATTGACCGCCAATGGTAAATCTTGTGATCGTCTCCCATTCACAACCGTTGGCGGAAGCCGTGAAAGCACTGGCCGCGCAGATGGCCGATGGGCAAGTCCAGATCGAAGCGGTTGGCGGCGTGGTAGATCAGCAGGGCGTGGTGCGATTGGGAACCGATGCCGTCGCCATTGCCGCTGCCATCACAAAATGTTGGTCACCGGCCGGGGTCTTGTTGCTGGTTGATTTGGGCAGTGCTGTCCTCAGCACCGAACTCGCGCTGGAGTTGCTGCCGGCGGCACAGGCGCAACAGTGTCTGATCAGTAATGCACCGCTGGTCGAAGGAGCCATTATCGCAACGGTGGAAGCTAGTTTGGGACATGGGTTGACCACAGTAAACGCCGCCGCAGAAGGAGTGGTACACATTCCCAAGATTGTACGTGAATAGGGGAATCTGTTGACAGCAGAAGAGCGCTCGACAACGGTAAAAGTGGCCGATCCACTGGGGCTGCACCTGCGCACCGGTCGGGATGTCGTCCAACTGGCAAACCAATTTCAAGCTGACATTATGGCCCAGAATTTGACGCGGACATCGCCCGAGGTTAGTTTGAAGAGCATCCTCGAAATTATGCAACTACAAGCGCGCCAGGGCCATGATCTGCTGCTCCGTGCCATTGGCCCCGATGCACAGGCCGCATTGGATGCGCTCTGCGTCTTGCTTGGACAATAAACTCGTCAATCAGTTAGTGATGCATCCCGTTTTCGCGCAACGACAAAAACAATGCCAGAATCCTTTCACGGTTTACCGGCTGCCCCAGGCATCGGTATCGGAACTCTTTTTATCTATCGTTCGCTGCGCTTAGGGACAGAGGTTCCCAACACCGAACAGGCTGCCGATCCAGCACCGGAATGGGCGCGGCTGCAACTTGCCCAAACGCGGGTTGACCAGGAATTAGCGCAATTATCCAGTGCCGAAAATAGCCTGGTGGCGGAAGTCTTTAGCGCGCAGCGGGCGATTTTACAGGATCAGACCCTGGTCAAGGCATTGCACAAAGCGATCTTTGATGAAGGGCAGAGCGCCCTCAGCGCCACCCACCATGTGATCTATGATCTGATCCAACTCTTTCGCAATCTGGGTGACGAATACTTTGCCGGGCGCGCAGTCGATATTCTGGATATTGGTCAGCGCCTCTTAACCCACATGGGGGCACCACAAACCAATCGGCACCTGTTACAGACCATCCCCCCACAGACCATCCTCGTCGCGACCGATCTGACCCCTTCCGAATTAACGGATCTGGCCCTGAACCATGTGTTGGGGATTGCCCTCGCCGAAAGCACGCCCACCTCCCATTCGGCCATTCTGGCGCGTAGTATGGGCATTCCCATGGCCTGTGCCTTGGGTGATGCGATCCTGACTGTCCCCGCCGCCCATCAAGCCGTATTGGATGGCAATACCGGCAAGTTAGTGGTCTTGCCCTCTGCCGCAGAGCTTTCCCACTACCAGGCGACCCAAGCGCAGCAAGTGGCGCGCCACGCAGTGGCGCTGACCCATGCCCAAGAGCCGGCCCAGACCCAGGATGGGATCCGGATCCCAATTTTGGCCAATGCAAATCATCCGGATGAAGTTGCCTTAGCCAAAATCACGGGGGCCGATGGGGTCGGTCTTTTACGCACCGAATACCTCTTTCAGCACCGCGCCGCCCCCCCCACCTTGGATGAGCAATATGTGATCTACCTGGCCCTGGCTCGTCAACTCAGCGGTACCCAATTTACGGTCCGTGCCCTTGACGCCGGGGGCGATAAACCCATGCGCTACATCCACCATGCCCACGAAGAAAATCCCTTTTTGGGCCTACGTGGGCTGCGTTTGTTGTTAGCCGAGCCGGAACTGTTATGTACCCAATTTCGCGCGCTCTATCGTGTGGCCGTCGCGTTACAAGGTGATGTGACCGTACGCTTTATGTTGCCCATGGTCAGTTCGGTCGAAGAAGTGCATATGGTGCAGCGCCTACTGGCCACTGTTGCAGCCGAAGAAGCGCAGTGCCAGCCATTGGCTCAACCCATGCAAGTTGGCGTCATGATCGAAGTGCCTTCGGCGGCCTTGACCGCCGCCCCCATTGCCGCGCTGGTCGATTTTCTCAGCATTGGCACGAATGATCTGGCCCAATACACGCTGGCCACCGACCGCACTAATGCCAGCGTTGCGGCGTTGGCCGATCCCTTGCACCCGGCTGTCTTACAGTTGATTGAACGAACCTGCCGCGCCGGAGCCGCCGCGGGCATTCCCGTGTCGATCTGTGGCGAAGTAAGTGGGGATGTGGAGGCGCTGCCGCTTCTCCTCGGGCTCGGGTTGACTGAGATCAGTGCCCCCTTGCCGGCCGTCCCCTTGATTAAAGCCGGGGTTCGCCATTGGCACTTGGCGGACTGTCGCGCGTTGGCCCAGCGTGCGCTGCACTGCGGCAATGCCCAAGAAGTGCGCGATCTGCTGGGTGACGCCGGGCGAATGTTGGCTGAATCGGGTAACTCATAGTATCATCGCGCAGTGTGGCTGTGCATCAGCGGATGCGCATGATACGTTCGCCCCTTGCGTATGGTGGGGGCAAGCAGTTTGCGGCTGGGGTATTGCCGCGGTCAGATCGGAGCTAAGTCGATGCGCGTACCGAGTAACTTACCTGCACTGTGGCAGCCAAGCGCGAGCAAAAAAGTTAATCTCGCCGCACCGCAACCACAGGTGCCGGCGGCAGCGCTGATCGATTATCGCGACCGGATTAGTGTCGTAACCTGGATCTTTGTCTTCGGTTTGGGGCTTAGCCTGCTCTATAGTCTGCCGGTTGTGGTGATCAGCTTGCGCGCGCTCGGTTCACCGGTCAGTATCGCGCTGACCAGAACCCTGGTCGCGGCGATCTTTCTCGCCATTCTTGCGGCCGCCAGCGCCGAGAGCGTGATCAGCGTCCACCCTCGTTTTAGTGGGCGCAAAGGTCTGGGGTGGCTTTGGTCTTGGCCTTTTTGGGCGCTGCCTATGGCCTTGGCCATTATTGCTGTCTATGTCTTGCCCCTCGCCCCCACCCGTCCGATTCAGGTGCTGGCCATTTTGGGGGGCGGGGCGTTGATGGCGGTGGCCCTTTTTAGCCTCTATGCCACGGTAGAACGCGGCCAAGCCGGTTTTCGCCGGGGCCGCTTTGTGCTCGATGCCCTTGCCTATGGCGCGGCGCTGGTCCTTTTCCTCTTCGTCTACCAGACGCGCACCCGCAGCCTGCTTTCCGGCACGTTGGTGGCCATGACGGCAACTTTGTTGGCCGTGGAAATCTTGCGCAGCACAACCGACCGCTCACTTACGGTGCTGCTCTATGGTGCCATCACCGGTATGATCCTCGGCCAGGTGACCTGGGCACTCAACTACTGGTGGATGCTGAACAACTTGACCGGTGGCTTGCTGCTGCTGTTGATCTTTTACCTGATCGTGGGCATTGCCCAGCATGGGCTACAAGACCATTTAAATCGCCGCATTCTGCTGGAATTTGCGATCTTTGCCGCGGTTGCGCTCATGTTGATTGCCGCGATCGCCCCGCGTTTTGGCTGATGGTAAGGAAAGCGGTACATCGGTAGATCAGTAAATCGGTACATCGGTAAATACAATACATACCGATGTACCGATGTACCGATTTACTGATCTACCAATCTACCTTACCTGCGCGGCTACTGCGGCCAGCCGGTCAAAGGTCACCGGATCGATCTCCACATCCAGCACCTGGGCAATCACCCCGGTCCAGCCGTGCAAAAAAGCGACCCAGCCATCCGCCACGGTGAGTTGGCGTGCGCTCTGTTGAGCCAGTGCCTGCTGCATAAAGTCAAGTGCGCCGCGATAATTGAGCTCCCAGGCAATGCCGCCTTGCGGGAAGCGGGCCTCTGCCGTTAGCGGCGAACCAGGGCGATCTTTGCCCAATCCTGTGGCATTAATCACGACACTGCCGGGCGGCAGGGTGGCCAGTAACTGATCATTTTGTGCCGGTTGTGTGTGGTGCAGATAGCGGAAAGGCATGCTCGGTGCCAGCGCGGCGATTGTGCGCGCCACCCGCGCCAGGCGGAGCAGGTCAACATCGACAAAGGTAAAGGAGGCTGGGCGCTCCGCTGCCGTTGGCTTGTTGATCAGGTGCAGCGCCAGTGCCATTGCCGCGCCGCCAGCCCCCAGGCTAAGCACCTCACCCCCGGTGCGGCCAAAATAGGCCGGACCGGTAATGGCGTCCAAGGCCCGCCCATCGGCCACCGGGTCGACGGCATGGCCCCAAAGTTGGCCCTTGCGCTTGGAGATGCAAGAGATCTCGTCGCACTGCTGGGCATAGGGATCGAGCCGATCAAAGAGATCACGCGCCGCTTCCAGTAGATCGATTTTGTGGGTCGTAATCAACCCACCCAAGGCTAGATCATCGTCTTTGATCACCTGGACAATCTGGCGGTAGCGCGCCGGCTCATCGTGGATCTGACAATCGATGCCCTTGAGCATGACCTCTGGGCGACCCAACACCTCCATCCAGCGGGGAAAAACCCGTTGGGCGGAAGATTGACCAGTGGTAACGCCGATAAAGTAAAAGGTTGGGACGCCGTTGGGCGTCAATTGGGCCGTCATACGCGTTCGCTTAATCCTTTATTCGAATTGTGTTGGTTAGTTTGTTGCAACGAATCGACCAACCGACTAACCAACTAACTAACCGACTATCCTATGCCCACTGATAATATGCAAAGAAAACAATTGATCATTGTTGCTGACGATGTGACGGGGGCGGCTGATAGCGCCGCACGGGTGTACGGCGCGGGGTTGACGGCGACGATTACTGTGCGCCTAGACGCCGCACTGCCCACCACTGCGGCCGTTGCGCTCTCGACGGATAGTCGTTTTTTGGCGCCTACCGCCGCGGCTGCACAGGTAACCAACATTATCCGGCCACTGGTTACCCTTGTCGACCCGGCGGCGGTCAGTTGGTACAAAAAGATCGACTCCACCCTGCGGGGCAACATCGGTGCTGAACTGGCCGCCATGTTAGCCGCCGTGACGCCGGCCGGTGTCACCCCCTGCGCGATCATTTGCCCAGCCTTCCCCGCTCAGGGCCGCGGCCTAGTGGACGGCACCCTGGTCTATGCCGATGCGCCACAACCGGCCCCCCACCTGCCCACCTTACTCGCCGAACAGTGCGCCTTACCACAGGCGCACATTGCGCTGGCCCAGGTACGGGCGGGCGTGGTCCCCTTAATGCAGACCCTGTCTGCATTGCATCAGCAGGGGGTGCAACTGCTCGTGGTTGATGGCGTTACCGATGCGGATCTGCAAAATCTAGCGACCGCGGCTGCGCAACTGCCCCATGCGTTATGCTGTGGCAGCGCGGGGTTGATCGGCCAACTCGCCTTGGCCGCGGCCAGCACCGCCAGTCCCAGCCGAATGACGTTGCCACTGCACCGTCCCTTGCTGGCGGTCATTGGTAGTGGCAGCCGCATGGCCCATCACCAGATCGCCGCGCTGCGTACGGTAGCCGAGCTCACGGTCGTTGAAGTGGCGCAGACTCACTCGTCCGCAGAACTGCTCGCCACCATCGCCCCAACGGGTGACTGTATATTGCATCTCCCCCCACCCCAGCCCGATCAGCCGCTCGAAGGCGAAGTCGCCCGCAACCATGTCGCGGCGCTGACCAGCGTTGCGCTGGCCCGAATTGCCCAACACCAGCCGGCGACCCTGTTACTCGTCGGTGGTGATACGGCCAGCCATCTGCTAAGCAGCCTGGGTATTGTCCGCTTAGCGGTAGCAGAAGAACTATTACCAGGGCTGCCCCTCTGCACAGCCCTGCGTGCGCAGGGGCAGCCCTTGACTGTGTTGCTAAAAGCCGGTAACCACGGCGACGCGGAAACATTGGTTGCGCTTTACCGCCGGATGAGGTAAGGTTATCGTATCCGGTTCGTACAGCCTTGCTCGTTACTCGGCATAGGCCGCCATCACCCGCTGATAAAGAAAGCGTAGATTTGCTGGAAAGTTTTCGGGACGCGCCCAGCCCGTAAACAATTTGGGCACGGGAAAGCGCGCAATTTTATGCGCCAGCTCAGCCTCGTCTTCAAATTGAAAGGCCAATTCGGTCAGCGCCCCTTCCGTTACCACGGCCAGATAGGCTTGCATCTGTTGGAGATCGGCCAGGCTGCCGACGGGACCATGACCTGGCACCAGTTGGGTGGGGGCTAAGCGTTTGACCCCATCCAGCATACGGGGCAATTCACCAGGATCGCCATCGCCCAGGAAGGGATGGCACTTGATGCTGAGTAGATCCCCCATGAAGACCACCTGTTCGGCCGGTAGATAGAGCATCGTATCACTTTGCGTATGGCCCCCACCAAACGTCATAATTTCCGCTTGGCGCTGTGCGCCGTGGATCACCAACCGATCAGTAAAAGTGAGATTGGGGAGCCGGATGCTCATTTCGGGCAGCGCCGCCATCAAGGCTTTATGTTGATTTAGCGCCATATCGGCATGTTGGCGCACCGTCCCTTTGGTGGTCGCCACGTTCTGCTCTAGTTGGGCAAGCACCGCGGCTGCCTCCGCTTGCCGTTCTTCCAATTTGGCGCAGCTCTCGGTTTCCAACAAATGGCGGGTGGTGGTCGTGGTGATAATATCTGTACTGCTATCAAAAACTTGATTGCCGCCGATGTGGTCGAGGTGATGGTGGCTGTTCACCACCAACTTAATCGGGGTACCGGTTAATAGTTCCGCGGCTTGGCGTAGTTCTAACGCGGCCGGTGGGGTGAGAAATGTATCAAAGACAAGCGTATGGTCACCCAACGCTACAATGCCGGCATTACTTGCGGCACCGCTGCCGGCAAGTGGCGTGGCGACATAGACCCCTGGGGCAATTTCTTGAATCGAGCAATGATGCAGAGGTGGGAGATTGGACAAACTGCGCATTGCAACCTTCCTAACATGAATGAATTGGACCGGCGCTGCCGGCGACAAAGCTGAGTCACCAACAAACATGTTGGAAAGGTGTTGAACACAACGATGATGACATGCTGTAGTGATGGACGGCGCAGCGCGGGTCTGGGCAAATAACAAAATTGTTGCCGCCTATGCTAATCGTAAAGCGCCGGAAAGTCAACTGTAGAACCTTACGTTTGCACGCATGATTTATTGGATAGAATAATGTAACCAGCTTTACCAGAGAACTAAAGGAAAATCTTCATGAATTCATCTGCCCTGCCCTTACGGGTTGCGCTGATCGGCACCGGCCGGCGCGCTGACTATCTTTACGGGCCGCTGGTCCAAGCGCTGCCCGAAACCGTCACATTGGTCGCTGTCTGGGGCCGCAGTAACGATTCCGCCCGCCGCCTGGGGGAAAGTTTGGGCGTGCCCTGGTATACGGATCTTGATCAACTGGTGCGCGAAGCTGCGCCGGATCTTGGCATTGTTTCGGTGAACTATGGCGCGAATGGCCAAGTCGCCCTAATGGCGATTGAAGCTGGCTTGCATCTATTGTTAGAGACCCCGATTGCCCACAAACTGAGCGAGGCCGATGCGATCATTGCCGCGGCCCAGGCCCGTGGCCGCAAAATCGAGATCGCAGAGCAATTCCACCGCCGGCCATTGGAGCAGATCAAGTTAGCCTTGCTCGCCACTCCCCTCTTTGGCCGGGTCTACTCTTCTTTCAGTGATTTTGCCGGTCATGGCTACCACGGCATTAGCGTCATGCGTAGCTACATCGGCTTCGATGCCAAACCGGTTCAAGTGACGGGCGTCGTGCGTCAATATGAACTGGGCGCGCATTGGTCACGGCTGGCCGATAAACATGGCACGCGCCCAGAGACGCAGGAACATGGCATGATCGAATATGCTGATGGCCAAGTCGGCATCTTCCATTGGACTAGTGTCGGTTATGACGCGCCCTTGCGCTGGTGGCGTAGCAGCCGTTTTCTCGCGGAAAAGGGGATGGGCATCACGGTTGGGGTCGGCTTAGAAGTGCAGGAACGGTTGAGTTTGCTGGCACCCGGCGGTGAAGCACCCCACTTTATAACCCTGGAACGGCGCTGGGAACGGATCGATGGCGGCGCGCTGGTGGCGATGGTCGCACACACCGGTGACCCAGCCCTGCCGATTGTGCGTTGGGACAATCCCTTTCGCCCGCTTCAGCAGGGCCATGGTCGGCAGTGGCACGATGACGAGATCGGGGTGGCCGGCTGTCTGTTGAGCCTGGTTGATGCCATTCGCAATGACAGTGAACCCACCTATGGCCCCCAGCAAGGGCGGCTCGACCAGGAGTTGATCCTTGCCATCCGCCAATCCGCGCGCGATGGTGGCCGTCCCGTTCAACTGCCACTCGATCCAGCGACCCAGACCATTTAACCGAGTTATACTCAAATCAGAATGAAACCCCTGGTTTTGGTCAGCGTGCGTCGCACTGACCAAAGAATCTAGCGGACTGGAAACAGTTGGCGGTCAGTGCGACGCACGCGATCCCGTTAGCCAGCAAAACGCCGGTTCTCAACTTGACTTCAGTATAGCATCCCCACGCGTAGGGGCACGGTATGCCATGCCCCTACGCGTGCAATCGCATGAAAGTGATCTACCCATGCCTGACCGCATTGCTGCTATTGAACTCTTCCCCCTACAAATTGAACGCGACACCCCCTATCTTGGCCCGCTGGAAGCCGGGGTGACGCCCAGTGACCGCGGCTATTTTATTCGCCCTGGGAACCAGACGGTTTACAGCATCCACGATCATTCGGTTTTGATCAAGCTAACGACCGAGCAAGGTGTCGTCGGTTGGGGCGAAAGTTTTGGTGTCGTCTCGCCCCAAACCGTGACCACGATCATTCGCGATCTGCTCACCCCCTTAGTCCTGGGCCGTGATCCCCATGATGTGGTCGCTATTGCCGAAGATATTTACAACGCCATGCGCGTCCGGGGCTTTTTTGGCGGCTTCTATGTCGATGCACTGGCCGGCGTTGATATTGCGCTCTGGGATCTGCGTGGCAAGTTGACCGGGCTACCGATCTGTAAATTACTGGGCGCACAACGGCGGACGGCGATTCCCGCCTATGTCTCTGGGCTGCCCAAGGCCACACGAGCCGAGCGGGCTGCCCTGGCCAAAAGCTGGATCGACAAGGGGTTTAGTGCGGTAAAATTTGCCGGTGCCGTGGCGAATGAGGGGGAGCTGGCCGAGATGCGTTCGATCCGTGAAGCCGTCGGCCCTGCCGTCCAGATTTTGGTCGATCTCCACTGGCATTACACCGACCACGAAGCGATCAAGCTCATCACAGCGCTGGAGGCTTACGACCTCTATGTCGCCGAAGCGCCCGTGCAATCCGAGGATCTGGAAGGGCAGGCACGGGTGGCCGCAGCCGTTAAGACACCGATCGCGATTGGCGAGGAACTGCGCACCGTCTACGAATATCGACCACGCTTTGTACACCACTGTATGAGCATTATCCAACCGGAAATGGCCCATATGGGGATCACCAACTTCTGGGAAGTGTGCCGGTTGGCGCAGACCTTTCATTGTAAGGTGATGCCCCATGCCACGATTGGCGTTGGCATTGCCCAGGCGGCCAGTCTTCAAGTCGCCGCGGCCCTGGGCAATCTGGCCATGCATGAGTATCAACATTCAATCTTCGACCGCAATTTGCAATTCATTACTGGTAACATGCGCTGTGAAGCAGGCTTCTTCCACCTGCCGGACGGGCCGGGGTTGGGAGTAGCACCGCGTGATGGGCTGTTTGCCCATGTGATGCAGCGCGATTGAACGCAGTTTAGTTTTTACAGATTCTCAATCGCCGATTAGGATTAACAAATTGTAATCTGGATGAAGTTTTGTCGGTTGTTGGGGAATTTTAGGACTTTTGTCGCGAGTGAATTTTCCTGCCCTGCTCTGCAAGCTTGTGCCAGTGTGTTCGGCCGGTTGAGGAGGAAACAGTGCGTCCATTTTTGCTGAGTCAAGTCCTTGCCACATTCTGGCCACAGCGCAATTACTTGCCGCTACAGGGCAGTGCCATTGCGACTGCACACGGGGCGATGATCTTTGCCGGCATCTCGGGGAGTGGCAAATCCGCACTGGCGGCTGCCTTTGCCACTCGCGGCTACCCCGTGCTGGCGGAAGAAATTAGTATGATTACCTTTGGCCGTCACGGTATGCCACAGCTCTTGCCTTCTGGCGGCCAAAGCCAATTATGGTTCCAGGCAATCCATCAACTGGGCCGCGCGGGTGAAGTCGGGCGTGCGATCCGGGCAGAACTGGAAAAATCTGCTTTACCGAACGCTCAGTCCGTTGACGTGCAATTACAGCCGGTCCATTGCCTCTACATTTTGCAAGCTGCGCAAGTGGCCGCGGTACAACTACAACGACTGACAGGCGTTGCCAAATTAGCACCGCTGCAACATATTCTTTACCATCCGCAACTGCCCCCTGATCTGCAAAAGCGTAACGCCCTGCTCCTACAACTCGCCCAACTGGCCAACCAGGTTGAGGTGCAACTGCTCACGCGGCCCCGCCAGCGTTTTGCCATTACGCAACTGGTTGATCTGCTGGAAGCGGATTGGCAAGCGCTGCGCTGAGACTCAGCGCCACGGCCACGGCTGCCAAGGCGGCGGTTTCGGCGCGCAAGATCTGAGCACCCAGCGAAATGGCTTGCCAACCAGCCGCCTGGGCCGTCGCCGCTTCGGCGTCGCTAATACCCCCTTCCGGCCCGATCAGCAGGTGCAAGGCAACGGCAGGTGGTTGCTGGGCCAGCAGCAACGGTGCCAGGTGGGGGGCGCTGCTGGCCGCGGCTTCCCAAGGTAACAAGCGCAAGCCATCGGCTTGGGCAATTGCCTCCGCCCAGGTGAGAGGCGCGTGCAGGGTTGGCAGGCCGCCACGGCCACACTGTTCGGCCGCCTCCCGGATGATCGCCTGCCAGCGCTCATATTTCTTCTGGATCGCGGCCGCGGGGCGCACCACACTGCGTTCGCTGATCACCGGTACAAACGAGGAGACCCCTAACTCGGTGCCTTTTTGTAGAATCCATTCGAATTTGTCAGCCTTCAAACTGCACTGATAGAGGGTAAGCCGCAGCGTTGGTTCTGGTGGATCGGGCAATTGCTGGATAATATAGCCAGTCGCCGCGCGGCGCTGGAGTGAGGTAATTTCGGCCAGATAGGCGTGACCTAGCCCATCTAGCAGGACGATCTGCGCCCCGGGCTGTAGACGCAAAACGACCTGGAGCTGATGCGCAATCGCCTCCAGGTCGACGGTCTGTGCAGGCTGTAGCCCTGTTTCAGTCAAGAAGAACCGATGCATCTAGCAATTCCCAATTTGGAAAGGTGTAGTGCGCATCCCCCGATGCGAACGGTCGCCCCGCGAACTGGGCTGCGCATCAGGGGATGCCGGGTACCCGCTGGGTGACACTGGTGCCAATTTCTAATCGAGAATCGCTGGTACATGGCGGCCTAAATAAGCCAATCGCTCACCTGTGCCTAGCTGGTCCGTGACCAGCGCTGGTCACGGACCAGCTAGGCACGATTCTACTGTGGGTATATTTACGCCGCACTGTACTAGCTGCATTAATGCCCCTGGCGTACGACGAGCGCGACCCAATCACCTTCTTGTTTTTGATCAACCAGCGTTAGCCCATAACGGGCCGCGGCGTCAATCACCATGGTCGCCTTTTCGGCCAGGATGCCGGAGAGAATCATTGCTCCGCCGGCCTGCAGCGGCTCGGCCAGGGGCGTGTTCTGATACTTACCGTCAAAAAGGCCCACCAGCACTTCGGCCAGAATATTGGCGACAATCACCCCAAAGCGCCCAGTCATCGCCGCGGGGACACTGCCCAACTCGATCGCCAGCACCGTCGGGTCGATCTGGTTGAGTTCGGCATTTTCGCGTGCCACCCGCACGGCTAGCGGATCGATGTCGGTGGCCAACACATTGGTCGCCCCCAATTTAGCCGCCACAAAAGCCAGCACACCACTGCCGGTGCCCAGATCGAGCACCCTGTCACCCGTTTGCACCAACTCTTCCAGCGCCACAATACAGAGGCGGGTGGTGGGGTGCATGCCCGTCCCAAAGGCCATGCCTGGATCCAAGTGGATCACCAGGTCATCAGGCTGGGCGTTAAATTCTTCCCAGGTTGGTTTGAGCACAACACGGCGGCCAATGCGCAGCGGCTTGTAGAACTTCTTCCAGGCGGTGGCCCAATCTTCTTCCTGGACGGTGCGGATCTCGGGCGTGGGGATGGGATAGAGCAGGCTAAGCCGCCAGAGCCCTTCCTCTAGCTGCTGGCGCACAGTCTGTCCGCGCTCGCCCGGCTTGACATAGGTTTTGACCACGACCCGATATTTGTCTGGAATTGGATTGCCAAAGTCGTCGATGCCAGTTACTTCGATGACGGCACCACCGCCCCCGGCTTCGCCTGCTTCGTTCTCCTCTTCATAACTACCGCCATTATAACGGTTGAAGAGTTCACTAACGGCCTCGGCGGCTTCGTCATCCACCTCGACGGCAATTTCAATGAGTTCGCCTACGATCTCTGTCATAATGGTTCCAAATTCTAAAGGCTATTTTAAGAGCATAAAACGTGAAACGTGAAACGTGATTCGTGTCGAGTAGTTTCACGTTTTACGTTTCACGTTTCACGTTTTACGTTTTACGTTTCACGCCTTATTCTTTGGCCCGTTCCACATATTCACCGCTGCGGGTGTCAATGCGTAGGAGATCGCCTTCTTTGATAAAGGCCGGCACCTGTACCGTGGCACCGGTTTCCAACGTCACCGTCTTGAGAATGTTAGTCGAGGTGTCACCGCGTACGGCTACATCGGCTTGGATGACGGTGAGGGTAACAAAGGTGGGCGGCTCCACATCAAGCACGGTGTTCTCGTCAATAATGAGCAGGGTCACCGTTTCATTTTCTTTGACAAATTGCATGCGGTCGCCAATGGCATCTTCCGAGAGTTCGATTTGATCGAAGTTCTCGTTATCCATAAAGTGATACATATCACCCGCTTTGTAAAGAAACTGGGCGGCCCGGGTCTGGGTCATCACAATATCAATATCGGAGCCGGCCCGCACGCGATCTTCGACAATGCGGCCAGTCGCAAAATTCTTGAGGCGTAAACGCACAAAGGCGCGCCAGTTGCCTGGACTAATATGTTGTTGTTCGACGACACGGTGAATTGCGCCATTGTAGCGGATTAACATCCCTTTGCGCAGGTCGGACGTTGTTGCCATAAAATAGATTCTCGCTTTTTCATTTATTATGTAAAACGTAACTTGTAAAATCTAACCCGTAAAATGTAATGCGGAAGCCTTACTGTAAACGAAAACAGGTTGATCAACAAAAAATAGGGCTAAACAACAACGTCCCCGGCGTTGCAACAACGCCGGGGACGCATCGAAATCAACGTAACGCAATTGGGTGCGCTGCAGATTTAGGTGCCAAACAGTCGATCTAGTAGCCCCTTGTGCTCGGTCGTCTCCTCGCCAAAGCTCCTGGCCAAGGCTCGGAAAAGCTCTTTCTGCTCGCCCGTGAGATTGGTGGGAATTACCACCCTGGTCGTAATCACCATGTCACCACGGCCACTGCGTTGCAGGTGGGGAATCCCCTGGCCCCGTTTGCGGAAGGTGCGCCCGTTCTGTGTCCCGGCGGGAACATCCAGGCTTTCCATCTCGCCGTCGAGGGTTGGGATCTTAACGGTCGCGCCCAAGGTGGCTTGGGCCACATTAATGGGCAATTCCAGATGCAGATCAAACTGGTCGCGCACAAAGACTTTGTGCGACTCAACCGTGATCACCACGTAGAGATTGCCGGCGGGACCGCCCTGTTGACCGGCTTCGCCTTCATTGGCCAGGCGAATGCGCGTCCCTTCATCGACCCCGGCGGGAATCTTCACATTGATCTTACGCGTGACGCGCATGCGCTTCTGCCCCTTGCAGACGGCGCAGGGGGAAGGGATCACTTCACCGGTGCCGCCACAAGTGGTGCAGGGACTAGCGGTAATCACCGTGCCAAAGAGGGGACTCTGTTGGCGGCGTTGAATCTCACCGGCCCCATTACAGGTGGAGCAGGTCACGGCCGCGGTCGGTGGCTCTGCACCAGAACCGCTGCAATGGTCACACCGCTCCATGCGCGGAATCTCGATCTCTTTATCAACGCCAAAGGCTGCTTCTTCAAAGGTGAGCCGGATGTCGGCGCGCAGGTCGGCCCCGCGCCGCGCCTGCCGGCGGCCTTGACCACCACCACTACTGGAAAAGCCGCCAAAGCCGGAAAAGAGCTCTTCGAAGATGCTGCCCAGATCATTAAACCCGCCTGAAAAGTCGTTGGCACCACCCATGCCTTGTAAGCCGGCATGACCAAAGCGGTCATAGGCGGCGCGCTTCTGATCATCGTTCAAGACTTGGTAAGCTTCATTGATCTCTTTAAAGAGCGCTTCTGCTTCCACCGTCTTGTTGACATCAGGGTGATACTTCTGTGCTAATTTGCGGAAGGCCTTCTTCAGGGTATCCTTGTCCGCCGTGCGTGCCACACCCAAAACTTCGTAATAATCCCGTTTTTCCATAGTTTTCGCCATAATTGCTAGGTACCTGCTTTACGCTACAACGCCACTACATATCTATTCCCAATTAATAATCCACGCACATAAACCGGCCAAGCCAACGGTGGCAATCATCAATGCCGCCCATTGTCCCGGCAAAAAGCCAACATGGCGCGCGCTGAAGTAGAGGATAATGACCATACCAATCGCCAGGATCAGCCAATTGGAAAGAACAGGATAATCGCGCCAGAAGTGTTTCAATGGTTTCATGAATCAATTCGTATTTTTCATGCAATCATGATACTCGATTGCCGTTTACGCCCTTGCGGCCAGTTTTTCGCTAAGAGCTTGCCAGGCTTCATCCAACTGCTTTTGGAGCGCTTCCACATCATCATCATTGACAATCACCCGGTCGGCCCGCTTGATCTTCTCAGCCTGCGGTGATTGTGCCTGCATCCGTCGGCGCGCCTCGGCTTCATCCATCTGCCGCATTTCGCGCAGGCGTCGCAATTGGGTTTCGGGGCTGGAAGTTACCACCCACACTTCGTCACACATCGTCACGAGTTGACCAGCCTCAAGCAGTTTGATCGCTTCTAAAATGATCACCGGGGCTTCGACGCCCAGCAGTTCCTGGCGCGCCAGGTCAAAGACCGCTGGATGAATAATCGCCTCCAAGCGCTGGAGGGCATCCGCATCGGAAAAGACAATATCGCCCAGGGCACGCCGATTAATCTCGCCATTGGGTTGTAAAATCGACGGTCCAAAGGTATCAACAATGGCCCAATAGGTATGGGTCCCCTTTTGCATACTCTCGTGGGCTAATCGGTCAGCATCAAGGACATGCGCACCCTGTTGGGCCAAATAGGCGAGCACGGTGCTTTTGCCCGTTGCAATGTTACCGGTCAAGCCGATAATAAATGGATTAATCATCATGAAAGAATACCAGATCTTTGTTGGAATCGTGTTAGATTTGCGTTAATAATCTGTATGATGAGCGCATCGGGTAAAACATGTTGCGTATGGACTGCGATTTACTATATCACAATTTTGTGTGAGTGCAGAAAAGTGGACAACCATTTCTTTTGAAACACGAAACGATTTTGTTGAAAAAAGAAACTGTAAAGCCGCGCGCCATTTTGGACGAATGTAGGACAATTATGATATATTGGACCACATCGGCGGCTGATCGGTTTCCATCATCCTCTATTGCTAGTCAGCCGCCGTCTTGGGTGCATTACGCCACCTGCTGTTATGTCACCACGGCCTGCAGTGTGCGCTGCTTGAAGGCGGTAGCTTCTTGTCTTAATGATGTATGATGTCAAAACCGCGGTTTTTCAAGTACCCACACCATAGGTTCGATCAGTTATATATTGTTATATATTTGGCTCTGCCATCATTTAACATTTTTACTCATGTAGAAAATGTTAAATGATGGCAACCGCAAGTATAACAATCGGTTACACCAATCGCTGAATTCAATGAATGAAGGAGAACGCATTATGAAGAATCGTGTCATGCTGTTGTCTGTGCTCGTCATCTTGGCACTGTTGTTGACCGCTTGTCCAGCCCCAGAGCCGGCTGCCCCTGCGCCAGAAGCCGCGCCGACTGAGGCGGCTGCTGAAGAAGCTGCTAGCACCGATGCGGTGACGACCACGGAAAGCTCTGCCGTCACCACGACCACAGAGAGTGTCGATGGTAGCAGCACTGTGATCAAGATTGCCAGTCAGACCCCGCTGAGTGGCCCGCAGTCGGTCTTGGGTACTGCCATCAAGAATGGGGCGCAACTGGCCCTCGAGCAGAACAAGGGCGCGTTGGAAGCAATGGGCTATACCGTCGAACTGGCCCCTTTCGATGATCAGGCGACGCCGGACACCGGGGTTGCCAACGCCAAGCAGATTGTCGGCGATCCCGATATTCTCTGTCTGGTCGGTCACTTGAACAGCGGTGTGATGATCCCCAGCTCTGAGGAATATCACAATGCTGGGTTAGCCGCCGTTTCGCCGGCCAACACCAACCCGGTCGTCACTGATCGCGGTTATGCTGAGATCAACCGCATCGTCGGTCGCGATGATGTGCAGGGCGTGGTCGGCGAAGAATTTGCCCGTGGCGATTTGGGTGTGCAGAGTGTTTATATCGTCCACGACAAGACCTCTTATGGTCAGGGTGTGGCCGAATTCTTCCGTCAATCGGCTGAGGAAAATGGGATTAACGTGTTGGGCTTTGAAGGCACCGAAGAGCAATCAAACTTTGATAGCCTGATCACCCCGATTGTGGCTGTGAATCCGGATCTGATCTATTTTGGTGGTATCTACAGCCAGGCCGGGATCTTCTTTAAGCAAGCACGTGAAAAGGGCATTACCGCTCAGTTCATGGGCCCCGATGGCATGGATAGCTCGGAATTGGCCAGCCTCGCCGGCGAAGCCGTGCAGGATATGTACTACAGCTCAGTTGCCGGCCCCGCGAATGTCTATGAAGGCACCGCTCAATTCATCGCCGATTACGAAGCCCGCTTTGGCGAATCGACCCAACCCTTTGCGGCGCAGGCCTATGATTCGATGAACATCTGCTTGGAAGCCATTGCCAATGCGGCCGAAGCCGCCGGTGGCAAGCCGACCCGTGCCCAAGTCGCCGAAGCCGTTCGTGCTACCGCTGACTTCCCTGGCATCACCGGCAATGTTACCTTCAACGGCATTGGTGATAAGACAACCGCCACTTACTTCGTGCTGCAAGTTGGCTCCACCGACCCGGCGGAATGGAACAACAACCAGGTGATCAAGGCCCTCGACATCGAAGCCCCCACTGAATAACTGGCGGCTGAGGTTCTTGTTTAGCGACGGTTCATAGCACTCCCCGTAGAGACGTAGCCTGGCTACGTCTCTACTTGTATCCACGCTCAGTCTTTGATAGGTTTGATGTTTGCCCTCTCACGCGATCTTTAACCCAGGCCTGGTTGTTGTGGCGTCGGCGAACGCATTAACAATTAAGAATTGACAATTCTTAATTGACAATTATAAAGCTTCTTATCAACCAGCGGCCCTTCCCGGTTAGGAGTGATTTATGCAGCTTCGGAGAACTAATCCCTTGCAGGCCATTTTGCGCCCGCTTGGTCAGCTTCTGCTTTTTGTCTTTGGCAGCGCCGTGATCCTGTCGGCGGTTGTCGTTGGGATCGCCTACTTGCTGCGCCCCTCGCGCGAAGATCTCGATCTCTTCCAAATAACCCTTGTCCTTTTGCCCCAGGTGTTAATTGATGGGATTGCTGTTGGTTTTGTCTACGCAACCATTGCGCTAGGCTATACCATGGTTTATGGGGTGCTTGAATTTATTAACTTTGCGCATGGGGAAATCTTCATGTTTGGCGCTTTCGCCGGCGTGGAGCTATTGATCTTCGCCGCTGCGCAAGGCTGGTTGCAAGAGATCATTCCCTTCAACGCCTATCTCTTTGTGATCGTTGCCATCATTTTCGGTATGATCATTGCCGGTCTGCTGGCGGTGACGGTGGAGCGGGTAGCCTATCGACCACTGCGCGGTGCCCCCCGGCTGGTGCCCTTAATCTCTGCGATTGGGGTCAGCTTCCTGCTGCAAGATCTCATGCGTTTTTATCAGAGCCTGGTTAATGGCGATTTCTACCGTTCCTTCCCCACCTTTGGCCCCTTTTCCCAGCGTATTGTGCTCACTACCGTCGAATTTGATGGCCGCGAGATTCCGATTGCACTCCAGACCCAAAACTTAATTATCATGGTCGTTGCGATCATCATGCTGGTGGGGCTCAACTATCTGGTCAATGCCACCAAGTTGGGCAAAGCGATCCGCGCGGTGGCGCAGGATCAACGCACGGCTAGCCTCATGGGGATCAATGTCAACGCCATTATTTCCATGACCTTTCTCATTGGCGGCGCGCTGGGGGGCGCAGCCGGGGTTGTCTTCGCGCTGAAAGTGTCGCGGATTGATCCCTTTGTCGGTTTCTTCCCTGGGTTGAAAGCCTTTACCGCAGCGGTGTTGGGCGGCATCGGCAACATTACCGGCGCGATGCTGGGCGGCATTGTGCTGGGCATGTTAGAGGCCTTTGCCGCTTCGTACCTCTCCATCTTCACCCGTGGCGCATTTGGGGCCGAATACAAAGATATCTTCGCCTTTGCGATTCTGATTATCATCCTCATCTTCAAGCCTTCCGGCTTGTTAGGCCAGACGGTAACGCAAAAGGCGTAAGAAGGGAACAATCTGATGACAATGAAAGAATCAAGTGACCGCTCACTGCTCGACCGCTTCTTAGGAACCCTGTGGGGTAATCTGATCTACGTGGTTGTGGTCGTCGGTTATATGAGCTATGTCTCTTACCTGGTCTACGCCCAACCCCGCTTCCTACCCTGGCGGCTGCTCTTTATGCTGGGATTACTATTAATTTTCTATATTCCACGCTGGACGGTGATCCGCTATACCATTGCGGCCCTTGTGCTCATGATCATCGTGCCCATTCTCGGCGTGCGCAATCCCTTCTTGTTGGAAATCGGCTTTCAGATCTGTGCGTTTGGGGCGTTGGCCCTGGGGCTCAATATCGTGGTCGGCTTTGCCGGCTTGCTCGATCTGGGCTATATCGCCTTCTATGCCGTCGGGGCTTATCTGTGGGCCTTCTTTGGCTCGCAACAGATCTGGCATATGGACGAGGTCGCCGGCACCTTTTCGATCCTGCCGACCTTTCCCTACCCCGGCGGGCTCTTCTGGTTCTTCTTGTTGGGCGCGGTCTTTGTCGCGGGCATGACGGGGGTGGCCCTCGGCTTGCCGGTCTTGCGGCTGCGCGGTGACTATCTGGCGATAGTCACCCTGGGCTTTGGCGAGGTGATTCGTGTGTTGGCCAACAATCTGGACAAGCCCCTTAATCTCACCAATGGTCCACAGGGCATTACCCCCATCCAACGGCCACCACTGCCCCCCTTTCTCACCAGCCCCGACATGTTAGAATGGCTGACCCGTCAGTCTGGGCGACCGATGAGTGTGGGTGATGTCTATGGCTTCTTCTTTTATCTGCTGGCACTTGTGTTGTTGATTCTTGTGGTCATCGTCGCGACGCGGCTGGAAGATTCCAAGATCGGGCGCGCGTGGACGGCAATTCGCGAAGATGAAGTGGCGGCCATCGCGATGGGCATCCCCCTGGTGCGCACCAAACTGCTGGCCTTTGCGATTGGGGCCTCTTTCTCGGGGGCGATGGGAGTTGTCTTTGCCGCCAATCGCACTTTTGTCAGCCCGGAGAGCTTCTCGCTGGTCTCGTCAATTACGATTTTGGTGATGGTGATTCTGGGCGGCTTGGGCAGCATTCCCGGTGTGATTGTCGGCGCGGCGGTCGTGACGATGCTCAACATCGACTGGTTACAGACGCTTTCGTTGGAATTGAGCCGGCTTCGCCAGGGCACCGGCATCATCCCGCTCATCGGTCTGCCGTGGGCCCAATTGCCGACCCAACTTGACCCGGCACGCTACCAGCGGCTGGCCTTTGGCTTAATTCTAATCCTGATGATGATCTTCCGCCCCGAAGGCATTATCCCCTCACGGCGCCGACAACTGGAGATGCATGAAGGGGATGATGCGGCGAGTGGTGGCTTTGAACAACCAGGCTTTGCGCAGGATCACTTTGCGCGCGGAGGGAACCCCTAATGGCGACGCTATTACATTTAGACAAAATCACCAAGCGCTTTGGCGGGCTAATCGCGGTCAACACCGTTGATTTCAAATTAGAGAGTGGCACGATTGCCAGCATTATTGGCCCCAATGGTGCCGGTAAGACCACGCTCTTCAATGTGATCACCGGCATTTACACGCCGGAAGAGGGCACCGTCAACTTTGATGGCAAGAAGGTCGCCGGGCGGCGCCCCGACCAGATTACGGCCCTCGGCATGAGTCGGACTTTTCAAAATATTCGGCTCTTCCAGAATATGTCCGTGATCGAAAATGTGCTGGTGGGGGCGCACACCCGCTTAAAGGTCACCGCCTGGGGCGCGATCCTGCGGACCAAGGCTTTCCGCGATGCCGAGCGCGCCGCGCGTGCCGATGCCCGACGCTGGTTGCGTTATGTTGAGTTGCCGCTAGGCATCGGTGATCAGATTGCCAAGAATCTGCCCTACGGTCAACAGCGCCGGGTCGAGATTGCACGGGCATTGGCGGCGCGGCCCAAGTTGATTCTGCTGGACGAGCCAACCGCCGGCATGAATCCGCAAGAGACCGAAGACGCCACCCGGCTCTTCCGCAAATTGCGCGATGATCTGGGCGTAACGGTGCTCCTGATTGAACATGACATGAAGGTGATTATGGATCTTTCCGAGCGCATCTCGGTCTTAGATTATGGCCAGAAGATCGCGGAGGGTACCCCCGCGGAAGTGCGCAAAAATCAGCGGGTGATCGAAGCCTACTTGGGCCGCCAGGCCCAGCTCCACGATGAGCGCGCCGCCCAGAATCAGGCCTTGCCGCAAGGGGGTAACTAACCATGGCCACGCCATTGCTTGAACTCAAAGATGTGCATAGTTACTACGGCAAGATCCATGCCCTTAAAGGGATCTCACTGGTCGTGAATGAAGGGGAAGTTGTCACCCTGATCGGCAGCAATGGGGCCGGCAAGAGCACCACCCTGCGCACGATTTCCGGGTTGCTGCAGCCGCGCCAGGGGGAAGTAAAGTTGCGTGGCCAATCGATTGTCGGCGTGCCACCGCACAAGGTTGTACAGGCTGGTGTCGGCCATGTCCCGGAAGGGCGTGGCGTCTTCCCGGTGCTGACGGTGCTGGAGAATCTGGAGATGGGGGCCTATTTGCTCTCTGACAACGCTGAGATCGACCGGCGCATGGCGATGGTCTTTACGATCTTCCCGCGGCTGCGTGAACGGATCAGTCAGAAGGGTGGCACGCTCTCCGGCGGGGAACAGCAGATGTTGGCGATTGGGCGGGCGTTGATGCAGAACCCACGTGTGTTGCTGCTGGATGAGCCATCAATGGGGTTGGCCCCACTGCTGGTCGAGGAGATCTTTAACATTATTCGCCGCCTTAACGAAGAGCAGCAGACCACGATTTTACTGGTGGAGCAAAATGCACAGGCTGCGCTCCAAGTTGCCAATCGGGCCTATGTGCTAGAAACCGGGCGCATCAGCATGAGTGGCGACGCCAAGACCTTGCTGGCCGACCCCGCGGTGATTGATGCCTACTTGGGGCTATAACAACGCCGCCTAATCATAGGTTCTGTCATGCCGAGTTACCGATTTTGCCAAGGCAAAATCGGTAACTCGGCATGACAGATTATTTAATTTACTCTGTACCTATCCTTGCCCGGGCTGTAACTGGAGCACCGCGGCGCTCCAGGTCAAGCCGGCCCCAAAGGAGACCAACAAGAGGGTATCAGTCGGTTTTACCCGCCCACTGTCAAGATTTTCGGCCAAGACCAGCGGGATCGAGGCGGCTGAGGTATTGCCATAACGTTCAATATTGATGAGAAAACGTTCCAGGGGCAGATCCATCTGTTTGGCGGCGGCTTCAATAATGCGCAAATTCGCCTGGTGCGGGACGATCCAATCAATCGCGTCTAGGGTGAGATTCGCTTGGGCCAACGCCGCCGCACTGGCCGGCCCAATAATGCGGGTGGCAAATTTGTAGACCTCGCGTCCATTCATCTGGATATAATGAGTGCCGGCGGCTAACGCCGCCGCGTCAATCGGTTGCGCCGAGCCGCCGGCTTCCATGATAATTTGCTGGCCCTGGCTACCGTCCGAGCCCAGGTTAAAGCCATAGAGCCCACAGCGCTGATCGGTCGCCTCCACCACCACCGCACCCGCCCCATCCCCAAAGAGGACACAAGTGCTGCGATCCTGCCAATTGACGAACCGGCTAAGCAATTCCGCGCCAATGACCAGTACACAGCGATAGGCACCCGTGGCAATGAACTGATAGGCAACGGTCAGGGCATAGACAAAGCCGGTACAGCCGGTTGAGATCATAAAGGCAGCCGCATTCGTGGCCCCCAACGCATGTTGGATCTCGCTGGAGACCGGCGGCGTCAGATGATCAGGGCTAGAGGTGGCCACAATGATCAGATCAAGATCAAGGGGCGTGCGCCCGGCGCGGGCCAAGGCTTGGTGCGCAGCGGCCAGCGACATGGTGCCGGTCGTCTCGCCGGGGGCCGCGATCCGCCGCTCGCGAATGCCACTGCGTTGCACGATCCATTCATCACTGGTCTCGACCCGTTGCGCCAATTCTTGATTGGTTAACACCGTTGTCGGGGTGTGCGCACCCCAACCGCTGATCTGTCCATAAATTGTGCTCATTGTGTCTCTTTGCATCCTTTGCACTCTGCGTTAAAATTGGAGGAGCGAGCATATGAAAATTCAAATCGGAATTAGGAATACAGTATTAGGCCACAGCCCTTTTCTGAATGCTGTATGCCTACTTCCGGTCAATGGCGATTACCCCCGGCCCCTCACCTGCTCGTGCGGTGAGGTTGGCAGGGAGTGAGTGAATCGTTATCAACTGACAAGGAAAGACTAATGGATTTTGCCATTCCTACCCATCTGCAACCGATTTTGGATCGGGTCCGCGCCTTTGTCAATCAAGAATTGATTGGGCTGGAAGGTGCCTTTCTCAACGGTGACTTTCGCGACTTGCTGCCGGCGTTGGCTGCCAAACGCGCCCAAGTCAAAGCGGCCGGCCTTTGGGCACCCTTTTTGCCGGTCGAACATGGCGGCATGGGCCTTACCCTCGCCGAATATGCCCATGTGAGCGAGGCATTGGGGCGCACGCCGTTGGGACCCTATGTCTTTAACTGCCAGGCTCCTGATGTGGGCAACATGGAAGTGCTCATGCTCTATGGCACCCCGGAACAGCAGGCGCGCTATCTACAGCCGCTGGCGCAAGGGGCAATTCGCAGTTGTTTTGCCATGACCGAGCCGGAAAATCCCGGTTCCAATCCCACCTTGATGGACACAACTGCGATTCGCGACGGCGACGACTATGTGATCAACGGCCACAAATGGTTTACCACCGCGGCTGACGGCGCCACCTTTGCCATTGTGATGGCGCTGACCGACCCCCAAGCGGAAAATCGCCATAAACGGGCAAGCCAGATCCTGGTCCCCACCGCTACGCCCGGTTTTACGCTGGTGCGCAACATCTCGATCATGGGTGAAAGCGGCAGTGATCACGCCAGCCACGCCGAGGTGCGCTTTGACAATGTGCGCGTGCCCGTCCACAATCTGTTGGGCGAAGAGGGGGCGGGCTTTCAGATCGCACAAGAGCGCCTGGGGCCGGGACGCATTCACCACTGTATGCGCTGGATCGGCATCTGCGAACGGGCTTTTGACCTGATGTGCGGTTACGCTAGTCGCCGCCGCCTCTCGTCCCGCGGCTTACTGCGCGATCAACAGACGGTGCAGAATTGGATCGCCGAAAGTCGCGCCGAGATCAATGCTGCGCGGCTGCTGGTGCTGCACGCGGCCTGGAAGATCGACCGGGAAGGCGCGTACGCCGCCCGCACGGAGATCTCAACGATTAAGTTCTTTGTCGCCAATGTACTGCAAACAGTCTTGGACCGGGCGATCCAAACCCACGGTGCCCTGGGGCTAACTGACGATACGCCACTGGCCTATTGGTATCGCCATGAACGCGCCGCCCGCATCTATGACGGCCCCGATGAAGTCCATAAGTGGGTGGTCGCCCGTCATGCGCTACGGGACTATGGCGGCTAGTTTAGACGATAGGGGATGGTTCACTCCCCGCCTGGCTTTGATTTAACTTACAAAGTGCTTAGGGCGTAGCAAACTTTTGGATCAAGGGGCGGACTTCGTGCAGCGACGGCAAGACTGTATAGGCGAGGCGGCGCGTTTCCGCTGAAGGCGCAATCAGGTCAGGCACGTGCACGGGGATCATGCCGGCGGCGTGGGCGGCCTGAATGCCGGCGGGTGAATCTTCCAGCACAAGACAGTGGGCCGGTATAATCGCCAATTTCTCGGCCGCGGCCAGAAAGATGTCGGGGGCCGGTTTGCCATGGGCAATTTCGTCACCACAGACAATGATGGTGAAATGTGTGAGTAGACCCGCCATCGTCAACTTTTTGAGGGCTAATGGCCGTGCTGTTGAGGTCGCCACCGCTTTGGGCAAGCCTAAGGTCGCCAACAGTGCCAGCAATTCAAACAGGCCTGGTTTGGTCGGAAGTGCACTTTCTAACGCGGCATGATAATATTCCTGTTTGCGGGCATAGATGGCGGGAAAAGGAAAATCAGCCCCAAAACCATTGCGCAACAGTGCTTCGGTGGCTACTGCCGTGCGGCCAACCGCCTGTAGATAAAGTTCATCGGGCAATGCGTACCCTAATTCGGCACCAGCGCGTTGCCAAGCCTGTTGTGCCAGCCGTTCGGTATCAAGCATCAAGCCGTCCATATCAAAAATCACGGCCCGAATCGTTGGTTGCGCCGTTAGCGCCGGTTCAGCGTTCATTGCTCCTCTTTCGCTAGACATTGATGTTGCTCATGCGTATGCTGGTATGACCCACGCACCACAGGCTCTTTGGTCTATTCTGCCACAAAAGTGCAAAAACTGGTGCAAGAAAGGATAGAGGAGAAGATGCAATTACACCAGCCCTTTCATCCCAAAGGGAGCAGTCGCCCCGTCAGTGCGCGTGCCGCCCGCCTCCATCGCGAGGCGGTGATCATCGATCCCTGTGTGCAGTATCTGATCAGCCACACGGAACGTACCGCGCGCGCTGGGGTCGCCGCGGTTGGCTTGACGATCCCCATGCCCGGCGATGATATGTTGCGGGCGCTGCCGCGCGTTCAGGACTTTCTCGAGATCATCTTCAATGATCCGGCCTTTTGTCTGGCCGATGCGCCGGCTGCGATTCGCACCGCCCATGCCCAGCGCAAGATCGCCCATATTCTGCTGGCCCAAGATTCACTTTTTATTGGTGCCGATCCCAAGAGTTTGTTGCTCTGGAAACAATTAGGCTTGCGGATCTGCCAGCTGACCTACAACGAACGCAACCTGGTGGGCGATGGCTGCCTTGAGCGCAATGATGGCGGCTTGAGCCAATATGGCCATGTACTGATGCGTGAGATGGAGCGTTATGGCATTACTATTGATCTGACCCATGTGGGCCAGCGCACCTTTCTGGAAGCCTGCGCGATTGCGCGTGCCCCCTTGATCGCTTCGCATTCTAATCCCAAAGCAGTGGTTGACAACCCGCGCAACATTACGGATGCGCAGATCAAAGCGGTGGCCGCGACTGGGGGGGTGGTCTGCATCACCACCTGGGCACCACTGATCTGGTCCGGCAAACCGGGGATGCCGACCCTCGACGACTATCTGCGCTGTCTGGTCTATACGATCAATTTAGTTGGCATCGACCATGTGGGCATCTCGACTGATTCGATGGGCACGATGGGGGCCTATCCCGCGCATGAGCCGGACCCTGATGCATTGCCCTACGGCTCAGTCACCGATGCCTTTGATCGGGTGGCGCGCCCCCCAGACCCTAATAACCGCCAGCCCGCCGACTTCAACGGCATCGAAGATTACCCCTACTTGGTCCAAAAATTGGTTGAGCACGGTTTTATGGATGACGAAATCAAACAACTGCTCGGCGAAAACCTATTGCGTGTCTTTGACGCGACCTGGAAGCCGGATTGGTTGCGGTAGGCGGAAAGGTTGATTAGACACCAACTAACCACCCAACCAACAAATCATTGGAGAAAATAAATCATGAGTGCCATAACTTTAGAAAATGAGCGAATTCGTTTTGTGGTGGACCCGGCACAGGGTGTCAATGTGCTGGGCTGTTTTGTGCGCCCGCAGGCCGCGTGGTTGCCGTTGATGCCCGATGTGCAAGGGGGCGCGACTGATCTGAAGGCGAGCAGCTTTGTGCTGATCCCTTATTCCAATCGGATTGAAAATGGGCGCTTTACCTTTGGCGGGCAAAGCTATCAACTGGCGAATGGCGAGCGCCATGCCAGCCACGGTGATGTGCGCAATCGCCCCTGGCAGGTTGTCGCGGTTGATGCGACACAGATCGACTGCGCCTTTGCCTCGCGTGACTTTCGCGATGTAAACTGGCCGTGGCCTTTTACGGCTACGCTACGCTATGCCCTGGACGGCGACCGTCTGCTTTCGACGTTGACGGTGCGCAATGAAGGCGAATCGCCCATGCCCGCCGGTCTTGGCTGGCATCCCTATTACAACCGTACCCTTTCGCAGCCAGGGGAGCCGGTGCTGCTCCACTTTCAGATCGACAGCGTCTATCCCGATGCGAACGATAACCGCATTCCATCGGGGCCACTGCAACCCCTGGCCCCCCATCAAGATTTTACGAACGAACGGCTGCTCGAACCAGCTAACTTTATCGACGGCTGCTTCTATGGTTATGATGGCGGCGGGACGATTGCCTGGCCGGTCAGTGGCGTTACGCTGCACTATCAATGTGCCGCGAACTGTAAACATCTGATTCTCTTTAACCCGGCCAAGCCCTATTTTGCCGTCGAACCAGTGACCAATGCCAACAATGGCGTCAATCTGCTGGCCAACGGCGATCCCACCAGCGGCATACAGATCCTGGCCCCAGGCGAAACCTTGGCCACCCACTTTACGGTCGCCATGACTTTTGCTGGGGCGGCCTAGCTGGCTTGGCTTTTTTGCCGTGGACAGGCAGGCGGCAGCGCACAAAAATTTCGTTTCGCGCCGCTTTTGGTTCATTTAGTCGATCTGCTATAGAAATGTTTGTTACGGAAATTAGTGGGCAGAACGGTTATGGTAGAAAAAGTAGTTTGCATGGAAAGACAATTATGCTATAATCTAAATTGCGGTTGTTTTAAAATTGCACAAAGTTTTTAGCGATAAACTGGCGTTGCTAAGCGCACACCGGCTCAGTTACGGGCTTAATTACAAGATCGCTAAGGAATCGTTAAGCGAGATTGGGTAGCAATCAGATGAGCACAGCAATTTGAAATTGGGACCAGTGTACTGTGCATCCCCAGATGCGCAGCCCAGCTCATATACACCTGTTCGCATCTGAGGATGCTCACTACACGTTTCCCTATTGAGAATTGCTGAGATGAGCAACCGGAAATGTGCAATTTTAGACAGAGCAAGGTATAGTTGCGCAGTGATGGGATCATGGCCAAAGGATTATGGGCTAAGATCAAGGGTATCGTTTTAAGAAAGTCGTGGGCAAGTGTTTCGGGTAGTGGGAGAATCGTTCGATGATTGAAGTCACAATTGCCAGTATACGAGTCAGCCTGATGTCGCAAAATCGCATTGTCGAGTTGCGCGAAGAAGGAGGCGACCGCATCCTCCCCATCTGGATTGGGCCCTTTGAGGCAGAATCAATCACCTTACAATTGCAAGGCGTAGAGGTGCCCAGGCCACTGACCCACGATCTGCTCAAGTCGATCATCGAGACGTTGGGCGGCGAAGTATTGCATATTCTGATCAGTGGCCTGGAAAAGAACACCTATTTTGCCCGGATTGTGCTCGATGTCGATGGTGATACCATGGAGATCGATAGTCGGCCCAGCGATGCGATTGCCCTGGGGGTACGCGTGAATGCCCCCATCTACGTGGCCGACGAAGTGATGGATCAAGCAGGATTACGCCCAGAAGAAGAAGTTCACCTCAGCGACGAAGAGCGGCAGGCGAGTGGACAGCCGCAAAGTGATGAAGATCTGGGCGCTTTCAAGGATCTGATCGAAGGCTTGGATCTCGACACACTGCTCGGATAACACCGTTTGTTGGTAATTCCATACTCCTTGCAATGCAAACGGCGGGGTCGGTTTATGCGACTTCGCCGTTTTTTCGCCTTTAGTCCCAGGTGATTGTCACTGCCCACCAAACGATTCAGCTTACCAATCCTTTTTGGCTAGTGACCGTCACCCCGGCAACCACCGTTAGACCCATCAGCAGGACGCAGCATTAGTCATATGAGTGAATTTGAAACTCCCGCGCGGAGCATTCCCGCCAATGTCGAAGCCGAACGTGCCGTGCTTGGCTCGCTAATGATCGACCCCGATGCCATTATCAAAGTGGCCAATTTTTTGCGCCCCGAAGATTTCTTCCGGGAGCGCCACGCCTGGCTCTACGAAGCCATGTACGCCCTCAACGAACGGCGCGAACCGCTCGACTTTGTGACCCTGGTCGATGAGTTGGAGCGCCGCAGCCGCTTGGCCGATGTGGGTGGCCCCGCCTATCTCACTGATCTGATTGCCAGCACGCCGACGGCGCTCTACATTGATCACTACGCACGCATCGTCGAACGCACCGCCGTCTTGCGCCGGCTGATTGCCTCCGCCGGCAAGATCGCCGAAATCGCCTACGATGAGAGCCTGGAAGTTGATGAGGTGGTTGACCGGGCCGAGCAGATCATCTTTGGCGTGAGCGAAAGCCGCATTCACCGCGACCTGACCCCGATCCGGGCGATCATGACGCGCGTCGTCGATCACATTGACTTCCTCTCACGCAACCAGGACCGGTTGATGGGGGTGCCCACTGGTTTTACCATGCTTGACCGCCTGTTGGGTGGCCTGCAAAAGAGCGACCTGATTATTCTGGCCGCGCGGCCGGCAATGGGTAAATGTGTCGCGGCCGGTACCCGTTTGCTGAATCCGCAAACGGGTGAGTTGACACCGATTGAAACATTGGTGCACGCCCGTCATGCGCCTCTGTTGACCATCAATGCTGACTACAAGCTCTCTGCCACACATGCTAGCCATTTTGTTGATGATGGTGTAAAACCGGTCTATTTGGTCCGCACCGCCTTGGGCCGTGAAATCAAGGTGACGCTCACCCATCCCTTTTTGACGATGCAAGGGTGGCAGCCGCTTGGCGAATTGCAACTTGGCGACTATGTGGCCGTGCCGCGCACGCTACCGATCTTTGGCACCCATGATGCCCCCGAGCAGGAAGCCAAATTGCTCGGTTATTTCCTGGCCGATGGCTGTGTGTGTCACATCAGCCCCCAATTCACCAACAGCAATCCACGCCTGCGCGCTGATTTTGCCGCCGCCGTCGCTGCTTTCCCTGGCGTCAAGGTCCGTTATGAAGATAGCCAGGGGCAACGGACCCCCACGCTCTATGTCTCCAGCGACCGGGAAAGCATGCTACAGGAGCGCGCCGATTTTGCGCATACGCTGGTGCAGCAGTTCGACCAACAGAAACTTTCTGTCCCAAGCGTCGCCAAAGAACTTGGCGTGAACCCTGCGCTGATCCGCTTTTGGCGCAAGGGGGAAAGTGTCCCGTCTGCAGCCCTCTTGCCGCAGGTTGCCCAATTGTTACAAGTGACGCCCGATCAACTCGCCCCCAATGGCTTGACCACCCTGCGGCGGGAAAGTCAAAATAGTGTAACCCGCTGGCTGCAACAACAGGGGATTTGGGGCAAGGCGGCTGCCGAAAAGTTTGTCCCGGCGGCTGTCTTTACCTACACGCGACCGAAGCTGGCCCTTTTCCTGAATCGCCTTTTTGCCTGTGATGGTAGCCTCTATGTGCAAAATGAGCGACAGGCCGCCATTAGCTATAGCACGGTCTCCAAACAATTGGCCCACGATGTGCAACATCTGCTGTTGCGCTTCGGCATCATTGCCAAGTTGCGCCACCGCCGGATTAAGTATCAGGCTAGTTACCGCCCGGCTTATGAGGTACGGATTACGGATGCCGCTAGTCTCCAGCAATTTTGTATCGCCATCGGCGCCTTTGGCAAAGAGCAGGCGCTGGCGCGTGTGTTGGCCCAAGCGCAAGCCACGAACGGGCATGTCAACCGCGATCTAATTCCGGTTGCCGTCTGGGCGCAGATTCTGGCGAAAAAAGGTAGCCAAAGTTGGCGGACGCTCCACCAGAAGATGGGCTTGCCCCCAGATAGCAATCTCCATGTTGGCCAACGATCACCCAGCCGTCGCCGCCTACGCCAGATCGGGGAGGCACTTGCTGATGCCGAATTGCTTGCATTGGCGGACAGTGATCTTTATTGGGATGAAATTACGGCGATTGAGTACCTGGGTGAGCAACACGTTTACGATTTGACCGTGCCGACGACCCATAACTTTATTGCCGACGACATGTTGGTCCATAATACCAGCTTCTGCCTTTCGATTGCCCAAAACGCGGCCAAACGCCATGAGACGCGCGTCGCCTTTTTTAGTTTGGAAATGAGCAACGAACAGCTAGTGCAACGGCTGCTGGCCATGGAGACCGCGATTGACAGCCATCGCTTGCGCCTGGGTACCGTACACGAAGAAGAGTGGCCGATCCTGCTCGAAGCCGCCAACATGTTGGCCAACACCAATGTCTTTATTGATGACACCCCGGCGGTCAGCGTCACCGATATTCGTACCAAGGCGCGCCGCCTCTACGCCGAACACGGGCTGGATCTGATCATCATCGATTATATGCAGTTGATGACCGGCCAAAGTGGCGGCAACGGGCGCAACGAGAATCGGCAACAGGAGATCAGCTTTATCAGCCGCTCGCTCAAGTCGCTGGCGCGCGAACTCAACGTCCCGGTCATCGCCCTCAGTCAGCTCAGCCGCGCCGTGGAGAGTCGCGCCGACAAGCGACCGATGTTGTCGGATCTGCGTGAAAGCGGTTGCCTGACCGGTGATACATTGGTGACCATGAGTAATGGGCAACGTTTACCGATTGCCAGCTTAGTCGGACAATCAGGATTCGAGGTGCTCAGCCTCAATCAACAGCGCTGGAAGCTCGAACCAGCGCAAGTCAGCGCGGCTTTCTGTACAGGGGTAAAACCTGTCTATCGATTAAAGACGCGCCTTGGGCGCACGATTCGTGCAACTGCTAATCACAAGTTTTTGACCTTTGATGGGTGGAAGCCACTAGAAGAGCTTCAAGCCAATGAGCGTGTCGCCCTACCACGCAATTTGCCGGTTAACGCGACCGCCACCATGTCTGCTGCAGAAGTAGGTTTGTTAGGCCACTTAATCGGTGATGGTTGCACACTAGCTGGCCATGTCATTCAATATACGACTCGCGAAATTGACTTGGCCGAGACAGTTGTCTCACTAGCCTCAACCGTTTTTGGGAATGAAATTGCCCCGCGCATTAGCCAAGAGCGTAACTGGTATCAGGTCTATCTGCCATCGACACGCAGCCACACGCACGGTGTATATAGCCCTATCCGTGAATGGTTAAGCGCACTTGGTATTTGGAACTTGCGCTCTTATGAAAAATTTATTCCTGCCAAGCTCTTTGAACAGCCGGTCAATGTAATTGTCCCATTCCTTAGGCATCTGTGGTCTACCGATGGTGGCATCAAGCTGGTTCAGGGGCAAAGTACAAGGCCATCAATTTATTATGCGTCGAGTAGTCCGCGTTTAGCCTATGATGTGCAGACCTTACTGCTGCGCTTGGGAATTAATGCGCGGGTGAAGCGTTTGTCCCAAGGCGATAAGGGCAGGGATCAATATCATGTGCTGGTCAGCGGCAAAACAGATTGTCTGTTGTTTGCGCAGCAGATTGGTGCTTTAGGCGCGTATAAACAATCGTCAATGGCCGAAATCGTGAATTACTTACAGGGAAGAGTTGAAAATACAAATCGAGATATAATTCCTGATACCGTATGGAAGACACTCATAAAGCCAGCCATGTCCCAAAATAAGGTTACACATCGGCAACTGCATGAGGCATTGGGGATGGCATATGCGGGTATGACCCTTTTTAAACAAAATGTGAGTCGTACGCGTGCACAGCGGGTTGCCGATGCCGTGAAATGTGATGATCTACAGCGGCTGGCAGACAGTGATGTCTATTGGGATCAAATAGTCTCGATCGAAGCGGACGGTACTGAGGCTGTCTATGACCTGACTGTCCCTGGTAACCACAATTTTGTTGCTGACAATATTGTGGTTCACAATAGTATCGAACAGGACGCCGATGTCGTCATGTTTATTTACCGCGAAGATTACTATGTGGAAGATACCGACCGCCAAAATATCGCCGATATTCTGGTAGCCAAACATCGCCACGGTGCAACCGGGACGGTGAGCCTTTTCTTCCGGAAAGAGTTAACCCAGTTCCGCGATTTGGAAATTCAGCGGACGGATCTGGAGTATTAATGTTGCGCTGACGACCGCGATCGTCAGTCGTCAAAAGTGGAGTATGTCTCATGAATGCCAAAGCAACTGGGTTTATCGGCTTCCCCGACCTGAAGATGAAGCCGGTGGTGATCCCTGACTATTTTTTTACCGAGCTGCTGCCCCAGATCGATGATCTGGCCGAACTGAAGTTGACGCTCCATTGCTTCTGGCTCTTAAATGAACAGAGCGGCGACTTTCGTTATCTGCGCGGCGCGGATCTGCGCGATGACGAAACCTTGTTGAAAAGTTTGGCCACCGAAGATGCCCTGCGCTCCCCCATCGCGACCCTGACCGATGCCCTGCAACGGGCCGTTGCCCGCAACACCTTATTGCGCCTGGAGATCGAAACGCCGCAAGCGCAGATGGCCGATGGTAGCGTGGTCGGTGGCGCGCCCAAGGTCGAAGATTGGTACTTTATGAACACGGTGAAAGGGCGGCAGACAATGGCGCTCATCCGGCAGGGTAAGCTGCATGAGCTGCAATCAGCCATTCCCGACGAAGCGCGGCTGCGTGTGGAACGACCCAACATTTTTGTCCTCTACGAGCAGAACATTGGTCTGATGACGCCTTTAATTGCCGAGCAACTGCGCGATCTGGAGAAGAGTTACGCCCCCAGTTGGATCGACGAAGCCTTTGAAATTGCGGTCAGCCGCAATAAACGGGCCTTGCGCTATATTCAGACGATCCTCAAGCGCTGGGAAACCGAAGGAAAGCAGGATAAAGAGCATGAAAACAGTGGGCCAAATACTGAAGCAGAACGCCGACGGAAGTATATCCCAGACGAATATGCAGACATCATCATCGGGTAAAGATGCCATTGTCCGTCCAAATGGGGCAACGTCTGATACCACCGGGGCTAGCCGCAGCGATGAGCTGATCCGCCGCGCCAAAGGGGCCGGCACCTACATTGCCATGGACGCCGGCCGTGAGCCCTGTCGCATCTGTGGCGATACAGGGTATGTCATGCCCGATCTGCCGCTTGGGCATCCCGATTTTGGCAAGGCCATCCCTTGCCGCTGCCGCCAACAAGAGCATATGGAACGGCGGCTACGCTCTGTCCAACGGCTGGGCAATCTGGAACCACTGCGCCGGCACACCTTCGAGAGCTTTATCCCCGAGCCGACCCATCTTTCCCCCGAAAAGGCTTTTAATCTGCGCCGCGCCTTTGAGACCTGTCGTTACTATGCCGAAGAGCCAGAGGGTTGGCTGCTCCTCACCGGTACCTATGGCTGTGGCAAAACCCATTTGGCCGCCGCGATTGCCAATGCGCGGGTGGACTTGGGCCAACCCGCGGTCTTTATGGTTGTCCCGGATCTGCTCGACCACCTGCGTTCGGCGTTCAACCCGAATGCGGATGTAGGATATGATGAACTCTTTGAGCAGTTACGCTCGACCCCCTTGCTGGTGCTCGATGATCTGGGGGCTCAGAGCAGTACGCCGTGGGCACAGGAAAAGCTCTTTCAACTGCTCAACATGCGTTATAACGCCCAGTTGCCAACGGTGATTACCACCAACCAACGGCTGGAAGATTTGGAACCGCGGCTGCGCAGTCGTTTGATGGATGCCAATCTGGTTAATCACTTTGCCATCATTGCGCCCGATTTTCGCTCTGGGAAGAACCCGACGCAGAGTGATCTCAGTTCATTGGGGTTGCATCAAGACCAACGCTTTGACAACTTTTCGCTGCGCAATAATGAGCTAAGTGGTGAAGAGCGCACCAATATGCAGGAGACGGCTGAGGCCTGTCGGAGCTATGCGGCGAATCCGGTGGGGTGGCTCGTGCTCGCTGGGGTTAGCGGCTGTGGTAAGACCCACCTCGCCGCAGCGATTGCCAATTATCGGGTTGAACAGATGCTCAGTGATGTCATGTTTATCGTGGTTCCCGACCTGCTTGACCACCTGCGCGCCGCCTTTAGCCCGGCGGCTACCACTTCTTATGATCGCCGTTTTGATGAGATCAAGAATATTCCCATGCTGGTGCTGGATGACTTGGGGGTAGAAAGTGCCACGCCCTGGGCCAAAGAAAAGCTTTTCCAGTTGCTCAACCATCGCTACAGTGCGCAACTCCCCACCGTGATCACTACGAGCGCCGAGCCGAAGAAGATGGAACCGTGGCTGCGGACGCGCCTCTTTGATGTGAGCCGCTGCCAATTTCGCGCCATCATTGCCGCTGAATATCGCGGTAACCGGGCCCAATCCCCCCGTCCGACGCCCCGTGCCCCGAAAAGATAGTAATGAAGACCGCCGGCTGCGCTTGTCGAAGCCTGCGCTTGTCGAAGCCGGCGGTTGGCGGTCGTCGGTTTTGGCAACTATGGGAACACGCAGTAAACTTAATTCGTCCAAAAATATACACCATGTTATCTGTTTGTTTTAGACTATCAAGAGAAGTAAGTTATCCAGTCATAGATTAGGTTTCAGAAAAACTTATTTCCTTGGCGTAGTCTTATTGGAGAGGTAAAAGAAGGAATGGATCGTTTACAACGCTACCCGACGCGGCTCTGGCTGCTGAGTTGGCTGCTGACAGCCTTCCTATTGGCCGGTTGTCCGCAAACCCCGGCCGCAGAGCCTATCGAACCAACGCGCACCCCCATGCCCACCTTTACACCGACAACCGAAGTCCCGGCTGCAGATCTGCCCGCGACGGCGCTCCCTGTGGTAGAACCTGTGGTAGCGCTCCCGGCGACCACCGTTGCCCAGCAACCCGTGACCGATGTTGTGGCCGTGGCGACGGTACCACTGACACCAACCACGGCGGCCCCACTGGACGCGCCCACCGCGACCTCAGCACCGGCTGCCGCAGAAGCAGTTGTGAGCCAGGATATGAATGTGCGTAGCGGCCCTGGCACCAACTATGCCGTGATCGGTGCGGCCCAAACCGGCACCCGTTTGCTGATTAAGGGCAAAGATCCGACCGGCGCCTGGTGGCAGGTCGATTATAATGGCCAGAATGGCTGGCTCTTTGGCGATCTGGTCAGCGCCAATAACACAAGCGCGGTCGCGGTCGCCCAAGATATTCCAGCGCCACCGCCGCCCACGGCCACGCCAATTCCGCAACCGACCCAACCGCCGGCCCAACCCACAACGGCACCCGTAGAGCAGCCGACGCAGCCACCACCCGCGCCGGCGAACAATTACAAGTTTAACATTGCCGTTGTGGGTAAATGTGAACGCCAACCGGCTGGCAACTGGTTTGAAGGCAAAACCTATATTGGCGGCCAGCCGGCCAGTGGCTATAAAGTTGTCTTCAGTTATGCGCCGGACGCACCTCCAATCACTTCCCCAGTTGTCTCTGGCCCACATCCGGGCTATGAAGGCTGGGATGCCGGCTACTACAGCCATATTATCAACGCATCTGGTGCCAAGGCGGGTGAATGGTATGTCTGGGTAGTCGATGATAGCGGTGCCCGCATTTCAGCGATCGGTCACTGGACAAGTACCGGCCCTGGCGAAGGTTGCAATCAGGCTGTCGTTGACTTTGATAGTCGCTAATTGTTGGTTCTGCAGGAATTCAGGTGTTTGGTTAGTTAGTTGGTTAGTTTGTTAGGTAACAACCAACCAACCAGCCAACTAACTAACCATCTAAGTTTACAGACCACACAAACCAACCACAAATCCACTTACGATAAGTTATGCTTCTGTAAGCAAATACGAAGGTTTGCTGTGCTATGATATCGACAGCAGACAGTCTTGCCGCAGAAAAATTAGCTACTTACTATGTCTGGTCACAGCTTATAAGCGCTATCTGTGATCGCATAACGTACATCGCAGTGGAGATCAAGGTTGGAGAATATGGCTACGCCTGAACGCTTTTTTATACGCAAAGAAATCCTGGCGCTTGTTTTATTAACGCTCGTCATGACAGGTTGTGCCCAGCGTGTTAATGCTGGCCCGCCGCCCACCCGCACGCCGATTCCCACTTTTACACCATCGCCGACGGTGGATGTATTGGCAACGATGGTGATCGAAGCTGCGGCGCAGACGGCGACAGCTAGTGCACCGACCATCACGCCGACCGCAACAGAGACGACCACCCCAACGGTAACACCGACGCCAACCGCCGAGGTGGCGCAGGTGATGATGCCCAAGGCGGTTAATGTTCGCAGCGGTCCTTCTACCCTGCATAATCTACTGGGCACAGCAGAGGCCGGTGAAAGCTACCCCATTCTCGGTAAAAGTACAGATGGGGCCTGGTGGCAGATCGATTATAAGGGCCAGACGGGTTGGGTATTGGGCGAAATTGTCGAAAGCAAGAGTACGGATGCGATTCCGGTCGCCGTGAATATTCCGACCTTGCCACCGCCGCCGCCAACGCCAGTGCCGCCCACCCCGGTGGCGACGGCGACCCCTGAATTTACACCGACCCCGGCGCCGACTGCGACGCCAGTGCCGAACTACACCTATCGGTTGGCGGAGAAGGGGAGCTGTGAAAAAACTGATGGCCTGCCTCAGTACCGAGGCTCAGTTGAATATACTGATGGCTCACCACGTAGCATGGCCTGTGTTCACATTGCCTTCTGGGGGCCACGGCAGACTAAATGCACCGGCTGTGATGAAGAGGCGGAAGGCGACTGGGGTTTTGCCCCCTTTGGTGATACTGCACCAACCGACACGTTAGTCGAGATCTATGTGGTTAACTGCCCGTCAAGTGGTGTGCCGGTCGGTGGCCAGAACAGCGACTTCGTCAACTTAACGCCGCTTTCGCCCACTTGGTCGCATATCGTTAAGGCTGATGAGATCTGCACTGATATTCTCTTTACCAGTGATAACTAATCACGTGAGTGGTGACAGTCATGGCCACAGTCATTGCTCAGGTAGCTGTCACCTGTATCCGTAAGCTTTAGGCATGAATCGAATCGTCATTGCGGCAAAACAAACATTAATCCTCTGGGTCAGCCTACTCCTGTTGAGTGGGCTGACTTTTTTGCTTGTCAGTCGGCCGCTAGTGCGCGCATGGCTTTGGCAACAAACGGGCGAAGAAGCATTGGCCGCCCAACTCAAAGGTCTTTCCGACCTGGCGGCTGATCAGTTGCGCCCGCGCCTGCAACTGGCCCCAACGGCTGCGATGGAACACCGCCCACCCAATCCTTACGGGATCAATGTTTTCCTGGAACAGGAAGTCGAGCCGGCGAAACGTGCATTGGCCGTGCAAATGGCGGCGGCGGCCGGCTTTCATTGGTTGCGCCAAGAGTTTACGTGGGAAGATATTGAGATCCACGGCAAAGGTGACTTTGAAGACCGCCGTCACGAACCCTACCGTTCCGCCTGGGCAAAGTATGACCAGATTGTCGATCTGGCCGAGCAACATGGCATGGAGATGATCGTCCGCATTAGTAATCCCCCCACCTGGACCCGCGCGCTGACCGATACCGTTGGCACGTACGCCCCGCCCGATAATGTGCAAGATTATGCCGACTTTGTGGGCGCGGTGGTCAGCCGCTACCAGGGGCGCATCCGCTACTACCAGCTTTGGAATGAGCCGAATATCTACCCGGAATGGGGCGTCTATCCGATCAACCCGGAGCAATATACCGTGTTGCTCAAAGCCGGTGCCACCGCGGCGCGTCAGGCTGATCCTCAAGCAGTGATCATTGCCGGCGCGTTGGCCGCAACCATTGAGCTTTCGCCCAACACCGCGCCAGGAACCAACAATCTCAATGATCTGATCTTTCTTCAACGTATGTACGATGCTGGTGCCGCGCCGTACTTTGATATTGTCGCCTTGCAAGGCTATGGTTTATGGAGTGGGCCGACCGACCGGCGGATGCACCCGCGCGTGCTTAACATCGCCCATCATCAATTTATCCGCGATCTCATGGTAAAAAACGGCGATGCGACCAAGCCAATTTGGATCGCGGAGATGAATTGGAACGTCGCTCCTGATGGGATTGTCCCGGACTATGGCAAAGTGACCCTGGAACAGCAGGCACGTTATCTGCCCCTTGCTTACGCCCGCATCACCGCCGAATGGCCCTGGATTGGGGTCGCCAACACCTGGTATCTCAAACGCGCAACCGATGCGTGGGAGCAGGGGCAACGGCCAGAAGCGTATTTTCGCCTGCTCCAGCCCGATTTTACGCCGTTGCCGGTCTATGAGAGCATCGCCACTTATCTGAATGCAAACCAGCCATGAAGTTGCCACCACCGTTGCTGCCCTGGCCGCGCCACTGGACATCACTGCGTTGCGTCACCAATCTGCTGCTGATCCTAATCATGGTGCTAGCCGCCGGTTTACGTTTCTACGCGCTAGGGCATAGTAGCCTATGGAGTGATGAAGGGAATAGTTGGGCGCTGCTCAGTCGTTCGTTTGCCCAGATCGCACGCGATGCGGCGGCCGATATTCACCCTCCTGGCTATTACTGGCTGCTCAAGCTCTGGACCGCCGGCTTTGGCACAGACGCGGTGGGGATGCGTAGCTTTTCGGCTGTGGCTGGTCTGCTCCTCGTTTATGTGATCTTCCGCCTTGGGCAGTTATTCCAAACCGACCGTCAGCAGTTACCCCTCGTCGCGCTCCTGGCGGCATTGCTGGCCGCAGTTAATCCTTTTTTGATCTATTACAGCCAAGAAGCCCGCATGTATCTGCTGCTGACGCTGGCGAGTGCCTGCCTCTGCTGGGCACTGTTAGCTTGGCTGGATCGCGGGCGGCGCTGGGACTGGCGCTTGTTTGGTTATGCCCTCGCGGGCGTGGTCGGCTTGTGGAGCCACTATACTTTTCCCGTGGTAATGCTGGCGGCCGGCTTGGGCTATCTGCTGCTGGTGTTGCCCAAACCAAATGCGCTGCGTACCACCTGGTTGCCCTTTACTATCACCAACCTGCTGGTGATCCTGAGTTACCTACCTTGGTTACCGATTGCCGTGGATCGGCTGCGCCACTGGCCGGCCAGTGCAACCACGACCCCGGCTAGCGCAGGGCTGCAACTGGTGGTGCAGACATTATTGGTGGGTCCGCTGCGCGAGCTACCGCAGCCATTCTGGCCGTGGCTGGTTGGGGCCGCGTTGTTGCCGTTGGGGGGGGTACTCTTGAGTTGGCGGCGTCCTGCCTTGCGCCTGATTGCGCTCTGGTGGCTGGCCCCCATCCTGCTGATCTTGGGAGCGGGCCTGCTGACCGATGCCTTTCTCAAATTTCTCCTGACCGCGGCCCCGGCTTGGTGGCTGCTAAGCGCGGCAACGGTCGAACTGCTGCCACGCCGGTCGTGGCGCCTACTGGGGACACTGCTGATTGGGGGTGGGGCCTTATGTTTTGCCTGGTTGGTGCTACCTGGTTACTACCGCGCTACCAACGCGCGCGATAACTACCAAGGGGTAGCCCAGTACATTGCCGCTGTGGCCGATCCCACCCATGATCTCGTGCTGCTCAACGCCCCTGGCCAGCAGGAGGTCTGGCGTTATTATGACCCTGGCGTGCCCATCCTAGCCTTGCCCCAGCAGCGTCCGCCCGATCCGATTGCCACCCAAAGCACCCTGGCCGCGGCCACGCAAGATCGGCACATGATCTATGCCCTCTTTTGGGCGACAGCGGAGGCGGACCCGGCGCAGCTGGTTGAGCATTGGCTAGACCGTAATGCGTTCCAGGGGATCGAGAGCTGGCAAGGCAACCTACGCTTTGTAACCTACAGCTTACCGACTGATCTCGTCTGTACACCCTTCCCCGTTGCACCGCGTTTTGGCGCACAGATCAGGCTGCTGTCACATTGTCGCTCCGCACGCCAGGTGCAGGTTGCGGCCGGTGATGTGTTGCTGGTTGGCTTGCAGTGGCAGACCGATACGCCACTGCCCCAGCGTTACACGGTGACCTTACAGCTTCTCGACTCAACGAATCAGGTGATCGCACAACGCGATAGTGAGCCGGTCGGTGGCTCGGTGCCAACCGATAGTTGGCCAGCAGCCAGGGTGATTGTGGATAACCACGGCTTAGCCATTCCCGTGGGCACACCGCCCGCTGCTTATCGCCTAATCTTAGCCCTTTATGATGGACTGTCCGGGGCACGGTTGGCGGTTGAACAGGCTGACCATTTTTTACTGGGCACCGTCGCGGTTGGTCGCGGCGACCGTCCCTTCCCGGCTGCATTAGTGCCAGTGCAGCACCGGCTGGATCAACGTATGGGGGCTGTCCAGTTGGTCGGCTATAGCGCGCACCGGCGCGGCATGGGCCATCTGCCACAGACCCCGCTGGTACTAGGCGATCCGGTTGAGTTTACATTCATCTGGCAGGCTCCTGATCCCCTGCCCGCCCCCTGGCCAGCGGATCTGACCTTTACCCTGATGCTTGGTGAAGCGCAGGTAACGATGGGATTGGCCGGGGGCACTTATCCGACGGGCGCATGGCAGCCCGGTGAACTTGTTCGCACCAAAGCCGAGCTGCTTTATACCGGCAGCACAGCACAACCGACTCTGGTGGTGGGTGATCGGTCGCTACGGTTGGCACCACTACCCCACGGCCCGTAAGCCCGCGTGCAATTATCAGGCCGATGGCGAGATCAAGCCCTGCAAAGGTTGCCAGTGTGTAGGTTGTTCAAGTCTGCCATTATCGATTCAGGGTCACGAAGATTGGTGAATAGACAAAATGAAACAATATGTACACAAAGCTTGCCCGGTGATCCTCCGCCGGCAAGACGATCGCTGGCAAATTCTGGCCTTTAAACATCCCAAAGGGGGCACGCAACTGGTTAAGGGCACGGTCGAAGAGGATGAGCGCCCCGAAGAAACGGTGCTGCGCGAATTGACCGAGGAATCGGGGCTTGCGCAGACCGCGATCGTGCAGAAAATTGGTACACTGGGCTTCCGGGCCACCAAGCAGCACTGGCATCTCTTTTTGTGCCAGCCGTTGGTTGCTCCTCAGGATGAATGGTCCTTTTTTACCAAAGATGGCGGTGGTCAACTTTTTCGCTTCTTTTGGCATGAGTTAGCCGCCGAGCCGGACGAAAGCTGGCATCCACACTTTCGTTCTGCCTTAAGCTTTATTCGCACCTGGCATCAGGGGCGGCAATGACAGGGTATTGGTTGGTTGGTTGAGCTTGTCGAAACTAACCAACCAATTAACTAACCATCACGCAAATGTTGATCAACGTGGTCAAATTATGGTCGACGTCGCGTCGAATCGGGCATAGTCTGCAATCAGCGCCCGATGGGCTGCCACTTGTGTCAGAAAGGCGGCGCGCGACTCGCCATCCTGAATCCGCTCGGCACGCGCTTGGAGGTGAGCATGGGCCTTTTCCAACAAGGGGATCGCCTGTGCATCATCTGTGGCGGTGAGCACTTGATAGCAGGTGTGATAGACGCGCGTTGGCTCTTCCAACCCTTCTAATGGTCGCTCGTCGATCAAGCGCAGGATTGGTTCGATTGCAGTGCGTGCTTCGGCTACCTTTCCCTCCGCCAGCCAGCGCCGCGCCAACCCAGCCTGCGGCTCCGGTGCGAGATAATCTAGCCCCAACGCCCCATAACAGGCGAGCGCTTCATCATAAGCATGTTGTGCAGCATCCACTCCACCCAGTACACTCTGCGCATGGCCCAGAAAGGTTTGGGCAAAGCCCTCAATGTAGCGATCCCCTTCGGCTTGGGCGGCGGCAATCCCCTGCTGGGCGTAGTCCACCGCGGTCGTCTGATCACCCAGTTGATGGTAGAAAAGGGCCAGGTTGGTAAAGGCAATCGCACTCTGGTTGACCTTGCCCAGCTCGGTTTGCAGAGCAAGCGCTTGGCGGGTATAGCGAATCGCGCCCCCATAGTCACCCAAATAGGCAGTGGAGATGCCGAGGTTGCCCAACACGGCAATTTCATGTTGCCGCGAGCCGCGATCCCGATAGATCGTCAGGGCTTCCCCATACGCGCCTTGCGCCGCGCCATAATCACCCAGCGCATCGTGGACCGCGCCAAGATGGAGCAGATGATCAGCAATGCGCAGTTGGCTGCCCAGGGTGCGGGCCAGTTGTAACCCCTGCTCATCATAACTTTTGGCCTGGGCCATTGCCCCTTGGTAATAGGCCGCCAAGCCCAGAAAACGCAAGATCGTGTCCTGCAAAAGGGGATTCAGCCCCTTGTCGCTGCGTGCTAAGGCTTGCTCCACTGCCGCTTGTGCTGCGGCATAACGGTGGCGCGCCAAGGCCAACCGACCTTGATCCAACCAGGTCAGCGCCAGCAAGTGCGGATCTTCGCTTTGCTGCGCAAATACCAGCGTTTGCGTCCCCAGCGTTTCGGCGTCGTCATACGCCCCTTGCGCCATGCGGATCTGCCACATCACGCGCGCCTGACTAAAGGCGATCCCGGGATCGGCGGTTGCGTGGGCAAGGCCGTGGGCGTGGCTGCTCCACGCCTCCGCCGCGCTCAATTTGCCTTGGCCCATCAACATGCGCATGAGCGCGATCGTCAATTTTGCTTCACAAGCGATCTGCTCAGGGGTGGCGACTTGTCCTTGGATGACCTGGAGCGTAGCGGCCAATAAATGCTCTGCTTCGCCAAGTAAGCCACTCACCTCGTAAAATTCAGTCAAGCCGTCGAGACTTTCAAGCAAGCGGCTATGTTGCTGCTGGTCGGTCGCCCAGCGCCATGCCACACGCAGGTTACCCAATTCGGTGCGCATAGCGGCCAGTGCTTGGGACAATTCGGCACTAACCAAGGCGGGCGCTTGGCGGGCGGCCCAATCGAGATAGTAACGGCTGTGCCGTTCCTGTGGGATATTGGCCTGTCGATCGGCGCTGGCGACGAGTTTGGCCGCGGCAAATTGGCGCAGCAACTCGTGCATCACATAACGACCGGCGTTGCTCCGGCGCAACAAAACGCGCGCCACCAGGCTGGACAGTTCACCCAGGGTCGCGCCGGTGATCTGCAAGCCGGCCTGCCGTGTAAAGCCGCCCTGAAAGACCGCGGCGCGCGCCAAAACTTGCTGCTCTGGCGGTGTTAACAGGTGCCACGACGCCTCGAAGACGGCTTGGATGTTACGGTGGCGCCCGGTAAGATCGGCCAGTGGATCAGGCACCAGTGGGTCAGGTGACGAGCTAGCAACCTCTGCGGTGAGGATGATCAGGTTGCGCCTAATCTCGGCGCTGATCTCCGGGCAGGTCAAGGCGGGGTAACAGGCTGCGGCCAACACAAGGCCCAGCGGCAAACCATCGACCAACTGGCAAATCTCGACGACTGCCCCCTGGTTTTCATCGTCCAGCGCAAAGTCGGATTGTTTGCGCCGCGCCCACTGGACAAACAAGGCCACACTTTCATAGCGCAGCAGATCAGCCTCAGTGCTGCTGGTGGGGACGCCCAGCCCCTCTATGGGCAGCAGCCACTCATCCGGTTGGCCCAACGGCTGGCGCGAGGTGACGATGATTTTGAGCCTTGGCGCGGCGCTTAACAACTGGCTGACCAGATCCGCACCGCCCAGGAGATGTTCATAGTTGTCGAGGATCAGCAGAAACGCTTTGTGGCGCAGGTAGGCACAGAGTTGAGCCACCAGGGGTAGATCGGGTTGCAGATCAAGGCCCAGCCCATTGACGATGGCTGCACCGATCTGCGTTTCCAACGCGTCGTGGTTCGCGCTTTCTGGGGAGGATGGCGCAGCCAGATCTGCCAGTGCGACAAAGTAGAGGCCATCCACAAAGTGTGTGGCAGTTGGCCTGGCGGCGTCACCACTTTCGGCCAGGGCGTGCGCGGCGGTTAAGGCCAGTTGGGTTTTGCCCACCCCACCTAACCCGGCCAGGGTCAACAAACGGCAGGTCGGATCGGCTAATTGCTCGGCAATCAGGGCTAATTCACGCTGCCGACCGATGAAGGGGATCAGGGGCGCGGGTAAGGACACAGTCTTGGGCCGGGCAGGCACAGCTGCGGCAGCTGGCAGTGGGACGGCGGCCATGCCGTTGTCCAGTTCACCGCGCAAAATTTGTGCATAGAGTTGGTCAGTCTCAGGCGCAGGGGGTGCGCCCAACTCTTCGGCCAGCAAACGGGCACAGAGGGTATATTGGGCCAGGGCGACACTCCGTTCGCCGCGCCCGGCAAAGATGCGCATCAACGCCCGGTGCGCTTCTTCGCGCCACGGTTCCAGTTCGATCTGCCGCTGTAAATAGCTGATCGCTTGGGGCAACTCTTGCCGTGCCGTGTGGAACGCAGCCAGCGTCGTCAGTGCATCCAACATGGCGACATGGAGGGCTTCCTGCGTAAAGAGCCGCCACTCTTCAAAGGGTTCGCTCGTTGGCAGGGCAAACCCGCTGAGAAAATCGCCGCGATAGAGGGCAACGGCTGCAGCCAGGCGTTGGTTGCACTCACCGCAGGTCACCAAATCCGTGTGCGCATGGCGTTGTGTTTCTGTAAGCAAGTGACGAAAGTGGGCGACATCCAACTGGTGTGTGCGCCGGCCATTCAGTTGCACATCCTGGGTGGTGACCAGCAACAGCGGTTCGTGGTCATCGGGTAGATCCAGGGTTTGGCGCAGATTATAGAGCGCACGACGCAGATTTTGGCGCATGCGGCTCTCATCGGCGTCCGGCCAGAGCAGTGCCCCTAGCCCATCGCGGCGATGGGGGCGATCTCCTTCCACGGCGAGATAGGCCAGCAAAGCCCGCCCCCGATCTGACTCGATGCCTTTGACAGGTACTTCATCACGCAGGACTTGAAAGCGACCTAGTAAAGCAATGACAAGTGGTAAATTCATATTAAGCAAGTTCAATTGATAGTAACATTAAGTATTTAAAAGGAGATTATCATTTGTGTAAATTAGCGCCATTATTATATCATAAATGGGCAATCGAACCCATGCATCACTTCTCCTCACGTTTTCCTCACGCCTTTGGTTTATCCTCACGGCAGCGTCAACTCAATTTTTAACAGACCATCATTCTATGTCAGATCCAATCCTAGTAACCACCAGCTATGCCTCCTACCTATTACGCCTACGCTGGCATCTGCAGGAGGGCGAGTGGGTATGTCAGAGTATGTTGACCAGCGTCACGAATGAGGAACGCCATTATTTTGCCAATCTAGAGAGCCTGTTTGTCTACTTGCGCGCCCAGCCCGCAGCCGAGAAAGGAGCAATGCTACCAACCATCAAACGCTAACTGTGGCGAAGATCAGCGCCAACTAACTAGTTTCTGTTACAAAACGCGCATTCTACCGCCAAGGGCGCTCAGCGCGTGAAGAAATCGCGAAGAAACTTCCGCGAGGAGCCTTTGCGAACCTTTGCGATCTTCGCGCGCTTGGCGGTGATCAAGCTGTTTCGCAAAAAGAACTAACTGATCAACGCTTGCGTATTACCCCGGACCTTCAGGTCTGCGAGGCCCCGAAAGCCTCTGCCATCGCCGCTAATCTGCGTAAGTCTGTTAAAGTCAGTGCGCTTTGAAAAATGATCGTTGCCTGCCGTGGCAGAACGGCGATTTTTACCCTTTTCAAAGTAGCCACACTTTTATTTAAAACCAACCAATCATTTGGAAAAAAGGAATTGAAGATGCAGTATCATCAAACGCTGCACCGGGGCCGGCAAACGGTGGGCCGCGTGCTGTTGTTGTTGGCCCTACTCCTGCCGAGCGTGGCGCGCACCGCGCCGCTCTACAGCGAAGATCTGACCAACCGGGCGCAACTGTCCACGACGCAGACGACACAACCCCTGGCGGCTACGCCAAACAATGAGGTGCGCGCCATCGACCTCACTGTCTCCCACGAGCGCACGCTCAGTGCGGAGGAGAAATTAGCCTACGAAGAGCTCTTCCGCCTCTTTGCCGATAATGTCTATGAGATGAGCAATGGCGCGCATAAGCTGCGCAATATCCTCATCTTTGATGGCGGGCGCTATTCGGATCGCACCGATATTGTCTTTAGCCCGGCCACGACGCGCTCCAATGCGATAGCCAACAACTATGGCAAAGATAAACTAAGCCGCGCCGGCATGAGCATCGAAGATCGCCTGGGCAGCCCGCCGGTCTCCGAGCAGGCGCTCAAGAGCATGGCCGGCACCCTGGCCCATGAATTTGGCCACTACTTCTATGGCGCGCTCGATGAATATATTGAAAATGGCCGCGGCTTAAATCCCTATAGCCCTGGCTCGCCCTCCAGCATGGATACGCCACCGGAGCCCTGTTCGCTGATGTCGGGCTGTTATAGCACCTATGAAGGGGTGAACTTCTCCACCGCCAAATCGACCGCGGGCGCCGGTAAGACCCAAACCGCGCAATACCGTGTCTACAAAGCCAGCGGCTGGGAAACAGTCGCGCGTGACCCCAAGGATGACCCGTTGGTCACCCGTTTCAACCCGCGGCGTGGCCCCGAACAAGTGCCCAGCGACCGCCTCTATTGGCCCGAATTGGCCGACAAAGCGCCGCCGGCTGAGGAATTTCGCACGGTTGAGTTGCCGGCCGCCCAGGAAGAAGCGCGCAACCTGCTGCAGATCACCTGGGCCACCGCAGAGATGACCGACAATCGTTTCCGTTACTTCTTGGTCGATGTCTCCACCGGCATGGGCGACAAAGAGCGGCTGAACAGCGCCAAGACCGCCTTGAAAGCCTATGTCGATAGTGCTAAGGTCAACGACCAGATCGGCATCAGTACCTTTGCCGACACCGACACCGAGATCCAACCGCTCACCAAGATCGTCGATGACAGCACGAAAGAGGCGATCAAAACCGCGATTGATGGGATCAGCCTTGCAACCGTGGCGAACAAACGGATCGTCACCGCCGCCGACCAGAAGGCGATTGAGGCGCTGGCCGCGGCCACGACCTTTGGCCTGGTCGCCGACCGCGCCGTCTATGTAATCATCAACGGGGCCTTTACCGAACAAGGTCCCGGCGGCGGCTTTGCCGGCACCGGTTTCGAGAAGGTCTCGGCCGCGCATGGCAACGCGGGAATTCCGATCTCAATCTTCAACTTTAACGATTGCAGCCAACCAGGCGACTTTTGGCCGGGCTGTATCACTCGCCCTGGCACCTCGATGAGCGTGCTCAAAGGGGTGGTCGGCGCGACGGCGAACAAGCCGGGCGTCTACAAATATATCGGCGATGGCCCCTTTGAGGTGACCGCGCTCACGGTGACGAGTGCGGCGGCTGGGGGTGAAGTTGCGGCGGAGAATACCGAAGCCGACGAGTTGATTGACGCCCTTGGTGCCGGCGATGAGGCACTTTCGCCCCGGCTGGAAGTCAACCTGGGCACGGCGCGCGATCTGCAACTGCAAGTCGAACTGCCCTATACGACCACGATCTATGTGGATGCCACCTTGGACGAGATCGATGCCAGCTTCTTCTTCAATGGCGTACCCGAAGCCGCCCAGATCACCCTGACTGATCCGAATGGCGATCCGCTGCCCAGCGAGCCTGGCTGTGAGAGTGACGGCACGGAGAGCTTCTGCCGGATCGTGATTACCGCCCCGCTCACCGGCACCTGGGAAGTGAGCATGATGGCCGCGACCCAGCCTTTGGTCATGGCCTACGAAATTGCGGGCGTGACCTGGGAGGGGAGCACCTTCCAAGCCGCAGTGACGGCCCAAGCCGGCGACTTTGTGGTCTACCCCGAGCCGGTAGTTTTGGTGGCCAGCCTCTCCAAGATCAACCCGATTGCGCGGGCCGGCGTCACCGCCTGGGTCGAGGATCCCGACGGGCTCTTCAGCGATCTCACCCTCAAAGATGATGGCGACCTGCCCGATCTCTACCCCGATGATGGCCTCTATTCTGGTCTGCTCCCCTATGACCAGAGTGGCGACTATCATGTCACCGTGCTCTTCGACAACATTAGTGGCAATGCCTTCTACGCCACGGAAGCGCTGGCCGATGGCGATGCGCTGACCACAACCGTGGGCATCGACTTCGACCGTTATGCCGATTATGAGATCTTCATCGGTGAGGTTGAAGCGGATGATCATGGCAATACCGCCGAGACGGCCACTGATCTACCCGGTGATAATGCAGAGGTCGATGGTCGCCTGGAGAACAGCAGTGATCTCGATTTCTTCCGCGTCGTTTCGTTAACGGTGCCCAGCCAGCTCACGCAAGATATCGCCGGCACCCCAAGCAGCACCCCGGCCAGCAGCACCTACATGTTACGCCTGGGGTCGCTGGCTGAGGAACTCGCTCCCAAGATCACCGTGTTGAAAGCAAGCGGCACCCTCGAATTCACCCCTGCGCCGCTGGGCTACAGTCAATACTTTTCGACGACCGTCGATGTCGTCACTGGCGAGACCCTGTTGATTGCGGTTGCCGCGCAGAACGCCGAAGCCGCCGTAGGTAACTATGCGATCAGCTTTGGCGATCCGCGCGACGGTGAAGTGGACATGGGGCTTTACCTCTTTGGTGAACCAGCTGATCAAGTGATTGTCGGTCAGCCCTACAACTTTACCCCTGGATTCTTCGATCCGTTGGGCGAGACCGTCTACTTTACCGCAACCAATCTGCCTGCCTGGGTCACCTTTGATGAGGCGACCGGCACCATCAGTGGCACCCCGACGGTGGAGGATCTGGGCACCAGCGGCGCGATCGAGATCAGCGTGAGCAACGGCTTGGAAAGTGATAGCCTGCCGCCCTTTACGCTGACCGTCGTCGCCACCGCGGCCGCAGTGGACCAAGAGCCGATCTTCGATAACCCTGAACCGCCGACCATTGTACAAGTGGGTGAGCCTTACTACTACGATCCTGGCCTCTTTGATCCGGAAGGCGAAGCGCTCAATGTGAATGGGGCGAATCTGCCCGCCTGGCTCAAACTCGACCCCACAACGGGCATCCTCAGTGGGACACCAGGGGTGGGTGATGTCGGCTTTGCAGTCGGCATTGTCCTGACCGCCACCGAGACGAGCAGCGCGACCGTCATGAGCGCCACTCTGCTGGGTGATGTTGGTGACAACAATGAGGCGGCGAATGCCTTGCCGCCGATTCGGGTCGATAACCCGAACTTGCCCTACAGCCCCAGCAGCGTCCTTTTCTGTGGCATGACCGCCGATAGCCTGACCCCCAAAGCGCAGACCTTGACGATCAAGCCAACCTTTAAGGGCGAGCAGGGCTATGAAGCCTTTGTCGGCAGCCTGGTGCGTAATGTGGAAATTCGCGCCGCAGCACTCTATGTGGATGATGACGTGAAGGCGACGATCACCGTCTCGCCCCTGCCGGGGAGTGGACCCGCTTTTACCAACGGCCTCAATGAGCGTTCGATTCGTTTTGTGCTGAACGGCCAGACCTATACTGTGCCGGTGAAAGTCTTTGTCGGCGCGACCTGTAGCGATGGGCAGGTGCCCGCGCCTAGCCTGCTCCCCAGCCGCACCAAGCTTGAGTATGGCGCGTTCCTGGGTGATCCGGCGGCCAACAAACCACTCAAGATCGAAGCGACCTATGGCACGTTGCGCTGGACAGCCCAAGCCGATCAGCCGTGGGTACAGTTGAGCGCCGCCAACGGCCAGACCGCGCAAACGATCAATGTGGGGGTGGATTTCAGCCAACTCACCGAAACCGGCCAACACACCGCCAAAGTCACGCTGACCGACCAGAACAACCGCAGCAAGGAAGTGGCCGTCATCGCCACCATCGGCAAATCGAAAACCGAGAGCGCCATCGATCTGACCGCGCTGGAGATCACCCAAGGGATCCAGAACCTGCTCAACGAGATGCCGCTGGTGGTTGACCGCGTCACCTATGTACGCGCCCATGTGCGCAGCAACAGCGGCCAGCCGATCACCGATGTGAAGGCCAAGCTGGAAGTGCGCCGCGGCGACCAACTGCTCGGCACGCTGACGCCGGAAAATGAGGGGGGATCGATTACGGTCAACCCCACGCCTGACCGGGCCAAACTGAATGATAGCTTCCTCTTCGAGCTTAAGAGCGAGTGGAGCATCTCCGGCACGGTGACAGTCAAGCTGGTCGGTGACAATCAAGCCATCGGCTGTGCCGACCTGATCAACACGCCGAATGACTGTGCGGCGACCGCCACCTTCGACAAGGTGATGCCCGCGGTACCCTTCCGTTTCTTCCGGGCCAGTTTCCCTGGGGTGACCAGTGTGAACCCACGCCAGGAAGGAACCGTGGAAGTGTCGCCGGCTGATCTCGAATGGGCGCGCAATGTGCTGCTCGCCCACTACCCCATCACCGACATCGACGCCCGCGACCAGATCTGGACCTTTGCCGACTCGCAGGATGCCAAAACCAACGGCTTCACCCGGCTGGAAAAAGCCCAGAACTTGGCCGGCAACCCCAATATCAACTACTACTTATTCAACCGCACCAATGCCGATGAAGGTTGCTGTGGCGGTGCCGGTGGCGAGTTTATTGCGGCTTCGGAGATCCGCCAAGGGGTCGGTGCCGGGACCATCGCCCAAGAGTATGAACATTCCTTTTATCAGCACGCTAACTGTGGTGATATCAAAGATACAATGGAACGGCGCTTCCCCGCCTATGTCCATGATCGCATTAGTGAGGCGACCAGCGGCCCCAACGCTTACTATGGTTTTGACCGCTTTGGCACCGCCAATGGCCAACGCATCTACCCACCAACCACGAAAAGCGTAATGGGTTACTGCGATCCCACTTGGATTTCCGACTGGGAATATCGCGACCTGATCAATCGCATTGCGGCGGTCAAATATGGCGATCTCAATACGGTTGCCGCCGCTGAGGCGGGGGTCGAGAACGATGTGCTGATCGTGCGTGGGCTGATCAACAGCAGCAGCAGCGCCACGATTCAAAGCGTGACTGGCGCGGTCGCCACGACCAACATTCCGGCCCCGACCCGCGGGGTCTACACCTTGCGGCTGGAAAAAGCGAATGGCGAACTGCTGGCCAGCCATCCCTTTGACGCTGATCCCATCGACCCCCATGAGATCAAGCCGCGCACCTTCACCGTGATCCTGCCCTACAAGGCGGATCCAACGGTGGTCGCCAAGATCGTGGTCTTGCGCAATGGCGTGACCCAGTTGGCGGACAAGGTTGGTTCGGCCAACGCGCCCCTGGCCGCCGCCCAACTTAACCTCGACAGTCCCAACGCGCGGCTCACAGTGAACTTTACTTCGACCGACGCTGACGGCAACAGCTTGACCTACGATGTGGCCTACAGCCCCGACAATGGGCAAAGTTGGCTCACGTTGGCCGAGGATTGGGCAGCGGCGACGCTGGTGATCGACCTCAACGATCTGCCCGGCAGCACAAACAATCCGCAACTGCGCATCTTTGCCCATGATGGTTTCTACTCGGCCCAGACGAAGCTTGCCTTGCCGGGTGCCGTGCCCAATCATCGCCCGCAAGCCTTTATTCTCACCCCACTGGCGGAGCTCAATACGGCGGCTGGAGATGAGAGCATCGTCCTTGAAGGCAGTGGCTGGGATCAGGAAGATGGTGAACTGAGCGGCGCTAACCTGATCTGGCACTCGGATCAAGATGGTGTTCTAGGCACCGGTAACAGCTTGTCCGTTGCGGCGGATCAGTTGAGTCCGGGTGCCCATACCTTCTGGTTGGAAGCGATCGACAGTGCCGGCCTGAGCAGCGTTCTTACGGGTAACAACCCAAGCGTCAGCGCCGCCGGTCCTGCCCAGGTCACCGCCGAGGGTGATGTCGATCCCGCCATCGCTGCGCCGCTGGCCAACTTCAACATCGGGCGTGACCAACCCTACCAACCACCGCAACTGGCCGTCGATGGGATCTATGTCGTGGTAGCCGCGGGCCAGGGCACGACCGTCAATGTGGCGGTGCGCAATGCGGGTGATGGCAGCCCGATCAACTGGACTTTAGATTCGAACAGCCTGCCCACCTGGATGAGCATCAACCAGAGCAGCGGCCAAACCCCGACGACGATCGGCCTAACCATCAACGCCAGTGCGCTCAGCAACGGCGTCTACAGCGGCACCCTCACGATCCAATCGCCGGATGCGCTGCTGGACAACAGCCTCGCCGTGCCCTATGAAGTGATGGTGCAAACCCCAAGCAGCTCGCAACCGCTGACGATCAGCAAAGCGGGCACGGGGGGCGGCGTGGTGACCAGCGATCCCCTGCGGCTGGCGTGTGGCGACGAATGCAGCGCTGAGTTTGGCACGGGCAGTCTGGTTACGCTGACCGCCACGCCGAATCTTGGCAGCAACTTTGCCGGCTGGAGCGGCGGCTGTACCAGTAGTGAGCTGAGCTGTCAGGTGACGATGGACGGCGCGAAGACGGTTGTCGCGACCTTTAGCACTGTACAGAATGAGGTGATCTTAAAGACTTACCTGCCGATGGTGCAGAAGTAGGCAACCCTGAACGATAGATAGCCACAGATAAACAGTGCTAAGGGCAGATGAACACAGATAAACAAATCTGTGTTCATCTGCCCTTAGCGGCCAAATTTCGAATCGAGGCGAAAATGGTAGACTAAACTATGTTTCTAAGCTTCCTGGAAGATGGGTTGACGAAAACTACGGGTTTCATTCTGATTTGAGTATATACTGAAGTCAAGTTGAGAACCGGAGTTTTGCTGGCTAACGGGATCGCGTGCGTCGCACTGACCGCCAACTGTTTCCAGTCCGCTAGATTCTTTGGTCAGTGCGACGCACGCTGACCGAAACTAGGGGTCTCATTCTGATTTGAGTATAGTACCGTTTTTGTCGATTGCTTGAATGCTTGTCCTTCGTTAGAATGATGCAGCCGCGCTGGGTGGCGCGCCACATAAACATACGAAGTGAGGACAATGAGGCATGAACTATCGCAATTTTGGCAGAACCGGCATACAGGTGAGTCTGCTCTGTTTAGGCGCTTGGCAATTTGGCAATCGGACGCCCAAAGCTGACGCGCTGCGTATGGTCGATGAAGCGCTGGCGGCGGGGATCAATTTTATCGACACGGCGAGTGGCTATGGTGATGGCGAAAGCGAACGCATTCTCGGCGAGGCGTTGCAAGCCAAGGGTCAACGGGATCGGATCTTTCTCGCGACCAAATTTTCGCACGGGGTGAGTCGCAACCAGATCATTAGCCAGTGTGAGGCCTCGCTGCGCTACCTACAGACAGACTACATCGATCTCTATCAGTTTCACTCCGCCCATGCCAATATTCCCATTGATGAAAGTTTGCGCGCCCTTGACGATCTGATCCGTGCCGGCAAGGTGCGCTACATCGGCACCAGCAATTTCACCGCCTGGCAGGAAGTAGAGTTGCTGTGGGCCGCCAAAGAACTGGGCTTACAGCGCCACATTTCCAGCCAACCGGCCTACAACCTGCTCGACCGCCGCGCCGAACAGGAGCTGTTACCCATGGCGCAGACTTATGGCATTGCGGTCATTCCCTGGTCACCCTTGGCGCAAGGTTTTCTCACCGGGCGCTATCGCCGCAACGCTGGCGTGCCGGATGAAGGACGGCTTACCGCCAATGCCGGCGTCCAACAGAGCGGGGGTGTTGACACCCATGCACAAGAGCAAGCATTTGATCTAATTGAAGTATTGGTCGCGCTGGCAGCAGAGAAGAATTGCTCGGTCAGTCAACTGGCACTGGCCTGGTGTATGCAGCAGCCGGGGATTACTTCACCGATCATTGGGCCACGTACTAGCGAACAATTGGCGGATAATTTGGGTGCTTGTGTCGTGGCGATCACGGCGGAAGATCGCCGACAGATCGATGCGGTCATGCCGCCGGGGCAGATGCTTGTCCATTACATGCGGGCTGTTACGACGCCGCGCGCGCGGTGGTAAAATCGTGGGACATGCGTTCCGGGGACGCTTCAAAAAAGCTTCTCAACGATCATTGCGGTGAAGCGTCCCCGGAACGCACCCTATCCTACTTGCCCCAAAGCGTCTCGCCAAGGCGGGTTTGTAACGTTGCTGGAAATTCGCCGGTACGTGTCTGTTGGCGGAGGAGCGCTTTCTCGCCCCAACTCACTAATTCGAGATAGTAGCGCGCCGTGCCGAGGGGTGAGCCATCAGGGCGATAAAGCTCAAGCCAGCCGTCATCGCCGTCGGTGGTGACAAAGATCAGGTAGCAGTTGCGGCCTTGTATGGTGGGTGCCAACAAGTAGACATTACCCCAATCGGCTGCTTCCACGGCAGCGAAATAAAAGTCATAGGCGGCTGTGACCGTGGCGGGCAACGTGGAGGTCGGTTCTCGTTCAAAAGTTTGTAAGAAGCGCATCGGCAACACTGTGCCGGCCAGATGGGCCGCATAGCGCGCCTGTACGTGTGTGCGCAACTGCGTCTCAATAAATTGTTGCGCCACCGCACTTGTCGGCGGATTGGGGTCAAGCAACGATAGGCTGCAGCCGACCAGTAACAGGGCCATGCTCAACATGGTAACGTATTTATGGAAATTAAAAATTAAATTCGGCAAGCGAGCGGAGGCTGAACTTGTCGAAGCCAAAGCGGCTCCGGCTTCGACAAGCTCAGCCTCCGCTCGCCGGTTTATTTTCTTAATTCCCATTCATTCAGCCGGCTTCAACTGCAACATTGTATCCCACGTCGCCAGATCCAAACCATCGACAAAGCCACTGTGGAATTCCTCCATATAGACCTGATCCCAGATCGGTACCACCGTCTTAATTTCCGCCGGCAAGCCTTGAATAATCTCGGCATAGGCATGTTCCATCAGCCGGTAACCGGAGGTGGGGGATATCGCAAACTGAGGATGAGGCTTGATAATGCCATCGGCGACCATGGCTTGGTCCAGCAGATCCGTCATCTGGTGCAGCAGATCGAGCTTGCGTTCCCAACCCGTGGAGAGCTTCACCGCTTCGTTGACCAAGGGCAAGATCGGCGTACCCAGGCGTGGCAACCGTTCCAAATAGGCGATCAGCCACTTGTCATAGGGGAAATATTGTTTGTCAAGCAGGAAGGCAAGTTGAATGCCCAGGCGGATGGCATTGCTAAAGCGGGTCACGGCGTAAAATTCATTGTCGCGCAGAATCGCACGTTTGAGGGCATAGGTGCCCATGCCGGAAAAGAAACGGCACCAGTTGGCAATGCGCCGTAAGCGCACCGGCTCAGGATAATAACCTAGAAAAACCCCCCGGATCTGGCTGAATTCACCTAGCGGGTCGGACCAGACTTCGCCGTTGACAATGTGGATGATATCTTCTTCGGGAATCTTCAGCCATTCAAAATAATTCTGCGGCGCACGGTCCATGCCAATCGTGCGTGTAAGAAAGGCTTGCAAATTATCGGGGGCCAGCCCCGCTCCAGCCAGATGGCCGGCGCGCAGTGAATGGCCTTGATAACTTTCGGGCAGGTTGGCGTTAAGGGTCGCCATAATCGCGTGACGCTTGGTCTCAAAGACCGCAGCCGGCATCAGCGCATCGATGCGCAATCCCCAGTGGTGGTCGCGTGAATATTCGTCATCCAGCCGCAACGCTTCGGAGCCATAACCAAAGACACCGAAGGCCGTTTGCGCCGTTTCTGTAGGGAAGTGCTCGGTCAAAATCGGCTTGACAACTTCTTCAAAAAAATTGCGGCTGATATCAATAATCGACTCACTCATCTGCCTGTCCCACTTCCTGACCACCCTCCGGTTGGCATAACATTTTGGTCATGTATACCACCTGCAAACCTTTGTAGGTTGCACGCTGATATTCAAGGTAGCCAATGCGCTGATAGAGGGCAAGATTCTCTGTCATCTTTTCATTCGTATAAAGTTGGATCTTCGTAAAGCCTCGTCGGCATGTTTCGGTCTCTGCCCAAACTAAGAGTGCTCGCCCTATCCCTTGCCCGACATGCGTAGGCGCAACCGCAACGGAATAGATGAGTAAATGATCAACTTGTGGTTGTAAAACTATCAGGCCAACCACAACGTTAGTGATGGTCGCCAGCCAAACCTGGCCGGTATCGATCATCGGGTGATAGTCAGCGGTCATCGGCTGCGGTTTACGGCCAATCCGCGGGATGTATTTGGCATACGCCGCATCGGTCAGCGTAGTGATGGCATCAAGATCGGCAAGACACGCCCCGCGGATCGTGATTTCAACTGACAAGTGTCAGCTCCACTTCGATCAACCACGCTTGAACAGCAGCGGTCAACGGACGGATCGTGTACGGCACCATTGGTTGCTCTAGTTGAAGACACGAGACACGAGACACGAGACACGAGGTAGTCTAACTTCCTACTCTAGCGTTGCCCAATCTCGTGTCTCCCCCTCTCGTATCTGCTTTACTCCGCTGCGGCTTCCACATTCTCCGCATTGTAGACGGTGAATGGCCCCATCACGACGCGTAGACCGGCGTCGCGCGTCGGGTCTTTTTCGATGGTGTAGCTGCCCATGCGGCCGGCTGCAAAGGTGACCCCTTCGGCGGCTTCCATCTGACCACTGGCGATCAGATAGGTGGCGTAGTAGGTCAGGTAGCCCAGGTCAACAAAGCTCCAGAGGGCGAATTCCGGTGCGCAGCCGTTGAGCGTGTAGGAGGCCATTTCCGCCGGCAACCCGAGCCCGCTGACTTTGACGGTCTCACATAGATCTTCATCTTGCATGGCTTTGGCCGCCGAAGCAATGCCCACGGTGGTCGGGGCCATGATCAGCTTCAGGTCCTGGTATTTGTCGACCAAGGCCAGCGCCTGATTGTAGCTGTCTTCGGATTGGTCGTTGCCATAGACGATGTCAACCAATTCAAGGTTGGCATAGGCCTCGTTGGTTTCGAGCGCTTCTTCCAACGAGGCAATCCAGGCATTCTGGTTGGCCGCATCGGGCGAGGCGGAAAGCACGGCAAACTGGCCGCCATCTTCGCCGAGGATATTGAGGGCCATATCGGCCATCACGGTGCCGGTCTCGTCAAAATCGACCTGGGCCACGAAAAGTGCTTCCCCCTCGGCAGACGGAATCGGTGAATCCCAGGTGACGACCGTCAATCCGGCATCGGCGGCTGCCTGCGCGGCGGGCGCAAGCTGATCGCCGGCATTGTTCGAGATCATGATCGCGTTGGCACCCTGGGTGGTGGCCGCGGTCACGGTTTCGATCTGCCCTTGGACGCTATTTTCCGCGGTAGGGCCGGTGAATTCAGGGGCCGGCGCGCCGAGTTCGGCGGCGGCTTCCTGGGCACCGGTGTTGGCCTGGTCAAAAACCAGAATGCCAACAAATTTGGGCAGCAGGATACTGGCGATCTCCTGCCCTGGTTCGGCGACAATCGCATCACTAGCGGCATCACCGGTGGCCGCAGCGGTGTCGGTGGTGCTCTCCGTGGCGGTCATTGCTTCTGTGGCGGTCATACTTTCCGTCGCGGTGACAGCGTCGGTCGCGGTCATGCTTTCGGTTTCAGTCACCGCATCGGTCGCCGGGGCGGCTTCCGCTGGGGCCTCGGTGGGTGCTTCGGTGGGTGCTTCGGTGGGGGCGACCGTGGCTTCGGCTGGGGCGGGTGCTTCTGCGGCCGGTGCTTCGTCACCACCGCCACAGGCGGCCAACACCAGCGTGAGGGCAACCAACAATGTCAACAGTACGCGCAAATGCTTACTCATCTGCTTCTCCTTTGATTGAGTGAACTTTGATTTTGGCCAATTGGGATGATTTTGACAAGACAGCTTGTATTGCAATCCTGCGCCTGCGCAAACAGCAGGGGAGCCACTGGATCGCAGAAATTCTGGCACAACGACGTAAGTATACATGATCTGCTGTCACCTGTCACACCTTACGCCCCCTGTTTGACACTCTCCCAGGCGATTGGGCTGACGTCGTCGTGTTGTAGGGTACGCGTCGCCACTCGATCAACGCGCATGATCAGCCGGCAGGCTGGATCGGGACAAACGGCCCGGCTGTCGGTCTCCATCCAATCGGCGGGGTGATTCAGGCGTTGTTTGGCCGGCAGCAGTGGGATCACCGCCTGGAGAGCATAAAGGCAAAAATCGGCCCCGTCCGGCAAAGAGAGTTTACCACCACGCAGGTGAAAACAGTCACCGACCGTCATCTTGCAGGTGCAGTGGCCCTCAATCGCTTCGACGACAACGGTGAGGTCGTAGAGTTGAAATTGATCATCGCTCATGGTAAGCTCCAGTGATGAATTAATTATTGGTGATTGGTCATTGGTAATTGGGCTAGACTTAGCTTACCTATACCACTGCCCAATGACCAAATAACCAATCACCAAATAACTAATGGCGCAAAGCGCCCGCACAGCGATCACCCTTGCACCCATGACTGAACTCTTTACTGTCCAGACCCCAGCCGCAGCCTGGCAACGCTTTGTTGCGCATTTTCAACCCACGGTCCGTGGCGAGCGGATCGCAACCGTTGCCGCGCTTGACCGCGTGCTGGCCGAAACGCTGATTGCCACGCAGGATCTGCCCGATTTTGAACGCTCAACCGTCGATGGTTATGCCCTCAACGCGGCGGACAGCTATGGCGCGACTGCCACTCTACCCGCCTTTTTGCAAGTGGTTGGTGAAGTACCAATGGGCCAGGCTAGCAACCTCACCGTTGGGCTTGGCGAAGTGGCGCTGGTCCACACCGGCGGCATGATCCCCGCCGGGGCGAATGCGGTGGTGATGGTTGAGAACACGCAGCGCGTCGACAACAGCAGCATCGAAGTGCTGAAGCCGGTGGCAGAAGGCGAAAATGTGCTGCACATCGGCGAGGATATTCGTGCCGGTGCGCCCGTCCTGACTGCAGGGCGCAAACTGCGTCCACAAGAGCTGGGCGGACTGCTGGCCCTGGGCATCACCGAAATTAGCGTGGCCGTACCACCACGCGTGGCGATTCTCTCGACCGGCGACGAAGTGATCCCACCGGATCAGCAACCGCAGCCAGGGCAGATCCGCGACATCAACTCTTATACCTTGGCCGCGTTGACCCGCCGCGCCGGTGGCGAACCAATCACCTACTCCATCATTCCCGATCAACGCGCCGCGCTAGAAGCCGCTGCCCGCCGTGCCCATGCTGAGGCCGACATTGTCGTTTTGTCGGCGGGCAGTTCGGTGAGTTATCGCGATATGAGTGTTGATGTGATCGCCACGCTCGGTGCGCCAGGCGTGTTGGTGCATGGCGTCAGCGTCAAGCCGGGCAAGCCAACGATCATCGCTGTGTGCGACGGCAAGCCGGTCTTTGGGTTGCCAGGCAATCCAGTCTCGGCGATGGTGATCTTTGACCTTTTGATTGCACCAACGATTCGGGCACTGCTGGGGGCGCGGCCAGCGATCCAGCCACAGGTACAAGCGCGGCTGGCGCGCAATCTGGCCTCGACCACCGGGCGTGAGGATTATGTGCAAGTGCGCTTGGAAGAAAGGGACGATGGGCTGTGGGCGGTACCGGTCTTGGGTAAGTCCAACTTGATCTACACGCTGGTGCATGCCGAGGGGACAATCAAGATCGCGCTTGACAGCAATGGTCTGCGGGCAGGTGAGTGGGTGACAGTCTTTTTGTCGAGGTGACAGTCACTGCCCAGGAACAACCCCATTCAACAATCAATTAGCGGGCAGTGACTGTCACCTCAGCTTAGCTTGTTATGCCCCAACCAACGCGGCGCGATTGGCAGTTAAAAATCCGCGCACACCTTGCGGGGCAGTGCCAGTGAGATCAGCAACCGCGGTGGAAACATCACCGACAAAGCCCTGTGCGGTCGCCGCCTCAAAGGAGAGCATGATGTCGGCTACCATTGGGGGCAAGCCGGCACCGATCATGCCATTCCGTTTATCTTCAACACTGACTGGGACAAATTGCACCGGGCGGCCACTCACTTCGCTGGCAAGCTGGGCGATCTCGGCATCGCTGAGCGCTTGTGGCCCGGTAATATTCAGCGTGCTGCGGCCCGTCGTCTGGACGGCTAAGGCCGCGGCAGCAGCACGGGCACAATCTTCGCGTGTGACATAAGCGGTCTTCCCCCCGTTACCGGCTGAGATCAATTGGCCCATTGTTATCACCTGGGGCAAACTCATCAACAAAACTTCGCTGTACAGATTATTGCGTAAAATGGTCCAGTCTAGCGGGCTGGCAGCTAACGCTTGCTCCGTGGCATAGTGATCCGCAGCAACGATAGCTGGGTTGCCTGGTTCGGTGCGCACAAACGAGGTGTAGAGGAGATGCTTTACGCCGGCAGCAACGGCGGCAGCAATCGCCGCTTTGTGTTGCGCAATGCGTTGCCCAGGGTAGGTCATTGCGTCGGTGCTGATCAACAGCAGACGGTCTACACCAGTAAAGGCCGCGGCGAGCGTGGTGGGGTCGTCAAAATCGGCCTTGCGTACCTCGACGCCACGCGCGGCTAGATCGGCCACTTTCTCTGGTGAGCGAGTCGTCGTGACAAGTTTACCGGCATTAGCGGCCAGCAAGAGCTCGAGCACACGGCGACCCAAATGGCCGGCACCACCGGTAACGAGTAAGGTTTGTTCTGTCATAATCTAAATTGTCCTTTTTTGTGATTAGTTAGTTGGTTGGTTGTAATCGATTTGGTTACAACAGTGATTAAAAAAAGTCAATTTGCCCAATATCAAGTTTTTTACAAGGGCGCGATGTTACGCTGGGTCAGATCCTCGATGATGTCGCGCAGCGTCTGTTGCTGTAAGACTTGCTCTAGCGCCCGGCGCGCTTCTGCAAAGGTGCCCTCCAAGGTGGCTTGAATATGCGCACCTACTGGGCAGGCTGGGTGGGGATGCGTGTGGATAGCAAATAGCCCTTCGGCATCCACCACGTCCACCGCCCGGTAGACATCCAGCAGATGGATATCATCGAGTGCTTTGGCCAATTCCGCCCCACCGACCCCTGCATGAATCTGAATCAACCCCGCCTTCTCCAACATCTTGGCGATGCGCCGCACCACGACCGCGTTCGTGCCAATACTCTGGGCCAGAAAGTCGGACGTGGTATGCGCGTCCTTGCCGACTTCGAGCAGGGCGAGGATATGGATGGCAACGGCAAAACGACTGCTGATCATGCTTGTGTGCTCTTACTCAATCCACTTCTTCACTGCTTTGCCCACTTGAGCAAGCGTTGTAACAATTGTAGTTACAACAAGTCGGTTTGTCAAGCCCCAATTTTCATTTTCTTTAGCGGTTTTTATAGTGCTGTCATTCTTCGTCGTTTCACTTCTCGACATGACAATGCCACAGTGGGTGCGTAATGACAGCGCAGCAGTAGACCCCTAGACCCCAGGCATGCGTCTTAATTTGGGGGCTAACGTCCCCAGCACAGCGTTGGTCGTTAGTGGACGATTGACCTGCCTGTGCCGAGGACGCTGCGAAGTTCCCCCCATTTTGGGACGCCTCCGACGGTCTTTTTGGGATTGACAATAGTGGGCTAAAACCGTAAAATGGCTATGGTCATGACTGTAGTCATTTTACGGTTTACGAAGAAAGTGTAAATTATGTTGACAATATCTAAAACTAAACTAAAGGCACAAATGTTGCAAATTTTTCGCGAATTGGAGGCAAATGGCGAAGAGATTATTGTGACAGACCACGATCGTCCAGTTGCACGGATTGTGCCTTATGCAACCAAACCATCTGTAGAAGAATTATTTGCAAATTGGCAGGGCAAAGCAATTTTTCACGAAGATCCGGCCACACCAACTACAGCTGAATGGGAAGACTTGTAATGGTTGTTTTAGATACTGCTACATTACTTTACTGGACGCTCTGGAAAGAGCAGTTATCTTCTCAAGCAAATTTAACGATCAAAAAGTCGGATCAAGTTGTGATCAGTGCCATATCGCTTTGGGAGATTGGCATCAAAGTTAAAAAGCAAAAACTTACGCTGCCTAGGCCGTTTGCAGTTTATGTTGATGCACTCAAAGCTGCTGGTTCATTGACATTCTTGGCGGTTGATGTGGATATTTGGGTTGAGAATGTTAATCTGGCCTGGGATCACAAAGATCCGGCGGATCGAACAATCGTTGCCACCGCAAAACGCTTGGGTTGCCCATTGATCACGCCTGACCAGGCAATTCGAGACTTTTATTCTGATGCAATCTGGTGATTGACTATGCACCTAATCGATGATGCAAATCGCAATATCTACCTTCACGACATCGCGTTGGGCGAAGCAATTGCTGCCTGGCACAAACTCCTGGCGGGAAACAAACTGCTCCAACCATTACCCAGTGAAACCATCCCTTTGACTACCGCCTTGGGCCGGGTTACGGCGGCGCCGGTTTGGGCGCGTATTTCGGCCCCCCACTATCACGCGTCGGCGATGGATGGGTATGCGGTCCATGCTGATGCCACGCGCGGGGCCAGTGAAACCAGTCCTAAACAGTTACTTGTCGGGCAACAGGCTTTCCCGGTCGATACGGGGGATCCGTTGCCGCCCAACACCAACGCCGTGATCATGATTGAACAGGTGCAGTTGGTGCATGAGGGTGAAGAGACCCGCATTGAGATTTTGGAGAGTTCACCCCCTTGGCGCTATGTGCGGCCCATGGGCGAGGATATGGTGGCAACCGAGTTGGTCCTACCGGCCAATCACAAGTTACGCCCACAGGATCTGGGCGCGATTGCCGGCTGTGGGCATGGGGTGGTGGAAGTCTATCGGCGGCCACGGGTGGCGATTCTGCCCACCGGCACGGAGCTAGTCGAACCGGGCGCGGATCTCAAGGCGGGCGATATCATCGAGTACAACGCGTTGATGTTGGGCGCACAGGCCGAGGAAGCCGGGGCGCTGGTGACCCGACTGCCGATCACCAGGGATGATTACGGTGCCATTCGGGCGCAGGTGGAACAAGCGCTGGTTGACCATGATCTGGTGGCGATCAACGCTGGTTCGTCGGCGGGCTCGGAAGATTACACGGCAAAGATCGTGCGCGATTTAGGGCAACTGGCCGTCCATGGCATTGCCATGCGCCCCGGCCATCCCGTCATTTTGGGTGCGGCGCAGGGGAAAGCACTGGTTGGCATTCCGGGTTATCCCGTTTCCGCCGCGCTGGCCTTTGATCTGCTGGTCAAACCGCTGCTCTACCGTTGGCAAGGCATTTTGCCGCCGCAACGCCCCACGATCCAGGCCACGATCACCCGTAAGACCCTTTCCCCGCTGGGCGAAGATGAATTTTTGCGCGTCACCGTGGGCCGGGTGGGCGAAAAAGTGGTGACAACCCCGCTGGCCGGCGGCGCTGGGGTGATCAGCTCGCTGGTCAAGGCCGATGGCATTGTCACCATCCCGCGCTTCTCCGAAGGGCACCATGCGGGTGAAACAGTCACCGTCGAGTTGCTCTGCGAACCGCGCAAGGTTGACAACACGATCATGGTCATCGGCAGCCACGACATGATCCTGGATCTGCTGGTGAATTTTCTACAAAGCCAAGCGCCGGACAAACATCTCTCCTCGGCCCATGTGGGTAGTTTGGGCGGGCTGTTGGCCTTGCAGCGTGGGGAAGCACATCTGGCCCCCTCTCATCTGCTCGATGAAGAGACGGGCGATTATAACCGGGGCAGCATCGCCCGGCTGTTGACCCCGGCGGGAATTCGGGTGGTGCTGCTTGGTTTTGTCAACCGGGTACAAGGGTTGATCGTGCCCAAGAGTAATCCCAAAGGGTTAGGCGCATGGGGTGATCTATTGCGGCCCGATGTGAATTTTGTCAACCGTCAACGGGGGGCCGGCACACGGGTGCTGCTCGACTATGAGTTGAAGCGCAATGGCATAGATGCACGGCAAATTCAGGGTTACGAGCGGCAGGAATATACTCACCTCGCCGTGGCCGCGGCGGTAAAAAGTGGCGCAGCTGATTGCGGCTTAGGGATCATGGCCGCCGCGCGGGCGCTCGATCTCGACTTTGTGCCCTTTTGCAACGAACGGTATGACCTCGTGATTCCGGTCGCACATTATGAAAGCCCGCTACTTCAACCACTTTTACAAATCATTCGCCAAGGTGACTTTGCGCAGGCCGTCAGTCAACTCGGTGGCTATGAAACGGGGCAGATGGGGCAGGTATTGGCAGAGCTGTAGGGGCATGGCGTGCGGCGATACCAATCTGTGGTTACCTTTTCGTCTGCCGCGCCGCATGACGTGCCCGGTCGCTGCCCCAAATTGATCGTTAGGGCCGGGTACGTCATGCGGCGCGGCAAATCCTGTGGGTTGCGGCAAATGGCCACCACCGCCAACCTCATACCCCTACTCCACGCGCTGCAAGATCCGCCCGCTCTCCTTCTCCTTCAAGATCAGTTTGCTCTTGCCGTCGGGCATCTTCTCTTCTTTAATTAACAGATGCGCGCTGTCATACTCACGGAAGACAGCACTGCCGGTCTGCTCTTCTGAGCCACGCCAGATTTCGAGCTTGACTGCTTCCCACTGTTTGGTTTCCATCGACTTGTAACAGGCGTCGAGAATCGCGTTGACCACATAGCCGTCATAAAAACTCTCCATCGGCGCACGACCCTCATCGAGCGCATTGAACATGTCGGTGAACATGTCAATGTAACCTAATTCGGAGAGTTCGTCACCAACCGGGAAGAGCCAGCCGGTCTCGGTTTCGGCCTTTTCCGCCACATAACCACCTTGGCCCACGGCAGTAAACATCTCGAAACCAGTGCGCAGGAAGTGATTGGTCCAGATTGTGCCTTCGGTGCCGGATACCTCATCGCGCAGATCCATGCCACCGCGGAAGGTCCACGCCACTTCGAACTGCCCAATCGCCCCGTTGGCATATTTGACCAGGGCGATGGCGCTATCCTCAGCGGCAATCGGATGTACCTGGGTATCACCCCAGCACATCACCTCAATCGGTTTGACATCCTTGCCGATAAAGTTGCGCGCAATCTCCACACAGTGACAGCCCAGGTCGATAATCGCACCCCCGCCGGCCATCTCCTTGTCCCAGAACCAGTCGCTGTGGGGGCCAGGGTGGGTTTCGCGCGATCTGGCCCAGAGCACTTTGCCAATGGCACCATTTTTTACCGCGGCAATCGACTTGAGCGCCTTGGGGGTGTAGACCAGATCTTCCAAGTAGCCGTGGAAGATGCCGGCGGCTTCGACCATCTCTAACATACGCTTGGCTTCGGCGGCATTCCGCCCCAACGGCTTGGTGCAAAGCACCGCTTTGCCCGCCTCACAGCAGAGGCGCACAGCCTCTTCATGTTGAATATTGGGCAGACCGATGACAACGACCTGACTATCGGGGTGATTGATCGCCTCGGCCAAATCGGTGGTGTGGTGGCCGATGCCATATTCCTTGGCAAAGGCCGTTGCCCGTTCCTCCCGGCGTGAATAGACCGAGACGACGCGGTCACGGTTGCGTTGACCGTGGAGGGCCTGGGTGTAAAACATACCGATCAGGCCAGTGCCCAGCATGGTAACATTGTAGGATTGGGTCATAAGGTGCTCCTTTAGTGATTCCTTGACTGAGGAGATGGGTTTGTTACACTGCGACAGTTTCGGCTAGTGGTCCATAGACATATTTTTCACGCAAAACTTCACGAATTTCGGCAGCCGATTCACCTTCGATCAGATGGACTTCCGGCAGTAAGTGATAGTAGCGGTCATACTCGCCAAATGCATCGTGATAGGTTTCTAAGGTCAGCTGATTCTTACGAACGCGTTCTAAGATCACCCGCCACATTGCTGTGCTCACTGTATGTTGGACGATGCCGTTTAATTGTAGATGTGGTGCAGCTGATTCCCAGTGAGTAATTGCACCAATCGTTTCCCATTGACCCTCGGGCGTTATTTCTTGCAAAATGCGATAGTATACTTTCAACGCGGCCTCCTTCCCAAAGTACGCAGACGAACCAACAACTCTTCCGCTTCTAAAATTTCTGCTGCCGTTGGCTCGAAGAAAGGTAAGTTTGTATCAAACAGATCGTGCCAATCGCCAGGTCGTTTTGTGTTTGCTGGTAACAAAGCACCAATGTTTATGCGGCGTCCTAATACTTTTGCAATCACTTCTTGTAAGTAACCGTATTCAATTTCCAAACCACGTACATGCGCATCGCGATTGCTTGATAACCGTGCAAATGCTTTGACTTCCTGGCTAGGGCGAGTCAGCAAATAGGGATCACGATTTAACAGGATACGTAGTTCGACCACTTCGTGCAATAAGGCACTGGTTCCATAATAACCACCCAATCCAATCTCATCCCAGGTTGCGAGATTAAGATGTGCCTGCATTGCCCGTAGATACTGATATATATTCGTCAGATCGCGTTCCGTTATTGCATATTCAATCAACGGATCAGGATCAAAGTCACTTAATTTTACAATTGGACGCGCCATAAATTCCTTGCAAATCCTAGCCTAATTTTTACTGATTGTCTACATTGGAAGGCGGCGTGCCGGGGACGAGCGACAGTTATGTATGTTTACGCTAGTAGTGCTCGCTCGTCCCCGGCACGCCGCCTGATCAGACCACCACATCGCGCAAATGATAAACCTCGCCCAGCGTCAGCACCTGCCACTCGCCGTTGCGCCAGGTCGCCTCGCTCAGGCTGCCGTTGGCAAGGCGGAAGCGCTGTTTGATGTCGAGCGGGATCCCCAACATGTCGCTGAGCATGACGCGCAAAAAGCTGCCATGCGAGACAATTACAATTCGTTCACCCGGATGGCGTTCGGCCAGCTCTGCGAAAACCTGCTGGCCGCGCGCAAGCATTTGATTGGTACTTTCGGCTTGGGGAATCGCAAAGTCGGGGGAGAGGTTGGTCTGGTATTCGTGGAAGACCGCTGCATGTTGCACGCTGGCTTCGGCGTAGGTCAACCCTTCAAAGATGCCGTAGGCGCGTTCTTGTAAACGCTCATCGATCGTGATGAGGTGACCACTACTGGTCGCAATCGGCGCGGCAGTGTCGAGCACCCGCTTGAGATGGCTGGCGTAAAGGGCAGTGAACGACTCATGTTGCAGCCGCTTTGCCACCGCGCTCGCCTGGGCCAGGCCCCGCGGTGTGAGGGGACTATCGGCTTGACCCTGGAGGCGGCCCTCCGCATTCCAAAAGGTTTCGCCGTGGCGGATCATGATGAAGTGGGTGGTTTGCATGCTTTTCCTGCGTTGGGTTGAAGGTGACAGTCACTGGCCGGAAACTAGTAGAGTGTTGGCGATGTTTTGAAGGTTTAGCCACGGAGTGGCGACAGAAGGTAGGCCAGCCTTTTAAGGCTGGTGTCCTGGCCGAGGGTTAAAACCCTCTGCTACCATCTGCCGTCACTCGGTGACTGATACGAAGGTTAGCCCATCATAATTTCAGTGGCTGCACCAGTTTGACAATACAAACTGGTGCAGCCACTGACTGTCATCTTGGGTATTAATCCAACAAGCTGAGTGGCTCTTCGAGGTAGGCGACCAGCGTTTGCATAAACTGGGCGGCGCGCGCACCATCGACCACGCGATGATCGGCGGAGAGGGTTAAGGTCATGGTTGGTTGAACTGCTGGTTGGCCATTGACCGGCACGACGCGATCCACCAGCGCACCCACGGCGAGGATCGCGGCCTGGGGCGGGTTGACGATAGCATTAAAGCGTTCCACGCCAAACATGCCCAGGTTGCTGATCGTAAAGGTGCCGTCGGCCATGTCGGCAGGGGTGAGCTTGCCGGCACTCGCCTTTTCCACCAGTTCGGCGCGCCGTTCGGCAATCGCCGTCACGCTCAGCCCGTCCGCGTTGTGGACCACGGGCACCAGTAGCCCATCCTCCACGGCGACGGCCAAGCCAATGTTGATCGACCCATTGTTGATAATCTGTTCGTCGTGCCAACTGGCATTGAGGCGACTGTGGCGGCGCAGGGCGAGGGCAACTACTTTGACTAGCAGATCGCTGTAGGTGATCTTGGCCCCGGTGCGCGCCTGTAAGCCTTTGCGCCACCCGACCAGGCCGCTGCCGTTGACATCGCGCTCCAGGTAAAAGTGCGGAACCGTGGTCCAACTCTGTTGCAGCCGTTGCGCCATAATGCGCCAAGGGCGGCTCATGGGGATGGGTGATTGGGTGCTTGGTGATTGGGTGCTTGGTAATTGGGTTGCGGCGGCTTGCGCAACTGGTGATTGAGGAGGGACCATTTGGGTTGTTTGGGCTTGGGGTGCGCGACTGGCGGCCAACATCACGTCGGCGGCGAGCACTGCGCCATCGGGGCCACTGCCATTGATCGTCGCAAGGGTTAGGCCCTGTTCTTGGGCCAAGCGTCGGGCTTTAGGGGAAGCTAAGCGCCGGCCAGCAACTGTGTCAACCGGCGTGGCTGCTGGCGCTTGCCGCTCCTGCGTAGCCAGGTAGGCCAGCACATCTTCTTTCTGAATCCGCTCGCCACTGGCCGAAACTTGGCGCAGATCAACATGATGTTCCGCCGCAATCCGCGCCGCCACCGGCGTCACCGCCACGCTCCCTGTCTCTTCTGCGCGCGTCTCGTGTCTCGTGTCTCGTGTCTCCCTGTCTCGTATCTCCGTCTCCCCCGGCAACACCTCATCGGCGGTGGCGATCCAGGCGATGATCTGGCCGACCGCAGCCTCTTCGCCTTCGCGCAGCATGACGCCACGCAAAATGCCACTGGCGGGGGCTTCAATCTCGACATCTGTTTTATCGGTAGCAACCGTCATCAGTGGTTCACCCTTTTGCAGGGTATCGCCTTCGCGTTTTAACCACGCCAGTAAGGTGCCTGTCTCCTGCGCCATCCCAAGCGCCGGCATAATTACTTCCTTAGCCAAGGTTTTTCTCCTTAAATAGTTGCTCCGTTTGGAAATGGAGCGTTGATGCGATGGTAAAGTGGATCAAACTGTCATTTCCCAAACAATCCCCTTTCTTTGGGAAAGCGCAACACAGACGCTGCCTGTCTAATCCAGTAAGCTTGCTGCCATGCGAGCTGAGCTAGCACAAAGAGCGACAAAAATAGCAGGGGGTCTCAGACAAATTGCTGCTTGTTTGCCCTTTTTGGCTATGTTATACTCCGTAAACCAGCCGTTAATACGTTTTTCCCTTCGTTGCCAGGCTTACTCATGTGTGTGTATTGAAAAAGAGTGGCGATTCCTTTGGTCAACTGGCTATAACCATCATTTTCAAAACTACGCAGTTTAGAAAGGTCATTCTAATGACGCGTTTTGTACTGCTGGAGTATGGTGAAGTCACCGATGGGCGCGTAAAGGCCATCTATGACGAAATCTGTGCAGAGCTGGGCTTTGGCATTGTGCCTAATCTCTTCAAATCGATGGCAATTGCGCCCGACTTTCTTGCTACTCAGTGGCATCACTTCCGCACCACGATGCTCGCTGGCACCCTGCCCCGTATCCTAAAAGAGATGATTGGGGTAGCCATTTCGCAAGCAAATCAAAGCGAATATGCCCTGCGTGTCCACTTGCATAGCCTCTCTTCGCTGGGGATCAGCGAGCAAGTGTTGCAACTGCTGGTGACGGATTTTGCCAACTGTCCATTGCCGGAACGACAGAAATTGGCCATTCATTTTGGTGTCCAAGCGGCGTGTCATCCACAGTTGCTTACCGAACAGGATTACGCCGCATTATATCAACAAGGGCTCACGTCTGCTGAAATTTTTGAGCTACTGGCCACGGCCAATCTCTTTCACGGCATCAACCAATATACTGATGCCCTTGCCTTGGAGATCGACCAACTATGACTGCTCCTGCCTGTCCTAAGCAGGTTGAAGGTACGATACACACAGCCGATCCGCAAAGCCTACCCACTGACGCCTACACCCTCGCCATTCAGTTACAGGCTCTTTCCAGCCGCATTAGTGCGGTGAACGAGATTGCGGCCGCCATTAATCGCTCACTCAACCTGGATGATATTCTAGCGGTGGTTAAGCGCCAAGCGAAATGGTTGCTTGATTTTAACCACTGTAGCATCCGTTTACACGACGGCACTGGTGTTGAACAAACGATCTTGCTCTTTGGTGATGAAACATCGCCGTGTAGTCGGCCTTCGATCAACGCCCTGCTGGCCTTGGCCATTACAACCAAGCGCGCCCAGTTATTACAAGGTGGCGCTGCCTCTCGGCCGACTACGGTTTACCAATCGTGGCTGACCATGCCGATTGAGAGCGAAGATCGCGTATGGGGAGCAATCGCTTTTGCTAGTTTGTCTGCGCAGCATTATTCACAGGAAGACCTGCGCATTGTTCATCTGTTGGCGATGCAGCTGGCCAATGCAATTCGTAATGCCAATCGTTTTGCCGAGATCAATCGCCTTTACGGCCAGCTCGCCCACACCTATCAGGAGCTGCAGCGAGCCGAAGAGTTGCGGGCAGATATGATGCATATGATTGTACACGATCTGCGCAACCCACTGAGTGTGATCAACATCAGCTTGGAACTTTTGCACGAGCTCATACGGCAGTCGGCCGTCGTTGACCGCTACCACAACATTGAGCGTGCGCAGCGTGCCAGTTGCCATATGTCTAGCCTGATTAACGATCTACTCGACTTTAGTAAGCTGGAAAACAACGAGTACCATCTAAAACTTGCGCGCATTACACTGTCACCATTGTTAGCAGAACTGGCGACCGAATGGCAACTGCATGCAACCAAAGAACGTAAGCAGCTGCGACTGGAAATACGCACTGGCTCGGTGCAAGTTGCCATCGATGTGCGCCTTGTCCGCCGGGTGCTTGATAATCTATTGAGCAATGCCTTCAAATTTACAGGGGCGAACGATACGATCACGTTAGGTGCCAGTGCCCATCCCCATGGCCTGGAACTCTATGTTGCAGACACTGGTGCGGGCATTTCAGCGGCCTATCACCAGCGGATCTTTGACAAGTTTTTCCAGGTGGCAGCCGACGATGGCGAGTCATCCAGCGCCGGCTCCGGCTTAGGGCTTGCCTTCTGTAAATTGATCGTCGAAGCGCATGGCGGTACGATTTGGGTTGAATCGCCAGGGCAGGGTGGCAGCACTTTTCGTTTTACCCTGCCCTTGGCATAGCAACTGTTTTGCCTTTAGACTTTGCCACAGAGCGTTTTGGCGATTGCCACCACCCGATCCGCCGTCGGCACCGTCTGATCCTCTAACACTGGCGAGAAGGGGATCGGCACATTCATCGCGCCCATGCGCTTGACGGGGGCATCGAGATAGTAGAACGCCCCATCGGCAATGATCGACGCGATTTCGGCGGTGACGCCATATTGTTCGTACCCTTCATCGATCACAATCGCGCGGCTGGTCTTTTTGGCCGAATCGACCAGGGCTTGTTTGTCGAGTGGCACGGTGGTGCGTGGATCAACCACTTCGGCGCTGATGCCTAGCGTTGCCAACTGCTCGGCTGCTTCCAGCGCGACATAGACCATGCTGCTGGTCGCAACCAACGTAATATCCGTGCCCACCCGCTTAATGTCCGCCACCCCAAAGGGAATCGTGTAGTCACCCTCCGGCACCAGTCCTTTGGTGGTGTACATCATTTTGTCTTCAAAGATTACTACCGGATTATCATCGCGGATCGCCGTCTTCCACAGCCCCTTGGCATCATACGGCGTCGAGGGCAAGACCACTTTGAGGCCAGGCACATGGCTCAGCCAAACGTGCAGGGATTGGGAATGTTGGGCGGCCGAACGGCGGGTCGCGCCCAGGGTCGTACGCAGCACCATCGGCACCTTGAGTTTGCCGCCGGACATATAGTGCGTTTTGGCGGCCTGGTTGACCAACTGATCCATGGTCAGCGTGATAAAGTCGCCGAACATAATGTCCACAATCGGGCGCATCCCGGTGATCGCGGCGCCAACGCCGAGGCCGGCAATGCCCGCTTCGGAGATGGGCGAATCGATAATGCGCTGCGTGCCGAATTCATCGACCATGCCGGTCAGCACTTTAAAGACGGTGCCGGCCTCGGCCACATCTTCGCCGATAATAAAGACGCGCGCATCACGGCGCATCTCTTCGCTGATCGCCTCGCGGATCGCTTCGGAGAAGGTTAACATTCGGCCATTGGTATTGTTTCCATTAGGCGTAGACATGACGATCCACCTCCTCGGCGGCTGGGTAGGGGGCATTGAGGGCAAATTCGACGGCGGCGCTCACTTCCTGGTTGACGCTCGCTTCAATCTGTTGGAAGATCGCCGCCTCGGCTAACCCTTGCTCGATCAGCCACGTCGAGAGGGTGGCCAGGGGATCGCGCTCATTGCGCCACTGTTGCTCTTCTGCTTTGGGGCGGTAAAATTCGCGGTTCACATCACCGACATGATGGCCGAGGAAACGATAGGTATTACAGAGCAGGAATGCTGGCCCTTCGCCACGGCGGGCACGCAACACTAACTCGCGCATCGTGTGGTAGACCTCACGGATATTCTGCCCATCCACTTCAACCGTGTGAATGCCAAAGGCTTGGGCACGTCCGGCATAGGTACCGGCCGCGGCCTCGCTGCTGTGCGTATATTCGCCATAATTATTATTTTCGCAGACATAGATTACCGGCAGCTTCCAGAGCTGGGCCATATTGGCCGTTTCGTAGAAAAGCCCCTGCCCCATCGCGCCATCACCAAAAAAGCAGACGGCAACCTGATCGCTGCCGCGCATTTTGATCGAAAGCCCGGCGCCGGTCGCGATGCCGGCACTGCCGCCGACAATCGCATTCGCACCCAGGTTACCGGTTTCCTGGTCGGCAATGTGCATGGAGCCGCCTTTGCCGCGGCAGTAGCCGGCCTCTTTGCCCAGCAGTTCGGCAAACATGAGGTTTAGTTTGGCGCCCTTGGCCAGACAGTGACCGTGGCCGCGGTGGGTGCTGGTAATGTAATCATCGTTGCGCAGCGCCTCGCAAACGCCCACGGCGACCGCCTCTTCGCCGATGTAAAGGTGGGTGAGGCCGGGCATTTTGCGGCTGAGATAGAGCTCGTTGGCATTCTCTTCAAAGGCGCGGATCTTACTCATCTGTTCATACATATGCAGCCACTGTTCGCGATCAACGGACGCGTCGGGCATGGCGCCGGTTGCGGCAGCGGTACTGACCTGGGTCACAGCGTTTCTCCTCTAGATGATTGGGGTTCGGTTTGCAGAAATTGACTAAGAGGATTATACACAGCAACCGCCGCGATGATCAAATGGGTTTGACGGGGCGGTGGGGATGAGGCGGCACGCGGCGACACTAAAGGGGGCAACGCGCAGTTGTTGCATGGGGTGCGTCCCAAGAAAGGGCGAGTCGCACTACGTCCGGGTCACAGGCGAAAATTGGTTGGTCTGCCCACCATTTCCTCGCCTGTGCCGGGGACGTTTACCCCAAAATTGGGACGCACCCGTCCCTAGACTGTCACGGTAAGGTATATGGACGGGGACAGTTTGGTTTAGGGCCGGTTTTCACGACTACGAGTGTGCGTCGCACTGGCCAGGCATGATCGTATTTCCATCGTCATCAATGGCCAGTGCGACGCACGCGGGTTGTCAAGCGAGACACACCCGCGCTTGACGCGCTATTGTAACACAATTAGGACTTGGATCAGACCGGTACCATCAGCCCAAGGTTCCAACGCTTTGCCGATAATTGTGCCTGGGCGGAAAAGTTCAATTCCTGCCAATTCGACCGGACTTGCTTTCATAGCATGGCCGGGGAGAGAAGAGGTCGTCAACAGATCACCTGGTTGGATTGGCCCGTTCTCCGCCGTCACTTTGACAGGGACAACCCCAAGAATGGCGAGCGGGATTTTGTTGGCAGCTGCTGTATCGGTCATGGCGGGGCGCGCCTCTAGCTGTGGCAGTGGCAATGCCCGTGCACTTTCTGCTGCTTGATTTGTCGTGCCTGCTTGCCCTGCGGTGTTCACGCGCTGGCTCGCTGCACCCAAGGCCGCAGCCGATCCTTCCTCCGCCAAACTAGTTGCCCCCCCGATAAAACCTGGCTTGGTTGAGTAGACACCAGCAACAGTGGTGGCGTTGGCCGTTGTACTGCGTTCCAACTCGCCGGTCATGCCAACGACTAATACATCGCCAGGTGCCAAGCCGGCTTGCGCTGGTAACATCTCCGCAAAATCGGCGGCAGGGGAAGTAAAGGCGCCGTCTGCGCTGACGTTGCCTGCTCTTGTAACTTTGAAACGCAGATCAACACTATTGCCAGGAACTGTATCGTAGGCTTCAATAATATTTTGGCCTGTATCTGTTTCAAAAGCCCCAGCAACACTGTTCTGACTTCTTGCATAAAGCGCGTAGCCCGAAGTTGCGACTGCCCCAATCGCGGTTCCTGTAGATGTATTATTTGCATAGATAGTATCATACTGACTATCTGATTTGATATGAAGTCCATTGTTATCTTTAACGATAACACGGATACCAGGACCTCCTGCTTTATTTTCAGCAAAAATAGTAGCATAACCACTATTGCTTTCGACATTAATTCCATTGGCTGTATCACTGCCTTGTGCCCTAATCACCAGTCCACTACCATTTCCTGTGTTGTTTAACATAAGTGGCGCGTTATCCAGGCCATTGATTGTTCCGGCAAGGGTCAGTGAATTTCCATTGACAGTCCAAGTCTGTCCCAAATGATCATGGTTATTCCCACCGCCACCCCCAACATCATCTGCTTCGCAGGCCACACTGCCGTCCCCGTTGATGACGCGGATACTACTGCCATCGGCGCAGGTGCCGGTGACCCGTGCTTGGACTGTATTGAGATTGACATTATCGGCAAAAATCGCATAGGGCACCGGTGTCAATGGTTGACGCGGCGCAAGGGTCTCCAGATCGCCGCTGCCGGCGGGGCGCACGGCAATCTCCAACCAACGGGGCGCGCCGGGAAAGGCCTCTGCGCCAAAATCAAGTTGAACGGTAAACGCGCCATTGGTGACGTTAACGTTGAGCGTATCGACTGCGGCGCCAATCAGATTGCCACCACTCTCCGCATCAAAAAGCCGAAACTGAAAATCATGCCCGCCATTGGCAGCGGTATTGCCGGTGCTTAAACGCCCTTGATACGTAAAATCCGTGCCGACGGCCTGCTGTGCCGCCGGGTTGACCGTGGTTGCTTGTGACCAGACCTGCATCGGCAACCCGAAGCTGCCAATACTCAGTAAGGTGACGATGCCAAGTGCTAAGGGTAGCGCCCGGTACGAAGCGAGGAAACGACGAAGCTGTGTCATGTGGGGAAGCCTTTCCTGGTAGAAACCGTTGCCGATTAACGATAAACCCAAACGCCATCATCGGTGGCGGCGAGGAGACCATTACAATGGGTGGGATCATAGAGTAAGTCACGCACGGTATAGGTTGTATCCCAGCCTGGTGAAGTGATGACTTCCCAGTTACCGCCGTTGACGGGTCTACGCTGAACGCCGGCCTGGGTGCCGCGGTTCTCTGGATCGCGTAACCCAGCGTAGAGCTGATCATCCACTACCTCTACGCTGTACACTGGTTGGCCCTGTAATCCAAAAGGTTGCCAGAGGGTGGCACTAATATCACTTTTGTACACACCATCAAATGTGGCAATGTAAACTTGCGCTGCATCAAAGGCGAAATCCCAAACTTTTTTACTTTCGCCCGTTAAGCCATTGTTACGCGGTTCCGGTACACTACTGCCTGTCACAAAGACAAAGACGCTGTCTGCATCTGTCCCGACCCACAGCGTGTTTGTGTTGAGCGATAATACGTTAATCTTTTTGGGCTCATTGTTGACTAAGCGCCACGTGGCACCACCATCTGTACTAATATAAATGCCGTTTTCTTGTGTGCCGGCGTAAAAGGTATTTGCACCGGCAATTTCAACGGTTAATGGATTCTTGATGTTAGTCGTTGTTGGGGTCCATGCATCCCCACTGTTATTGGAATAATGCACGGTGGTATCAAAATCGGCCAGTACCCCTTGCATGCCTTCAAAGACAAGATCAAATACATTAAGATCAAGGATGCGTGTCAGCGTCCCACCGGCAGCGCAGGTCGCGAGACTGCCCTTATAAAGTCCGCCTTTACCACGTTCGTTCGGGCGATTTCCAACAAAAAGCTGATCACTACTCTGGATCGCAAGTGCTGATACATTCAAGCCAGGATTACCAAAACGGTGCCACATTTTTGGGATGGGTACCGGTGTGGTGGCGGTAGGTGGAGGTGTTGGGATGGGCGGTGTTGTTGGAATCGGTGGGGGTGTTGGCGGATTACCGATCACGGGCAGGTAAAGCTGGACTGTACCACCGTCATCGATGACGGTGGTACTGGAAGCCGGCCAAAGGCCCCCCTCAACGCGGTAACGCGCGCCGACTAGCGGCGCGCCGGCATGCGGTTGGCCGATCATGCCGCTGACGGTGTAGGTGTTTCCACGGCTCTCGCCGCCACCGTTGGCGACCCCCCAGAGATTGATAGCAAAGCGGCCACTTTGGGCCAATAACGGCGAAATGATGAGCAGCAGGGCGAAGGTTAGGCTAGCCAGCAGCGCGGTAATGCGATTCATGACAATGATTGCCTCCTCGGGTTAACAGTGAACGGCACACGTCAGATCTATCGCTTGGGATTAGTGCTAAAAGATTGTGGCTCTTCAGGAATTCAGGGGGTTGAGATGGATCCTTCCTGGAAGAGGCGCAACAATGCTGCGCACACCGACAAATTGCTGCCTCTTCCAGGAAGGGTAACCCCATCAGAGCCAGGAGAACCAAGATTGTTTCCTTAACATTTATACTAGATATTCTAGATAATTGTCAAATTATCATAATCTAATAAATGCAGATATTCTGGTAAATTACCTTATGAATGGCTGGAATTAAGTTGTGGCACAACGGGGCTGGATCGGTAGATGAGTGCGGTAGCGTCACTATGCGGCGCCATGGTTGAGGATGTTTAAAGCGCATGAAGTAAATATGTCTGTAGTATAGATCCTGTTGCGCAACGTGTGTTCTACCACCAAGTTTCGCAAAGGCCGTAAAGAAACTTCAGCGACGAGCCTTTGCGAAACTTGGCGAACTTCGCACTTTTTGCGGTAATAAAGCGCTTCGCAACAGAAACTAGTTAGTGAGCATTTGCACCTGGCCCCTCAATCGCCCAGCCACTGCCATCCAATAGTGCCATCCACACTTGGGGTGGCATATTGAACGGGATCTTGGCCTCTTTGATGGCGTCGATCCACAGACCCGTCGTGCCTGCTTTGCGTTCCACCGGCGCAATGTCACTTTGGTCTGCGCGCGGGAGCAGGCGCAGCCAAGGAGCACCATTGGCCCCCTCACTCAAGTGGACATCGGGGACTTGGGTGGCGGCGGCCGGTGCTAAGTTGAGCACCGCGGCATCAAAGCCCTGGAAGAGATCAGCCACTTCTTCGCGCGTGGTCAGATCAGGGCTCCAGCGGCTGCGATCGGCGGTCACTTTGCCCAGATCACCCGCCATGATCAGATCGACCATCTCTTCCAATACTAACTGCGCGTCTTCGAGCTTAATCGACTCTTTGCTACCGGCCGGCACAAAGCTGATCGGCGCGCCCCGTTGATCGACCGTACGATGCCAGCGCGCCAGCAAACCTTTGAGTTCCGGCGCATAACAGCCCAGATTGGCGAAAACACGATGGTAAATCGCCAGCCGCAGCGCGGCGATCGGGTGTTCGCCGTCGTCATGGGTGAATTCTGCCACCGGGTCATCGGTCACCAGATCCTCGAAGCCCAGCGCCATGATCGGGCCACCGATCAGCGCGCCATAGACATCGGCAAAGATCTCTTCACACCAGTTCAACGCCCAGTGGGGCAACGCTTCGCATTGGCTGGCGAGGGCGGCGTCAAAGCGGCTGCCCTGTAAACTCCCGCTCTGCACGCGCCCGTGGCGGAAGACGTAGTGCCCCACTTCATGGGGAATAGCGAGTAGATCGCGTGATACGGTCATGGCGCTCAGGGGTAGACCGATAAAGGCGACCGGCGCATAGGGGATGAGCCGAACATTGACGACCTTTTGAAAGTAGGTGATCACGGTCGTATTATCGATCAAGCCCTGGCGGATCGCTGGTTCGAGCGCACCATAGGCCAGCAGATCGGCCCGTGCCAGCGTTTCGCGCATCTCGCGTGAGGCACTGCCCTTCATGCGCTGTTGTTGCGCCCGCTGAATCAGATCCAGATCATACGCGATCTGATCGATGGTGGCACGTAAGGCATATTCAGGCGGATAGTGAATGGAGGGTTCCAACTGGACGGTGGCATCAGGGCCAAAGCCCTGCACAAAGAACTCAACTTGACTCTTGCCGAAGTGACGCAGGCCGGTCAACAGGCTCAGCAGGGTGGCCTGACGCTCGATTGGATTGGGATCATTTTCGGCACGACGCAGATGATGTTGAATGGTGCTCTGCAAGGCTTGCCAGCGTTGGCACCAGATCGCATAATTGGCTTGGGGCATGATGGGTCTCCTTCTCAACGCGTAACGTTCGATGGCAGTTATGCTCTGTGATTGATGAATCTATCGGATCAATGGGCTGTCGTCAAGGATTGTCGGCGCTGTCAATGGTGCGGCTCCGTCAAAAGTCGTAGTGTCTAACGATTGCGACACATCAACTTACGAATAGTCCTTACTACAATAACGACGTATAAATAGAGCATAAGTCGCGAGCGTTTATTGAACGTTGATCGGCGGTTGATCGGGGGAACAGTTAATCTTATTACCTGCTTCGGCAATGGTGCTTGCCTATTCCGGCAAGCACCAACTTACACAAATGAGCTTTAAGCGATTATAACCTCAGCGATAACGCTATATTCTGTTACAGACTCAGCGCTTTCCGGCTGATCATTCCCAACCGGCTCTACCCACACCTGTGTATCATAAAAAAGCGCACCGCCGCCCATATCCGCCTCGGTCTGCGGGGTGATCTGGTTGATATTCTGGCGGTCGGGGCTGAATTTGCGCCACCAGATGCCAGGAGCCAACACCGTGCCGGGGATAATCTTTTCGGTGACTTCCACGGTCAGCGTCAGGCTGCCCAGTTCATTCCAAACACGCACCGTTGTCCCATCTTCAATTGACCGTCCCGTTGCATCCGCTGGATGAATCTGCAAACGCGGCTCCCCCTCACGCACCTGAAAGCGATCCACATTGACAAAGGTACTATTGAGAAAGGAATGGGCCGGCGGCGAAATACAAACCAGCGGCTCACGTGATGCGTGATGCGTGTCTCGTGTCTCCGTGTCTCGTGTCTCCGTGTCTCGTGTCTCCTCAGCTTGCCACAACGGCGCGACATACGCCGGCAACCCATCATAGCCATCCTTCACCATGCGTTCGCTGTAGAATTCACACTTGCCGCTGGGGGTGGGGAAATTGCCCTCGGCAAAGGGGAGATGGGGTTCGGGCAGGTTCAGGCGCGCAAAGCCGTCACGCAACAACTTTTCCCAAGTGACCGTAGCCAGGCGCGGGTGATGTTGCCGCTCAATCAAAGTGCGCAGGATCGTCTCATCGTCCTCGGCGAAACAAGGATTGTCGTAGCCCATCGCCTTGGCCAGGCGGCGGAAGATCTCGCTGTTCGGCAAGCTTTGGCCCACCGGTGCAATCGCCGGCTGGTTGAGTGAGAGATAGGTGTGGCCATAGGAACGCAGCAGATCCCAATGCTCCAGTTGCGTGGTGGCGGGCAACAGATAGTCGGCATAGTCGGCGGTGTCGGTCTGGAAATGTTCGAGGACAACGGTAAAGAGATCCGCCCGTTGTAAGCCCGCGATAACCGCGCCTTGATCAGGGGCCACCGCGGCGGGGTTACAGTTGTAAACGATCAAGGCCTTCACGGGCGGGCCGGCTTCGGCCGGCGTGGGGATCGGATCGACTGGGCGCGGGTGATGGTGCGCCAAGGCGAGTTGCGCCGGATCAAGGCTCAGCGCATCGCCCAGGCGGTTCATGTTGATGGTGCGCGGGTTGCGGCCAGCCAGCAGTTCGGGGTGATAGAGGGTGGTCGCGTTCAGGTGGCGGAAGAAGCCACTGGTGCTCAGTTGGATGCCACCGCCATATTCACGCCAACTGCCGATCAGCGCCGGCAGACAGGCAATGGTGCGCGCCGCCATGCCGCCCCCTTTGTGGCGCTGGAGGCCATAGTTGATGCGAATTGCCGCTGGGCGCGTCGTCGCGTATTCGCGCGCAAGCTGGCGAATGCGCGCAGCCGGGATGCCGGTAATGGTGGCCGCGCGTTCGGGGGGCCACTCGGCCACGCGTTCCGCGAGGGCAGCAAAGCCAACCGTATATTGCGCCACATAGTCCCGATCATGCCAACCCTGGGCAATGATCTCATGCATCAGCGCCAATGCCAGCGCACCGTCCGTGCCGGGGCGGATCGCGATCCACTCATCGGCGGCCTGGGCGGTACGGGTGCAGGCTGGATCAATGACGATGACGCGTGCCCCGGCTTTGCGCGCGGTTTGAATAAAGGGCCAGAGATGGAGATTACTGGTGAGGGTATTGCTGCCCCAGATCAACACCAGTTTGGCGTGGGCAAAGGATTCGGTCGCCATCCCCTCGCTGGCCCCAATCGTGTAGCGATAGCCTTCAAAGCCCGCCTCAGCACAGATCGTACGCGCCAGACGACTGGCGCCCATGGTGTTAAAAAAGCGGCTGGCCATACCTTCGCCCTGGAGGTAGCCCATGGTGCCGGCATAGGAATAGGGTAGCACCGCCTCGGCCCCGCGGGTGGCAATCACCTGGTGCAGATTGGCGGCGATGGCTTGCAGCGCCTCATCCCAACTCACCCCTACAAAGTGGCCGCTGCCTTTGGGACCAACGCGCTTAAGGGGTGTTAGCAGCCGATCACGGTGATAGGTGCGCTCGAGATAACGGTCCACCTTGCCACAGAGTTTGCCATTGGTAATCGGTTGGCCCGCATTGCCCCAAAGGTCAAGCGCCTTGCCAGTGCTTTGGTCGACGGCGACCTGCCAACTACAGGCATCGGGACAATCATGGGGACAGGCGCCGGTGATAATGCGCACGCTTGGATCGTTCTCATATTGGGTGAGCCGGGACATTTGGTCTCCTCATGGCTAAACAAGGCATCGATAAAGCAGAGAATATGCTGAAGATTATAATACAAGGAATCGGCCGCGCTCGCAAGCACTAGCGGGAGTTACGCGTTTGTGCGATTGTGCAAGTTGCACAGTCGACTTTGCAAAGGATTTGGCGAAGTTGGTGGTAGTAACCGCGATCAATCTACTTTAAACTACAATCATTCTCTGTGCATGATTTCACAATGTGCTGTTGTGAGTCTGTGCCATGTGCAGACAACTTAATTTGTGCCAAGAACCTCAAAAAGATAAAAGTTATTCAATCAACCACTTCAATTCGGAGGAGGATTGCTATGCCGCTTAATTGTAGCACGCCTAAAGATGTGACTAAAGCCATTGAAGAGAACAAAATTGAGTTTATCGATCTGAAATTCACTGATCTCTATGGTCAGTGGCAGCACTTTTCAGTGCCGACCGACTATTACGACGAAGGTGATCTATTTGACACCGGTCTCGGCTTTGATGGCTCGTCGATTCGTGGGTTCAAGTCAATTGAAAGCAGCGATATGGTGCTGGTCTGTGACCCCACCACCGCCTTTCTTGACCCGGTTTGTAAAGATCCAACTTTGAGCGTGATCGCCAATGTCTATGAGCCAATCACCTATGAAGTCTTCAACCGCGATCCACGCAATGTCATTCGCAAGGCTGAAGCCCATCTGAAAGCCACCGGGATTGCCGACACGATGTTCTGTGGTCCAGAAGCTGAATTTTTCATCTTCGATCAGGTGCGTTATGAGAGCGGTCGCTACTCCAGCCAATACGAAGTTGCCAGCGACGAAGCCGCTTGGAACACCGGCAACTGGGGCCCTGGCCACAAAATCGGCTACAAGGGTGGTTATTTCCCGGTCTCGCCCTATGATGCGTTCCAGGACATCCGCTCGGAAATGGTCAACCAGATGATTGGGGCCGGTCTCAAGATCGAGCGCCATCACCACGAAGTGGCCACCGCCGGTCAGACTGAAATTGACCTGCGTTTTGCCCCGATGATTCAGATGGCTGACTGGATGCAGATCTACAAGTATATTGTGAAGAATGTGGCCGCCAAACATGGCAAGACTGCCACCTTCATGCCCAAGCCGCTCTTCGAAGACAATGGCTCCGGGATGCACGTCCACCAGAGCTTGTGGAAAGATGGCCAGCCGCTCTTTGCCGGTGACAAGTATGCCGGCATGAGCCAGATGGCCCTCTGGTACATCGGTGGTATCTTGACCCACATCAACTCGCTGCTGGCCATTTGCGCACCGACGACCAACTCTTATCGCCGCCTGGTGCCTGGTTACGAAGCGCCCGTCGTGATTGCTTACTCGGCCCGTAATCGTTCCGCGGCGTGCCGCCTGCCGGTCTCATCGCAATCACCGAAGGCCAAACGTGTTGAATTCCGCTGCCCCGATCCGGCGGCGAACCCTTACCTGGCCTTCTCGGCGATGTTGATGGCCGGCCTGGATGGGATCAACAAGCAGATCGATCCCGGTCTGCCCTCGGAAATGGACCTGTTCGAAGGCGAAACCCTGAAGACAGTCAAAACGGTGGAAGGTTCACTTAGCGGCGTGTTGGATGCGTTGGAAGCCGATCACGACTATCTGACCGTTGGTGGCGTCTTTACCGAAGAGCTGATCGAGAATTACATCGGCTACAAGCGGGTGGCCGAGTTCGACGCTGTCCGCCTGCGCCCGCACCCGCACGAATTTGTGATGTACTACGGGGTCTAAACGACAAAGATTAACCGTAGGCGGTTATACTTGGGGCTGGGCTAGATCGCACAAAATGCGATCCATACCCCATCGTTGTATAACATAACGGAAGAGAATGTGAGGGTGACGAGAGTAGTTGCAAAGAAATGCACTCTCGTCGCCCTTTTTTCCGTTTTACTGATATTGTGGTCGTTCTGAAGGCTGGCCTTCTCGTTTTGTGCAGTGGATGCCACGCCAATGTTCAAACCACCATGATCATAGGCTGAACCGTCGAGCGCTCAAAGGGGAGAAAGACTAATGGCTGTCACCTACACGACAGAGCAGTTAGAACATGCAGATGAGTTGGTAAAGCGCAACGATATTCGCTTTATTCGTTTGCAGTTTTCTGATATTATGGGGGTGGCCAAACATGTCACAATCCCCATCAGTCACTGGGCCGATGCGCTGGAACATGGCATCTGGTTCGATGGCAGTTCGATTGAAGGTTTTGCGCGCATTGCCGAAAGTGATATGTATTTGGCCCCAGATCTGGACACCTTTGCCGTGATCCCCTGGGACATGGATCTATCGACGGCGCGCGTGATCTGTGATATTTACACGCCGGATGGTGAGCCCTTTGAGGGCGACCCCCGCTATATTCTTAAACGTCAACTCAAACGTGCCGTCGAGTTGGGCTATAACTACTATGTAGGGCCGGAACTAGAGTTCTTCCTCTTTAAGCGCCACAGCAATGGTAGCATCTTTCCGCTTGAACCACATGATGGCGCCGGCTATTTTGATGTGAGCACTGATCAGGCCAACAATGTGCGCCGCCAGATGGTTGACGCCTTGCAGGCCCTTGGTATTCATGTCGAAGCTTCACACCATGAAGTGGCAGTCGGCCAGAATGAGATCGACTTTAGTTATGGCCCTGCGCTCACCACCGCTGATCACGCGATGACCTTCCGCGTCACCTTAAAAGCAGTAGCCCAGAAGAATAACCTACACTGTACCTTTATGCCCAAGCCGATCGCTGGTATCAATGGCTCTGGGATGCACGTACACCAGAGCCTCTGGCATATCGATAGCCATGAGACCGCCATGTATGATGCGGACAATGAATATGGGCTGAGTCAGGTGGCGTTACAATTTATCGCGGGGCAACTCGCCCATGCGCGCGCCTTCTCACCAATCATCGCGCCGCTGGTCAACAGCTATAAACGATTAGTCCCCGGCTATGAAGCGCCGGTTTACATCTCGTGGGGACGTACCAATCGCAGCGCGTTGATCCGCATTCCGCGCATCAGCCAAGGGCGTTACAAGAGCACGCGCTGCGAATTACGTTGTCCCGACCCCAGTGCCAATCCTTATCTGGCCTTTGCGGTGATGTTAGCTTCGGGTTTGGATGGCATTCAAAAACGAATGGCACCGCCCGCCGCTGCCGAAGAAGATCTCTATCATGTCGATGGTGTGCGCGCCGGTCTAAACACGTTACCCGGCGATCTGGGTGAAGCGATTGAAGAGCTGAAGAACGATGAGATTATCCAAGCCGCGCTTGGCCAACATGTCTATGAGCGCTATGTTGAGGCCAAAATGCAGGAATGGAACGAATATCGGCTCTACGTCAGTGAGTGGGAGCTAAATCGTTACCTGACCATGTATTAAAGTATTTAACCGGCAACGGCGAATCATGATGTCAGTTCGGTTAAACTCTGTGCCATGTTTCAGCTTAACCGATAAATGCGCCCCTTTTCCAAGGCGAGGGCGGCCAGATAGGCGCAGCCACTGACCACTTGATCCAGATGGGCAAAGCGCTCGTCTTGCGTATGGCCATGGCGATAGCGTGCATAGATCTGCTGAATGATCACCGCAATCTTAAACAGTCCATAAACATAGTAAAAGAGTGGGTTGCCAACGGCGCGCCCGCTCTTTTCACTGTAGCGCGTCACCAGTTCACCTCGATGTAGATTGCCTGGTAAGGCCGTCAGCCCAAACATATCAATGAGCGCAGGCGGATCCTTTGCCTCGATCCAATACCCCAACATTGTCCCTAGATCCAGCAGCGGATCGCCCAGGGTACACATTTCCCAATCCAACACGGCCAGTACTTGGGTCAGATCTGCCGGATCCAACATCAAATTGTCATACTTAAAGTCATTGTGGATGAGGGTTGCGGCACTTTCGCTGGGCAGGTGGCGTTCCAGCCACTCGATGATCACCTCGATTGCCAGCAGATCATCGGTCTGTGCATTGCGATAACGCCGCGCCCACCCAGTGACCTGGCGCGCCACATAGCCCTGTGGCCGCCCCAGATCTGCCAGCCCAGCTGCTTTGTAATCCAGCGCATGAATTTCCGCCAACGTGTCCACCGCCGCGAGCGAAAGCTGTGCCATCAGCGCTGGGGAGAGTTCGATCGGCTGGGGCGGTTGTGCGCGCAAAATTACCCCATTGATCCGCTCCATAATATAAAACGGCGCCCCGATGATCGCCTCAGCTTCACAATAGAGCAAGGGGCGCGGCACTTTGGCGTAGACTTTTCGTAGGCCAGCGAGTACTCGGTACTCGCGGCCCATGTCGTGGGCAGAACGGATATTGGCCCCAAACGGCGGCCGTCGCAGCACTAACTGGGTTTGGCCCATGCGCAGTAGATAAGTTAAATTTGAATAGCCGCTGGGAAATTGCTCGACCGCCAATTCACCCCTTACGTGCGGCAACTGTTCACGTAAGTAGGCCGCTAATCCGGCTAGATTTAGCTCTTCACCCCTGCGGACTGTGGTTGATTGATCAAGAAAGTTCATAACGGTTTGTATCTTTGGTAATTAAGCGCAGTTGTGTGTAGACTCTGCACACATTCGGGACGCTGTGATTGAGTAGCGGTTGTTTATTATAGTGTATACTAAAGATGGCGGTCGCAGCAACCCGCCTTATCAAAACAACAGGTTTTGCGCGCCGCCAAGCGGCAAAACACAAGTGAAGCGGAGAGGTAGCGCGTGTCTAGAACAACACAGACAACTGCGGGCGCGCCGCGCCCAACTGATGGTTGGGGGGCGGCGACAGTGCCTGCCATTGTCATTATTGCCGTGGCTGCGTACATCGCGGCGCAGATGCTGGCCGATATTGCCAGCCTGAAGATCGGGATCATCTTTGGCTACGCCGTCGACATGGGTACCTTTATCTACCCCATTACCTTTACCTTGCGTGATCTGATCCACAAAGTGCTGGGTAAGCGCAATGCCCAGGTCATCATTATCACCGCCGGGGTGATCAACCTGCTGATGGCCGGCTACTTGATGTGGGCGGCCCAGGTGGCGAGTGACCCTGCGTGGGGATTGGGCGCTGAATTCAGCCTGATCCTGGCCCCGGTGTGGCGGATTGTGATGGCCTCGATTGCGGCCGAAGTGGTGAGTGAACTACTTGATACGGAGATTTACCACTGGTTTGTTACCAAGATTACACGGCGTCGCCAATGGTTGCGCGTGCTGGTGAGCAACTCGGCCAGCGTGCCGGTGGATAATCTGATCTTTGCGATAGGTGCCTTTGGTTGGGTGTTGCCCTGGGCCGTGGTCTGGCAAATTTTTGTCTTCAACCTGGTCGTCAAATACCTGGTCACACTACTCAGCTTACCCCTGATCTACCTCGCGCCCGACCCGGCGTGGGAGAATGAGTAGAGACGAGACAAGGAGAGACGAGACAAGGTGACGGGGTGGCAAGGTGACTTGGCTACCTGAACTAGGCGATTAGACTACTTCGTGTCTCGTGTCTCGTGTCTCGTGTCTCGTGTCTCGTGTCTCGTGTCTCGTGTCTCGTGTCTCGTGTCTCGTGTCTCGTGTCTCGTATCTCGTGTCTCGTGTCTCGTGTCTCGCGCCCAGAGGGCACCTGCGTGTCTCGTGTCTCGCGCCCAGAGGGCACCCGCGTGTCTCGTGTCTCGTGCCCGGAGGGCACCCGCGTCTCTCGTCTCTACTCTTCATAACTATCCAACACCGGCTCGTAGCGACAGCGGCAGCCGCGGGGTGAGGTGCAGGCCCGGTGGGGTAATTCGGGTGCACGGGCCACTAGATATTGTTTGCCCAGGATGGCGCGGCACGCGGTGCAGGTAAATTCATCATCCGCACCGACGATCTCCAGCCGGCGTACGTGATCGCCGCCCTTACAGCGCTGCCAGGTCTCCTGATTGTCCACATAGAGCGCCAATTGGTAGGCCTTCCAATAGACTGCCTCAACCGCATCCAGTTGGGGTGTCGTTACTTCAGCCTGCACGGCAGGCGGAATGGCCTCCAGCGGTAAGCGCCAGTAAGCCCCCCATAGATGTTCCTCGGCGGCATATTGCTTGAGCCATTCTGCGCTCTCTTTGCTCAAACCATCGAGCAGCCAATGATTTAAAAAGAGAATGCGCCGCGTCAATGCACTATGGCTGAGTTGCGGCTCTTGTCCCGTCCACTCGGCTTTGCCCAGGGGCTGGCGCGCTTCATAGGCGCGGCGAATGGCCAGTGCTTCGCTCGTATCTTTTTGGATGAGGGCCTGGCGCACTTTGGGCAAGACCGCTGCTTTTTCATCTGCCAAGCGCGCTTGATAGGTGTCAACAAAGGGTTGCGCAAGGGCTGTCACTTGCCAATCATTTCCCATCTGTTCCAACCAACCCTGCTTTTGCAAGAGCATGATGGTGTCCTGATAGGGCTGGGGTAAGATTCGATTCCAGAGCTGTTGTTCAATCCCTTCCAGCATGGGCCGGCGCGTCTGAAAGTAACTGAGCAGTTCGATCTGTGCATATTCGGCTTTGTCGGTTGAGCATGCGAGCGCCGCCCCATCCAGCCGTGGCGCACCAAATAACTTGCGCAAAAATCCCATATATTCTCCACTACCTCTCTACGCTAGTGTTAAAGTCTGAATTGATTATATCAGATTATCGTTACTTTAAACGATCTGCATGTTGAACGATCAGTGAGGTTCCACAGTGCAATCCAAAGCGTGGAAAAAGGAAAAGGGAACGGTGCCACACAAACACCGTTCCCTTTTCAAGGAGGAGGAAGAAGTTGTCTCCGCTTTGATCTTACCCGCCCGTTTGGTGATTTTCGGTAATTAGGCTACCAATTATTTGGGTCTTGTGCGCTGTTTGCCTACTCTTTGCATAATGTTTGTTTGTGCTATAGGGCACTACTCAATACTGCGTAGATAACGCAACGGGATCACGATGCCAAGCAGACAGAGTAAGAAGACGATGATAAAAAGCAACTGGCCAAGTATCGCTTCAATGACCAACTCGCGGCGCAGATAGGCACTCAGCAAAATTATCGCCCACAGTGCGCTCTTTACCAGTACGACGAAGAGCTGTGGCCGGCTCATATACTCCTGCTGTGCTGCCAGTAAAAAGAAAAAGCCTACCCCAATTTGACTCGCGCCGGCTAGCCGCAGTGGCCAATGCAACGCGCTGCTTCCTAGCCCCCATTCAGTGAGCCAACTACTCGGGGTCAGTAAAAAAAAGAGACCTACGCCCAAGCCAATGACTACCCCATTAACCCGTAAGACGAGGCGCAGTGGCCGAAAAGGATCGCCTAATGTATAGGCCATTACCGCTCCTTACCTATGTTATACATAAAATACTGCAATAAAAAATGTCAATCATGCCATTCTACACAAAAACTGTAGTCGATGCAAGGCACACAGGCATTTTGGTTTTTCTCACCGCTGCTATGTAGTTTGACGCGCTTTTCATCGACTGTTACAATAGGCGTTATTGGATCTCCATCAGCAATTTTGCTTTCTGTACAAGCCGAAATAATTCACCCCTTTGCGTTGCCACAACTCTCACTTGTTCAAGCAAATGTGGTTAAATAAATAATAGTGGTACATGCGCACCCTGGTTGTTAGTGATAAGGTTGAAGCAATTTTATATAGCGGTGCAATTGCCGAACGCGTCGGGCCTGTGGATCTGGTCTTAAGCTGTGGCGATCTACCCTTTTATTACATTGAATTTATTGTCAGCATGCTCAACAAGCCCACTTTCTATGTGATGGGCAATCATGGCAGCGAGGTACAATATCACAGTGGTAAAGGCGAGAGCTGGCAGGTGGCAACGGCACCCCAAGGTGCAACCAATCTGCATTGTAGTACGGCGCGGGTTGGTAATCTGTTGCTAGCTGGTTTGGAAGGCTCGATCCGCTACAACAATTCGTCCGAATCGCAATATACAGACACCGAGATGTGGTTGAATGTGGCGCGGTTAGCGCCTAAATTGTTGCGCAATCGGTTGCGTTATGGACGTTGGCTTGATGTGCTGGTAACTCATTCACCACCATTGGGTATCCACGATCGCCCTGATCGTGCTCATACGGGCTTTCACAGCTTTTTGCCCTTTATGCGTTGGTTCAAACCGCGTTATCTACTGCATGGTCACATCCATCTCTATCGCCGCGATGAAGTGACCAAGACTCGTTACGACCAGACGGAAATCATTAACGTCTATCCCTATCGTCTGCTTGATCTGGATCTCCCCCCTTCGTCTCCCTCCTAATCTTCTCGACAATCCCTCCATAACATCTTCACATTCCTCTGCTATTGTTAAATCATCCGTAACAACACACTGCTGACTCATTGTTTGCAAATTGCGCGTACGCTGGTAGAGAGGCTAGGTTCCAGCCATGGTAGCGTCTTATTCGATTTTGGTTGTTGATGATGATCGCGAGATCGTGCGGATCGTGCGCGCCTATCTGGAACAAGCAAACTTTAAAACGTTGGCGGCCTATGATGGCGCAACGGCGCTTCATACCATTCATCACGAGCATCCTGACCTGGTCGTGCTCGATCTGATGCTGCCGGACCAGGATGGCTGGACGATTACGCGTCAGTTGCGTAACGACCCCAACCTCGCGGCGCTGCCGATTATCATGCTAACGGCGCGCATCGAGGATGCCGACAAGATTATCGGCCTGGAACTTGGGGCCGATGACTATATTACCAAACCATTTAATCCACGGGAAGTGGTGGCGCGCGTGCGCACGGTCTTGCGCCGTAGCCAGGCCAACCAGCAGGTGACAGCCACGCGTGTTTTACAGTTTGGACCCCTCGCCTTGGATCTGGGGCGCCACGAGTTGCGGCTACACGGTGACGCCATTGAGATCACTAGCACCGAGTTTAAGCTGTTGCAAATTTTGATGGAGAACCCTGGTTATGCGTTTACCCGGATCGACCTGATCGAGCAGGCATTGGGCTATGACTATGAAGGGATGGAGCGCACGCTCGATAGCCACATCAAAAATTTGCGCAAAAAGATTGAACCAGACCCCAAAGTTCCCACTTACATCCAGACGGTCTATGGCGTTGGGTATCGCTTTGAAGGACGATCAGAAAGGCACATATGAATCGGCTCTGGGTGCGGTTAAGTATCTATTTTAGTGGTTTTGTCCTGCTCAGTATGGTGTTACTGGCAGTTGGCGCACGTCTGATGGTAAATGATACCCTGCGCCAGTCGCTCGTGCCCAATCAACTGCGGGCACCGGATGGCATTGTTGATCTCTTGACTGATTACTATCGCGAGCATGGCAGTTGGGCAGGGGTAGAGGGCATGATGGCCGGGGCACAGGCCACCTTTCGCCCCTGGTCCGGCGGGATGGATTTAGGCATCACCGATGCCGAAGGCAATGCGATCTATGCCCTGCGCCCAAGAGGCGCGGGCAACAGCCCCGGAAACGGTGGGAGTGACGGTGCCGGCAGTGGGCCAGGGGCACGGCGCATGTTGGTGCAACTGCCGCTTGAGGTCGATGGTGTTACGGTCGGTTTTCTGGAAGCGCGGCCCATGGGCTTGATCTCACGTGGCTTTGGCAGCCCTGATCCGATTGCCCAGGTCAGCCGCTATCTGCTGCTGATCGCGTTTGCTGGTGGCCTGTTAGGGATCGTTTTTAGCGTGACGGCCAGTCGCAATCTAACGGCCCCGCTCAATCAACTGGCCGGTGCGGCGCGTGCCATTGGCGCAGGGCAGTTGGCCGAGCGCGTTGCGATTACCGGCAGCGATGAGCTGATCGCGGTAGCGCTCGCCTTTAACGAAATGGCCGAAAAATTAGAAGAAGCGGAAACCCTGCGCCGTAATCTAGTGGCCGATGTTGCCCATGAACTGCGCACCCCGCTTAGCGTGCTCCAAGGCAACCTGCGCGCCATGTTGGATGATCTCTACCCGCTCAACAAAGAAGAGGTAACCCTGCTCTACACCCAAACGCGCTTGCTCAGCCGACTGGTCAACGATCTGCACGAACTGGCCCAGGCCGAAGCGGGCAAACTCTCGTTAAACTTGTCCCCGATCGCGCTTACGCCATTGCTGCAAGAGACCGTCGAAGCCTTTGCGCCGATGGCCGAGGATGCGGCTGTCCATGTGCAGACCGAATTTGTCGCGACGTTACCTGCTGTTATGGGCGATGGCACACGGCTGACCCAGGTCTTTCACAATCTACTTACCAATGCGTTGCGCCACAGCGCGGGCGGCGGCACTGTGACGATTACAACCGCACTGCGCGCACAGCAGGTCATCGTTGCCTTTCAGGATACGGGGGAAGGCATTGCGCCCGAGCATCTGCCCCATCTCTTTGATCGCTTCTATCGCACCGACCGTGCCCGTGCGCGCGATACCGGTGGTGCCGGCCTGGGGCTGGCCATTGCCCGTGCCATTGTTCAGGCGCACGGCGGTCAACTCACGGCTGCCAGCCCCGGTCTTGGGCAAGGCAGCACCTTTACCGTTGCCCTGCCCTTTGCTTAAAAGTTGGTTGCATCCACGGGCCAAACGCAGTAAGATATAGCGTGCTTACTCCCCATGTTATCATCTAAACCTGCGGCTGCTTGAAAGTGCCCGTTTTGGCCTTTTGCTCACTAGCCATCCCTGAGCTCTTCACGCAGCGCGCCCATGCAAGGAGCAGACCATGAAGATTCTGATCTATTATCCTTTTACCCCCGAGCAGATTGCCGGCTTTCAAGCGTTGGCACAGCGCTGTGGCGACCACACGGTGGTTCACGTCGCCAATGATGCGGATGCGATTGCGACCGTAGGGGATGTCGATGTGATTCTGGGTAGCTTTCCCAAAGCCCTCTGCGCCGCCGCCCCCAATCTGCGCTGGATCCAATCTTTCAGCACCGGGATGGATAAGTTTCTCTTTCCCGAGATTGTTGAACGCGATGCCGTGCAGATCAGCAATGTGGCCGGCTTATATGCCAGCCAGGGTGCCGAACATGCCTGGGCACTGCTGTTAGCGTTAACGCGGGGCATTACGACCTCGTGGGACAACCAGAAGCGCAAACAGTGGGGTGGCGGTGCGAATATTGAACTGGCTGGCGGCACCCTTGGCCTGGTCGGGCTCGGCGGCTTTGGCATGGAGATGGCCAAACGCGCGCAGGGTTACAACATGACGGTCATCGCGGTTGACCCTGTGCGCACCCAAAAACCCGACTATGTAGCCGAATTGCAGCCCACTAACCGCACCAATCTGCACAGTCTGCTCGCCCGTGCCGATGCAGTCATGCTGGCCTGTCCCCTCACCGCCGAAACCTACCACCTGATCAGCACCGCTGAGTTGGCGGCCATGAAGCCGACCGCCTATCTGATCAATGTCACCCGTGGTGGCATTGTCGACGAGGCTGCCTTGGTCACCGCGCTGCAAGCCGGCCAGCTTGCGGGGGCAGCCTTAGATGTGACCGAAAAAGAACCACTGTCGCCGGATAGCCCGCTGTGGGATGCCCCCAATTTTATTTTGACGCCCCACCGCGCCGGCGCGTCACAACATCGCCCACGCCTGATCTACGAGTTCTTCCTCAAAAATCTGGAACGCTACTTGACTGGGGAAACCCCCGTGGCCATTGTTGACAAGCGGAAGGGCTATTAAAGCGACTGTTGTGCTGGGTAAAAGCGCGTGCTGACAAATGGCGCGAGGGATACCGCACCATTTACTGCGCTTGTTATACTCGGCTCTGTCATCATTTAGCATTTTCTACACAAGTAAAAATGCTAAATGATGACAAGCGCTGGTATACTTTTAGGACTTACGCACAGGCGTGACATAAATCCTAAAAGTGACAACCGATCTATCTGTTCCTACGGGATGCGTTACTCATCATTATCGCCACGCCGGCGATGGCGTGGCTTGTTACGCTTGCGCTCGCGCTGTTTCCATTCATCCTCTTCTTCTTCGTCATCTTCTGGGCGCAGATTGCGTAATGCTTCCAGGGTCGCCAGCTTTTCCGCATCCTGCTCAACCTGCAATGCCAGGATGCGCACGTTGGGAGAAGCATTTTTTTGTAGCTGTTTAAGGGCCTGGCGCAGCGGCTCAAAAAGTGCCCATGGCAGTTGACAGGGGAGCAGACGCCGCAAGGCGGTCACGCATACTTGCTCATCTGCTGCTTCCAGGTCGATTAAAATCTGCTGCACTTCCGCTGCGGTTAAGGGTTGGCTCTCTGCTTCCGCGAAGGGCGGCGGCTGGCGCTTTAGGGAAGCGGTGGTTGAAAAGGCTGAATTAACAGACTTGGGCATAAGTTCCTCTACATTTACCAGGGATGGGTGCTTGTGCAGCGGCGATACGTGCGACGGGCTGTATGCATTACAAAAATCTAGCACATCCCCACCGCTGCCGATGCAGCCATCAAAAACCGATCTCTTTCAGATAGTGTAAAGTTGTTTTACTGCGTTTTGCTTCTGCTAACGGGGGTACAATTGGTTCGCCCGGCACACAGGTGACCCAGCGGTCATAGCCGATCTCCTCTAATACCTGACGGACCGCCGGAAAATCGACATTGGCATATTCACCAACATCGCACCAGAAGGGCAAATAGTAACCATCGTCGCGGCGTGTGGTAGAGGAGTAATCCTGCAGATGGACATAGTTAAGCTGGCGCTTGAAATCACGCAACGACTCGACGGCGTCATAGCCCCATAACTCGGCGTGTGACACGTCGATACAGAGCTTGGCCTTGTCGAGCAGCGCCATATACATCTTCCAATCGTCAATTGAATCGACCAGCAGATTGGTGTGAATGTGGTAACTCAGTTCCAGTCCAAATGGGGCCGCATATTCTGCCCATTGCTCTGCTCCCTCCGCTGCGGCGCGCAGATCGCCCTTGGTGACCGGGCGATTTTCCGGCTTTGCGCCATTCATGTACATAAAACAATCCGCGCCGACTTCGGCGGCAAATTCCATGCGTCGCCGGTTGAGTTCTACATTCTCAAAACTACGGTCGTCGGGCGAACCACCAGCCGTGTAAACCACCATTGGCAGCCCCACATTGTCACAGATCCGGCGTAGTCGTTGTGGTGTACCCAGCCAATCTAACGGCAGCCGACATTCCCAGCCGGCCCAGCCTGCTTCCTTGAGCGCAACAAGGCAGGGTTCGAGGTCCGGATTCTTCCAACGCAGGGTGCTGAAGGCAAGTTTAAAAGCCATTTTGGTTCCTCCTAGAGCTGAGCAGCTTTGGGTTGTTGCGTGATGGTTCTTGTGGAAAATTATACTGTTGATCAAAATAAAGGACAAAAGCGTTTTTCCCTCTATAATCCTAACTTTATACACTTTTGACAGCGAACCCTATGCCAACTATAATAACTTTGCTCTCTCGACTGACGAACGTGCGCTATCTATCGTAGGCAAACCGAGTGACTTGATGGCTGCACCTGTGGGGTTTACCACAAGGAAGAGAGAGTGTTGTCCTTGTTTCAGTCGATCGTCTGGGCTGGGCAGTCGAACGCGGCAAATGTGGCCGCTTCGACTGCCTTTTTTTGTTGGTTTGGGTAGTTAGTTAGTTAGTTGGTTGGGTAGCTAGTTGGCTGAAGGCACTTGTCGAAACAAACCAACTAACAAACAGACCAACCAACCAATGAACACTAACATTAATCGCGATTGGAGAAAACTCATGGCCAAGTTTCGAGCGTTGTTGTCGGTGTCCGATAAGACCGGGTTGGTTGACTTTGCGCGCCAACTGTACGATGCCGACGTAGAATTGATTGCCAGCGGCGGGACGGCGCGGGCGATTCTGGATGCTGGTATTCCGGTGCGTGCGGTCGAGGAGATCACCGGGTTTCCGGAGATTCTGGGTGGCCGCGTGAAAACATTGCACCCGGCGATCCACGGTGGGATTCTCGCTCGCCGCGTTGCCCATCACCTGGAAGAGTTGGATGCCTATAACATTGCCCTGATTGACCTTGTGGTGGTGAATCTCTATCCCTTCCAGCAGACGGTGGCCAAACCTACGGTCACGCTGGCGACGGCAGTGGAAGAAATTGACATCGGCGGGGTGGCGCTGCTGCGCGCTGCGGCCAAAAATCATGAATCGGTGACGGTGGTCTGCAACCCGGCCGATTATGCCGCGGTGGCCGAAGCCTTTATCGACGGTGGCACCTCGATGTTGCAGCGCAAACAGCTGGCACTGCGCGCCTTTCGGCACACCGCTGAATATGACGGTGCCATTGCCGCCTATCTCTCCGACCAGATCGATGAGGATGAAGGGGAGAATGGCTTGCCGGGTCACATCCAACTCAATCTCACCTTGGCACAGCGCAACCGTTATGGTGAAAACCCCCACCAGCAGGGTGCGCTCTATGCCTATGGCGCGGAGAAAGCCCCCTTTGAAGTGTTACACGGCAAGGAGATGAGTTACAACAATTGGTTGGATCTCGACGGCAGTTGGCAGGCCGCACAAGATTTTGTCGAGCCAACGGTTGCGATTATCAAACATGGCAATCCCTGTGGTTTGGCCAGTGGTGCCACCCTGGCCGAAGCTTACACCAAAGCCCTTGCTTCTGATCCGGTGAGTGCCTTTGGCAGCATCATCGCCGTCAATCGGCCGCTCGACCAGGCAATGGTTGAAGCAATGGCCGATCTCTTTGTAGAGGTAGTGGCGGCCCCCGCTTATGAAGAGGAGGCACTGCGCCTCTTGCGCCGCAAGAAGAATGTGCGCCTTTTGCAGCCAACAGGGGTACCCCTGCGTCCCCTCAGCGTGCGCAGCATCTACGGCGGTTTCCTGGTCCAGGAATTGGACCAGAGTCAAGCCGACATGGACCCGACCAACTGGCGGGTGGCGAGTGAAAAGCAACCCACCGCTGCGCAACTGGCTGATCTGGCCTTCGCCTGGCGCGTCGCCCGCCATGTCAAGAGCAACGCCATCATCTATGTCAAAGATCAGGCGACGATTGGGATTGGGGCCGGCCAAATGAGCCGCGTCGATTCCGTGCTGCTGGCCGGCCACAAAGCAGGGGCAAAAGCCCAAGGCGCGGTCATGGCCTCCGACGCCTTCTTTCCCTTTGCCGATGGCATTGAAGGGGCGGCCCAACATGGCATCGCCGCCATCGTGCAGCCGGGCGGCTCCATGCGCGATGATGAAGTGATCGCCGCCGCCAACAAATTGGGGTTGGTCATGGTCTTGACGGGTACACGCCATTTCCGCCATTGATCACAAATCGACCTCGGCGTAGTGCCTGTGTTATCCGACACAGATAAGGCCAATTAAAAAGCGTATGGTGGACTAGCCACCATACGCTTTTTAATTGGTCATCCTAATCGATTTATCTTGCTAGCTGCTGGCTGATCAATCGGTGGCAGCTAGCAACGCTTGCACCTGGTCAATCGTCAGGTTGGTGATATCGGCAATTGTTTCAAAATCGAGCTGGCGCATAGCCATTGCGCGTACAATTTCCTTGGTGCGCTGACTGATACCTTGTTCAATACCTTGCTCGATGCCTTGCTCGATGCCTTGCTCGATGCCTTGTTCGATGCCTTGTTCGATGCCTTGTTCGATGCCTTGCTCGATACCTTGCTCGATGAGATGCTGTTTATATGCTGGATTAATGTAGGCATCAAGCTGTTCTACTGGAAGATTGCGCAATAAAAGTCGGCTGCGTTCTTCACCGATCTCGATTACACGTTCAACGGTTAGCATTTCACTCATTGTCACTCCTTCGGGTAAAGACCAAATGGTCAACAACCCATCCAATAACTTCAACAACTCAGCTGATAGTTGATTGAACTTGCTCAGCAGCGAAAAAGCTTTTACCTTCTGCTTGCCTCGGCTGGCAAAAGTTTTAACAAAAGCGTTATGTGGTAGCTCACGTAGCTCGTTTAACAGCAATAGCGGCACATGTTTGGCATAAATGATTTTGTTATGCAAGACGCCAGGGAATGCCGTGGTACTGTACCCCAATTCTTCCAGGCGGTCCGCACGGGGTGTCTGGGCACAGAGGATAAACATCTGCACTTGATCCCGTTTGAGCTTTCGGCTGGTACGGAAAAAGTATTCGTATCCCATTGCTTGTATGACGGCATCAAGCGTTAGCGATTCGCTATACTTAAACTCCAGCAAAACATAGCGGGCCGTCGTATCACGCACGCCATCCGGAAGCAGCGCTGCCTGCGCCGCAGTCCAATGACTGCTATTGCGTCGTAATAACACAATATCAACCTTGGGTGGATCACTGCTGATCTGTAGCTCGCTCTCAACCTGCACACCCTCTAGCCCAACGGAAAGCTCAAAGACTTTAGCCAGAAAGCGATGCCAAGGCGTATGACTTGGTTGATTCGAGGGTGGATTGCTCATGGAAATAGTATAGAGATTGAGACTGTCGTTGTCAAGACGTAGTCTGTTATTTTAGCTACACAATCGCCTGATCGATATAACACCAGCGCCAATTTTCGCCACGCTCAAAGGATTGAATAATGGGATGGCTGGTGCTGTGAAAATGTTTGGTGGCATGTTTGTTCGGGGAAGAATCACAACAGCCAACGTGACCGCAGATCAGGCAGAGGCGCAGATGCACCCAGCGGTCGCCACTCTTTAGACATTCTTCACAGCCTTGCGCGCTGGGGGTAACCTCTTGAATTTGATCCACATGTTGACATGCCATGATTTTTACTTCTCCTGTTAATTTTCCGGCTGCTGTTGGGGCAGCCGCACGATAAAGCGGGTGTGGCCTGGTCGCGAATCGACCGTGATGGTTCCATTGTGTTGTTGGATAATCCGGTAGGTGATATCCAACCCCAAGCCGGTACCCGCACCGACTTCTTTGGTGGTGAAAAATGGTTCAAAGAGATGGGGCAAGACCTCCGCCGCAATGCCGGGGCCATTGTCCGCCACTTCGACCATCAGAAAATTGTTCTCGCTGCGTGTGATCAGCCAGATCGTACCACGACCGGCCAGGGCATCAATCGCATTATCAAGCAGATTGGTCCAGACCTGATTTAACTCGCTGCCGCGTGCCAACAGGTGGGGCAGCGCTGGATCGTATTGGCGGATGACTTCAATATTCCGCAACTTGTGTTTGAGCATCAGCAGGGTATTATCCAGATCGCGATGCAGATCAACCTCCTGGCGCGTGCCCTGATCCATGTAGGTATATGATTTAATCGCCCCCACCAGATCCGAAATCCGCTGCGTACTCTGCGCGATCTCACTGAGCAGGCTAGACGCCGTTAACGACTCGCAGAGCCAGAGCATGATATCGGCAACACAGGGGGCGGAGACCGTTGCGACCAGCTGATCCAGCTCGGTTGTATCAACATGGGCAGCCGCCAGCGTTGCCGCAATCTCCCACGGGTTTTCGATCTCGTATTGATCAAGCCACGCTTCCAATGCCTCTTCTTGATCACTCTGTGCTAGCCCAGAGAGGGGCGGATTGGTTGCCATACGTCCTTGGATCTGCGCCAAATAGTCAACCAGCCCTTCCAACGCCGCACCCGGCAAGCCAACCCCATTCAGCCGCACGGCATGGGTCTGGAGCGCAGGCAACAGCTTTTGCAACGTGTCTGACGACCGTTTGACCGCTGCGGCTGGATTGTTGAGTTCATGCGCCAGGCCGGCCGAGAGTTTGCCCAGTGCGGCCATCTTTTCCTGCTGTTTGACCATCGTCGCAAAGCCCTGGAGCCGTTCGGCCGCGGTGCGTAAAATCTTCATGCCCACGCTGGGGCAATAGGTAAAGATGCTCAGAAAGGCCGGCTGATCAAAGACCAGCAGCCGGCTGGGCATGATCGCCTGGGCCGAGGTAAGGGTCGGCGAACCATTGAGTAAAAAGGTTTCGCCGCCCATGATGCCGCGCGGGGTCGTGCCCAGCACCATCATCTGCCCCTTCACCGTACGCGTGATCTGTAACTCGCCCGCCAGCACTACATAAAAATAGCGGGCGGGGTCGCCTTCTTTGGCAAAGTAGTCACCCTGCGCCACTTCCCAGATGCTGCTGTGCTCGAACAGCCATTGCAGCTCATCATCGGTGGCATCGACAAAGAGCGGCAATTTATAGATTTCTTCCATTGTATCCTGCTCCAGATCAAGCCAAGATCATGTGCGCGCAACCAGCTAGGGGATGATGCACGAAAACACACGAAGAGACACGAAGTTTAGTTTTTCTTCGTGTGCCTTCGCGCCCCCAGGCCCCCGCTTCGTGGATCGTTTAAACCCGCTCACTGAGATACTGGTGGACAAACTGGACGGCAATCGACCCCTCACCCACCGCCGAGGCGACCCGTTTTACCGAATTTGAACGCACATCGCCGACGATAAAGACCCCCGGCACACTGCTTTCCAGCAGGAACGGCTCGCGCTTGAGCGGCCACTCGGCCAGTGCCTTACCCTGCTTCGCCAATTGTGGCCCGGTCATGACAAAGCCATGCGGGTCGCGACAAATTTGCTCGCCCAGCCAGCCGGTCTGTGGGATGGCACCGGTGAAGATAAAGAGCGCAGATGCAGGCAATGTTTCGCTTTCGCCTAGGTCATTGCTGACGGTAATGCCTTCCATATGACCGCTGCCATGGACCGCCGCGACTTCACTGCCAGTGCGCACCTCGATGTTGGGGGTCTGTTCAATGCGGTCAACCAGATAGTAGGACATTTTGGCGGCCAACGATTCGCCGCGCACCAGCATGGTGACTTTGTTGGCAAAGGTGGCCAGATAGACGGCTGCCTGCCCGGCTGAGTTGCCGGCCCCAACGACAAAGACCGGTTGGTCGCGACAGGAGAGCGCCTCGGTAATCGAAGCCCCGTAGTAGACGCCGGCCCCCGTCAACCCTTCAATGCCCGGCACGGCCAGCTTGCGATAAGAAAGCCCCACAGCGACGATCAGTGCATGGCAGGCGACCTCGCTGCCGTCAGACAAGGTGATGATGCGATAGTGGTTATCGACGCGCAATCCGGTCGCTTCCTGGGGTGTGAGGATCTCTACCCCAAAGCGTTTGGCTTGTGTGACCGCACGCCGGGCCAGTTCGCCGCCACTCAGCCCCGCCGGGAACCCCAAATAATTTTCAATGCGCGAACTGGTCCCCGCTTGACCGCCGGGCGCATCCCGTTCAATGATCACCGTACGCAACCCTTCGGACGCGCCATAAACGGCCGCCGCCAACCCCGCCGGCCCACCACCGACAATCGCCAGATCATAGAAAGGCTGGGTCGCCTGGGTTTTGAGGCCAATCTTCTGCGCTACAATGGCAGTTGAGGGTGCTTGTAACGTTTCTCCATCTGGTAGCAGCACAACGGGGAGCTGGGCGGACTCCAGTTGTCGCTCAACCAGGAGGTCTCGGGCCTGGGGCGCCAGCTCAATGTCCAAATACTGATAGGGAATATGGTTGCGCGCCAGAAAATCCTTGATCTGATGTGTTTCGGGTGACCAGCGATGGCCGATCAATTGAATGCCGGTAAAGGGGGGCTGATAGCCGGCCTGCCAATCATCAAGCAGATCATCCAAAATCGGATAGAGCTTTTCCTCCGGCGGGTCCCAGGGTTTGAGTAGATAGTAATGAACCGCCACCGTGTTAATGGCCTGGATTGCCGCATCAGTGTCGGCATAGGCGGTTAACAGGGCACGCCGCGCTTCTGGGTAGAGCACCATCGCTTTGGCCAGCAGTTCGATCCCACTCATGCCGGGCATCCGCTGATCGACCAAGAAGAGCGCCACCGTCTCGTGGCGTTGTTGCAATTCGTGCAAGGTTTCAAGCGCCGCCGCCCCTGAATCGGCACGCAAGATGCGGTAATGTTCCCCATACCGGCGGCGTAGATCGCGCACAATCGCGCCTAGCACCCCGGCATCATCATCAACAGAAAAAATCACAGGCTTGGCCACGGTTATCGATTCTCCCGGTAGTAGAATGTAAGACGTGAGGCGTAAAACGTAAATCCACCGATTGCGCCTCACGTTTTACGCCTCACGTTTTACGTTTTACGGGATAGTAGCAGAAAAGTGGGGCAGGCTCTGTAAGATTGTGCAAGCTTTTGTTGTAGCCCATCATGCCCGCCATTACGCCCTAGACTTTGCAACTTTCCCAACTTGCAGTAGGATAATGCAAGCGCTTGCACTATCCATGCACAACAAGCCTTCAGGCAAAAATCACCAATGATCTAATCAGCTACTTTATCGATGCAATGAGGAGCGAACATGGACCAAGAAACGATCTTCAGCAAGATCATTCGTCGCGAAATCCCCGCTGATATTGTCTACCAGGATGAACTGGTCACCGCTTTTCGCGATATCAGTCCGCAGGCCCCGACCCATATTTTAATTATCCCCAACAAGCTGATTCCGACTGCCAATGATGTTACCGCTGAGGATGAGCTTGCTTTGGGCCGTTTGTTTACAGTAGCGGCCAAACTTGCTCAACAAGCGGGGATTGCGGAAGATGGCTATCGCCTGCTGGTCAACTGTAACCGACATGGTGGCCAGGAGGTTTTTCATCTACATATGCACCTGTTGGGTGGCCGACCACTGGGGCCGATGTTGGCGCGCTAGTAACTACTCAGCCTGTGCTCGCCGCATCACGGATTGCGGCGAGCACAGGCTGAGTAGTCATGCGCTAAATAAAAAAAGCCGGACTTCGATAAGAAGTCCGGCTTTTACCAACTAACGATTAGCGCTTCTTTAAGAGATCACGAATCTCCATGAGCAACTTTTCTTGTGCAGGGATTTCAGGGGCTTTGGCAACTTCTTTTTTGGGCTTTTTCGTCGAATTGATGCCCTTGATTAATAAAAACATCGTGAAGGCAATGACAAGGAAATTAAGAACGGCGGCCAGGAAATTGCCATACAAAATTCCATTAAAGCCTAGATCGGCCAAGCGCTCTGCCCCCATTGCGCTCATGACTGGATTGAGGAGCGCTGGGGTGATAATATCGGCGACGAGCGAATTAACAATCGCCCCAAATGCGGCCCCCATGATCACCGCAACGGCTAAATCCAGCACATTCCCTTTTTGAATAAATGCACGAAACTCCTGTAACATGTGGTCTCCTTGCGAACGCTCTTTGTTGATACCCAGGATAAAGAACAAGTAATGAACGTTGTTTAGCTTACATGATGATTAATTCATTGCTTGTTGTTTATATTATATCAATAAATAGTGCAAATCGTAAATCTGCAACAATAGTTTGTCTGTTTTTTAGTAAGCCATTGTAAAGGTGTCACTATGCGCGCTGTTGGTAGTTCTTTTCCTCGCGAAGATGCCGTGCCGAAAGTCACCGGCGCAGCGCTTTATCCTGGCGATATTGACCTGCCCAACCAGGCTTGGCTGAAGATCGTCTTTGCCCCTGTGCCCCACGCCGAAATCCATGCCATTGATACCAGTGCCGCCGCCGCTGCGCCCGGCGTTATTGCTGTCTTTACGGCCAAGGATGTGCCAGTCAACGAATATGGGCTGGCCATGTTTGATCAACCGGTTCTCTGCGGACCTGATAGCACGCCACAAGCGGCGCGTGTGCGCTGGGAAGCCGATCATGTCGCCCTGGTCGTGGCCGAGACACCGGCACAAGCCGAAGCCGCGGCGAAATTGGTCAAGCTCGACTACACCCCGCTGCCGCTGGTAACTGATCCTTTGGTGGCGATGCAACCAGGTGCACCGCTGCTCCATCCCTTTGCATTCAACGGTTTTCCCTACGGCCAGCGCGATCTCACCTCGAATGTCCTTCATGCCTATCGCCTCAAAATGGGTGATCTTGCGGCCGGTTTTGCGGCTGCTGATGTCATTGTCGAAGCCACCTATCAAACCCATGCGCAGGAACATGCCTTTTTACAGCCGGAAGCCGGCGTCGCGCAGGTGCTACCCGACGGGCGGATTGAAGTCATTTGCGCCGGCCAGTGGATGCACGAGGAGCGCCAACTGATCGCCCATGCGCTGGCCATGCCGGAAGAGCAGATCATCGTGCGCCATGCTACGGTCGGTGGGGCCTTTGGTGGTCGGGAAGATATTTCGATTCAGATTGTGCTAGCGCTGGCGGCCTGGAAAACTGGTCGCCCGGTGAAAACGATCTGGAGCCGGGAAGAGAGCATCATCGGCCATCACAAGCGCCACCCCTATACGATTTGGGCCAAGTGGGGGGCGACGCGTGAAGGCAAAATTGTGGCGGCCGCCATGGACGCCACCAGTGATGGCGGGGCCTATGCCTATACCAGCACCAAAGTCTTGGGCAACGCGTTGATGTCCTGTCTAGGCCCCTACGAAATTCCCAATGTGCTGGTCGACGCCCGCGTCGTCTACACTAACAACTGTCCTAGCGGCGCATTTCGCGGCTTTGGCGGCCCCCAAGGACACTTTGCCGCCGAAATGCAGGTCAACAAATTGGCCGCGGCCTTGGGTATGGATCCCGCTGAGTTGCGGCGGCGCAACATTTGGCACGAGGGGTCAATGATGTCAACGCAGGCGCTCGTGCCCACGGGTTGTACGGCACCCCAGGTATTGGCGGAAGCGGCACGGCGACGGACGACGGACGACCGGCTCAGGACGAAGCTCAGCCACCAGGGGCTGATGCGAACATCGCTGGCTGCTTCGCAAGGGCCGGTGGCGTGGGGGACGGGGTTGGCGATCTGTTTTAAGAATGTCGGCTTTAGTTTGGGCTTTCCCGAACATTGTCATGCCTGGGTTGAATTATCGGGCGGCACGCAGGTGGAGCGGGCGGTGGTCGGTTGCGTCGGCGCGGAGGTGGGGCAGGGTACCCACCAGGCCATGCGCCAGATCGCGGCGGAGGTACTGGGGTTGAATGTTGCGCAAGTCGAGTTACGCCACGAGAGCAGCGATGTGGCCGGTTCTAGCGGCAGTTCGTCCGCCAGCCGGATGACCTTTATGGCCGGTAATGCAATCAAGGGCGCGGCGGAACGGGCACTCCAGGAATGGCAAAATGAAGAGCGCCCGGCCCGCGCCGAATTTCTCTTCCGCCCGCGGCCGACCACCGGTTATGCGCCCGGTACCGGCGCAGGCGATCCCCATATCACCATTGGCTACTGCGCCCAGGTGGCTGAAGTCGAAGTTGATCTGGAGACTGGTCATGTGACGGTCAAGCGGCTGGTCAGTGTCAACGATGTGGGCAAAGCGGTCAGCCCACAAATGATTGAGGGCCAAATTGAGGGTGGCGTCGCGCAGTCGGTGGGGTGGACCTTGCTGGAAAACTTTATCCAAAAGGATGGCCGGACACTCACGCCGCACCTGAGCAACTATCTGATCCCTGGTGTGCTGGATGTGGTTGAGCAGATTGAAGCTGTGATTCTCGAATTTCCCGACCCGCAAGGGCCACTAGGCATTCGCGGCATGGCCGAGATGCCCATGATCCCCACTGCACCGGCGATTGGTGCAGCAATTTTTGAGGCCACCGGGGTCTGGATCGACCGGTTGCCTTATACGCCCGAGCGCGTGCGGGCGGCGTTGAAGGCGGCAGGTGTGGTATAATGGTGGTTGGTTGGTTAGTTATTTGGTTGGTTAGTTATTTGGTTGGTTAGTTATTTGGTTGGTTGGTGGTGAGGAGGGCTGATGTCCCTGCAACTTGAACAAACAGCGCGTGTGCGCGCTATTTTTTACCCTGAAACGGATGGCAAACCCATGGCAGAAACCGATCTTCATCGCAAGCTGATGGTACGGTTGATCAACTTGCTGCAGCGGTTTTTCGCCCGGCAACAAGTTTATGTGAGCGGCAATCTATTGCTCTACTACGAAGAGGGCAATCCACGCAAGTCAGTTTCCCCAGATTGTTTCGTGGTCTTTGGCGTAGACCAATTTGATCGGCGCATCTACCAGACTTGGGTGGAGGAGAAGATCCCTAGTGTTGTCTTTGAGGTCTCTTCCAAGACAACGCAACAGGAGGATCTAGGTAAAAAAATGGGGATTTATGCAGATCTTGGTGTCCAAGAATATTTTATCTACGATCCGACCGGCGACTATCTTGCGCCGCCGCTCATGGCTTTTAGATTACAGGGCGGGGGGTATGTCCCCATGCCGCCGTTGAAAGAAGAAGTGGATCTTGGTCTCCTCGCTTTTACACCGGGCGCAGGTGAACCACCTGAATTTATCAGTAATGCCTTAGGGCTGCGGCTGGCGTTAGATGAAGAAAAGCAGCTGCAGTTCTTCGATCTAAAGACCAATCAGCGCTTGCTTACCGATGAAGAAGCGCTTCATGATGCACAAGCCGAGAATGAACGCCTGCGTGCCGAATTAGCACGCTGGCGCAGCGAAAGCTAGCGATCCTTTTATGCATTACAGCCCACAACCCAAACCGGTGATGCCATGACTAAAAGTGCCCTACAGATCGCGCTTAGCACTTATCACGAATACCCCGTCGAAGAAATGGTAACGCGTGCGGACTCCTTCTATGCCGAGGTTCGCCGCCGCCGGACAGTGCGCAATTTTTCCGACCGGCCGGTACCCCAGGCGGTGATCGAAAGTTGTCTGCGCGCAGCGGGCACAGCACCCAACGGGGCCAATCTCCAGCCATGGCATTTTGTGGTGGTAAGCGATCCGATGATCAAGCAGCAGATTCGTGTTGCCGCCGAGGCCGAAGAGCGCGAGTTCTACGGTGGCCGGGCCCCGCAGGAGTGGCTCGACGCCCTGGCCCCGATTGGGACCGACGCTGACAAACCTTTCCTAGCGATCGCGCCCTATTTGATTGCGATCTTTGCCCAATCGCACGGGCTTGCCGCCGATGGCAGCAAGATCAAACACTACTATGTCAGCGAGTCGGTAGGGATTGCCACGGGGATTCTGATTACGGCGCTGCATCATGCCGGTCTCGCCACGCTCACCCACACCCCTAGCCCCATGGGCTTTCTCAACGAAATCCTTGGTCGCCCGGCCAACGAACGGCCGTTTCTGCTGCTGGTGGTTGGTTACCCCGCAGTAGATGCCACCGTGCCACAGATCAGTAAAAAAGAGCTGGCAGACTTTACCACGTTTATTTGAGTTCGAACTTGCGTCTTGGCCACAGCGACTGCTCTGCTTGCCGTATGCTCTGTGGCTAAGGGGAAATCCGTGTAAGTTTATGCCTTATCCACTAAGGCATACGAACATTGGTTTTGCTTGCGCAATGTACCTGTTCCGTCGGGACACCTGACCTTCATTCCCTTACCCTTTCCCATCTGTGCCGTCAATGTGCTGCTTGGCGGGCAAGTTTGTCAGCCGTTGTCAGTTTGCGCGCCCAATCGGCAAAAATTCCGACTTGACAAAAACCGCATTGTTGTATAAAATATTTTTAGCTGTGGCTAAAATATTTTGCAAATGGTAAAACTTTCAGTGTCAAGCTGATAAACTTAGGAGTTAGATGATGTTGTACAAAAAACTGCTTTGCTTCACTTTGCTCGTCCTGCTGCTCGCAGCCGTGAGCGGCTGTGGCAATGGGGCGGCGAGCGCGGACAGCGCCGATGGCACCCTCAAAATTGTGACGACCACCAGTATGATCACCGATATCACCCAGCAGGTGGCCGGTGAACATGCCACCGTGACCGGCCTGATGGGCGCAGGGATCGACCCGCATCTCTATGTCGCCAGCGAAGGCGATGTCACTTCGTTACAGGAAGCCGAGATCATCTTTCACAATGGCCTCTTTCTCGAAGCGCAGATGGAAGATATCTTTGGTCAGCTCGCCGAGCGCAAAACCGTGGTGGCGGTGGCCGGTACGATTGACCCCAGCCGCCTGTTGCCCTGGGCCAACTATGCCGACGAGTATGATCCCCATGTCTGGTTTGATGTCTCCCTCTGGATGCAGGCGACCGAAACGGTGCGCGATACGCTGATGACGGTTGACGCGGCCAACGCGGCCGATTATGAAGCGAACGCCACCGCCTATCTGGCCGAATTGAGCGAACTCGACGCCTATGTCAAGGATCAGGCCAATCGCGTGCCCGCTGAACAGCGCATTCTTGTCACCGCGCATGACGCCTTCCACTACTTTGGCCGAGCCTATGGTTTTGATGTGCGCGGCCTGCAAGGGATCAGCACTGCCTCGGAAGCGGGCACCGCCGATGTGCAGGCGCTCGCCGACTTTATTGTGGAAAAGCAACTGCCCGCCATCTTTATCGAATCCTCCGTCCCTGTCCGCACGATTGAGGCCCTCCAAGCCGCCGTGCGCGCCAAAGGGGCCGAAGTCAACATCGGCGGCCAACTCTTCTCCGATGCCATGGGCGACCCCGGCACACCGGAAGGCAGCTACATCGGCATGGTGCGCCATAATATCGATACCATTGTCGGCGCGTTGTTGGGGGAAGAGTAGATAGGTAGATAGGTATATCGGTAAATCAGTAGATGACTCACCGATATACCGATATACCGATGTACTGATTTACTTATCTATTTCACAAACAGGAGCAATACCATGACCGAACAACTAGCAATCGAAGTGACCGATTTAACGGTGGCTTATAATGAAAAGCCGGTGCTGTGGGATGTCGATCTGGCGGTGCCGCCGGGGACATTGCTGGCGATTGTCGGGCCGAATGGCGCGGGCAAGACGACGTTGATCAAGGCAATCCTGGGGTTGATTGGGGCCGCGGCGGGGCAGGTGTTGATCTATGGCCGACCTTATATTGATCAACGGCGATTGGTGGGCTATGTGCCGCAGCGCGGCAGCGTCGATTGGGATTTCCCCACCAGTGTACTCGATGTGGTGATGATGGGGCGCTATGGCATGTTGGGCTGGTTTAAACGGCCCGGCAAAAGCGAGCGGGCGCAGGCGCTTGACGCCCTGGAAAAGGTGGGCATGGCTGATTATGCCGACCGTCAGATTAGCCAGCTCTCAGGCGGGCAACAGCAGCGTACCTTTCTGGCCCGTGCCCTGGTGCAAGATGCCCAGGTTTACTTTATGGATGAACCCTTCCAAGGGGTTGACGCCACCACCGAGCGCGCCATTGTCGCCTTGCTCAAAGAGCTGCGCGCCGCCGGTAAAACGGTGGCCGTTGTCCACCACGACTTGCAGACCGTGCCCGAATATTTTGATTGGGTGACCTTGCTCAATGTGCGGCGCATTGCCAGTGGGCCGGTTGATGAGGTCTTTACGGAAGAGAATCTGCGGTTGACCTATGGCGGGCGAGTCGCCTTTTTGGGGCGCAATGGGACGATCCTGGCGGAGCAACGGGCACCCTTTGCCGTGCCGGCCACGCCCACCATTGCCGCGTCGGCAGATTGAGCCAGGTGATCTCATGGATTTAGCCACACTTTTCCAAAATCTTTTCTTCGATTATACCCTGCGGACAGTCGCCTTGGGTGCCGCCACCTTGGGCATCGTCAGTGGCGCGCTTGGTTCCTTTGCTATGTTGCGCCGCCAGAGTTTGTTGGGCGATGCCATGTCCCACGCTGCGCTGCCGGGGGTTGTGCTTGCCTTTATGCTCACCGGGCTGAAGACGCCGGCCGTGTTGATGGCGGGCGCAGCGGTGGCCGGGTTGATCGGCACGCTGGTGATGGTGGCGATTAACCGTTATACTCGCATCAAAGAGGACAGCGCCCTGGGTATTATTTTATCCGTTTTCTTTGGCTTTGGGCTGCTGCTGCTGACCTTTTTGCAGCGCAACCCCGATGCGCGCCAGGCGGGGTTGAACCATTTTCTCTTTGGCCAGGCCGCGACCTTGCTGGTCTACGATGTCATTGTGATGGCCAGCTTTGGCGGTGCCGCGCTGCTACTCATGCTGCTCTTCTGGAAAGAGTTCAAGCTGCTCAGTTTTGACCGGGACTTTGGGGCCAGCCTGGGCTTCCCCATGGTCTGGCTGGAAATTTTGATGACTGTGCTGCTGGTAATCGCGATTGTGGTCGGCCTACAGGCGGTAGGGGTGGTGCTGATGAGCGCGATGGTCGTCGCCCCGGCCGCGGCTGCCCGTCAGTGGACGAATCGCCTGGGGCTGATGGTGGCGTTGGCTGCATTCTTTGGCGCACTGGCCGGGGTGAGCGGCGCGGTGATCAGTAGTAGCGGTGCGGGGCTGTCCACTGGGCCGGTGATCGTGCTCTGCGTCAGCGCAATTGTGCTGGTTTCGCTGCTCTTTGCCCCCAACCGTGGCCTGATCTGGCGCTGGGTGACCCGGCAACGCAATCGCCAACGGCTGCAAACCGAACAAGTGCTGACCAATCTTTATCGCCTCGCCGCTCATCATCAAGATCCGACCCATCCCCATGCCGCGTCGGCACTGGCTTTAATGACCACCACCGCGGCCAGCGTGCAGACCAGCCTGACCGCCCTGCGCGAACGGCAACTCGTCGAAGCACGTGGCGGTGATCAATGGTCATTAACCCCCGCCGGCCTGCAAGAAGCGCAGCGAGTGATGGCCCAATGGCATGGAGCAACCCAATGAGTATCAGTCAAGTCGAAATTCAACTGATCGCGGCCGTCGTGGCGACCGCGTGTGCCTTGCCCGGCGTCTTTCTCGTCCTGCGCCAGATGGCGATGATGAGTGATGCCATCAGCCACACTGTCTTGCTGGGCATTGTTTTGATGTTTTTCGTGGTGCAGGCGCTCGATTCGCCCTGGCTGATCTTGGGCGCAGCGGTTACCGGCGTGCTCACCGTGAGCCTGGTCGAGTTGCTCAACCGCACCCGGCTCGTCAAACATGATGCCGCGATTGCGCTGGTCTTTCCCGCCCTCTTTAGCATTGCGGTGATCCTGATCTCACGTTTTGCGCGCGGGGTACACCTGGATGTCGATGCGGTGCTGCTCGGCGAGCTGGCCTTTGCCCCCTTTGACCGCATGACCGTCTTTGGCTTTGATCTGCCCCACGCCCTCGTGGTGATGGGGGTGATTCTGCTCCTCAATCTGCTCTTTATCACCCTTTTCTACAAAGAGCTCAAACTTGCCACCTTTGACGCTGGGCTGGCGGCCGCGCTTGGCTTTTCCCCGGCGTTGATCCACTATGGGTTGATGGCGATTGTTTCGATCACCGCAGTGGGTGCGTTTGACGCGGTCGGCTCGATCCTCGTGGTGGCGCTCATGGTCACCCCGGCCGCCGCGGCCTACTTGCTCACCGACGAATTGCGTCGCATGTTGATCTACAGCGTGATCATCGGCATAATTAGCGCCATTGGCGGCTACTGGCTGGCGCGCTGGTTTGATGCCAACATTGCCGGCTCGATGGCAACGGTGACCGGCATCGTCTTTCTGCTGATCTTCCTGCTTGCTCCTGGCCGCGGCATCGTGGCCGTCTTTCAACGTCGCCGCCACCAGCGCTGGAACTTTGCTCAGACCATGTTGACGATTCACCTGCTGCAACATGAAGATCAGCCCGAAGCCTCCCGCGAAAACCGGGTCGATCATCTGGTCGAACATCTACGCTGGCTGCCCGACCAGGCCGAAAAAGTAATCCGCTACGCCGAACGCAAAGGTGCCGTCCGCCGCCAAAGCGGTCGCCTGCAACTGACCGAAACCGGCCGCGGGATCGCGCGGGCGGCATTGGTGCAGTAGAATAGACACGAGACACGAGATGGGGAGACACGAGATACGAGACAAGGAGATCGGCTACGTCGTATCTCGTGTCTCCCCATCTCGTGTCTTCTTGTCTTGTCTGTCGTCAAATTGACCACACCTCCCCATCTGCGCTAAGATAGCGAAAGGATCAAAACGTATCAATTCAGAGGAAGCTCGCATGGCAAAGACTGTTGCGCCCTACGGGGCATGGCGCTCACCGATCAGTGCCGAATTATTGGCCGAGGCCGGCGTTTCGCTGAGCGCGTTGTGGATCGATGGTGCCGACATTTATTGGATCGAAGGGCGACCACGCGAAGGGGGGCGTTATGTGATTGTGCGGCGTACCCCTGACGGCACCCAACGCGAAGTCACCCCCGCCGGCTTCAATGCCCGCACGATGGTACACGAATATGGCGGCGGTAGCTATGTCGTCGCGCACGATGAGGCTGGTCACCCAGTGCTCTATTTCTCCAACTTCAGTGACCAACGCCTCTATCGTCAATTACCTGGCCAAGCCCCCCAGCCGATTACGCCAGAACCAGCCACGCTCCGCGCCCTACGCTACGCCGATGGCCGAGTCACACCCGATGGCCGCCGGCTAATTTGCGTGCGCGAACGGCACAGTGACGCTGGGGTGATCAACGAACTGGTGATCTTACCCACCGATGGGACTGGTGAAGCGACGATTATTGCCGGCGGTTATGATTTTTATGCTGCCCCCCGCATCAGCCCCGACGGTCGCCAACTTGCTTGGCTCAGTTGGCATCACCCACTCTTACCCTGGGATGGCTGTGAACTCTGGGTCGCCGATCTGGCCGTTGATGGCATCCTTAGCAACCAGCGCCAAGTGGCCGGCAGTGCTGACGAGTCAATCTTTCAGCCCGAGTGGAGCCCAAGTGGGGTGCTGCACTTTGTCTCGGATCGCACCGATTGGTGGAATCTTTATTGTGAACAAGGGGGCGAGATTGTGGCGTTGGCCCCCCTCGCCGGCGAATTTGGCAAACCGCAGTGGGTCTTTGGCCTCTCCCTCTACACCTTCCTTGCGGATGGCACCATTGCCGCGATCTATAGCCAAAATGGGATCGACCAGTTGGGCCTGATTCGCCCTGGTACGCAGACAATCGAGGGGTTGGCCTGTGCGTACACCTCACTACACGGTGTCAAAAGTGCCGATCAAACCCTCTGGTTGATTGGGGGCAGCCCGACCAGCGGTGCTACCGTGATCACCCTTGACCCCACCACCGGCACCACGACTGCGATCCGCCACGGCATTCAACTGGCGGTCGAGCCGACCTTTTTCGCAAAACCGCAGCCCTTTGCCTTTCCCACCGAAGGTGAGCTCACCGCCCACGCCATCTTCTATCCACCCACCAGCCCGCTCTTTGCCGGCCCTAATACTGAGCGGCCACCGCTGCTCGTGATCTGTCACGGCGGGCCAACCAGCTCTACCCAAGCGCAACTCTCGCTGAGCGTACAATTCTGGACCAGCCGCGGCTTTGGCGTCGTCGATGTCAACTATGGCGGCAGCAGTGGTTATGGCCGCGCCTACCGCCAACGCTTGCATGAAAGTTGGGGCTTTGTCGATGTCATGGACTGTATCAACGCCGCCCGTCATCTGATCGACCAGGGTATCGTCGATGGCAGCCGCGTGGCGATCCGCGGCGGCAGCGCGGGCGGTTACACCACCTTGCGTGCCCTCACCTGGCAGAACTTTTTCGCGGCCGGGGCCAGCTACTACGGCCTCGCCGAGTTGGAGAGTTTCGTCCAAGATACCCACAAATTCGAGTCACGCTACCTCGATTACCTGATCGGCCCCTATCCCGCCGAAAAAGCCCGCTACATCGAGCGCTCGCCCGTCAACAGCGCCGATCAGCTCAACACCCCGGTGATCCTCTTGCAAGGGCTAGAAGACAAGATCGTCCCCCCCTCCCAGTCGGAGACGATGGTGAAAGCCCTCGAGAAAAAAGGGCTCCCCCACGCCTACCTCGCCTTCGAAGGCGAGCAACATGGCTTCCGCAAGGCGGAGAATATTATTCGGGCGCACGAGGCCGAGTTATATTTTTATGGGAAGATTTTTGGGTTTGATCCGGCGGATGAGATGGAAGGAGTGGAGATTAAGCATTTGGGGTAAGGGGAAAGAGCACCATGCAAGCCGATTGTGTAGGGTGTAATGGCTATGTTCAGTTCTGCTTATCGTCTAGGGGTGTATCATTAGCTACGGATAACTCAAGTGTGCAATCGTTAACTTTATGAACAATCAACTAAACGGCAAGCATATCGAATTGCTCCATAAAACAAAACTTTTTAACAGACTTACTTCTCATGCGCTGGAAAGTATCATACCAGATTTTAAGCTACGCATCTATAGCAGAGGGGCTACTATTTTTAATCAAGGAGATGAAGGACGCTCATTATATGTCGTCTTTGATGGTTTGGTGCGAGTTTTTCACCTGAATGAGGAAGGTAACAAAACAACCGTTAACTTTTTTGAAGATGGCGAAATTTTTGGAGAATTTGCCGCGATTGATGATGAACCACGTTCAGCAACCGCAATGGCAGCCACGCATGTTGTTTTGCTTGAGATGCGCGGTGAGCATATTACATACCACCTTCAACAAACGCCTGGTATGGCATTGGCGATGTGCAGACAGCTTGTCTATAAAGCTCGTATCACTTCACAATATGCAGAGATGGTTGCACAACGTGATGCTAAGACCGGATTGCTGGGTGAGATCATACGCTATACACTCAAATTTGGTAAAGAACTAGAAGCAGATAGGCGTTATGAACTTGATCTCGGCTTGACACAAGAAGAATTAGGAACGCTAATCGGAAAAGGACGTACTACCATAAACCCAATTTTAAGAGATGCGGAAAAGCGTGGTTTGTTGTTGTTTACCAGAGGCAAGATAACCATTTTTGATCTCCCGCGCTTAATTGGCGAAGTTGATACAGGGCTGTCTAATCCACGCGAATAGGCGAGTCTGTCTTGCGTAAGTCTTATAGATATCAACGTGCCCACTAACGCAAGGGGAAAGGAAGTTTTATGTTTCCGTGTGCTTGCAAATTCTACAATAAGCCTCATCGTTTTAGACGCTGGCAATTGTGCCTTTTATCCTTAATTATAACAAGTATTACCTTTACCCTCCTCGTTTTCTTACTCGCCAGACAAAGCTTGGTAATTGAACGCCATTCGAGACAGAAGGTTGCAGCGATCATCAATACACAATCAGTGGTTGGTTTGGATGGGAACGCTATCTTTGCACCGCAGCAAGCTAACACAAAATTAGCATCACCAATGAATCACCTGCTACAGGTGGAATTCCCATTAGCTAATTTTAGCCTGATCCAGCACCTGATAACTGACACAAAAAGTACTGCTGGTATTGCCTGGGGTGATGTCGATAATGATGGCGATCTCGATCTAGCGGTAGGCAATGGTAGCTATTTCTCCGAAGTTGTAGGAACACCCAATATTCCTATTCGGCAGAAAAATCAGCTCTACGTCAATGAAAACAATTCTTTAAGGCTAATTTGGGAATCTACTGAAATTAGCTCGACTCAGGACTTGGACTGGGGCGATTTTGATCAGGATGGCGACCTGGATTTGGCAGTGGGTACACAAGAAAATAGCTTGCTTTATGGCAATGAAGATGGCAAACTAACCAAACACGCCATTTATATTTTCCCTGAACGTGCGAATACACAAAGCTTGGCATGGGCTGATTACGATGGTGATAGTGATCTTGACTTGTTTGTCGCAAATGGCGATATGAAACTGCGTGGAACAACCCTAGAACTAACAGGGCAACCAAATCAGTTATATCGCAATGATGGATTGGCACCAGAAACAAGTGCGCCCCGCTTTACGAATGTATGGACAGAAACCGTTGATAGTTTTGTAACCACTAGCGCCGCATGGGGTGATTACGATCAGGATAATGATCCAGATTTGATGATTGCGAATGTGGGTACAAGAGCACAATCTCTCCAGTTGTATAAAAATAATGAAGGTCAGTTCCAAGTATATAATTTCTCTGGTTACGGTGATACGCTCAGTGTGGCATGGGGGCATTTTAACGGAGATGAGCGGCTTGATCTAGCTGTAGGTAACATTATTCTTCCCTTTGTGCCTGAGAGTGGATTTAACACAGTCTACTGTAATAATACGCTAGCATCATCTTCTGAGCTATTCACTAACTGCTGGACCGATCCGATCGCTGGGACGACAACCGCAGTTGCTTGGGGAGATTATGATAATGATGGGGATTCTGATTTAGCAGTTGCTAACGCGTCAAACGTAGATTTACCAACAATTGGTCAACCAAACTATCTATACCGAAATGATGGCAATGTCTTCACACGTACCCGGTTTTCAGAAGATGTAGAAAACACATTTGACATTGCTTGGGGCGATTTCGATAACGATGGTGCTATCGATTTGGTAACAGGAAATTCAGATTTTGAATCTGGCCAACCGGTTCGGGTCTATCGAAATGGGCATATATCAATCGGTGATGACGTGGTATTGTTTGCTACTGACGAAGATTTTTCCAGAAGTGTCGCATGGGGCGACTTCGACCGTGATACTGACCTTGATCTCGTTGTTGGTAATGAAGGTAATACTAAACTTTACAAGAATACGCTCTTGCCGTCTGGCAATCGTAGCCTTGAATTAGCCTTAACCTTTTCGATATCCGAAGAGACCTTAAGTATCGCTTGGGGTGATTATGACCACGACGGGGATCTAGACTTAGCTATGGCCAATCGGAATCAGCCTAATCGTATTTATGAAAATCAAACTATCCAGCATGGGCCACCAGTCTTTGTCTCAGTTTGGGAGGCTGACGTTGCCGAAAATTCGCGTGAAATCGTGTGGGGAGATTATGACGGCGATGGCGATCTTGATCTAGCGGTAGCCAATCGTGACCACAGGAGTCGCATTTATCGGAATGACGGAAAAGATCATAATCAAAATTCAGTCTTTACTTCGGCATGGGAAACAGCAGAAGTAGGTGATAGCGCTGGTGTTGCATGGGGTGATTATGATAGTGATGGCGATCTCGACTTAGCCTTTGCCAATCGTAACCGTGCCAGCCAAGTTTACCGCAATGAACAAGGTAGCATGAAACTCGCTTGGCAAACCAATGAACAAGGGTTAAGTCGTAGCGTCGCCTGGGGTGATGTTGATAGTGACGGTGATTTGGACTTGGCAATCGGTGGGAGTGGTTATAAACGTTTATATCAGAATGACAGGGGACTTCTGACTGGTAGTGCGATTTGGGAATCAATTGAAACGGATGTCTCCCAAAGTATTGCGTGGGCTGATTATGATAACGATGGTGATTTGGATCTAACCGTTGCCAATGCCGGTTTTGTACCTTCCAATGATCCAAATGTTTCGACCCCGGTTGGTCAGCCACTACGTATCTATCAAAATAGTAATGGCTCATTAACACGACAAGCTGTTTGGTCATCACCGGCACCACTGGCTGCTTTGGGAGTCGCCTGGGGTGACTATGACAATGATGGCGATCTCGATTTGGCTGCCGCCACTGCTAGGGAAGGTAACTGGCTCTTCCCGAACTCGCGCCATGTTCGGTCAGACGAACAAGCAGTGCCGCAAATTTCAGTAACCAGGCCAACCCCACCTGCCAATGCCAACTTTTATTCATCTGCTGAAATCTGGTCTGGATCGACAGTATCGCTCACTTATCTTCTCGCTCATCCTAAGCGTTATCCTGTACGCACGGTTAAGACAGCTTGTTCACTTGCAGGTAGTGGTTTATGGCAGCCAACGGATGTCATAGAATCACCGCTTGCGACATCACCAGAGGGAACATCCTATAACTTTGCATGGAATCTTGCACAAAGTGGGATTTGGGGCCAGAGCGATAATGTCGTCTGTCGCTTTGTGGCCATTCCTGCCATTATTTCAGCCCCTAACCAAATCCCCGGCCCCTATTTATATGGTTCGTCTGCCGCAACAACTTTTCCCTTTCGTATCCGTGCCACACAAATCCAGGTGATTGACGAGCTTGGTAATGCTGTGCCTAACGCGCTGGTTTATCGCATCCCAAATGGGCAGAGTATCAATGGACGTCTGGTCAGTAATGGAACCACTGCCTTTCGCACCAACGGGCAAGGTTATTTACAAGGACGGGGCGAGATCCAACCTGGTGATCAATTTTTAGCATTGGCACCACAGCCATTGCCGATTTCTAGTGAAATGACCTGGGCGATTAGTTTGACCAATAGTGTTCGGCTCTACTATACCAATGGTGTCCCCACCCCAACGGGCGTTACGGCAACCATCTATAATAGCAACACGCCTACTGTCACCCAATCCGGAGTACAAATATTACAGGTTTTGCAGCAAAACCCATTACTACTTTTCGATCTGCGAGTCGCGCTGGAATGGAACACTGATGTTGATCCGCAACGAAAATATCTGAACCAATTAGAAGCGGATCTTCAAAAGACCTCCGCTTACCTCTATGATTTTACGAATGGCCAAGTGGCATTGGGCACGATTACGGTTACCCAAAACGCTGAAGCTATAGGTTATGCCGATGTCGTGATCCAATCAACCAACCGCTTGCGACCGCTTGCTGTGCAAGGCGGAGTTGTCCCTACGACCACAGTGGATCCTGATCATGGGAATATCTTCTATGCTATGGGCCAAGTACGCATGGGCGCGACCTGGAATCGTTACGGGGAAGCTGGCGTAAATTTAGGGGAGGACTGGCCGTTAGCATTGGCGCATGAGTTAAGTCACTACCTATTCTTCGTTGACGATACCTATCTGGGCTTGGACGACAAAGCGCTTTTGATTGCCGTTGATACCTGTATTGGGAGTGTCATGGGTGACATGTATGACCCATCAGGCATCAATACTGAATATCTGCCCGCGGCAAATTGGCTCCCCAATTGTGAAAAAACGCTGGCGCATAAAACCTTGGAGCGCCCAGAATGGAAAACGATCCAGCAGCGCTACCCAATGTTGTTCAATCCTGCTCACTATGATGACAATGTGGGGCCTGGGCTGCTGCCTTACGCATTTACAACGATCAACATAGTTAGCCCTACCCTTTTCACTGGAACAGCCTTGCCTGATCCTATCTATTTTTTAAATTATGAGCAAGGAGGTGTTAGTAGTCCTAGTGCGCGTGCTTACTTACTGCGTACGATCAACAATCACAAGTTTATCTTTGATCAGGGTAGTCCAGTCGGTGGACAGAATCGACTGTTGACGCGTGGTCCATATCTTGGGGATACGCTCTGTGTTTTTGATCTGCTCCGTGCGCATTTGGGTTGTGAAACAGTCCGCGCAACTGATGAACAATTAGATCTGAAAACTCATGCCGGATGGAACCCCCAGCTTGAAGTACACCCTATAACTAGCCGAACGTTAGAAGTAGAGGTTAGTGGGGTACCAGCGCTTACCCAGCCGTTATATGCACAACTTTATCCCGAATATTATACAGCGACTGTTGCGATTCCCCTTGAACCACTGCCTGGCAAGATTGGTAGCTATCGGGGTCGCTTTGGACCTGAGATTCTCACTTACCCTGCACCGATCGGTTACCTTCAGCTTTGGGCCGGCAATGAATTGAACCAGAATAGTCCACAGTTGATCGTTCCCTACACAATGGGCGGGAATCTGGGGTCAGGCCCATTTTTCCGTGGTGGGGGGCCCTTCTTTCGGGGGGGCGGTCCATTTTTCCGCGGCGGCGGGCCTGTGTTGCGTGGTGGTCATGCTCCACTCGCTTCATCGGACGGCCAAATGATCTTTTTTAACAAAGATCCAGATATTTTTAATGAGGGTGAACTCTATGTGGTGCAAGCGGCCGGTGCTGTCCCCGCGCTGCCACGGGGGAAAGCGATTATCGGCCTAGCTTACAACCTGAGCGCATCCCCTAACGTTACCCATCTCATTACCGGTTCGATTAGTTTTCAATATCTGGGGGTCGATGTCCAGGCGTTAGGCGTTACCGAAGACGAAGAAGCGCAGTTAAAGATTCACATCTGGCAAGCGGACAAGGGTTGGCGGGTATTACAGACGGTTGTTAACAATCGCTATAATTTAGCTTCAGCTGCCAGCCAGGGCCAAGGTCTTTATGCGTTGATGATGGGTGTAACGGAACCACAAGTAACATCAATTGAGCCGGTTTATCTTTGGGGCTACAACGATACGCCACTGAATATAACCTTGTATGGTCATAACCTATTGGCACCAGTGCTTCTTGATCTGCATAATAGTGCAGGCCCCTATTCAGTTACTACGATTTTGACTGCAACCACTGGTACCGTGCAGATCCCGAGTGGCCTGCCTGCACGCGCCTATACGATGACCTTGATTAATGGTGATAATACCTCTTTGGCGCTAACTAGAACTTTGAGCCTACTTGATCGTCGTGCCGGTACCTGTTTTTATGATGAATTTGAGGCCGGTGCTAATCAGTGGGAAATGGAAGGCGCGTGGGGGATTGTTGCCCTGCCCGGGGGGGGACACGGGATGACCGATAGTCCGCTCGGTAGCTATAATAGTGCGGTGTACCCTGAAATAAGCCACTCAACCACCATCACCTCGCGTCCCTTTGATCTAGCTGACTGTGCTGGGGGACAACTGTATCTGCGTCATGCGTATGTCCTTGCTGCCCAGGGCGAGAGTAAAGATTGGGGCATCGTTGAGATTTCGACAACATTGACAAGTGGTTGGCAACGCCTTGATAACTTCACTGGTGGTGGACCATATAGTGAAGTTGTGGCAGCCGGTGGTGAAGAATGGACGAACACGCAATGGCAGACAAAAACAATTGACCTTGACTCATCGATGGGCGTTGCCCAGCTGCGGCTGCAACTGCAAGTTGATCAGAACATTGCCGACAAAGGGTGGGTGATTGACATGCTTGCGATAAGACCATTGGTCAGGGGCAGTACAACTTCATTGATTTATTTGCCAATGATTGCCAACCAATAATTATCCTAGAGCGTGTTATGCACTTCATGAGAGGAAGCTATCTGGCACCTACACGAGAGCGTGGGCAGTTAGCTATTCATCGCTAACACAGAGGTAGGCTGATTCTCTCACGTTGAGTCTATCAAATTGCCTTTTGTTACTTCGGCCAAGTATTGTGGCGATTGTTCTTCTCGTGTAAACCTTCGTTCGCAAAGTTCGTCAAGTGCATAACACGCTCTAGCTGATACGCTTCGATTATCGCCCGATTATGAGGTACATGGGTTAAAAATGCCTGCCGGCTGAGCTCTTGCCGGAACCCTTGTGCTTGTTGGATCAGAATCGCATAGGCATTTTCTAATGCGGCTTTTGCTGTTGGCATCTTATTGGCTTGTTGCAATATCTGGTAGCAGATAAAATAGTCGCGTTGGGGAAACTCCGGTTTATGATCGGTTGACTGTTCTAAAAGTTGCAACGCTTGCTCCACCTGTTCAAGCGCCTGTTTATGTTTGTCCAAAGCCCAATACGCCTGCGCTGCGGTAGTCAAATCAATGGTCGTCAGCGCGTCTGCACCAATTTCTTGCCGAATTTGACGTGCCGATATCGCTAAGCGTAACGCTTCCGTATGGTTGCCTTCGTATAAATAGACAATCGCTAGATGACTTTGCCCCATCGCTATTACATATTTGTCACCTTGCCGCTTGGCAATAGCAATAGATTCTCCCAAATATTGCGCTGCTTGGCGTAAGCGGCCATGATCGCGTAGTAACATGCCTAGATTGCCAAGTAGATAAGCTTCACTTGCTTCGTCATTGATGGTTCTGGCCAGATAAAGGGCTGATTGTATTTCGTTCAACCCATCAGTCAGGTTGCCCTGTAGATAGTAAAGATAACCCAATAGATTGCGTACATTGGTCTCTTCTCGGCGATTGAGGGTGGTTTGATGGATCTGCAAGGCGGTTTGACAATTCTGGCTGGCCTCTTCATAGCGTGCTAGTTCGTATTGTGACAGGGCGAGATTGTAGAGGCTAGTCCCCTCACCCGTCAGATCACCAATCGTGCGTTGAATCTGAATCGCTTGTTGGGCCAGTTGCAGACTCATCGCAAAATCGCGGCGGTAATAGGCCGCCAATACCAGCGAGGTGAGTGCTTCGGCTTCCCCCTTACGATGTCCAATGGCACGGCAAAGAGTTAGTGCACGTTCACCATACGTGATGGTTTGCTCATAATTCCCCTGTTGTAAATGGGCAAATCCCAAATTGTTATAAAGATTGATCCGGATGCCACTTGCATCCCCATGCGGCGCAGCTTCATCCAGCAAGCGTAAAGCTTTCGTACTCCACGTTTTGGCCTCGTTATAGTTCCCCACACGGCGCGCTGCCAAGCCAAGTAAGGTCCAACAGCGTGCCTTTGCCATTGCCGTAGGCGGAATCGGCGAATCTGTAAGCGCCTGCTCAATTTCACGCTCCGCCATTGGATAGTCACTTGCCGCTTCATAGAATTGGGCCCAAAGGTAGGCGACTGTATAGGCAGAAACCGTTGACCAGTGCTGTAGCAAGCTTAGGGTTTCCTGCTCGACGGCACGCAAGCCTAAATTATGGGCCACTTCAACCTTGCCCAGTAGCCATTCGGCCCGTACTTCCAGGGCTAATGCTTGATTGTAATAGTTAAGCGCACTCTGATTGGCATATTCATGTTGTGCTCTTGCCGCCGCCGTTCCCAGGTAATGCAAACTCTTTGCACGCTGGTGTGCGCGACTAAAGTGATAAGCCAGTAATTCCACGGCATCCGGTTGGCTTCGTTCTAAGGAAAGACCAACAGCATGGTGTAGCTCTTGGCGCAATGCCTCTACCATCGAATCATAGGTTACTTCTTGAGTGATATGATGGCGAAAGGCATAAGTAGTTTTGCCTTGTTGCGCAGGTTGACTTACCAGTTGGTGCTTTTGCAACAGCACCAGTTGCATGGCTAGTTCGTCCGTTTGGATATGCTCATTACCTGCTTGGGCCAAAAGTTCAAGGGTAAAAACCGAGCCAATTACACTAGCTGCATAAATGGTTTGCCGACACGCCTCCGGCAACCGATCAATACGTGAAAGCACCAGTTGGTGTAATTTTTCTGGGGCGCCAAGGTCAACTGTGGCTAAAGGCGCATCAGTACGTATGGTCCATTCACCGGTGTTTGGCTCTTTGTGCAGACAATTTGCTTGTTGTAGACGGACAAAGAGCGTTTCCGAGCTAACCCACTTGTCGGCTCCGGGTTGATAGGTGATCATCTCTGTTTCGCGTAGCGCCAGCACTAGCTCTTCGGCGTAAAAGGGGTTTCCCTGCGCGCGCTGCTCAATGATATTCAAGATCAGTGGTTGGATAGTTCCTTGCAGGAGTTGTTGAATCAGAGTTTGCATGCCATCTTGTGGCAACCCATTTAATTGTAGGCGTCGCAGTTGTGCATGGCGCTCCAATTTTGCTAATTCCTGGTACCAGTTTTCATCAGGGCGCAAGGTAAGGACGACCAAAATGGGGACCTGGGTAAGTAGGCGTGCAAAGATTGTCAAAAATGCCTGGGATATTTTGTCCATCCACTGCACATCTTCTAAGACCAATACCAACGGCTGATTTTGTGCTTCCTTCAGCAATAAGTCACTGAGCCGCCTAAAAATCTCCTCTTGTCTACGTTCTGGATCCCAATCGCTAACTGCTTGAACGACGGGCAGGGCCATGCCTAACAATTCGAGCAGCAATGGATCGATTGGGCGCTGCGGCGGCTGGTTGTGACGCGGTTGTTGTGAACGCACTATTTGCCGCCACGGATAGTATGAGGTCTGCTGGTTTACCCTATCACAGATGCCACTTATAATCTTGCAACCAAGCGGCAGCGCTTGCTCAAGTACTGCTGCCGCTAATCGACTCTTGCCGACACCTGCCTCGCCTTCAATCACTAATAGATGTCCTTGGCTACTGACAATGTGTACCAGTAGCTGTGAAATCTGCTTTATCTCATCATCGCGCCCAATAATTGACGCGCTAAAATCCACATAGGTCTGCGCTGGTGGTAGCTGATCCACCAACTCATAGAGATAGATCGGCTCATTGATCCCTTTGAGCGGTGTTAGAGTTGGCTCACCATAGGTGAATTTATCAAAGGTTGACGCCACAATACGCTTGGTGACTAGGATCTGGTTGGAGGCGGCGTTAGTCATCAAACGATTGGCTAGATTGGCCGCACTACCCAATAGATCATAGGCTAAACGTTTATCACTGCCAAATGCACCAGCTAAAATGCGCTGCCCACGGTGAATGCCAATCTGAACGGAGCTGATAAAAGGGAACTCGACTGGTGAGAGACGTAATTCGATGGCCGCTAGCGCCGCATGTTCGTCATCTGCTTCATTCGTTACTGGTGCACCAAACGTAGCAAGCAGGTAGCTGCCTTTGTCATCAATCGTTAGTTTGATGACAAAGCCATGATAACGCGTTACAATTTGTTGCACCCAACGGACGTAGACATCAAGCTTTGTGTTTACATCTATATCATTTACAAAGTCTAAACCATTAAATTGTAAAAAGAGAACAACGACTGGACGAATATCATTGAGAAAACGTCCTTGGCCATTGATGACTCGTTCATAGACAGGTGGTAGCAACCATGACTTTAGCGCCTGAGGCTGTAGTGGCTTTGTTGTATTGGGTGCTGGTAAAGTTGTGGTGCCAATCGGTGCTAGCCTGCTCGAACGCCCCTGCTCAACTATCCCAATCGGTTGCTGAACCTGCTCACTGACTTCCTGCATCGTGAATACCGCTTTCTCTCGCAACTGCTGCAACACGCTTGCGCTAACCCTTACTTCGCCTGCTTTGATCTGTGCTAATACGACTCTCAGGTCGTTGATTGGGCGGCCGGCCAGCACATCAAATAACTGAATGTTGGGCTCACCAATCACAACGCGGCGGACTGTTCCGCTAGTAATACCAATTTTCAGCGATAGGGCGATATTCTTCGTCTCGCCAACCTGAATTGCCTCAAACTGCGGCATCTGCGCTTGCATTGTTTGGGCACACTCCACTGCGCGCAAACCTGTGTCTGCTTGGAACCAGCAGGTTAACGCGTCACCGCCGAAGCCAACAACAACCCCATTAAATCGTTCAACAAGATCGATCAATGCGGTAAAGACGCGATTGATCTGCACCGTTAGGCGGTCAACGGCATCCTTCTCCCCAAAATGATCCACCATCGCCTCAGTAAGCGATGTAAAGCCGGAAATATCGGCGAAAAGGATTGACCCTGTCACTTGTTCAGGAAGTACTTTCCCCTCCGCTAGCGCGTTCAAGCGGTCAGGGGCGACAAAAGCGGCGACTGTGTACATAGATAGAGAATTGCCATGATTGAACGTGTCCAATATTGGACAAAAAAATATCTTGCTCAGGACGGACAATGAAGAGTAAAGACGCTATATTATAGGTGACGTCACTTGAACCGTAAGCGAAAGATACTGAAATCTCTCTTATTGGTAAATGTGCACAAATTACTGTTCACACCAACTAACTCGTTCACCAGGGAACGCACGTGCGCCACAAAGTGACGATCACCTTGTGGTGGGATCCCTAAAACTTGGTGAACTCCATTCTCTGATCAAGATAAGGAGTTCACAATGCAGCTTTACGCATCAAGCAAGCAGTCGGTACGCGTTTGGATCATCGCCCTGGTTTTGGCCGTGGCGGTGATGGGCGGGCAGATCGCCTTACAGCAGCTCTTCGGTGTTGACTTGATCCCTAGCGCCGCTGCCTGCCAAAGCCATGCTGGCGGCGGCTGTTAGTCGTCCGTTCCTAGGATGAGGATTCCACGCTCCGCCACAGATTTGCTGTGCCAGGCAGCGTGGAATCCCCATAAAACTTCCTGCCAGCCAAGGCTGATCTATGTAGGTATCCTGGCTGGTAGGATTTTATGCAACAATCCCAAATTAGAAATTGACACCAGTGTAGTGAGCATCCCCTGCTGCGAACGGTCGCGTCCAAGCTGGGCTGCGCATCGGGAGATGCTCACTACACGTTTCCTAATTTGAAATTGCTGGATTATGATTGACATTCGTAAATCTTTAAAGTATAGTATATATCGGTAACATTGTTGTTCATCAATCGTCAATCCCTACATTATGCGCAAATCACGAAAAGGAGTTCACAATGCAGCTTTACGCATCACGCAAGCAGTCGGTACGCGTTTGGATCATCGCCCTGGTTTTGGCCGTGGCGGTGATGGGCGGGCAGATCGCCTTACAGCAGCTCTTCGGTGTTGACTTGATCCCTAGCGCCGCTGCCTGCCAGAACCACGGGGGTGGCTGTTAGCTGTCGGTAGCCTTCCGCTCTTCAAAGTCGATTTGTTTTGCTTTGAAGAGCGGAATTACATTTAAGAGACCATATTACAAGATAAGCCATTTTGTGCTTCATGTAAATGTTTGATTAATGCCTCAGAGATGTACGAGTACGTGGATGAGTTAACAATTTCCGGCAAAAGATGGGTTGCTTTCTCTATAACTGTAATTGCCTTATTGAAGTATCCCTGTGCCAAGTAAGCCATTGCCAATCCATCCATCGCATTGACTTGCCACTCTCTGTTACCACATTTCTGGTAATGCTGAACGGCAAGCAGGAAATTCTCTTGTGCTTCTAAATACTTGGTACTTCGCAGAAAGGCAAGGCCAAGGTTAACATGAATCTTGGCAAGTAACAGAGGGTCAAACATGTTATATGCCACCCGCTCGGCTGCCCGATGGTGATCAATTGCCTGTTTCAGATATCCAGCATGAAAACAGACATCTCCAAAATTAATTTGCGCAATTGCCCAATGATAATGGTCGCATAATTGTTCGAGCAACGCAAGCGCTTGTGAGTACAAAAGTATTGCTTCTTGAGACTTGCCTTGTATATGATAGGTATATGCGAGATTTTGGGTACCCCAGGCAATTCTACGTGGATCTTGTTGATCTTTAAAGTATATCAATGCTTTGGTATGTAATAACTCTGCATGATTCCAATTCTTCTGTTGGATCGCCACCATCCCCAGCACGCGATAACTCATCCCCCGTTCCGGATCAGCTTCCGCGAGCAAGGCCAGTGCTGCCTCGGCGTGGGCGGTGGCAAGCGGTAGCTCGCCCCGCAGTTGCGCAATCCACGCCAACTCATTCAACGCGCGTGCCTCGCCCCTGCAATCGACTCCACTCCGAAAGTCTGCGATGGCCGCCTGCAACCAGCGTTCTGCCGCCCCATAGTCGCTGACCAGGCGGTGCAGCAAGCCCAACTGGAACTGTACTTCGGCGCAACTCTGCCACTCGCCCTGTTGCCGGCCATTTTCCAGGGTGCGCGTGAGATAAGGCATCCAATCATGGCGCTGGCCGGCCTGCTCCATCAGTGGGGCCAGCCGCAAGACCAGATCGCGCGCCACCGGCCAAACGGCCGCCGCCTTTAAGGCATAGCTGAGCGTGTGTAACGCCTGTTCGCGCACCGCATCGGTCAGCCTAAAATCAGGCTGTTGCACCTGCACCAACAGGTGTTCTGTGGTCGCGCTGATGCACTGTTGAAAGGCTGTGCGGTAGTTGCCGTTTGGAGTTAAGGGGTGGGGCATCGCCACGCTTACCATTCAACCACCTCGTGTAGAAACGTGCGCGTTAAGTTATGGATCGTGTAGCGGGCGCTGTTGAGATCCCCGCGGCGGTCAACCAGGCTAATCGTCACCAACTGATCCAAGGCACTACGCAAAGCACCGGGCGTCAGCGCCGGGTTGACATGGGTCAGATAGCCAAACTCGGCACCGCTTTCCGGGGCCAGCAACATGGCCAGCAAGGTTTGGCGCGCCGCTTCGGCCAGGCTTGTCCACGCTTTTTCATAGATATAGCGATAGAGATTGTTGATCCGGATGCCCTGCTTGGCCACTAGATCATCAAGCACATCGCGCAGCGCAAAGGTATGCAACTGGCCCACAACCAGGCGCAAGGCCAGCGGATTGCCGCCCACCGTCGTGTAGATCGGCTGGAGTTCCTCATCAGGGGCCGCCAGCACCTGGGGCAAGTTGCGGGCGCGCGCCTCACGACGCACCAGTTGTAATGCATCCGGCGCGCTCAACTCCGGCACCGGCAGATGGGCGATATCGGCCTCCGCAAAGAGACTTTCGCGCGTGGTCAACAAAAACTTGCTCGGGTTACTCAGCCGGCGCAGGGTGGGCAACAGCGTTTCCAAATCGGCGACCGTCTCCAGATTATCGACGACAATCAGGTGGGGCGCCAACTGTAGTTGCGTGGTCAACCGGCTTAGCAGCGTGTCCGGCGTCAGCGCGGCGGCACTTTGCCCGCTGATCTGCCCATACAATTGTTGGAGAAAAGCCTCGGTCGTCAGCACCGGCTGCGGGTTGACGCGGATGCCGCCCCCCGCATTAAAGGTCTGTTGCCGCGCTGTGAGCCAAGCGATGTGGTGCCAAGTGCCTTGGTCAAATACCTGGCGCAGCAAGGCATCGGCCAGCGAAGTTTTGCCGATGCCGCCAATCCCGGTCAGCGCGATGAGGTAGTGTGGGGAAGTGGGCGCAACCTTGGCGGCCGGCTCGGCAAGGTGGGCGGCACCAGCCACCAGTTGTTGATAGGTCGCCGCTTCCAGGCGGGCGAGCATGGTGTTGCGCTGTTGGGTATAGGCGGCATTTTCCAAGGCCAGCAAGGTGGTTGTCAGCGTGGCCAGCGCTGCTTCTTGATGGCGGAAGTAGGTGGATTCGGTGATGTAGAAATCTGCGGCAACTGCTTTGGCCGGCTGTCCGTCAAAGAATTGCCGCTCCAGCAGTTTACTGCTTTGCGAATCACTTTCGGCCATGACTGCCAAGGCTTGGCGCAGTACCGCCATGATCGCCTGTGCCTGGTTGCCGCTGGTCGTCTGCAAGGCTTGGCTAAAGAGGTAGAGTTCGGTCAACCGTGTGGCGGCGTTGGTCGGCTTGCGCAGTGTTTGTAATGCTTGCTTGATAATGGGTTGCCACTCGGTAGGATTTAGCTGTCGATCCATAGGGAACCATAAGGTCGCGCGAACGGGAAGTCGTAAAGATTGGATTCGGTGAGAAGCAATGAGTGAAGATCGTGTAAGCGCGATCATAGCGCAGAATAGCGTTTGGAGCAAGTGTCCAACAAAGAGAATATGGATTGGAGAAGGCTACATGATTTGTCTTACTGGGGTAACGTTGGCCTTGGGAGGAATATAGTAGTCCAATGGGAGTAGGTCGGGAGTCATGTGCCAACAAATCGTGATAGGATAAAGCTTGCGAAACGATTGGTAAGCTGCCATCTTCATTACATTCTCTTCCGGTCGCTCATCACCACCTGCAACGCCACTCAAGCGAATCCAGCAACTACGTCGCCGATCAAGCTTACTACGGTATTGAAATTTAATATGATTGTAAAGCTGCGCATGTTGCTAGTTATCACAGCAAATACAACGCGAAAGACTATTACAACTTACTGTAAAGGAACCTAACTGTGAGTCGAATGATCCTCCATCTACCTTTGTCTCGTATGCTGAACAGCTTATCAAACAAGTTACCAGCGCAATGGGTAGGGCGCAGCGGTATCCTACTACTGTTGATCAGCCTGCTGTTGATGCCGATAGCCATTCGAGCACAAGCTGGCCAGCTCGATGCCAGCTTTGGTGAGGAGGGTAAAGTTGTTACTTTGATCAAAACGGGATCGGAAATTACCGACGATGACATGGAGGCTATCGCCATCCAACCAGACGGCAAAATTATAGTCGGCGGCAGTAGCTACCAGAGCAATTCTTCTAGTGGGCATAGTTATGCACTGGTTCGTTACAACGCTGACGGTGGGCTGGATCAAACCTTTGCTGATAATGGCAAGCTTACGTTGGCGCAGTTTGCATTCGGCAATGGTCTTGATGACCTTGCGATTCAGGCTGATGGCAAGCTGCTGGTATTGGGGACAAGCAGCAGCCAAATGGTCTTAATGCGTTTTACCATAGATGGCGAAATTGATTTGACCTTTGGCAATGGGGGCCAACTGCCAATTAATGCTGCCGGATTCACCCCACGTTCACTCGTGTTACTTAGTGATGGAAAGCTCTTGATTGGTGCTGAGGTTGTCAATTCCAATCAAACGCTTTTTACTGGTTTGGGTATACTAAAACTCAATGCAGACGGCACGCCAGATCTCACTTTTGGCACGAATGGCACGATATCGACGGACTTTGGTTTGCCATTGCATTACGGTGATATTGCTGTTCAAGCCGACGGCAAGTTAGTCGCGGTCGGCTCAAGCGCAGACAATTCAGCCACTTTTCTGATCACCCGTTACCTTGCAAATGGCCTGCTTGATAGTACGTTCAGCGATGATGGAAAAGTAATGACGACGGTTGGTACAGATAATGCCTTTGCTGCAGCAGTTAGCATACAAGCCGACGGTAAAATTATTGTGAGTGGGTCAGCAGGTAATGGCATCAATACTGATGTTGTGCTTGTACGCTATGCAACCGATGGCTCACTTGATCTATCCTTTGATAGTGATGGCATCGTACTGACTGATCTCGGCTTTCGTGAATTTGGGAGTGGCTTGGTGATTCAAAGTGATGGGCGCATTGTAGTCGTTGGTAGTACAGATGATGGTAACTTCATTGTATTGCGCTACACGGCTACCGGTGTACTCGACGTTTCATTCGATAATGATGGCATGGCTACCGTTTCATTCTATGACGGTCCCATTAGTGGAGGAGCAGACGATGTTGTATTGCAGAGTGATGGTCGCGTAGTTATTGGGGGCTTTGCCTTAGGGGACTTTGCGCTTGCACGCGTTACCACTACTGGTGCATTAGACACAACCTTTGGCGATGGGGGCAAGGTCCAAACGGACGTCGGCAGACCGATTTTTGGTGATGCGAGCGCAACGGATGTGGTATTGCAGAATGCCAACAAGTTGCTTGTTGCAGGATCGGTCCAATATGAAATTGGTTTTGATGTATCCGGTTATGAAGCATTCCTTGCTCGTTATTTAGCTGATGGTTCGCTTGATTCTGCCTTTGGAGAAAAAGGTAAAATTGTCACCAACATCAATGATACACTCGATGAGACTTACAAGAATCTGCTGGTCTTACCGGATGGAAAGCTACTCGCGGTTGGTAGTATATTCGATCGCGTCGATAGCCGCCGGAGAATCAGCTTAACGCGTTATCAGCAAAATGGCGTGCTGGATTCAACCTTTGGTAATAGTGGTTCTGTGCTGACTGACCTCGGCACAAACGTTACCACATTCACCGCTGCTGCCACGCTACAAAGTGACAGCAAAATTATCGTCGCCGGTTTTATTGCCGAAGCGGATTCACTATCAGATCTGTTTGTTATTCGATATAATAGCGATGGTACGCTAGATACCACCTTTGGCAATGGTGGTATGACAGTTATTGCGCTTTCTGCAGAAAACGACAGAGCCATTGCCGTGGCGATACAGCCTGATGGCAAAGTCATTGTTGGGGCCACAACGGCGCTTTATACTGCGGATTTAGATGATTACCTAGGGCAATTTGCCATTGTACGTTTGAATAGTAATGGCTTATTGGATACAACGTTCGGGACTAATGGGGTTGTCATTACTGGACTGCCCAATGTGAATCTAGATGCCAGCGCAATGGCCTTGCAAGCAGATGGCAAAATTGTGTTGACTGGCAAGGCTTATGAGTACGACACTTTCTACCCTGACTTTGCCTTAGCGCGTTACAACAGCGATGGTTCCCTAGACACCGCTTTTGGTACGAATGGGATTGTCATCCAAGATATGGGTAGTAGTGATGATGAAACCCCACAGGCAATTAATTTGCAAACCAATGGCAAACTTGTGGTTGCTGGTTTAATTACTGAAAATTCGATCTATCAATTTATCACTACTCGCTTTGATACTGACGGAACCTTGGATAGTACCTTCGGCGACAATGGTCAGGTTCGTACGGCTGTTCAAGCCGAATCTAGTCGAGCCTTTGACTTAATCATCCAAAATAATGGTCGAATCGTTGTTGTTGGTGATGCCAGCGAATTTGTCCTCGGTGACGTAAGCCCGCCCTATTCAGTCGCTTTGGTCCGCTATTTAGGTGATCCAGTCAACCAACCGCCAACCGCCAACAACCAAACCGTTACTACCAACGAAGATACCGCAACATCGATCACCCTGACCGCCACCGATCCCGACAGTGATCCCCTCACCTACGCCGTTGTTGCCAACCCGCAGCATGGCACCCTTATCGGCAGCGCCCCCAATCTTACCTACACCCCTGCCGCCAACTATGCTGGTGCTGATAGCTTCACGTTCAAAGTCAACGACGGTCAGGCTGACTCAAATGTAGCAACGGTAGACGTTACGGTCAATCAAGTCAACGACCCACCGACTGCCACCAGCCAAACCTTGAACACGAACGAGGATACGGCCTTACCCATCAGCTTGGCCGGCAGCGATGCCGAGGGTAGCGCTCTTATCTTTACCGTCGTCGCCAATCCAAGCAAAGGCACACTCACCGGCAGTGGGGCTAATCGTACCTATACGCCTAATGCCAATGTCAACGGCGCTGATAGCTTCACCTTTAAGGTCAACGATGGGCAGATCGACTCGGCGGTCGCAACGGTGAACATCACCATTAACGCCGTCAACGATCCGCCCACGGCGACGGCGCAGAGTGTGAGCACTAACAAAAACACCGCCAAGGCAATTACCCTGGGGGGCAGTGACATCGAGGGCAACGCGTTGACCTTTACGGTGGTGAGCAATCCAATCCACGGCACGCTTAGCGGCACAGCCCCCAATCTGACCTATACGCCCGCCACCAATTACAACGGCAGCGACAGCTTTACCTTCAAGGCTAACGACGGCCAGGCCGACTCAACTATCGCCACGGTCACCATCACGGTCAACGCCGTGAATGGCCCACCGACCGCCAATGACCAAAGTCTCACCACGGCAGAAGATACGGCCCTGGCGGTCACCCTCATCGGCAGTGATCCTGATGGGGACACCTTAACTGTAACGATTGTCGACGCGCCGGTCCATGGTGCCCTCAGCGGCAGTGGCCTCAACCGCAGTTACAGCCCAGCGGCCAACTACAATGGCAGTGATAGCTTCACCTTCCGCCTTAATGATGGTACGGTAAATAGTAACCTGGCGACTGTCATCATCACCGTCACGCCAGTAAACGACGCTCCCGTTGCCGATAATGATAGTTATGAGACCAGCCGCAACACCGTGTTGACCGTCGCCGTGGCCGATGGCCTGCTTAATGGCGACAGCGATCTAGAGAGTAATACGCTGACGGCATTATTGGTGACGCCACCGTTGCATGGCACCGTCAACCTGAACCCGAATGGTGCCTTCACCTATACCCCGGCGACCAACTATAGTGGCAACGATAGCTTTACCTACAAAACAAATGATGGTCAACTCGACAGCAACGTGGCGACAGTCAGCCTGACGGTCAATTTTGCTAACAGCGCCCCCACGGCCACTGGCCAGACCGTCACCATGGCAGAGGATCAGCCGGTGATCATCACCCTGACCGCCACTGACCCGGATGGTGACGCCCTTGCCTATACGCTCACCACCTTGCCGACGCATGGCACTGTCAGCGGTGAGGCCCCGGCTCTGCTTTACACACCTTTTGCCAACTTCAATGGCAGCGACAGCTTTGCCTTCCATGTGAATGATGGCACCGTTGATAGTAATACCGCGACCGTTACGCTCAACGTGACCGCCGTTAATGATGCACCCACTAACTTGAACTTGAGCAACAGCACCGTCCAAGAGAATCAACCGGCCGGCACGACTATCGGTCAATTGACCACCGTTGATGTCGATCTGCCTGACAGCCACAGTTACACTCTGGTTAGCGGTGCTACCGCGGCCTTCACCATCGTTGGGGCTGAGCTACGCACAGCCGCAGCCTTTGACTTTGAAGCACAGAACAGCTACGCCCTCACGATTCGTACTGACGATGGTCAGGGCGGCCACTTTGATAAAGCCTTTACGATCAGCGTCCTAGATGTCAATGAAGGGAGCACTGATCCGACGATTACCCTGGTGCTGAAAGCCAACCCTCAAAGTCGCCAAAACTTCCGTCTGACCGGTTCGGGTGGGATCGGCTTGGTCCGGCTCGATGATATCACCCCACAGGATAGTGATGCCTACAGCAACAGCAAAACCTTGACCGTCGCGCCGGGGAGCTATACCTTTAGCGAACGCATTCCCAGTGGGTGGCTGCTCTCGGCGATTACCTGTTCCCCCGCGGCCAATGCCGTGGTTGCCCTGGCCGATGCGCGGGTCACGGTGACTGTGGTCACTGGTGACAATGTGACCTGCACCTTTGTCAACGACCGCTGGGTGAGCATCCGCACCCTGAAGTATAACGACCGCAACGGCAATGGGCGCCGTAATGCGAACGAGCCCTATCTCGCCGGCTGGACGATGACCGTCTATAACAGCGCCGGCACCCAAGTAGCCAGCGCGGTGACCAACCGCAACGGCAAGGCCAACTTCAACTTCCTGCCGTGGCAGCCCTATACCGTCTGCGAAACCCAACAGCTGGGCTGGCGCAACACGGAACCAGCAGCACTTAACCCAACCTTCAATCAGCCCTGTTACACGCTGACGCTCAATCCGGGACAGATCGGCACCGTGCGCTTCGGCAACCGCAATCTGCCGGCCACCAAGACGCTGACCGCAACCATGGCCGCCAATGAAAATGTCACGATCACCGCGTGGCCGGATGTGCTCGACGATGAGGCTGGTTATGCGGATGACGTGTTTGTGGACGAGGATCTAGAGCAGGCAGCGGATGAGGAGCGTTGGATCTATCTGCCGTTGGTGGCGCGGTAGGAGGCTGAACAGCAGGTGGCTAGAGCGAGAACGATCCACCTGCTGTTCAGTCACTCCACCCACCATAAATTAGCATTGCCGTATTACTGCGAAAAAGTTAAAAATTATCTCAATCAAAAAGAGGTAGATGAACTATATGTCTTGTCTGATCCTGTCCAAACAACGCCTTTTTTTCTGTCAACTCTGCTGTTCACTCAGTTTACTGGCCTTTTTTTTGTGGTCGGCGATACCTCTTTATGCCGCTGCTGGTGACGTCGATCCCACCTTTGGGAATAACGGTGTGGTAACGACCAATATGGGCACTGGAATGGACCAGGCCAATGCGGTCCTTGTCCAACCGGATGGAAAGCTTTTGGTGGCAGGGTATGCGGCCAACGCGAACGACCTTACACACACTCAAGATTTTATGCTGGCACGGTATCTGAGCAATGGTCTGCCTGACAATAGTTTTGGGACTGAAGGCAAAGTGGTTACGGCTGTCGGAAGTGGTGTAGATGTCGCAACCGCCCTTGCACTTCAAGCTGATAACAGAATTATCGTGGCAGGATACAGTGATATAAAAGGATTTGCTTTGATCCGCTTCAACAGCGATGGTTCACTTGATAGTAGTTTTGGCACAGCCGGGATTGCAACAACATTTATCGGTAGTACAGCTGCCGTCGCCCGTGCTGTTGCCATTCAGCGTGATGGTAAGATTTTGGTAGCAGGCCATGTCAGAATTACAGTAGCAAATCAGGATGACTTTATTGTTGCCCGCTATTTGCAGGATGGCTCACTTGATTGGACCTTTGGCGTCGAGGGCATCGCTGCTGTGAATACAAGTGGCAACAGCGGCGACGCTGCGTATGCACTAGCTATTCAGGCGGATGGCAAAGTTGTGGTCGCCGGTGCAGATGGGATGAGAGATTTTGTATTGGTACGCTTGAATAGCACGGGTGATCTTGATCCCAGCTTTGATGTCGATGGCAAAGTGACTACAGCTATTGGTGACGGCAATGACGAAGCATATGCAATAGCATTGCAAAGCGATGGTAAGATTTTAGCTGCCGGCTATGCGACTGTCAATGGGTTACGCGACTTTGCCGTTGTGCGCTATAACAATGACGGCACCCTCGATACCAGTTTTGACACCGACGGTAAAGCAATAACACCAATCGGCAGCTATGGTGAGCAGATCAATGCCCTCTTAATCCAAAGTGATGGTAAGATCACAGTTGCTGGATATACAGAAACAGACGCCAGAACCGATTTCGCCCTGGCTCGCTACAATGGTGATGGAACATTGGATAGTAGCTTTGGTACCAATGGGAAAATTATCACTACCCTGAGCAGTAACAAAGAAGAAGGGCTCGCACTTGCACAGCAAAGTGACGGCAAGTTGGTTGTGGCCGGCGTCACAGATACAGGTTATGACGATGATAGTGTCTTATTGCGTTACACCAGCAATGGTTCGCTCGATACAGCCTTTGGCACTAATGGGATTGTGATCACCCAGGGTGGTGATGGTTACGATGAAGCCACTGCCATTGTGCTCCAGAATGATGGCAAAGTGGTGGTAGCTGGGAATACCGCAGGACAAAGTTCTGATTTTGTCCTCGCTCGCTACAATAATGATGGCAAGCTAGATCGGGTATTTGGCAGTGGCGGCAAAATCACTGCCAAATTTAGCGACAATGGCAACTCTGTCAATGATATTGCTTTGCAGAGTGATGAAAAAATTCTAGTTGCTGGCAGCACATCAGGTAATCAAACCCGCTTTGCCCTAGCACGTTATACTGCTGCCGGGATCCTGGATACGACCTTTGGCACAAACGGCAAAGTTGCCACGCTGATCGCGCAGGGCAGCTCTGCTGTTGCGGTCACTGTGCAAAGTGACGGCAAGATCATTCTAGCTGGAAAAAGTTTTAACGGTACCGATTATGACTTTACGGTCGTGCGCTATAACGTTAATGGCTCGGTAGATACAACTTTTGGGACAACCGGGCGAACGGTCACATCGATCAATGCTGGTCAAGATGAGATCACCGGCATGGCTTTACAGGATGATGGCAAGATCGTTGTCGCTGGTTTCAGTTCTCCCCCATCAGGTTTTGGGGTATATACGGATTTTGCCTTGGTTCGCTACAACAGTAACGGTTCACTGGATAGCACCTTTGGCACAGGGGGCAAAGTCTTAACATCTATCGGTGACTATGATGACAAAGCAACAGACATTGTCTTGCAGAGTGATGGGAAGATCGTTGTGACCGGTAATACCTATGATTATACTTATACCGATTTTGCGGTGGTGCGATACAACAGTGATGGTTCGCTTGATTCTACGTTTGGTACAGGTGGCATCACCATAACTGACATAGAAGCCTTTGAGAGACCAAACTCTGTAGCATTACAGCGTGATGGCAAAATTATCATTGCCGGTAGCATGTTGCTTAGTGGGCTTGGTGGGAATGTTGATATTGCATTGTTACGTTACAGAAGTACGGGCACACTTGATCGTTCCTTCGGCACTAATGGTGTGGTCACAACCGCCATTGGAAACTCTTATGATAGCGCTAGTGCGATAGCGATCCAAAGTGATGATAAAATTATCGCTGCTGGACGAACTTCTGCAAATTTAAGTGATTTTGCACTGATTCGTTATATTGGTCAAGGTGTAAACCAGCCCCCGACAGCTAATGGGCAAACGGTTAGTTTCAACGAAGATAGTACTACATCGCTTACGCTAACGGCAACCGATTTAGAAGATGAACCGTTGACCTATCAGATGATCACTCAACCATCTCATGGCGCGCTCACTGGCACAGCCCCCAATCTCACCTATACCCCTGCCACTAATTATCACGGTCCCGATAGTTTTACATTTAAAGCCAACGATGGTCAGTTCGACTCCTCTGTGGCAACGGTCAACATTACCATCAATCCGATCAATGATGTACCCACTGGAAGTAACCAAACAGTAGCGACTAACGAAGACACCGCACTTCCCATCACCTTGACCGCCGCTGACGTTGATGGCAACCCGCTTACTTATAGTATTGTTACTAATCCCAGCCGCGGTACGCTCACCGGAAGCGGCGCGAATCGCACTTACACGCCTGCCGCCAACTATCATGGCCCCGACGGCTTCACCTTCAAAGTGAATGACGGCCAAGTTGACTCTAATGTGGCAACGGTAAACATTACGGTCAATCCCGTCAACGATCCGCCTACGGCCGGTAGCCAAAGTGTAAGTACTAACGAAGACACGGCGCTGCCCATCACCTTAGCCGGCAACGATGTCGAAGGTAGCGCTCTTACCTTTACCATTGTTGCCAATCCAACCAAGGGAACACTTAGCGGCAGCGGCGCAAACCGCACCTACACCCCCAATGTCAATATCAATGGTGCTGACAGCTTTACCTTCAAAGTCAACGACGGCCAAGCCGACTCCAACATCGCCACCGTTACCATCACCATCAACCCGGTCAACGATCCGCCCACTGCCACTGCTCAAACGGTAACCACGAATGAGGATGCGGCCAAGACAATCACGCTAGCCGCTAATGACGTTGAAGGCAGCGCGCTCACCTTCACTATCGTCGCCAATCCGACCAAGGGGACGCTCACCGGCAGTGGGGCGAGCCGTACCTACACCCCCAATGCCAACGCGAACGGCACCGACAGCTTCACCTTTAAGGTCAACGACGGCACAGCCGACAGCAATATCGCCACTGTCACCATCACCGTCAACCCCATCAACGACCCGCCCACCGCGACGGCGCAGAGTGTGAGTACCAACAAAAACACAGCCAAGGCAATCACCCTGGGGGGCAGCGATGTCGAGGGCAGTGGGCTCACCTTTGCCGTGGTGAGTAATCCGACCCAAGGCACACTGAGCGGCACGGCACCTAATCTCACCTATACACCGGCCACTAACTACACGGGAATCGACAATTTTACCTTTAAAACCAACGATGGCAGTGCTGACAGTGCATTGGCCACCGTTTCGATCACCGTCAACGCCACCAATGGCGCGCCAACGGCTAATGGCCAATCCGTCACGACTAACGAAGATGTGGCCAAGGTGATCACCCTCACCGGGAGCGACCCCGACGGCAATCCGTTAAGCTTTACGATTGTGACGGCCCCAACCCGTGGCAGCCTGAGCGGCAGCGCGCCGAATCTCACTTATACGCCAAGCAGCAATCTCAACGGCAGCGACAGTTTTACCTTCCGCGTCAGTGACGGTCAACTCACTTCTGCGGCGGCTACGGTCAACATCACGGTTAACGCCGTCAACGATGCCCCCATTTCACTCGCTTTGAGTAATGACCGGATTGCCGAAAATCAACCGGCAGGTACGACTATCGGCCTGCTTAGTAGCAATGATTCCGATAGTGGTGACAGCCACACTTACACGTCGATTGGCGGCGATATGACTGCCTTTAGCATCGTGGGCAATCAACTGCGGACGGCCCTCGCCTTCGACTATGAGACCAAGGCGCTCTATCAACTCACTATCCGCAGCACCGATCAAGCCGGAGCAACCATTGACCAGCCGTTGACCATTCAAGTTTTGGATGTAAATGAAGGTGGCAGTGATGCTACCATTACGATTAGGTTGGCGTTGCAACCGGGTAATAAATCCAATTTTAACTTCAATGGGTCACTAGGCAGTTTCAAGCTTGACGATATTACACCGCAAGATGGTGACCGCTATGGGAACAGCCAAAGTTTCACCGTCAGACCCGGTACTGCGACCATTATCGCAAGCCCCCCCGCCAAGTGGTTACTCATCTCAATTGCCTGTACTTCACCCGAACAGGCCACTGTCGATCTGGCCCGTAAACAAGTAACGATCACTGCCACAGCCAATGCCCAAATCACCTGTACCTTTGCGCTTGGGTTACCGAGCACGCTACAAGTTCAAAATTATAATGATCTGAATGGCAATGGCCGCCGTGATGGTCGCGAACGCTGGCTGGCAGACTGGAATTTTACCCTCTATCGCGAAGACGGTACAGCAGTCGTTACCCAACTTACCAACCGCCAGGGCAAAGCCAGCTTTGTCAATGTCTTACCAGGCACTTACTATCTGTGTGAAACTGTAGTAAATGGCTGGCGCAATACCCAACCCGCGACGATCCATGCTACCTTGCAGCAGCCTTGTTACACCTTGGTGCTGCCGGCAGCAAAAACCGTGACTGCGCTCTTCGGCAATACAATCGCCACTGTTGCCAGTCAAACTGAATTGAATAATGCCCTTGACGGGATCACCACAATCGACCGTATCGATGGCGATGTTGAAGAAAGCGACTATGACGCGCCCTTTACAGATGATGCCTGGTTGACAGTCGAAGCAGAGACGGAAGTCACAGAGGAGCAGATTTATTTACCGCTCATTAGTCGGTAAGCGCTGGTGCTACTGCCCCCGGCGTTTAGGGATGGAACGCCGGGGGCAGTAAAGCCGGAACGCTATACATCCGTGTCGCTAAAGTGACATATAAGCAGATGTATCTGAACGCTATCTCAACGCAAGTTGCAGCTCGATTCATTCGGTGGCAAAATAGATTCACGAATCGCTGCTCTTACCGAGCGTTCTTTGTCCGCAAACTGGCGCAAGCTGTGCTGCAACAGCAGGCCCTCTGTCTGGTCGTCTTTGATCCACAAGCGCAGGAGATTATTGAATGGATCGACTAGAACAATATCGCGCTTACGTGACCGATGTCATCAAACGCCATGCTGGTTACCGCCTAAAGTATGGCGATGTTGCGCTGGAAGCGATCACCGACCGTGAGCATGACCATTATCAAGTGATGATGGTTGGTTGGGATGCCAACGAGCGTGTACACAGTAGTGTCATTCATGTCGATATTATCGACGGCAAGATCTGGATTCAGGAGGATGTTACCGATGCGGGCATCGCAAACGAATTTGTCGAACAGGGTGTCCCGAAGGAAGATATTGTATTGGCTTTTCACCCACCCTATAAGCGCCCCTATACTGGGTTTGCTGTCAACTAGGTGAAGTAATCACGCACAATTACTCCCCCGGCAACCGAAACACATCCGCAAACAACCCATCCCCCCCTACCATCCGCACGGGATCGGGGCGATCATAGACAATCAGCAGGGCCTCTGGCTGATTAAGACAGGGGAGGCAGACCATGCCTTCGGCTTGGTCGGTGTCGGGGGTGATGGCGGGGGGGAGGACAAAGAGCAAATCCAGATCTGCCGACTGGCGATGGGAGAGGGAATCGGCGGCGTGCCCAATGGCCTTTTGCCAGCGGAAGAGTTTCATCGCCCCGGCGCCGCGCATGGTGGGGCCGGCCAGGACAAGCAGATCGTCACCCTGCCATTGCAGTTCGCGAATCCCCAAGCCATCGAGATCGAGAAAGTGCTTTTGGTAGAGCCGCTCCCCCTCCCCTTGGGGCTTTAGCCCTAAGATCCCCGGTGCGGTCTCGCACACTTCGATCTCTAAGATGATCGCCCAGCCATCAATTACCGGTCCGCGCAGCCCCAGCAAAAGCCGATTCCCTTGTACGGCCAGTCCTTCAATGTTAAAGCCATTTTCCTTGTCGGCCAGGGGTGCGGTGATAAATGGCCCCAAATGTTCATCAGTGCGCAGGGCGGCTAACAGCAGATTGCCGGCCCCGTCGCCCTGCAAGGCCGCGGCGGTGAGCTGTTGCCCCGGCTGGGTGGGGTGGGAACAACTGGTAAATAAGGTGTCGCCGATGAGCGGGATTCGCCCCAGCAAGTAACGGTTGGGATCGGGTTTCACCTGGGCAATCCGGGCAATATCCTTTGCTGCGGTCTTGCCCTTGGCTTTCTTGCGTTTTAAGCTGTGGGAGCCGGTAAACCAGAGGTAGTGGTCGGCATAGTCCATGCCTTCAATATCGATCTCGCCCTCTGGGTCATAAAGTGGCACATAATCCACTACCGCAAAGGAGTGATGCTCGTCAAAGATCATCGGCGCGACTTGGGTTAACCGCTCAATCGTCTGTAACTCATCCGAGGCGAGCCATAGGCTGCCATCCGGCGTGACCACCGCGGCGGAGAGGTTGCCATGTAGATCGGCAATCGTCTGCGTACGAAATTGCAAAAGCGCACGACTTAATAGAAATGCGTTCACCACTGATCCCTTCCTTACTCCGACTGCATACGCCGGCGCAACTCCGCTTCCAACTGCCGGATTCTGACTTCGGCTGCCTCAGCCCGGCTTGCTTCTTTGGCGGCACGCGCAGCTTCCTCGGCGGCGCGCTTTGCTTCTGCGGCAGCGCGTCTAGCTTCTTCAGCGGCGCGTGCTTCTGCGGCAGCGCGTGCCGTCGCCACCATCACATAGTCAACTACGGGCCGCCCCTCTTCATCGTAACAGATCAACTGTTCCGCTTCAATACAGAGCCAAAGTTTGACCGGCGGCAGCCATAGGCGATTTTGGCCGTCAAGGGGCATGGCGACATAGCCATCTTGGGTCAATTGCCAACCCAGCAGTTGGCGCTCTGTCCGTCGCTTGCGCACATGTTTGTCGATGATAATGTAGTAGGGGACTCCGACCTGCTCATACTCGTCCACTTTGTCATCCAGATCAACGCGCCGTGTTTTAGGTGAGGTGACTTCTATAATCAGCGTGGGCGCGGTGCCTTCCTCGGCGACGACAAAGGTGCTCCAATTCTTATGTTCCCGTACACCAAAGAGCACGGCGAGATCTGGGCGTGGACAACCATCTGCCGAAAAGCCCCACTCAACATTCGTATCATTCAAGACATGGGCGCTCGGATCAGCACGGACCGCCCAACGTAGGGCGTTGTATAAATAGTTGCAAAACTGGGCGTGTTCATCGCTCGTCATCAGGAAATCATCCTCTTGTGGGTGGAGGACATCCGCCAAGGTCAGGGGCATGCGTTCGACCACGGAGCGCCCGTTAGCAGTCGGCTTTACTTGTTCACGCCAGCCATAAGGATAGCGCTCTTCAATCTTGCTGGGTTGCGCGTCTTGTTCGCTTTCTCGTTGGTGCTCTCTTAATTCCGTCACCATTCTTCACCTCCTTCGCTACAAAATCGCATCGCACAATTATACATCTACCCGCTATCTCCAGGACAATCTCGTGTCTCGTCTCTCCCCGGCTCGTCTCTTCTCCTACCGCCGGAGTAATTCCCGCAAATTATCCCACAATATATAAATCCCCGTCACCAGTACCCCCACCTCGACGACTTGCCAGAAATACTCATAGAAGAGCACGAGGGCCGCCACAATCGCGTTGCTAATGGTGACGCTGGTGACAAAGCGGGTGAGCCGGCCGCGGAAGCTGGCTTCGATAAAGGCAAAGAGCGCGATCATCATGATCAGCCCCAGCAGCAGATATTGACGCCCAATCGTGATCAAGCCCAAAAAGATCAGCAGCAGCAGCCCAACGCTGGCCGCCGCCCAAAATTCGGCGAAGGCGCTGGCGCGCAATTTGGCGTTGGAGGCAGGCCGATGGGCACGGCGGATGTGCCCGCGCAGTGGCTCGGCGTCCCCCCCTTTTTGCAAGCAGTCAGCGTAATAACTCAGCGCTTCGAGCAGGGCTTCGTTACCGGCCAATTGGGCGCGCAACTGATTTACCTCCTGGCTCAGATCGGCGATCTGTTCCTGGTGTGCTGTGTACAGTTTGTAGAGGTGCGGTTGGGTGCGCATGGCCGCAGCTTGTAGACCCAAGCTTTGTAGCGCCTGGCTCTTGGTTGCCACCAACGTTTGCACTTCTTGCTGCTGATCGCTGATGCGCTGCTTTTCTTCGACCACGCGTATCAGCAACTCGTCACTGGGCGGCACCTTGTCCAGCCCCGCCCAGCCAACGGGATCATACCAGGAGCGGCGCACACTGCCGTCACGGTTGTACATGGGGCCGGCCGGCGCGTCCTCGCCGGCAAAGGGATCGCGCGTATAAAGCCCCCACAGCCCCCGATACATGGCGACCCACGCTGGGGTTGGGCTGAGCAGATGGGGATTCTCCCACTCGGCATGTTGGCCGGGGCCAATCACCAACCCGTCCCCTCGCGCATAGTCGACAAAGGGAATGCGAAAGATGTTGGAACCTTCCTCTTCGTCTACCCCAAAGGGATCGCCCTCATATTGGCGCAAACGTCGCCGCCAGAAGGTGCGTAGTTGGGCCATTAGGCGGGTGAAGGGGGCAAAGAAGGCCAACTCCATCTCAGTCAGATACTCGCCGGCCTGGAAATAACCGGCATGCGAGCCAGCCCCGACATAGACTACAGGATGTTCACCCACTTTTTCCACTTCGGGGTCATCCCAACGGCGGCGCAAATCATCGCCATGATAATCGTGCGATGCGTAGGCTAGCCAGGCCGGCGTCAATTCACCGCGCGCTTCATTCTCCGTCAGATAAAGCGAGACCATCTCCCAATCTGACTCATGATCGTTGGCCCCGGAAAAGCCGGAGCGCCAGTTGTTAAAAGGATAGAAGTACCAATATTGGAGGACTAACCAACCCGATTGGCGTAACACCCGCCCATGATAGCGATAGCGTTTATGCTGGTCGGCCAGTGCTTGGTAGGCCAATGCCGCGGCCGCGGCCGCATCCCCCGGCACGCGGCCGCGCGCAAAGAGGGTCAGCGAAAAGATGGCATCGACAAAACGCGAGATATAACCAACCCGCGCTAAACGGCCTTTGCCGGGGTGAAAAAGATCCAGGGCTTGCTGCTGCCAGCGGCGGGCCTGGTGCGCGGCCATTTCCGCCGCATCCAGCGGATCGGTGAATTTGAGATAGTGGACTGTACCAAATTCATCGGGGTAGGGGTAGGCAAGCCGTTCCAGATCAAGCTGCCCCCGCTCCGCTAATTGCTCGGGTTCACTATCGCGTCGCTGCACCCAGAGACTGCTCTGCGCCACATAGGGGGCGACATCCATGGGGAAAAAGGTTTCCCCGCGGGTAAAGCTAAGAATTGGCTCGAAACGGCGCAACAGGGTCAGGTCGTCAAGCGAGGTTGTCATATCGTTTTATCAACGGGTTTGGCGGTGAAAGCTAGGCGAATGTTGGTGCTGTTAAGATAGAGTACCAGGACAATTGAGTATACCATAATCAGGTGGATCCAGGGTGAACGCTGCAAGTGTGAATCGGTGGCAAAGTAGATGAAGAGACAGCGCAGCAGGATCAAGCCTTGGATCGTCATGGCAAAGAGCCAGGCAAAGCGGCGGTAGAGCAGGAAGCCGATCGCCGTTAAAAAGAGTAACAGCACCAACGGGGTAATCGTCGCGACCCACATCACAATGTCGAGGGTGGTGATCGACAGCATAATGTCTTCCCACTCGCTGCTCCAGTCGATCTGGCGGGCAAAGTAGATGCTAATGGCGCTCAACATACAGGTTTGCAGGAGTAACAAGATGCCGATAATGCGCGCCGGCCAGCGGATGTTACTTGATGCGCGCACCGTTTTTTTTTGTCTAGGCGTGGCACTTGGCATGAACGCTCACCCCTTGATCGCCAAACATTGGCTTAATTCTGCCGGTGAAATATTCCCACCGCTCAAAATCAGGGCCACTTTTTTGCCCTGGAGCTGCTCCCGGATCTGTAAGGCGGCTGCCAAGGGGGCCGCACCGGCTGGCTCAGCCAGCGTTTTGGCCTTTTCCAAATAGTGGAGCACGGCGACGCGCATGGCATCGTCATCCACCAACACAAAGTCGTCGAGTTGGTCCCAGATCAATTGTTGGGGCATCATAAAGGGTTCACCTGTCGCCAAGCCGGCGGCAAAGGTGTCAATTGTGGCGGTCCGTGCGGCCCGTGCTTGCCAGGTGAGATAACCGGCCGGTGCCCCGCTGGCTTGTACGGCGATGACCTGCGCCTGTGGACGCATCGTTTTGGCGGCCAGACAGGCCCCTGCGACGCCACTGCCACCCCCCAGGGGCACAATCACCACATCAATGTCTGGCTTTTCTTCGAAGATTTCCAAGGTGTGGGTGCCGACGCCGGCAATGAGCAGCGGTTCATTGCCCGAGTTGATATAGCGTACCCCCTCCTGCGCTTCCAGGGTAACACAATGGCGCTTGCTGGCTTCAAAGTCGGCCCCATGAAAGATGACTTCGGCGCCATAGCTGCGCATGGCCTCAACTTTGACGGGATTGGCCCCCTCGGGCACGACAATGATCGCACGTACCCCAAACTGTTGGGCCGCATAGGCAATTGACTGGCCGTGGTTGCCGGTCGACGCGGTGACAACCCCGGCGCGGCGCGTCTCTGCCGGCAGGTGTGCCATCAGATTAATACCGCCGCGGACCTTGAAGGCACCGATTGGCTGATAATTTTCGTGCTTGATGTAGACTTCCGCACCCAATAGTTGGTCGAGGGAGGGGTAGTGATATAAGGGGGTAGGTGCCAGATAGGGACGGATCGTCTTTTGCGCGTGTAGAATGTCGTTAAAGGTTGGCAGTTGGGCCGGCTGATAGATTGGTGGCATGGTTGCACTGGGCTCCTCTGATTGGTCCCGCTGCCCACCCCACAGCCGCACGCGCTTTGCAAACGAGGCTGCGCTCAATGACCGTTTGCAAAATGGCTAGCTTTCAGGCGATACTGCGCGTTGGCCAGTTTGCATCGACCGCGGTTTCGCGCTCATGGTAGCGTGGCGGTGTGGTACTTTCAAAGCGTAGGTGGGCAATGGCATTTAAATCATTCAATAGATGTTCCGGCAACAGTTCGCGTGATTGTCGCTCGGCATCTATATTATCCGTAATCCAGGCTAAAACGCCAAGAACCAACCCTGCGCTGCCACCTAATACCATCCCATCCAGGCCATTGGTAAAGACGCCACCAAGACTACCGGCCAGCGTTCCCAATAGGGCTAACACAATTAATGCGATCATAGGTCATCTCTCATCTGATTGGAACGGACTGTGCTGCATTTTCGTTAGGAACGATTTTTCGGTCCCAATGAAAGGCCCAACGCAAGGCCTAACGAAAGGTTCAACGCAAGGATGCTGCAGCAGTCCTTTAATTTACATCTATTATAAAGCTAAAACGATGAGATAGATCTTACAGTTCCTATCATAATGCCATGACACAGTAAGCGTAGGCCAGTGGTCAGAGAAGGGCGAGGAAAGGCCGCTGGATGTGAATTCGCTGCGCCCTGGCCACGCCACCTTACGGCTATTCGTGATAGCGGGAAGCTTCCTGTTGCGGCCGCATCTCGGCGACTGTACGCCAGCGGAACTTACGCAGGCGGCGATCCGGGCGACCTTCGACGGCATTGGCAATTAAGCTGCCCAAGATTGGCCCAAACTTAAAACCATGGCCACTCCCACCGGCGGCAACCACCAAGCCGGGGCGTTCGGGATGGCGATCGATCCAGAAATGTTCATCAATGGTGTCACAGTAGAGACAGCGCCGGGTGTAAACGAGCTTGGCCGTGGCCAACGCCGGCAAGGTCTCGGCCAGAAAGGCGCGCACTTTGCGGACATCCTGATCCGTGACCACGCGTTCATCCTGCGCTGGATGTAACTCGGGTCCACTGCCGTGATAACCAATTTTTACAACCTTCTGCTGGGGATGCAGGGGGAAGCCATAGTAACCAGTGCGCGCGACATCGGCGGCAAAATTGACAAAGCGCGGCGGCGCAAAAAGGGTTGGTTCATCGGGGCGGAAGTGAAAGACGGGCATGCCCGTGCTCTTCATGACTGCCGCCAGTTCCGGCACCAGCAGGCGACTCCAGGCCCCTGCCGCCACAACCACCGTACCGGCCTGGTACTCATCGCCCTGCCGCGTGCGCACCCCCATCACCCGTGAGCCTTCACTGAGCAAACAGTCGATGGGCTGATCCGGGAAGAGGGCAATGCCCAACCGTTTGGCCTTTTCCGCCAAGACTTCGACTACGCGACCACTGGCCACCCACCCGGCATAGGCACTATAAAAGCCGTCAACATAACGATCCGCATTCCACGCGGGAAAGCGTTGGCGGATCGTGTCACTGTTGAGCCGTTCGATTGGGTGGCCGCGGCGCTGGATAATTTGCAAACTCTCGTATTCATAGCCACCAGGCCGCATGGGGGTCATGGTTAACATGGTCACCCCATGTTCATGGTAGAGCTTTTCCCCAAATTCGTCATTCCAGGCCAGCCAGCCAGGGCGCGCTTCTTCCATCAAGATTGTGTATTCTTCGTCCGTGCCGTACTCCGCGCGCACCGCTTTGCTGATATCAGTAGAAGCAGCCAAAGGATGGGGGATTGGCCCTTGATCGATGACCGCGACGCGCTGCCCGCGTTGATGCAATTCAAGGGCCGTGGTAATGCCAAAGATCCCGCCACCGACAATCAGTACATCATAGTGCTGCATGCAGAAGCTCCTCGTGAGTAGGTAAATCGGTAGATAAGTAAAGCGGCAGCGTAGCCGATCGGTAAATAGTTCGACAACGCTAAATTAAGTTGACAGCCGGTTCGATAGACACGATTCAGGAGGCGCAGATCAGGTGGCCTGTCATCCGTGTTTTCTCAATCTGCATCTATACACCTGCCGGCTCATCTAATTTAACGTTGTCGTAATAGGCAGACTTATCGACTGCTCTCAGCCGGCGGCGCAGATGCGTTCGGCATAGAGCGCGAGCAAGCGCTCAGCTGCCACCTCCACACAGACATTGACCGGGCGCTGGGCGGACCAATCATTGGGGCGTGACCAGTAACCACGTCGATCCATAAGGGTTTGGCCGCGGCCTACCCCTTCGGTTAATACCCGGATCGGCCCTTGGATCGTCTGGAAGAGCGTTGGATCGAGCAGATAGGCAATCGCCGAGGGATCGTGGGTGTGGGCGGCATAGATGTTGTGCGTCTGTTGATGGAAGGCCAGGTAGAAGTGGCAGATGTCACGGATATATTGGCCTGTCCGCCGCCCCACCCCACAGAGCCCGGCCAGATAGGGATCATCCATGATCACTTTGGTGGTAACATCTAACCCCACCATGGTCACTGGCCAATCGGCGGTAAAGACCAGATCGGCGGCATGGGGATCGTTGTAGATGTTTGCTTCTGCGGCTGGATTCACATTGCCGTTGACGGTCACCGCGCCGCCCATGATCACAACCTCTGCCACCTGGTGCACAATGCGCGGTTCCAGCAAAAGTGCCAGCGCAATATTCGTCAGCGGCCCAACGGGGACGAGCGTTACCTCGCCCGGATTGGCCATGATCGTTTCGACAATAAATTGCGCCGCGGTTAACGGATGCGGCGTCGTGGTGGGTGGTGGTTGATTGGTATTACCCAAGCCGTCGTCCCCATGCACGAAGGCTGCTGCCCCTTTATAGGTGACATGTAATGGTTTAGCCGCGCCATGCGCTATGGGTACGGTTGGACGACCGGCAAATTCGACCAGATGCAGCGCATTTTGGGTGGCCGTGGCGGTGTGGACATTACCAAAGATCGAGGTCAGGCCAAGCACCTCTAGTTCTGGTGCGGCAAAAGCGAAGAGGATGGCCATTGCATCATCGATTCCTGGATCTGTGTCAATAATAATTTTTTTTGCCATTGGGATGATTTCTGTTGCTGGTGTTGATAAGGCTGCGCATGTTTTTGCTTGTGGTCGTTGTTACGGGCTGTTAGGCCTGTGCGCCATCAGCATGAAGTAGAACAGTGAGGTTGTCCAACAAAAAGATAGCCGTCGATGGTGTAGTTCTCAGCTAGAGAATCTACACCATCGACGGCTATTTCGTCAAGGAGCGAGTGCCGCGGATTGGTGCTGAACCTTACAGTTTAGGACTTACGCCGCGTACGGCGGCTGAGCTTGTCGAAGCCGAAGTACGCGGCGTAAAAGTCTTACCATCGTTGCTTACTGCAAATCACGGGGCAAGAGCGTGCTGAGATCATCGGGGCGTTCGATTTCGGTTGCCACGGTCTTTTCCTGCAACCAATCCTCAAAGGCCTGGCGTCGTTCTTGTTCCAGTTGTGCCTCATCTTTGGGCCGATTCGCATCCTTTTCCAGCACTTCGATGAGATGATAGCCAAATTCAGTCTTCACTGGTTCGCTGATCTCGCCGACGGGCAGGGTGAAGGCAACTTCGGCAAAGGGCGCGACCATGCGTGAGCGGCCAAACCACCCCAAATCGCCCCCTTCTGCACTGGAACCATCGTTACTGTATTCCTGGGCCAGGGTAGCAAAATCTTCGCCGGCAAGCAGCCGTTGGCGTAATGCTTCTGCCAGTGCTTTTGCCTCGGCATCGGTACGCTCCACAGGAGCCGGTGGTTGCAATGTATCCGTCAAAAGTGCTGTATCTGTCAGGGCTGCGGTGTTGCTAAGCGTCCCTGTCGTGGTGATAAGTTCTGTTGCGGATACGACTGTGGCCGTGGTCACACTGTCAGTTGCACTCACCCCCGTGGTTGTCGCAGTGGTTGTCGCAGTGGTCGTCATTGCTGTGGCAATGGCGGCTGACGTGGCGACGCTGGTTACGCTCGGCGCGGCGGTGGCAGTCAACAGATCCGTGCCAGTAAGTGTCGTGCCGGCGGCCAGATCACCAGAGATGACATCACTCGTCGTGAGTAGATCAGAGAGTGAGGTGCTGGGTGCAATTGGTGCCGTAATCACATTCGTGCCACTGATCGCGACAGTGGGTGTCACTACATTGATCAGAATGTGACGGGCATGGACCTGTTCTTCGGTGGCGGCAACTTTTTCTTCGCCGATGGCCGCCGATACCTTGTCCGCTAGCAATTGGGCCCGAATCACTTCCCGATAGCCAACCAGATCAACGCTGTTGATTTCGTCTAGCGTATCGCCCAGTTCATTGAGCCCCTCTGTGTAGCCGGTGTCCGAAATGATGGCTTGGGTCGGCAGCGGCTCCGCGGTCGGCATAGGTGTGGCTGTGGCCGTCACCACCAGATTCGCATCAATCGTGGGCGTGGGGGTTGGGGTCCACTCGGTGGCGGTAGCTGTCGCGGCAATGCCGGCTTCGGCCGTCTCGGTCGCCTGCGGCGCGGTGATCGCATTGCGGTTGCGGGCGATCTCCTCACGTAGGGCGGCTTCGACCTCTTCGTCACTGACGGTAATGCCGCGTGCTGCGGCTTCCTGCGCCACGATCTTCTCATCGATCAGCTGATCCAATACCTGCACCCCTAAGGCGAAGGGGCTTTGCAACTGGGCTTGAATCTGGTTGATCTGCTGCGTAAAGAAGCTCTGGCCAAACTGCTGCTCCAACTGTTGGAGATTAACCAACTGGCCCATCAAGCGACTGCGTTCAAGCCGCATGCGTTGCCAGAACGTTTTGGTGACAATCGTGTCCTCACCAACACGGGCCAGGGTCGAGTTGGGTACATATGCAAAGGCGTAGAGAGCGCCGGCAATGATAATGATCATTGCCAACAGAATAGCAGCGCCCGCGCCGATATAAAGTTTGCGGTTGTGCTCGCGGGCGCGCGCCCGTAGCCGCGTCTCTTTGCGGGTTAACTCTCGTTCTTCCTCGGGGGCGCGCTTCTTTCGCTTTGCCATCGCTTACCTGCGCTTTCGCACAATGCGGGTTTGATCACCAGTATAGGGCAGCAGGGCCAGATGGCGGGCACGCTTGATCGCCGTAACGATCTGCCGTTGCACCTTGGCACTGACACGCGTCTTGCGCCGCGAAAGAATGCGCCCGCGGGGGTCTAGAAAGCGCGAGAGCGTAGCGACATTCTTGTAATCAATGTCGGTAAATTTGATATCCGAGCCAATGCGACGGGGACGACCACCAGCACCAGGTTCATATTGTTTTGGTAAGCGGTAACCATCTTCATTGACCTCTTGCTCACTGCTGCGATCACTGCTGCGGTCACCACGGTCATTGCGGTCGTAACGATCATTGCGGTCATAACGATCGTTGCGATCATCATCATGGCGCCCACCGGGGCGGCGGGGGGCATCACGGCGCCCGGTGGATTGGGGTGGGCGCGGCCCACGGACGGTGCGTTCTTCGGGGGTGGACTGGCTTTTGCCCGAAGCTTCGGCGTTTGAATTTACTTGCTCACTCATTACTTGTTCCTTTATGATAGGCATCGCGCCTGCTAGACCCACCCTAGCGTTACCTGCGTAGGGTCAACTGCTGGCGCAATCAGCGTTGTCAAAAAATAAGTTTATCCAATACAACAGCGTAACGGCTTGGTCGCCATTGCGCAATCAATCTTGATCAATTATCGGTGCGTACAATCAAATAGCGCAGAATATTTTCATTGAGGCGGAAAAAGCGATCCAATTCACTGGCCCCATCAGGACGCATTTGGAAGCGTTGTAGGATATACTGTCCTTCGAATTGCTTATTGATTGGGTAAGCCAGGGTACGCCGCCCCCAAGGCTCGGTTGCCGTGATCTGACCGCCAAAGGTCCCCACGGTCTGCGCAAAGCGTTCATTCAATGCCTTAACCGCCTCTTCATCCATGGTGGCTTGGGCAATGTAAACCGCTTCATACGCATTCAAAGCTTCAGTCATGTCAAACTCCTTGTTTGTCAGTTGCAGTTTGCTGCCATATGCACAATCAGCACACGCTTGTCAGACTGCCTTTCTCTGGAGAGGTCCGCAGGTCATCCTGCGAACAGAAAGAACGAGGGCCGGTAAACCCGCACCCTCGTTGCAAACCACCGTTCAGTTTACTACAAAGTGTTGCAGAATGCCAAAAATATTACTCTGCTGTTACACTTCAACTATATCAGCTTGCCTTGAGGGAAATAAAGCAGATGCCGCAGGTTACCAACCCAGCCAAGCCGCTGACCGTTTGGCTACTCTCCCCTTATCATACGGGCAGCCATCAAGCTTGGGCACAGGGCTATGCACAGCACAGTCGCCATCAGGTCCAATTGTTAACCATGCCCGGTCGCTTTTGGAAGTGGCGGATGCAGGGCGGCGCGATCGAATTAGCCCACTTGGCCCGGACCGCACTAGCCCAGGCCGGCCCCCCCGCCGCGTTGCTCACCACAGACATGGTCAACCTGCCGGCCTGGTTGGGGTTACTACGCCGTGAATTGTCCCCCTCGATCCCCATCCTCCACTACATGCATGAAAATCAGTTGACCTATCCCTGGCAAGCGGGCCAAAAGCCGGATTTTACCTATGCTATGATCAACTGGCTCAGCCAGTTGGCCGCTGATCGGGTCGCCTTTAATAGTCAATATCATGCTGACGCTTGGTTCGCCGCCTTGCCGGTGCTTCTCAAGCAATTTCCAGATTATCCGCACCTGGCCCAGATCGAGCAGGTGCAGGCTGCAAGCATTGTGCTACCTGTCGGCATTGATTGCCGCCGTTTGTTAACGACGCCTGCCGAAGGTCAACCGGCCCCGGCCCCAGCATCGGCACCGCTCATTCTCTGGAATCAACGCTGGGAACATGATAAACAGCCTGCTCACTTCTTCCAACTACTCTATCGGTTACAGGCGGCTGGCCTGCCTTTTCGCCTGGCCGTTGCTGGTGAAAAGTTTCGCAACGTGCCGCCAGAATTTGCCGAGGCACAACAACGCCTGGCGGACCACATTGTCCATTGGGGTTATCTGGCGCGGGTTGATGACTATCTGGCCCTGCTGCAAAAGGCGAATTTGGTGATCAGCACCGCTGCCCATGAGTTTTTTGGGATTAGCATGATCGAAGCAGCCATTGCTGGGGCGTTGCCATTGCTGCCTAACCGCCTGAGCTATCCGGAGCTGATTCCGCCCGAATTTCATGCCCGTTGTCTTTATGCAGATGCAGAAGCGCTCTTTCAGCAGAGCGCGCAGTTTTTACAGGAGCCTGCTGCCGCACCGCCCCAACTGCGCCAACACCTGGTTAATGCCTATGCCTGGCCGACGGTGGCCGCGGCCTATGATGACCTAATCGAGGGGTTGGTGTGTAGATAAAACAGAAAGGCTGCTGGTAGAGGCACGATCGATCGTGCCTCTACCAGCAGCCTTTCTGTAATTCCTATCAGGTTGGTTCATCCTGCACCTTTACTGCTTTGTCAAAAGTGCAGGATTAATCAACTAGCTGTCACTTATTCTGCCGGTGGTGGGATGATTACCGTATCAATGACATGAATGATGCCACTGCCGGCTTCCACATCAGCGGCGATTACATTGGCATTCCCATTGATCGTGGTTGCCGCGCCATTGACCCCAAAGCGTACAGTATTGCCTTCAACGGTAGGGGCCGTCAGCCCGTCACTGATATCAGCCGAGGTGACCGCACCGTTAAGGACATGATAGCGCAAAACCGCCTCCAACTCGGGCAAGGCTAGTAACTCTGCCTCGGTCAGACTGAATTCGTTGCGCAATGCCAGGAAAGCAGCGTCGGTGGGTGCCAAGAGGGTGAGGGCACTGGTACCGTCAAGTGTGGCATCCAGCCCAGTCGCTTCTAACGCTTTCACCAGCGTATTAAAGTTGCCGTTGGCCGCCAGCGTATCGAGAATCGTGGTGCCACCAGCTGTACTGCCTGTTGTGGCACCCGTACCCGTGCCCGTGGTCGTGGTCGTACCCGTGGTTGTAACCGCTGCACCCGGTTGAACCGTTGTGCTAGGTGCGGTTGTCGTGGTGCCCGTGGTCGTGCCCGTCGTTGTGACTGGGGTGGTGACGGCCGGCGTAGCCGCAGCGGCTGGGGTGGCGGTCGCCCGTGGGGTGGCGGCGGCTGCTGGCGCGGCAGTCGCACCGGCACTGATCTGGGCTGTCGTTGGCAGGCGAACCGCATCACCCACTTCAATCACATTGCAGTCAGCAATATTGTTGAAGGCGCACAGTTCATCATAAAGTTGCAAATCGCCATAAATGTCACGGGCGATAAGCGCCAAGGTATCACCGGATTGCACGGTATAGGTGCCGCCGGGTTGTCCCGTGCGGGCCGTGGTGGCTGTGGTGGCTGTGCTCGTGGTACCGGTTGTTGTGGTGGTGGTCGTGACTGCCGGCGTTGTGGTCGTACCAGTGGTCGCGGTTGTGCCCGTGATCGTGCCTGTACCGCTGACGCCGGCACTTTGGCTTTCATTGGTCTGGCCATTGTCATCCACTAACAGGCCGCCTTCGATGCTCAGCCCATAGGTGCCAGGGACGGCGGCATTGTTATAGACAATCACTACGTAATTGCCGGTGCCGGTGGCGCGGAAGCTGGCGACCCGTTCGTTCTCTTGGCCGCGGAAGACACGGTTGCCGGCCGCGATGGCAACATCGCTTGCATCCGTTCCGCCGATGAACTGGTTAAAGCCGGCGCTGTCAAGCACCCAGAAATTCAAACGTCGGGCTAGTTCACTGCTGTCCTGTGGCTCAATGGTCAGGCGCAATGTGATTTGCGTATCGCGCCCTTCTGGTTCCAGCCCCAAGAAGTGTTGGTCATTCTGTTCCGGCAGACTGCCACTCAGTGAAGTTGCACGCGCAATGCCACCCACAACTGGTGCCGCTGGTGCAGGGGTAGCGGTGGCTGCGACCGTGGTTGTGGTTGTCGTTGTGGTTGCTGGTGCGGCGGTTGGTGCATTTGTGGTGGCCGTCGTGGTGGTCGTGGTGGTTACCGCCGTCGTCGCAGCCGGGGCAGCCGCCGTATCACTCGTGGTTGTGGTGGTAACAGCGGTGGTCGGTGCGCTGGGGTCAACAACCTGACCGGAATCATCGGTGATGAAGCCATTGGTTACGCGCAAGGTGAAGCTTGCATCCTGGCTGGAGTCATTGGTCACGACCAGTGTATAGGGATTTAGACCATTGGCGTTAAACGAGGCACCCAACGCATTGGCGGGTCCATTCAGCAGGAAATTCGCACTGCCGGCTCCAAGCGCGATTGAGCTCAGGCTTTCGTCGCCCACGCGGCGCACACCCTGATCGTCAAGAATAAAGAAATTCAAGCCTTGGTCAGCCGGTTGATTGCGATCCCATTCGGCAACGACGGTCACCTGGGTACCGGCCGATTCCGGTTGCAGACCAAGCCAAATCTGGGCAAATTGTCCGCCCGTCAAGGTGCCGCGTACTTCACGCGCACGCAGTTGTTGCTGGATTGGTGCGGTTTCGCCCATGGCCCAAACCATCGTCGCGAAAGAAACCATGAGTAGTGCAGCCACCATCACAGCAGCGAACAACTTATGCAGGTGCAACTTTTGCATTATTAACCTCCAAAAATGTAGAAGCAAGAAATTTGCTCTTTTGCATCATTACCAGATACCACTTAGTAAAATGTGACGCCTAAAACATGGCACTTGAAACTTAACTAGTTCTTATTACGAAACATAATTTCTACCGCCAAGGGTTCGCAAAGCAACGCCGGCGCAGAACCTTTGTGTGCTTGGCGGTGATCAAACACTTTCGTAACCGCAACTAACTAGTCCGTCAACAGTAAAACAGCATGGTAAATGGTTGCTATATAGCATGAAGCATGATCTATAGCATTAAGTATCTAAAGGACTATTTCACAAAACTTTTGTGAGACAACAATCAACTAGCCATTTGTTTTATATAATACGTTTCTACTTCCTTCCAAGTATCGCTTAAATTTTATTTGAAATCCGCGCTGGTAAAATAACTTGCCCGCTGAACTTACCCGCTGACTTGCTACGCGTGTGGTTTCTGTTCGAAACAAACCAGTTGCATATTATACTGCCTTCCCAATTCCGTGGCAAAAGCCATCCTCTGGATCAGCTATCCGAAAATAAGCCTAGCCAAAGGGGGTTGCGGTTGGCGTCACTGGTGGCGGTTGAGGGAACACACGCAATTGTGATACAAAATAATCGAGTCTACGCCCATCTTGCTCAACGATACGCAGACGGAAATCATACGCTCCAATCGGCAGTTGCGAAAGATCAAGGGTGGCAAGAGTGCCACCAATGGCAATGCGCTCTGTGCTGTTCACCAACAGATTCCACTCTGTGGTACCACTTCGACGCCAGCCGAGCTCCCAATGTTCCAAGTTGGTCGTATCTGCGGCTCCGATAAATTGGACAAGGCCGCTTACATTCGCGTTCGCTTGGGGCGAGAAAATCCCACCGAAAATAGGGGTAGGGCTAGGCGTTGGAATGTAGACGGCCGTATAGTTGGCAATGTAGACATCGCGTGTTTCGAATTCATCATAGTTGCCGTCACGATAAACAATGCGCAGCCGCAGATCATAGAGGCCATCCTTCCAACGGGTTGTATCCAGGCTGTAGATGGTATTTTGCCAGATCTGTTCGCTGCTGTCGTAAAGTGCTTCCCATGCCTTGAACCCCGCAGGGGAAAGCGCCAACTCATAGCGCACAAAGGGATTACGCGCAAAACCATTGACTGTCCCGATGACATTAAAGCGCCCACGCATCAACCCACCGGTGCGCGGCTCAAAGATGCCCTGCCCATCGGGAATAAAGCTGATAAATTCTGGAACCGGCGTCGGCGTCAAGGTGGGCACCACCGGCGATTCGGGTTGCGTCATCGGGGTGCCTAATTCGTTGATAAAAGGGGTTGGGGTCGGCGGATTAGCGTTGCGGATCTCTAACTGGCGTACAAACATTTCTGTATAGTTACCATCCTCGCGCAAGGCTCGCAACCGCAGCTCATAGATGCCATCGCGGTACGCTGTGGTGTCAAGCAGATAGAGCGGCGCGTTGCGCAGAATCTCGCGACTAGAGGTCAGCCAGAGCCAATCTTCACTGCCCCATTCGGCAATATGCAGATCGAAACGGCGAAAGTTTTCAATCAGCGCGGTGCCGCGAATCGTCACCATGCCGGCGATGGCGTCGCCGCTTTTCGGCGCAAAGATCTCGTTGATCAGCCGCAGATCCGGCGTCGGCGTCACGGTTGGGGCCTCTTGGGCCTGGGCGGATCTGCCCTGCTTGCTAGGGAACAGCGGCCAAAGTAGCAGTAGCCCACCGGCCAGCATGAGCAAGATCAGCTGTTGAATGCGAACCTTCACCCACATGAAAAGCTCATTTCTTGCGTGCGGTTGAATGGCGCACCGACGTTTGCTGCGGGCTTTGCCGCAGGGTCAAAACCCCGCAGCAAACACTGGTGTGCCATCCGTATCGCGTATAATTGTGGCATTATCCACCCTGTAAGACAAGATGATGGCAGGAAGCCTCGGTTGCTTCGCCCTGGCGATGGGGAATGGTGATGGCGGCACTGATTGGGTTACCCCCATCATCGATGACGGTTACATAGATCTGGTGTGGTGCGCCAGACGGAATCGGGAAATCAAACATGCCATAGTCGATCGCGCCATTCTTGCTGATCGCAGTGGCCTGATTGCCCCATTCATCGCGCATAACAATCTGTACCCCTGCGACCGGATCGCCCTGGGCATTGACCACCCGCCCCATGACATACTGGCCAGGACAGTTATTGTCATGCACTACGGCGGTGGCCAACCGGTAGCTGTTGCCACCCACCAATCCGGCTTCCACATCCACTGCCCGCGCTAACACACTGACCTCAATACTCCCATCACCGGCTACCGTTGCTGGCGTCGCGCTGCCGGCTGCGGCCAGGTCCACCAATAGCCGGATGCCATTCACCTCTGCGCTGGGCAGGCGTGCCAACGCTTGCGGGAAAATCTCACCAAGCTGATCACACTTGCCCAGGTTGAGGGTGCTGCCGTTGGTAATGGCCCAGCCAATCGTCTGTAGCTGCGCAGTTGCCAGCGTTGGGGTTAAGGTTGCTGTTAAGCCGACGGTCGCGGTGATCATGTCTGCCCAAAATGCCTCGGTGGCCAGTTCGCCGTCCACGGTAATCACCTCACTGGCAGCTAAGGTATTTACCCCACTGGCGTTGGGCAGACGTAACAGGGCACGGGTGGCGGCACTCGCCGCCAATTCGCTCCCCACCAAGTTACAAAAGCCGATCTGCCGGCCTGTTTCGCCCCGCTGCAGATAGACCGGGGCACTTTGCACCAGTTCCACACTTTCGGCCAGTACCCCGGCTTCACCAAGTTTTTGTACCCAGCTTTGCGCAAAGTACTCCCCGCCCTGGCGACAGCGCAGCCCCGGCGGACAGTCTGGCAGTTGTACCACATCGGCTGGTGGGGCAAAGGCCCATGCGGCCGGATCAGCCGGTGCATCGAGCGTAGCCAGTAAGGCTGGATCGGCCAATACCAGCTCCATAAAGTCGTGCCAAAGCGGCGCAGCACCTGTCACCCCGCTGCTACTGCGCATGGGGCGGCCATCACTATTGCCCGCCCACACCCCCGCCACAAGATAACGGGTATAGCCAATCGTCCAGTTGTCGCGCCAGTCGGTGGTGGTGCCGGTTTTTACGGCGGCGGGCCGGCTCAGTTGCAAGAAACTCTGTGCCCCAAACGCTGGGGTACGCGCTTCATTATCGCTGAGAATGTCGCTGATCAGAAACGCGGTCGCCGGCTGGATCACTTGCTGCGCTGGGGGGGGGGCCTCCATATAAACCGGTCGCTGTAATGCATCACTCATGCTTAGCACAAGCTGTGGTGGCAAATATTGACCAGCACTGGCCAGCGTGTGATAAGCGCTGGTTAGATCGAGCAGCGTTACTTCGCCACCGCCTAAGGTCAAACTTAGCCCATACCAGGCGGCCGGCTGATTGAGGCTCTGGACACCCATCGCGCGTGCCGTGGTCAACATGTCTGCAACCCCGATGGCATCGAGCAACTTAACCGTGGGGATGTTGTAGCTATTGGCGAGCGCGCTCCGCAAGGTGACCGGCCCGTGGTATGCCCCATCATAATTTTGGGGGGTATAGATCTCCCCCGCGCTTAAGGTGTAGGTAACTGGTATATCCCAGAGCACAGTGGCGGGGCTAGCCAGATTTTGGTCCAGTGCCGTGGCGTAAAGCAGCGGCTTGATCGCGCTGCCCGGCTGCCGCAGGCTACGCGCCACATTCACCTGGCCGGCAATGGTTGCATCGTTAAAATCGGCACTGCCCACCATCACCAGCACTTCACCACTGGTCGGGCGCATGGCTACTAGCGCCCCATTGCTCAGATCGTAGAGGTCACGCAATTCGGCCACTTTACGCGTCACCAAGCCCTGTGCAGCTTGTTGCATGGGCAGGTCGAGCGTGGTCGTAAGATGGAGGCCGGCGCGGCGGGTGTAGCCCTGCCCAAAGGTTTGATCCAGCGTTTCGATGAGCAGTTGCACAAAGTGCGGGGCCTGGTTTACGGCCAGCGCGCGGCGATCCTGTAGATCGATTACCGCGGCATAGGCTGCATCTGCTACACTTGCGGTGAGATAACCATGGCGCACCATCAGGTCGAGCACAATGCGTTGGCGGCGTTTCACACCGTCGAAATTGCGGTAGGGATCGAGGTTGGCCGGTTGCTGGGGAATACCGGCTAACAAGCTTGCCTCGGCGAGGGTGAGATCCGCAGCCGCTTTTCCAAAGTAGATCTCTGCTGCCGCAGCCGGCCCATAGGCGAGATTGCCATAATTGAGCAAATTGAGATACATCTCCAGCAACTCACCCTTGCTGTAAAGTTCGGTCAACTCTTGCGCCAGGCCGACTTCGAGTAACTTGCGGTCAAAGCTTTGATCGTAGCGCTGATCCGGGCCAAGAAAGAGGTTGCGCGCCAGTTGCATGGTAATCGTGCTGGCACCAGAGACAATCTCCCCTTCTTGCGTGTTGCGCAACAGCGCACTCACCATCCGCAGCGGATCGATTCCCGAATTGGCAAAAAAGGAAGCATCCTCCGTCGCAATCGTAGCTTGCAGGAGATGGGGCGAGAGGTCAGTCAGGGCGGCCCACGTCCGCCGCCCTTCGTCGATCAATTCGGCAATCAGTGTGCCGTTACGGTCGTAGATCCGCGTGGTTTGGAAAAGGCGTGGCTGTGGGCCAGGTTGATACTGGGTGAGATAGGTCTCCACTGCATTCATCGGATCGGCCCCTGCGCGCGGCGCAAGTTGCAGATCGGCCGGTCTGGTGGCGCGGCTACAGCCACCGACAACCAGCAACAGGAGAGTGAGCACAAGGGCGCTAAACCGCCTCCTGTTGCGATGAAAAAGGGTAGACGGCATAGGTCTAGTTTTCAATCCAAGTAATGTGATGACAGGTCAGATCATCGAACCGGCGATGGGCGATCCCAACCGTTTCGCTAAGCGGATTGCCGGCACCGTCAACAATCGTCACATAGAGATCGCGTGCATTGGTACCAATCGGGAAGTCATAACGGCCAAAGTCATTCGCGCCATTTTTCGTCAACACTTCATTGCGATTACCCCACTGATCGACATAGACGACACGAACCCCGGCAACTGGTGCGCCGGCGCGACTCAACACCTGGCCCAGGATATAATCACCGGAACAGAATTGATCATGGGCAACACCCAGCGTCCGGTAGGTGCCATTCCCGGCGGGCGCAGCGGCCGCGGTTTCGGGCAGCGGGGTCGCCGTTGGGAAGGTGTCGGGAATTGCGGTAATGTCTGGTGCTACGGTGGCCGATGTGACGGGCGTAAAGGTTGGCGGTGGGGTCGGCGTTGCTGACGCACTTGGCGCGCTGGCAAGCCCTTGTGTTGCCGGGGTCGGTGTGCTGCTGGGCGTTGGGATCAGTGACTTAATTGTGGTCGGTGTGGGCGTTGGGGTTGGGCCAATCGCCACCACTTGGCGACTCTGTGCGGTTTGCAGGACAACCCCGCGGATGGAACGTCCAAAGAGTGCTTGCACCGTCTCGTTGATGTCTGCACAGTCACCCAAATACATCTGCGCATTCGCGCGGTTACCCCAATCCAACACGGCACGCTGTTCGACCAGCAGGCGTTCTGTGCCAATGGTAAAATCGGGGGCCGGTGGCCCAAAGTAGGTGGTTGGTTCGGTCAGGCGTGGGGGACGCAACATGCCGGGCAGTGGTGGGACGCCGCCACTCACAGCTAGTTTTTCTTCTAGTGCGCTGCGTGCGGTCAACGAAAGTGTGCCGGTGATCGGTTGGGCAATCAATTCCCCAATCGCCGCCGGGAGCCGCAGGGCGGTGGTCTCTGTCCCTGCCTCATGGGCACAGGCCCCCAATCGCCAAACCGTATTGTCGGTGCGGTTGACCAGCACCGACGCCATGGGGGCAGTGACATAGGTATCTTCCAGCAGGTGGGCTTCACCGCTCTGGCGGAGCCAGGCCTGCGCAAAGACTTCGCCATCTGTCTTACACTGAATCTGGCTAGGGCACTCAATTGAGCGCTTTTTAACCGTCGGCGGTGGGGTAAATTCCCAGGCTGTGGGATCGCTCGGCGCTTCCAGCACGCCTAACAACGCTGGATCAGCGATAATCGCCTCCATAAAATCATGCCAGATCGGGCCAGCGCCAGTGACGCCGGCCACCCCCACCATCGGTTGGCCGCTATTGTTGCCTGCCCAGACGCCAGTGATCAGATAGCGGGTGTAGCCAATCGTCCAGTTGTCGCGCCAATTACTGGATGTGCCAGTTTTGGCCGCGGCTGGTCGGCTCAGATTCAACTGATTGTTCGGCCCATAGGCGGGGGTGCGGGCCACATTATCACTCAAAATACTGGTGACCAGATAGGCTGATTCTGGAGAAATGGCTTGTCTTGGTGCCGTCGCTGTGGGCGGTGCGACTTGTTGGCCGTAACCATCAATAATGGCCCGGTAGGGCGTTGGTGGCGCATAGACCCCATTGCTGGCAAGGGTATCATACGCCGCCGTCAATTCGAGCAAAGTTGCTTCATTACTACCCAACGTCATGCCCAGGCCATAATTGCCTTCACGCGTAAAGCTGCTAACCCCCATTTGGATGGCGACTTCGCGCATCCGTTCAATGCCGACGCGGTCGAGCAGTTTGACGGCTGGAATGTTATAGCTGTTGGCCAACGCCGTGCGCGCTGTCACTGGGCCATGGAAACGGCTATCATAGTTGCGGGGGCGGTAGATCTGGACGGGGGTAATCTGGTAGCTCACCGGCAGATCCCAAATCACCGTCGCTGGGCTGATCAAGTTATCGTCAAAAGCCGCGGCATAAAGAAAGGGCTTGACCGTGCTGCCCGGTTGGCGCAGCCGCACCGTCACATTCACGGCACCACCAATGTTCTGGTCGTTATAGTTAACACTGCCGACCATGGCCAAGATGCCATTGTCGTCTGGTTTCAGCGCTAATAAGGCTGCATTGGAGAGATTATAACGTGAACGCAGCGCTGGTACCGTCTGCGCCACAATCTGTTCGCCTAGCCGTTGCATGCGCAAATCGAGTGTTGTATAGATCTGTAAACCGGCGCGGCGAAAATCCTGATTGGGCCAATCGCGCTGGGCCTGTTCGGCGACAAAAAAGGTGAAGTGTGGGGCCATCAGCGTGCGGTTATCCGGATCCGCGGCCAGGACGACCGGGGTGGCCAGCGCGCGATCGGCTTCGGCGCGTGTCAGGTAATTGCGTTGGACCATCAGATCCAGCACAATCTGTTGGCGGCGCTTCACTGCCTCAAAATTGCGAAAGAGATCAAACTCACCGGGCATCTGTGGGATCCCGGCTAACAAAGTTGCTTCGGCCAGGGTCAGATTGGCGGCCGATTTGCCAAAGTAGACTTGTGATGCGGCTTCAGGACCATAGGCCAGGTGGCCAAAGTAGATGAGGTTCAGATACATCTCCAGAAGCTCATCTTTGGCATAGAGTTGGGTCAACTCCTGGGCCAGAAAAATTTCACTGACCTTACGCTCCATGGTCTGGCTAAAGCGTTCTTCCGGCTCAAAAAAGAGTTGACGGGCCAACTGCATGGTAATGGTACTGGCCCCAGAGACAATCCCGCCACTTTGCGCATTTTGTAAGAGCGCACCGACGAGCCGCCTGGCATCAATGCCTGGATTTGTATAAAAGCTGGCATCTTCGGTTGCTATCGTGGCATTGATCAGGTGCGGGGAGATTTGGTCAATCGCAATCCAGCGCCGCCGTCCTTCATCAATGAAATCGGCCAACCAGACCCCATTGCGATCATAGAGGGTGGTATGTTGAAAGACACGCGGTAACGGACCAGGCTGGTACCGCCGCATATAATGTTCGGCCACCGCCTGGGCTGTCCCTGACGGGCGCGGTTGCAATTGGTAGACAGCTTGATAGCCTTGATGGTAGCCTTCCACTTGCAGCGAAAGACTATCCGCCGTTTGTGTCAGCGTGCGCGTCCAAGCAAAAGTACAGCCACTGATCAGGCCGACCATTAGCAGTAAGAACAGCGAGAGTTGCCAAAGGGTAAGACGAAACTTCACGGTAATCCCCAGTATAATTTGCAAGAGAACGGCGCATCAGCCCATGCGGTTGACCCATGTGATTGATCCATGTGGTTGATCCATGCGTATGATAACACATGCCCTATGTGCTGTTCTGACACAACTACGACGATCTTAAAACTAGCTATGTTCCCATGATCTGCTTAGAATTTTATGAAGATGGGCTAAAAATTTCGGTAGCCTTGGTCACTACGCATTAAAAGTAAAGAGTCTTAAGGTCGCAGCTATTATACGCGGAAATCAGGAAATTGCCTAGACGATAACCAGTACAATCAGAATATTGTTCAGACTATGGTAGGCAAAGTGGCTTGATCGATACGCAAAATACACGGTACGCGCAAATCGCAAGGGCGAACTTGTCGTTGGTGCTCGCCACGACCTTAGTCTACATAGCAGGGGCTTGTATCAAGCTGGAATTGTGAGCTGCGGTTTAATGAGGCTGCAAAACTGGACGGAAAAAATATTCAATAGGCACAACGCTACGTGCTAAGTTAGTCCGTGACTAACGGCAGGTCATAGCCATGCGATTTAGATTAGACGCTACTGAGATTGAAAGAGGAATATAGAAAAACTGAGGAGGCGACGGCCGGATTCGAACCGGCGATCGGGGTTTTGCAGACCCCTGCCTTACCACTTGGCCACGTCGCCATCACTAGCAGATGGAACAACTCACAAACTAATTAAAACAATTGAACGTAACAAGAGCAGCACAATTGCGTCATGAGTGGTAGAATGGTAGCAGTGGCGTTGGAAATTGTCAAATGGACATAGCCGAGATTGCAAGCATCTACTCGAACCGACTGGGTGGGCGATTTTGCCGGTCTTATCGGTACAGCAGGTCGTGCTGGCATGGCTATTGGTTAAAGTGAGTTTGCGGAAGGTGAGCAAGATGGCTGAAGCGCTCAAAAGAAATGTAAATAAACAAATACAGGATGAGACGCACTATTGTGAAAATTGTGGCATCTCATTTGTCTGGACGCGTGAAGAGCAGCGCCAATGGCAAAGTGCGCAAGCGTTGCTTGACAGCGCGCCCCCATCACTGCCAATCGCGCCCACCCATTGCGCGGGGTGTCGCATGCTCCTCCCCCCTGCGGCGCGTGCGCGTGGGTTAGTAAAATGGTATCACCGGCGCAAAGGGTATGGTTTTATCAGCCGTTTGGGCGCGCCCGATCTCTATGTCCATCGCACCGCGGTCGATGTAGAGGCGTTAGTGACAGATGATTTGGTCGAATTCGCGGTTGGCGATAATGCCCAAGGGCCGGCTGCCGTCGCCGTGCGCCTGCTTGCCCATGCGACAGGCTGAGGGCACGCTGGTGCCGGTTAGATGGTTTGTCATTCGTCTGGTTTGCCCATCAGTTAAGGTGAAGGTCAGTTTTTGTGAGACGGACTACTTGTCATATGGGAAAAAATCAGGTAAAATTGGTGCAACTTTTATGCGTTAACTTGCGGTTGTTTTGAAAATGTGCGCCATCGATAAATGGTTTATGGCTCTTTTGGTGCCATGACAGATATCGCACAATTTTTTGCAACAAGCACAGTTTTCAAATTGAACAAAGCTATCAGCAGTGAAAAGTCGCTCAGATATCGAGCTAAAGATATCGAGCTAAAGTCGCTCGGATGAGTGGTCGTTGGCGATACTTTCACTGCTTCTCCTACAAGGAGCAACCGCTTCGGTGATCCGCCCTTTTCAAGTAGGCGACATCTTTTTGATGCAAAGCCTGAGTAGACAGGCGACCTGGCTGAATTCTTATCAGGCCTTGCTGCAACCCTATTCGGTCATTGGGGCAGCATTGACCGCAATTGTGCCCTGGAACGATGCCAAGGTAACCACTTATGTGTTAAATCAGCGTGGTCATGACCTTGCGCGCAGTGGTTTCTTGCAAGTGCAAAAGCGTGCTGGTCGTCCCGAAGCCGACATTCTTCTTCTGGCTCCCGCTCTCGATACGCCGCGTGGTCATCCTGCCATCTGGGAAAAGCTTCTATCACACTATCTCAGTGTTGTGACGACACAGCAGGTCATGCGCATCTATGTGGATGTGCCTGATCAGCCGTTGCTGGTCAACACCTTTAGCCATGTGGGTTTTCGCGCCTATACCCGGCAGACGATCTGGCGTTTGTCGCCTAGTCGGCTTGAATCCTTTGCCAACGACTGTTCTGACCAAGTCCGGCTCCAGGTGAATGAGGATGCATGGGGGTTGCGGCGCCTTTACAGCCTGGTTACTCCCCAGCACGTCCAACAGGCGGAAGGACAGCAGGTGCATGAAGCCTTGGATCCGCCCATCCTGGCTGGCTGGCAGGCTTTTGCGCGCCAGAGCTATGTCTTAGTCCGCGCTAGTGAGATTCTCGGCTGTCTGCGGATTAGTTATGGCATGCGTGGTATCTGGTTGCAACTGTGGAGCGATATGCAGCAAGTTGATAGCCAATGTATTCATCACTTGCTGCGCCATGCCCTCACTGAGATTCGGCGGCAAGGTGGCCGCCAGCCGATCTATATCGGTGTGCGCGACTACCATGGCGCATTGGGCACAATTTTGAGTGATTATGGCTTTGCGCCTTTTACGGACCGCGCAAAAATGGTGAAGCATGTGGTGCAATGGGTAAAAAGTAAAGAGTCAGTGCTGATGCCGGCACTGGAAAGTGTGCCCGAAGCCGTTCCTGCTCCCTTTACGCTGCATGAGTAGGGCCGGCACAATTCAGCTGACCAGGTGGGTTATCTACCATCTCTCAACCTGTTTTCTAGATCCTACGCTATGCAAAACATTAGCGTACTGTAACAAAAGCATGAGTATTCGTTGATTGTGGGAACATGCACCAACATTATACCGTTTTAGATTTTAGTAGTAAGTTTTACTGGTGCAATTGCCCGTATCTAGATTGATGTCGCTATGTGGCATATCTATTCTGTATTTGACTCTATATTTGATATTTGACGTTTCGTGAAAGAGCACTGTATACCGTAAACACGGACTATCGTTTGAGCGCGAAGGAATCCTTGTGACTGTAACCAATCCTATTCTAGCAGCCCAACCAACCCAATCTACCCCCTCACAAACCACCAATCAAATTAATCGTGGTGATATGACAACTTTACAAATTACCGATGATCTTGACTTATTGCTGGCGATTTTGCCACAGCGCATTCGCGTTGCGCTTGATCAAGCCAATCGTTCTGCTGAACTCATCGAAGTAATCATGGATTTGGGACGTTTGCCGGAAGCGCGCTTTACTGTTGGCGAACTTTACTTGAGTGATACCGAAATTACGGCCGACGACCTCCAATCGGTGATTGACCAGATCGGTGATTTCGGCTCGGATAATCGCGCTGGCATCGAGCGTACCCTCCATCGCATCTCGGGTATGCGCAACCGTAAAGGTAAAATTATTGGCCTGACCTGCCGTGTCGGTCGCGCCGTCTTTGGCACGATTGACATTATTAAAGATATTGTTATGAGCGACAAGAGTATTCTCCTGCTTGGGCGCCCCGGGGTCGGCAAGACCACGATTCTGCGCGAAGCGGCGCGTGTGCGTGGCGAAGATCGCCGCGTGGTGATCGTCGACACGAGCAACGAAATTGCCGGTGATGGCGACATCCCGCACCCCGCGATTGGCCGTTCGCGACGGATGCAGGTGCCCGAACCAGTGCTGCAACACGAGGTGATGATCGAAGCTGTGGAAAACCACATGCCCGAAGTGATCATCATCGACGAAATTGGGCGCGAACAAGAAGCCGTCGCGGCCCGCACGATTGCCGAACGTGGGGTGCAGCTGATTGGCACCGCCCACGGCAATTCGTTGGAAAATCTGTTGATGAATCCAACCTTAAGCGATCTGGTCGGCGGCATCGAATCGGTGACCCTTTCGGATGAAGAGGCTCGCCGTCGTGGCACCCAAAAAAGTGTGCTCGAGCGCAAAGCCCCGCCCACTTTTGATGTGCTCATCGAAATCCAAGAACGCCAGCGGATGGTGGTCCACCATGATGTTGGCGCGGCAGTTGATGCCCTCCTGCGTGGCCGCATCATGTCGCCGGAAGTGCGCAATATGGATGCCAAGGGGCAGCTGCATATTGAAAAAGTGCAGCCTGAGCAGCTTGACGGTGGCTCATCAGACCGCATGGGTAAACACCGCCGGCCACGGCAGGGGCGTGCCGAAAGTGCGAAAACGCCGCCTGAGACCAACGGCGCACATACAACGGCCCCAGCACCCGCACCCACGGCGTGGAATTGGCAAGAGACTCTGGTGGAGGCGCCGGCCCCCGCCCCAGAGAGCCAACCCGAACGCGCTTCACGCATTATCCGCGTCTTCCCTTACGGCATTGGCCAGAATCGCCTGCGCTCTGCTGCCAGCACCCTCAATGTGCCCGTGCAGATTGTCGATAATCTGAGCCAGGCCGATGTGGTGATGACCTTGAAAAATTATTATCGCCAGCAGCCGCAGCCCCTGATGGATGCGGAACGGCGCAATGTGCCCATCTATGTGCTGCGCAGCAATACGGTGACTCAAATGGAGCAATGCCTGGTCGATATCTTCCAGATCCCCACGGATCCGGTCGATGTCTTTACCGAGGCCATGCGTGAGACCCAAGAGGGCATTCAGCAGGTGATGAATGGCTCCACCACGATTGAGTTGCAGCCCCGTTCCGCGGCGATCCGCAGCCAACAGCATCAACTCGTCCGTGCCGCCAACCTAATCAGCCATAGCTACGGACGCGAACCCTACCGCCGCGTCCGCATCTTCCGCAAGGAATAGGATGGTAGATCGGTAGATGAGTACACTGTAAATTAAGTTTTCTGAAATTGTCATTCTGAGTTACCGATGTTGCATTGGCAACATCGGTAACTCAGAATGACAGAACCTACGATTATTTTGTTTACCGTTTAATTAAGTACAGTGTAAATTAAGTTTTCACCAGGTTTGCCCAGGGGCACCGGCAACACGGTCTTCCTGGAAGGGGTCACTAGATTGTGCTGTAAGCAACGATCGTGTGACCCCTTCCAGGAAGACTTTTCGCTCCCATCAAAATTTCGGATTACTTGGTTTACAGGGTAATAAGTGCATTATCCTTATTTACCGACTGTACCGATGTACCTATCCACTTACCCACCCTTCCCAACGAACGAACACTCGTGAGCCACTTTATTACCTTTGAAGGACCCGAAGGGGGTGGCAAAACCACCCAGATTCAACTGTTACACCAAGCGTTGGTGGCCGTGGGTCACCGGGTGGTGGCGACGCGTGAGCCGGGGGGCACAGCGATTGGCAATGCCATCCGCACCGTCTTGCTCGACAGCGCTAACACGGTGATGAGCGCGCGGGCTGAGGCGCTGCTCTTTAATGCGGCACGCGCGCAATTGGTCGATGAGGTCATTCAACCCGCGCGGCAGGCCGGCCAGATTGTGCTCTGTGATCGCTATGCCGATAGCACCCTGGCCTATCAGGGTTATGGCCGTGACCTGGATTTAACTGCATTACGCGGGTTAATCGCCTTTGCCACCGGCGATCTACAGCCCGATCTCACGATCTTTCTCAACATTGATCCCGCCGCCGGCCTGGCGCGCAAGCGGACCTTGACCGGCGATGATTGGAATCGGCTGGAAGAGGAGCACCTTTCCTTTCACCAGCGCGTCCGGGCCGGCTTTCTGACCTTGGCCGCGGCCGAACCACAACGCTGGCTGGTGGTTGATGGTGGCCAACCAATGGCCACCGTCCACGCGGCGATCTGGGCGCGGGTCACAGCCTTGCTCGCAAGATAAACGGTGGCTCTTCAGGAATTCAGGGGGTTGAGATGGATCCTTCCTGGAAGAGGCCGCAATTTGTCGGTCTGCGCACAATTGTTGCGCCTCTTCCAGGAAGGGTAACCCCATCAGATCCAGAAGCACCTAAACGGTAACGCCGCTGCGCGTGGGCTATTGCTGCCGACACGCTCGTCGCCGGCAGCGATGACTGCTTAGATTTGTAGTGGCATTAGAGGCCGAGTATACTGACGGCAGTTGTCATATCGGGGCGAAATCATGCTGGCGTTCAGCGGAGAAAGTAGAAGTGGCGCGATGAAAATGGTGATGGCGATTGTCAACAGTGATGACAGCCGAAATGTGATTGATCGCCTCTCGCGCCGTGGCTTTGCGGTGACGGTGCTCAACTCTTCGGGGGGCTTTCTGCGGGTGGGCAATACGACCCTGCTCTGTGGGGTTGAGGGCGAGCGCGTTGCGGAAGTAACGGCGATTATTCGGGAAAGCTGCCCAAGCCGCATTCAATATGTGACACCCTTGCCGCCGGTCATGGAGCCGGGCGAGGTCAACATCCCGCGCCCGGTTGAGAAACATGTGGGTGGGGCGACGATCTTTGTCCTGGGTGTCGAACAGTTTGAAAAAGTTTAATCATCAAAATCACCCATCCCTGCCGACCCCATGCCGTCACCACCGCCCAGATCAGGCATCGACTGTTCAATCGCATCCGGGCTTTCCCCGGCCTCCAGGCGATTGAGCACCTCACTCATCTCCGCATCCATCGGTTCACCCATCTCATTGCTCATCTTACGCATCAAGCTGGCTAATGCGCGCGGATCTTCCCCTTCCAGCCCAGCCATTAGCGACGGATCCGCCAGATCTTCCATGCGGCTCTCTTCCGAGCGGTGTACGGCAACGCGACTGATCAGCCGATGTAGGCGTACGCTGTCACAGCTGGGACAGTGTGCTTCACTGTTGCTGGCGGCACTAAAGGTGCGGAAAAAGATGTTGACCCGCTTGCGACAATCAAGACAAAAATATTCATAAATGGGCATCTTTATATTCCTATTAGCTCTTAAAGGGCGAGCAAATTTTCGCTCACAGCCTGACGCGCATATACTGGATGCAGGTTCCCAATGCAGCATTGTGGTTGCGAGTGTAACCGCCTGGGTGAATACCACCGCTTTGGTAAGTGGTGTACCAAGTGATTTGTTTCTATTATACTGGCGTGTTGGAGAGCTTGCAAACAGGGCGTCGTCAGGTAAAAGTTAAGCAGCGATCATATGCTTGCAGCGTTAGCTCTTCTGTGTATAAAGCTAGGGCTCGCACAACGTCCGCCATGCGGGGCGTGCGTCGTCTTATAAAAGAAAGATGAGGAGTGTGGCGTGAACCACATTTCAGACAAAGATCAAGAGGTTGAAGATATTTACCAGCGGCTCTGTAGCCCACGGCCAGTATTGGTCGTGATCTCAGGCCCCAGTGGTGTGGGCAAAGATGCAACCATCAACCTGATGAAACAGAGCAATTACCCCTTTTACTTTGTGGTGACGGCCACCACTCGGCCAAAGCGACCGACCGAAGTTGATGGCGTCGATTATCACTTTGTCTCCGTCGGTGAATTTGCCGAAATGATTACCCAGGGCGAACTGCTGGAACATGCCGTCGTCTATGGCGACTACAAAGGCATTCCCAAAAAACATGTGCGTGAAGCACTGGCCAGTGGTCAGGATGTGATCATGCGCATTGACGTGCAAGGCGCGGCCACGATCCGTAAGCTGGTGCCCAACGCAGTGACCATCTTCCTGGTTGCAGAGAATGAAGATGAGTTGATCCGCCGCCTGCAAGAACGTAAGACCGAAGATCCGGACAAATTGAAAATGCGGATTGCCACCGCCCGCCAGGAACTCAAGCGCATTGCGGAATTCGACTATGTGGTGCTCAACTGTATGAATGAGCAAGAAAAGACCGTTGAACGGGTAACCAGCATTATCGCCGCGGAGAAGAGCCGGGTGGAATGGTCGCCGGTGGAATTATGAGCCAACCCTTACCCCCTCAAAACACACAGCCGTACAACCTTCAACCAGATCCGGCTGACGCGGAATTTATCGAGGTAGAAGGCGCGTCGTCGCGGCCACAATTTTTTATCCGCATGGCCCCGCCGACCTGGATGCGGATCTTGTTGGGCTGCAATATCGCCGTGTTTGTGGCCATGATCGCCTATGGCGTGGTGGTTTATAATGATTGGAATGGTACCGAGAATGCCCGGGTCCTCATCACCTTTGGCGCTAAGGTCAACGAGCTGATTGCCCTTGGCCAATACTGGCGGCTGTTAACGGCCATGTTTATCCACATTGGGGTGTTCCATATTCTCTTTAACCTCTATGCCTTGAATGCCTTAGGCCCAATGGTAGAAGGTTTCTTTGGCAATCGCCGCTTCTTGATCATCTACTTTATCGGCGGCTTGTGGGGTTCGGTGGCCAGCTATGCCTTCTCTAGCGCGCTCTCGGCCGGTGCTTCGGGGGCGATTTTTGGCTTGGCGGGGGCGACAACGGTCTATTTCTTGCGTTACCGCGAGAATTTCGGCGCACGCGGTCGAGCCATTTTGCAGAATATGCTGGTGGTGATCGGCATTAACCTGGCGCTGGGGGTCTTTAGTCCAGGGATTGACAATTGGGGCCATATGGGTGGGCTGGTCGGTGGTGCGGCCATCGCTTTTGGCCTGCTGCCCCGTTACCAAGCGCCGGTAGCCTTACAATTCGGTGCCCAACCCTTGGTCGAAGAGCCGCGCCCCAATGTAGAGTGGCTTTGGGTCATTGGCCAGCTGGCTTTACTCTGGTTGGCCATTCAATATATTGGCCAGAATTACCTGCAGTAACACGCACAAGGTGGGGTATACCCGCAAAGGACGCCTGCGCGGCTGACTTGCGCCGTCATGTGTGGTTAGGTTTCGGTTTTAATTCTTAACGCCCAGGAAAACGTGCGATGAACTATCAACGCTCAAGTGGTATTCTGCTTCATCCGACCTCGTTGCCTGGTCGCTATGGGATTGGCAGCATGAACGAGGCGGCCTATCAATGGGTCGATTTTTTGCATGTCACCCGGCAGAGCCTCTGGCAGCTCTTGCCGTTGGGGCCAACCGGTTATGGTGATAGCCCCTATCAGAGCTTTAGCTCCTTTGCGGGTAATCCTTATCTGATCAGCCTGGAAGCATTGGTGGCGGACGGGCTACTGGAACAGGCCGTCCTGGATCAGGCCCCGAGCTTCCCGGCTGACCATGTTGATTTTGGCGCGATCTATTACTGGAAACTGCCCCTGTTGCGCCGCGCTGCCGGTGATTTCGCCGGCCGTGCCAGTGCCGACCAACAGGCGGACTTTGCCCAATTCTGTGCCACCGAGGCGGATTGGCTCGATGACTTTGCGCTCTTTATGGCGCTCAAAGATGCCCACAGCGGGCAGGCGTGGAATCAATGGGCGATGGGGTTGCGCAGCCGTCAACCGGCGGCCCTACAAGCCGCGGCCACGACCCATGCCGCCGCCGTGCATGGCCATAAATTTAACCAATGGCTCTTTTACCGCCAGTGGCAACAACTCAAAGCCTATGCTAATGCACGGGGCATTCAGATCATCGGCGACATCCCGATTTTTGTGGCGATGGATAGCGCAGACGCCTGGACCAATCCGACCGAATTTTTCCTGGATGAGCAATTCCAACCGACCGTTGTCGCTGGGGTGCCGCCCGACTATTTTAGCGCCACCGGTCAACTCTGGGGGAATCCGCTCTACAACTGGGAACGAATGCAGGCGACCGGCTATCGCTGGTGGTTGCGCCGCATTCGGGCCGCGCTGCGCCTCTATGACATTGTGCGCATCGACCACTTCCGTGGCTTTGCCGGTTACTGGGAAGTGCCGGCGGCGGAAATGACCGCGATCAACGGCCAGTGGCTGCCGGGACCGGGGAGGGATTTCTTCGAGGTGGTGGCACGTGAACTGGGCGAACTGCCGATTATCGCCGAGGATCTGGGCGAAATCACCCCTGATGTGGTTGCCCTCCGTGATGGCTTTGGGCTGCCAGGCATGAAGATTCTGCAATTCGCCTTTAGCACCGACGCCAGCGATAAATTCTTGCCCCATAATTACTCAAGCAACTTTGTTGTCTACACCGGCACCCACGACAACGACACGACGGTCGGTTGGTATCAGCAGAGCGCCACCCAACATGAGCGCGATCACTTCCGCCGTTATCTGCGCACCGACGGCCATGATCCGGCCTGGAGCATGATCGAAGCGGCCTTTCGCAGCGTCGCCGTGATGGCGCTTGCCCCCCTACAGGATCTTCTGAGTCTCGACACCGCTGCCCGCATGAACCTGCCCGGCCGCGCTAGCGGCAACTGGGGGTGGCGTTTTGCGCCGGACCAAGTGAACGAATTTGTGGCGGCGCGCTTACAAGAAATGACGCTGCTCTATGGCCGTGACCCTGCTACCTATGCCGGTAAAGACCCCGAAGCCGGTGGGCAGAGTGGCCAGGATCAGAAGGGGTTGGGCGATCAGCCCGCGTGAGGCACACCATGCCACTGCGTGACCATCTCTATGGCGTGAATCGGGTGCTGCTGCCGGCGCTGCTGGCAGTTTTGGCCCATTTGGTGCTGCTTAGCCCGCTGCCGCTGTGGGTGCAAAGCTGCGCCGCGTTCCTGTTGGCGAGCCTGCTGCCGGCGAGTTTGCTGCTGGATCTGTGGCTGGGGCCGGCCCCACGCCGGCCGCTGTTGCTCGCGGAACGGCTGCTCTACGTGGTGGGTACTGGCTATGGCATCAGCGTTAGCGTGATGTTGGGGCTGAGTTATCTGCCGGGGGCGCTGCCGCGCTGGCTGGCTTTTGCCACGTTTGATACACTGCTCATCCTCTTGATTTTTATCACCCTGTTTCAGCGGCCGCCGCTGAACGCAGGGGCACCACTCCCCTTCCTGCCGCTGGTATCACGGGCCTGGCTGTGGATCGGCCTCTTGACCCTGGCGCTGGTCGGCGGCTTTTTGCGCTTCCCTAGCCTGGGCTATGCCGAATTCCAAGGCGACGAAGCGCGTGCCATGTTGCGCGCCGCCGAAGTGTTGGACGGTTTTGACGATTCGCTCTTCCAACATCGCAAAGGGCCCACCGAGATTCTGTTGCCGGCCGTGCCCTATGCCCTTAGCGGTCGGATTGATGAAGCTGCGGCGCGGTTGCCGTTTGCCTTTGCCAACTTCTGTGCCCTCTTTGCGCTCTTCTTGTTGGGCTGGCGCTGGGTTGGTGCCCTTGGCGGTTGGGTGGCGGCCATGTTCTTGGCGCTTGATGGTTACCTGATCGCCTTCGCGCGGATTGTCCAATACCAAAGCATCATCTTTTTAACGGTAGTGCTGGTGCTGCTGATTTTGCAGCGACTGGCATTGGCCGCGCAAGCGGCACGTCAGTCGGCCAGCAGCGCAACTGAACCGCAAGCTGAATGGCCGCGCGGGGAATTGTTGGGCAGTGAATTGACGCGTTATCTCACCCTGGCGTCGTTTTTGTTGGCGCTTGGCCTGCTTTCCCATTACGAAGCGATCCTGGTCGCGGTGCCGGCGCTCTTTCTGCTCTGGCGGCTTTGGCGTAATGGGGTCGGGGTGGGGCGACTGGGGCGGGCGTTGTTGTTGCCTATTGTGGTCGGCGGTGCGCTGCTGGCCGCCTTCTACGTGCCCTTTGTGCGCTTTCCCACCTTTGGCAACACCTTTGAATATCTGGCCTATAAGCGCATCGGCGAAGAGTTTGCCTACAACAATCTGGCCGACTATTTCATCCGCAGCACCCTCTACAGCAGCACCTATGCCTTTGCCTGTATGACCCTGCTCGTTCTGGTTGGGCTGCTTCTGCGCTACCGGCGGGGGCTGGGCCAATGGGGCTGGGGGGTCGCGCTGCTGGTCGCAGTGGGGCTGGGCCTGACCTTTTTCTGGTCACCAAGCTGGCTAACCATTGCCGGCCAGGATTACACCTGGAGCTTTTTTGTGGCCGCGCTTGCCTTGGCCTTTTTTATGCCCGACCGCTGGCCGGATGAACGGGTGATCTGGCTCTGGTTTGGCGCGGTGCTGGTGCTCTCGATCTTCTTTACCGCTACACCCAACACCCATGTCTATAACTTCTATTTTGGCTGGGCGTTGGTTTGTGGGTTGACGGTGGAAGCGCTGTGGGCCAGCGTCCAACAAGCCAACGCGCGACCCGCCCTGCGCTGGCTGGCCACCCCGGTGGCGGCGGCGCTGATCCTGCTCTTTGGCTTCTACCAATACTCGCTCTTTATCCGCAACGATGTGGAAGTGTTGCGCACCTGGCCCGAAAATCGTCCCCCCGGCTATTGGACTGTATACGATCTGCCCATCGATTCGTCGATCTTTGGCTTTCCTCACCGTAATGGCTGGAAGACGGTCAGTGTGCTCTATAGCCAAGGGGTGCTTAGCGGCGGCTTTGAGAGTAACTCTAAAGATTGGATTGTCGACTGGTATACACGCGGGCTAGGCAGTTGTGCCCGTTACCACCGCTACTATGTGTTTACCGACAAGGTCGAGCCGACCGAAGCCCCTGGTTTAGCCGCGTTACAGACCCAACTCGAAGCGCAATACGAACTCTTTGGGGTAGTCAATGTCCAGGATCAGGAACGGCTGCGCATCTATGCCCAAAAACCCCCGGTTGGTGGGGTTGATCTGCCCCAAGTGCAACATTATGATAGTGACACACAAGCTGCCATCTTTGATCGGACGCTCGCCACGCCTCAACTGGCCCAAAGTGGCCGGGTGGCCAATCCGCTTTATGCGCGACCGCTCAACTTTCGCCTGGGTGACGAGCTTTTGCTCATCGGCTATACCCTGCATAATCAACAGGTCGCACCTGGTGAGCAGGTCGAGTTGACCCTTTACTGGCATGCGCAACAGCGGCCAGCCCAACGTTATACGGTCTTTACCCAGTTGATTGGGCTGGAAAATCCCGTTAAAGTGGGCCAACGCGACGGCGAGCCGGTCTGTGGCAATTCCCCCACCGTTGATTGGCGACCGGGCGACGTGATTGCCGACCATTACTATATCCCCGTGACCAGTGATGCGCCGTATGGCATCTATGGCGTGCGCATCGGCATGTATGCCACTGATGGCGGTGATAATCTCACCTTCTACAGCAGTGAAGGCAAGGAGATGGGTGAATCGCTCTCCATCGACCAGATCGAGGTTGTGCCAGCGAGTGGGCAGCAAGCCGGCATGGTGGGAGCCGCCCCGTGAGCCGCCCCGTGAGCCGACTGCACAACCGATCATGGCAACTGCTCTTGGTTGTTTTCGTTGCCCTGGCGCTTTGGCTCCCGCGCGGCTTCGCCCTCAACCGCTACGCCACCGCCGACGAAAATGCTTGGCTGACCCGCTCGGCCAACTTTTATCGGGCGCTGACCCAAGGTAACTGGGCGGGCACTTTTCAGCGTCATCATCCCGGCGTGACTGTCACCTGGGCTGGCCTCTTTGGTTATCTTACCACCTATCCCACCTACATCAACGATGCCGACCGCGACTTTGGTTGGATCGCCGAAGAACTGCCGCCCTTTTTGCGTGAACATGGCCATGAACCCGCCGATCTGTTGGCCGCCGGGCGCGGCTTTGTCGTGTTCTTTATCACCCTGGCGTTGACCCTGACCTTTGTGATGGCGTGGCGCGCGTGGGGCGTAGGCGCGGCCCTGACCGGCACACTGCTCTTGGCCTTTGACCCCTTTCAGATCGCCCATGCCCGGCTAATGCACCTCGATGGTTTGCTGAGTAGTTTTATGCTGCTCAGTGTTGTCGGCCTGTTGGTGGCGTTGGGTGACAATGAGCGGCCGCGCTGGCGCTGGTTTGCGCTGATCGCGGCCGGTATTGCCGCCGGGTTGGCTTGGCTGACCCGATCGCCCGGCCTATTTTTGCTGCCCTTCGCCCTGCTGATCGGCGTGACCGTCTGGTTACAAGCTTACTTTGGTCGAGCGCGCAAGGATCGCCGCGCCATGTGGCGATCTGCGCTGCGCATTCTGGCGATCCTAACTATCTGGGCTTTGCTGGCCGCGCTCACCTTTGTTCTACTCTGGCCGGCGATGTGGGTTGACCCGGTGGGCACCTTGCAACAGGTGCTCAGCGCGGCCAACGACTATGCCACCGAAGGGCACGCCGACCCGATCTTTTTTAATGGCACCATCTACAACGGCGACCCCGGTTTCTGGTTCTATCCGATCACCTGGCTCTGGCGGGCGACGCCGCCGGTGCTGGTTGGTTTGATTTTGGCGCTGGGTGGTTTGATCGTGGGCGTGGTGCGCGCGCAAGCGTTCCGGGGACGGCCCACAAAGATTTTGTCAACCCAACCTGTTGCCGGGCCGTCCCCGGAACGCTTGCCCAAAGAACGCTTGCGGCGCTGGTCAATCTTCCTGCTTCTACTTTTTGCCGTGGGCTTTTGCCTCTTTATGAATGTGGGTGCCAAAAAGTTCGACCGCTATGTGTTGCCGATCTATGGGGCGCTCGATCTCGCTGCGGGGCTGGGCTGGGTGATGGTGGCTGGCTGGGCACACCGTCGTTGGTTGGGCCGGTGGGTACAATGGGGCGCGCCGGTGGTCGTTGGGATCGTGCTCTTCATCCAACTTAGCCTTGCGCTACCCCACTATCCCTATTATCTCACCTATTACAACCCTTGGTTGGGTGGCGGTGCCGCTGCGGTCGATGTCATGCAGATCGGGCGCGGCGAAGGGGCGGATCAGGCGGCACGCCTGTTGACGCGCATGATCGGTGAAAATGGCGGCGACGTGACCGCCTTACCACCGGTCGTTTCCACCTTTCCCAATGGTCCCTTTTCTTATTTCTATGGCGGACAGACCCTCCCCCCCACCTTCTGGCCGCTGGCCGATTATGCCGTGCTCTATACCCAGGATTGGCAACGCCTGATGCCCTCGGCCCGCCAGGTCGCCTGGTTGACCGGGTTGGCCCCCCTGGCGCAAATTACCCTGCGCGACATCCCTTATGCCCGCATCTACAGCTTGCGCGATGCGCCAACACCCCCTTTTGTCACCACCTGGGCCCAAGCGGAGCAACCGCAGATTCGTCTCAATGCCTACGAGTTGACGGCGGGGGCTTTGTGGCCGGGCGAAGCGTTGCGCACCACCTTCTATTTTGAAAATCTCGCGCCGATCGCCGATAACCTCAACGTGCTAGTGCGCTTGGTGGGGCAGGATGGGGACGAAATTGCCCGCGCCGATGGCTGGCCCTGGGGCGCGCCGACCTCAACCTGGCAACCAGGCGTGGTTTGGCCGGATGGTCATACGTTAACCGTGCCGCCGGATACAGCACCCGGTTACTATCGGCTGGACGTTGGCTTTTATACGCCCGAAAGCCAAGCGCCGCTCCATGCCACCCAACCCGCCACCGGGGCTACTCTGCCCGATCTGGTTGGACTTGATTTCGTCCAGGTTGGACAACCCGCACGCGACCCGGCCATTGTGCTTGACCCGCCTTACCAACTGGGCAATCTCGCCACGCTGATCGGCTACACGTCGGCAACCTCTACCGGTCGTCGGATCGATGTCGGGCGGACACCATTGCTCCCCGGCGAAGCGCTCGAATTGACTCTTTTCTGGCGCAGCGAGGCGAGCAGTAACATCGACTATTCCAGTTTTATCCATGTGCTGGACGGCAATGGCAACTTCCTTACTCAGCAGGATGGCCAGCCGACCGGCGGCTTTTTGCCCACCAGCCTCTGGCGCCCAGGGCAAGTGATCGCCGATACCCATCACCTGGCGATACCCCCCGGCGCGCCATTAGGGGAATATGCGATCAAAGTGGGCCTCTATGATCTCGCAACCCTGACGCGTTTGCCGGTGCAACGGGGCCGACAGGCGATTGGCGATACCATTGACCTCACGCGGCTGGTGGTGGCCCTTTCGGCAATGGCGGAACCGACAGTGGAGGGACAAAGTGATGAGTAGGCTTTATTCCTGGTTTGCCTTCCTGCTTGTGGTGCTCGCACTGTGGTTGCCACGCGGTTTAGCCCTCGACCGCTTTGTCACCATCGATGAGAATCGCTGGCTGACCCGTTCGGCTAATTTCCATCGCGCCCTGATGCAGGGTGAATTTACCCACACCTATCAACATGGCCACCCCGGCGTAACGATTATGTGGCTGGGCATGGCCGGTTTTCTCTGGCGTTCGCCTGACTATGCGGCGAATGTGCCTGGTGAATTTGATTGGGAAAACAGCGAATTTGAACAGTATCTACGCACGCAAGCCCACAATGCCCTGGATCTGCTGGCTGCGGGGCGCACCTTTGCCGTGCTGGCGAATGTGTTGGCGTTGGCGCTGGCCTTTTTGATGGCGCGCCGCCTGTTGGGCTGGCCGGTGGCGCTGCTCGGTTTTTTGTTGATCGCCTTTGATCCCTTCGAGGTGGCGCTCTCCCGCTTTTTACACCTGGATGGATTGCTCAGCAGTTGGATGCTCCTGGCGACATTGACCTATCTCTGTTTTCTCTACCGCGGGCGACGTTGGGGCGATCTAATGGGCGCGGCAGTCGCGGCAGGCTTGGCCTGGTTAACCAAAACGCCCGGTTTCTTTTTAATGCCCTTGGTCGGCGTGATGGCGCTGGTGGAGCTAGCGCTGTATCTGCGCCAACAGCCTGGCCAATCCGCCTGGACGCTCTTCTGGCGGCGCGCGGTGGCACCGGCCTTACTGTGGGCATTGTTGGCGGCTGGGGTTTACGTCTTGCTCTGGCCGGCCATGTGGGTCGATCCGCTGGGCACCTTACAAAAGGTCTTTGCCGTCTCTAGCGAATATGCCGTCGAGGGGCACTCCAACCCGCTCTTCTTTCGCGGCGAAATTATTAACGGCGATCCAGGGTTACTCTTCTACCCGTTGACCTGGCTCTGGCGTTCGACGCCGGTGGTGTTGCTTGGCCTGCTGTTGGCGCTCTTTGGCCTGAAAACGCCGCCGGAAAGTCAACCGGCACTGAAACGCATGGGTGATCGACCCATCGTGCTCAGTCTCGTGTTAATGGCCCTGCTCTTTGTCCTCTTTATGAATCTGGGGGCCAAGAAGCTGGACCGCTACATCGTGCCGATCTACCCGGCGCTAGCCTTGGTCGCAGCCTATGGTTGGGTGACCGCGTGGCGTTGGGTGGGCGCGTGGCGACCAGGGTGGCGGGTGGCCTTGCCGGCGCTCTCAGCCCTCGTTGTGGTGGCGCAGACGGCCTTATTGTTGCCCACCTATCCCTATTACATGAGTTATTACAACCCCATGTTGGGCGGCGCGCGCCGTGCTGCCCAGGAATTAACCTTGGGCTGGGGCGAAGGCTTGGATCAGGCCGCACGCTATCTGGTCGAGACCCAAGACGAGGTGACAACGCGCGTCTCTGCCTGGTATCGCACCGGCCCCTTCGACTATTTCTACCCCGGCACCGTCGTCAGCCCTCAATATTTCTGGTTTGGCGATTACACGGTCAGCTACATTAACCAGTGGCAACGCCAGCAGCCGGCGCGCCAACTGATCGCCTACCTGGATGAACTGACCCCGGAAAAGCGCATCAGGATCAACGGCACCGAGTATGCGCGCATCTACAACCTGCGTGAGGCCGCCGTCCCTGCTTTTACCACCGACTGGGGTGAGGTGATCCGCCTGGTCTCCTACACCATGCCCTCCGGTGATCTCAACTACGGCCAACAATTTGACATTGTACTGCAACTGGTTAACCTGGCCCCGATTGACAAGAATCTCAACCTGTTGCTGCGCGTCGTCAACCCGGCGGGTTACGAGTTGGCCCGCTACGAGTGGCGCCCCGCCGGCATCGCCACCCTGGATTGGAAAAAAGACGAACTCTGGCAACACCGCACCACCGTCGAAGTCGCCCCGGTCGCCCCGCCCGGCCTCTACCGCGTCGAAGTCGCCTTTTTTGATCCCGACACTCAGGAGCGCTTACCCGCCGTGCAGACCCGCACCGGCAGCGCAATCGGCGATACCTTGGTGCTTGATTACCTTGTGGTCGATCAGCTTGCTGACACGCCGCCCCAACCGCTCGACCCGCCCGTGGATCTCGACGGCAAAGTGACCCTGCTGGGTAGTGAAATCACCTTTGGTGATGGGGCCGCCCTCACCTCACGCCCCGTGCATCCTGGCGACGAACTGCAAGTGCGCACCTTCTGGCGCACCACGGGCCAAATGGCGATCAACTATACCGCCTTTGGTCAACTGATCGGGCCGGACGGCCAGGTCGCCGCGCAACACGATGCCCAGCCGCTGGCTGGCTTCATCCCTACCTCGCTCTGGTATCCAGGCCAGCCCTTTGTTGACCACTATACACTGACCGTACCCGCGGATGCCGCGCCGGGGGACTATCCGCTGCATATTGGCCTCTATGACCTGGCGACGTTGACGCGGTTATCGATGAATCGTGTTGGTGCGCCAAGTGGCGATAGTGTGGTGGTGGCGACGGTCAAGGTGGAGTAGACGTAACTAGCCCAGGTGACAGTCACTGTCCACAAACGGTTTCGTATATCTCTATTGTTACGGACAGTGACTGTCACCTGACGTAGTGACTGCTTGCTTGACAGTGTCCTTAACGGTTCACGCCAGTGAGCTTTGGAGGCGTAGATCATGAAAATGATGCCCCCAAATTCTTTGAAAAACATTTGTTCTATTGATAGAATAGCGCAACGATTCTCCCACCAATACCAATTGAAGCGACCTATTCATGAAAACCGATGCCCTCTTTTATGAACTGTTCCAAGCGGCACCACAAACCGTTCGGCTGAGCTCACGCCGAAGCCTTCTTTGAGTTGTTGCAGATCACACCAGCTTGTCCCTATCGCTTTGAAAGTATTACGGTCAAGACCGCTGAGAAGCGGATCGATGGGGTGCTGGAGCCAGTAGATGCCACGGCACCGCTCTACTTTTTAGAAGTACAGGCCTTTCCTGATGAGGTGATTTACTGGCGGGCGATGCGCGAGATCTCTACCTATTTTGAGCAGCGTCCGCAACAACAAGAGCGAGCATGGCAGGCGATTGTCCTCTGGTTGAACAAAGAGGACGATCCAGGGTTAGGGACACTGAAACCACTCGCGCACAGACCACATGCCCGTTTGCGCTCGGCTGATCTGATCAAACTGCTAAAGAAATTAAAAGTAGTGGATAAGAAAGCCTTGGTGTTGAATGTCCTTCACCCGTTGCTGACAAACAGCGAGCGCGAAGTGCGGAAAAATGTGGTACAATGGGTAGAGAATATTCGTCAAACGCCAAATTTGGACACACAGGCCGAAGAACGATTGGTGGCTGTGCTATCCCAGTTGATTGAGCAGAAGTTTCGGAGTTTGAGTTACAAGGAGTTAAGCCAGATGCTACGTCTTACCCCTTTACGTGAAACTGAGAGCGTGCAGGAAGTGTTGAAAGAGGAGTGGCTCGATGTCTTAATCCCGATGATACGTCGTCAATTTGTAATTTCCGATGAAGTACAAGAGGCTTTGCTGCGTGATCTCCAAACCCTGGCGGCCGATCGCTTAAAGGCGTTAATCCCCATTCTTTGGGAGATTAACAGCGTAGAGAGCTTGGAACGCTGGATCGCCGAACAGACAAAAGCACCTGATCGTAAGTGACAATCGGTTGATCGCATCAAGTGGCGCAAGAAACTACTTTGCTGCAGTTGATTGAGCTACAAGGAATTAGCAAGAATGTTACGCTTAACACCATTGGAAGAGACGATTAGCGGCCAAGAATTGATCAAGAATGAACGTATTACTACGTTGATTACCCTAATTCAGGATAGATTTGGGGTATCGGACAAGTTGCTCGAAACTGTGCGCCTAGATTTGGAAAAACTGAATACCGATACACTATATCTGTTGATTCGCCAGATTTTACATTTTGATACATTTGAAGCGCTTGAACAGTGGGTTGCTGACCATCTACCGGTGCAACAAGCATAATTTGCGCAGCCAACTGCGTGCGCCTTGAGCAAGGAAATAGGAGTACGCAAATGACACCGTTTACTGAACAAGTGTAACAGGCCTTAATCACTGACAAGTGATTGACATCACCACGATCAGGCGTAAAAGCGGCCAACCGCGGCGGATCGAGATCTGGTTCCACAACCTGGCGGGTCGGTTCTATATCACCGGGACGCCGGGCCGGCCCCGCGATTGGCTGGCAAACTTGTTGGCGCAGCCGGCATTTACTTTCCACCTCAAAGTGAGCCGCCAAGCCGATCTGCCGGCGCGCCATCCCGATTGTCGAGGAAGGGGAGCGGCGGGCCGTCCTAACCGCCATCTTGCAGAAACTAGGGCGCACGGAGGAAGATGTCGAACGCTGGGCGCGGGAGAGTCCGCTGGTGGAGGTTGTGTTGACGGGGGCGTGAGTTGAAGGCCGCGATACTATTTCATCATCCCTCGCGATGGCTTTCTTCTAAAAATTTGCAAAACATTTGTTCTGTTGATAGAATAGCGCAACGATTCTCCCACTAATACCAATCGAAGCGACCTATTCATGAAAACTGATGCCCTCTTCTACGAGTTGTTCCAAGCGGCACCACAAACCGTTCGGCTGAGCTCACGCCGAAGCCTTTTTTGAGTTGTTACAGATCACACCGGCTTGTCCCTACCGTTTTGAAAGTATCACCGTCAAGACTGCCGAAAAGCGGATTGATGGAGTGCTGGAGCCAGTGGCAGAAAATCAGCCGATCTATTTCTTAGAAGTCCAGGCGTTCCCCGACGATGTGATTTATTGGCGAGTGATGCGCGAAGTTGCTACTTATTTTGAGCAACGCCCAGCGCAGAAAGAGAGTGCATGGCAAGCAATTGTGTTATGGCTCAATCCGGAAGACGATCCAGGGTTGGGTACGCTCAAGCCGCTGGCACACAAACCACACCAACGACTCATCGCGGTTGACCTGTTGAAGTTGTTAAAAAAGCTTGATGAACGTGCCTTAGTGCTGAATGTACTGCGCCCATTGTTGGCAAAGAGTGAGCGCGAAGTACGCCAACATGTGGTACAATGGGTAGAAAATATCCGCCAAACGCCCAACCTGGATCGGCAGACCGAAGAACGGCTGGTTGCCATTTTGTCGCAGTTGATTGAGCAGAAGTTTCGAACTTTGAGTTACAAGGAGTTAACCGCGATGTTACATTTAACCCCATTACGCGAAACGGCTAGTGTCCAAGAAGTACTAAAAGAAGATCGTGTGGATATGTTAATGCGTCAAATTCAAACAAAGTTTTCGCTCTCCGCTGAATTGCGCCAAGCCCTTACCACTGATCTCTTTCAGCTCGACATGGAAGCCCTAAAAACGTTAATTGAGCAGATCCTGCGTATCAACAGCGTAGAAGAATTGGAGCGTTGGATTGCTGAGCATCAGCCAGCGATCCAACGTAAGTAACAGCCGCGGGGTTGCAGCATTATAGGGCTGGCGTTGGCGTGCGCGTTTGTTCTATGCACGCCGAGCGACTCAGCAGATGCGCTACGCCGCGCGTGCGCATCTGCTTGGCTTCAATTTTAGCTGACAATCACCCGTGGCTCGTTACCCCAACGCCTCCAACAACTCCCTCATCCCAAAATTTAGCAAAAAAGCGGCATAGTGGCTGGAAAACATGTCTTTTAGCAGTAGCTTTAAGATTACATTTCCCCACCTATGGTGCAGCTATGAAGTGTTAATTGAATGTAAGCATGTGAGATGCTCTGGTCATTCGTATTTCCAGCCTCAGTACTCAATTTGTAACCTTCTGGCTGGAAACGTTTCTTTAACAGCGTTTGTACTCTATCTGCCATAAGCCAACAGGCTGTTTTCTCGTGTTGTGATAGTTCAAAGTAGTCCTGAACGTGCCGTTTTGGCACAATCTTAGCAAGGACCGTTGGTGTTGTTTGTTTTACCAGTAGGGTATAAGCGGTTGCTGATTCTGTCACAAGCTCATATTCAACTGCAGGGTTGCACTGTGGGCAGGTGCCATCCTGCTGGGCAGAGATTGTATTGAAATGCTGATATTCATATACTTCGCAATGTTCTGCTAAAAGTATACTTTTATAGGGTAACGCCACATTGCATTGATAAACCTTGCAATCACGCTTGGTATGGGTGCGAAATCCGCTCTGTTGAATATCTCTGCGCACTGTAAAGTAGGCTCTACCAGTTGGCTTCAGCAACTCCGCTATGGCCATTAGCACATGGGCTTGCTCTTCACCCAAGAGCACATTTAGTACGTAATGACACAAGATGGTATCAAATTTCCCAACAGGATGTGCCGGTGCATAGTGCGGATCGTAACCTACCGCATCGATCTTGTGCTCGCGTAAAAAGCTGACATCGGTGCCTAAACCACACCCGAAATCCAACACCCTGCCCTGGATAAGCCCCATTTGCCAGAGTTGTTTGGTCGGATAGGAAGGCCACTTTCTCTCTTTTACGGTCAAATGAACATTAGGGTTTTGTGGAGATTGATAGATCATGGGGACGATAGCTCCAATTTCCTATAAATCCCATGCTACGGGCAATCTGAAACTGGGGCGCAAGTGTCTCATAAAGCTTGCTGTGGAATGCGTCGTAGGGGATTGAGAGTAGGTCGCTGCGGTTTTCGCAGCCGAATAGAATGATATAATCTTCGATGATTTCACGTTTTGCGTAGTTAGATGCTGCTACGATTTGTAATGCAACAAATTGTAGGTGTGAAAATTTTTTACAATACTTATCCAGATCAGGCAGACGATCTCCTTTCGCTGAATTTACTGCGGGTAACGTTGGAATGATATTCCAGATCAGATCATGCGTGACATAGCGCCAGGGCAAAAAGTGATCAAGCGAGAAACCAAGAATTGGAATGATCTCATTGGAATAGATGCATCGACTCTCGTTAAGTTTTTGTAGCGCCTGTCGCCAATATGCTCTTGCATTATCAAGGTCACGCGTTTTGGGTAAGAACAGCTTGCCGGCAATATTAGGTACATTGGGATTGCGTAACTGTAAATACTTCAGCAAATTCCAGAAACAATACGCTTGGAGAATCGATAGGTGTTGTACTACATAGTTGTACCAATCGGGATGTAGCTCAATCGTTTTCCTAGCGTGGAATCTATACATGCTTGGCGGATTGGGTGCTAGAAAAGATTCATTCGCTAGCGTGGTAATGCGTCCATTTTTTTGATGATCGGCCACACCACGTAATGCATCACGAAAAAAAGGTTCTAAAAAGCGGTAGGGGACATACCGAGCAAGTTGGTTAAATTCATACGCAAACTCACGCGATGTCTCACGTAATTCCGTTATCTTTCTAACAAGCTCTTCTTCCTCTGCACTGAATTCCAGGTTGGCTGCATCTTTGAGCATAATGGCAGCAAGACTTAATCGATCCTGATTGCCAAAAGAAAGCTTAAAATAGACGGCTGGATACCAGATGCCGGCAACCATGATCGATTTCAACTCATCGACTGGTATGATCGCGGTGCGGTTCTTCCTAATATGCTCTAGGATCGAAATGAACCAGTAAAATTTATAGGAGTTGGTTGTGTTCTGGAAACATGCGGCAAGCGATTCAATTGGTAGTGAGGTTGAAGGCGGTAGGTTAGTCATAAATTATCCTGTCAGATAAAACAAGAAGTACAGCCTTCCCCTTCACTCTTTGATAATACATCTACCAGAAATACAGATTTATCCATCTTGCTGTTCTTCTCGCCATTACGCAGATGCATCTCTTTCACCTGCACAATGCGTTCTGGCTGGATCAACTCTTCCAACCGCTCATCATCCATCCACGTAAAGCCGGCCTTTTCATAGTCGAGCGCCTGTTGAAAGCGTTGCGGGTGTTGTTCATAGAGCCAAACCCATTCGATCTTCTGCTGGAAGAAGCAGAAGTAACAGCCTGAGCGACTGCGATTGTAAAAGCCGGTTTTACCGTTAACCTCAAATTCGATTGGCTCATAGTAACGCGGACGCCCCACGCCACTCTCATCGAGCAGGCGAAAAACCCCATCACGATCGACCACATCCTCATTTGCCAGCAGCGGATAGCTGTCGACGTGCGAGAGCGGTAAATCAGTTGCTTGCAAGAAAGCAAACACGACGTGATTAAAGATTGAGACGCTAATGTCCAAGAGCATTTGCAGCTTGCGCACCTGATTAAACTTCACGGAAACCGGACGCAGTGCTAATTCAATCAGCGCGGCCCGTTGTTCACCACTACTATGCGCCGCACAAAATTCCGCCAAGCGGGCGTTGTTCTCAGTCGCCAACACCAGGCTAATTACATCTTTGCTCCACATGTTGCGCCGGAAAGGGAAGACAGTTTGGATATTGGGTTTGTGCGAAATATAACCTTCGCGGTCTTCATCACCCCGGATCGCCACATAGGAGATAGTCGGTTCATCACCCACAAACATCTGCTCAAAGGGTTCCAACTTGAGTTTGCGCGTACACCAACGCGCCTGTGCCGAAGGCAAATAGCCGCCATACATGGCTAAAAAGTGGTCAAAGGGATCCAACGGGCTATCTTTGGCTGCTTCTAAGCAGGCGACCTTTTTGCCCAAAAAAACCTCCAAGTCATCAATGAATTGGTAGGTCTCATCCAATTCTTTGCCCGTATCCATAAAGTAATATTCAAGATCCAATTCGGGATAGTGGGTGCGCAGATAGATGGCCAAGGCAGCGCTATCCTTGCCGCCTGAGATGCCTAAGACATGGCGCAGCGGTCGCCGGTCTGTTTTGCTGGTTTGGTTACTCATGGTTGACCATGTTCTCCTGTAACAAGATTGTCAACGCGCTCACATTGATGCTGGCATCGTCGGTTAGTTGGCGGCGTAGTTGCTCGACCAACGCGGCGACGGCTGCTTCTTTGTGGACCGGCGGTCGATGGAGCAACATGTGGCTGCCCGTGGTGGTTGATGTAATTTCGACGCGCAGCGCCGGCAGTGATGTCGTGGCATCAACGGCAATGGCGCTTAACTCGCACAAATTATCCAGCGCGTATAGGCCATCGCGCAACTTATCATAGACCACAAGTTCATCTTCATCACGCATCTGGCGCATGTTCTTGCCCACTACCGCCTGGACAATTGATTCCAACCAGCTATTGCGTTCTTCCAAGGCTGAGAGAAGACGCAGGTGGAGGGTCTTCTGTTTGGGCAAGAGTAGATGGGTGCGTAAGCTGGTGTAGCGTTCGGCAATCGCAGCTTTGTAATGGGGAAAGACACCTTGCGGTAGACCAAGCAGATCCAATAGATGCGCTTCGACCCGATCCATGAGTCCATCAAAACAATTTTGCAGTTCGCGAATGCCGCCATGAAGCTCGCGGATGTATTGTGCCACGCGCGCTTCATCAATGGCCGCGCTGTTACTCTCGCCTTCCACCAAATCTGTATAGCCCAAGGCGCTGGGTAGATCTTGAAAGAAGGTCTTTTCCGGATCGACGGCGGTGGCAATGGTTTTGCGCAGGCGCAGCGTGGTCGCATCCAAGCGCTCAGTCCGCTTGGCATACTCAGGCAGATTGGCATAAAAGGTCACAAAAGGGCGGATCGTCTCGATAAAGCCGCTGTTCGTCATCCGCGTATTTGCTTTTTCCTGGACCAAAGCGCGGTAACGGTTAAAAAATTGGAGCTTGATGCCATCGACACTGAAGCGCTTGATCTGAAATTTGTGGGGTTCGCGGCGCACCAATTCCAGATTCTCGGCGCTTAACTCCGATACAAAACGCCCTTCGTAGTAAAGCGCAAAGTTCTCCCGTTGCACAAAGAGAAAGGTCGGTAGCCAAAATTCTAAGAAGCCCTGCTTTACTTTAAAAGGTCGTAATCCAAGTAGCTCGATCAGTTGTGAAAGTGGCTTCGGTGTACTTTTGGCTTGTCCTAAAAAGCCTTCACAGGCAGCCCATAGGGGCGCAAACGACGGATCGGTCGGCGCATCGAGGATATAGCCGCGGTCCCCGTCTACCACACCTTCCCCATCAGGATTGACTTGCGTATCTGCCGTCGCTTGGCGGTGGATACCAGTCTGTTTTAAGAGCGTCAGATAGATGGTGCGTTCCGGTGGATATTTATCCATAGGAAAGCCCAAATCGGCTTCTTGCCACCGTTCGGTTAATGCTTTGAAGAAAAGTGCGCGGGCACTATTGATCGCCGACGAGAGTCGGTGGCGATTGACCAACTCATTGCGGTAGATCGGGGTCTGATCATAAACCGCTTCACAAATGCGCGAGAGTTGGACAGTAAAGGCCGAAACATTGGGCAGCGTAAGTTGCTCGCCTTGCCATAGCCAAAGCACACTACCGTCATCACGATAGAGACTTTGGAGCGTGAGGCGATTGAGTTCTTCGATCTGATAGGCGCGCAATTTATCAAGCTCTTTGACCGCTACCCGATCATCCCGGTGGAGTGCGCGGACATAGTTGATCTTCTCGATCTCAAAGAGAATTGTGCGTAGCTGACCGGTATGGCGATAGAGTCCGTATAAAATCGATGGGTCATGGTGCGCCGCATGTTCCTGCAGCACCTTCAGCGGCAAACCGGTAGAGAAGACCAGGTTGACATAGCCATCGGTGATCCCTTCCGGTACCGCGGCAACGGGTTCTTCCGAGAGCAGAAACTCAAAGAAGCGCGGCGTCCCGCTTTTGTAGCTGGCGGCTTTGGCAAAGAGCAACGGAAAATCAAAATATTTGCGCAGATAGGGCACAACATTGTTGATTGGGTCAATCTGCTCGGCGGCTTCCAAGAGCGCATATTCAATATTAAGATCAGTGCCTTCAAAGAGCACAAAAGAATCTTTGAAACGCACATGGCGCACAATCTTCAGTGCTTCCAACTCGTCCAATACCGTTTTGGGCGTCGCCATGCCCAACGCCTGTTCGGCATAAGTGGTGAGGAAGTCATGGCTAATGTGTGCGCCATCGGGAGCAAAGATGTTGAGCAACCCGATGATTTTGACCATTTTCAGCGCATCAAAGAGCCGCCCTGCCACCATCGCCTCGACGCGTTCAATCGCACTGCGCAGCGCGCCCCATTGGGCATAATGGGGATTGTGCACCGAGGAGAGCAGCGCATAAAAGTTTTGGAGCAAATAGTTATAGACACAAACCAGATTATAAGTGGGGTGTTCATCCTGATCATAGTGATGAAGCGCCAATGCATCGCTGTCATTTAGAAAAGTAAAGAGGGAACGCTCATTCTGGCCATAGCGCTGTAGGGCTTGGGTGATGACCGCCGCCGCTAAAAGATCCATGGGGAAGAGTTGCTGCGCAAATGCTGCAGTCAACTTCCCACGGTAGGGAAAGGCTGCTGCCCGTTCAATGGCCGCCAATAGCGGCTCCATGCGGGTCGGCGGCACCCGTTGAGGTAGTTGGCTGACATGGTGGGCGGCCAATTCTAATAACTGTTCGACCGGCTCATTAAAGGTCAACTCCTTGAGCCGCCCTTTGACCTTTTCCCACTCTTCCCTTTGGGTTTGGGTCAACCCCTGGGCATAGGAAAAGAAGCCCTGATGGAGGGTAGTCAGCAAGAGCATGTTGCGCTGTGGTGCATTGACAAATTCGGCAAGCTGTTGGACAAAATAGAGTTCGCGTTCAGGGTTTGTGTGGGCAGCATACTCTAAAAATTTGCCAAATTCATCCACCACAATTACCAAACAGCGCTTGGCTTGGCTAGCCTGTGTATAGCGGGTTTCAAGCGCAGCAAAGATCCCCGCCTCCGTCGTCGCGCCCAGGTGCTCGGCAAAGGTTTCAATGATCGAGCGATATGCACCAACAAAATTCAAAAATTCAAAGTCGTGGATGCCGCCAAAGTGCCCATTGGGGCTACCGAAGTAGGTTTGCGTGCCATGCAAGGTCCGGGCAAAGGCCAACAAAAAGGCTGATTTGCCGGTGCCATAGGAACCGATAATATTAAACGAGTGAATGCCCGTTTTGAAGTCATTGAGAATCTGATCGTAAATGCGTTTGGCGTTAGCCGTCGGAATATAGTGCAATTCCTGGTCGGCATCCCGGATCAAATTGACCGATGGTGAGAAACTAGGCGGCATAACGCTGTCCAGTGCGGTCTGTTAGTTGAGGTATTTAGTGGATTGGATCTCGCGGATGCCAGCATCGTCAGTAAAGGTCACACCCGGAAATTTTGTCGTGATTTCGTTGATCTTCTGCTGCAGCGCGCCGCGGGTCAGGGCAAAGATCAAGCCAATGCCATCTTCTTTAACCAGCAGCGCATCGAACGAGATCGAATTGCCGGTTTCTTGCTGTAACAGACAGTAGAGCAGAATCTCCGCCGGTAAGTCGCTGCGGTCATAGCTCTCAATTTTGTACAAATTGCCCCCGCTATCGCTGCGGTCCAACTCCTGCAGCAAATCCGAGTCTAGCAGCACCGCCGAAAAATCATCTTCCACATTCCCCGCCTTTGAGACGGGACGCAGGTAGTTCTTGACAAAGACATCCACATCGCGCTGTAAAGTGCGGCGGCTAATGTTTTGCGCACTCTCTTTACATTTCCGCTCTAGGAAATTGGTCAGTTGTTCTTTGGTAAATTCAATGCGCTCTTTGCGAAACTCATTAAAGACTAACGCGTAGATCGACGCCTGTTTAGTCGTGACCAACAGATAATGGAGCAGCCAAAGCGTACCGACATTTTCCAAATAGGGATCTTTGCCTCGGTCAGCAAAGAGTGTATCAGCAAGCGGCGTTGTCTGCAATGCCTCGTCGATTAGCCCAAAGCTCTTCAGCCAAAACTGAATGGCAATGACCATGTTGCGTCCCACACCCAACGCAGTAACAGCTTCGCCATCAGCAAATTGACCTTGCTGCTTGACAAAATCATAGCCCTTTTTTAGCCAGAATTGGCGACAGTGAAAGGTTTCGTGGCCGGAGAAGGAATACTTGAGCATAAAGGACGTGTGTTCTATCAATCATGGTTAGTGAGAAATTAGCACAGATGTGCGCCGCGTGACTAGTATACCACACTGTAAGTCCATTATACCAAGGATGTATTACAATGTCATCAATGTTTTAGCTTGTTAACCGGATGTGATTGCCTTCATCATCGACAAACTCGTTCATCTTGATCTAGTCGTCACGATTCACGATGCTACCGCAGCCTTCTACCATTACCCCCGACAAGCAGGTGCTTGATGACGATCCACAGGTGCTAGCGCTAGCAGAACGAATCTCTGATCGTCTTAACACATTGCGACATCCGTGTGGTATATTACGCAAAATCATGTCGAGTGACTGCGTTCAGCTTTTACACCGCGGTCCTAATAGATAAGGCAGATAAACATGGCACAATCGTGTACGGCGCATTCCTGATGCGCCGTACACGATTGTGCCAACTCTATTTATTTTCTCTATAAGTTTATCAGTTGGAGCATAGAATTGATGATACAAACAACCAGTCAACTGCATGGCACAGCGACGCTACAGCGCCTGTGTGCTCTGGAACATCTTTATGAACAGGGCTACCAAGATCAGGTGGTTGACCTGACCGTACACAAGCTCCTGGAACACCAGGTGTAAAAAGAGGAAGCACAACTTGCCGCGTTGGCCCATGAGTTGAGTAGCTATGAAACGCGCTTTGGCATGGCTTCCGATCATTTTTTGCGCAGTATATGGCAGGTGAAATGGGTGACGATGCCGATCTCTTTGAGTGGCAAGTATTGTACCAGATGCAGCAACGGCTCCGTGATGAGCACCAAGTGAGTCTATCCGTGCCAATCCTCACCTTTAGGAGATAGCTTGTGCTGTTTCGCCTGCCGGCAAACTTTACAGATCGCCATAAACAGATTGCCCGGCGTTTTGTGCAGGGCGAAAAATTCACTCAACGTGAACGCGCTTTACTCATAGAAACGTTTGATCTCCTCCATGGCGCAGAAATCATTAGCACGGATCGCGGGCAGCGCTTTGCTACAGTCTATGAACAGATCATTGAAGGACGTTTGGCAGATCAATATCTCCGTTCGTTACAGCACGCACAAAACATTGCCGGCGTAGCAGAACAACTGCGAGCGCAGGGATCACGACAAATTATGCCCGCCCTGCAAGCGGCTGATCTGCTTGATCCGAATGAACCACTTTCATTCTACCTGCTTGCCTATTGTCTCTACTGGTGGTACGCTTTTGCCCGTGGCTATGCGTTTGAGGTCGAGGTGCTGCGTGATTTAGAGGTAGCCGGTATTCGTTATGTGGCGCACAATGTATTCGATTCATCGGCACGGCGATCACCCTTTGATCTAAGCGTTTTGGGCTTTCGGGGTGACATAAAAACGTCAACCTATTTTCTCAGCGTAGTGCGCACATCTGATCTACTGCATGATTTCTACATCGTACGCTTCTCTGAACGTAAAGATAAACTTTGGATTGTTTTCTTAAAAGAGCCATTTTGGGTGCTCATTGATGCAGAAAAGCGCACTATGCAGACGGTTACGCTTGCTGAGCTTGTGGCAATATTACCGGGCGCGTTCCAATTGCGTCTACAAACCAATACGCTAATTGTTGTTGACTACGAAAGCTGGAAGCGGTTGGTGCTGGATGTCCAACGTGAGGAGTAGATTGAATGACTGACAATCGCAAACTAGAAGAGCTAAGCTGGCACGAACTTGAACAAGCCGTGACCACGTTTATCGCGGCTGATGGTCCTAACACCGATGATTTGGCGGCTGAAGACTTTTTTGCGCTGTGGGCACAGTTTGAACAAGCGCGCCAACAACGTGTGGTTGAGGTACAGGGGGAAATTGCCGGTGAGGAAATCGTCCTCTCGCTGGCATCTTCGACGATTGGCCAAATTACCATTGATGGGCCAGAGATCCAATTGCCGGACGGGACGCGCATCATTTTGAACTTGAAATCACGACGGCGCAAGGCGGCATAAGGTAAGTTTCGGCTCTGTTGAAGTAAGGAAAGGTTCAATGGCTATACTCAACAGCATCATAATCTATTATTTTTTAGTCGAGTAGAAATGTTAAAATATGATGCAGTTGAGTATAAACCACACGATACCGCAGCCGAGCACAAATCATGACAAAACGCCCACCCTACGTTTGGGACTACGACATTTCTGAAACGCAATTTGACCAACTGCTTACTGGTGAACTCACCATTGGGCGGCTTGACCGCGAGTGGGCTGCGCTGCGTTTGCTCGAATATGCGCCTTATCGTGAAATTATCGGCAAGTTGGGGTTTCGGGCTTTGATCGATGGCTGGCCAACGTGGCGCAAGCGCATCCGTTCGGAAAGCCGTAAACGTGGCTTCGACTTTCTGGTCGAGTGGCTATCGCATACTGCTTTCGGCTACCGAAGCGGATTGGCAATTGATTCGTTGGATTGATGCGCCACCGGTAGTGGACTTCCTGCACGATCTGCGAACCTTATAGATAACACAATCAAACCTGGCACAATCGTGTACTGCGCATCCCCTGATGCGCAGCCCGCTTTGTGTCAACTCTATTTGCTTTGTCTATTAGGCGAATCTTTAATTACACCAAACGGCGCCATAAAGTAACACTTTCCCAGGTGAAAATAGGTTGCTTTATGTGCTGCCGTGGCGTATATGTAGGAGGCTTTTATCGCTTGCTTCATCAAAACTGCCGCACTTTGTTAAGGAACGTTTCAATCCACCAGCATGACCATCTTTCTTAACTTTTTTCGCCGTATTTTCGCCCTGCGCCAACAGCTAACGCGCTCGGACCTGCTGCCGCCGGCGCTGTTGACCCTGGTGCTGCTGGCGATTGGGGCCTCCACCTATGCGCACCTCGAAGGCTGGTCCTGGCTGGATGCGCTCTATGCCACGGTGATTACGATGACCACCGTGGGCTATGGTGATCTCGCGCCGCGCACCCCAGCGGGCCGGCTCTTTGCCATCTTTTTTACGATGATCGCCATCGGGGTGGCCGGCTATACTATCTCCACCTTTGCGGCCTATAGTATCGAAAGCCGGCCGCGCAAAATCGCGGCTAAGTATCGGAAACGGCGTATGAATCGGATTGCTGCTCTGCAACAACATTATATTCTCTGTGGGGCCGACATGCTTGGCCTGCGCATTGCCGAGGAATTTTACCTCTCAGGCACCCCCTATATCATCATTGACCCCGACGCCGAACAGCTTAAAAAGGCGCTGCTCTTTTCCCACCCCGAATACTTGCAGCAAAAGGTGCAGAGTATTGTCGACATTTCCCATGTTGATCTGAGCCACTACGAGGAGAAGAGCCTGGCCGAGTTGGGTGACCTGCTGCAAACCCCCTATCTCTTGGCTGATCCCACCGATGACTATGTGCTGATCCAGGCCGGGATCGAGCGGGCCGCGGGGCTGATCGCCGCCATGCCCGATGACCGCGATAACCTCTCGATTGTGATCGGTGCCCGCGCATTATCGAGACGCGGCGGTAATCACAATCTGCGGATTATGGCACGCACCGAAGATGTGCTGCACATGCGCAAGTTGAAGCTGGCGGGGGCGGATACCATTCGCAATCCAGCACTGATGGGGGGTCTGGAGATGGCGCAGCACATGACTGACCCGGAAGTGGGCAACTGGTGGTACTCGCAGATCGCCACCAAACAGAAAGGCCATCTCCAATTGCGCCAGATCAGCCTGGCCGAACGACCCGCTTGGGTAGGCAAAACGGTGAGCCAACTGCATGAGAGTGAACAATTAATGGTGCTGGCGATCAAGCGCAACGATGACTTTTTGTCACCGCCTGCCCATGATGCGGTTTTGCTAGTGGCTGATATTGCGATTGTGATGGGTGGGTAGGGCAATTTGTTAAAGATTACTTAACCAACTGTTTACAGTTTGATTAACTCAGGTTAACTCCTGTTTGTTAGGGTTGCTACGCAGCGTATTTCTGTACAAGTAATCCTAATGAGCAGGAGAGAACATGAATTCTGAACAAACCACCACTGATCGCAGTCTGTGGCATCGCTTGGTCAATGGCAAGCTGGATCGCCGCAATCTGCTGAAGGGCATGGCAATCAGTGCCGGTGCCACCGTCGCCGCTGGTGCCCCCTTGCAACTGCGTAACGGTTCTGTTACTCAAAACACGGTTGCCGCGGCCCCCCTCGCCAATCCCCGCCTGATCTTTTCACCAATTGGCCCTTCCACCGAAGACGAATTGGTTTTGCCCGAAGGTTATACTTATCAAGTGGTTGCCCCTTGGGGTTTAGAGCTCGGCAATGGCCAGACGGTTGGCTTCAATCATGATTGGGTCGGCTTTTACCCGGTTGACCTGTTGGAAGTTGGCCTGGATCTGAGCGCCGGTTACAATGGCTATCTGCCCACCGGTGCTTCGAGCACAGAGGGCATCTTGGTGATCAACCACGAATATGTCAACCCCATGTTTGTCAGCGAGTTGGCCGCGGATGCCACCGAAAAGACCCCCGAACAGATTGCCATCGAGCAAGCTGCGGTTGGGATGAGTGTCTTGCACATCAAACAGGATGCTGAAGGCAAGTGGGCGCTAGTCGAAGGCTCCGCCAATACCCGCCGCATTGATGCCACCACGCCAATTACGCTGACCGGCCCGGCGGCTGAGATTGATGGCGGCCCGGAAGCAATTGGCACACTGGCCAATTGCTCCGGTGGCATGACCCCGTGGGGTACTGCCCTGAGCTGTGAAGAAAACTTCCAGGATTACCCGGCCGCCCTCCCTGCCGGTTATGGTTGGGACGAGACTGTTTACGGCAAGAAGCATTATGGCTGGGTGGTCGAAGTGGATCCCTTTGATGCCACCGCCACCCCACGCAAACACACCGCCATGGGCCGTTTCCGCCATGAAAATGTGGCGATTGCGATTGGCAGCGACAATACCGTCGTCGCCTACATGGGTGATGATCGCGCCGATTCCTGTGTCTACAAGTTTGTGGCCGACAAAAAATTGAGCGGCGACCGCGCCGAGGATATGACGATCTTGGAAAGCGGCAAACTCTATGTGGCTGACTTTGCCAATGGCGCCTGGATTCTGCTCGATTACGATAGCCAAGCCGCCCTGCAAGAAGCCGTGGATGGTGATGATCAACCCCTCTTCACCTCGCAGGTGGATGTGTTGGCTGATTGCCGCGCCGCGGCGTTGGCCGTGCGTGGCACCCCAGTCGATCGCCCGGAAGATATCGAAATTAATCCGGTTGATGGCAGTATCTTTGTGGCGCTGACCAACAACACTGGTCACGGCAACTTCTATGGTCAGATTGTGCGCCTCTTTGAAACTGACAACAATCCGGCTAGCGAAACCTTCGAATGGAATATCTTTGCCGTTGGCGGTCCCCAAAGCGGCTTTGGCTCGCCCGACAACCTGATCTTTGATGGTGAAGGCAATCTGTGGATGGTGACCGATATCTCCTCCTCACGCCTAAACAAGGGCATTTACAAGTTTCAGGGCAACAATGGCCTGTTCTTCTTCCGCACCGACGGTCCCTTTGCTGGGATCGCCTACCAGTTTGCTTCCGGCCCGGTGGAATGCGAATTGACTGGTCCAGCTTGGACACCTGATGGCAAGACGCTCTTCCTCTCGATTCAACATCCCGGCGAAGAGTCGGAAGCGATCGATGCGGCGAGCAGCCATTGGCCCAATGGCGGCACGGAAATCCCGCGCCCGGCCACTGTTGCCATTACCGGTTTTCCTGGTTGAGTAGATGCTAATTAATAATTAATGGAAAACAATTAATCATTAATTGTTTTCCATTAATTATTGAAATTATTGAAGTGTCTGCAACGCAGAACATCGAGACTTTTTTGTCGATACGAACGACCTTATAGATAACACAACTAAACGTGGCACAATTGTGTACTGTGCATCCCCTGATGCACAGAGCGCTTTGTGTCAACTCTATTTGTTTTGTCTATTAGTGCCTAAATAATGGCTAATCATTAACTATTGCACTGTTTGCAGGAAGTAACCGATGCATATGACCGCAGAATTTGTCCACGAACAGACGCTAATTGGGGCGGTGGACAGTTATTTGAAAGAGCTAGTTCACGTCCGCCCCTTTCTTGTGCAACGCTATGCTGATGTATTGGAAGGGATGAGCGAACGTTGGTTGGCGCAGACGGGCAGCAATGAGTTAAATGCGCTCGACAAAGCGTGGCTCACCGATTACATCGCGGCCGCAGCTGATCAGCAATTGACCCTGACTGCATTACAAGATTTTTACCGTTGGGCGATCCAAGGCAACTTGGTTACCCAAAATCCTTTTTCTGCGCCAAGCGAGTAACGTTTATGGGTAGGATACTTTTGCTTGCCATCAGCGTGGCGCTCCTCACCGGCTGCGCGATCAGCACCCCGCTGATTCGGGATACCCGTACCCCGGCTGTTTCAGCGACCCCCACCAGCAACATAATCCGCTATCGCTTGCTGCCCACCGAATCCAAGGCACTTTTTGTCGCGCGTGAGCATTATCTCAAGCCGGAACCGCGGCTCGACAATGTAATCGGCGTCACCACTGCGCTGACCGGGACAATTGCCCTCGATCCCCAGCAGCCAGCGGCAGTGCAGATGAGCACGATCAGCGTCAACCTCTTTGCCCTGGACATGCAAAATGATGAGTTGGAGGGAGTGCTCCGCTACACCTATTTGCAATCCGACCTCTTTCCGCTTGCCACCTTTACGCCATTGCGCTATGCGGGGCTACCTGCGGTCTGCACCGGCAATGAAGAATTGACCTTCACAATTACGGGCAATCTCGTCATTCGTGACATTTTACAGGAAATTACTTTTGCTGTGATTGCCAGGATCGAGGATGGTCTACTGCGCGGCACCGCAACAACCAGGGTGCCTATGACCGCCTTTGGGGTTGAACCGCCCAACAAAGTGGGTATCTCATGGGTAGAAGAAGAAGTGAGGATTGACGTGAAATTTGTGGCCGCGCCGGAGCGCTAACAAAGGTCATAATATAATCTATCGCTGAATCCACTTGGAAAAGTGGCGCAGATCGGGTAGGATCAACGCGATATGACTACCGTCCTGCCGCCACCTGCCGTTGCACGCCGTTGCCAAATCGGTCAACAATTGTTACTGCTGCTCTCTTTTGTCGGCAGTGCGTTGCTGATCATGCCCCTTTCGCTCTTTGTCTTTGACAATGATGAAGGCATCAATGTCATCAAAGCGACGCTGCTGGCCGATGGTTATCCCCTTTACACCCAAACCTGGAGTGACCAACCCCCCGTCTTTACCCAACTTTTACAATGGAGCTTTGCCCTCTTTGGCGAGACCATGCTGACGGCACGCCTGTTGGTGCTCCTCTTAACCACCCTCTTCATCTGGGCCTATACCAGTACGATTCGCCTGCACCTGGGCCTGGCCGGCGCATGGGTAGCGCTCTTACTGCTGCTGCTCTCCGATAACTTTCTGCGCCTGAGCGTCTCGGTGATGATCGGTCTGCCGGCGCTGAGTTTTGCGATGGTCGCAATCTATCTGTTACAGCGTTATAAACGGCGACCGGCAACTTGGTTGCTGGTCGGTGCAGGGCTGCTCATGGCAATCTCGATGCAGACCAAGTTTTACACTGCGGTGCTCGCGCCGGTACTTTTTTTCGATCTGCTGGACTTTGGCCAGGCTTGGCGCAGTGATCCAACCCGTTTTCGGCAACAACTGCGGGCGGCATTGCTGTGGGCAGTTGTTACCGGCCTTGGTTATCTGGCGATTGGTTTCTACTACCAGGCCTTTGATCTGGCGATGCTTTTCGGCGCGCATTTGAACCCGACCGTGCAAGCGGCCTATGCCGCTGATGGTGGGATTCAGGAGTTGTTGCGCTATCTGCTCTTTGACTATGGCCACTTACTGGCCGCGGCATTAGGCATCGGCGTCATCTGGGCGCGGCGGCTGGGACATGGGTTGTTACCCTTGGGCTGGCTGCTCTTGGTGCTGCTGTTGCTGAGCAACCATCACCCCCTCTGGTACCATCACTATCAACTGCTGGCGATTCCGCTCTGTTGGCTGGGGGCTTACGCTGTGCTGCTGCTTCCAGCCCAGCCTCGACCGCAAGCGCGCCGCTTGGCCTTACCGGTTGTTATTTTGCTGGTCGGCTTGATCGTTCTCCGCGCCCAACGCACCATACCCGACTATAACCAGCGCGCTTACAACCAGGAACTCGTTGCGCTGCTTGCCACCGACGCGCCCAATACCCAGTGGGTCTTTGCCGATCAGGCGATCTATCCCTTTTATGCCGGCTTGCGCGTGCCGCCGGAGATCGCCGTCTTTTCGCGCAAACGCTTCTTTGGCGAAAATCTTAACAACCAGATCTTGCTTGATGTGATGGAGCGTTACCACCCCGAACAGGTGCTGCTCACCCGCTTCAAGGACGATCTCCTGGCTGACCCCGAATTTGCCGGTTATCTGGCCGCCCACTACACTAAGGTGCAGGAAGTGCCGGATTATGTTTACTATCGGGTAGCGCGGTAGGTAGATCGGTAAATCGGTAAATCAGTAAATCGGTATCCTGCTCGTTCCCACGCGGAGCGTGGGAATGCCGTCTGGACGCTTTGCATCCTGCAACCAGCTTAAGAAATGCACTCAGCGCGTTATGAAGGTTAAACTAACCACCACTATTTTAATCCTGGCCCTACTCTGTCACGCCATCCTTTTCTGGTGGCCCAATTTGTTGGCCCAGGCCATCACTATCTTGATCTTGACCGGTCTACTCCCGGCCACACTCTTGGTTGAGTTACTTTTGGATCGGCGCACCGCTGCGCCCAACCTGGCCGAACGCATCCTCTATACCATCGCCACCAGCTACGCGGTGATGGTCATCATTTCGCTGCTGCTGAGCTATCTGCCCGGTGGCCTGACCGCCTGGCAAACGTATGCCGGCTTTGATGGTTTGTTGTTGCTGTTGCTGTTGCTTTATTGGTGGCGTATGCCTGCGCAGCAGCACAATCCCGCTGTTGCCGATCCACTTATCATGCCACCGTTGGCGCGCCCTTGGCTCGTGGCCGGTTTGCTGACCCTGGCCATTGGCGGCACAATCCTGCGTTTCCCCAACCTGGGGTATGCCGAATATCATGGCGACGAAGCGCGCGCGGCCTTGCGCGCCGCCGCCGTGATTCAGGGTTATGAAGATGTGCTGTTGATCCACAAAAAGGGGCCGACCGAGATTCTGTTGCCCACCATCATCTACAGCCTGAGCAATCATCTGAACGAAACGACCTCGCGGCTGCCCTTTGCCGTGGCTGGTTTGACCGCGCTCTTTGCGATCTGGCTGCTGGGCTGGCGACTCTTTGGGCCACTCGTCGGTTTTGTCGCTGCTTTCCTGCTCATGTTCGATGGCTATTACATTGGTTTTGCACGCATTGTGCAATACCAGAGTGTCGTCATTCTGATGACCGCCTGTGTGGCATTGATTATGCAGCGACTCAGCGTGCGGCCCATCGCCCTGACGCGCTATCTGACGTTGGCCGCGTTGCTGCTGGCGACGGGGTTGCTTTCCCATTACGAAGCGGCACTAGCAATTTTACCGGCCGCTTATTTCCTGGGTCTGCTCTTCTATCGTTACCCCGAGCTGCGCCCTAAGCTAGTTGGTGCCACACTGATCGCCGGCGTAATTGGGGTGGGGCTGCTGGCGCTCTTCTATGTGCCGTTTGTGCTTCACCCCCAATTCAGCGCCACCTATACCTATCTAACTGACCGGCGGATCGGCCTGGATGTGACGGCGTTAGACGCGGGCGCTACCTTCCCTTATAACAATCTGGCCGACTTTTTTTTGCGCAGCACAGTTTACAATACCACCTACTACGAAGTGCTGCGCATGGGGATTCTGCTCGGCGCGCTGTTGCTGATCTATGCCCAATTGTGGGGACGACGGGTGGCGGCGATCCTTGCCGTCATCATCCTTGCCGGTCTGGCGATCATTGTCACCAACAGTGCGTGGTTTGTGGTGGGAAAGACTGACTATCTCTTTCTCTTTTTTGTGCTGGCACTATTGCCTGCCCTGCTCTACTTTAAGCTGCCGGCCAACGAACATGCGCTCTGGCTCTGGTTTGGGTTGCCTTTTCTCTTTGCGCTTTTCTTCACGCTCAAGCCACGTACGCACATCTACATCTTTTTTATGCCCTGGGCGCTGCTGATTGGGTTGAGTGTAAGCCGGGTCAAAGGCTGGCTAGCCGGGCGGCTGCGGCCAACCACTGTAAAGATTTTCGGCGTTGGCATTGCGGCGCTCTGCACGGTTGTCTTTGGCGTCTACGCCTATCTTTACTTTATTTATAATGGGGTCGAAGTGTTACGCCTGTGGGCGACGGATCGCCCGTCCGGCTATTGGACTGCCTATGACAAACCTGATCACCTGGGCATGTTTGGTTTTCCGCTGGCGGCCGGCTGGAAAGTTGCCGGTGCGCTCTATGCGGATGGCGTGATTGAGGGCGATTACGAAAATAATGAAGATAAGCAGTGGGGCCCCATGTGGTATACGCGCGGCCAGGAACAGTGTGAACTGACCTCGGATTGGTTCTTTGAAACATCAAGCTTTGAGCCGGTCAGCCCCCAACGCTATCAGGCGATGATGGAGAGCCTTGGCGTCAACAACTTTAAACGCTGGGGCACGGTGACCATTCATAGCCAGGAGCGCATGATCATTCACAAACGGGCGGCAGCCGGCGAGGAATTTACCGTCCAAACCTTGCCGCTCGAAACATTTGCCCAGCAGTTTGACTGGCTCACCACGCCTGATCTGCCGCTGACCTATCCGGTGGTGAACCCGCCGATTGGCAACCCTTTACACATTAATTTCGCAGATCAGATCTGGCTCGAAGGGTACGACATCGATTATCCCCAACCCTTAACGCCAGGTGATATCATCGATCTGACGCTTTACTGGCGCGGTCAACGGCCAATTACCGAATCCTATACCGTCTTCAACCAATCCTTTTATGGCAATGGCACAATGGTGGCGCAACTGGACTATCTCCCCCTCTGTGGCCGGCGCGAAACCTGGCTCTGGGATCCCGGTGAGCTGATCACCGATCATTATCGGATTCCCGTGAAAGCAGATGCGCCCGATGGGCTCTATCCGCTCTATAGCGGCATGTATCATACGGTCACTGGTGGCCGCTTGCCGATTCTCAATGAACAGGGCGAGCGGGTCGACGATTGGGTGCATCTCACCGACATCCGCATCGGGAAAGAGTAGTTTGGGGGCAAGCCCTGTGCGTCGCACTGGTCGCACACGATCGGGTCGACGAAACAATGCTTGACCAGTGCGACGCACAGGGCTGCGATCGCATGCGACCAGTGCGACGCACAGGGCTGCGATCGCGTGCGACCAGTGCGACGCACATGGCTGAGCGCAGAAACGCCCCCCCCAAAAAAAATGAAATACGCCCTTCGGTGGGAACAAATACGGTTGTTTGTAGAGAAATTTGGTATAATAAGCCGATTCTGTGTCCGACTTACAAACACGTGTGCGAAAGATATCGAGATCGATGGCTGAAAGCAAACAAACGTATCATCTGATTACCCTGGGTTGCCCCAAAAACAAAGTTGATAGCGACGGCATTGAAATGCTGTTGCGCCAGGCGGCCTATTTCCCCACCGAGGCCGAACGCGAGGCTGATGTGTTGATTGTCAACACCTGTGGCTTTTTAGAGGCGGCCAAAGAAGAGTCCATCGGTGTCTTGCAGGAACTGGGGCGTAAGAAACGCAAGCATCAACTGCTGATCGCGGCGGGCTGTCTGGCCCAACGCAACGGTGATGAAGTGTTGACGCGCGTGCCCAAGGTTGATGGCCTGCTTGGCACCCGGCGCTGGATGGAAGTGATGGAGTTGATCGGACTGTTGCGCAGTGGCGACAACAAACGCGCCCTCCAACGCTACACCCTGCTTGGTGACCCGGAAGAACAATTTACCATCGCGGTACCGCGGCCACCGGTCACTGCGGGCAGTGCCTACCTGAAAATTTCCGATGGCTGCAATGCGCCCTGCGCCTTCTGCACCATTCCTAGTTTCAAGGGCAAATTACGCAGCCGACCGTTGGAGGCGATTGTCGACGAGGCGCAAGCACTCGTTGCGGCGGGTGCGAAAGAGCTGGTGGTGGTTGCCCAGGACAGCACCGATTATGGCCGCGATTGGGGTGAGCCGGACAGCCTGCCCCGGCTACTGGCGGCCATTTGCAATCGTACCGATGAGCGGCTGCGCTGGGTGCGGCTGATGTATGCCTACCCTGGCCATGTGACCGATGCCCTGATCGAGACGATGGCTAGCCATGCCAAAATTGTGCCCTATCTTGACATGCCCTTGCAACATGGTGATCCACGCACCTTACGCCGTATGCGCCGCCCCAGCCGCTTGGAAATGGTCTATGATCACATGGCGAAGTTGCGGGCTGCAATGCCCAACATTGCCCTGCGCAGCACCTTCATTGTTGGCTTCCCCGGTGAAACCGAAGCGGAGTTTCAGGGTATGCTTGATTTTGTCAAGGCGATTGAATTCGACAAAGTAGGGGCCTTCACCTTTAGCCCGGAACCGACCACGCCCTCGGCCACTATGCCCGACCAGGTGCCGGACGAAGTTAAACAAGAGCGTTATGCGCGCCTGATGGAGACGCAGCAGCCGATTAGCTTGCGCAAAAATCAAGCGTTGGTGGGCAAATCATTGGAAATTTTGGTTGAAGGGGAAGGCGAGATCGAAGGCAGTGGCGATCCGCTGCTACTGGGGCGCAGCTATCGAGATGCCCCTGAGATTGACGGCTTGGTGTTAGTGCCTGGCGTCAGCGGTATCCCCGTTGGTGAGATGCTGACCGTACACATTAACAGCGCGATGGAATATGATCTGGTGGGGGAAGTCTTGGTCGAAGAGATCTTTTCGAGCCGGCGCTAACCAAACCAGCCGCGGCGACGCGGGGCTGGTGGTTGGCGTTGTTGGCGGATCGCGCCTACGACCTGTGCCACCTGCTGCTGTAGGGCGCTGACGGTCTGTTCCAACCCGCGCACGCGCCCTTCCAAGCGTTCCTTGCGGGTTTCCTCACGCCGCTGGTACTCGGCGAGGGTCCGCTCCATTTCGAGCATGCGATCGCGCAATTTGCGATTTTCGTCCTTCAGATTAAAATTGTCTTGCACAACCACATTAACAATTTCACGTACGGTTGATTGACTGTTGAGCACCGTTTGTTGACTACTGGCAATCGTGCTCAACAGGTCGGCCACCACTTGGGGCATGGCACTGGTATCCACCGGCATCAGCGCGGTCTCGGCCGTGGTGATTTCGGTGGCCAGATTGGGCAGCGGCAAGCGTTTGGGTGTCAGCTGCTGATGGATCTGATCATCATCCAGCCCTTGGTCAAGCAGGCGCTGCACAGCAAGGAGGACAGCCACATCGGCACTGGTGTAGCGTGGCTGTGGACTTTCAGGATCAATGGCTAACAGATGACCAAACCGTTCATTCCACTCGAAAAGTAGATCCGGCGTGACCTGCAAATGGCTGGCCACTTCGGAGCGCGAGAAGGAACGTTCGCTACGATCAATTGCTGTAGAGGCAGTTAGTGCAGAGCCGAAATTTTCACTCATGAAATGTTTTTACTCAATGACACGCCAAGTCGTTTCGATGGTTTTTGACCCATCTTGATCATAGGCGGTTTGCTGATCGGCCTGCCCTTGTGGACCCGGTGTGGCTGAACCATTTGGGCCAGCATTCCGCGTTTGGTATTGCGCAATGGTACGCATGAAGAAGTTAAGCGCCACAAAGATCACGACGATATCGTCGAGCGGAAAGAATGGGATCAGGTCAATGGGCGAAATTGTGTAGACAAGGGCCGCGATCGGAATTAGCCATTTGGCCGCCCAGGGAATGCTTGGATCATTTAAGGCTTTCCAAATCAGATAGAGTTGGCGAGCCAGATTACCGCCACCGGCCGTAGAATTAGAATTCATTGTGTTTTCTCCTATACACTGCGCATTGTTTGTCTTGCTTTGCAAAATAGCCGCAGTTTGAACGTCTTACCTGATAGTATAACGAATCTTTGGTGCAGTGACAACAATCATGGCCACAACTTCGCAGATGTTAGCTGATTATCCAGATATTCTCCTCCAAGTGTTGGCAGAGTTGCGCAACGCGTTTTTGGATGGAGCCGAAAGTCGTGAGCAGGCCATCGAATTGTTGGCGGCGCAGATCACCGATCCGACCTCGGTGCAATTCGCCTTCCAAGAAGTCGTCGATATGACTGACGGCGCGCAGCAGGCCCTTGAACTGCTGCTGCGCGAAAATGGCGAAGTGGCCGAAGCGCAATTCGCCCGCGAATTTGGCAGCATTCGTCAAATGGGGCCGGCCAAATTGGAACGGGAGACCCCCTGGCTCTATCCCGAAAGTGTGGCCGAACTGCTTTACTACTATGGCCTGATCGGGCGTGGTTTCAAAGGTATGGGCCAGAAGGCACACACGATTGTTTATTTGCCCAGCGATATTACACCTTGGTTACCCCATCCACCCAATCCCGCCTTACAAAGTAGCCTGGCCATTCAACCGGTACCGCCACCACCACCTGCACGCCTGATGGCTGCAGATGACAGTTTTCTGGAAGATATGGGCACGCTGCTCGGTTTTTTGCATACCGAACGGCTGCGCTTGACTGCTAAAGGCCCTCATCCCGAAGATATTGATCAATTTGTGCAGCGGCTGCAACTGCCTTTCGGCAATGAGCTGCCGGAATTGAACACACGCCTCGCCTTGCTTTTACATCTGGCCAACCGGCTGGGTTGGTTGCGTCGTGGCGAAGGTGATGGGGTGCAGTTGACCAGTAATCATGTCCGCCTCTTTTTGGAAAAGAGCCGCACCGAGCAGCGTTCGGCGCTGTGGGATGCCTGGCTCAATTCGCCAGAGTGGAATGATCTCTGTCGCACCCCTGGCCTGGAATGTACTGAGACCGGCGCCTGGCAAAATGATCCTTTACAAACGCGCGCGACTCTGGTGGCGATCCTGGCAAAATTACAGCCGGGGGCCTGGTACAGCCGCTATGATTTTGTGCAGACGATCAAAACATTACAGCCCGATTTTCAGCGTCCGACCGCTAAGTACGATACCTGGTATATCCGCAGTACTATTACGCAGGAATTTTTGAAAGGTTTCGAGCAATGGGACGCGGTCGAAGGCGCATTGATTCGTGCCCTGGTTACTGGGCCCTTGCACTGGCTGGCCGCCGTTGATCTGGCCGAACCTTCCGCCGGCGATGATTTTTTGCTCTCGCTCAGTGCTTGGGGCGCGCTCTGGTTAGGCCACGAGGTGCCACAACCGCACGAACAAACCCAGCGCACGATTAAGGTAGGTGAAGATTTTACCTTAACCCTCGGCACCGGTATGCCCCTGGCCGATCGTTTTCGGGTTGAACGTTTTGCCCAGTGGCGGGCCAGTTATCCCCACTTTGTCTATCAGATTAACCAGCGCAGCCTGAAACGCGCCGCGGAAGAAGGCATTGCCGCGCAACAGATCCTGAACTTTTTAAAGAGCCACACCCCCCAGGTGCCGGAGCGAGTGAGTGCAGCCCTCGTCCGCTATGCCAAAGTGTAACGCCCTTGGCTATATAACATAGCATAGTTGCAAAGGGGCAAGGTTGCAAGGTGCTTCGCACCCTTCGCTGACTTTGCCACCTTGCCCCTTTGCAACTATGCTTTTATTCAATGTGCTACCAATCTCGTGCCAAATTTTATGCATAACGTTTGTTGACATCTGCATTAAAAGCGGTTAAGATTGGGCCGCCTCTGATAGCGATTACACATACTGTGCTCACCAAACAATCCAGCAGCTTCCAGTGTAAATTTGTCTGAATGTCGCTTTACCAATGTAAGTTGCTTTATGGTAGCGCCAAGTAAATTGTCAAACTTCGCAACATAATAGGCAATGGTTTTGGGCATGGCTATCAATCTCCAGCCTGTCTTTGTCGTAATTCCATTAATCTGCGCACTTTCGCTTTTTTACAGCAACATCGCCCAAAATCATCGTTGTATTGTTACATATTGTTGCTTACCTGGTGCCAACTAGTACCTGATTTATACTAAGCATTTTCTTACCAACTTTCACAAAGGAGAATTCTCTATGGTACGTCAACTTAGGAGATTACAGCTGCTTGGTTTGCTCGCTGTGCTATCGCTGGTGCTTGCTGCTTGTCCAGCCGCGGTTCCGGCTGGTGACACCGGCGCAGCCGGCAGTGAAGCGGCCGCAACCGAGGGCGAAGCAGCCGCCGGCATTGGCGACCGTGATCCCAAGACGTTGAACATCCTCTACTGGCAAGCAGTTTCGATCCTCAACCCCTATCTCTCTAGTGGTACTAAAGATTTCGTCGCTGGTGCCTTAATCCTGGATCCACTGGCAGAATACACGCCGGATGGCGTTTTGATCCCAGTGCTAGCTGCGGAAGTGCCTACTCTGGAGAATGGCGGCATTAGCGAAGACCTCACCTCGATTACGTGGAAACTGCAAGAAGGCATTGTTTGGTCAGATAATACACCACTCACTTCGGCTGATGTTGTATTTACCTGGGAGTACTGCTCCACACCGGAGACTGGCTGTGCTTCGGCAACCAGCTACGAAAATGTTGAAATTGTCGAAGCGATCGACGATCTCACCGTAAAGGTTACCTTTACCGGTCCACAACCCTTTCTCTACGCCCCTTTCACCAGTTATCTGGCCCCCGTGATCCAAAAAGCACAATTTGAAGGTTGTATCGGTGCCGCGGCCCAAGGTTGTGCTGATCAGAATATTGGCCCAATCGGGACTGGTCCTTACAAGGTCAGCGATTTCCGAGCGAACGATGTGGTGACCTATGTGCGCAACGAACTGTACCGCGTCGAAGGCAAGCCGTATTTCGATACGGTCGTCTTCAAGGGTGGTGGCGATGCTGCTTCCGCGGCCCGTGCTGCCCTGGAAACCGGCGAAATGGATTACTCGTGGAATCTGCAAGTTGAGCCACAGATTCTGCAGGACATGGAAGCCGGCGGTATGGGGACACTCGTGACCGCCTTTGGTGGTAACGTTGAACGCATTTTGATTAACTTCACCAATCCCAGCGCGGATCTTGGTGACCAACGGTCGGAATGGGCCCCAGATAATCCCAATGCCCATCCGTTCCTCAGTGATAAGGTTGTGCGCCAGGCCCTTTCCATGGCGATTGACCGCAGTGTAATTGCCGAGCAGCTTTACGGTCCGGCCGGTCAGCCAACCTGTAATATCCTCTCCGGCCCTTCGGCTGTGGTCTCCCCCAATACTTCCTGCGAACAGGATGTTGCGGGCGCCAATGCACTATTGGACGAAGCCGGCATTGTCGATAGCGACGGCGATGGCATCCGCGAAAAGGATGGCGTGCCGCTAAAGATTCTCTACTCCACCTCAACCAACTCTGTGCGCCAGAAGACGCAGGCATTGGTCAAACAATGGTGGGCCGAAATTGGTGTTGAGGCTGAATTGCGCGACGTGGATGCTGCCGTTTTCTTTGGTGGTGACCCCAACAGCCCCGATACCCTGGGTAAGTTCTACACCGACGTGCAGATGTTTACCAACGGTCCTTCTAACACGGATCCGCAGAACTATCTGGCTGGTTGGCTCTGCTCTGACGGTGAAAATATTTCCCAGTCGGAAAATAACTACTTGGGCAACAACACGGAACGCTGGTGCAGCCCTGAGTACGATGCCCTGTGGAATGAATTGGCCGCAACGGCTGATCCGGCCAAGCGCATCGAGTTGTCGATTGCCTTGAATGACATGTTGCACAACGAGTTTGTCAACCTGCCATTGGTCTTCCGTGGTTCGGTTTCGGCGCATTCCAATACGTTGGTCGATTTCCAGATCAACGGTTGGGACAGCGAGACCTGGAACATCGAAGATTGGACCCGTACTGAGTAATTGAATGAGGATTTACGCAACCGCTCTCTGGCTTCGGCAAGCTCAGCCGCCGAGCGGTTGCGTAAATCCTATGAATGTCATTAGCTGAGGCCGCGCACATCCCTGTCTGCGTTCTCGGCTAACGGTTGATTTTGTCGCAGGGTGCCGTGTGTGGCTGGCTAGATCGCAACTGCTTGCTACACACGGCGCGCTACTCTCTACTCTGCAGGGAGCCTATGAGCACTTATCTAATCCGGCGTATCTTTACCGCTATTCCCACCTTGCTCTTCATCAGTTTTGTCATCTTTGCGCTGCTTGACCTTGCCCCCGGTGATCCGACCGGTAGCTTACCCCTCACCATTCCACCAGAAGTGCGCGAAAAAATTCGCCAATCACTGGGTCTTGATGAACCCTTTGTGGTGCGCTATTTGCTCTGGCTAAAACAGTTTACCCTGCATGAACCGATTAACGCGATCGAGCAAACTTTTGGCATCACTGTGCCTGGGGTGCAAATCGGTGGCGTTTCCATCATCGACCAGCCTGGTGAACGCTTGCGTGTGACTTCATGGGCATCGCGCGGAAAACCAGTGGCAGAATTGATTTTGGAACGCGTGCCGCAAACACTTTGGGTGGTGGGACTTTCTTATCTGCTCTCTGTCCTCATCGCCATTCCGCTCGGTGTCTTGGGGGCGGTGCGGCAAAACTCGATTTTTGACCAAGTTTCCTCGGTCGTTGCTGTCATCGGCTACTCGATGCCGACCTTTGTGACGGGATTACTGGCGATTGTCATCTTTAGTGTCAAACTAGGTTGGTTTCCCATGATCTATGACACAACCCTGGTCGTCAATGATATCGGCAGTTTGTGGCAACAGGTCCGCCAGATGATTATGCCGGTTTCCGTATTGGCCTTTTTTCAAGTTGCACAACTCAGTCGCTTTACCCGCTCCTCCATGTTGGATAATTTAAAGCAGGACTACGTGCGCACTGCCAATGCCAAAGGCTTCCGTCAGCGCTATGTCGTGACCAAACATGTCTTGCGCAATAGCTTGATTCCGGTCATTACCTTGATCGCCTTGGGCATCCCGAGCATTTTTGCCGGTGCCATTATTACCGAACAGATCTTCCGTGTCAATGGCTTGGGGGCGCTGCTGATCATTGCCATTCAAAGTTTTGATATTCCGGTGGTGATGACCGTTTTGTTCATCTTTGCGGTCTTAATCGTCACCTTTAATCTGATTGCTGATATTGTCTATGGTGTCCTAGACCCACGCATTCAGTATAGTTAGTGTCTAATTAATATTAATAATTAATTGTTTTCCATTAATTATTGAGACGTCTCTATAGTTATTATCACGAGGTAAGACGAGGGTTATGGCCGCAACAACACAAGCTGCTCCATCCGGACTGCAACTAGTGCAGAAAAAGTCAACAAAACCGCGTACACTTTGGCGCGATGCTTGGGGACAATTCCGCAAAAATAAACTTGCCATCGTCGGCTTGATCGTGCTGATTCTGCTGATTGTTGCCGCTCTGGCTGGGCCGATCGTCTACACTGCTGATCCGGACAAAATTGATATCCTTGCTTCCGAATTGAGTCCGACTTTAACTGGCGAACATCCCTTTGGGACCGACGATCTGGGTCGCGACAGCTTGGCGCGCAATCTCTATGGCGGACGGATTTCGCTGGCGGTCGGTTTTACGGCCATGTTGCTGGCGATGACCGTCGGCACGTTGATTGGTCTGCTCTCTGGTTTTATTCCCAGCCTCGATGGGCCACTCATGCGCTTTACCGACATGATGTTTGCCCTGCCTCAATTGCCCCTATTGCTTGTCATCATTATGCTTTTTCGCGATTCATTGCGCGGCCTTTTTGGCCCCGAAGTGGGGATTTTTATTTTGGTCGTCTTTGTGATTGGCATTTTAGGTTGGATGCCAACAGCGCGCATTGTCCGCGGTTCTGTCCTCTCCATCAAGCAGAAAGAATTTGTCGAAGCTGCCGGCTGTATTGGTGTGCGTCGCAACATGATCATGTTCAAACATATCCTGCCCAATGTCATGAGCCCGATCATTGTGTCGGCCACCCTTGGGATCGCCTCGGCCATTCTTACCGAATCAGCGCTCTCGTTTCTCGGCTTGGGTTTTCCGTCCGATGTGCCAACTTGGGGCCGGCTGCTCTTTGATGGCCGCGACTTTATGACGCGCAATCCCTGGCTTGTTTTTTGGCCTGGCCTCTTTATCTCGTTGACCATTCTCAGCATCAACTTCATGGGTGATGGCTTGCGCGATGCACTCGATCCACGCTCGCGGCAGTAAATTGTACGCAGCGGGGATAGCTAAAAATTTGTTGGTTTCGTGGGTAACACCATAGTTTCGCCCTCGTCCCGCACGGATAGAACACCTGAACGGCAAACAGCAGCTGCTGCGGGACGAGCTAATTCTTCAAATCTTCGCTGACAGTGTGCTCCGTACTTCTATCGACAAGTCAAATAAACATGGCACCAAATCAATACCCATGACAGCAGAGCCGCTGTGACATGTTTATTTGCGGTATCTATTAGCTGTGACAAACACAGGTTGCATAGTCCCCCAATTAACAAAATTCTCATTATCATTGAAGGAGACTGAGTAAATGACACACCCGCGTACAATAAAGTTCCTCCCGCGCCTTAGTTTGCTGTTGGTGGCAGTAATGCTCTTGACGGCCTGTCCGGTCGCCGCACCGGCCGTTGATAGTGGCGCAACCACCGATGAAGCGACCGACAGTGATGGGGCCGCGGCGAGTGATGCTCTCGGTGGCCGCGATCCAAAGACCCTGAATATCCTCTACTGGCAGGCGGTTTCGATTCTCAACCCCTATCTTTCCAGCGGCACCAAAGATTATGATGCTGGTTCACTCATCCTGGAACCGCTGGCCAACTATAATCCCGATGGGGAGTTGGAGCCGACCTTGGTAAACGCCATTCCGACCGTGGAAAATGGTGGGATTTCTGAAGATCTGACCACCATCACCTGGACGCTACAAGAAGGTGTTACCTGGTCTGATGGTACGCCCTTCACGGCTGACGATGTGGTCTTTACCTGGCAATATTGTACGACCCCTGAGACTGGTTGCAGTTCAGTCAGTTCGTTTGAGGATGTGGCCACGGTGGAAGCTGTTGATCCCCTGACGGTGCTGATCACCTTTGCTTCGCCCAAGCCTTTCCCCTATGGTCCTTTTACCGGTTCGCTTGCGCCAATCTTGCAAAAGGCACAATTTGAAAGTTGCATTGGTGCCGCGGCGCAAGGTTGTGCCGAGCAAAACACCGGCCCCATCGGGACTGGTCCCTTCAAAGTGGTTGATTTCCGCGCCAATGATGTGGTGACCTATGAACGCAACGAAAACTACCGGGAAGAGGGTAAGCCCTACTTCGATACGGTGGTTTTTAAGGGTGGTGGTGATGCGGCCTCTGCGGCGCGTGCCGTCCTGGAAACGGGCGAAATCGATTACGCCTGGAATCTGCAGGTGGAACCGCAAATCTTAGCGGATATGGCAACCGGCGGGCAGGGCGCACTGGTAACCGGCTTTGGTGGGAGTGTCGAACGGATTCTGATTAACTTTACCAATCCCGATCCGGCACTTGGCGATCAACGTTCAGAGTGGGCACCCGGTAATCCCAACGCCCATCCTTTCCTCAGTAACAAGGTCATCCGCCAGGCGCTCTCCATGGCGATTGATCGCACGATCATTGCTGAACAACTCTATGGCGCGGCTGGTCAGCCGACCTGTAATGCGATCTCCGGGCCGCCGGCCTTTGCCTCGCCCAATACTTCCTGTGCCCAGGATATGGCCGGTGCGATTGCGCTGCTGGACGAAGCGGGTATTGTCGATACCGATGGGGACGGCATCCGCGAAGCTGATGGTATCCCGCTACGGATTCTCTACCAAACCTCGACCAACGCGGTGCGCCAGAAGACTCAAGCGCTGGTCAAACAATGGTGGACTGAGCTCGGCGTAGAAACTGAGTTGCGTGATGTGGACGCTGCCGTTTTCTTTGGCGGCGATCCAAACAGTCCCGACACGCTGGGCAAGTTCTATACCGATGTGCAGATGTTTACCACTGGGCCACAGGCGCCTGATCCCCAAACCCACCTGGCCAACTGGCTTTGCAATGAGGGGGAAAATATTGTGCAGTCGGAAAATAACTACTTGGGTAGTAATACCGAACGCTGGTGCAACGAAGAATATGATGCGCTGTGGGCCGAACTGTCACAGACCGCCGATCCGGCGGCGCGCAGCGAAGTGGCCATTGCCTTAAATGACTTGCTGCACAATGAGTATGTGCAGTTGCCGTTAGTCTTCCGTGGTCTGCCTGGCGCGCACCACAATACCCTGGCCGGTGTGCGCTTGCCCGGCTGGGATAGCGACTTGTGGAATATTGAAGACTGGACCCGCGTTGAATAGTTGACGCTGTCGGTTTTGAAGCAAGAGCGTAGCGTTTGCTCCGCAAACGCTACGCTCTTGCGCAGCTGAAAGCCAGTCCATAAAAGATGGGACAACCCTAGCGCTCGACCAACCCCACACCGCGGCGCATCGCCTCGTCAAAATCCCCAATCCAGTGCCACCAGTTGGTTAAGGGGCGGCCACGATAGGTCAGCCCGTTATCTACGCCCGGCAAGTTCTGCATCCAGTAGATAAACCAGGCCAGGCTATCACCTTGCCAACGGTCACAATTGAGCTGCTGTTTGGTGCCGCCGCCATCGGGCCGCCAATCTTCAATATCCGTCCACACATATTTGGGATTGCGCCAATCATAATCCCGTTCGCCGTTGGGCGGGAAGTGCGCCCAGCCACAGCGACCCTCACCTGGCTTGCCCACAAATTTATGCCAGAAAAGCTCTGGGTCTACCTGCCGCAGCACGGCCTCAATCTGGTGCATGTGATCTTCCACTGCTTCGGAGGGTCCGCGCCCGTAGTTGTAATGGTAGACAGTGTAGGTGCTGCCCAGCACAGGCAAATCAGCCGGATCGCGGTCACTGTTGCTGATATCGCCATAGGGGCCGGCCATGTTCGATTCCCACAGATCGATCACGCCGCCGTGGTAACCCCAGATCCAGACCTCTTTAATTCCTTTTTCTTCTACCCACTGCCGAATGCCAATGCGCGCCATGATTGCGTTGTAATCGGTCATGGGCACCCGATGGCCAGGTTTGGGCCAGGTAGGTAATGGTTCTAAAAATTCAATGCTCTCCGCGATCTGATAATGGAGGCTGGGCTGTGCGCTTTGGTCTTTATAACCGTGATAGCGACTGCCCGCTGTCAACGCGTCGACGACTTGTTGCGTGGTGCGAGCGGTGTGGGCACGCACCTGCACCAGTGTCCCACCCACATCGCCGGTGACGCCGCGGTCAAGCTGGTTGCCGCGCACGGGAAAGTAATGAACGAGTAGGACGGGGATAGTAAAGCGCGCCGCGCCACTGGTGGTCGGTGATTGACTGGTCGGCGCTGTGGCTGGTGACGACTGCATCAAGCGCTTTAACCAATTGCGTAAAATGTTCATCGGTTTTTTTCCATAGAAAAAGGGCAGGAACTGATTCCTGCCCTTTTATCAACATCGCTATTTCTTACTGCTTACATGGCCGAGGCGTAATTCTTGGCGACTTCGTCCCAGTTGACCACATTCCACCAGGCGGTGATATAGTCTGGGCGGCGGTTCTGGTAGTTCAGGTAATAAGCATGTTCCCAGACATCCAACCCCAGGAGCGGCGTGTTGCCGTCCATGTAGGGGCTGTCCTGGTTGGCGGAGCTGGTGATCTCCAGGCTACCACCCTTGACAATCAACCACGCCCAACCACTGCCGAAGCGGGTAGTGGCCGCGGCGGCGAAGGCCTTCTTGAATTCGTCAAAGCTGCCCCACTTGGCATCAATGGCGCTGCCAAGTTCACCAGTGGGCGCGCCACCGGCATTGGGGGCCATAACTGTCCAGAAAAGGGAGTGGTTGGCGTGGCCACCGCCGTTATTGCGCACCGCGGTGCGAATCTTCTCCGGCAAGCTGTCGATGTTTTGGAGAATTTCCTTGATGTCCTTGTTTTCCCACTCGGTGCCGGCAACGGCATTGTTGAGATTGGTCACATAGGTGTTGTGGTGCTTGCCGTGGTGAATCTCCATGGTGCGGGCATCAACATGGGGTTCAAGGGCGTTGGTTGCATAGGGTAGATTGGGTAATGAAAAAGCCATGATCTTTCCTCCTGAGTTGCTTGCTTGTTTGTATTTGGCTCATTTACGACAAAAGTGTAACGGATCCGTCAATGAATGACAGTGCGATAGTATACAAAGTAATTGATAAAGGCGTCAAACTCTCCGCAAAGGTCGGTTGTGCGGCGAGTCAGGGGATACACCCATTCAGCGTGCGCTCAGTCGCACAAACATCGCACGCCGGCGATGTACTGTCACTTGCCAGCCCAATTGCTCCAGCGTGTTCAGGGTCGGTCGATCCAGATGACAGTTATGGGCGACGCCTTGCCACCACGGTGTTAACGCATGAAAGAACGCGGCCAGCCATTTGGTCTCTGGTTGGACATGTTCAACCATGTGCAACACGCCACCAGGACGCAACACCCGGCGCACCTCACGCAGCGCTTGGGTTTGATCATTGACGGAGCAAAAAACCAGACTGCTTACGACATGGTCAAAGCTGTGATCACGATAGGGCAAGGCTTCTGCCCCGGCTGTATCAATGGTGATGGGGATCGTCAATTTACCCGCGACCGCCCGCGCCGCCTCAGCCCGCGTCGCATCCGGCTCAATCGCCCAAACTTGGCGCGCTTTGGCATAATGGGCAAGATTTTCGCCCTCGCCAACCCCAATCTCCAATACATCGCCAGTTAAATCTGCTACCAGCCGTTTGCGCCAGCCTGCACTCTGCCACATCATTGCTTTACCTCCTTAATGAGTAAAACGTAAAACGTAATGCATAATCGCTGCTGTCACTGCTTGCGCATATATTTCACGCAGCACGTTTCACGCTTCACGTTTCACTCCCCCACCACGGTGATCAACGCAATCTGAGGTCGTGCCCCAAAGCGCAGCGGGATCCCTTCGCCAATCCCCCGTGAAACATAAACGTGGGTCTGATCCCGGCGCATATAGCCGGCGGCTTCGCGGCGCTTGAGGTGTTCCGAATGGGTATGCGCCGCCCCTAGCCAGGGCAACACAATCTGTCCACCGTGGGTATGGCCGGCCAGAATCAGGTCGGCACGCCGCGAATCGGGTTCCTCCAAAATATCGGGATTGTGGCTGAGCAGAATGTTCGGTTCGCCACTTGGCAGCTGCCGTAACGTTTGGACCAGATCCGGCGTCCCTTCTGTGACATCGTCAACCCCGGCCAGATGAATATCAACGCCATCGCTCTGCCCTGGTTTATGGCGCAGGTGTAATGAGCGATTATGCAGCACCTCTAAGCCATGTTCGGCCAGCGTATTGCGCAAGCGGGCCACATCGTTGAAGTGGATCCGCTTTAGATCAAAGGGCATATTCATAAAAAATTGGGCAAAACGATAAAACTCGCGGGCATTATTCATCATCCCGGCGAGGCGGCGGATGAGGGCGCGATTGAGTGGTTTACCGTTGAGTTGCCGCCCAGCGCGCAGTTGATAGCGCATCCAATTCCGGGTAAACATATCGCTGTGGCTGTAACAGACATAGTCGTGGTTGCCCAAAACGCCATAACCGCCCAGCCGTGGGGGCGGCACATTTTCTAGCAGCATGATAATGTTTTCCAGCCCAACTTCGTTATGCCAGAAATCACCCGTATGGACCAGCAGATCATATTCCAGGCCGTACGTTAGCTGCCGGATTCGTTCAATTTTGGCCTGCTCGCGCCAGTCGATGCCTTGAAAGTGAGTATCGGAGAGGTGCAAAATGCGCAAGCCGGCCCGCGGCAGTCGCCCTTTGGCATGGGGTAGCCGGATGGTCAATTTTTCGAGACAGACATTGAGCGGTTCATGCAGAATTGCATAGCTGGCCAGCCCTGCGCCCAATCCGGTCAATAAGCCGAGCCCACCAAGCAGTTGCGCCTGTACCTTGCGATCCTGAAGCCGCGCCTGCATTTGATCCGGGGGCGAGAGCGGAAGCTCTTTCCGCTTGCCATTTGCGGTCATGGTTTACCTCAATTACAACGTAGAACTTCCATCACACCTGACGATCAGGTGTAACAGACCCAAAAAAAACGCTTGCAATGGGCAAGCGCAGTAAAGAATAGATCATTGCCACTCGAAATACCATTGGTATCCAAGGTAGTATATACTACTCTACAAGGGTTCTCTGCGCAAAGCGGCGAGATCTCTTGTCGCGCTCAACTGTGCGGCGTTGTGCTTGCCTGCCGGTGCCTTACCCATCACGACATCAGCCTGGGTCTATCACTGCTTGCCCTGATTCAATCGCGACGCCGGTAATTGCGCACTCTGTTAGATTGACAACAGACTTTTGTAGTCTGAAATTATATGATCTAAAGTAATATGCGAAATCGAAAAGGACTTACGCAGCACTCGGCGGCTGAGCGTGTCGAAGCCAGAGAGCGCTGCGTAAGTCCTACGAAAGTAAAGTTAATAATGAAGTTGAAGTAATCTGAGGTGAAATTTATGACAGCTACCACAATCAAGGCCCAACCACTTACGCTCGCACCCGAGCTCGAAAAGACGTTTGTAAATACCATTCGCATGCTCGCTGCGGATGCCGTGCAGCAGGCCGAATCCGGCCATGCCGGCTTGCCGATGGGCATGGCCCAAGCCGCCACCGTGCTGTGGGCGCGCTATTTGCGCTTTAGCCCCGCCGGTCCTCATTGGTTTGACCGTGACCGCTTTGTCCTGAGTGCCGGCCACGGTTCAATGTTGCTCTATTCCCTCCTCCACCTGACCGGCTTTGGTGTTTCGCTCGATGATCTAAAAAACTTCCGCCAGTGGGAAAGCAAGACCCCTGGCCATCCCGAATATGGCTATGCTCCTGGCATTGAAACCACGACTGGTCCACTTGGCCAAGGCTTTGCCAATGGCGTGGGGATGGCAATGGCCGAGCGCTGGCTGGCGGCCCGTTTCAACCAACCCGACTTTGAGGTGATCAACCACTACACCTATGCCATTGTCAGTGATGGCGATCTGATGGAAGGGATCGCCAGCGAAGCTGCCAGCCTGGCCGGGCATCTGCAATTGGGAAAACTGATCTACCTTTACGACAATAACCGGGTGACGATTGACGGCTATACGGACATTGCCTACACGGAAGATTGGGCCAAGCGTTTTGACGCCTATGGCTGGCATGTGCAAGAGATCGACGGCATGGATGGCGCGGCCGTGGCCGCGGCCATTGAAGCTGCCCAGGCTGATCCCCGCCCAAGTATCATTGGTTGTAAAACGATCATCGGTTTTGGTAGCCCCAAATTGGGCGGCACCCCCAAAGCGCACAGTGATGCCTTTGGCGAAGAAGAGCTGGCCAAGACACGCGCCAATCTTGGTTTCCCTGTTGGCTCGCGCTTCTATGTGCCCGATGAGGTCGTTGCGCTGCGCGAACAATTTATTGCGCGCGGTCAGGCTTTTGAAGCAGCGCACGATCAACTGCTGGCCCGTTACGCCGAAAAGTACCCGGATGCGGCGGCTGAACTGGCACAATTTACTTCCGGTAAGTTGCCGGCAGGTTGGCAGGATGCCCTGCCGGTTTTCCCTGCTGGTGAAGCTGTGGCCACGCGCAACGCCGGTGGTACGGTGATCAACGCCTTGGCCAAGGTGATCCACAATCTGGTTGGCGGCAGCGCTGATTTGGCGGCGAGCAACAAAAATACCATCAAAGGCGGGGGCGATATGGCCCCTGGTAGTTTTGTCGGACGCAATATCAACTTTGGCGTGCGTGAACATGGCATGGGTGGTATCATCAATGGGATGGCTTATCATGGGGGTGTGATGCCCTTTGGTGCCACCTTCTTTGTCTTCAGCGATTACTTGCGCCCGAGTATGCGCCTGGCGGCGTTGAGTGGGTTGCAGGTGATCTACATCTTTACCCACGACAGCGTGGGTGTCGGCGAAGATGGGCCGACGCACCAGCCGATCGAGCAGTTGGCTTCGCTGCGTGCCATGATCAACATGACGGTGGTGCGGCCGGCGGATGCCAATGAGACCGCCCAAGCCTGGCGCATTGCCCTTGAGAACATTCAGGGGCCGACTGCGTTGGTGCTCACCCGCCAAAACCTGCCCACTTTTGATCGCGAAGGCGAGGGCTTAGCACCAGCCACCGATGCGCTTAAGGGCGGCTATACCCTCTACGACAGCAAACCCGGCCAGCCGGAAATTGTCCTGCTCTCCACCGGCAGCGAAGTCTCGATTGCCTATGAGGGGGCCAAGCAGTTGGCCAAAGAAGGCATCGCCGTGCGCGTCGTTAGCCTGCCCTCTTGGGAACTCTTTAGTGGGCAAAGTGAGGAATATCGCGCGGCGGTCATTCCCGCCAACGTGCCAAAATTGGCGATTGAAGCCGGCACCTCCTTTGGCTGGGAACGCTGGATCGGCAATGATAAGGCCAAGAGCGATATCATCGCGGTGGACCGTTTTGGCTCTAGTGCCCCCTATAAACGAGTTTATGCTGAATTGGGCTTGACGCCCGAAAATGTTGTTAAACGTGCCAAGGCGCTCTTGGGCAAATAAACGATTAATGCGTAAAACGTGATGCGTAAAACGTGAAACGTAATGCGTGAAACGTAATGCGTGAGCACAACCTTTACGTTTTACGTTTCACGTTTTACGCATCACGCATCACCAATTAGACCCGGACCCTCCTATGCTTGACGCGCTACGCCAACTCAGTCGCCGTGTCCGCCAACACCATGCCATTGAACATGCGACCATTTATATTCTGTCCGAACGTTTCAGCCACCGCCGCTTTAGTGGCTATAGTGATCCCTTTGGCTTTACAATCTATGGTGAGGTGGATGAACAGGCATTACGGCGGGCGGTAAATGATGCGCTGCTGCGTTTGCAGGCCGGGGAAAGTGATCTGGCGCGTCATCCCAATTGTGGGACAAATATTGTGACGACGGCTGTCCTCGTCACCCTGGCGGCGTTGTTGCCTGGACGCCGGCATAACCCTTTTGAGCGCTTTGCCATGAGCCTGGTGCTGGTGATGCCGGCGCTGCTGTTTGGTGGCCGCCTGGGGATGCAGCTACAGCATTACACTACCCTAGCCGAGGTCAACGACCGGTGGCTGGTTGAGCTTTATCCAGTGCAAATGGGCAATCTGCGGCTTTATCGCGTCGTTTTTGAATAAGATTTGTCTGGCGCAATGATCTATCTGCACCTCAACTGTGATGAATATCTGAGCGGTCAGCGTATTGCTGAACGTAAACGGGCCTTGGGCGACGCCGAGATGGCGGATCTCAACACGGCGACGCTCGACGGTAATCAGCTGCGCACCGCCGATCTACTGGGCGAGGCCAGCATGATGCCTTTCCTCGCGCCCAAGCGTTTGTTGCTGGTCAACGGTTTTCTCGATAGTCTCGATAAGCGTATGGCCGCCAGTAAAGGCACTGAAAGTGCTGCGCACCAGATGGCGGCCCAGTTGCTGACAGAATTAGAGCTGCTGCCCGATACCTGTGATCTGATCCTGATTGACAACAATGTCGATAAACGACGTGTCCTCTGGAAAGGCTTTACCACTGCGGCCACCGAGAAATACCCTGCACGCAAAATCCCTGGCCTGGATGAGTTGATCAAGCGTAAAGTGATTATCGCCGAAGAGTTGGTGACGCCCGATGCCAAAGCGTTGCCCGGCTGGTTGCACGCCTATGCGCGTGCCCAGCAGATCGCAATGGAAGGACAGGCCACCCAAACGCTGGCCGACTTTGTCGGGCCTAATCTGCGCCAACTGCACAACGAATTGCTCAAACTTGCCACCTATGCCGGCAAGCGCCCCATCACGGTGCAGGATGTGCGTTTACTTGTCAGCGATGCCAGCGAAGCGTTGATCTGGGATCTCACCGACGCGCTGAGCCAGCGTAATGGCCGCGGGGCCATGCACTCGCTTTATGAATTGCGGCGGGGCGATGCGAACCCGTTTTATCTTTTAACCATGATTGCGCGCCAATACCGGATTCTGCTCAAAGTCAAAGCGGCCATGCAAAGCAGTGGCGGCAACGAATATGATATTGCCAAAGTCGTCGGCGAAAAACCTTATTCGGTCAAAAAGGCGATGAATCAGGCTAACAGCTATCCCCTCCCCGTGCTGATCGCAACGATGGATCGCCTGCTCGAAGCCGACTTTGCCATGAAAACTGGGGCTGACCCAGAGACCGAAATCGACCTGTTGATTGCTGAATTAACCCAGAAGAAGCGCTGAGACACGTAAAACGTGATGCGTAAAACGTGATACGGGGCGGGGAGATTCTACGCTCATATCACGTTTTACGCATCACGTCTCTAACCTGTACCATGTTCCTAACCCACCTGTCACTCACCCACTATCGCAATTATCAGCGGCTGGAGCTTGATTTTCAGCAGCCCTTTGCCCTGCTGCAAGGCCAAAACGCCCAGGGTAAGACGAACTTGCTCGAAGCGATCTATTTTCTTTCGACTAGCAAACCGGTCCATGCCCAACAAGAGCGGGAAGTAGTGGATTGGCAGGCGCAGAGTGAGCCGATTCCCTATAGTCGGCTGGCGGCGGAGGTGCAAGGGGGGGGACGACCGTTGACCCTGGAGATCATCCTCTCCGGCCGCGGGGATGGGGTCAACTATACCAAGCAGGTGAAGATCAACGGGGTCAACAAGCGTAGTATGGATCTGCTGGGGTTGATGCCCACGGTGCTCTTCCTGCCCGCGGATATCAAGCTGGTTGACGGCAGTCCGGGTGAGCGGCGGCGCTATTTGGATATTGCGCTCTGCCAGATCGACCGTGACTATTGCCGCGCCCTTTCTGAATTTCAGAAGGTGGTTACCCAGCGCAATAGCCTGCTCAAAACGCTGCGCGATCAGAATGCCCGGCCTACCGCAGAGAGTACCGATGCCCAGTTGCGTTTTTGGGACGCCCAGCTGAGCACCTTCGGTAGTGCGGTGATGGCGCGCCGCCACAATTTTGTTTTACAGCTAGAAATGATCGCCCATCAACGCCATGCCGCGCTCAGCAACGATCTAGAGCGGCTCACCCTTTACTACGTGCCGAGCTTTAATCCTGGTCAACTCTCAGAGCTGGCTTTTACGCAGTTACAAGAGAGTTCGCTCTTTGCCGACGAAATGGCGGAGACCCATACGCCCATCACCGCTGCCACCATTGCCGAGCACTACCTGGCCAAGCTCCGCAGCCGCCGCGCCCGCGAACTTGCCGCCGGCACGACCCTCTATGGTCCCCACCGCGATGATCTGCGCATTGTCGCCAACGGCCGTGACCTGCGCACCTATGGCAGTCGTGGTCAACAGCGTACCGCCGCCTTGGCCTTGAAACTTGCTGAGTTGCAGCTGAGCACGGAGGCCGCCGGCCGCGCCCCCTTGCTCCTGCTCGATGATGTCATGAGCGAACTTGATCTGCACCGGCGCAACACCCTGCTCAACGCCCTCCACGATGTTCCCCAGGCGATTATCACCACCACCGATTGGACCGATTTTGCGCCCACCTTTCGCGATCGGGCACAGCGCTTTCATGTCCACGGTGGGGTGGTGCAGCCGGTTAATGAGGATGATGTCTAGATGGGATTGACATTACGCTTTCCAAGCAAAGGGGTTGCGTAATCGTTACGCAACCCCTTTTGGCTTACCCTTTTTTGTCGTTCATGCTGCTGGCTTCGGCAACGCGGCAATGAACGCTTCCCACGAATCGGCATCGAGCGCGGCGTTGACTAGGTCGTTCAACTGGGCAAGTGTACTGTCAGACAAGCGCGTGTAAACGGTCGACGGTATGTCGCCTAACCGTTGTTGTAGGATCCGCTCAATGGTGCCGCGCATTGCCAACTCACCTTGTTCAATGCCTTGTTCAATGCCTTGCTTAAAGACTTGTTCAATGCCTTGCTGGGCTTGCTTCGCTATCTCTTTTCGCCATTCTTCAAGCTGCCAGCCAAACAAAACCGGGGTGTCCGCCGTTGGCGGATAGTCGCGCAAGAAATCTTCTTTGGTGTACATATTCGGAATCTCCTCATTCAGCCGCTTCAGAATCTGTTGCCAATAGACGCTGACTTCGGCAAATAACGTAGACTCAGTTGCCAGGGTCCGATAAGCCGCTTGGATGCGGGCCATATCCGTTGAAAAGAGCGCCAGAATCGGATTGTCAGTCTGGCTGCAAACAATAATGCGTACCGGCTTTAAGCTGCTCATCCGCAGATCGTAAACCTCGCCCGGCCGTACTTCCGTTACCAATCCCTGGGCGCGTAATAGTTGGAGCAGGTCACGCGGAAAGTGGTTGGTGATCGCATACAGATTGATCTCACGCCGCGGGACAGCGCGCACCTTGCAATAGTTAGTGAGATGACCATAGAATTCTTCAAGCGCCTGGGCGTTGAACACTTCACTGTAAGATTTGAATGAAATCAGGTTGTGTTCGTTCAAGTCGCCAAAGACTTGCCAGTAGATCGGTGGCAAGGTCTTCTCCACTACCTGTACCCGACGCACTGCAATCATATCAACGATCTGGCGCTGTAAGGAAAGATCAACCTCGACTTCGGTCGCAAAGCCCAGGTGCGTCATGACTGGAGTCAATGTGAGGCCGGCAATCCGATGGTCATCGGTTCGGGCTTTGGTTGGTTGCTCAGGTTCCATTGTCATCAATGCTCGATCTGATCGTTCGGTTTATCGGTACAATGATCATTTCATCTGTGTTGAGATCGCCTGTCAAGCGGAATTTTGTATAATCCTCGATCAACGGTCGCTGCCTATCAAGATGGCTTGATCTACCATCATCCATCCTGCCATCGTAGGGGTGACAACCATAGAACTTATGCAGATTTTACCCTTACCACAGGGGTATGGCGTCGTTCATCTTCTCTAGGTTCTCTGCGGCTAATGCATAGGCCATAAACCACTTAACAGCTCGGGGACGCTTGGTCGATTACACACCTTAGCTTACCGCTGGCGACACCATTCCTGATGCCCCCTCCCGGCGATGCGCCCTACCGGCTACGCAGTTACACGATCTGAACAAACTATGTTATCATAACAACAATCGCTGCGTTTGTCGTCAATTCGTCGTTGGAAAATGTCAAATTACCGTCTGCTCAAACACAAAGACTATGACCGTGTTGCTGAAACATTGCCCCCGTCAATTCGCCGCAAAGCGCTATGGGCGCAAGTGTTGTTGGGAACGCGCGGGCGCACGCCCAATGTAAAAGGTACCACCGGTCTCAACGCGCGCTGGCGGCGTACCCCCGTGCAAGGCAACCATTATTACATGTGGTGGATCCCCAACAGCGAGAGCGGCATTGAAACACCGCCCAACAAAGACCCTGAACAGCTTAATCTACCACTGCCAAACGGTGCCCACGCGGCCCAGACGATTCTCGTCCATTCGATCCGCCATCATGACGAGACAGATGACCCTCTCGAGCTTGGCTCTTTGAACGACTACGAGGAGGTGCCGATTGCCAGCCTCGATCCCCGTTACGATGAGCAAACCGCGCTGAGTGATCGCATGCAGAGTGCGCAGATCACTTTGGCGACAGTAATGGGGCTACCCGGCAGCGGCAAGACAGTCTCCCTGCTCTACCTTGTGCGCGATTTAGCCAAGCGTACCGACCTGCAGAAGATCCTCTATATCACCTATACCAGCCGCCTGAAACGGGCCGCGCAAGAATTTTTAGAGGCCCAAGGCGAGGTGCTTGCCCAAAAGGTGCGCGTGGCAACGCTGGGTGAGATCGAGCACCAGTTGACGCGCATGGCGGCCCAGCATGAGCCCTTTGGGGAGTTGGAGCGTTTTACCCGCTTTCTGAATCTGCCCCATACCCCCACCCTTGGCCCTTGGAAGCGCTTTCCGCAGACCCTCTTCACCGAAATCCGTGCCCACCTGCTGGGTAAACTTTTTCCCGTCGATTACCAACTTGCCCACGCCGACCTGCGTGACCTCATTGCGTACGACGGGGGGCTGAGTGCGGCGACCTATGCGGCCATGCGCGGGCTTGACCGCAACGCCGCCGAATTAGCTTGTCGCCTGGCGATCAGCGCGCAGAATGAGCACTTCTTCCAGGATCAACTGGCGGCCAATCACGCAATCAGCCGGCTGCAAAAGGGTAAAAGCCCGCACTGGCTGGCCGAATATGATGGGCTGGTAATCGACGAGGTGCAGGATCTCACGCTGGTGCAGATTGCCATGGTCGGCGAGATGGTGCGTGAGCGGCGGCGCCGCCGTACAGATGCGCCCTTTGCCTTTGTCGTTGCCGGTGATGAGTCGCAGATTGTCCAGCCCAGTGGCTTTGATTGGGGCGTTACCAAAAATCTGCTCGGCGAACAGATGGAGACCTGGCCTGAGGAATTTGAATTTGCCCATCAGCGCCGCTCGCCGCGCAACCTGGCCCAACTGATCGATAACAGTTGGCGCTTTTATAGCAACCTGCCCAAGCCCTTGCGCCCCAGTGGTCGCCGCCAAGCCTTTATCTATGAAACCATCGGCAGCGACGCCACGGAGGAGGGTAACGGCCAACTTTTCCTCTGCGCGCCACGCCATCAACCCACAGAAACGAGCAGCGCGGCCCAGCGTGACTGGCAAGATCTGATCGATGAGTTGGTGAACAGTCCTGGCCGGGTGATCGTCGACATGAGCGAAGGACTGCGCAATCAACTGCGACAAAGCAATGCCGATGCCGGCCAGGAGAGTGACGAGGTGATCTTCCTCCCCCGTGAGATTAAGGGGTTGGAACGCAGCACAGTGCTGATTTACGGCCTCAATGAGCTCTATACGCGGGCCGATGCCCTCTGCCACGATTTGAACGGCGACCTGATCGGGCGTCTTGAAGCGCGACGACTGTTTGATGAGATGCGCGTCGCTTTGAGCCGCTCAACTGACCGCCTGGTGATTATGGACAGCCCCGATGCCGCGGTCTTAAGTGCGCTGGCCATCAGCGAAATTCCCGGCGTGTTGACCATTCGCTGGCCTGATCTGATCGAGACCTTGCAGACCGAAGATCTTTCGGCCATCGAAGTGATTGAAGGCTACCTGGACGAGGTTGATGATCTGCTGGCGCGCGGCATGTGGACCCAGGCTTACCGCCGTAATCGCCGGGCCTATGAGCTAGCGATTCAACTCGAAGATCATGCCCTGCAGCGCGAGGCCGCCGCGCAATATATTGATGGTCATCTACAAGAAGCGGCTGACCGGCTCGCCGCACGTGATTGGCGGGCAACGCACAAAATCAATAGCGAGGCTGCCACGTTGGCCACCAGCTTTGGCGATCCACTGCTGATCGATCAGGTGGCTGATCAAGCTGCCGAATTGAATAGTGCGATTGGAACCGAGGTGCATGCCCTTTTAGCCACCGCTCGTGGCTATCTGGAGGTCGCCAACTATCGGCAAGCCCAAGAAGGGGTGATTGCCGCCGAAGCTCTGGTCATGCTAACCAGTGACCAGACGTTACAGATGGCGGTTGACGAGGTCACTGCGGCGTTAGCTTGGCGCTGGGCGGCACGCCTGCTCGACCAGGATATGACCGCGGAGACGGTGGCACGGGTCATCAACCTCTTTGAAACCGCGGCAGGTGTAATGCAACGGCAGGCCGATAGTGTTGGTTCCCAGGTGATGGATATGCTTGCCAAGCGTTACCACGAACTGCCCCCCCGCCCCAACCTGAGCAAACGTGAAGTGATCGACCTGCTGGCGCGCACCCAGCAATATTTGCAGCTAGTGCGCCCCCTCAACCTGGGCGATGAAGGCTACCTCTATGTCCAGCGCTGGCTCGACGAAACCTTTGGCGGACTACACAGCCACGCCGATCTCTACTACTCGTGGGCTTTATTGGCACAAGAATTCGCTGGCGTTGCCGACTATACGACCCTTGACGAACATCTCTGGGAGTTGGAAAACGAGTTGGATCTGCTCGTGGCGCGTGGTCGCCAATCGCCCGACGAGCCGGTGGTTAAACGCTTCCGCGCTTTTGTCGCCGCGTACAACGAAGTCCCAGCCCAGGCCTCCCTGCTCTGGGAAGAGTTGGGGGAGCTCGATCTGGCGTTCCAAGCCGCACGCAGCGCTGGCGATCTGGAACGCGCCTACAGCCTCGCCCGCCAGGCCAAACTCGCCATCCCTGAAGATCTCGCTGTTACCGTTAAAACCACCCGCCTGCTCCTCCAGCTTAAACAAAAACACCATGGCCTCTACCCCGCCGAACGGCAAGCGCTGCTTGATCTGTTGGCCGCGCTGCAAGAGGATGTCGCAAGGGATCTGTTGCCAGGGGATGGCGCGGGATAAGCAATCTTCCAATGGATTGCCAACCTGAACTGAGTCAACCTGACCTGTGTAATCCGTTCTGATTTTAGCCGGCTGGTACTGGCGGGGGCGGTGCAATTGCCAGCGCCACAAAGAAGGTTGTGCCCTTATTTGGTTCGCTGTGGGCCCAGATCTGGCCGCCATGTGCTTCCACAATCGCTTTGGTTAGATAAAGCCCTAGCCCTGCACCGGCGGTACTGCGGCGCAAGGTGCTATCAACGCGGTAAAAGCGCTCAAAGATATGGGGCAGCTCATGCACGGGAATGCCGATGCCTTGGTCGGCCACATAAAGCACGACACGGCGTCCGGTCGCCCCATCCGCGAGTTCTTCCAGCCATCCACCAATCCGAATCACCCCACCTTGGGGCGAGTATTTAATCGCATTGCCCACTAAATTGGTGACTACCTGCCGCAGTCGTTCTTCATCCCCCCAAATAGCCGGCAGTTTTTCGGGGAAATCCAACTCGATCTGGTGCTCCTGCGTCTGTAAACGATAGCCTTGGGCTACCCGCTCCACCAAGCGTTCTAAATTGACATCGCCATAATCCAAACGTAGTCCACTAGCCTGAATCCGGCTCGCGTCCAACAAATTATTAATCAACGCCTCCAGCCGATCCGCTTCTTCTTCGATCACTTCCAGACTTTGCCGGGCTGTCTCGGCGTCCCATTTGGCATCTGGGCGCGCTAGGGTCTGCGCATAGCCTTTGATCAGTGCCACTGGGGTCTTTAACTCGTGGCTGATAATCGAGGTAAAGGTCGATTTGATCTCCTCTTCCTCGCGAAAGCGGGTGATGTCATGCACATTGACGACAATGTTGACTAGCCGATCCTGTTCGTTGTAGAGGGGCGTATAGGTGACCGAAACGGTAAGCCGGCTCCCCCCAGGGCGTTGCAGATCCCCTTCACTGTGTAGACTCTCGCGCGTGGGGAAGCCGGTAAACGTTTCGTCCTGGCAGACATCATCACCTTGTACATTTTGCAGTGTCAACACTTCGTGGCAAGGGCGGCCCACGGCATCTTCTGCGGTCACATCCAGCATGGCAGCTAAGGCCTGGTTGATAATCAGCACTCGCCGTTCGGCGTTAAGAATCAGAATGCCGTGCGCGCTGTTCTCCACGATCGTGGCAAGCCGACTGCGCTCCGTCTCCAGTTGGTGATAGAGACGGGCATTGCGCACCGCCACTGCAGCTTGGTCCGCAAAGCCTTGCAGAAATTGCCAGTCGAGTTGGGTAAAGGCATACTCGGTGCGAAAGAGGTAGATCATCCCCAGCAGCTCATCCTCGACGAGCAAGGGCAAACCCACCACCTGACCCAGGGTAAAGCCCAGTTTGCCTTCGACCTGGCGCACGCGTGCCTGTAAATCTAACATATGGTCGTCGAGCTGAGCGACCGTTTCATCGTAATTGCTCTGCACCAGCGGTGCCACATCAAGCAGCGGCTCGAAGGCCGTGAGGTAGTGCGGCGCAATGCCATAAAAAGCCCGCACCTGGTATTGCGTCACGGTGCGCGCCTGCCCAAAATCGGTCTCTTCTTCGAGCACAATCAGGCCGGCGCGACAGCCAACCAGCTCTGCCGCGCTGTTAAGGATCAGGCGCAGCAGGCTGGGTAGATCAAGCCGCGAGGTCATGGCGCGGGTAATGCGCAACAGATATTCACGTTGACGCAATTGGTAGGTGGCCATTAAGGCTGGAACGTTCATAGCTACTATTATAACTGAATCGACGCGAGAATTAGGAATGAGGCATACAGAATGATGCAAGCGTGCGCTGGTGCTGCAACTCAGCGCAAAACCCAGATGGCGATGGCGGCCAAGGCCCGGGCAACCGCGCTGATGATCAACGCTTCTACCAGCCCAAATTGTTGCGCAAGGACCGGCCCAAGCATGGCACCCACCAGCACGGCCGCGTTGAGCGCCAGGTTATACCAGGCCAAATAGGCGGGGCGATCGGTGTTTGGCACATTTTCCAGCAGATAGTTCCCAATCGCTGCACCCACCAACGACCAGGCAAAACCACCAATCAGCGAAACCACCAGAAAAAAGCCAAGCGTAGTGGTGAAGCCTGTCAGCAGCGGATAGAGGCCAAGCAGAATCCCCCCAGCGGCGGTAATCGTGCGGTTGCCCCAGCGGTTGGTCAGCGCGCCGACGCGTAACGAGCCGAGCAAGACGGCAACGTGAAACGCGGCGGTTCCCAAGCTGATATCACCATCATTGAAGTGCAGCCGATCAACCCAAAAGAGCGGAAAAATCGGCACCGGCAGGTGGAGCGCAATATGAAAGAAGAAGAGCGCCGCAATAATTCGGCCGTACATCCCCTTGAGCACTTCCAGGCGGAGCAGATTCATGCCGCGGGTAAAGGCGCGCAGCCCAATATTGGTGCGCAACGAAATGCCCAGGATGCGCAGATCACCCGGGCGGGCGAGATCCCCAATCACTTCGCGAATCTGGGCGGGGCCTGGTGGTGCTTCGCCGGAAACGTGGCGCAAAAACCAGAGGTGATAGGTACTCATTGCCGCCCCTATCGCGCCAAGGAGAAAGATGATGATGTAGCCTTGCTGAAAGGAGAAACTGTTCAACAGCCAGCCACAGAGTAAAGAGGTAACCACAAAGATCAGCGAGAGCAGCGCATTGCGAATGCCGACCACATGGCCGCGCCATTCCAGCGGCACCGCCGACGCATACATGGCATTAAACCCAACCGCGAGGACCGTGTTCGGGATCGTCATCAGCAGCACAATCATGACCAGCGACCAGACCTGCTGGTTGGGTTGCATCAGCAGCGGCAAGAAAGCAAAGCCGAGATAGCCCAAGCGCGCCAGCAGCGCAGACCAGAAGACCGCGCCACCCACTGGTCGTCCCTGGAGCCAACGCCCAGCCGGTAAGGTGAAGAGTAGGCCAATTACTGCTGGGCCGGCAGACAATAAGCCAATTTCAAAGGCAGAGGCCCCAACCCGTGCGGCATAGACCGACAGAAAGGAAAGAGTGCTCCCGGACAAAATGCCAAACCAGGCAATATCCCAGTAGAGATGAAAAAAGATTGGTTGCAAAGCCGCCGGAACCGCGGTTTTAGGCTGAAACCAAGTTTGCAGTGTCGTCACGTATACTTGAACTCCATTTTATTTATAAAATCAATTTTAGTATACTGTCAGCAAAACTTTGATGGTTTACCCTGTCATTGGGCGCCTAGTGGGCACCCGGCCCTATTGCCGAGGAATCTCCGTCTGGGCAAAGGGGGATTTCTCACCAAAAAGCCGGTTCGGAATGACAGGTACCTGTCATAATTTTGTTGACAGAACATCAATCGTCATTTACTGCTTTGTCTTATCAAACGTCATCTTCATTGTACGGTCTACCCACGCATCAGCGCTATCAGAGAAATCGCCGAAAAGTGGCGTGACTTTATTGAAAATAGCTACACTTTACATTTTACGCGAATAGATATACGCCATTATCACTACAGAAGTCACGATAAAGGTAAACAGCCAATCAAAAAAGGCGGGCGATGGCTCGCCTGCCTTCTTAACGTTATTCCTTGTTTTACAAAACACGCCGCACCCGCCGCAACCGTTTTATTGCCAGGGGGGGAAATTGCCCTGCGCGGCCAACTGCTGCATCTGCGTCTTGTAGCGCTGCATAAAGACGCGCCGTTTCCCTTCCCATTCAATGCGCTGGCCGACAATGATTTGACAGAAAAAGGGGACAAACAGGCCGCTCCCCTTGGGCAAACTTTTGCCGAGACCGTGCATAAAGATCGGAATGACTGGGGTATCGGGAAAGCGCTCGACTAACAAAGCCAGGCCAGGGCGAAAAGGCTGCAACGTCTCCGGCTCGCCACGGGAACCCTCGGGGAAGAAGATCAGGATGTCGCCATTCGCCAGCGCCGCCGCACTGGTGGCCAGCGGATCGCTATCCTTGTCCCGTCGCTCGCGATCAATCGGGATCACATCAATAATATTGTGGGAAAACCAAGCGAGCCAGCGGTTGCTCAGCCAGTAATCGGCCGCCGCCACGGGGCGCACCTTATGCGAAATACGCATGGGGAAGAGCGCCATCAACATCATGGTGTCGAGATGGCTGTTGTGGTTTGCGGCAATAATGGCCGGCCCCTGTTTGGGCAGTAGTTCGCGGTTGCGTACCTGCCAGCCCAAGATCAGGCGCACAAGGGGCTGTACAAAGAGTAAAAAAAGCAAATAGCGGATAATGCGGTTCATAGGCGATGAGTTTTGGCACAACCAGGTGGGCTGTTATTGATATAAACGCAGCAAAAAATAGAAGAGTGGGGCGGCATAAACAAAGGGATAAACAAAGGTGAGCATTCCCCCCAAGCCCGGCAGTGAGCGATCTTCTTCGGAAATATAAAGCGCCTGTTGAATGGCGCGAATGGTCATGCTGCCCAGGTAGGCGGCGGTGCCAACTAGCAGACCGGTGACCAATGCGTGCTGCGCCGGCAAGGCCATCAACCAGGGCCCAATGCTCCACCCGACTACCCCGGTCGCCCCGATGCTGAGCAGATTGCCTGTCGGCCCAATGATCTGATTCAGGCCCAAACGTGACCAACCAGCCCAGATCAAACTTTGGCTATGCACGAGCAGCAAGAGATAGAGCAGCGGTGCCACTTTGTTTTCGGTCGCGAGCAACGAAGCGCCGGGCAACAGAAAGCCTAGGTAGCTAAAGGTATAGACCAACGTAAAGACCCCCCAGCCGACCTTCAACGTGCTATTGAGCATATGGGGAGTCATGCCGAATTTGCGCAAGCCAATGCCACTGAGGATGAGAATGAAGAAAGGGACAAAAATGAGGGCACCGGCCGCATGTTCCAGACCAACTAGATAAAATTGCACCGGAATGGTGGCATAGCCAAGCAGCAGCAGCACCCGTTCATCACGCCGAAGGGGCACAATGCTAAAATACTCTTTCAGAACTTGAAAGCTGAGAAAGCCAAGTAACCAGAGTCCCACCGGCAGACTTGGTAGCAATGCACTTAGGTAGAGCATGGCGAATAGCGACCAGATCCAGGGTCGCACGTCTGTACGCGCATCGGTCAAATAACGTAATACACTTGCCGACAAGGAAAGTTCTCCTTTGAACGAAGATTCGCAAGGTTACAATATCATTACTATGCTTCTATCCTATTGCAACACCATTGCGCTGTGCAAGTTGCGGAGATCAGGGAAAGTAGGTATTTCTACGGGGTTTTCTTGCCCATGCAAATTGTATCACAGTCACTATCCAAGATCACCAATGCCGTGCTAAAATTGGCTGATTGGTTGATCGTTCATCGAGCGTATTCATCGGGTGTATAGCAGCGGTTGTCATCATTTAGCATTTTCTACACGAGTAAAAATGCTAAATGATGACAGCGCCGAGGATAAGATGTGTAGGAGCATGAGGTATGGCGGCAGCGCTTGCTAACCAGGAGCAGCTGTTACAGCAGCTGGCGGCAGTACAAGCAAAACATGTACAGCAGTTGACGCAGCTCGAAGCAGCACAAGATCATTTCCGGCAGGAATGCGATAAATTGCGGGTGTTGGAAGCCGAGTTGGCGATGTTGACCCAAGATTTGCTCGCAGCTACCGCAAATCGCATGGCTACTGCTGCAACCTCGGTGCAACTGGAAACCCCGCCGACTTCCCCTCTCCTGCATCCTGTCCCAGGCACGCGCGAGGAGATCAAGACCTATATTGATCTGGTCAATCGGACAAACGCGGCAAATCCAGTCACCTTGATCCTGAACCCCGCGGCCAAGAGTTTCGGTGAGAATATCGGCCACCCGCGCATCGTGGTGGAGGCCTTACAACGCGTGGGGATTCACCCTTGCGTACAGTTAACCACATTGGAAGTCGGCGCACATGCACTAGCGCGCCAGGCCATTGAACGCGGTGCGCGTCTAGTGATCGGGTTAGGTGGGGATGGTACGATCGAAGAGGTTGCTACCGGCCTGATGGGCAGCGACTGTATCCTTGGCATCCTGCCCCTTGGAACGATGAACAACGTTGCGCGCTCGCTGGGCATTCCCCTTGAGTTACAGGCCGCCTGTCGCCTCTTGGCAATGGGCACCATCCGCCACATTGACATTGGCTGTGTGGTGACGCCCGATCGCGCCGTCGATGGCTACTTCCTGGAGGCAGCCGGTGTCGGTCTGAGTGCATTGGCCGTACCCATGGGCGAAGATGCCGAAAAGGGGCGCTGGAGTGGTGTCTTCAATCGGTTAAGTGATTTTTTCTCCGCAAATCTGGCCAATGTTACGGTGATCGGCGACGGAGGAGAAGAGCTAACCGCGCTGACCCATGTCGTCACTGTGGCTAATACGCCCCTCTTTGGCAACAACATGCTGCTTGCACCGGACGCCAAAATTGACGATGGACTGCTCGATGTGGCAGTCTACGAAGCGATGGAACTGGTTGACCTGGGGCGCTACTTTTTTAATATCTCCGGCGGTGGACGCACCCATGAACCACGGGTCCAGTTGCGCCAGGTACGTCAGGTCCAGATCAAGTCCGATATTCCATTGGCCGCCAATGCGGATCTCGATGTGCTTTCCAAACAACAGGCCTGGACCATCGAAATTGCCCCCCGTGCCCTCGCCGTGATTGTGGGTAATGGGCCGGCACTGAGTATTCCCGTCACTGCGGCCCCTATGCCCCCGCCCCTAGCTGGGCCGCAACCCGCATGACGACGGACGACCTTTGGCTTCGACAAGCTCAGCCGCCGGTCGTCAGTTGTCAAAATGACGGGATCGCCACAGCTCGCCCTTCTGTCATCGCCTGGTCGGCACAGAAACCGATCAGATGACCGTTGACCGAATCGGCCAGTGTCGTCGTTGCCAGGGAAGGCGCTTCGCCACGGATCAGACGAACAAAATCAGCCATCAGGCGCAGATCACCGCCGCCGTGACCACCAAAGGCACCGGTCATGTCGCCGCCAATGCTGAGATCGACTAACTCTTCGCTGTACTCGTGGCCGGCACGCGGGTCGATGTGGCGTACCACAAAACGGCTATCCTCCAGATTGCCCTGGATTTCACCTTTGGTGCCCACAATGTGCAGCGAACGGGATGGCTTTGCTGCGCCCCCCACCATGTTCAGCGTGGCCGTCGCGCCATCGGCAAATTCCACTACCACTGACTGGTGATCGACCACATCGTTGTCACATTTCCAGACACAGCGGCCATAGGGATTGTCATCACGCAGCCAGTTAGTCTTTTCTTCCAGCGTCAACTCGGTGTAATGTTTGGCCGGCAAGTTGGCGGGCTGCATCTCCTGCTGCAACGCATCCCAGACATAAAAGGCCCAGCGGTTGGGGTGATCCAGATAATGTTTGCGCGCTGAGTAGAGACAGCCGGCTTCGATCGGGCAATCGACCAGACAGCGCGTGCCCGCGCCAGGGGGCGCTTTTTCGGGGCGAAATTGAAAGTTGCTGCCAAAGCTGGCCACCCGCACCGGGGCCACCGGGCTTTTCATCCACGCGATCAGGTCGAGGTCGTGGCAACACTTGGCCATGAGCATCGGCGAAAAGCACTTGCGTTTGCTGTTCCACTTGCCGCGCACAAAGGCAACTGCCTGATGGTGATATGAGACATGCTCCACCGCCTGCACATTAAGCACCTCGCCGATCACTCCGTCGAGCAGCCGCTGGCGAATCGCAGTGTAAAAGGGCGCAAAGCGCAGCACATGGCAAATTGCCACCTTGCGTTCATAGCGCTGCGCCGCCTCGACCAAGGTCCACAACTCGGCCTCGCTCACCGCAAAGGGTTTTTCCAGCAGTAGATCATAGCCAGCCGCCAATAGCGGCAACGAAGTCGCCACATGTTGGTGATCCATCGTGCCGTTGATCGCAAGATCGGCGAAACGTTCCTCGGCGGCAAGTTCTGCTGCCGATGCAAAGCAGCGTTCTGCAGGCAGATCGTACAAGTCGGCCACAAACTGACGCCGTGCGGGTAAAGGATCGGCTACGCCAACGATCTGCAACTCGTCGGGGTGGTGTTGCGCATAGGAGGCATAAGTGAGGGCGCGGTGGCCGGCCCCGATGATAACCGCTTTTAGCATAGCACATTTCTCTCAATCTGAACTTTTTAACGACAGATGCGGGGTTGCCGTAGTGATGGTATACTCAGTAGACCGCAATGTGTAGTTCGCATCTGAGGATGCGAACCGGTGTCTGCATCAGGGGATGCAGACTACACGGCGCTCTACTGATACTGCTTAATCATTTTACCGGCGATAATGAACCCAGAGCAAACCCACTAAAGAGGCGCAGATGGCTTCCCAACCTACCAACTATGATGAAACCCAAGTTCCCCAATACTCATTGCCCGATCCGCTGGTTGGGGCTGATGGCAGTCCGATTACAACCGTTGCGGCGTGGCAGACCAAACGCCGCCCCGAACTACTGCAACTTTTTGCGAAAGAGGTTTACGGCCAAACGCCGCAGACCAAGCTCCCGCTGCGCTTTGTCATCCACGAGACTGGGGCGGATGCGCTGGCTGGGTTGGCCACCCGTAAGCAGGTTACCATCTATTTCACCGCAGAGGATGACGGCCCACGGCTGGATCTGCTGATCTACCTGCCGCACGGACATACAGCACCGGTCGGGCTTTTTCTGGGCCTGAACTTTTTTGGTAACCACACCGTCCATGCCGACCCGGCCATTCGTTTGGCGCATAGTTGGCTGCGCAATGCGCCCGAGTTCGGCATCGTTGACAATCGCGCAACCGAAGCATCGCGTGGCATGCGTGCCGAACGTTGGCCCGTGGAACAGATCCTGGCCCGCGGTTATGGCGTGGCGACTGCCTATTATGGCGATCTCGATCCTGATTACGATGACGGCTTTCAAAATGGGGTGCAACCGCTCTTTTATCGTGGTGGTCAGCAACAACCGGGGATCGCTGAGTGGGGCGCGATTGGGGCTTGGGCGTGGGGCTTGAGCCGGGCGCTCGACTATCTGGTCACCGACCTGGCGATCGACGCTGAACGGGTCGCGGTCATGGGCCATTCGCGCCTGGGCAAAGCCGCGCTCTGGGCCGGTGCGCAGGATGAACGCTTTGGGTTGGTGATCTCCAACGATTCGGGCTGTGGCGGCGCGGCCCTTTCGCGGCGCTGCTTCGGCGAGACTGTCGCCGCGATCAACGACCGGTTTCCCCATTGGTTCTGCGCCAACTTCAAGCTGTACAACGACAACGAAGCGGCGCTCCCCGTCGATCAACATGAATTGCTGGCCCTGGTCGCGCCCCGTCCACTTTATGTCGCCAGCGCCGCCGAAGATCTCTGGGCCGACCCGCACGGTGAGTTCTTGGGGGCCTACCACGCCTCGCCCGTTTATACGTTATGCGGGTTAGAAGGGTTGCCAGCCACCATGCCGGAAATTCACCAGCCAACCGGCGGCCACATCGGCTACCACATCCGCGCCGGCGGCCACGATGTCACCAGCTATGACTGGGACCGGTTTATGGATTTTGCGGATCGGCAGTGGGATAAAACGTGAAACGTAATTCGTAACGCGTAACTTTGCAGGAACATTCACGCATCACGTTTTACGTTTTACGTTTTACGTTTTACGCATCACGTTTTACAGCCGATAAGCACGCTTCGGCAACTCATACGCCATTGCCCGCGCCATTGCATGCGCATCGCTTTCATCGACAATGTGGCGGGCGACGAGGCCGGCCAGCCAGTTGGCACTGGCGCGGCGCCAGAGGTCGTGGCGCACGGGAATCGAGGCAAAGGCGCGTGTGTCGTCGTTAAAGCCGGCGGTGTTGTAAATCCCCGCGGTTTCCATCACCAGGTCAAAGTAGCGCGTCATGCCGTTGAGACTGTCATAAAACCACCAAGGTGGCCCCAACAGCAGGCTGGGATAGTGGCCGGCCAATGGGGCCATTTCGCGGCCATAAGCTGTTTCGTCCAGGGTAAATAGGATCAGGGTCAACCGATTGTCGTTGCCAAAGCGGTTAAGCAGGGCGTGCAACCCATGCGTGTAGTCACTAGTGATTGGAATATCCGCGCCTTTGTCGCGGCCAAAGCGGCGATAGAGTGCGTCGTTGTGGTTGCGATAGGAGCCGGGGTGTAACTGCATCACCAGCCCATCTTCAATGCTCATGCGCGCCATTTCGACCAACATATGGCCAGTGAAGCGGCGCGTATCTTCGGGGGTAGCTGCCCCTTGGAGGGCACGCTGCAAAATGGCATCTGCCTCGCCTGCGGTCAACGTCACGGTGTAGGGGGTAAGCGCAGCGTGATCAGTGGCGGTGGCCCCCATGCTTTTGAAATAGGCCCGGCGATTTTCCAGCGCCGCAATAAAGGTCTGGTAGTTGTGAACCGTAATGCCACTGGCTGCGCTCAGGAGGTCAATATTGCCCCGCCAGTTGTCGAAATCGAGGTTGACCACCCCATCGGGCCGGAAGGTGGGGCGAATATTGCCCTGCCAACCAGAGGCCCGCAATGTTTGGTGTTGTTGCAGCGGATCGGTGGCGGCGTCGGTGGTGCAGAGTACCTCGACCTTAAAGCGTTCAAAGAGCGTACGTGGTTTGTAGGCCGGCTGGGCGAGTTTCTCGGCTAGTTCGTCGTAGATGAGCTGTGCCGTATCACTATTCAGTGGCTGGGTGATATCAAAGATCGTCACCAACTCTTCTTTGATCCATGCCCCCGTCGGGGTCCCACGAAAGAGGTAAAAGTGATCGGCGAAGATCTGCCAGATCTTGCGGTGATCCTCCTCAACCCAGCCATCGTCATTGGGACGTACGCCGACCGCTTCCAGCGGTACGCCCTGTGAATAGAGCATGCGGAAGACATAGTGATCGGGAATGATAAAGAGATCGGCCGGCGTGCCCAATGTGGCATTCTCATCCGCCAGCAGGGCCGGATCGACATGGCCGTGCGGACTCACAATCGGCAGGTCGGCAATTGGCGCATAGAGCGTGCGGGCGAGGGCGCGTATGGTCGGATCGGGGTCAAAGTAGCGGTCAGGATGCAGGGCAGCACTGTTCATCGTTGCTTACTCCAGTTCCTCTTCGGCGACGCCCAACGCCCGTAGCTTGGCGGCCAGGCGTTCGGCCCGCGCTTTTTGGGCTTGGTATTCGGGTAAAACAAAAGGTTGGTAAACCGCATCTTCGCTCAATTCAATCAAATATGGTTGGCGATAGAGGTCACCAATGCGAAATTGAAAGCCAGGCAAGACAACGGAGCAAATCACATCGCCATTCACGGGCGCAATTGGGGCATAGAGTCCGGCCGCGGTCCGTTGATAGAAGCTCATATGCACGCTACTGGCATCCAAAATGTAATATTCTTGGACACCAATTCCTTCATACTCGGCTTTCTTCTGTTTGGTATCGCGTTCAATTTCCTTGGGCGTTGAGTCGGAGAGGGATTCAATCGCCAGGTCAACAATCCCCCGGTAGTTGCGGTCGAGATCATTGAGCGGTACAGGGTTGTCATTGCGCACTGCGAAAAGATCAGGTTTGCGAATGGTCGTCTTGGTGGCAAGGGGCAACCGAAAGCCAATCTCCAGGTTCACCAAGCGTGCAATCGGAAAGACTTCCAGATAGGCTTCCAGGAGCTTAAGTAGCCAACGATAAATTGCCGCATTACGCACATCAGCCATCGGCTTCTCCTCTAGGATGCCGTTGTTCCATTCATAGTTAAAGTCTGGATGCTCATAGTAGTCGCGCCAGTAGACCGCTTCGCTGACAACCTTGCCATCTTCTGATTGTGGCTGGGACGCGCGGTAGTGGTTATGGCCGTTTGCATGATGTTGACCATTGACTTCACGACTGGTTGTGGACTGGTTGACCAATGACTCAGACATAGCTCCCTCCCTTCCCAAAAATGGAGCAGGACATACCCAGGCAATGTAACATAGAGCCATGTTACCGTCAAATATCCCCAGCGGGGCGTCCTGTGCTATGCTGGACAAAACAAGTTACGAGTTACGCGCCCAAGGGGCACCCGACGCATCACGCAGCACGTCTCACGCAGCACGTTTTACGCATTACGTTCTAAAATCCATAGGAGCAACCATGCAGATTACGGAAATTGAGCCGGTGGTGGTCCATGTCAACCACCGTGGTGATTGGATCTTTATCCTAGTGCATACCGATGCTGGCATCACTGGGGTCGGCGAGGCGAGCCATAGCAGCAACGACGCGCTGTTGCTCGACCTGTTGGCACGCGTTAAAGGCGGGCTGATCGGGTTAGAAGCGCATAATATTCATCAGCTCTGGGAGAAATTGGCCGGGCTGAATGTGGGGCGCATTGGTCACACCTTGCTCAGCGGGATCGAGATGGCGATGTGGGATGCCTTTGGCCAGCAGGTTGGGCAGCCGATCCACGCCCTGTTGGGTGGTGCTTTACGTAAACGGCTGCGCCTCTATGCCAACATCAACCGTCATGTGCGTGACCGCGCGCCGGCTAGTTTTGCCCAGGCGGCAGCCCAAGCAGTGGGCGAAGGGTTTACCGCAATCAAATTGGCCCCTTTTGACGAATTGCGTAGCCTTGAACACATCCGCACCGGCCCCCAAGCGGCTTGGCGCGCCGGGGTGGAACGGGTGCGCGCCGTCCGTCAAGCGATTGGTGACACGGTGGAACTGGCCGTTGATTGTCACAGCCGCATGGATCTGGCCGAAGCGCTAATTGTCGGTCGCGAACTGGTGGACTGTAGCCTCTTCTGGTATGAAGAGCCGGTTCATCATGCGCTGGTTGAAGAGCTGGCAACGGTGACCCGCACCATCCCCATCACGACTGCTTCAGCAGAGAGCATCTTTGGGATCGAAGCGTTTCGCCCTTTTTTTGAACAGCGGGTGGTCGATGTGTTGATGCCGGATGTGAAACACGCGGGTGGCTTGCAAGAGACCAAAAATATCGCCGAAGCGGCGCGCGCCAGTGGTTTATTGATTGCCCCGCATAATCCCTCCGGTCCGGTAGCCAGTGTGGCGAGTGGCCAAGTCTCGGCCACGTTGCGCAACTTCTATATTTTGGAGTATGCCTGGGGTGAAGTGGACTGGCGCGCTGATTTGCTGGAACCAAGGGAGCGGATTGAAGATGGACATCTCATTGTGAATGATGAACCGGGCTTGGGCCACCGGCTCAACTGGGCATTGGTCAACCAACATCGGCGTCAACAGGCCAGCGCGGCGGATTCATCCAAGGCGCAGGTATAAAAGTGAGTAGTAAAGAGTATTTGCTACTCACCGCCAAAATACATAAAATAATTCTACATAGCTAATCTTTGCGTAAAAATTTATGATTTGCAACCGCCCCCGCCGTGCTACAGGTGTAGAAGTTTGTATCATATCTTTGGCAAAGTGGGCCAATTGGGCGTAAGATTACAGGATGACACTCTTTGATCACGCCAACCAGGAACGGTTACAAAAAGAAGCCCCTTTGGCGGCCCGGATGCGCCCGCGCACGCTAGACGAATATGTCGGCCAGGAACATATCATTGGCCCTGGCCGCCTGTTGCGCCGCTCGATCCAGGCCGACCAACTGGGCAGTTTGATCTTCTATGGTCCCCCCGGCACCGGCAAAACGACCCTGGCCCAAGTGATCGCCAACACCACGCGCGCCCATTTTATTGCCATCAACGCGGTCCTCTCCGGCGTGAAGGAGATCCGCGAGGCAATTGCCGAGGCACAGGAGCGGGCGCGCCTTTATGGTCAGCGCACCATTCTTTTTGTTGACGAAGTACACCGCTTTAATAAAGCCCAACAAGACGCGCTGCTGCCCTGGGTCGAAAATGGCACGGTGGTTCTGGTCGGTGCCACCACCGAAAATCCCTACTTCGAGGTCAACAAAGCGCTGGTCAGCCGCAGTCGCATCTTTCAGTTGATCGGTCTGACCAAGGAACACCTGCGTCGCATCATCCAGCAAGCGCTGGCCGACCCCGAACGTGGTTACGGCAAGCTGGCGGTGACGATTGACGAGGATGCCCTTGATCATCTGGTGGAAGTGGCGAACGGCGATGCGCGCGCGGTTTTGAATGCACTCGCATTGGCCGTGGAGACGACCGACGACGGGCCGACCGCGCCTGTCCATATCACCCTCGCCATTGCCGAGGAATCGATCCAGCGGCGCGCCGTGCTCTATGATAAAGAGGGGGACTATCACTTTGACACGATCAGCGCCTTTATTAAAAGCCTGCGGGGCAGTGATCCCGATGCGGCGCTCTATTGGATGGCAAAGATGGATTATGCCGGCGAGGCGGCGCGCTATATTTTCCGGCGCATGTTGATCTTTGCCGGCGAAGATGTGGGCATGGCCGATCCGAATGCGATTACGGTGGTGACCAGTTGTGCCCATGCCTTTGAACAAGTGGGGCTGCCAGAAGGGCGCTTTCACCTGGCGTTGGCCGGCCTCTATCTGGCAACGGCAAAAAAATCGAATACCGCCTTTGCCTTTTTTGATGCGATTGAGCAGGTGAAGAACGAAGGCGACAGCGGCGTCCCCAACCATCTGCGCGATGGCAACCGCGACAAAGAAGGTTTTGGTCACGGCGAAGGCTATCTCTATCCCCATGCCTACCGTGACCACTGGGTTGCCCAACAATATCTGCCGGCTTCGTTGCAAGGCAAGGTCTTTTACCAGCCATCAGACCAGGGTTATGAAGCGCAGATTCGCACCGAAGTGGCGCAGCGCCGCGAAGCGCAACTGGCGGCGATGTTGGAATTAGAGCAGGGCGGCAACAGCCCGATTGAGGTGCTCACCTTTTCACCCAACGATGTCGGGCGCGAACGGTGGCTGCAACGGACGATCTCGAATACGGGGGAACGGCTGGCCGAGGTGCGGACGCGACTCTTTGACCGCGCTCGCTTAGGCCGCCATGGACTGGTGCTCGACTTAAAAGGGGGCAGCGGTCTGCTCACTTGGGAGGCGCTGCGGCGGGTGCCGGAAGGGGGTGTTTACACATTAGCGCGCAATCTGCGTGATGCGGATGCCTTGCGTCAACTGGCCGAACGCTTACCTGATCCCGAACGGCCGGTCGTCTTGCAGGGCGAAGTGGCGGAGTTAACCGATCTGCTGGCCTGGCAAGGGGCGGCGCAAGGGGATCGGTTGATCTTTGATGCGATTATCGGCTATAACGCACTTTTTGATCTGGCTGATAAAGCGGCTGCGGTGGCCCTGCTTGTCCCCTTGCTGGGGCCAGCGGGTACACTAAGTTTGGCCGAACGGGTACCCCGTCACACCCAGCGGCTCTATCAACTGGTCGATCTAGCCGAGTTGGGAGAAAGTGTGGCCGCACGGGTGGTGGAGGCTGAAGAGGCCATCTACCGCCAAGTCGATGATCCCATGGTCAACTGGGATGTGGCAGATCTGGTTGCGCTTTTCCAGGCCGCTGGGGTAGCAGTGACCCCAACCCTAGAAAGTGACAACAGCCAACTGCAGGTGACTGCGGCTGTGTTGCAGCGCTGGTTTGCACCGGCCAGCGGTGAACGGCCAAGTTATGGGCAGCGCTTGGCCACCTTATTACGTAGCAACGAAGTCGAAAGTGTCCGTAAATTATTCGAACGGCAACTGCTCAACCAGACGGTAACGTGGTCGGGTAAGTTGCTTTATCTGGCGACCTCCTTTGCTGGGAATTAAAAAATAAACCTGTAATCGAACGTAGGCTGAGCTTGTCGAAGCCGAAGTGGCTCCGGCTTCGACAAGCTCAGCCTACGGTCACTGAACATTTTTTATCTCGATTAAAAGAGTAGACTTACCAAAATGCTCATCAGCCACAGGTGTGCACAGATGAGCCAAACGAAATGGAAGAATCTATGCAGCATCAGCAAATGGCCGTTGACGTACAGTTGTTAAAAAAGTATGATCGCTCGGGACCACGTTACACCAGCTACCCCACCGCGCCCTATTTTCACCCGGGCGTGGGTGCTACGGCCTATCAGCAACATCTCCAGCAGGAAGATACCGGCCACGCCCGCGATATTTCGCTTTATGTCCACCTGCCCTTTTGTGACACGCTCTGCTACTTTTGTGGCTGTAATATGATGGTGACACAGAGCCAGGCCAAGGTTGAGCGCTATCTTGACTATTTGGAAAAAGAGATTGCCCTGTTGCGTCCCCATTTGGGGCCGGCGCCCAGGGTTGCCCAACTGCATTGGGGTGGCGGTACGCCAACGCATTTGAAACCGGACCAGATCCGGCGTTTGGGCGGTATGTTACATGCTGCCTTTGATTTTAATGAAGATGCCGAGATGGGCGTCGAGATTGACCCGCGCGAGTTGACGCGCGATCATGTCGAAGCGCTGCGCACGGTCGGTTTCAATCGCTGCAGCCTGGGGGTACAGGACTTCGATCCGCAAGTACAGGTTGCAGTCAATCGCAAACAGCCACAGGCGATTACGCAGCAGGCCATCGATTGGGCGCGCGACCTCGGTTTTGGCAGTGTCAACGTCGATCTAATGTATGGCCTGCCCCACCAAACGACGACCACTTTTACCAATACACTAGAGCGGGTCTTGACCATGAGCCCCGACCGGCTGGCGGTCTTCAACTATGCCCACCTGCCCAACATGATCAAACACCAGTGTATGATTCAGGAGGAGTGGCTGCCCTCGCCGGAAGAGAAGTTGCAACTGTTGAAGCTGAGCATCGAGCGGCTGACCGGCGCGGATTATGTCTACATTGGCATGGATCACTTTGCCCGGCCCGATGATGAATTAACGATTGCCATGGAACAGGGCAGCCTCTATCGCAACTTCCAGGGCTATTCGACCCATGCCGGGATCAATTTGGTTGCGCTGGGCATGAGCAGCATTGGCATGCTCTCCTCGCTCTATGTGCAGAACCAAAAGACGCTGGAAGAGTATTACAAAGCGCTCGACAACAATGAATTGCCGATCATGCGCGGGGTAGAGCTAACCGCCGATGACCGCCTGCGCCGCGAGGTGATCGTCGAGTTGATGTGCAACTTTGTGCTCCACAAAGCCAAGATCGAAGCCAAGTATGCGATCGCCTTCGACAGCTACTTCGCCGATGCGCTCCAACAACTCGAACCCTTCCAGGCGGATGGGCTGCTTGCATTACACCCCGACAAGATCATCGTCACCGTACCAGGGCGGCTGCTGATTCGCAATATCGTCATGAATTTTGACGCTTATCTGCAGCGTAAAGAAGGCAAGAAGCCGCAATTCTCGCGCACGGTCTAATGTGAGCACGGCTTAAAATAGGACTTGCGTAATTACCTCTGGCTTCGACAAGCTCAGCAGCCGGTAACTACGTATACCAGCGATTGTCATAAATTAACATTTTCTACACGAGTAAAAATGTTAATTTATGACAGAGCCAAGTATAAGTCCTATAAAAGTAGACGCCCATCCAAAAAGTATCCCATAGCCTTGGCTGCGGGATACTTTTTGGATGGGCGTCCATTCTATAATTGGTTTTGCGCACCAGTAGCCCCGCGCGATTGTGTGTTTCCTTGAAAATGCTAGTGTCGGTTTACTAACGCTAGCGTTTTCAAAACAACCGCCGCTTAGTTGGCTCGGTGGTCAGTGCTTGGTGCCTGACGCTGGCGAAATGGGGAGCCGCTCAGCAGTTGTTCGACCCAATGGGGTAGCAGATGGTGCGCGGTGACACTGTGCTCAATTGCATTGCGTGGGGAAACACCGTGTACTTCTACCCCTTTGCGGTCTTCTGCCATTTCACGCAGGATATCTTCATAACGACTGCGTGACGCTTCAAACATGGCATAGTCAAACATGATCTACCTCCGAATCTCTCGTCAACTACCATAGTTGACCAAGAGATCATTATACCGTGGCGGCGTTACAGTTGAGTTGCCAGTTTGCTGACAGTTTTCCATCATCAATGAGGTCTTTCCTCTATACTTTGTGCTCCTTGCCTGCTGGGGCTGCCCACTCATGATTGCCGCCATTGTTTGTGGCAAGCAAGGCTTCTAACTCAGCCCAGTTGATGGCTTCGCACGCTGTTGCTAGATGTTGGGGACACGGCTGTTCGGCAACACACAAACTAGCCTGCCGTTGCGGATCGGTAAGATAGCCAGGGTAGCGGATCATGTCAAAGCTGCCGGTATGAGCGTGGGCGCGGGCGGGCACGCCAACCAGCACAGCTCGCGTATCAGCTGATTTGGTGACGACAGCATTGGCACCAATCACTGCATCATCACCCACCTGAATTGGCCCGAGCACTTTCGCACCGGCGGCAACAAAGACGCGATCACCCAGCACAGGGTAACCACCGTTTAGCCGGCGGCCGCCGTAGCCAACAGTGACCCCCTGGTAGATGTCACAATTGCGACCGATGACCGACTGATCACCGATAAAGATGCAGCCAAAATGGGGAAAGTAGAGCCCTGGCCCGATCTTGGCGTTGGGGCTGATATAAATCCCAGTGCTGATTTCGACCAGCCGCGTGATCAGCGCTTCTATCACAATGAGCGGCCACCAAATGGCCCCTTTGCGCCTGCGTGTATTCAACCAATGGCTGATCCGATAAAGGGCAATGGCCTGAAAACCGGGAAAAAGTAGCACGATGGCGAGTGCCGGCTGTCCCAATCGTTCCCGATAACGGGCCAGATCCCAGCGCAGATGTTGGAACGTTTCACGGAATGTTAGCATAGTTTACTCACAGATTGCCCAAAGATTGCCCAAAGATTGCCCAAAGATTGCCCAAAGATTGCTTTGACAGAAGGTAAAGCTGAGTGATTAGGTGATTAGTAAGATCAGGCACCAATCACCTAATCAACCTATCACTGGCTAGCGCATCACATCCGCAACGCGGTCAGCAATGGTGACAAAGAAGAGCACCAGCAGTGGCACAATGCCAAAGTTGAGCAAGCGGCTCATCGTGTGCCAGCGGCTACCAGCCAGGAAGATCTCTTTGATCGCCAGTAGCCCGATCAGCGTGACGGCAATCGTGGCGCTCGTTGCGGTGGGCAGATCGGTCAGCGAGATTGGCTGGATGGTGGGAAAGTAGATTAATCCGACGAGCAGCCCAGCAAAGAGAAAGACAAAGTTACCCAAGAGGCTAAAGAGCCGATGCATGGCTGGCGAGTCTGTCGGCCGTGGGCGTAGAATAAAAGCGAAGATACTAGCCACTGCCGCCAGGAAAAAGATCAACGTCATCATGCCACCCTGTTCACCTAAAGCGGACGAAGGCGGGTTGTTGCTATCGCCACTCGCCGCCGGCTGCGGGTCCGGGGTCGCGGTCGCCACCACATCGCTGATGGTCGCCGTGGTAGAAATGACTGTCAGCAGTGGGGTGGTGGTTGTCATTGACTGGGCAACGGTAAGATTGGCAGTTGTGATGGTCAGCGCGCCGCTTGCCGTCATTGCTAAGGTGGCATCGGCAGTGGTTGATAATGCCAGCGCTTTGGTGATGACGGTCATACCGGCGCTAGCTTGCGTTGCCGTCAGCGTGTGACTGGCCGCTGCTTCCACTGCTGCTGTGGTTGGTGCCACCGTTGGCGCAACTGTCGGCGCTTCCGTTGGTTCTGTGGTGGGTGTGGCAGTCGGTAAAGTGGCTAAATTTGTCGGCATTAACAGCAAGTCACCAGCTTCGAGGGCCTTATTTTCGAGGCAGTTAATTTCGATCAATTCCGCGACACTGACCTGCGCACGCAGGGCCAATGTTTCTAGGCTGTCATTCGCACTAATGCGATAGGGGCGCCAACCTTGCTGTACGGCAGGGTGGCAAACAGTTTCCCCGGCAAAGGTCAGCGGCACAGCACTGTTTGCCTGGGCCTGGTCAAAGGTACAGAAGGGGACTGCTAACGTCAGCAGAAAAAAGATAATGCCAAAGGTCAGATGCCGGGAGTGCATTATGTAACTCATTGTTGTTCTCCTAAAGTTAAATAAAGGTAAATAATCGATACTGGAACAGACAGGGATGCCCGTCTTAGCGGCTTTCACCCCATAATTTCTCAGTCAGTTCTGTGCGCAGCGCGGCGCGCGTGGTTGCGGTGATCCCAATCATTTTCTGTTGATAGCGGGTGATGTACTCATCGAGTGAACAGATCGGACGGGCGGGTACGCCGGCCACTACCGTGTTCGCAGGTACATCCTTATTGACTACGCTACCAACCCCGACGATACAGTTAGATCCAATTTCAATTGCGGGCATTAGAATTGCGTTGACGCCAATGAAGACATTGTCGCCGACTTTAATCGTGCCAAAGCGATTGCCCCAGGGCGATGCATTGGGCAGGCGCTGGCGGAAGAGGCGGCTGGAGCCGTCATGGGTTAGAAAGGTGACCCCATGGGTTACGGTGACGCGGTGGCCTAACTCGATTAGCCAGGGCTCGGTGCCAAAGTCCTTGATGTTGTTGAGAATGTCACAGCCGGCACCGATGCGTACACCCAAGTGGCGCAAATAGGCGGCTTTGTTGCCGCGGTAGCGCCCATAGCGTAACCAAAACATCTTACTCTCGCGGTAGAGCGCTTGCCATAAATAGCTGCCCGCGCGGCTGTCGCTGTGCTGCCAGGTGGGTGCTGCCAGATGTGGCTGGGTAGCAAAGAAATCGATCTGGCGGACACTTTGGTCGCCCGCTTCGCTGTTGCTCAGGGTTGTCTCCATAAAAAATCCTCATTGGTAGTTGTCAGTTTTTAGTTAATGTCGTTACGTTAGCAGTCATCAGTGTGCAGTAAGACAGTCATCGTCGGGCAGCTCCACTGGAGACTGTCCACTGAACACTGTCTACGATCGACACGAAAACGCTTACCTTAATGACATTGAGTTTTTAGTCGTCAGTTACGGGTGCTCACTGGGCGCGTCGGTCGTTTACTGCCCCGTGTGCAAGGCATGGCGGCCGAGTAAGAGCAAGCCACGTAATGGTGTCGTCAGCGTCCAGAGGGCGACACAACTCTGTGCAATCAAGGTCGCCCAGCCCACACCAACGAGCCCCAGTGTCGGCAATAGCCAGTAACTTAGCCCGAGCAAGAGGGTACAGAGCATGACCTGTACCCCAATGATCCCAGCGGTATGGTTGCGCACCCTGGCAACCCCCAAGTAGAGTACCATCAACACATTGGGCAAAAGGGCAAGTGCCAATAGGCGCAAAAGGGTAGTACCTTCAGTGGCATAATCTGCGCCAAAGAAGGAGAGCAACAAGGGTGCACCCACCAGCAACGCAACAACGGTCAGTGTGAGTAAAAGGAATAATTGCTTTAATACCCGGTAACAATAAATCGCCAGTTGCCGCTCATCGTGCGCCCCTTCGACGGTTAGCGAAGTGGTCAGGCTCTGGGCAATCACCTGTAGACCCGTTGCCAACATCCAGGGCATATAAAAGTAAGCCGTCACACGTGCCCCCGCTAAATTGGCGACTAAGAGAGGCAAGAGCATGGTGTAGCCCAAGAACATTAATGAGCCAGGGAAATTGCCTAAACAGTAACGTACAACTGTTTTGGCCATCAACGGCTGCTGTTGCTCGTCACCCCCCGCTTTGCTGCGCTGTGCCTGTTGGGGCGCAAAATAGCGAAAGATAAAATAGTTAACCGGGGCCAGTGACAAAAGCATGGGCAGTGTCCACGCGGCGAGGATGCCCCAGGCTGGATAGCTCCCGGCCCAGCCGAAAAGCAAGCCTAATTTGACCAAGGCCACAATCGTGTTTTCTACTGGCATCCAGATAGCCTGACGTAAGCCAGTGAGCGCGTAGTCCTGCAAGGAGAAGAGTGCCCAGATTGCTGTAACCGCCACTAAAATCAGCTGCCACCGCAAATCCCAGGCCAGAAAGTGCAACTCCTCCAGCCAGAGACCGGCAATGAGCCCAAAGAGCGGCGTCAGGACGACGGTCGCCACTAGCGTCGCCAGATAGGTTAGTCGAATCCAACGGCCGGTGGCGCGGCCGGCCGTGGGGGTAAACCGAATCAACGCGCTCGGCAGGCTCAGCGTGGTAATGCCGGCAAAGAGGGTGACGGCGGAAATCAACGTCGAAGTCAGCCCCACCACCTCGGGGGTATAGTAACGCGCCGCCACCGTCCAGTAGACGACACTCAAGACCGATGTCATCATCGAACCGAGCATGAGCGCATAGCCATTGCGAAAAAGTGGCATCTGCCACAGACTTAGGCAGCGTGTGAAGAGCGTCGCGCGTGGTTGCTGTGTTGCGCTTAACATGATTGCACCACCGGCTGTAACTCAGATTGATCTTGGCCTAGGGCTGGATGCGGCGTTGGCTGGGTGCGGTCTGTTGTGGTGCTTTTGCGCGCACGGCGATCACCAATGGGGCGCGCTGGGTTGCCGGCTACAATCATGTACTCACCGACTGGCTTGGTCACCACGCTGCCGGCACCGACTACACAATGGTTGCCCAGGTCGGCCATGATCGTTGCGCGGCTGCCCACCCAACAATCCTCACCGATCATGATTTTGCGGTAATATGCCGGCTGATCTTTCATCAGCAGATCCGGCTCCATACCATGATCACCGCTGATCACCGAAACCTGATCGGCGAGCATTGTGTTGTCACCAATCGTGACATCACCGAGGATACAGTAGCTGCCGATGTAGATCGAGTTGCCCAATTTGATCGTTGGTTTGGTCAAAATTGTGCCCATGCTAATTGCCACATTGTCACCAACTCCCACCAAAAGCCGCTTATAGAGCGCACGCCGCAGATAGATGCCAACGAATCCTGACCACTTCGCGGCGGCCTGGCTAATCGCCACGCAGGCGCGGGTCTCGCCTAGGATGCGGCTTTGCGCTTGATAGGCAAGCCAGGTGGGCAATGTTAACAGCGCCGCGACTTGCTCGACGAAGATGTGTAGGATCGGCTGATTTGTCTGTCGCATGAATCTTCTCCTGCTTTTCGTTGGACCGCACCGACTAGGTCAGCACAGCAGGTAGTGGCTGTGCAGTTGGTTGGCGTTGCTCGACTAATCGAGCGTACAGTTGCTCAAAGCGGGGCACCGATTGGGCCGCCACAAAGAGCTCGGCACGGGTTTTGGCCGCGTTGCCCATCGCCTGACAAAGCTGGGGATTGTCAATCAACGCTTGCATGGCGGTGGCCAGCGCCGTCACATCCCCTTGCGGCACCAACAGCCCGGTTTCGCCGTCGGTGATCATGTCGGTATGACCACCGGGCCGGGTGCCGATCACTGCTTTGCCCCGGCTCATCCCTTCATAGACCACACTGCCCAGTGGTTCCGCCCAGAGGGAGGGGATGACACCAAAGGCGGCGTGTTCCCAGGCGGCCATCACGGCGCGGTGGGGGAAATTGGGCAGAATATGCACACCCGGCGGGATCAGCTGTGGTGAGTCAGCTTCGCGTGTGCCGATGAGCACCAGGGGCGGGGCACTTTGCAAGCGTTGGTACGCGGCCAATAATTCGTAGATCCCTTTGACCCGCCGCAGCGCACCGACAAAGAGGATATAGGGTTCGTTGGGTAATTGAGCCAAATAGGGTTGTAAGGCCGGATCGTTCGGGTCGCACGGTTGATCGCGATCTTCGCGGAAGCTCGGAATCGTCGCTTCAACCAGGGGGCCGATCTGATCGTCGGCAAAATCGCGGTGTACCATTTCACGCACATAGGTGCTGATGCTATGAATCCCCTTCACCTTGCGCTTTAGTAACGGCAAACTGACCGCGGTGCCGATCACGGCTGCCCAGCCTTTCGGGCGGCCATAAAGCTTGGCGGCACAACTGAGACATTTACCCAAAGCCGGACCGCTACAGCTTTCCTCGCCCTGGTAAACCAAGGTACGGGTGGCACAGCCATAGGCATAATCGCGCGCCGAGATCAACAAGGGGATTTCCTGATTGCCCAGCGCGGCGGCCAGCGAGTAACTGAACCAGCCATAGGCATGAATGACATCGGGCTGCACCTTGGCCATGACCTGCCGTAACCCTTGAATCGTTACTGGATCCGGGTAGGGGGGATGATGACGTTGGCCTGTGTCGTTTGGTGCCGGCCGCCAGGTAGTGCGCAAATCCTTGAGCCGAAAGAGCTGTACTCCTTCATCATCACTTTCGGTGACAGTACCGGGCTGCCAGACGGTTGCCACGGCCACGTGATGGCCGCGTTTGTAGAGTTCTTTGGCCAATAACTGGGTTTGACGATGGGCCCCACCAATGGAAGGTGGATAGTGATCACTGACAATTAAGATGCGTAAAGACATAAGTGTTACCTCTGTTCGCGATCTAGCATTTGGTCGTGGTAATGGGAAAGTATTTATTCAGTTAAACGCAGCGCCACATTACGGTAAACAAGATCAGGCGCATCTAGACGATAAAGTTCGGCCTTGAGGATCTGCCCATTTAGTGCGGTCGCCGGCACGGCCAAACTTGCCGCCCACCGCTCGTTGGGCGCCAACTCGATGGCGGGCCAAGCTTGGGCCACTTCCTCATCGATCAGCAGGCGCAATCCATATTGGGTGCGGTCAAATTCTTGGCTGCTGATCCCCAACTCAATCCGTTGTGCATCTCCGGTTTGGCCCGGCACCATCCACAGCATTGTGTAACCGGCATAACCGTTGGCCGAGACCGGGGTGCGGGCTGTGCTGACCGCATAACAGGCCACCACTAGCGCAACGCTTAGCGCCGCGCCCTGCACAAAACTCATCCGGCCCCAGCGGCCAGCGTGCGCAGCAGGTTGGCTGGCGTTGACGTTGGTCAACTGGAGGAGTAAGGCCACCACTGCGCTGACCAGCGTGACGCTGACAGTAACCGCAAGCCAGAGCGTTGTTTGTAATCCCCAGGGCAACTGATTGAGCAGCACGGTGCCCATACTCACGATTCCCAGGTTGCTCATCAGGGTAAAGAGCAGCCGCTCCGGGCGGCTGATCACCTGGCGGGCAAAGATGGCTTCGGTCAGGCTCCAGCCCGGCAACACCAAGACAAGCAATGTGCCGGTAAAGATCTGCAACCACTCGTTATCGGGGATAAACAGGTATGACAGGGTCATGGCGATGGTAACAAGCATCAGCCACAAGGGTGAGCTACTGGTTAGGCGATTCATTGGTTGCTCCTTGCATCATTTCATTGACAAGACGTGTAAGCGTTTGGACATCGTAGATGACGATGCGGCCGGTATCCATCACACGGTTAGTCTCCGCTTGGGTATCAAATTTTGCAATCATTTCCGGCGCAAATGTTCCATCGGTTGCCGCGCTAGCTGGTGACGTAGTTGCGGCTGCTTCAAAGAAATAGCCGGCCATATTATCCCAGGCAATCCGTCGCTCATCGACCAACACATAGTCCAGTGACAATTTACCGATTGCGGCTTGCTGAAGCCGATCCAAGTAGGGTTCGGTAATAATCTGGCGGATGAAGGGGAAACGGCCCACGTAGGCGTTTTGTTTGCCATACGCAATCAGATAGCGCCCATTTGTCTCATCGGCAGCAATCGTATGATGAGGGCCAAGGGTGGTGCGTACCCACTCTGCAACCGCTCGGCCCTGGGTTTGAATGGTCACGCCTTCACTCGCAACGACGTAAGGCTGCGCAAGCCGCAAATGGGGGGGCCAACCTGCGATTACCCCGCCACAAAAAATCACTGCAAAGATCAAGCCAAAGGACAATCCCTGCCAGAACGGCCGTCGGCCATTCCAAAGCTTTGTCACCCCTAATGCCAACAGGTAGGCCAACCCCATATAGAGATAGGTCGAGAGGCGATTGCCGATCTCCCAACTGGCTGAAGTCAGGCGTAGGGCCAGAAAAGCAAAATAGAGGAGGGAACTAAGGGTTAGCAGCCAACTAACCGCATTGTGCCGCCCTTGCCGCCACCACCGGATTAAGCCAAAGGGCAATAGCGACAGGCTTAACAGAATCGAGCCAAAACCAATAATACGTTCCCAAAGGGGCGCAACTGTGCCATCGGCTGCGGTAAAAAGTTGGCGTCCCGCACTGTCACCACTTAACAGATCGAGTACAGCGACGGTACCTTTGCTTAAAACGGGTGACAGATAGGTAAAGGTGATGACGGCGACATAGACGAGCCAGGTCAGAGCGAGGACCAGGGCAAAAGGAGCTAAACCAGCCGGACCTTTACGCTGCGCATGATGTGCGTGATGTGGGTTCGTGGCAGCGACAACTTTCTTAGAGATAGTTAATTCGTCTTCATCAAGCTTACTATTGGATTTCAAAAATTTTTTTGACAAGCTCGTTACAACAATATGAGGAAGATTCGTGCGACTCAATGCCCACCAGAGCACAAGAAAAATTACCAGGAAATAAGCGCTGAGGTGATGGGTGATGGTAACCGTACTAATCCCCAACATCGCTAAGAGGGTTAGCCCGGCATAATGACTGGCCGTCGCCGCCCGCTCGCGGCGCATAATCAGATAGAGCACGCCAATCGACAGTGGTAATGACAACGATTCATACGAAAATTGCGCACTCCAAAAAAGAAAGTTGCTGTGACCCATATAGAGCAGTGCCGCCAACCCTGCGACCCGCGCCGACCGGCTTACTTGTTCGGCAAAGAGATAAAAACTCAGGACAAGCACGAGACGTGCCAACCCAACCACGATCAGTCCAGCTGGGAAAACGGCTAAGCCGCTGAGCGACACCAGCGCTGCCGTCACCGTTGACAAACCAGGAAAGAGGGCAGAGACCGGTAAGCCTGGATTTTCGGTAAAGAGCACACCATTCTCTACGATCTGATTTGTGTTAAAAAGGTGCAGAAATTCGTCACCGTAGGTAAAAGCAAAAGGGCTGTGGATCACTTTGACCAGGTAGAGTGCTACGCCCAGTGCGGTCACAATCCCGATCCGCTCACGGCGGCTTGGCGCCAGGGTAATGAGCCGCATGGCACTGGGCAGGACCATCAGGAGCAAGCCAGCCCAAAAGAAAACCTCGGCCCAGATGCCAGCTGTTAAAGCGGCTTGGTTGGCATAGGTGATCGTCAGCAGCCCCAGGGCATTGACGAGTGTTAAAGCCGGGAACCAACCCCACCGTTGGACATACGCTGGGTCGGCGGCAAAGATGACTTCATCGGTCGTATCATTAAGTTGATGGTTGACGTCACTAGCGTCTAGAAGGTGTTCAGCAATTGTCATGGTTCATTCAGCCTTTCATTAACAAACAAGGGGCGCTGTATGCCTAAAAGCGGCCTGTGACACCCCGATACAATAGCAATAGTTCACGAGCACAATCATCCCAGGTGGGCAGTTCTAAATTGGCTGGAATCAAGGGCTGATGTAACTGTTCAACGACAGCCGCGGCGATTGCTTGTGGGGTGCTCGTTAAGGGCACCGCTCTGGCCAAACCGCGTTCCGCTAGTTCGCGCAGGCCAGAGGTATCAGCGACCAACACCGGGCGTTTGAGCGCTAATGCTTCGAGCGCAGCAATCGGGTGTGTTTCGTAATTGCTCAAGAGTGTCACCAGGCTGGCACTGGCGAGTGTTGCCGCCATCTGGCTGCGATCGGTAGCGGGAATGCCTCCAATCTCAATGCGATCAGCCAGGCCAAGTTGTTCAGCCTGCATGATCAACTCACCTTTATAGGGGCCTTCCCCAACAATGCGCAACCGCGCATCTGGATAGTGAGCCAGGATATAAGGCATGGCCGCAATCATGCGATGATGCCCCTTGTAACGTTCCAAGCGCCCCACTGACATGAGCAGCGTGCCAGGCGTGGTTGCTGCGGGTAGGTTACTCGGGGCCAAATCGCAGCCATTCGGGATTAGCACAAAACGTTCCGGCGTCAAGCCCAGGCGGCGACCATAGTAGTTCACCTCGAAATTCGCTACTGCCACCAGCCGCTGCGCCCCTGCTAACAGGGGGCGCAACAGGCGCTGCTGTAAGCCGCGCATATGGTTGCGCCAATCCTGCGAGTGGCCACCGCCGTGAAAGGTAACGATATAAGGAATACGTGCCCGCCACGCCGCATACATGGCCATGGGCGCGACCAAGGTGTGATAGGATTGCAGATGGACGAGATCCCAGCCACCCTGGCGAATAATCTGTGCGATCTGCGGGGCAAAGTAAAAGTCACGTTCGGCCGGCCAGGCCCGCACCCGGCGAATTCTTACCCCAGCCATCTCCTCCTCGGCCTTGAGTTGCTGGGTCGGATCAGTGGTCAAGACCGTCACTTCGGTGCCGGCATGGGCAAGGCGTCGGGCTACCTGATAGACATGATTCTCCACCCCACCCATATGTGGGAAGTAGCGTGGGGTCACCATTAACACGCGCAATTTGCGGCTGGCCGTTGGCCGGGGATAGGCGCTGGTCGTATAGGGCGTCGTCAGCGCAGGTAAATCACCGACAGTCGGTGCCGTTAGTTGAAAAGGTTGTGAGTGCATTAGGCTAACTCCTTCAGGGCAAATGGGGGTTGTGCCGACAACCCAGGTTGTGTCGTGAACCAACCGGCCAGGCGACCACGCAGATAGCCAAAGGTTGTCACTGCTAGCCCGAGCACAATTGCCGTGGCTCGGCCTACCCCACCGCGGTCATATCGGGTGAGCGTATCGAGTAGCCCGCGTAGCGCACCCTGTGGGAGTATTTGTAAAGTGTAGGTCCACTCGGAAGCAAGCCCATCGTTGGTCCCGACCAGATTGGTTACCTGTGCCTTGGAGAGTCCTTCGGCGTAGCAGCGCGCAACTAAATAGGGCCACGTGGCGCGTGCCGCCGGCACATAGTGATGGACTCGTGCTTGTGGTTCATAATACAAGCTGCGATCCGGCCAATATTGGAGGGCACGAATACACAGCTCTGTTTCCTCACAGCCAAGCGGTTTGGTGCCGATCCGCCCCATCCCGTGGCGAAAGCCGCCAACTGCGGTGAAGACTTCGCGGCGAAAAGACATGTTACAGCCGATCAAGTTACGCACCGGAGCGGCGGTCGTCGGCAGCCCGCGATAGGTACAGCCGACCACCCAGTGAAATTCGCTGGGGAACCACGCGGGCCGAAACTGCGCCCATTGGGGTACAATCGCACCGCCTACGCCGATGACCTGATCGTCGCGATAGGCGGCAGCAAGGTATTCTAACCAGGTCGGTTCAGCGATGGCATCTTCATCCATAAAGGCGATGATGGCTCCCTGCGCCACCGCAATCCCACTATTGCGTGCCCCTGATAGCCCGCGCACCTCTTTGTTGGGAATGACTTGAACACCTGCAAATTGGATGCCAGCAAATTGGACGGCTGCACGAGCCAATAGTGACGGATTCTCATCAATTACCACGATTATTTCGCGTGGTGCCACCAATTGACGTTTGATGGAGGCCACTGCGGAGATTAGATCATCCCACCGTTGTTCTGTATAAGCACAGATAATGACAGTGATATCAGCGATTTGTTGCATGAAACTACTCCCTTTGTTGCAGCATATGATTTGGCAACTTGCCCAATAAACGATGTAGTAAACGATTCAGTAATCAATGGCGGTGATTAGTCAAGTTGCCATGATAGCGATTAACCGACCGCCGGGCCCTGCACCAAGCGCAGCGAACGTCCACGCACCCATTCGCGTAAGATCGTCTTGAGCACGCGCCAGCCATCGGGGAAAGTGCGGAGATTGCTTTCGCCATAGACTCGATCTTCTTCAAAGCTGGGCACCTCGGCGACGCGTAAGCCATGATAGAGCGCCCGCACATTCATCATTGTCTCCACCTCAAAACCTTCGGCGTCGAGTTCCAGGCGGTCAACTACCTTGCGCCAGAAGGCGTTATAGCCATAACACAGATCGCTGAAGCTGCCGCCAAAGAGCACACGCACACTCATCGTAAAGCCCCAGTTTCCAAAGCGGCGCAACCAGGTCATATCGGCTGTCCCGCCGCCTTGCATAAAACGTGAGCCTTTGACAAAATCAGCGCCAGCGAGCAGCGCCCCAATAAAGGCGGGGATCTCGGCCGGGTTGGTGGAGCCATCGGCATCCAGCATCACGATGATGTCACCGGTGGCGGCGGCAAAACCGGTGCGCAGGGCCGAACCCTTGCCCGGTCCCTGTTGCATGACCACGCGCACGCCGGGCCAGAGTTTCTCGGCAACGGCAATGGTGTTGTCAGTGGAATAACCGTCCACCAGCACAACTTCATGTACCCAACTAGGGATCCGGGGCAAGACGTGGGGCAGGTTCTCCGCTTCGTTGAGTGCAGGGATCACGACGCTCACCTTAGCCGCATGCATCGAGTGGGCTGACGTAAAGGTGTGATGGTGGGTATGCGAAACGACATCAGCAACGGGGAAATTTAGCTTACTCATCTCTTAGAGTCCTTTCAAGATCAGGTGAATTAATTAGATCGTTGTTCGTGCTTGACGCTTTCCTGCTTTTGTTGATGGCAATCAGCGGAAAAGCGCAATAGATTAAGGGATGTGTTGGTCAGTCAAAAGAGATTTGCACGGCACTGTGCAGTCGTTGGGCTTTGCCCTTTGTGTGTGCTCTGTTACCCAAGTACTAGTGATGACGTGGAAAGCTACGCAAATTCCATTACAGAACCGTGACAAACCTAACGATAAAGAAAGCTTATTTTCTCTACCTCTGGTAGAGAGGTAAAAATAGGCCGTATCCTTGATCAAATTCATCTACATTTGTTACAAAACTGCCCGTAACTTTTTTAAAAGGGCCTATTTTCTACCTGTTTTCCACACATTTTCGCCGTCTGTTTGAGGGGAATGCTGACAATCGGTTGTAATAAAAGAGGAAGTGTAAGGCAAGGAAAGATAAACAGGACGCGGAGATTCCGCATGCAAGCTCAATTAGATTACATTGGTGAAATCTAGCCTTCTGTTGTTTGTTTGGTTGCTCTTGTCTGTCGCGTTGTATTTTTGTTTGAGGGATACTTGCTCTGGGCGGATTGCCAAAGCAGCCGATGAATAGGCTGCTTTGGCAATCCGCCCAGAGCAGACGAACAAATTGCCCCAAAAAGTAAAATACACCCAATCTGTTCGGTTATGTTTGACAAAAACCCTATCGCCTACTACGATCATGGTCAGGTAAAGCCAAGCAAAACCAACTTAACGATCCTTATTTGGGGATTGTCTTCATGCGTAGCACAAGGCCGCTGGCGTCGCGCTACGTCACACATCTGTAGAGAAAGCCACCACCTATGAATATTCGTAAAACATTATTTGGGGTCATGCCCGATCAACAACCGATTGAGTGTTACCGTTTAGCGAGTGACGCACAGGACGGTGTACCTGTCATCGTCGAGATTCTGACCTATGGCGGCATAATCAAGTCGCTGCAAGTACCTGATCGCAACGGTAAAGTGGATGATGTTGTGCTGGGCTTTGATGCGCTGGAGCCATACCTCACCCACAACCCCTTCTTCGGCTGTATTGCCGGGCGTTATGCCAACCGTATTGCCGGTGGTCGCTTTCAACTAGATGAAGTGGCATACACCTTGGCCTGTAACAACGGCCCGAACCATTTGCACGGTGGGCTGCAAGGGTTTGACAAAGTCAACTGGCAAGCCGAAAGTGGGCAGGCTGCCGATCACGTTGCCCTGCAACTAACCTATCAGAGCGCGGATGGGGAAGAAGGTTATCCTGGTCAGCTAACGACCACGATTACCTATACGCTCAACAACCAAGGCGAATTGCGGATTGATTACCGCGCGATGACCGACAAAGCGACAATTCTCAACCTGACTAATCACACCTACTTCAATTTGGCCGGCGGTGGTGCCGTACTTGATCATGTGGTGCTGATTGACGCTGACCGCTATACGCCGGTCAATGCCGGGTTGATTCCAACCGGCGAACTCGCCCCCGTCACCGGCACGCCATTTGATTTTCGCACGCCAACGGCGATTGGGGCGCGCATTAATGAAGAGCATGAACAGTTACGTTATGGTGGCGGCTACGATCATAATTGGGTCCTTAACGGCACTGGGTTACGCCACGCCATCACCGTTACCGAGGCGAACAGTGGTCGGCGGCTAGAGGTGGCAACCACCCAACCGGGCGTGCAGTTCTACACCGGTAACATGCTGCCGGACCGTTTGGCCGGTAAAGGCGGTGTTGAATATACCAAGCGCACTGGCTTTTGCTTGGAGACCCAGCATTTCCCCGATTCGCCCAATCAACCCCATTTCCCCACCGTTGTTCTGCGCCCAGGCGAACAGTTTCAGGAGAGTACAAGCTTTCGCTTTGGCGTGGTGAACTGAGGACGGACGACCGACGACCGATGACCGACGACCGACCGGCGGCTGGGCTTGTCGAAGCCAAAGGTCGTCCCTCGTCGGTCGTCTCCCAACATACCTGCCCACGTTGGAATTGCTACACATTGCCCCGTTTCGATTGACAAGCTTTGCACGCATATGCTAGAATACGTAGTACCGCATACGATTGCATAACATATTCCCTATCCGTAAGCCATTGTTTTGCACCTTTTTGAGTAGAATACCGTCCTGCCAACGGCTTTCTGCTCGATACGTTCGCTGTAATCGCTGTGCGTAACTGACTCTCGCCGCAAGGCGATGGGGTCCACCTTTACGGATGCACCTGAATTCGTATTCCTTGCATGACAAATCAGAGACGTACGCAGCCGTCGCGGCGTGTGACGATGCGCGACGTTGCTCAGCTGGCGCAAGTTTCGCAGAGCACGGTTTCGCGCGTCCTCAGTCGCACACCGCAGGCCATTCCGATTGGGGAAGAGACGCGCCAACGCGTATTAACAGCGGTGGCGCAATTGGGCTATTATCCCAACTTGCACGCCGGCAGTTTGCGTGGCCAGCCGACGCGGCTGATTGCGATGATGATCGCTGACATTGCCAATCCGTTTTATCATCCCATGGTGCGCGCCGTGCAGGATATTGCCCATCTGCATGGCTATGATGTGCTGGTGGCTAACAGCGATCATCTGCGGGCGAATGAGCTGCACTTCTGCGAGTCGATCATCCGCCGCCCGGTCGATGGCATTATTATGGTGCCTTACCATCTGACTGATGCCGAGCTGGATAGTCTCTTTGCCCAGACGGGGGCCGCGATTGCGGTTTTGGGTCAACATATCACCCATCCGGCCGTTGATGTGGTTGGGGTGGATGATGGGGCCGCCATGTTTGCCTTGACCGATTGGCTGATCAAAGCCCGCCAACATAAACGCATCGGCTACATCGGGGTGACCAGTCAATTCGCCACCGGTGCCCGTCGTCAAGCCGCTTTTATGTGTGCCATGACGGCTGCCGGCTTACAGATTAACCCTGATTACATCCAAGAAGGGGATTGGTCGGTCGAAAGCGGTCAACAGGCGATGATGCTGTTGTTGCAACTACCCCAGCCCCCCCGTGCGGTGATTGCCTGTAACGATCAAATGGCAATTGGGGCGATGCTCGCTGCCGAATTATGTGGTGTGCGTATCCCCGACGAAGTCGCCGTGGCAGGCTTTGATGATATCCCCGCTGCCTCTTGGATCCGCCCACGCTTGACTACTGTCGCCCAACCAGCGACCCTGATCGGCCAAGCGCTGGCTGCGGCGGTTTTTAATCGGATTGATGGCGTAGTAACGGAACCGCGCCCATTTCACGAGATTCAGTATCGCCTGATTGCTCGCGAATCGGCGTGAAATGGCTTGTGCGGCCGTAGCTATAAGCTGGAGCTGCGCTAGCAGCCCTAAAGATTTAATTTAGCGCGGTTTTATGACTTTTGTTGGGTTTTATTCTATCTGTTTGATCTAGATGTGCTGAACCAGAGGAGAAATAACGATGAATCGTGTAGAGACGAAATTCAGTTTGTCGCGGCGGCAATTCCTGGTCAATAGTGCAGCGGTTTCTGCATTGTTGATGTTGACGGCCTGCCCGTCTTCGACCCCAACCGGCGGCGATACTGCGCCCGTTGAAGTCGCCCCAGCCGAACCCGCGGCCGAACCAACCGTTGCCATCGGTGAGTATGGCAGTGGTGGCGATCCGGTCGTGCTCTGGCATGGCCTTGGTGGTGCTGACGGCGCGACCTTCGCCGTGATGTTGGAACAATATGCCACCGAAAACAGCGCCCCGGTCCGCTCCGAAACCTACGGCTGGGATGTCTTCTTCCAGAAGTTCCCCACTGCAGTGGCCGCCGGTACCCCGCCTGACATGGCAATTTTCCACGCCGCCGAAATTCCCCAGATGGCCGATCAGGGCTTGATTATGGCCGTCGATGATGTCTTCTTCAGCACCGACCGCTTGCCCAAGGATGATTTCACCCCAGCGATCATGCAGACGATCACCGTTGATGGCGCCACGATGGCCATCCCCTTTGACACCCACGGCTGGAACATGTATGTCAACACCGACTTGGTCAAGGCCGCCGGTGGCGATCCTGAGAACCTGCCCAAGAATGGGACGGAATGGCTCGACTTGGCGCTGAAGATTACCACCGACGAGGGGGGCAAGCACCCAGGCGAAGCGGGCTTTGATCCCGAAAAGGTCAAGGTTTGGGCGTGGCACCAGAGCTGGAACCGCTTCACCTATCCTTCCCTGCTGGGCATGTTTGGCGGTGGGATCTTTGATGCCGAGAGCAACCAGGCAACCTTGAACAGCGAAGCGAATATGCAAGCGCTGCAATATGTTTACGATCTCTACTACACCCACCACGTCGCCCCGGCCCCGCTGCCTGGGCTGCCTGGCGCATATGATTTCTTCAAGCCCAATACGCTGGCCTTCATGTGGGATGGTACCTGGTCGCTGAACTTCTTCAAAGACAACCCCGATGTCGAAAAGGTCACGATTGCCGCACCGTTGAGTTCCTTCTCACCCGACGGCACGATTACGCAAAAGATCGATGCCCACATCCTCTCGCTGCCGGTCGGCATTGATGATGCCGCCCTGGAACGCTCCAGCAACCTGATCGAATGGCTCTCCAACAGTGGTAAGACCTGGGCCACTTCCGGCCAGATCCCCGCGCGCACCTCAGTGCAGCAGGATCCGGACGTGCAGGCGATTTGGTCCGTCAAGTCGGCTGCCGAGAACTTCGCCAACTATGGCAAGACCGATGTGGCGCACAAAGCCTTCATCGAAATCCAGACTGCATGGGAAGCTGCCATCGGTGCCGCTATGTCCAACACCACCCCGTTGGCCCAGGCGTTGGAAGAAGGTAATACGACGATTCAGGCGATTCTCGACCGCGGTTAATTTGGGATAGGTAGATAAGTAGAATGGTAGATCGGTAAATCAGTATATCGGTATTGCGTTAGTAAACCCAAGATGAACCACAACACCACCGATGTACCGATTTACTGATTTACCGATTTACTCATCTACCGATTTACTGATTTACCCCTTTCACCGGAGACAAGGTGATCATGGCCGTTAAAACACAAACCCTTCCTCGCGCCCAAGTCCGCAGCGGGGGTAGCAACCGCTGGGTCAAGCTGCGCAAAGAGTTACCCAACTATCTCTTCATTTTGCCCCATTTTGCCCTGTTTTTGATCTTTCTGGTTTACCCGATTATTCGTGGGCTACAGATTAGCCTCTACGAATGGAAGATCATGTTGCCAACCAGCAAGCAGCCCTTCATTGGTTTTGAGAATTACACCATGCTGGCCAATGATAAGCTCTGGTGGCAGGTGACCAACAACACGCTCTACTTTGCGGCGATTACCGTTGTCATCAATATTGCATTGGCGCTCTTTATGGCCACGGTGCTGAATAAAGGGTTTACCGGGCGCGATTTCTTCCGCACGCTCTTCTATGCCACTTCGGTGCTGTCGGTGACGGCCGTCGGCATCATTGCTGCGCGCGTCTGGGATCCCCAACGCGGGATTATCAACTACTTTATTGTTGATGTCTTTGATGGGCCGCGCATTCAGTGGTTTGGCAGCCCAACTTGGGTATTGCCGGTCTTGGCTTTTACCACCGTCTGGTGGACCTTTGGTTTTCCCATGCTCGCCTTTCTGGCTGGTCTGCAAAACATTCCAGAAACGATCTATGAGGCGGCGAAGATCGATGGCGCAACCGGCTGGAATTCGTTCTGGCGCATCACCCTGCCGCTGCTGACGCCCACCATGCTCTTTGTGCTGGTGACCCAATTTATCGGGCATATGCAGATGTTTGGTCAAGCGTACCAGCTTACGGGTGGAGGGCCGGGGAATGAATCGCGCACCATCGTTTTTTACCTCTATGAAACCGCCTTTAAGTTCTTCCGGCTGGGTTATGCCTCGACCATGGCGCTCTGGTTGGCGGTCTTTATGGGGATTATTACCATGTTGCAGTTCTACCTATTGCGTGAACGTACCGAGGCATAAAGGCGAGAATGGCGATTGGGGTAGAATCCGGCGGCTAGACATAGCTGACCAGGAATGATTTCCTGTGTACCCGCGCAACGTATAGTGGAGAGATGTAAACCAATCATGGCGACAACTGCGAAAACAATTTCAACCCGTCCGCTGCCCGCCACGCGCCGGCGGCTACGCATCGACTGGGCTACGGTGGCGATTTACCTGGTTTTGCTGCCCCTGGCGGTGACACTTCTGATCCCGATCTGGTATTTGGTAGATATGGCCTTTACGCCGGAACAATATCAGTTGCGCTGGCCGATTGTCTGGCTCCCGATCCCCTTTACCTTCCAGAACTTTATCCACATCTACTATGACAAGACGCTGCCGATTATGCGTTGGCTGCTCAACAGTGCGATTGTGACTGGCTTTGGTACCCTGGCGACGATCTTACTCGCTTCGTTGAGTGCCTATGCTTTTGCCCGGCTGCAATTCCCTGGGCGCAATTTCCTCTTCTCCATGTTAATTGCCAGTTTGCTCATTCCCGGCACGGTGACGCTAATCCCGGCCTTTCTGCTGTTGCGCGATATCGGTACGATCCCGGTGGTTGGTTCCTATCTGGGCTTGGGCACTTACAGCGCGATCTGGCTGCCGGCCCTGGCCCATGCTTGGGCGATCTTCTTCCTGCGTCAACAATTTTATTCGATCCCGCGTGAACTGGAAGATGCCGCCTATATTGACGGTGCGGGCCGCTTCCGCGTCTTCTGGCAGATCTGCTTGCCGTTGGTGCAAGCGGCGCTGGTCGCACAGGGTATTTTCACCGCGTTGGGTTTCTGGAACGATCTCTTCTGGCCACTGATCGTGCTCAACGACCGCAACGGCTTAACCTTACCGGTCGGGCTGCTGGTACTCAGCCAGGGGAGTTACATCCAACGCGGCCTGGCCTTTGCCGGTGGCTTTATCGCCTCGGCCCCGCCCCTGATCCTCTACGCGATCTTCCAACGCCAGATTGTACAGGGGATTTCGACGGCTGGGTTGGCTGGGCGGTAACAGAAGACACGAGACACGAGACACGGAGCACACATGGAGCGGCATGAACTGATTCATGCGGGGGATTATTTGGCGGGTTTGCGCTTTAGTGGGCGTCAGATCGAGGCGATGCCGCCGGCGATTCGCCCCACCGACTTGGCCACCGCGTATGCGATGCAGGAGGTGGTTGTCAACCGGCTGGTGGCGCGCCAGGGTGGACAGCGCATTGGGTATAAGATTGCTTGTACCAGCCGTGGCGCGCAGGAGCTGTTACACGTTGATGGGCCGCTCTATGGGCAGTTGCTTTCCTTTTCGAGCCATGCCGCGCCGGCGACCTTGCGGCGGGCGGATTTCACCCAATGTGTGATCGAAGCCGAATTTGCGTTTCGGCTGGCCCTGGATGTGCCGAGCAGCACCAGGCCTTATACCGCCGCGTCGATTGTACCCTTTATTGCCGAACTGGTGCCGGGGATCGAGATCGTCAACTTCCGCTTTATTGACTGGACGGTAGTCGGTGCGCCTTCAATTGCGGCTGACAACGCGATTCACGGGGCGTGGATTTATGGGGAGCCCGTCACCGATTGGCAACAGCTTGATCTGGCGGCACACGCCGTGCGCTTAACGGTCAACGGCAATCAATTTGACACCGGCACGGGGGCCGCAGTGCTTGGTCACCCGCTTAATGCGCTGGCGTGGCTGGCGAATACATTGCCCGGTTATGGCAAACAGTTGCGCCAAGGGGACGCGGTGACCACGGGGGTCTGCATGAATGTCTATTTTGCCGAGGCGGGGGATCAGCTCTGTGCTGATTTTGGTGTGTTGGGCAAGGTTGAACTAAAGATCAGCTAGCTTGATGTAAGAGTTGATCGACATACGCCTGTTGGCCTTTGGTCAGCGCAGGGAGTGGTACTGGGTTGCGGTAGTCCAGTTGCACATCATACGCGCCATTGTCATAAACTGTGGTAAGTGCACTTTCCAGATCAAGCAGAACATCGCCGTCCGGCTGACGTAGCGGCACATTGACGGCTGGTAGGGATTCTTCTAACTGGATCGGCCAAACCAAGACGCGTGGGCGCGTTTCAAGCCGGCTGAGCATAATATAGTAGGGTGCATCCGGTACGGGGCGTGCCAATGGCGGACGCTTACCGGCGCGCAATAAGTCAATCTCCATTAAATGAACCTGATTGGACTTTAGAATTTGGCGACGTTTGTGGAGATAATGCTCGTATGCCTCGTGCCCACTGCGCTTATTTACTGGGGAAAGAATTTCAATGACCGTTACCAGCGCTTGGTCAACGGCTGAGTAAATTTCAACGGAATGTTGACGAAAGGGAAACTCGATTTCCACTTCACTTTCAACGGCCGGTGACGCATCCAGGAGGGCCACGCCGCCCGCTAACGGTTGACGCAGCGCGCGCGTAGGAACGGGTGATTCAAAGAGACTGACATCTGGATAAGTTCCCTGTCGATGACCAATCGCAACGGTTTCATAGGTCACATAGGGAATTAACCGCGCAAAATAAGCAGGCCGCAGCTGTTGATTTAATTGTGCTTGAATCTGTGATGCTAAGTTGTTATGAAAATCACCCCATAATGCCGGCTGTTCAATATATGGGTCCATTCCTGGAAATGGTGACGGCATAAACACCTCCTATCCAACCTTTTACACACAGACTTTAGTATACCATTGATTCTCTCTTTCATTCAAACCTAGTCGGAAAATCAAAATGAGTAACAACGCAAAAATTTCACTTGATACCAATCGCATCATTGCCGAAATCTCTCCTCTGCTTTTTGGTGGCTTTGTCGAACAGATGGGCCGCTGTGTCTATGAAGGTATCTATGATCCCGCCTCACCCCTGGCCGATGAGCATGGTCTGCGCACCGATGTGCTTGCGGCCCTCCGCGAACAGCAGTACACGGTCATGCGCTATCCGGGTGGTAACTTTCTCAGTGGCTATGATTGGCTCAACGGGGTTGGCCCCAAAGAGCAGCGGCCCCGCCGCCGCGATCTCGCCTGGCAGTCGATTGAGACTAACCAATTCGGCACCAACGAGTTTATGCAATTCTGCCAAGCGATCAACTGTGCGCCGATGTTGGCTGTCAACATGGGCACCGGCACGATTCAATCCGCGGCGGATCTGGTGGAGTATTGTAACGCCCCGACCGGCACCTACTATGCCGATCTGCGCGCCAGCCACGGCCACCGCGACCCGTATGCTGTGAAGTATTGGTGCGTCGGCAATGAAATGGATGGTCCCTGGCAGATCGGCCACCTGGAGATGGACGAGTATGCACGTAAGGCCCGCGAAGCGGCCAAGATGATGAAATGGCATGATCCTTCGATCAAACTTGTTTCCTGTGGTTCGTCCAATAACAAGATGCCCACCTATCCGGAATGGGACCGCGTGACCTTGGAGACCTGTTGGGAACAGGTCGATTATCACTCGATCCACTACTATGCCGGCAACGGCGATAATGACAGCACCAGTTACCTGGCCCTGGCCGTCGAGTTGGAAGATTTTGTTGACACGATGGCCGCCACCCTGCGTTATGCCAAAGCCAAACGGCGCAGCAAACATGATGTCTATCTCTCGTGGGATGAGTGGCAGGTTTGGTACAAGGATCGTAGTGGCCGCGGCAACTGGACCGAAGCGCCCCACCTCAGTGAGGAAATCTATAATCTGGAAGACGCTCTCGTCGTCGGTCAGTGGCTCAACGTCTTTTTGCGCAAGTCCGATGTGCTCAAGGTGGCCTGTGTGGCGCAGATCGTCAACATCATCTCCTGGTTGCAAACGCGCAACGATGGCTTGCTGGTACAACCTTCGTTCTATCCCTTCAAACTGATGAGTAACTTGGCGCGCGGCAATGCCCTTGACGCCTACACCAAGGCCCCCATGGTCGAAACGCCCAAGTACGGCGGCGTGGCGGCGCTTGATGTCTCCGCCAGCCATGACCCGGCCACCGGCAACGGGGCGGTCTTTATCGTCAACCGCAGCCAAACCGAGGCGATTACCACCGCGATCGAGTGGCAAGGTGAGCTGCCCACGACTGTCAGTGAAGTTTGGCAACTCGCCGGCACCGATCTGAAGATGGTTAACAGCTGGGAGAATCCGAACAATCTCGTCGCCGAAAAAGTGAGCGGCGTGAAAATTCAGGATGGTAAAATCACCATGTCATTGCCGCCAATGTCATTTACGGCGGTGAGTGTCGGAAAGTAGGATTTGGGTGATTAGGTCATTAGGTGATTGATAAAAGGGCTCGGCTGCCGTGAGGTGGTCGGGCCTTTTTGTGCTTGGCCTATAGCAATCCCAAGTGGCAACAGGTCTTTGCGATCCAACGCCACTTTGAAGCAATCATTGGTGGCTCGATCTATCAGCTCTTGCCGGGTGTTGTCGAAACGACCTTTAGCCGTTCCCACTGACCGTACCACGCTACGCCCGCTTCGCTTGACTGCAAAGCTTACAAAACAGTAGTGCAGAATTTCCTTCCTATTTTGCCATTCCCGCTGTAAAAGTATCGAACCTTAATAAAACTGCTCATTTTAGACAGACTTTTGTAAGATGTGCAAGCTAATTTTGCCTGCTATACTAACAACTAGCGCGCCTAACCTATTTTATCCAGATTGCTATTACATGTAGCAGCTACCAATGTTCAAGATCCTACCCAAAGCCAGCGGTACAGTCTGTACAACAGATTAGCGTGATGGTACTTGTTACAAGCTGTCTCCCGTAAACTTACGGTGGCTGAATTTCCAATAGATGGCCCGTTATCAGAAGTGCAGATTTTTTAAAAAGAGCACATGTTAGCAGAGAGGTAAAGCTTTATGCGATTATTCCCACAGATTGGTCGGATCATGATCAGTATCAGCCGACAGCTATTAATTGTAGCTTTGGTCTTGACAATTCCAGCAGCAACGCATCTGCCATATCCCGCTAATTTAGAGTCGGCATTAGTTACATTGGCAACTACCCAACCGAATACAATGGTTGCGATTATCGTGCAAAAGGCAGCCATGCTGCCGGTGGAAGCAGCGGTGATCAAGTTAGGTGGTCGTATCACCAAAAATCTAACCCTGATCAATGCTTTTGTGGCTGAGATCCCCGCGCGCCAACTTGCCCAAGTTGCGCAATTGGCCGGCGTGCGCTGGGTCTCCCATGATGCACCGGTGGTGGAGACTGCCTGCAAAGATTGTATTGATACCAAACGGCTGAGCAGCGTCTATAACCAAACGATCGGCGCAGATAAACTCTGGAACGAGTCGCCTTACCTACAAGGCCAAGGCATCGGCATTGCGGTGCTGGATAGTGGGATCCAAAGTACCCACAGCGATCTGGCTGGGCGCATTGTCGCGGCGAAAAACAGCGTGTCGATTGACGAAGTGCTCAAACTTCCTAGCAGCGAAATCTTAAAATATGATATGTATGGTCATGGTACCTTTGTTGCCGGGCTGATTGCCGGCAATGGCAAAAGTAGTGCCGGGCGCTACATTGGGGTTGCGCCGCGCAGCCAACTGATCAATGTGCGCGTCACCTCCTTTATGGGGGCTTCGACCGAGTCGGATGTGGTTGCCGGCTTGCAATGGGTCTATGAAAATCGCACCGCCTACAACATCCGCGTTGTCAACCTCTCGTTGAATGCCTCCAAGGCTAGCCCCTATCATCTCAGCCCGTTGAGTGCCGCTTGTGAAATTCTGTGGTTCAATGGGGTGGTGGTGGTCACCTCGGCCGGCAACCGGGGCGAGGGGACGATTTACCCGCCGGCGAATGATCCTTTTGTGATTACGGTGGGTGCCACGGATGATAAAGGGACGGCGACGATTGCCGATGATAGCGTTGCCCACTTTTCGGCCTTTGGCACGACGGTGGATGGGGTCAAGAAGCCGGATCTGGTCGCGCCGGGGCGCTATATTGTCGGGCCAAGCGCTACAGCTGCCTTGCTGACCAAGTTCTACCCGCAAATTGTAGTTAATCAAAGTTATATGCGCATGTCCGGCACATCGGCCGCCGCGCCGATTGTCAGTGGTGCCATTGCCCTCTTGCTGCAAAAAGAACCACATTTAACCCCTGATCAGGTCAAGCAGCGGCTCTTAAGCACGGCGAATCGCAGTTGGGCAGGCTATGATGGGGTCAAAGCCGGTGCCGGTTATTTGGATATTCGCGCCGCGGTACGCAACACTCCTCCAGCTAATACCACGCCGCCCAGCGCCAATACCGGGATGCCGATCAACTCCCTGTTATTGACTGGCGTTGATGCCGCGAAGGGCTTGTTGAAGGGTACCACTACGTTTGTCTGGGATTCAGTCTCGTGGAGTTCGGTTAGTTGGAGTTCCGTCTCATGGAGTTCGGTTAGTTGGAGTTCCGTCTCGTGGAGCAGTGATTATATCGAAAATCCGCCGGTGAGCGCCGCCCAACTGCCGCCGACAGCACCTGCTCCAACCATTGAGACGCTTACCAGTGAAGAGGCGCTCGCTGCGATCCTGGTGGCACAACAACAGGCTGGCAGTGTGCCAAGCGATATGCCGAGTGACGGAACGAGTGAAAATCGCGCGAATCAACTCTACTTACCGATGGTCTTTAGTCCCGATTAAGCGTTTATTCTCTATCGAGAAATAATGCAGGTTACGCACGCTCTCCTGGCCGCACTGCCTTTGCTTGCTGTTGTCAGGGGCGCGTGCGTAACCTGCATTTTATAGATACAACGATACGGCATGGCAGCAGATAAAGTAACCTGTTTACACCTGAAATAACGGTCATCACAAAGTGTGAAGTAATGCGCAGAACAGCTTGGATCTACATTATTACGCTTATGATCTGCGCCAGTCTACTTAGCCTGGCGATTTTGCGCTTTGACCTGTCGGCGCGCGCCCCAGCATGGCTCTTTATCAGTGTGGTGGCGGTAACGACCCTCTTGCGTCTCTATCGGGTGAAGACGCCGAGCCATCAAGCCTATGAAGGCTCGACGATTGGCCTTTTTGCTGCGATCCTCTTGCTGCCATTATGGCAGTTCATTTTGTTAGTGGTGATCACGCATAGCATTGAGTGGGCAGTCGCGTTGGCACGGCTGGACAGTGACCACCTGCGCGCTTGGTACATACAGCCGTTTAATATTGCCAAGTCAATTCTTAGTGGCGCCCTAGCCTATGTTCTCTTGCATCTCTATCCCTTGCCGACAGAAGATAATTTTGCATTGATAGATGTGCTGATTATGCTCGTGATCTGTGGCACCTATGTGGCGGCCAATCAACTGCTGCTGGGGATTGCGCTCTACCTTGCGCGTGGGATCTCTTTTCGTCATGCCGGCATTGTACGCGATGGCCTGGCCATCGAACTACCCTTGGCCGCGATGGGCTTTGTCGCCTTTCAACTGCTCAGCTGTAGCCCTTGGCTCGTCTTCTTTGTTTTTGCGCCAATTATTTTGATTTACCAGGCGTTTATGTTGCCTAAACTTCAGCATGAAGCGCTCCAATCCTTAGAGCAATTCAACCGGGAATTGACCTCTGCCAACGGCCAGATTCAACAGGTCAACGATGAACTCTTCCTCACCCTGGCCAAGGTCTTTGATGCACGCGACCCTTACGTTGGTGGTCACGCGGCGCAGGTGGCGGCCTATGCGGTCGCCATTGCGCAGGAATTAGGTCTGCCACCGGTCCAAGTCGAGGTTGTGCGCCAAAGCGGTTATCTTCATGATATTGGTAAAATTGCCATCCCAGAAGCGATCCTGCACAAACCGGGTAAGCTGACCAAAGAGGAATATGAATGCCTCAAGCAGCATGCCACCGTCGGGGCTGATTTTATTGCAACTAGCCACAGCCTACGCCACCTGGCACCCTTTATTCGTCATCACCACGAGCGTTGGGATGGTTATGGCTACCCCAACGGGCTGTCAGGATCGGCCATTCCGTTAGAAGCGCGCATTCTCAATGTCTGTGACTCTGTGGAAGCAATGGCTTCGGATCGCCCTTATCACCGTGCCATGTCGATGGAGCAGATTGTGGCCGAAGTGCAACGCTGTGCCGGCACGCAATTTGATCCGACGGTGGCTGCCGCCTTTATTCGGGTTGCAGCCCGCGAAGGCGAGCACTTTGTGATTAACTCTGCCCGCGCCGTGGCAACCCAGCGGGTGACGAGCGATCGCAGCCTATGGCCTGTCAATCTGCATCACCTGGCCGAGATCTATGGGATGCCCCCTACGTTGCCGCGGGGGTTGACAAGCTGATCACATGCCACTATACTCACCATATCCGAACCGCTAATCGAAGCGTCAACGCCTTGGTTTGAAAGCAACCGTATGCTCCGCCGACCGGGTGCTTTGGGGGCGTGTCGTGTGTGGAGGTAACCACGATGAACTACGATCTGCTCATCATCGGCGGTGGCATTGCCGGGGCTACGCTGGCTAAGCGGCTGGCCGAGCAGGGACTGCGGATTCTCGTCCTGGAGCGGGAAATCTACTTTCGTGACCGTGTCCGTGGCGAGGGGCTTCATCCTTGGGGCGTCGCTGAAGCGCAGCGGTTGGGGATCTACGAGCTGCTCTGCAACAGTTGTGGTCATGCTGTACCATGGTGGAATAGTTATGGCGGGTCGCGTGAACCAGCGCACCGCCGCGATCTGGTGACGACTAGCCGCCATGGGCTGCCTGTCCTGAGCTTTTACCACCCCGAAATGCAGGAAGTATTGCTCGGCGCGGCACGCGCGGCCGGTGCCGAAGTTTGGCGCGGTGCCAGTGCGCTGCAGGTAATCCCCGGTCCAACCCCACAAGTCAACGTGCGCTACAGCGGTAAACTCTTCATGCCGCAGGCGCACTTGGTGGTCAGTGCCGTCGGTCGCGCTTCCCCGCTACAATTGCCCCCCAGCTTTCGCCGCCACTGGGACACCCCACAACTAACCATTGCCGGCTTACTCTTTCGTGACCTGGCGGCGCCGCACAATGCGGTCAGCCTCTTTGCTACTGGCCGGCGCCCTGGTCAATGGGCAATTTTTTTCCCACTGGGCAAGCGTCGGCACCGGGTTTATTTCATCTACCCCACGATCTGCCGGCCCCAAACGCTGAGTGGCCACCACCAGATTCCACTGTTTATGAGTGCTTGTTGTGATGTCGGTGTCCCCATGGAGTGGTTTGTCGCGGCTGTCCCGGCTGGGCCACTGGCGGCTTATCCGGCGGCCGCGGGGTGGGTGGACTTGCCGTACCAGCAAGGTGTTGCGCTGATTGGTGATGCCGCCGGCTCACCCAATCCCAGCTTTGGCTGTGGCCTCTCGCTGACTTTGCGCGATGTTCGGGTGCTCAGCGAACAGCTACTCACTACTTCCAATTGGGATGTAGCTTTGCGCACCTATGCCCATACCCATGTCGACTACTTTGACCGCCTGCATCGCAAAGAAAATTGGCTCACGAATCTCTTTTTTAGCCAGGGGGCTAGCGCCAACCGCCGTCGCGCCTATGTGATGGGGCTGCACGCCAAAGAGCCCGACCGCGATCTTGATATCGTCGGCCTCGGCCCAGATGACCGTTATGATGAATGGGCGCGCATGCGCTTCTTTGGCGAAGATACCGAGGCGGCCGGCGAGGCCATGCGTAACAAAGCATGAGTTACAAAAAATAGGACGCGGATAAACGCGGAAATACGCGGATTCTAGTTTAATCCGCGTATTTCCGCGTTTATCCGCGTCCAAATATTTACTAGATTTCCGCGTCCAAGGGCTACGCCGGCCACAACTGCACGCCACCGTCCACACGTAAGACCTGACCACTGATAAAGGCCGCACCGGGCGAAACCAGGAAGGCAACCGTCGCCGCCACCTCTTCTGAGCGACCGTAGCGTTCCAAGGTGCCGGTTGTCACCAATTTCTCTTCTTCGATTACACGGCTAGCTTGGAAGCGCGGGGTGAGAATCCCACCGGGGGCGATGACATTGGCGGTAATGTTAAAGGGGCGTAACTGTGCGGCCAGACAGCGGGTATACTCATGAACCGCGGCCTTGGTGGTGGCATAGATCGCGCCTGATGCATAGCCCGCTGTGCCGGAGACACTGCCGATGTTGATCACCCAACCCTCGCGCCGCTCGATCATCTGCGGCACCACCGCACGGCAGACAAGCAGACAGGTCATCAAATTACGGTCGATCATCGTCCGAATGTCGGCAGTGCTAATGTAGACGGCATCGTTGATGAGCGGCTTGCCGCCATTTTCGCCCATCGTGCCCTGTACACCAATGTCGCCACCCGCACAGTTCACCAGAATGTCAATACGGCCAAAGTGCGCGTTGATCGTCGCCACCAGATGATCAACCGTCGCCTCGTCGGCAAGGTCACCGTGAACCGCCAGGACGCTCGCGTTGTGCGCGTCGGCAATGGCATCGGCCACGGCTTGGAGTGAGTCGGCCTCGTCAAAGGCGCGGGTGGAATGGGGGCTGGTGCCGTGGATCACCACATTGGCACCCAATTCGGCCAGGTGGTCGGCGATCACCCGGCCAATGCCGCGCGAAGAGCCGGTAACCCAGGCCACTTTATGGAGGAGCGGTTTTTCCGTCATAGTATTTTCTCGTCTGTGTGATTTTTGCTGTACTGGAGAAAGAGCAGTTGTTATCAGTGCTGCCCTGAAAATAACCACCGCCAAGGTCGCAAAGAGCGCAAAGAAAAGCCTTAAGCGCACCTTCGCGCTCTTTGCGACCTTGGCGGTAGAAAAATTTTCATTGTTATCGGTGTCGGGTAGACACGTTACTGATAAAAAAATAAGGTCCCGGCAACATGCCAGAACCTTATCGCCTCTTTAGGCGTTCCCGGAGGGATTCGAACCCCCGGCCTCTTGGACCGCAACCAAGCGCTCTAATCCACTGAGCTACGGGAACAAACATCTTATCCCAACCCTCTCACGAGGGCGAACTGAAGTTTAGCATGAAGCGGGCGTGCTGTCAATTTTTGAAGTGGCTGCGTATGATGCAATCATAGAACGCGGATTGGGCGGATGCTACGGATTTTTACCGGGATAAATCCGCGTTCTAGCGTTACTCGCCCTCCTGGAGCGCACGGATGCCTTCCCACTCGCGCCAGATGTCGGTCATGGAAGCCATGCCGGTTTGCTCGTGGTCAATATGGTGCAGGCGGAAGTAGATCGCATAGCGGGGGTGGGGGGAGGTGTTGGCTGTGACGCCGTGGGCCGTTTGATAATGGGCCATGATGATGTCCCCCGCTTTGGCCAGCACCTGGACTGGCTCCGGCATTTCCACCGGCGGCATGCCGTTGAGCAGGGCCAGGGGGCCATGTTCCTGGAAATAGCGCTCGTAAAGGTGGTGGGTCCCCGGCCAGACCGCCAGATTACCGGCAAAGGTGGTCGTCACATCGCTTAGCGCTACGCCCAGCAACATGGTAAAGTTGCGGATCGTGCCGGCGGGGACGCCATTATTGGGCGAGTGCATGCCGTCCAGATGTGGCCGCGGCGGGTGGGGTGGATCTTGCAGGGTGGGGAAGCGCAGCGCGATCTGCCCCGCGCCAACCGGCTGAATTTTGCCTGCCCCAATCAACGATTCGGCCAGGGCTAGAGCCGGTGTTTTGTTGACCAGGTCGGTGATCACCGCCTCGCGCTGTAATTCCGGGCAAAAGGAGCGCGATTGATAGATCGGCACCTGGGCCGGGTCGATGCCCTGGCCCAGCGATGCGTTGATCGCGCACACCGCCGCGTCGATCATCAGCGGTGGAATAACGCCGGGGACTTTGAGATAGCCTTGCTGGTAGAAGTGCTGTTTTTGCGCATGGGTTAGTTGCATGAACTTGTCTCCGTTAGATTACTTGTTTACCAAATCATCGTGCCGCCACCTCGGCCAAGACCATCATACGCTGCTACCCCAACCCCCGCGCCGGTAACAATCGCCATTTTGGGGTGTCAATATAAGAGGTCAAGAACTGATATGGTTTGGATCTTCTGTGGGTGGGGGCGTCGACAATGGTTGGATTGTACCGGTAGCCAGCAAAAAGGACAAGTGATCGTTATAAGTTGCTGTGCGCTGCCGATTAAACAAACAAAGGATGATCTTCATTTCTTGACATAGCCTCACCCAATTGTAAGCCCAATGGTCGAAAAAGCAGTGTAGGATGTGGGGCAGATTTACATTGTCAGTCAATCCAACTGGTAATGAGGTGGGCATTTTTTGCCGGCAGTCGCTTGCTGCTGAGATCAACGGCTGCTGACGTACGAGATGCCAGGATCGAAGCAAAGGACTTTCGATGATTACCCCAGCCCCGCTCCCCAAGCCACTGGTTTGGCGACAACGTCTGCTACAACTGTTCACGACGATGGCTGTCGTGTTGATCTGCGTGCTGATCGTCGCCCTGCTCTTGATTGCAAGTGACAAGCCCCTTGCTACAGCGAACAGTGTTGATTTTATCCTCATGTTCATCGTCTTCGTCGTGATGTTGCTATTCTCAATCTTGCTGCATGAATTGGGTCATCTGCTTGGCGGTCGCCTGGTTGGCTTTCACTTTGTGCTGTTGATCGTTGGTCCCTTCAAAGTGCAACGGGTTGGCCGGCAGCTACACTTCGGTTGGAATCGTCACCTGCATCTGGCTATTGGTCTAGCCGGTAGCTTGCCCAAAGATCACCGGCACTTGCGCCGGCGCATGCTGCTGATGGTTGCTGGTGGTCCAGCGATCAGCCTGCTCTTTGCTGGTTTGGCCCTGTACTTTTTGCTGTACGTTGAACCCTGGCTCCAAGGGATGATGGCACTTTTTGGGGCCATGAATAGTGCGATTAGCCTGCTCACTTTGTTACCGATCTCGACCGGCCTCCCCAGCGACGGCAGCCGCCTTTTGCTGCTGTTGCGTGGTCGGCCGGCGGCGGCGCGTTGGTGTGCCGCCCTGGCCTTGAGCTACATAGCATGCAACCAACGCCCGCGTACCTGGGATCGCACACTGTTGGCGGCCGCCCTAGCTGTGCCGGATGGCTCGCTCGATGATGTGAGCTCACACTTTCTTGCCTATAGTGCGGACCTGGATCGCGGTGACAGCGCGGCCGCAGCGCATCACCTCGCCTATGCCCTGACCAACCGGCAGGCTTACCCGGCGGCCCTCCAGCCGGCGCTGTTTTTGGAGGCGGCCTACTTGGCGGCGCAACAGGGCGATGCCCCCGCTGCGCGCATCTGGCTGGATCAGGCGGCGGGCGCTGCTTTCATCGAGCCACACATACGCGCCCGTGTCGCAGCAGCGGTGCTCTTAGCCGAGGGGCGGCATAGGGAAGCAGCAACAGCCAGCCAAGCTGGGTTGACCAGCCTAGCGCACCACTATTATGGACCCGAAGCCGATCACGAGCGCGACATGCTCCACGCACTGGTTAAAGCGGCAGGCTCCACTTCTCAAGGATAAGGGCATCTAATCGCAGTTGGTCTCGCTGACCGCGGCAGAACGCAAGGCCGAATTGGAGCGCAAGCACTGATTGGTGATCGCCGCGGCTGGGATTGCGTATTGTAACGCGCTTTAGCACCGTCGGGGAATGCGAATTTAGGATACGAATGAACACGGCAGGGCGCGGATTTGAGCCCATCCGCGTCCTCTTTTATTCCCGATGCACTGATTTACCGATCTACTGATTTACCGATGTACTGCTTTACCAATGTAATGTACAATACCTCATGCGCGACATCACTTGGCGCACCGTACCTTCACCACCACTAGATCGGCTGAACTATGTTTGCTCAATTTGCCCAAGCGCGCTTTTCGCGCGACACCCAGTTGCTCACCATTGCCACCGGCGTCTTTGCGGTTACCTTTCTCGGTATTCAGACCCTGGCCAAGACGCTCTATATCCTGCGGTTGGGTTATGGGCTGGAATATTTTGGACTTTTTGGTGCCACGGGCGCGTTTGCCTATATGGCGATGGGGCTACCCAGCGGCGCGCTGGGCGGTTACATTGGCACGCGCTGGAGCATGTTCGTCGGCGGCGTCATCACCATTGTGGGCATGGCCGCCCTCCCGCTGGTCGAATTGTTGCCGCCGGCGTGGCACTACGGCTGGCCGCTGGTGACCCAAGTGTTGAGCTCGATCGGGTGGTCGCTCTTTAGCATCAACCTGGTGCCGGCGTTAATGAGCGCCACGACCGTCACCAATCGCAGCAGCGCCTATGCGATCAATAGCATGATGCGCGGCTTTGGCGCGTTTATCGGCGCGCTCCTGGCCGGCCTCTTGCCTAATCTTGGCTACACCCTCTTTGGCTATACGCCGGAACAGCCTGACTCCTATCGGCTCAGCCTCTGGCTCGCTGCCCTCTTGGGCATCTTTGCCCTCTGGCCCATCTTGCGCGCCCGCACCACAGCGCAAGCCGGCCCAACGAATCAAGCCGAGCCCACCGCCAGCTTTCCGGTCTGGATCTTTTTCTGGCTGGTCTTGCATGTCTACTTGGCACAGATGGGGATTGCCGTCTGCCAGACCTTTTGCAGCGCTTACATGGATACCGATCTCCAACTTTCGACCGCGGTGATCGGGTTGATTGCCGGTGCCGGCCAATTTGCCGGGGTGCTCTCGCCCTTGGTGGCCCCGCGCCTTGCTGCCCGTCATGGCCACGCCTGGCTGCTCACCACCACCACGCTGGCCGCTGCGCTTAGCCTGCTCCCCTTGGCCCTCCTGCCCCACTGGAGCGGCGTCGCGGTCGGCTCCTTGGGGGTCACCGCCCTCTCCGCCGTCTGGATGCCCGCGTTCCAAGTCTTTCAGATGGAACTGGTCGACGCCCGTTGGCGGGGGCTGGCCTATGGCATCGTCTCCATGGCCATGGGACTCACCTACGCCTCCGCCAGCCTCGCCGGCGGCCAGATCGCCGCGCAGTGGGGCTATCAACGGCTCTTTCTCCTGGCGGTAGGGTTGAGTTTGTTGGGCGCACTAATCAGTTGGGCGATGCGGCGTAACCCGGCGGTGATCGCGAGCCGGGCGCAGGGGTCGGTGGGGTGAGGCTTTCCCGCTTTCCCTTTCTTCTGCTTTACGCCATAAGTTGAAGCATTGAGGTGATTTGCTTGTCGCTTCAACTCATGGCATGTTTGCAGTTACCGCTGAATTAACGGCAAATAGATCGCGCTATTCATTACCACCTCCTCGGCGGCGTAAACGGCGATTGGATCCGTATGGTTACCCAAGCTATCTTCCACCTGCACCCAAACAACGCGTCGGTCGTCAAAGAGCCAACTCAGATCGGTGGTGTAGCCAATCGGCTCGACTTCTGCTAACCTTGCTAGGTCATTGCTCAAGCGCATGGTCGCAAGCTCCGACAGGTTATCATAGCCATAGATATGCAGCAGCCGTGTGAGGGTTTCGCCCGGCTCGACTTCGATGCTAACCTGTGGCGCTTCCACATCGACCTGATAGGTGTCGCTGTAGACCGCTGACACATTGCCGACCTCATCCCGGAATTGGACATAGAGCGACAACTCTCCGGCCAAAGGCAGATAAGCCGGAATGGTGAGCGATGTGGTATACGGACGCCAGACATCGCCATAGAGCAGCAGTGGATCGGTGCTGATACGCATATCCGTGACGCCGGTCTGGTTGTCGTAAGCGGTCAGATAGATGGTGACGGCATCGGTGTTCACACCAACGATGTATGGATTGAGCTCAATGCCACCCAGTGGTGATGTGAGATCCAGGGTAAAATCGGCAGAGTCGGCATTGGAAATATTGCCGGCTTTATCTTGCACACGAGCATAGAGCGTTTTCTCGCCATCATTGGCTGAGAGTGCCCAGTTGACCACATTGTTACTGGGCATCGCCTGCCACTCAGCGCTGGCAAAGTCGGCATTCTCACTGAGCTGGACAGCGCCAATGCCGGCCATGTCATCCTGATTTTCAAGGTAGACATCAATGACCGGACCATTTTCCGCGCCAGCGGCCTGAACGGGCATAGTGTCAGATTGATTGTCGCGATCGGTGACACCGCCTACCAGATCATTCGGACCGATCAGCACAGCGGTGCTATCGCCGGCATTGGCTGCCGCACTACGTATGGTCATGGCCGATGGAATGCCGGCCACTGGATCACCGATATAGATCTGTGGTGGCGCCGGTTGAGTGGCGTCGAAGTAGATGGCATCGGCAAAGGCACCTTGCACCGTGCCATCAGCAAGCCGGAAACGGACGTAAGCATAAAGTGGGATGACTGAGGCAACCGGCGCAGCCAATGTAGTGGTCTTGGTTGCCGCATAGGGTTCCCACTGCGCGCCGTTGAAGCCGGCATTATCACTCACCTGCATCTCAGTCGCACCGTTGGCACAGAAACGCAGTGTGACCTGGCGTGAGCCGGTGAAGGCCGCACTATCATTGATGAGAATTGGTGCCGCATTACAGGTCGGCTGGGTCACCGGTGTTGGTGTCGGTGTGGGTGCCGGCGGCGCAACACCACCCGCTTCATAGCCATCGAGTAGCAGGTAGTTAGTGCTGACTAACGGCGCTGAGTCGGGCGGTTCAGCCACGGTGCTGTGTAATGAATAGGTCGCCGAGTTCTGTTCCCCACTGCCGGCGGCAAAGGTCGAATTGAAGAGCGTAAAGTTGGCCGACTGGGGCGCAGGAATGTTCGAGTCAAAGAGGATGGATCGGCTGATGACTGGCGATTCAAGGCCAACGCCATCGCGGATCTGCAGATGAACTGTCGTGGTTTGGCCGCTAATGCCGTTGATCACCCACGGTTGGGTGGTAGTGTAAGTGATCCAGTTGGTGACCCAAGTGACACCATCTTCCGAGAAGCGCATTTGCGCGGGGCCACTGCCACTGTCCTGGCCATTGATAAAGAGCGTGACCTGGCTGCTGTTGGCGGTGGATGCGCCACCATTGATGTTAAAATCGAGGGTGGGCGGCGTATCATCGTAGCGCAGGACAAAGGCCGTGCTCCAATTGGGTGCCACATTGCCGACCTGGTCGCGGGCCTGTAGCCGCAGATAGCCGGTACAGGTCTGGCCTGTGCCACAGAGCGGGGCTGCTTGTTGATAACTGTTGGTTGCGACGACGCTATTGCTTTCGCCATTGGCATCGATACCCCAGTAGAGAGCATACCCTTGCAGACCGGCGCCCGCATCGACCGCGGCAAGCCAGGTAAAGTCGGCGCTACTGGTGGCGCGCTGCCAGCGCGTGCTTTTTACCCCAGCCGCATGGTCAGCCCGTTCTGGATTGGCTGGCGGTGTGTTGTCAAAGCGGAAGGTAAAGAGAGTGCTCCAATCGCTCCAGTTGCCGGCCAGATCACGGGAGCGACCGCGCAGGTAGTAGACGCCGGTGGTGACGCCGGTGCTCTGCGGTTGCCATTGGCGCAGTGCATCGGCAGCCACGGTGTGATAGCCTTCGCCGGCGGCATCCTCGCCAAAGTAGAGCTGATAGCCCCACAGCCCCGAATGTTCATCGGCAACCGCCGGCCACGTAAAGACGGGCAGCGCATGGGTTCGTTGCCACTGATCATTGGTTGCGCCGCCCTGCTCATTGGCGGTGCCAATAGCGGGAGGTGGTGTCAAGTCGATGGCAATCTGCCGGCTCCGTTCGGCTTCAACATTGCCGACGGTATCAACGGTATAGTACCGCAATGTATGGAGACCACTGCTGGCCAACTCGAGATAGAGTTGGTTACCGCTTTGGCTCTGCCACTCGCTACCATTGAGCTGATAACGGATCTCCTGCACACCGGCGCGCGCCAGATTGGCACCACTGCCGCTGCCTTCATCACTGGCGGCGAGGTGGACAACAACCGGATCGGTGGACCACGCCGGCCAATCGGAGGGGTTGGCGCTGTTGTTGAGCCCAAGCCCGGTTTGCGGTGGTTGCCGGTCGACCCAAAGGGTAATGTTGGCGACATTGCCGCTTTGGCTGACCGCGCCCAGGTTATCGGTGGCCTGGACGTTGATGTGATTGCGTCCTTCCAGTGCATCTTGCTGATAGCTCCAACGGTCGCCATTGAGGCCAGCGCCATTGGTTGCACCGCAACTCTGACCGGCACAGGTGACATCGACCCGGGCGATAGTACCGTCACTGTCCGTTGCAAGGCCCCCAATGTTCCAACTACTGACATTGCCCCAAATATACTGTTCATCGGCCGTGACTGGCTGCGCATTCGCTTGCTGAATGGCAACCGCTGGCGGCAGGTTGGTGTCGACGGTGAACTGATAGGCGTTGGCCCATGCCGCGCCATTTTGCGGATTGGCGACTTGCACCGACCAGTAGAGTGGACGCCGTTCCCAGCGGCTATCCAGCGTAATGGTGCGGCTAGTGCCCGTGGCTGTTTCGTCGAAGACGACCTCGCCGCCACTATCCATAACAGAGACGGTTTTGATGCGCAGGCGATAGCTATCCGTGCCATTGGCGCGAGCACAAACGACGCCCGCCCAAGTGAAGGTGAGGGTGCGTTGGCCGGCTGTAGTGCCGTTCGTGGGCTGCAAGAGTGTCGGCGCTCTACACGCCGCAGGCAAACGCTCAACACGGGCAGAGGAGATGTTATTGCCGATCTCCGGTTTCTCGTCCAGATTCCCTTTGTCGGAGGTATAGGTCTTGGAAGATTCGCGGAAATCCTGGCTCTTGTAGAGCGTTACCTGCCAATCGCCAACGATGCGCATGGAAGAAGTCTCATTGTTGCCAACGCTGATCGTGCCAAAGTCGCGGATATCGCTGGTGGTGTAGTAACAAGTGCCCTTGTAGTTTTTATCTTTATAGAAATAGACCCCGTCTCGGTTGCCGTCGCCGCAGTCACTCTTTTGGCGTTTTTTCTCGATCTTGATGGATGACCACTGCTCGCCTAGGCTCTTATCGTCGATGTTGTCATCGCTTTTGCTGAATTCGTCACGTAGATGACTAGTTCCTGTTTGTTCGCCATAGTACTTATCCTTATACAGTTTTACGGTATAGTCGCCATTGATCCAGATGGAAGAAACGGCGTTGTCAAGGTTGAAATTGGATAAATCTGGCTCACTGCTCAAAATACGCGTACAAAGGCCACCATAGTTCCGCTCAGAATAGAGGATCACGCCAGGTTGAGTTTGATCACAGCTAGCCTGTACCGGAGAAGTAGATTCATTCTCAGGTGGTATCGGTAGATTCTCTTCACCAGGAAATAATTTTCGGTATCGAGGTATATAAGGTGTAGCTTCATTAGTTGAAAGTAATTGTGCCTGTCCATTACTTGTCATAACTCCAGTTTGGCCATGTGTTGACTGCGCCGAGAATACATCAGCTTGAAAGTTTGAACTAATGATTCCGCCCAACCCGAATACTGTATTTTCATAGCTTTGATTAGTACGTTCACACCATTTACTATATGAGTTAGAACATGTTTTCCATGCAGACGCGGTCATCCAGGTATATGGATCACGATCAATATTACCTTCATATGATTGATACGGATCATCGAATTTTATTTGCTTAAAACAGTACCCAGAGGGTGTTGTAACAGTATCATTACATTGAACTAACTTATTTCTGAGATCATCTTGTGAATATTTGTAATTGTTAGCGATCAATGCATTGCGTATTGCCGTTCCATCATAATTGTAAATTGTAGGATTGTTATTTAATTCACCGTTTGTATTAATGCTATTAGGAGTGAAATATGCGCTGATGAGGTAAGAGTCAATGATTGTACCGTGCCAACTAACCGGATTCCCATATTTATCGCAACCTTTTTGACTTGTTTTGCATACCTTACTTCCGTCACGAAGTTCTATATGAACATGAGGCCCAGTACTACTGCCAACAATTCTAATTCCATTAGCAGATGTTTTCCCTAACGCAACACCTTGTTTTATCCAATATCCCTTCTGTGCATTTATCGTAGTTGGCACTAAATGTCCATATATTATAATCGTACCACTAAAGTCATTTCGGATAGCTACCCAGCAGCCAAGACCTGAATTACTTTTACAACCGTTACCATTTTGCACCTCGATTACGGTACCGCTTGCCATAGCGAGTACTTCAAAACTACCGGAGATATCTAATCCCGATCCTTCCAGTAATGAGATTGTAGTGAGTAATTGCCCACCTTGATTCCATCCATGTAATCCAGCACCGAAAGTTGCTCCAGCTTCCATTTTGCTGAAAGGCATTTCCATTTGGGGCAAATAAATAGTCTTCTGTAATTCCTCTAGCTGTACGTCCTCCCACAACTTTGAATTACCAGTACAGTCAATATAGCCCTTTTCAAAATATGCTCTGCAATTTTCGCGTTCGCCTATTTCAGATGTAACGGGAAATCCCAGATCTGTTTCACGCCCTCTGTAATATCGAAGAATATCGTTAAAAAGCGCAAAGGAAGTTCTTTCTTGTCGATTATTGTAGATAATGCCATTCTGGAATTCCTGAAAAGTGTTGTTTTTATAACCTTTTAATTCACTTACTGTTAGCTCTGATTTTGTATCAAATCTCTTTTCCTTACCCTTGGAATTACCAAACAAAGAAGAGCGCTGCTCACCATACGCACAGTAAACAGCTGATATATCTCCATAGACTGGATATTGAAGAATTTCTGTTTGACAGTCATCCGTAGCATTTGCAGCTTCAGATAACTGTATTGTAAGTAGTGTTAGAACAATAGTTATGATCATTGTTGCTAACAAACGAAAAAGAGGGGTTCTTGAAAGTTGATGCATTGAGGCTTCCTCCCCTCTACAACTTACAAATAAACGCCAGCGCATAAAACGGCGGGCGATTATCGAAGGGTTGGTTGCCACCGGTCGTACCGATCGTGCCACTATGGGTGTGGCTGCCATCATCGGTGGTACGGATGTTACCAGTGCCGTCGGTATCATCAACGCCCCCCTTATTATTCCCATCTTCAAAGCCGTTATCATTTTCCATGCGGGTGCCATGCGAGTGTTGGCCACCTGCGTTGATGGTCAAGGTGTGACTGTGGGCGGGCATTTGGGCTTCGCTCAGTGTCACTTGATCAGCACCGCCCATTGCGCCAGTAGCGTAGCTAGTGCCAGCACCAACCACAAAGCGGTTGCGCAGATCGGGCGTGCTATTTGACCCATCACAGATCTGCCAACCACTGGGCACAGCATTCGTTGCACCACTCCACATGATGACCGCGCCCTGTGGCAACAACTGCACATCCGGCCCCAACTTCGCCATCGTCACCGATTGGTTGGCGAGATCGGCGCTGTTGACTGCGCCATCGGCAATCCGGTCACTAATGACAGCATTGGGCGCGAGCTTGGCGGTGGTGATCAGGCCGTCGGGCACGGTCCAGGCTTGGGTGGCAAAGGGGACGCTGCCCAACTTCACCCGCGGCTGCATTTCGGCATCGTCGTTAATTGTGACACCCAGATAGAGTTCAGGGTTGGTGCTGATCACGCTCTGGTCAATCGGGCTGAGGCTGCCCAGCATGACATTGAACAGGCCGTTGTTGACCTGCACCTGGTTGGCATCCTGATAGGTCTCGCTCCATTGGTGCGTGGGTGCGCCGGCGGCGTTGTAGAGGCGGAATGTCATTTTGAAGGTGCCGCCCAGCGGATTGCCTGTTCGGTCAGCTAACCGACCCTGGTAGGGAATGTTGATCGGCGGTGGCGTTACCAAAAGTGCCAGCGCACCAGCATTTTGCGCCCACAGGACGCCGATCACAACAATCAGGGTAAAGAGGACATTGCCAGGCGTGGGCAGCAACAGGCGCGCAACACGGGCCAACCGCTTGTGCGAAGATTGTTCTGACATGAGATAAGCTCCTTGATAAATTGGATGTACCGACGCCAATACCTAGCCTGCCGCGCGCGGCAGCGTGGGTTTCTGTCAAATCACAAATTGATTGCCCATCCAGGCAAGGGTGCCGGTTCAATCATTACACATAGACCGCGCACAGGCCGCACAATTGGCAGGCGCGCGGGCACTTTTGTTTTTACATCGGATCAGATTTGAGCGTCTTGCTGTAGACACAATTTAGGAAGCAAGAATCTGTACGTCGAGGGCAGCGCACAAATGGGGCGTGCCCAGGCGGGTTTTATTATGTGGATTACGTTATTGTATAGTAAATGAAGGTTTTTGCAAATTTTGTTTTGCTGCAATTCTGCTTTCACTGGAGAGCTGAAAATATTACTAGATAGTAAGCTTTTGGCATCTCTTTTCGCTTGTCAATGCGTCTCTCTTTTCAGTATACTTACGGTGAGAGATTGGAAACTTTGCTGTCTAATTCCTAGTGCTGAGCAAACTTATTTCGGCACACAGTTCTATGGAAAAGTTCTAATTGGTTGTTCTTCCTATAGCGAACCTTGATATTAGGTTGTAAACAGTATGTCATTCATCTTGGCTGAATTGGATAAAGCACGCAAAAATTTACTTGACCTTAGCGGCCGCAATCGATTGACTAACTATCGACGCCCTACTGAGCGAAATGGTGGCATTGTAATCATTGATGAACTGCCTGCTGCGGTCTACCGCCTATTGGTTGAGCAGGGAAAATCGATGACCTTTCTACCAATAAGCGAAAATGTCGGTGGCCAAAGCACCTTACTGTTGACCGATTCTCAACAGACAGCAATACGCGCTTCCCAATCCACTGATTTGGCAGCGCGCCATAGTGATAGCAAATTACAGACCAAACTGGATCGCGATTCATTAGAGCAGCGCCTCAAGCGCATCCAAAATCGTGCACGTACCTTTATTGAAGAGCAGGGTATCAATACATTGTATCTAGCGATGGGCCTATTAGCATGGTATGAAGCAGAAAGCAGTACGCAGAAACGGGAAGCGCCCTTGCTATTGGTGCCGGTAGAGCTCGTGCGGGACAATGTACGTAGCCACTATAAATTGCAGTATACTGGTGAGGATATCGGTTTTAATATCTCGTTGCAAGAACTCTTGTTGCGTGAATTCGCCGTAGCGCTGCCTCAGGGGTCGGATGAGCAGGACTTGGATCTCGCGGAATACTTCAGGTCGGTTGCCGAAGCTGTTGCTGCGCTGCCACGCTGGCAGGTTGACACCACGGCACTCTTCGTGGATTTCTACAAGTTCAGCAAACTCCACATGTACCGTGATCTTGATGGTGAACTATGGAATATGGTCGAACCATTAGGCCAACACCCCGTTCTGGCCAAATTACTCGGCAATCAATCCTTTGCCATTGAGGTGAAAACAGCGGCTTCGGATGAAGCCGCTCTTCCTGCAGAGATGGCTAGTTCGCACGTCACCATCGGTGAACAAGTGATCGATGCAGATAGCTCACAGGTGCGTGCCATCCAAGCTGTCATGGATGGCAAAAATTTGGTGATCCAGGGGCCACCGGGCACAGGTAAGTCACAAACCATCACAAATTTGATTGCAGAAGCTATTCATCAGGGCAAAAGTGTCCTCTTTGTGGCTGAGAAGATGGCTGCTCTACAAGTGGTAAAGCGCCGCCTGGATATGCTGGAACTGGGCGATCTCTGTTTGGAATTGCATAGCAATAAAGCGAACAAAAAAGCGTTCCTTGATGAATTACAACGCACGGTTGCATTGGGCCAACCAAACGTCCCTGATCGTTCCTACCAACGTAAAGCACTCGAAGAGGAACGAGCATATTTGGATCGCTATAGTCGCTTGGTCAACACGTCCGTTGGCGTTACAACAGTCACACCGTTTCAAGCCTATGGCAAAGCATTGGCCGCACAGCAGCGCCTGCCAGAACAGGTTCCTCCTGTAACAATTCCAATGCTTGGCCAATGGCCCGAAGCAGAGTTTCTGGCCCGATTGGAGAGCGTGATGCGCTGTCAGCAGATGCTGCAACAGATGGGCACGCCAACCAAGCATCCCTTCTGGGGACTGACAAAACGGCGCGTGTTGCCGACTGACAAAGAACTGCTTGTCTCCCTATCTGCTAAGGCGAGTACGGCGATCCGAAATATGATCGAACGAAGCCGCGCAGTTGCCGATAGCTTGGACTTGGTGGCTGAGGATACACACCAGTTTGTAAGGCAGTGTCTGCAACTGGTGAAGCTTGTCTCGCAAGCGCCATCGTTGGTCACTATCCCATTCCAAGAGCTATGCCGTCCTTACGGGGCATGGCGCAGTGACATAGGAGAGATATTAGCCGTAACCGAACAAGGGCTTGCTTACATGCAAGCGCAGGGCATGGTTGATGATACCTTTCTGCCGGCGGCGTTGCATGAGAATTGGTTACCGGCGCTACAAGCGATAACAACCCATGGTAGCCGTCTCACCCGCTTTTTTTCATGGTCATACCGTCGCGCACAACGCCGTCTAACGAAATTTAGTAAATATCAACTGGCGGCTGACCATGAGCAGCAAGTGGCGTTGATCAATGACTTGATAACTGTACAACGAGTGAAGCCACTACTCGATGCTAAGCAAGAAATGTGTCAACGTTGCTTTGGCACGTTGTGGGATGCTGACCGGCCCAATTGGCTGCCGCTCCGTCAGATCGCTGATTGGATTCAGCAGGTCTTATCAAGTGAACTTGATGACAATGCTATTGATGCATTATTCCGCTTTGTCCACACTGGGATGGCGCAATCCAACCTGCATCCAACCTCTGCCCAACTTGAACATGCATTGACTGATTATGACGATACCATCAAACAACTCATTACCACGCTCGAAGTTGATGAGGCGATACTTGCCAAAGCAGGTATACTCGGCGGTGCTGCTACCCTGCAGGCCACGCCGTTGCACAAGGTACAATGGCTACTCGAGCAGTGGCATGATCAGGCTGAACGATTTACAGAGATTGCGACCTATCATCGCATGGTTGATGAACTGTCCGCTGGCGGGCTCGACGCACTGCGATCGTTGCTGGAAACGTGGTCTGAGGCGGACCATCATTTAGTTAATCTTGTGCGTAGTTGCCGCTATCGTGCAATTGTTGAGCAGGCTATGCACGCTGAGCCGACCTTGGCCGATTTTGACGGCAATACCCATCACCATCACATCTCCCGCTTCCGTGAACTGGACTGCCTCTTGTTGGAACATCGCCGTGCCGAGCTCCTGCATACCCACTGGCAAAGCATGCCGCGCTATGAAGCAGGTGGCTTGGCGCTCTTAAAAGAACAATTCAACCGCAAGCGCGGGCACAAAAGTATCCGATCCCTGATGGAAGACGCTGGGGCGGTCATTCAGCGGATCAAGCCGGTCTTTATGATGAGCCCCTTTTCTATCGCCTTGTATTTACCGGCGAATGCAGTCACTTTTGACCTTGTAATCTTTGACGAGGCCAGCCAAGTGCAGCCGGTTGATGCCTTTGGGGCGATTTTGCGTGGACGTCAAGTAGTGGTTGTCGGCGATGACAAACAACTGCCCCCCACGAACTTCTTTGACAAAGTATTGGAAGATGATAACGATGACGACGACCTAGTAACCGATCTGGAAAGCATCCTGGCCCACTTCCGCGCACGCAGTGCTCCAGAAGCAATGTTGGAATGGCACTATCGTAGTCGTCATGAATCGTTGATTGCCGTCTCGAATTATGCATTTTACAACAACCGCTTAACTGTCTTTCCCAGCCCAGACAAAGAACGCCATCACTTTGGCTTGCGCTTTAATCACCTGCCCAATGCCCACTACACGCGTCGCACTGATGGGACCGGTGGCGGCTATAATGTGGTTGAAGCACAGGCCGTGGCAGATGCTGTTCTGCGTCATGCTCGTCATTTCCCTACAAAAACGCTTTTGGTGGCGACCTTTAATCAACAACAGCGTGCAGTAATTGAAGATGAGGTAGAACGTTTACGCAAACGCACCCCAGAGACAGAAGACTTTTTTAACCGCCATCCCAACGAACCATTTGTGGTGAAAAATCTGGAAAATGTTCAGGGTGATGAGCGCGATGTGGTCTTGATTAGTGTTGGCTTTGGGCACGATCAAGCGGGTAAGCTGTTAATGAATTTCGGTCCATTAAACAAACAAGGGGGCGAACGGCGACTGAATGTGCTCATAACGCGCGCCCGAGAGCGTTGCGAAATCTTTTCAAACATTACGGCTGACGATATTGATTTGGCAAAGAGCAATGCAGAAGGCGTCAAAGCGTTAAAGCGTTTCTTACAGTATGCCGAGACGGGCGTGCTCGACCTGCCGATGGCAGGCAACGGTGAGGCCGAATCACCCTTTGAACAAGCGGTAGCCGATGCCTTGCGCACCATAGGCCACCGCGTCGATCTGCAAATTGGAGCAGGCGGCTACCGTGTCGATATGGCCATCGTCGATCCAAATCGGTCGGGACGTTATCTGCTCGGTATCGAGTGTGACGGTGCCACATACCATCGTTCGCAGAGTGCACGAGATCGAGACCGCTTACGCCAAAAAGTGTTGGAAGGCATGGGTTGGAGCATTCACCGCATCTGGAGTACAGATTGGTTCCGCAACCCGAAAGGGGAATTACAGAAGGTCGAAGCGCGTATCGCACAGGCGAAAGTGCAGGCTGCGATTATAGACGAAGATGTAAATCTTTCAGTGGAAACACCGCAATCGCCGAACCGCGCCGAAGGGCATGTTAGCCGTACAACAATACAGGCTACAAGCTACGAATTCACTATTCCTCTGTTGCCGGATATGCCAAACGACGACTCACCCTCCACAAATACACACGATACGACTCCAGATGATGAGGTGATAGAGGGCGAGTGGCAACTGATGGCAGATACGCCTGTGACGGTAATAGCGCGCTTCCCGTCAACTGTAGCCTCTTTATCCCAACTCCCTGCCTACAAACGAGCGTTTTCTTCGCTTTACTTACGTGGCGATTCCCTTAATAATTTGCAACGAGCACAAGTGGAGCAGGAACTGCTAAGGATTGTTCAGATCGAGTCCCCGATTCACCGTGAGTTACTGATGTTACGGGTAACCGATCGTTTAACACAAAAGGTGCGGACTTGGCTGGAGCCTTTGATTGAACGGCTTGTCAAAACTAAGCAGATTATGCAGGATGGTGACTATCTCTTGACTCTTTCCCATGCCCAAGTAGAACCGCGCACCTTGCCGGTACGAGGGCGCAGCGCAATGGATAGCCGCGATAAGTCCATTGATTTTCTCTATCCGGTCGAACTGGGCAACGCACTCTTGCTGGTTGCGGTCCATACACCGGCGATCACACGCGAAGAATTAGGAAAAGAAGTGCTAAAGTTCATTGGCTATAGCCGCGTCACCGAAAGGATGGCGGTGGTCGTCGATGAGATCATCAGCAACTTGGTTGCCGCTGGCTTCTTAATCCAACGGGGTGACCGCATTACATGTAAAGCGCGTTAAAGCAGCTATTGGATGGACTTAGCGCAGTCTTGGAATTTTCTGTGTTAGCAGGGTAAAGTGATCCTTTCATAACTTACTATAGGAATGATGTCTACTGTCGATATATAAGCCGGCATCTCTAAGCGTACTTACGTTAACCCAGACTGCAACTTTTTATGTCCAATCCTTTTTTCGGCCATCCTATTTTTAACTCACCCTACACTTACCCGCGCCGTCATTGGGAGCTCGATAAACAAGGCCAGCTGATGCAATAGATCATTAAACGCCGGCGGACGGCCGCGTAAGCGCGCTGGCGTTTATCTTCGCAGCTGTTTTGTCGCGCCATCGCCTCACAATAACCGGCGAGAAAAACGGTTAGCCCCAGAGCGAGATATTCACCTGCTCACATCACTACTAGGTGGAGCTTGCTTCATCCCAACGTGCTGCTCGGTGTCACGGGCTGTAAATAAGGTGTACCTGCCAGTTGTTGATACGGCGCTGATAAGAGCCGCTGAGGATCGAGGCGACGGGAAAGGCAACGTCGATCGCTGCCCTGACCAGGCCATTCGCCTTAGTGCGCTCGCCTTCGGTGATCATGCTCGTCACCAGGGCAGAAACGGCAATGCCGCGCAGATTGCCAACAATGGTACCGACCAAGGTCAGCACGATAAAGAGCCACAAGTGTGGGCTACCGGCATCGGTAAAAACCGCGGGTGGGGTCGCAATATAGACGAGCAAAGCCAGGCTAAAGAGGACCAGTGATGTCCCACCCGCCATCAACATTGAGTTCGCCATTACCTGCCAGACCAGAGAAGGTCAAGTTGCTGCTGCCCAGATAGCCGACGATTGGCACATTGAAATCATCGCGGTGGAGCAGGTAGAGCTTGGCATGGAGGGGATGGCGCAGGTAGAGCTTGACTTGAATTTTCTTCGCCTTGATCTGTTGCGCAAGGCGACGCAGTGCCGTTTCGTCCGCATTATTGGGCGCGCCAATCGTGAGTTGGTGACGCAACTCGGTGGCTAATTCCTGTCGTAGTTGGGTAGCACGTCGGTTATCAATCCGTTGTTCTTCCTCCCCCAACCCAAAGGCCGCGCGCAACTCATCCTGCGGGCGACGCTGCATGCCAATTAACAGCCGACAGCAGGAAGCAGCATTGCCCACATACTGCTCAATCTCCGCATCCAACTGTTGCCAGCCGCGCAGGTTGAAATAGCCGACGCAGAAGTCGGCACGATAGGAGAGGGCAAGGGTCTTTTTGAGCGCAGGCAGCAACGGGTGTTCAATGTTATCAAAAATTTGGGGCATGGGTGCCGTTTCTTGAAAAAATAGATGCTCTCTATGGCTATTTTACTGAAATGAAAGGAATGGATCAAACTAGGTTGGTTGCGAATGAGTACTAAGCCCACATGAGCGATAATTGCCAAGCCGAACCTGCTCAACAACAATTCTACACTGGCGGGACCTATACATTCGCGCCGACGTAAATCTTGAAGATGGCGATTGAGGCCTTTATTATGTGCATGGTCAATCAGTTGTTTTGCACTTGGGATGGGGCAGAGACATGGCGCTGATACGCTATTTGTCGTAAATATACCGAGAAGAATGACATTCCGGCAAAGAGAGGTGCGCATATCAATAAATGAATATAGCATATGTAGTTGAAAAGAATTTTCGTATGTGATATGATTAATGTCAGGTACTTTAAGTTGCTGCCGATAGATATCTTTGCGAACTGTCCACATCTAATTGCCGGCTCTTTTGTCTTGCCCATAAGAGCATTTGTGCATTGTATGTATGTTCATTTTTAATTCCCCGAGGTTATCAAGTTGAAAAAGACCATTCTGATTCTAGCTGTCGGCCCGAAAGACGCACCGCCCACTCGGTTATCCGAGGAAGTTCGCGAAATCCAAGAAGTCTTCAAGCGTGCTGAAGACCGGAACAACTTTGATATACAGGTGCGTTGGGCGGTTCGTCCAAGAGATTTGGTGCGGGCAATGACTGAGGTCAAACCCAATATCATCCATTTTTGTGGTCACGGCGAGATCGAAGGTATTGCTTTTGAAGATCAACTAGGCGACACGCAAATAATTAATAAAGAAGGGCTTGCTAACCTTTTTAAATCATTTGCTGATCATCTCGAATGTGTTACGCTAAACGCTTGTTACTCCAAAGCGCAAGCTGATGTGATTGGTCAATATATTGATTATGTCATCAGTATGGAACAAGAGATAGAGGATAAGGATGCAATTGAATTTGCTGTGACCTTTTACGATGTATTAGGTACTGGTGGTTCGTATGAATTTGCTCACAAAATTGGTTGTGCGGCGATGCAGCTAACAGGAACACCGGAAAGATTATTTCCTTTCTTAAAGACGCCCAAACTTCCTGACCCTGAGTTATTAAATGGTCAAGACAATTTTGTCACAGAGAAGGAAACAACATCCAAGGCGCAAGATTCATGTATACCCTTGCCAAGTAGTTTCGCGTGCTACGACAGATTCATTACTGACTTCTGCGAAAAGGTAGACTTTGGTAATTCGCCCGAAATTTCTATTCATGATGCCATTAGAGGCTTGTTAGAGGCTGACTTCGTCTATGTCTACAACTATGAAAATGATAATGTGTTGTATAAAAGCAAATCTTCTCGTACTTTTGCAGACGAAGCTGCTCCGAATAAGCTAAATGCAATTCTGCGACAACGATTCCCTGAAACTTTAACCTCAAATAAGCCTCATCGAATCTATTTAGAGAAAGGTTCCTTTCTCCCAATAGAGAGCCATCTGGTTGTTATACCTCGTGAACAAAGGAACACAGCACTGATAATTTGGGGAATATCAACTCCTTACAATATATTAGAAGACATTATGGCTAACATGCTTGGTTCTTTATGTGAGTATGAGGGCAGCTTCGGCATGTTACGAACCAAAGAGGATGTTCGGAATCGGATGTATGATGCATTAAAGTCTAAATATAACTATGTGAGCGATGCTGCCTATCAAACCAGATTTGAGGGTTTTCGGAACTCGCTGCACAAAGAGAATATCCAACCCTTTTTTGAGCCCGTACTTCTCTTTGATCGACAGGAAGAGAACGTAACAATTTATGGCTGGGAAGCATTGGCGCGCGATCCGCGAACACTTCAGGTGCCCCTTTCTCTCTTTAGAACAGCTGAACAGTGGGGTGTAGAGTTTCAAACTGAACTCGACCTCTACATTTTGGAGAATGCAATCCATACATATCGAATTGCTTCTGAGCAGGCAAAAGCATTGCGTTATGACGATAAAAAGCGTCTATTTATTAATGTTTATCCTTCTAGTATTCTGCGGAGTAATTACGAAGCCTTACTTGATAGACTGCTGAATCAGCAAAAATGGATATCGGGCAAAAAACTTATCCTAGAAATTTCTGAAAAGTCCCTGTTACCAACTCTCGTTAATGATGAAGAAAAAGGGGTTAATAGCTTTCGTAATATCGCAAGGAAATATCGCAGAAACTATGATATCAGCTTTGCAGTAGACGATTTTGGGGTTGGAAATGCTGCTGTATCACGGCTGGAACATGTTGATCCTACCTATGTGAAAATTGATAGAGATATTCTGCATTTCGAAAAACGTCTGGGTGCAAGTATTATTGAGTATCTTGTCAACTTAAAATTTGATTTGGGCTATTCAACGATTGTTGAAGGATTTGATGAACATAGCAATTTTTCATTGCGTGAATTAGTTGTGGATTTGGGGGTTGTATATCTTCAAGGGCACAACTTTGGTATAGCAACTCCTGACATTCGAGGAAGGTTAGGTAAAGAATTGCACGAAAAGATATTTGAGATGGTAGGTTGGAAGAGATTAGAACGAATTTGATTCGAAGTTGCAGCTTATCCCAATATGCTGATAGGCTACCACATGTTATTCGCGAGGACCGGACGGCAGCCGACTACCCTCTATAGCAGATCCCACACCAACTGAATCACGACGACATTCTTATCATTCTGCACGGGCAACCATTAGGCGATTTTGTTGATGCCGATGACGGTGAGTGTCATTGGGGCGTACGTACGCGCAAGCGCACCTAACCTGGCCGCTGATCTCAAAAAACAGATACAGGACTTACGTACTGCGTTCTGGCTTGCTGCTTTGCCGCCAATTCTTGTTTGGCTCAGCTGCGCAGCATCCACGGCAAGCTCAGTGGCCGGGCAGTGCGTAAGTCCTAAGGTATCGACAATCGCTTTGTCATCTTTTGCGAGCCAGATACTACTAGGCGGCTCTCACTTCATCCCGGCGTGCTGTCCGGTATCACGGGCTGTAGATAAGGTGTCCCCGGCAGTTGTTGATACCGCGCAGATAAGACGCGATAGGCGTTGGACTGGATGGCGAACAGGGTGACAATCAGCCCGATGCAGCCGGCCACTATAAAGAGTAGCGCCATGCCCCGGTCGCGACCACTGCCAAACCACTCACCGATCAGCTCGACCCCCATGCCGGTGGTCATAAAAGGAATAAAGATCAACTGGGCAATCGGGCCGATCATAAACGCGGTGATGGGTGAGGCGGCCTGCTCGACACTTTGGGCAAAACCAAAAACGCGGCCCTGCCGTTCGGGCGGAATCACCTTCTGTAGTACGGTCTGCTCGGCGGCTTCGGCGACTGGTCCCAAGCATAACCAGATAAACATACCCGTGGCTAATAAGACAATCGAGGCTTGGATGGTAAAGAAAATGCAGATCGTCCACATAGTAACATTGGCCAACAGCAGTGTGCGTAGCGGGTTTTTACCCAACCCACGCCGCGCAACGATCAACCCGCCCACAATAAAGCCCAAGCTCAAGACTCCCCATAATGCGCCCCAAACTTCCACCGAGACCAGTTCCAGCCCATAGGCGTCCATGAGCGCCATAAAGACACCCCCCAAAAAGTTGTTGAAGGTTTGGAAGAAGATCAGCCCAAAGAGTCCAGGCACCGCCTGGATCGCACGGATCGACCCACGGATGTCCAGGCGATGGGTATGCCCTTCGGCGTGTGCCACGACCTGCTGGGGAATGGGCAAGGTCCACAGATGAATGATCACCAGTGCCATCAGTGTGATCGCGCCAATCAACATCCCCGAGACGCCAAGAAAACCAATCGCCAAACCGCTGAAGATCGAGGCGACGAGAAAGGAGACACCAGTCGCCGTCCCGACCAAGCCATTGGCTTTGGCACGTTCGCCTTCGGCGATCATGATCGTTACCAGCGTGGAAACAGCAATGCCGCGCAGGTTACCAACAATAGCGCCAACCAAAGTCAGCACGATAAAGATCCACAACAGCGGGCTGCCGGCATCAGTAAAGGCTGCCGGCGGGGCGGTGTTATAGACGAGCAAGGCCAGGGTAAAGAGGACAAGCGAGGCCCCATTGGCAATCAGCATCGCAACCTTCTTGGGGTAGCGGTCAACCAGTGAACCGAGCCAAAACCCAGAGAAGGCAATGGTCACGGTAAAGATGCCGGCCATCACGGAGGTTGCAATCACTGATTTTGTTTCCAGATAGACCCAAAAGGTCACCGCAAACCAAACCAGCGTATTCACAATCGAAGCAAAGATTGTGTTGATTAGTATACTGTAGAAGAGTCTCGTCATCTTGTCTCGTTTCTTTTTTGCAACATCAACCGCGATCCACGAGGGGAATCGGCAAAATCCCAACAGGAGCAGTGTGCAATTTATCGCGCGTTCGTTGTCGCGCCAGCTTCGTTACGCTGCTTGCAATTGCATGATATCACGTGCCACCGCGGACAAATCGCCGTCAAACTGATGCCCACCATCGGTAAACGCTCGTATCGTTGCCTGGGGTAAGTGCTCGACGTAACGTGCCATGTGTGCAACGGGCACGATTTCATCATCGCGACAGTGATAGAGGAAGATGGGCAGATTTGTGGGCAACTTATCCGCAAAATTTTCCGGCAGTTCATAGTCCGATACGTCCCAATCCTGCGTCTTCCAGTAGGGGGTGGCCAGTAAAAAGAGCGCTGCGGGGGAGCCCAGTGCATCCTCTACCAGCGCCTTGAGCACCAGGGATGCGCCAAACGAATGCCCCACGAAGATGACCGCGCCGGAGAGTTCACCTACGGTGCGCTGCATGGTTTCCTTCCAAGCGACGTAGTTCGGATTATCTGCATCCGGCATTGATGGATAGTGAATTGTATAGTTGCCACCCAACTGCGCTTGTAGATTGTCGACCAGTTTCTGATCCTCTAGGTAGGCACCGTCACCAGCACCTTGAAGGAAGAGTATTTGTATGCTGTTCATATTCGCCTTTTCTGGTTGACTAATAGACAAAACAAATAGAGTTGACACAAAGCGGTCTGTGCATCAGGGGATGCACAGTACACAATTGTGCCACGTTTAGTTGTGTTATCTATAAGGTACTAATGCGGGATTTCAGGGGGCAAATCCGCCTGTCATAAATGAGCGGCGCTACGGTCCCGAAAAGCCAATGAGAATACCCCCCGGTGCGCGAACAATCGCCGTGGTCACGCCTTCCATCACCTTTTCCGGCCCGGCAACCGCTTCCGCCCCTTCACGGATGGCGGCATCGAATGCTTCTTGTGTATTCTCCACATGCACAAAGGGTAAAACGCCCGGCATTTCCGAGGTTCCAGCCTGACGAATACCGCCACCACCCTGTTGAGAGTAAGCGAACAGATGGTAATCACCATTGGGCGTGGGGAAGCTGGGCATGAATTGCCAGCCGAGCACTTTCTCACACCAACTGCGCAGCGCCGCGGGATCCGCAGCGACAAACTCGGTGTGGGTGATCCAGCCGTACAGACCTTTTGTTGGTTCGTGTTCCATAGATTTCTCTTTCATAAACTTCCCGTTGTGATTGCGCCGGCACGTGCGTAATTCACGACAATGACGCCAGTTGCGGAGACTGTGCTCTCCGTCACTTTGAACGCCGCCGGGATCGCGCCATCGGCAAACAAGCGTTTGCCACTGCCCAACGTGATCGGATAGATCATCAGCCAGAACGTATCGACCAAATCATGTTTGATCAGCGTCTGCAGGAGGTTACTACTGCCCCAAACGTGCAAATCTGGCCCTGGCTGTTGCTTGATGGCGGCGACTTTTTGGGCAATATCGCCGTTCAAAAAGACGGTTGGCTGCCATTCGCTAGCGGTCATGGTATTCGAGGCGACGTATTTTGTCGCCTTGTTGACGCCCGGCCAGATCTCCCCATGTTGTGGCCAGTACGGTTTCCAAATGTCAAAAGTTTTGCGCCCCACCAACAGGTCGAAGGGCAGGTTCATCTGCTTCCGCAGAGCCGTTCCAAGCACCTCGTCGGAATATGAACTGATCCACCCGCCATGCGCGAAGCCGCCGCTGGTATCTTCGTCTGGCCCGCCTGGGGCTTGGATGACACCATCAAGGGAGATATGTTCAAGCACAACAATTTTTTTCATGGTTGCGTTCCTTTAATATCTGGATAGCTTATTCGGGGATATTAATAATCAGTAGACTGCAATGCTCGGCGGCTGAGCTTGTCGAAGCCAGAGAGCATTGCAGTCTACTGATTATGGATGGTAGGCCGCCCCCAGTTTCGTCGCTAGGCGGTTTTTTGCTACCTTCTCGGCTCATACCGCATCGCCACCGCCCCCGAGCCGAACTCTCGCTGGCTCACGAGCTTCAAGTCGATCCACTTCGATAGCCCCGCGAACAACGTCGGCCCATGCCCCACTAGCCTGGGATGCACCACGAACTCGTACTCATCGATCAACCCCAGCTCCGCCAACGCCAGCGGGAGCTTCACGCCGCCCACGAAGAGTCCCGTACCCGGCTCTTGCTTGAGCTGCTGAACGGCCTTCCCCAGGTCCCCGCGCACGAACTCGGCGTTCCAATCCACCCGATCCAGGGTGCTCGACACGACGTACTTCTTGGCCGCGTCGATCGTCCGGGCGAATGGTTCCGTCCAGTCAGGCATCGCCGCCGTCCGCATCGACGGTCGCCACGCTGCCTCCATCATTTCGTAGGTCACCCGGCCAAAGAGGAGGGCATCGGCCTGGGCGAGGTTCTCAGCCCAGTAACGATGCAACTCTTCATCCGTGGTCCCTGCGCGATGATCACAGCAGCCGTCCAGTGTAACGTTGATTGAATACCGAAGTGGTCGCATGATGTTCTCCTAAAGCGGGCTAACAACGATGAGCTAATTTACCTACTTTGAACGAGGCAACTCGTTCAAAGTAGGTAAATGGCTTTCTTTACTGGACACTTTACCCGTAGGTGGGGCGCTGTGGCCAACCGGCGGGCGAATCTTCCCACTCTTCCTGACGGCCGTAGGGGGTGATGTCAAAGAGCGCGGAGTTGTGAGTCAGATATTCCCCGCCGCGGGCATAGGTGGAATAGGTGTGGTAGATCTCATCGCCGATGCGCAAGAAAACGCTCGTGCCCGCTACTTCCCCCTTATCGGCATCGGGATTGTTGCGATAATTATACACGGGAGGGGCGACCTCTTGATCGAGCGAGACGTGGAAATCGTAGTTAAAGTCGCTACCATAGGAGGAGTACCACTCTTGCTCCCAGCCTTTCTTGGCCTTATATGCTTCCAGTTTTGCCACCGGCGCACGCGATACCAACACAAAGCGCACATCGCGCTTATCCAGGTCCGAAAGGTCACCGATGGCATCGATATAGCCCGTGCAACCCATACAGCCATTCTCCCATTCCGGGTCGAACATAAAGTGATAGACGATCAACTGGCGGTGCCCCTGGAAGAGATCGATCAAACTGACTTTGCCATTGGGGCCGTCAAAGGTGTACTCTTTGTCGATCTTCACCATTGGCAACCGGCGGCGCTCGGCGCTGAGCTGATCCTGCGCTCTGGTCAGCGCCTTTTCTTTTTCCAGCAACGCCGTGCGCGCCGCTAGCCACTCCGCTTGGGATACCACTGGAGGGTGGGCGATCTGTTCGGTCGTCATTGCGATTGCTCCTTGATTCTGTAACGGTACGATATGTGTTGTTTTAGCTACAACAAAAGAACAAACGTTCTTTTGTTAGTATACAATTTTTGCTTCAAAAAGTCAAGCGCTAAATTCAATAATGACTCTGTAAGATGGAAAACTTGAATTCTATGCGGCGTTTGGTATACTGAGGCTATGACAAATCGCAGTTATAATCAATTGTGCGGGCTTGCGTATGCCCTGGATATGATTGGCGAACGGTGGACGATTCTCATCATTCGTGAATTGATGGCTGGCCCGCGCCGCTTTGTTGACCTGATCGATGGGCTGCCGGGCATTAGCACCAATCTGTTGACCGAACGGCTGAAGGAGCTGGAGCAGCATGGCGTGATCCGGCGGCGTATCCTGCCACCACCGGCGGCTTCGGCGGTTTATGAGTTGACGGCTGTGGGCCATGCCTTGGAACCAGCCCTGCTTGAACTAGGTAGATGGGGCCGCCAATTTATCCCACCCATGGTGGAAGGGCTCCATGTTCTCCATGTCGGTTCCTATGCTCTTACCCCCAAAACATTTTTCCGGCCTGCGTTGGCCCAAGGGGTCAATGAGACTTACGCCCTCTACATTGGCGCGGAAAGTCAACAGATCAAGATTGCTGATGGCCAGATCGTGGTCCAGCAGGGCGAACCTGCCCATGCCGAGATGGCACTGTATGCCAATGTGCCCGTCTATTTAGGGTTGTTACTGGGTGAAATTGACCCCGATGTGGCGTTGGCGAATGGCCTGATTCGGGTCGTGGGTGATATGGCTGCCTTGCGGCGCTTTTTGCTGATCTGTGGGGTGCCCAGCCTGACCGACTGTGCTGTGGTATAATGCAAGCCGGTTGCACCTGCAACCGGCACTTATCCTTGGCTCACTTGTAAAGGCACCTTTTTGACCAGCCTGATTCTCTTGGTGGCGTTTGCACTCTTCCTCTCCGCAATCATTCGTCAGATTAGTGGTTTTGGTTTTGCGCTCCTCTCCATGCCCTTGATTACGTTAATTGCTGGGATTCGGCTCGCGACGCCGCTAGTGGCGCTCACCGCGACCACAATTGGCTGTCTGGTGGCTGTGGAGAGTTGGCGCGACGCCGACCGCAAAGCGCTCTGGCGTTTATTGCTGACCGCGTTGATTGGGGTACCCTTGGGCGTCATCCTCTTTAGCCACTTGCCTGAGGAGTGGGTAAAACGGGGTTTGGGGGCCATGTTACTGATTTATGGTCTCTATTCGCTGCTGATGCCGCCGCTGCCCCTAATCCACAATGAAGTGAGCACCGCGCTCTTTGGTTTTGTTAGCGGCGTGTTAACCGGTGCCTTCAACACCGGCGGACCGCCCGTCGTCATCTACGGCATACTGCGCCGCTGGCCCCCCGCTGCCTTTCGGGCGACCTTGCAGCTCTATTTTCTCGTGGTCAGCATCTTTGCCATGATTGGCCATGGCCTGGCCGGGCTCTGGAGCAGCGAGATGTGGTGGCTCTATCTCTATTCCCTGCCCGCGCTGCTGCTCGGGCTTTATCTAGGGGATAAAATCAACCTGCTGATTCCCAAAGCGTTGTTCAACCAGATTATCTATGGCATGTTGGTGGTGACCGGGCTGTTGTTTTTTCTTTGAAGTTGCATGAAGGAGAGACGTGCAAAGAAAATGTGCTTACTGCTTGCCGACAGCAGCTAGTGCCTGTTGGATCGTTGTCAACGACAGCAGCAAGGAGAGCGGCGCATCAAGCAACCGCAATGCGCCGTAACCGACATACCACTCAGCGACAGGTTCATTTTTGGCGTCGATCAGCAAGGCCACGCCGCCGACTTCCTGTGCGGCGCGCAGACAACGTCTCCCCGCTGCAAGCAAAAGTTGACCCCCTAGCCCTTGGCGCTGCATCGTGCGATCCACGGCTAATCGGCCAAGGCGAAAAACCGGCACATCGTGCCGTGCCAAGCCGCGCTTAATGAGATCTGGTGTGCGCGCAAATTCGACTGCGGCCGGGCTAAGGGAATAGACGCCGAGAATTTTGGTGGCATCATCATCGCAAACGGCAACGAAGGTTTTGGCGCCACCCTGTTCATGGGTCTGTCGCGCATAGCGGCGTAGAAACTCATTCAGCGCGTCATCGCCACAGTCAAACGCCTCACGCTGATGGCGTTTGGCATTTGCTTCTTCGTGCCAGGGCGGCATTGTCATGGTTGCGCCGGCAATGCTTGCGCCGCAGCTAGCAGCTTTGCATTGGGCACAGGCGGCTGCTCCAACGCAGCTAAGACCCGCAGGCTATCACGCTCTGAGAGTGAAATCGCTTCTGCTTGGGCAATTACTGTCTTGGCGGCTTGCAAGGCGTTGCGTATTACAAAATCTGTTAGATCAGTATTGGTATAGGCAACCGCGCGCAGCAGCAATGCTTTATCTTCCGGCCGAATGCGCAGTGACATCCGGCGATTATCTTCAACGGCTACTATTGGCATGAGAATGCTCCTGGTTATATACGTATTCAATGTGTACATGACTGGTGGAAGAATGTCAAGCTGTGCAAAATAAGCTTCACTTATCGTATTGCGTTTATTTCGTTTGCATGATATGATCAGCTCATCATAACGGAAAGGATCAGCAATGAACGTTCTCTATACTCAAGATTTTGCCCCTGTCACACCCAATGAAAATGAAGCGATACTTGCCCGGGAGACCAGTCGACGTTTGGCGATTTTGCTTGGTGAACGGCCAGAAGTAAAAGTACAAATTTTAGCAGAAGATCAGGTAAACGAAGTGCTAACTGTGCCCGGTTCGGCGATGCGGTTACTCGTGCAAATCCTGGCCGAAATGGCGCAAGGCAATGGGGTGACGTTGACGCCGATCCATGCCGAACTCACTACACAGCAGGCGGCGGATCTGCTTAATGTTTCGCGGCCATATTTTGTGCAGCTGCTGGACAATGATGCGCTGCCATATCGCAAGGTGGGCACCCATCGCCGTGTCCACTTACAAGATGTGATGGCCTATAAACAACAGTGGTACGCTGCGCGCTCCGCAGCACTTGATCAGCTTGCCGCTTATGATCAAGAACTTGGTCTTGAATAACCAATGAGATCGCCTACTGCGTTGCTTGACGCCAATGTACTCTATCCGGCAGAACTCCGAAATTTACTGATGCGCCTTGCAACACAAGGCTTGTTTCAGGCAAAATGGTCGGCTAGCATTCATGAAGAGTGGATCCGCAATGTACTGGTTGATCGCCCGTGGATTACCCGCGACATGCTAGAACGCACGCGGCAACTGATGGATGCGAATGTAGAGCATAGCCTTGTTCAAGATTATGAAACGCTAGCCGCCCAATTGACATTGCCCGACCCCAATGATCGGCATGTGTTAGCAGCGGCCGTGATCGGCAAAGCAGATGTGCTCGTCACTTTTAATCTCCGCGATTTTCCAGCCGCTGCGCTTCATCCTTATGGGATTGAAGCACAGCACCCAGATCTGTTTGTTGTCCGTTTAATGGAGATAGACATGGCTGGTGTTTGCATTGCCGCGAACAAACACCGTCTGAGCCTAAAAAATCCACCTAAAAGCGTGATTGACTACCTTGCGACCCTGGAGCGGCAGGGCTTAACCGGCACCGTCGCCCGCTTGCGTGAGTATGCCGCATTGATTTAGCTCACCACCCCATTCACCGCAAACACCCGATCCATCTCCTCCGTCTTGACCACCGGTGCGCCCTCATAGAGAAAACAGGCAGCGACCCGCTGCGCATCGACCTGAAAAAGGGGCGGCGTCTGCTGTAAACATTTGGCCATCGCGGCGGGACAACGATCCGCGAACTTGCAGGCGCTGCGCGCGCGCTTCTGCGTTGCCAAGGCCGCCCCGGCTTCGGCGATCCACGGTTGATCGGGATTGGGGTTGGGAATCGAGTTAACCAGTAACTGGGTGTAGGGATGTTTGGGCTGGCGCACGACGAAATCGACACTCCCCGCTTCGGCGACACCGCCCCGGTAAAGCACGATAATGTTGTCGCCGATTTGGTAGGCGGTCGTCAAGTCGTGGGTAATGTAGATGATCGAGATGCCGAATTCGGTTTTAAGCCGCTGGAGACTGCCAAGCACCGTAGCGCGCAGCGAGGCATCGATCATGGAGACCGGTTCATCGGCGAGGATAATGCGTGGCTTGAGGATCAGCGCCCGCGCCACCATCACGCGCTGTCGCTGCCCACCGCTCAGTTGATGGGGATAGCGCCCTAAGGTCTCTTCTGGGCGCAGGCCGACGGTTTCGAGCGCATCCTCGATCAGGCGCCACTTTTCCTCGTGGGACTTGGCCAACCCCATATAATCGATTGGCGTGGTCAGCACATGATCAACCCGATAAAAGGGGTTGTAGACCTCAAAAGGGTCCTGGAAGATCACCTGGACATCCTGCAAAAAGCTGCGTGACTCGTCACCGGTGAGCTGGCGCAGATCCTTGCCTTTGTAAAACACGCCTCCATCTGTCGGTGTGACGACCCCCAGCAGCAACCGCGCCAGCGTCGTCTTGCCGCTGCCACTCTCGCCGACCACGGCGGTGATCGACGGTTGATCCCCGCCAATGCTCATCGAAAAATCATCAAGCGCCACCGTCTTGGTGCGATCAAAAAGTCCCCCACCAAAAGTCTTGGTGACATGGCGTGCTTCCAGTAATGCGGTCATGAAGTGGTTCCTTGAATGGTGGGGAAAGGTAAATCGGTATATCGGTAGAACAGGAAATCGGGAAATTAGGAAAACCGATATACCGATTTACTGATGTACTGATTTACCAGCCCTTAATTCGCAAAGTGACAAGCGACCCACGTCTCCGGCGCGACTTCGCGCAGCGCTGGCACCTCGGCGCGACAGCGGGCTTCGACCAGGGGGCAACGGGTGTGAAAGACGCAGCCTGGCGGCACATTGAGCAGGGAGGGGGGTAACCCAGGAATGCCAGTGAAATTGCCCTTGACTTCGGTCGATGGCAAGCTCTCAATCAATAATTTGGTGTAGGGATGGCGCGGGTGATTGAAGATTTCGCGCACCGGCGACACCTCCATCAGCCGCCCGGCGTACATCACCCCCAGCCGCTCGACAAATTGGGCCATCAAGCCCATATCGTGGCCAACCAGGATCACCGACGCCCCGATTTCGCGTTGGGCCTCTTTGAGCGTCTCCATCACCTGGCGCTGGACCACGACATCGAGCGCACTGGTCGGCTCGTCGGCAATAATCACCTTGGGGCTGAGGCTGATCGCAATGGCAATGACGACGCGCTGTTTCATGCCGCCGCTGAGTTCATGGGGGAACATGTTGGCAACCTGGGCGGGCAAGCCGACTTTCGCCAGCAGATTCGCGATCCGTTCTTCCAACGCCCGTTTGCTGAGTTGGATACCGTGGTCTTGCAAGCCCAGGCCAATCTGGGTGCGCACGCGCATCACTGGGTTGAGTGAGTTCATCGAGCCTTGGGCAACCAGCGCAATCCGGGCCAGGCGTAACGCTTTCATCTGGTTTTCAGTGAGATCCAGCAGATTGGTCTCTTCCAACCAAATCTTGCCGGAGACGACGCGCGCGGGGGGCTTGAGTAGCCGCATGATCGTCAACACCATGCTCGATTTGCCCGAGCCGGACTCGCCGACCAACCCAAAACGTTCCTGGGCATGCAGGGCAAAGGTCACCGCTTCAACGGCGTGGACCGGGCCGCGGGTGGTGTCGTAATAGACACTCAAATTTTCCAGGCGCAGGACATCGGGTTGCCGACCATGCGGGCCGGTGACGGTGTGGCCGGTTGCCGGCGCGGCGCTGGTGAGGGTTGGGGAAGGCGTAGCCATTACATCGACCTCCGAATCCGCGGATTGGCGATCTCGTCGAGCCCGACGCTGGTGAGAAAGAGGCTGATAAAGAGCAGGCCGATCACGACAATCGGCGGCAACCACCACCACCACCAGCCGTTGATCACCGCGGCGTTGTAGTTGATCCAGAAGAGGGTCATGCCAATCGTCGGCGCATCCATCGGCCCCAGCCCCAGCACTTCCAGCCCAATCGAGGCCAGCACTGCGGCGGAAATCGACCCGACGAGCGAGGCGGCCAGATAGGGCAGCAGGTTGGGCAAGATCTCACGGAAAATGATCGCCCGCCCTGGCATCCCCGAAAGGCGCGCCACCTGGACATAACTCCGTTCGCGCAAGGTGAGCACCTGGGCGCGAATCGTACGCGCCGGATAGAGCCAGGCCAGGGAAGCAACCACCAGCGCCATCTGTTCAACGGAGAGACCGCCGGGGACCATCATCGCTACCACAATCAGCACCATCAGGCCGGGCACGGTCAACCCCACATCAATAATGCCGCAGAGCACCGTATCAATCCAGCCGCCGTAGTAGGCGCTGACAAAGGCCAGCAGTCCGCCAAAACTCACCCCGAGAAAACCGGCAATCAGCCCGATGCGCAGGGTTAACGGCGTGCCGACCACCATCACCGCAAAGAGGTTGCGCCCCTGTTTGTCACTGCCAAAGGGTAAGTCCCATGAGGGTGGCTTGAGTGGCGAAACCGAAATTGGCCGGGCATCGTCCAGATTGACAAAGGCGCGGCCAATCACCGTGGAGAATAACAAAAGGAAAAAGAGCACTAGCCCCACCACCAGCGACGGATTACGCCGGCAATAGCTAAAGATGCTTTCTAGCCATTCGCGCGTGCTCGTGCGGTCACCGCTATAAGCCCTGCGCAGCGGGCGTTCTACAGTCGTTGCCATGCTCAGGCCCTCCGATAGGTAATCCGCGGGTCGAGCAGCGGATAGATAATGTCAAGGATAAAGGTTGCCAGCCCAATCGAGACGATCACCACAAAGACAATGCCCTGCACCAGATAGTAATCCGAGCCACGAATCGCCTGGTAGAGCATGGTGCCGATCCCTGGGAAGCCAAAGATCACTTCGACGAGGACTGCGCCGGAGACGATCTGACCGAGGGCGAGGGCGACCGCGGTCACTTGGGGCAGCAGGGCGTTGCGAATGGCGTAACGGGTGAAAATCGTGCGATTGCGTAGCCCCATCGCGTCGCCAAAGACCACATAATCTTCGCCTTGGGTCATCACCATCAGGGAACGCATGCCCAGCGCCCAGCCGCCGGTCGAGACGAGAATAATCGAGAGCGCTGGCAACATCGAGTGCCAGAGTACATCCCAGGCAAAAGCAATCGTTAAGGTGGGAATGGTGCCGGTCTTGTAGCCACCGTACATCGGGAAGATATTAAGAAAGAAACCAAAGACATAAACGAGAATGAGGCCGAGCAAAAAGTAGGGAATCGCGCTCATCATCAGAATCGGGGGCATCACATATTTCAGAAAGCCCGGCGCGCCCGGCCACGCCATCAGCGCACCAAGTAGGTTACCAATGATAAAGCCTAAAATTGTGGTGACCAACAGCAGCGAGATCGTCCACGGCAACGCATCGGACATCATATCCAACACTTTGCGCGGATAGTTGGCAATTGAGTAGTTGAAATCAAAGCGTGCCATGTCGGAGAGATAGGTCAGGTATTGTTGCCAAAGTGGCTTATCCAGCCCAAACTTAGTCTCGAATTCCTTGATCATCTCTTCCAGCCCGGCCTGCACCGCGCCACTGAGTGCCGATTGCGAAACCAGCTTCTCGCGGATCGGATTCGCGCCGCCCAACCGCGGCAGCAGAAAGTTAAAAGTCGCCGCCGCCCAAACAACCGCCAGAAAGATGAGAAAGCGGCGGATAATATAGGTGATGCTCAACGTTGGCTCCTAAGAGGGAAAGGGTAAATCGGTAAATCGGTAAAGGTTAACTGACTGACTGACTGATTTACCGATTTACCGATTTACCGATTTACTTATCTACCGCTTTACCACCCTACGCCGACGCCTGCACATTATGCAGCACCAATGGGAAGGTTAAGTGCCACTGGGCGCTGTTTGTGTATGGATTGTTGGCGTCGGGCATGTTGGTCCAATATTCGGTCGTCCACGGCAGGCGGTGGAAGCCGTGGGTGAGTTGGATATCGGGCAGTTCGGGCAGCCAGATCTCCATGGCGCGGACCCAGATGTCGACGAGTTTCTCGACATCGGTCGGCGCGGTGGTGTAAGCTTCGTCGGCGAGCACATCGTACGCATCGTTATGCCAGCGTGAAAAGTTGACCGCGTGGCCGCCGGGAATGGCGGTTGACGCGCTTTGGTAGAGCGCCAGGGTCTCCTGCGGTTCACGGCAGCTACCACCGTGGCCAAAGAGGCAGCCGGTGTAATTGCCTTGCGAGAAGTTATCAAAGAATCCCGGCGGTTCGGAATAGCTGGATTCAATGCCCCCGCGCTTTAACATTTCGACCAGCACCGGGCCGACGCTGGTAAAGTCAAAGAAGCTCACAATATCAAGCTTGACTTGTTCGCCATTTTCATCGAGCCACATGCCATCGGCGTTTTTGGTCCAGCCCTTAGCGGTGAGCAGTTCATCGCCCTTGGCCGGGTTATATTCCAAGGTGTTGTAGGTTTCGAGCAGCGGTTTGGTGGCTTCAAAATAGGGTTGTAAGGGCGGGTAATCGGGCATCGGCAGCGGGGTCTCTTTGGAGGCACCAGACCAAGCGATCTCCACGATCTTAGCGCGGTCGATGTAATAGCTGAGCGCCCAACGCACATTTTTGTCATCCCACGGTGCCACTTCGTTGTTGACATAGAGCGAGTGGGGCCACCAATCCACATAGCCATAGGGCGCTTCTGCGCCAGTCCACGAGGTGGCCTTAGGATTGCCGTTGATGACGGTAGGGAAGCTCGATGGCTGAATGCCCGTGGTGAAGTCAACCTCGTTGCGGATGATCGACTGAATCAGTTGCTGCTCGCCCTGATCGGGCAAGAGGATAAAGCGTTCCATCACCGGCAACGGCGCAACCCCGGCGGCAACCCCCCACCAATCATCGGCGCGGTCCAGGATCTTCTGCTGCGGCGAAGAGTGGACAACGCGCCACGGGCCAGTGGTGACGGGCAAGCCCTTTTCAAGATCAAAATGGGTATAGGTGGCGATATCTTGCCCTTCGAAGATATGTTTGGGCAACATATAGACGCCAATGTCAAAGTGATAGGTCAGCAGCCAGAAAAAGCGGGGCGAGGGGACGGTGAGGGTAACTTTGGTAGTGAGTGCATCAACCGTTTCGGCCTTGTCCATCACACGGGCGACGTTGGTACCCCAGCGGATCTTCGCACCATACTCTTTGCAGGCGTTGAGGGTGAAGGTCACATCATCGGCAGTGAAATCGGTGCCATCGCTCCACTTGATGCCTGGGCGCACCTTGATGATCAGTTCCTTGTAGTCGTCTGCGAACTCATAACTTTCTGCCAGCCACATGTACTCTGTGTCATTAAAGGCACTGTAGAAGGCCAGCGGCTCGTACATCAACCCGACCGCAAACTGGTGATTTGCCACCGGGACAAAGGGATTCCACTGATCCCACTCGACGAACTTGCCCTGTTGACCGCCGCGCACCGCAATAAAGGTGTTTTCGCGGGTGACTTCTTTAATCCCCTCCACTGCCACCGCCGCGGGGGCGGCCGCCGCATCAGCCGCGGCAGGGGCCTCGGCCGCGGGGGCTGCCGCTGGTGCACCACAGGCCGCCAAGAGCGGGGAAGCCAAGGCGGCCACACCCAACATCTCGGCATACTGTAAAAATTCGCGACGGGAAACTCGATAATTGCCGGAAGAGCTTGCCATTGTGTATCTCCTGTTTGCGATTAAACTTGCGATAATCTGGTGAACACAGTAATGCCCTTACACTGGCGGATCATGGGATCCGCACACCGTACCGACAGACCACTTCTCCTACCTGGTTGTTCTCTGCACTATTGGTGGGGCTCATTCCTCCTGTTGTGTCTTTGCTGACTGGTCTATCCGCAGCATGGGTCATGGGGAGCAGTTGCCATCATCGATCGCCGCGCACGCACAATGGCCTGCACGATCTATTTTCGGGCATTTTCGGGAGAGCGACCATAGCCGACGAACACCGCAGGAGACGCGATGACGACACAGCGATCAACTTGATTGGCAATGATTGGATTACGGGTAGTTGGAATGTGATCTATTATAGACTAGTGCGAAGGATATCGTCAAGGTGGCAAAAAGGGAAAAGGGGTTGCAGTGCCTAAGACTGCGGCCAGAATGCATGAGAAGCGCCTGTAAAGAGTTGGTCAGATCAACTACGGATGGCGCTTCCTCAATGCGACTCACCTAAAGTCAACATTGACAGTTATGCAATACTCTATTATCATCCCAGGTAGAAATTTAGGTACCTAGGGAGAAAGTCAATGGCACTTAGTATCAAAGATCCAGAAGCCGTTCGCTTGGCGCGTGCAGTGACCCATTATACAGGTGAAACGCTAACGCAAGCTGTTATTGCTGCGTTACGGGAGCGGCTTGCGCGTGAAGAACGCAAGGCACAAGAAGTTGATTTGCTTGTCGATGATGTGATGCAGATTGGCCGCCATTTTGCCGCTTTGCCGCTTACCGATCAGCGCGGCATTGAAGAGCTACTCTATGATGAAAACGGTTTGCCCGTATGATTATCGATAGCTCGGCGCTCTTGGCCATTTTGTTACAGGAAGCTGAAGCAGAACGGATCGCGCGTGCGATTGCATTAGACGCGAAGCGATTGATCTCTGCCGCGACCTGGCTTGAAATCAGTATGGTTGTTTTTCTGCGGGTCGGTGAGGAAGGATTGCGTAGCCTCGATCTACTGGCCGCTAAATATCAACTTGATCTTGTCTCAATGACGCCAAAACAGGGCGAGCTTGCTCGCCGCGCCTTTAAACAATACGGAAAAGGAATTCATCCGGCTCGGCTAAATTTTGGCGATTGTATTGTTTACGCATTGGCAAAGGATACTGGTGAACCCTTACTGTTCAAAGGCGAGGGGTTTAGTCAAACTGATCTTGTTCCGGTGCTCTACTAAATTTTCAACCAAGTGTATTAGTGGAGGAAAATCTATTCATGATCACTGTCACTTTAGATGACCAGATCGAACGTCAGGTTGCAAAAATTGCGCATAATCAGGCTGTAACGCCAGATGAAATAGTGGAAAAGGCAATTCGGTCCTATTTACAAACTGAAGCTTCACTGATTCTTGCCCGTGAAACCGCAGCTTTCCGGGCCATGCATCAAGAATTATTGGATAAATACGCAGGCAAGTACGTCGCGATCCATCAAGGCTAAGTTATTGATCATGGTGCAAAGCTCGGCGAGGTTTATGCACGGAACAATGAAAAATACCCTGCTGAAACCATTTTGATTAAACGGGTTCAACCAGAAGTTGAACGGGTCGCGACAATTCGCTCACCAAGGATTGTCCATGACCAATAATTCTTAGTTCAACCACAGCCCGCAGTTGTGTAGAAACAATCGCCATTAGTGGTTAATGGGTTGTTGCATACGCAACAATTGCTCACTGTTAGCGAGGAGAATCTGCTCATATTCTGCAACCAATGCGGTCAACGCTGCCGCTTCTATTTTGGTGAGCGTTCCTTCGGTGTTGCGTGCCATCAACCACTCCATACGCGCTTGTGCCTTTTCCGCCATTCGGTGTAACATCATAAGCACCGATTCCTGATGGTTTACCGGTCTGCCAGCCATCTTCTTTTGGTTAACTTCCTTTGCGGACTTTCTATCATCGGGCCAGATTTTACTCAAGCCGCCAACGCCTGCGCCATCTCACTCCCCGTTACCACCGGACTCTCCTTGTACAGATAACAGGCGACCGCCCGATCCTCGTTCGTCCGGTAAAGCGGCGGTTGTTGCGCATGACATTCACTCATGACAAAAGGACAGCGGTTGGCAAATTTGCACCCAGTGAGGGCCTTACCCGCGCTTTTAGTGGCCGCGGCCTTACGTTCCAATTCACCTTCGCCACCCCACTGCTGATCCGGATCGGGCAAGGGGATGGAGCTGACCAGCAGTCGCGTATAGGGATGTTGCGGCTCTTTGATGACTTGCTCCACACTGCCCACTTCGGCCACCGAGCCGCGATAGAGGATATAAATGTTATCGCTGATCTGATAAGCCGTGGTCAGGTCATGGGTAATATAGAGCAGTGAAATGCCCATTTCGCGCTTGAGCTTCATCAAACTTTCCAAAATCGTCGCCCGCAGCGACGCATCGACCATCGAGACCGGCTCATCAGCCAAGATGATCTTGGGGCTGAGCAACAGTGCGCGCGCCACCATAATGCGCTGCCGTTGACCGCCGCTTAACTGGTGGGGATAGCGCCCCAGCGTATCTTCAGGGCGCAGACCGGCCAACTGTAAACTCTGCTCGATCAATTGTTGCGCGCCCGCGCGCGAGGAAGCCAGCTTAAATTTGCGGATCGGCGTGGTGAGCACCTGATCGACCCGATAAAAGGGATTGTAGACCTCGAAGGGATCTTGAAAGATCGCCTGGACCTCACGGCGAAAACCTTTACGTTCACCCGCTCCCATCTTGACCAGATCGTGTCCCCGGTAGCGAATCGCCCCCTCGGTCGGCTGGGTCATGCCCAGGAGCAACCGGGCCAGGGTCGTTTTGCCGCTGCCACTTTCGCCGGCAATTGCGGTGATGGTCGGTCGTTTTTCGTTAATCGTTAAAGAGATGCCATCGACGGCCACCGTGCGCCGCCCACCAAAGAGGCTCTCGCCAAAGACCTTCGTGACGTTCAATGCTTCCAAAAGCTGCATGCGATAAAACTCCTGATCCTTCTTTACTCAGCTGATGTTGGGGCGACGACTGACCACTGACGGGTCAACATCCGTCGGTCATCGGTCGTCACTCATACAAGTGGCAAGCGACCCAGCGCTCGGGCTTGATTTCGACCAGGGGTGGTACCTTGACGGCGCAGTGTGCCATCGCCTTGGGGCAGCGCGCATGGAACATGCAGCCCGGCGGCGGGTTGAGCAGTGATGGGGTCAACCCAGGGATGCCCTTAAACATCTCTTTTGATTGCAAGGTGGGCAGGCTGCCGATGAGCAACTGGGTGTAGGGATGCAGCGGGTCTTTAAATATATCGCGCACCGGTCCAACTTCAACTAATTTGCCCCCATACATCACGCCGATGCGGTTGACAAATTGGGCCATCAAGCCCATATCATGACCAACCAAAATTACGGCAGCACCGATGTCGCGTTGCACGCGCCCCAGCGTCTCCATCACCTGCCGCTGCACCACCACATCCAGGGCGCTGGTCGGCTCGTCGGCAATGATCACTTTGGGGCTGAGCAGAATGCCCATCGCAATGCAGACCCGCTGCTTCATGCCGCCGCTCAACTCGTGGGCATAGGCCTGCATCACATCGGTCGTCAGATCGACTGATTCGAGCGCATCTTGGATACGCGCGTCGATGGCCGATCTGCCATCGGTGAAGCGATGGGCGCGGATCGTATCGCGCAATTGTTCGCCAATCTTCATCATCGGGTTGAGCGAGTTCATCGCCCCTTGTGGGATCAAGGCAATGTCGGCAAAACGTGCGCGACGCATCTCTTCTTCGGAAAGGCCCAGCAATTCCTTGCCATCCAACCAGACCTCGCCCCCGTCAATCCGCGCCGGTTCTTGCAGCAAGCGCATCAGACTCAACGCGGTGGTCGATTTTCCCGAACCGGATTCGCCCACCAAGCCCAAGCGCTCACCACGGCGTAGAAAAAAGCTGACACCATTGACCGCCTGCACGGGACCACGGGGCGTGTGATAGTTGACGCGCAGGTTTTTTACTTCCAGGATGCGGTCATTTACATCTGTTGACTGTTGTTTACTCTGTTCACTATGCTTCTCAATTACCATGAAACTCTCACATCTACTACGTTCTATGGAAATCTTCGATAAATGTCTCGGCGGTGCAAAACCCGCTGAAATTCAACACGCTGTTCATCAGTGTTAATGTACAAACCGATCCGGTAGTCACCCACACGAATCTTGTAGTAAAACTGATACCCAGTTAACTTTTGGGTACGTCCCTGCAAAAATGGATCCTGTGCCAGTTCGGGGCCAAAGGCAATCGTTTCAACACGGGGGCGAATCTCGTTTGGCAGTCGAGCCATCTCGCGCAAAAACGTACGCGTGTATTGAATGGTCCAGTTCACGACTTGACTTCCGCAAGATAAGTTTCATAAGCATGATGGGCCGCTTCCCCTGCCAATGTTTCATCATTCTCAACATCAGCCATCAACTGTCCCAATTGTTCATCTTCCACTATCTCATCCAGCAAACGACGTAGCATTTGCCAGCTTTTCACATCCAGCAAAACTGCTGTTTCCTGACCATGTTTGTCAACAACAAATTGCGCTGTATCCAAAATTTCCATTACGCTCATTGGTAAGCTCCCTATTGCTTCACACCCCTACATTACACTTCGCTCTGAATGAGAGGCGGTATTTTACACTAGCCAAAACGCCGCTTCTCATTTCAACCGCAGTATAACATCCAAAGTTTTCCTGGTCTTGGAACTTCGATGGTGATTGCAACTGCACTCTACTGCGTGTATGATTACCATATATCATACCACATTATAGATAACCATAGCGCTGGTTGGCAAGAGAATCTGGATGCGATGCAGGTGGAATTACGCACGCGTCGAGCCCTTAAGCCGCGGGTTCGCATATTTGTCGAGCGAGACACTCATCTGGAAGAGTCCGGTGAAGATGATCGCCAGCGTCACCACAGGCGGACCCCACCACCACCACATCCCTTTAAAGAGCGCCGAGTAGTTGAAGGCATAGTAGAGCGTACGGCCAATTGTCGGGATATTCTGCGGCCCAAGCCCCAACACTTCCAAACCGACCGAGGCCAGAATGCCACCGCTAACGGCGCCGACAAACGACGCGGCCAGGTAGGCAGTCAGGTTGGGCAGAATCTGGAAGATGATAATCTCGAAGTCATTTTGGCCAGAGAGCCGAGCGACCTCGACAAAGAGTCGATCACGCAGGCTCAGCGTCTGGGCGCGGATCAAACGCGCCGGCAATGGCCAGGAGAGCAGCCCAACGATCACGGCCATCAGTTCGACCGTCACCACCCGCACATACGCCGAGACTGTGATCAGAATCGCCAGGGTAGGGATCACTAACATCACGTCGGCAAAACTACTGAAGATCGCGTCGGCGTACCCTCTGTAGTAGCCGGCGAATAAGCCGATGAGCGTGCCGATGACGACTCCTACGGCACCGGCCAGGAAACCAATTTTGAAGGTATTTGGAATCCCGATCACCATCACCGCGAACATATCGCGGCCCAGGCCGTCAGTGCCAAGGGGGTGCTCGGCGGAAGGTCGCAGGTTGAGCGGTGCCGCGCCCATATCTGCCATCTTCGGGCTGATCATCATCGAGCCGATATAGCCGAAGAGGAAGAGCGCCAACAACAGCAAAACGCCGGAGGTAAAAAGACGATTCTCTTTGATGAAGACGATCAGACTGCGCGCAGCACTGATGAGCGGTGATTCACTCTTGTACGACGCGGTTTTTGAAGCGGTTGCTGTAGTCATTTTATATTTTGCTCTGAATGAGAGCCAGAGTCTTGGTTTTCGACCAAACGGGCGGCAAAACGGCGCGACCCTGACGCGGGCAGGTTCATGATTACCGGGGTTTAGCCCGAACTCTCTGACGTATAGGTCACGCGCGGGTCGAGGCGCGGGTAGATGAGGTCAATCAGTAGGACGGCCAAACCAACGGAGATGGCGAGGACAAGGGTAATGCCCTGAATGACCGTGTAATCACTGTTGACAATCGACATGTAGAGCTGGTAACCAAGCCCAGGGTAAGAGAAAACGATCTCCACCAAGATGGCACCTGAGACGACATAGCCCAGCGCAATCCCCAGGTGGGCCAACTGCGGCGGAATCGCGTTGCGCACCGCGTACCACCAGAGAATACGCCCGCGGCGTAGCCCCTTTGCTTCCGCCAGTAACATATAATCCTCGCCGATGGTGTTCACCATCAAGCTGCGCATGGTCAATGCCCAGCCGCCCAAGCTGGTGAGGATGATCGACAACGCCGGCAAAATGGCGTGCTCGATCAGATTACTGATGTAGAGCCAGGTAAAGCCCTTCGTAATCCCGCTATCGACGGCCCCGCTCATGGGTAAGAGCCGGTTAGTAAAGGCAAAAGTATAGAGGAGCAGCATCGCCATCAGATAGTAGGGCAACACGCCACCAAACATTGTAATCGGCAGCAGCGTACGTACCAGCGCCGGCGTCCCTTTCCAGGCCAGCAAGGCACCCACAAGGATACCGAGGATAAAGGTGATCAGCACGCTGATGCCAATCAACCCCATCGACCAGCCGATGGCGGGGCCAATGATATCCCACACTTTGGCTGGGTAGGCAGAGAGCGATTCACCAAAATCGAAGCGCAGCGTATTCCCCATGTACTTGAAATACTGAATGTAGAGCGGATCATCCAGCCCGAAGCGCTGGCGATAGGCTTCAAACATCGCCTGCCCGTTCTCGATCCCGGCGCTGGCATTTGCCATCCGTGAGGTAATCGCACCGATGGGATTACCTGGTGCCAACCGCGGGATCATAAAGTTGAACGACGCCGCCACAAAAATAACGAGAAAAAACATCCCGATGCGTCGTACAAAGTAACTGAGGTTTACGCCTCGCATATTAGTTTGCCCTTTGTGACAAGATGACAAGATGACAAGATGACAAGATGACCGCGCCTAGTACACGACGGCCTAAATAGACCCACCGTTCTGCTGTGTCGAGCCGCGCCCAGTGGGCACCCGGTGACCGGCGCCGGTCACGGACCGGCTCGGCACAAGGCAAGCTATTCGCTTATTTAGGCCGCCCTGTACTAGTCATCCGGTCATCTTGTCATCCTGTCTGCTATTCCGCCGGCTTGATCTCCGTCAACACCTTCAGGAAGTGCTGCCAGTGGTTCGGTGGTTGGATGTAGTTGTTATCCGCCGTCGGCCAGTTGGTCCAGTAGGTCTCGTTAAAGAGAATAAAGACCGGGGTTTGCACCAATGGGATGTCGGGCAGTTCGTCAGCCCAGATCGTTACTGCCTGCGTCATCAGATCCACGATTCTGGGGTCGCCCAAGGGCAGGGCACCCAACTCGTCGACCAGGGCCGAGTATTCCTCGTTAACCCAGCGCCCGCCGTTGTTGGTATTATCCACATATTCGGTGCCGGGCGTGCCAATTGGGTTGACCCATTTCATGTGATAGCGTTGCATGCCAAACCACGGCTCGATCACGCTGCCACAGCCATCCCATTGGGTGGCGGCGGTGAAATTACCACGGCCGGTCTGGTCGCGGAAGACGCCCCACTCGAGAATACGCAGGACGGCATCAATGCCGACCTCATTCAACTGTTGCACGACCATGCGCGCCCACGGCTCCATAAAGGGCGGGAGCACGATGTCGAGGGTGAGGGTCGTGCCACTGGCATCCACATATTTGCCCGAACCGGCATCCAGCGTGTAGCCATTCTTCTCGATCAACTCGCGCGACTTATCCTGGTTGAATTCACCGATCGGGGCGATGATGTCGGCGATTGCGTCTTGGAAGGGTTTCATGGCCGCATAGTCGGGGAAGATGAAACTGGAGGTCGCGCCGGCGCCTTCATTGACCACATCGACAATCTGCTGGCGATTGATCGCATAGGAGAGCGCCCAGCGCATCTCTTTGTTGTCCCACGGGGCAACTGTGCTATTGATCGTGAGCATGCGTGGGCAGGGGTCAATCCAGCCCAACGGTGGCTTGTCGGTATAAGCCTTCAGCTTTGGGTTTTGTGCTTGTAGGGCCTGGTTCGTGCTGGGGTTGTTGCCACCACCAATGTCAGATTCATTGTTGGCGAGCATTTGCTGCCCAGTTGCGGCATCGCCAACCCAAGGGCGGCGGATTTCCAGCGGGGCCGGCAGGTTGAAGGCACCGGTCTTGGCCCCCCACCAGTTGTCGTTGCGCTTGTAAACAAACTCGGTCGACGCGAAACTCTTGACGACATAGGGTCCACTGAAGACCGGGGCGCCCGTGGCCTCATCGTATTCGTTCTTGAAGGTAACCGGATCCTTGCCTTCCCACATGTGCTTCGGCAGCGGTACGATGGCCTGCGAGGTGGTGCCGGCCAAGTTCTCCATGACGAAGCGGGGGTTTGGGCCGGTCAGCGTAAACTTGATCGTGCGCTCGTCGACCGCTTCGACCGCCTCGACCCACTGGGCAACCGCGCCAGACCAGTTGAGTTGGGGCGCGTATTCCTTCAGCAGTTCAATGGTGAAGACCACATCTGCGGAGGTCAACGGGGTGCCGTCGCTCCATTCGGTGCCGGCGCGCAGGGTCACTGTCCACTCATCGAGCGCGTCATTGGCCTCATAGCTCTCGGCCAACCAGCCGTCAATGTTGCCCGTCTCATAGTTCAACATAAAGAGGGGTTCCATCATGTTCTGGTTCATCCCCTGCAAAATAAAGGTGCCAGGGATGTAGGGATTCCAGATGTCAGGGGCCGGGATGTTGACGTTTGATGGAATAATGAGGATATCCTTGCGCTCCACCCCGCCTGCGGCACTGGCTTCGGCTGGTGCGGCGGCTTCGCCGGGGGCGGCCGTGGGCGCGGCACACGCCGCCAACAATGCCCAAACCGTCACAACAAAAAGTGCTTTGATCAATCTTGGTCTAACTGCAAACAATTGAGGCCTCCTTGAATACTTTTTTAGATACTTCCTTGATTGACGCGCCAACATGCACGCATCACAACAACAGATGTAATGAACCAACAGCCGATTTGTGACCAAATGGGCTGCTTTCGGGGTTTGCTGGGGGCAAGATCGATTAACAAACTGGGTAAAATAGAGATCCAAACGCTGATGCCCACGGCGACGACGAGATCAACTGGGGAGGTTCTGCGCCGTGCATGATCATACTAATTATTTAGAATCTGTCAAATCGCAAAAAAATGGCCAATTGCCACGGGCAGATAAACGTTATGTCTTGCCCTGTGCCTTTGCTACGCCTCTGGGTACATGGCGAGATGCCTAGTGCTGCACTATTGTCTCTTGGACTGTTGATCATGAGGGAAAATTAAGAAGGAATATCAATGCGCTGGCCAGCGTCAGCTATGCGCACGTTTGTGCCGGCCGAATAGATACATTCAAAGTAACCTTTAGCTTGCCAGATCGGCAGTTGAAAGGCAGAATATATAATGTTATGGGATAAAACTTAGGTGGTATCACCTTGCGCGTGCTCGCCACCTGTTAAGGAAAAAATTCATGCAACCAGAACAGTTATCAGTCGCGCCACACGCTGAAAATGGACGTTGGCGCTTGTGGGTTATCGCACTGGCAGTATTTGCTTATTTATTAAACTTAGTGGGCGTGGTCTGGACAACGACGGCTGGCGATCTGCTCAGTAGTATTGCCTTATTGATTCTCGGCATCGCGGTTAGCCGGTTGACCTGGGTCCAACTGGCTACTGTGCCGCAGTGGCCGGGTAAACGGGTGCCAATCCAGTGGCGACGGCTGCGCATTCTGGCCGTGAGCACCGTTATTGCGATTTATCTGGCCCTGGTCTTCGGCTCGCTCGTCACGAATATGGGTGGGTTGTCCGCCTGTACAACCTGGCCCTTCTGCGCGCCGGCTGAAAATGGGGCGCTCCTTGCCCTTGTCCACCGTGGTGGGGCAGCCATGGCGACGCTCTTGGTGCTCGGGCTGGCCATTTGGACGTTACGCAGCTACCAGGAAAACAATATCCAACGCAGCGCCCGTTGGGCAATGGGGTTAATTGTTGCCCAGAATATTGTCGGTTTATTGATGGTGCTGGCCGCCAGCGGTGAGCTTGCGTTACCCGTGAGTTATACCCGTTTCGCCCATCTCGCCGTCGGCGCGTTTACCTGGTCGGCCGTGGTGATGCTGGCCACGATGGTGGTCCGGGTACCGCCCATGCTGACCACCACCGCGCGCACCACGGCAAGCACAATCCCGCGGGCGGAGCGGCAACCCTCGCTCTTCATGGACTATCTCAGCCTGACCAAACCGCGCGTGATCACGCTCTTGATCTTCACCACGCTTGTTGCGCTCTTCATTACACCGGCTGGGGTGCCAAGCCTGAGTATTATTCTCTGGACCATGCTCGGTGGTTGGTTGATGCCGGCGGGTGCCCAGGCGATCAACTGCTACTTCGATGGCGACATCGATGCCAAGATGGGGCGCACCAGTCGCCGTCCGATTCCAAGTGGGCGCATTCCCGGCTGGCATGCGCTGGTGTTGGGGATTGCCCTGGGCGCGCTCGCCTTTGCCATCCTGGCCTTCTTTGTCAACCCGCTCACCGCCTGGGTGGCGTTCGGCGGTTACATCTACTATGCCGTGCTCTATACCATCGTGCTCAAGCGCCATTCCGTCCACAACATTGTGATCGGTGGCGGGGCTGGGGCCGTGCCGCCGCTCGTTGGTTGGGCCGCGGCCACAGGTTCACTGGACTGGTCGGCCCTCTTGCTCTTTGCGATCATCTTCTATTGGACACCGCCCCACTTTTGGGCTTTGGCCCTGATCCGCAAGAAGGATTATGCCAATGCCGGCGTGCCCATGTTGCCCGTCGTCTCCGGTGACCAAGAGACGAAGCGCCAGATTCTGATCTACACGATCATCATGGTCGTGCTCTCCCTCTTGCCCACCCCGATTGGGATGATGGGAGTTACCTATCTCGTGTTAGCGGCGATTCTTGGCCTGATCTTCTTGGCCTATGTAGTGCGCTTGATGGGCAACGATACAACCGCCACCCGCTGGGGTCTTTATCGCTTCTCGTTGCTCTATCTCTTTCTACTCTTCGGCGCGATGCTGGTGGACCGGCTACTGTTTGTCTAAAGCCGTATAGATTAAAACGCGCTGCTATTCAGACCAAAAGGGGTTGGGTAGATTTTTGTAGGGACATGATGCATCATGTCCCTACAAAAATCTACCCAACCCCTTTTTCGATCAACACTCTATGCCGACGCCCCGATCCGCTGGGCACCCTCATCGGGTTGAATTGCTTGCCCTTGGTTGCGGGCGTAAACCTGGGTAAATTCGGCCCCAAAAAAGAGAATCTGCGCCGAGTAGTAGACCCAGAGTAAAAAGACAATCAGTGAACCGGCCGCCCCATAGGCGGACCCTGCATTTGCCAGATACCACCCCAGCAAGGTCTTGCCCACGGTAAAGAGCAACGCCGTCGTCGCCGCGCCAACCCAGACCTGACGCCACTCTACGTCGGCGTCGGGCAGCACTTTGTAGATGGCGGCGAAGAGTAGCGTAATCACGCCAAGGGAGACGGCAAAATTAACCAACTGCCAGACCCAATCAATCCCCGGCAACCAACCTTGGCCCAGACTCCCCAACGCCGAAAGTACAGCGCTCAGCACAAAAGAGACGAGCAACAAGAAAGCTACCCCCAATACCATCGTAAAGGAAAGTAAGCGTTCTTTGAGCGTCGCCCAGATTGAGCGGCCCGGCCTGGGTTCCACATTCCAAATTTTGTTCAACGAGTTTTGTAGCTGGCTAAAGACGTTGGTGGAACCCCAGAGCAGTGTCAACAAGCTCAAGATGCCGGCCAAGCTGGCAACCTGAGGCTGGTCAGCGTTCTCCAGAATAATCTCCAAAAATTGGGCACCCTCGGTGCCCATTGCGCCACGCAACTGCTCCAACACCTGATCGCGCGCTGCATCCTGGCTCAAAAAGAGGCCGACAATTACGACCACCAGCACCAGCAGCGGTGCCAGCGAGATCGCCGTGTAATAAGAGAGCGCCGCGGCCAATAGGGACGCTTCATCGGCTGTCCACTCTTTGTAGGTCGTCTTCAGCACCTGCCAAAGGGAGGCGTTACCGGCCTCAACGGCGAGCGAGGCCGCGTCTTTCGTCTGCCCGCTCTTGGCCTTTGCGGTCTGCGCTTTGGAGCGGGATGTGGGGGCACCGGCAATGGGCGGGCCACCAAGCCGCTGGCTAACCAGATTGACATCGGCTTGGGTGGAGGCGAGGGCTTGTTCGGGCACTACCGATAGGTCGCGCAGGCTGCTACGTCCCATTTGCACCAACACACCACCACCGACAATCACTAACACTCCCATTACCACACCAGCAGCCCACAAAGGCAGAAAATTGGCCAGCGCTAATAGCCCAACAATCACCAACGTAACCAGTCCAAGATAGGCCAGCAGCGCACCGCTGACAATTTGGGTCGCGCCGGCAGCGGTTGCCTGCACCTTTTGCCCTAATTCAACTCTGGCCAGTTGCAACTGTTGACGGAACAGCGTAGCTGCATCATCAAACATACTGGTCAGCAACGTCCCCAGCGTGGGCTGCGGGGACGGCGACATCGGTGTTGCCTGTCGCGCTTGCTCTTCTTGAATCATTTACGCACTCATCCTTTGTCGAAAAATGTTGTTGCCACACGTTTGGCACAAGTGTAAAGATGCAAGAATTTTCGGGCTATGTATATCGATACAACTATGCGATAGATTCTATAAGGGAAATAACGAGGATGAAGTGGATTGACGCAACGTTGAGGCGCTTGACACACTGTGCTATGGCACAGGAAACTTTATCCCGAACAGATCACTGCCCAGGTCGAGGCTTATGCGGTGGCGGAAGCTGGTGAAGAGGACTTTGACAGCGCCTTACTGGCACTGTTCGACCGCATTGAGAGCCGTTAAGATGCGGTGGCGCGTTTCTTTGCGACGCAGTAGACGCCATTGTTCATTAATCATTGTCCATTGACAATTATCAATGGACAATGGCTAATTATTGTAACACCAGCCCCGCGGGCAGCGCCTCGCCAAAGACCCACGCTTGTTCTTCGGCGCTGCCGCTACTCGCTGGATCAAGCAGTAAGGTGCGCAGATGCTCGGCATTTTTTAGCCCAGCGAGCCAGATTGAGACCTGGTCACGTAGGACCTCTGGCACATCACGGGCGCGGTCGCCGGTATAACTAGCCAAGTGGACGACCACACGGGCGACACTGTCGTTTGCGCTTGGCTGCAACGCCAGCAACGCTTCCACCCAGCGCGCCGCTTCGCTAGCGGGAATCAGCCGGTCCAGCGGGCCGTACATGGCGCGGCGGGCACCAAAGCGGCTGAGTGCCCATAGCTCTTTGGCGGTCGGCTCCTCTTTGCTGGCCTGGAGCTTGGCCAACAGCGTGCGCCCTAAACTGACCTTGCTGTTTGGGGGCAGCCGCTCAAAGTTGGCCAGCACCAGCCAGACTTCCAATTCTTCGGCCGCACTCAGGTAGGACGCCCCCCCCTTGGCCCGTTTTTTGCCGGCACTCGCTTCCAAGGAAGCACGCACCTGCTCGTAAATCTGCAACTGATGGCCGGCCTTCAACCCACCAGCCACCCGTCGCCAACAGATCCACCACTCCGTACGTACCTGCGGGCGGTTGAAGACCATGCCCTCCAGGTTGATCCCCCAAACGGCCTTCATGCGCAGCTCGTCACCAGGATCGCCATAACCGGGGCGCAGACAGAAGCCCAGCAGATTGAGCCAGAAGGCTTCATGTTGGAAGGAGCGTTTACGGCCCTCGGCCACGGCGAGAAAAGTATCGGCCAATTTGCGAATCAACCCCGTCGGCCACGCTTCCTTGGGCAATTCCAGGATCGTCTCCAGCCGTTTGCGCAACCCTTCGGGGGTATAATTGCCGGTGCCATCATCGCCCACGCCAAAGGTACGTTCAATCGCGCGCTGTGCCAGGGCCAGGGTGGCCTGGTCCACCACCGATTCAATCTCGCCACCAATGCTCGTCACATCGACTTCGCCGCGCACATCAAAGGCGAGTTGCCAACTGTGGTCACTCTGCTTGGACTGGCACCAAAGTTCGAGTGTGCCAATTTCGGTGAGCCGCACCGCCAGTCGCACCGGCAACTGTTGGGCGACACTCTTGCGCCCATAGTGCAAAATCGTCCGGATCGGCGGCAGGACCGTTACCTCCCCAGCCTCTAAGGTCACGACTTCGCCCACTTTGTCGCCTAACCGGGTGCTGGAAGCATAAATTTGGAAGGTGACCGGCTGGTTGGTCAGTGCCGCGAATTCGGGTTCGGCCAGCGTTACCTGCGCGCCTTCCTCAGTGCCACGCGGCACCAGGCAAACCGCGCGATAGGCGGTTGCCCCGGCTTTGGCAGTCTCGACCCCCACATAGTAAGTACGTGGACTGCCACTGCCAACGCGCACCCCTTCCCCCTGCCGCACTAACCCATAGTAAGCCGCACCAACGGCGACTGCCAGATCGGGCCGTGCATTGGGCAGTTCAACCGGTGCCCAACCCGCGCCAGCTTGCCCCTGAAACCAGTCGGCGACCAGCCCCACCAACCGTTGACGCAAGGGCGCCGGTTCGAGCACACCGCCATTGAAGAGCAAAAAGTCGGGAAAAGGTTCGGCGCGGCCACTTTCTTCCTGCAACAGCCCCTGAAAGCGCCGCCAGAAATCGGCCAGGTGGCGGGTGATCGCCGGGTCTTGCACATAAGGCAAGCCCAATTCGGAAAGGCCGGCACGGCGGCCACTTTGTAAAGGTGTCGTCAATTCGACCGCGGGCAGAAACCCATTGACCAACACGTCGTCCACTTCGGCCTGGGTGAGGCTACTTTTGAGGGTGCTTGCGATCAGCTTGCCGCCCGTGCCCACCACGGTGATATCAACCGGCGGTCGCCCGGCCGGGGCACCAAGCAGCGTCTCCTTGGCCTTGCGACATTGTTGCACCAGTTGATGCCAGCGCGCCGCCTCCAATTTACCCGGCTGGCCAAAGAGTTTGATCTCCACATGGCGGCCCAAGGCCAGATCCATGTTATCGCCCCCTAGCATCAGATGTTCGCCGACCGCCAGCCGGTTAAAGCGCAGGCCCCCTTCCCCGGCGCGCACGCCAATCGCGGTAAAGTCCGTGGTGCCGCCGCCGATATCACAGACCAGGATCAACTGGCCATCCTGCATCTGTGACTGCCAGGTGGCTTCATTGTGCGAAAGCCAGGCATAAAAGGCGGCGAGAGGTTCTTCTAACAGCACGACGCGGCCCAAGCCAGCTTCCCGCGCTGCGGTTAACGTCAACTCGCGCGCCACTTCGTCAAAGGAAGCCGGGACGGTGAGCACCACTTGTTGATTTTCAAAGCGGGCATCGTCGTCAAGCCCCGCCGGCCCGGTGGCAATGGTCGCATTCCACGCTTCGCAGAGATGTTGGAGATAGCGCTTGCTGGCGGCAACGGGGGAGATTTTCTCCACTTCGCCGGGCGCGCCCCAGGGTAGAATCGGTGCCGTGCGATCCACCGCGCTATAAGCCAGCCACGACTTGGCCGACGCCACCAGCCGCCCTGGCACTCTTGCCCCTTGTTCACGCGCCCCCTCGCCGACCAGGTAAGCGCGGTCGGCGTCCCACGGCAGCGCCGCGCTGCCTTCCGGTAGATCATAGGTGCCAGGCAGATAGAGAAAAGAGGGCAAGACCGGTCGCTTGCCCATCACCCCAGGGGCAAGCAACTGTGGCACCGCAAAGAGTTGCAGCGCGGGCGGCGTCGTTGCCGGCGCGGCCAGATCAACATAGGCCACCGCCGAGTTGGTCGTGCCCAGGTCAATGCCGATAATATAGCGGAATGGGTGGGTTGGTGAGGGTTGTAATTCGGTACTCAAGCAGCGCGCTCCAATCAACAAATAGTCAAGATTCCTGGTCTATTGTAGGCTGCTTTCTTGCGTGCGTCAATCTTTTACCCGATTGCTAGTCAATGGATAGGTCATCATCATGGGCATGCCAAAACAAGACACAAAAGCTTTTGACCTTTGATTCGACTGTGCCAAGCCGGTCCGTGACCGGCGCCGGTCACGGACCGGCTTGGCACAGTCGAGCGATTGGCTTGTTTGTGCTGTGCTATACTAGTGTGGTAACAGTTGCGGCGGCTATAAAGGTAAATTGCGACGGTTGGTATAAAGGAGGATAGATGTCGAATCATCTTAAATTTTGTAGCTGCCGCCAATGTCGCCGCGGATTGCGAACGGACATTGGCGGCAGCATTGTTAGACAGACGGTTCGTAAGTTTCGGCGGGCAGCAAAATAAAAACTCAGGCGCGGTGAAGAACCAGACTACAAAATTTCGGTTCCCTATACAGACTGAGCTTCCGCTATATCCGCTTCTGCCGCATCCTGCTCCCGAATATTAAATTCCAGCTTCCAGCGGCGCTCGTTGTCGCGGCTGACACACCAGAGTTCGAGGGTGCCAATCTCGGTGACTTTGCTCTGTAACCAAACGGGGATAATCGCGCCGCCCACGGTTGCGCCCTCAGCACTGGTCGGCGCGGGCAATTGGGTCTCCATCAGGATGACCTCGGCCAGTTCGTCGTTCCAATCTTCGACAATTTCCCCCGCTTCGTCAGTTTTGCGCGTGGTCGAGCCGAGCAGTTGGAAGACGGCCGGTTCGCCAAGCACCAGGCCAAACTCTTTCTGGCGCAGATCGGCGCTGGTGCCCTCTTCCATGCCAAAGGGCACGACACAGAGCGCGTTGACCGGGGTGGGAATGCCGGGCACCGCGGGCATCGAGCTTTCGACGCCGATGTAGTAGGTGCGTGAGGCCCCGGCGCGGATGCGAATCCCCCGCCCCTTGCGCGCCAAGCCATAATAAGCCGCGCCCAACGCAACCGAACGATCCAGATCGACCGCTTGCAGTTCACGCGGGGCCTGGTCATTGTGCCAATGTTGCAAGAGTTGCAAGACGCCCTGGCGCAACGGCTCAGCCTTCATCACGCCACCGTTAAAGAGCACTGCGCTAGGATAAGCCACGCCCCCTTCGGCTGGATCACCACCCACATGTTGACTGAGGAAATAGGCGAGGTGGCGCGAGATGGCGGGGTCTGACTCATAGGCCAGCCCCATTTCGCGGATACCAACCTGGGCCTTGCGCTGGGGGAAATCATCGGCTTCAACCAGCGGAAAGAAGCCCTGCACCAACATCGTCTCGATCTCCTGGCGGGTGAGCGTCGTGCGAATCGTGCCGCCGATCAGCGAGGAGCCGCGGCCCAGGATCACGATGGGCGCTTCGTCGGCTGTGGCATCACTAAGCAACGTCTCTTTGGCTTTGCGACAGCTCTGCACCAGCCCACGAAATTGCCAGTTATCGAGTTTGGTGTTCTTTTGCGCCAGTTTGGCGCGCACCCCATAGGCCAGGGTTAAGTCCATATTGTCGCCACCGAGCAGGATGTGATTGCCCACGGCGACGCGCTGCAGCTCCAAATTGCCATCTTCTTCGATCACCTGGATCAGGCTAAAGTCGCTGGTGCCGCCGCCGATATCGCAGACCAGCACCGATTCGCCGACCGCGATCTCTTTGCGCCACGCTTCCCCTTGCGCTTCGATCCAGGCATAAAACGAGGCTTGTGGCTCTTCCAGCAAGGTGAGATTGTAGAGCCCGGCGCGCTGTGCAGCCTGGACGGTCAATTCGCGCGCCACCGCGTCAAACGAAGCGGGGACGGTGAGATAGATCTCCTGCTCTTCTAGGCGCAGGGTCGGGTCATCTTGGGCCATGCTGTGGTTCCAGGCGTGGCGAATCTGCTCCAAGTAGCGGGCGCTGGCCTCCAGGGGCGAAACCCGTTCGGCGTCGGCGGGCGCTTCCCAGGGCAAGACGGCTTGGGTGCGGTCAACGCCGGTCTGGCAGAGCCAGGATTTGGCTGAGGTCACCAGGCGTTGAGGTAATTCGGCCCCGCGTTCGCGGGCATATTCGCCCGCGGCCCAACTCATCTTTTCATTCCAAGGTAGGGCCAACGCGCCTTCGGGCACATCATGAGGACCGGGCAGCAGCAGGAAAGAGGGCAGCAGTGGGCGCGCCTGCACCTCGCCGGGGCCAACCACCTGCTCAATCGCAAAGAGTGCAATCTCCGGCTGTTCACCGGGGGCCAGATCCGCCGGTTCCACCGCACGGGTATAGGCGACGACCGAGTGGGTCGTGCCCAGGTCAATGCCAACGATATAAGTAGGAGCACTCAAAATTACACCTCGACTTCGGCGGCGGCGACCACCGGCAACTGTTCGCTGTCACCCATGCGCTTGGGCAGGTCGATACTCGCCACCCGCCAGCCGCGATGGCGCAATTCACCCTTGAAAGGCGGCTCGCCGACCACATTACCGGTCAGGCGTACCTGTTCAGGATTAAAACCGGCCTGGATGGTCACACGACTGCCTTCCTCTTCGCTAAAGACCGGTTCAAGCTTGACATGTTGATTCAGCGCTTGTTTGGTCCCTTCCTGAATGCTGCGCACCGCCGCGCCGATTTGATCATCGGCATAGGCCCCGAGATCCTCTTGCAGGAAATCGATCAACCGGCCTTGGCGCTGCAGAATCGCCAGCATCTGCACGGCACCGGTGCGGGCACCCTTTTCCAACAGTGGGGCCGGGTCAAGTTTGGGCACCGCGGGGGCCGGTTCCGGCTTGGCCTTGGGCTTGGCCGCCGGCTCTGGTTTCGTGACTGGTTCAGCCTTTGCGGGCGCAACCTTGGGCGCGGCGGCCAGGGTGCGTTGCGCAACCTGTTCCAGCAGGCGATTGCCCAAAAGTTGGATGACAAACCAGAGCAGCAGCGTGATCACTAAGCCCGTAACCAGGATGATCCAAAGCTGGTTTTGCGCTGCTTCCCCCACCACCAAGATGATGGCAGCCAGCAGAATGGCGTTAAGCATCACTGTGACCACCAGGGCCTGGATCGTGAAAGTGCGTTTTTCTTCCATCGTCTACTCCTTTGTAAACCCCCATCGTGCGGCTGGGGAAGAATCTGTAAGCAAAATTAGTCTAGTATAGTGGTCAATCTTGAATTGTCAATTTTTAAATCATGTTAGGGCGCGTCCCACGCAATGGACGAAAGGTGACAGTCACTGGGCAGGGGCTATTTCAGTTAAGCGAACTGGGTTCTAGTGACTGTCACCTCGTCCGCGAAACTGTCCACTGCCCTACGGTTTCTCCGCCACACAAAGCACGCTGACCCCCACCGGCAAGTTGATGCGCTCGATTAGTTGGGCTTCGAGCCAGCCAACGGTGTGCAAGATGGTGTTGACCGGCTCTGGAATCGGCTCCATCTCGACCTGATAGACCTCTTCGTCCTGCGTCAGGTGGGGGCTTTCCAGGTTTGGTTTGTAGGGGCGTAAAAAGCGGATGCCGGCAACCAGGGGGAAGAGAAAGAAGTTGTTGTAGCTCAGCCGCTTGACGCGAAAGCCACTCATGATCAGCTTCTGTTTTAGTTCGGGGGCGGTATAACGCCGCTGGTGGGCGTTGATCTCGTCGTTGTAACTCCAGAGCCACATAAAGGCTGGCACGGTCACAATCAGTTTGCCGCCCGGTTTGAGCACCCGGCGACACTCTTCAAAGACGCCGATTTCGTCGGGTATATGTTCGACGGTGTCAAGCAACGCGATCAGATCAAAGCTGTTATCGGCAAAGGGTAGCAGATCGCCGGTGCTTTGCAGCACTTCTAAGCCGCGCTGTCCTGCCACCGCCAGCGGGCGGCCATTCGTATCGATGCCGATGACGCGGCCATAGTGGGCCAGGTGGTGGGCCATGTTGCCCGCCCCGCCGCCAATATCCAGCACTTTGCGGCCAGCTTTGGATGTTGCGGTCCCCAGTTCGGCATCCAGATATTTTAAAATCGCGCGCGTCCGCCCGGCAAACCAGGCGTGGCGATCTTCTTCCAAAACGGTTAAAACGGGTGTAGCCATAACACTCCTTAACGTGATGCGCGAAACGTGATGCGCGAAACGTGATGCGTGAAACGTGATGCGTGATGCGTAATTCTCAATGTTTTCCTTTTGCGCTCTATTTTACCTCACCAGCTACCCGGCGGCGTAACAGGGGTGGGTAAAAAGTGAACAAAAACTGGTCTGGTCAATGAGCAGTGGGCCTTGCTAAACTCTTGTGGCAAGCGTTTATTGCATGACAAGCTCAACTTTTTCAATTGCATTTGTCATTCTGCGCCCGTCCCAAAGGGAACCCCGCCCCCGGCTTTTTTGTCGCATTTGTCATTCCGCGCCCAGTGGGCCCCGGCTTTTTGGTGAGGAATCTCGGGTTGGGTAACCTGAGATTCCTCGTCGTTTCACTCCTCCCTAGACAGTCAGGCGTGAGTTTCTAGGCCAAGCTGATGTTGCCAAGGCAACATCGGTAACTCGGAATGACAAGAACCGATGAACAGTGGCTCGTATCTCTACAAATTTTTGAGCAATTACTTCAATCGTAACGCCAATCGTATCAGCACAATCAGGAGAGAAAAATGAAGCGGATTATTTATGCTATACAACTTGTGATCGTTAGTTTGTTGATGTGGCCAGGTGCGCCTGATGTCTACGCTGCGCCGCGCCAGGATGTGACGGTTTACCTGCCGGTAGTCTGGCAAGAACCAGCGGTAGTGAATCAGGCGGTCAGTGCGATTACGCCGGTCGCGGTGGGTAGCGCGGCTGGTTTTCACATGCCAATGGATGCAACGCCTGATCCAGATGGCAACCAGATTTACTTTACGGCAATGAGCGCACAAGGGGCTGGCGTCTTCATGATCCCGGCGGCGGGAGGTATGGCCGTGACCCTCACAGTTGGCGCGCCGTTAACCATGCCGGTGGGGTTGGTCGTCAGCACCGATGGGCAAACGCTCTATGTGGTGGATACCGGTGCAATCGTTACCGCCACGCAAGCTGTGGCCAGTACGGCGTTGGTTACCACGACCGGCGCGATCTTCAGCCTGCCAAGCAGCGGTGGCAATCCTGTTCCCATCGCCGCCACGCTGCACACCGCGCCGCGCGGCTTAACTCTGGTCCGGGAAAACAATGTGGATATGATCTATTTTACCGGTGCTGCGCCTGAAGATGGTCAACCCGCAGTGATGAAGGTGCCGGCCGGCGGTGGTGAACTGACTGTGCTCGAAAAGGGCGGGCAGCTGGTAGAGCCGGTGGGGATTGCCGTAAACGGGGCGGGGGTGATTTACGTGGCCGATGAGGGTGCTGCCGGGAATGGGCTGGGGACTGTCTTTCAGTTTAGCCCCCATGATCGCTTGGCCCGCAATAGCCATGCCGAGCGCATCGCTGATCGCGTCCGGCTGGGCAGCCCGGCCGGGATTACCCTGACCGCCGACGAGTCCCTGCTGCTGGTTTCCGCGTTGCATAGCATCGGGGGCACTTCCCAAGTGCTGGTGATCAACACTACAACGCATGGACAGGGGATTGTCAACAAGGTCATTTGGGTCAATCAAGCCTCTGGTGGCCTGCATCGTGCCCACAACAATAATGAGATGGCCTGGTGTGGGGTGACGGCCGGCAGCGGTGGGCAAGGAACGGTCTTTCGCGTTACCTTGCCCTGATATTTTGTCAGTAAGTGAACCCTGACACCTGCGTTCCGGGGACGGCCCACAGCAAGGTTTGTTGAGAGAACTACTTTTGGGCCGTCCCCGGAACGCGGCCCTACGGCGCAAAGACCCGCTGAACGTAAGCAGCTAATCAACCACCTGGGTAACCAGCAGTTCTTCGCCGAGCATGTCGGTAATTTTGACGGCGACGGTGGTGGGGGTGAGCGGTCCGGCGATTTCGTATTTGCCGTGCACCATTTCGTTGCGCTTGCGGGGCGCATCAGCCAGGGCCACCCGTAGCACCTGGCCATCGTAGTCGGGGTCGATTGCTACACTGTCAACCATGGCGCGCCAGTCGCTGATCGTCGGTGTGACGACCCCGCCGGTGCGTTGAAGCCGAGTAATGATGGTGGGTGAGATAAAGTCGCGGATCTGGATCTGTAACTTGCTACGGTCAGTCGTGTGCCGGCTGACTGTAATGCGCGCTTGGGCCGGCTGGTGGACAAAAAAACCACCGTAACGGGGATCGCTGTACAGCTCAATCACCTCCAGATGGTTGAACCCCAGCGACGGTATGCCCTGCTGCACGCCCTGACGGTGGCGATTCCAGTTAGTCACCCATTCCGCCGTCGTTACTTCACTGCCCAAGCAGATCACCACCACCCCGCGCCCTTCTTGGGGTCGGCTATGCAGTTCTGCGCCAATGGCTGCCAAGTCGGCTACCAGCAAGGGGCGGCTGAAATCGGCGAATTTAACCAGTCGCTCGCCGAGCTTGCCTTCAAAAAAAACATCATTGCGCGTGCGTTGTACGCCAACCGCTTCACTCGCCAACCCGACCAGTGCAGCCTGCGATAAGGGGGCACTAAGCGTCCCGTTCGGCAAGTCGGCACCACCAAGCGCGTAGCCATTGATGCGATAAAGGGCAAATGTGGCGTGCGCGGCTGGGTGATCACTTGTCTTTGTAATTTTGGCGTTGATGTCACCGTGTAGCCGCTGCACCACTGTCTGGATCGAACCCCAGTTGATATCGCAGCCGATCCAGCGCCGATCCAACTTTTGGGCCACGGCCAAGGTCGTGCCGGAACCCATAAAGCAGTCGAGCACCAAGTCGCCGGGGTTAGTTGAAGCGCTGATGATCCGCTCCAGTAGCGCCTCCGTTTTTTGGGTGGGATAGCCAACCTCTTCGCTGGGGGTAGTACCCAGGCCAGGAATGTCATCCCACAAATTGTCGATTACCTGTTCGGCCATGTAACAGTCATCGCCACCTTCATCGCGCCAGGGGGTCAGATAATATTTGATGCCAATGCTGCCGCCGTTGGAGCCATAGACGCGTTCGTTGGCCGTGTCGATCACAATGGTGCCGCCAAAGGGCGCATAGAGGCGACCGGCGGCATGCAATTCACACAAGCGCGCAAAACTGTAACTGCCTGGATCGGAAGTACGAAAGAAGCCGCCTTCATCCTGCAGATAGTGCCGCGCCGCTTCGGCTGCGGTCATGATCACCCGTTTTTTGGGGGGATGCCAACAGGGTGGTGCGCTGCGGTTCTTGGCGAAAATTTCAATCGAATGGGTGCTATAGGGAAAATAAAAGGCATTGACCTTGGCCCCACGCGCCACCTGGCTCCGCCACGCAATCGTGTTGAGATAGTTATCCGGCCCAAAGACCTCTTCCAGCAACATGCGCAGGTGGTGGACCTTGCGGTGGTCACAGTGCAGCCAGAGTGTACCATCTTCGGCCAGCAGTTCGCGCAACAGGGGCAGCCGCTCATACATGAATTGCAGATAGTTGTCATTCGCCCAGATGTCGCTGTATTGGACCTGTTCGCCCAGCGAGGGCGCAGCCCCGTTGAGCCGTTCGGCCTCACCCCCGCGCAAACGGACCTGGCGCACATAGTCGGCCCCGCTATCAAATGGTGGGTCAATGTAAATCAGCCGCACTTGCCCGCGCCAGCCATTGGCCAACAGGTGCGCAAGCACTTCCCGGTTATCGCCATGATAGATCGCATTAAGCGCTGCGGTTGCGGTCGGCAGCGATGGGGGCGTAAAGGTTTCGACACACTGGGCCGGCAAGACCGGGAAGTGGGCAGGGGCGCGTTTGCCCACCCAAGTGAGCATCGGTCGCCCCTTGGCACTTTGCACGGTTATCTGCTCAGGCATTTGCCTGGCCGTAAAATCGGGCGATTCAGCCATGTGTCGCCTCTGGGTTATTTTGACATTGGGCTTCGATCTGGCGGCGCAACCCCGGCAAATGGCTGTGCGGGATCAGCCCTTCGGCACCATAGAGCGGTTGGAGCGCGTCGTAGATAGTCCAGAGTTCAAGTCGATAGATCGCCGAAAATTCGACGATTGTGGTGTAAAGATCAAGGGCCGGGGCCAAGTTAGGTTCAACCAGTTCGGCGGTGCGGCGCAGCGTTAACGCCCCCTGATCAAGGGTAAAGTTTGCCCGTTGCAGCGTCGGCGTAACCACCTTGGGCAGCCGCAGCTGGAGCCGCGCCGGTGGCTGCCAGTGGTGGTGAGGCAAGGGTTGGGGCACCAGGGCCGTAATTGGTTCAGCAACTGCGGCTGGGGTTGGTTTATGGGGCGCAGCAATAGCCAGATCGCGGAGGGTTTCGCCATAAGTATCCCGTAGCTGGCGGGCGAGCAGCGCGCGGTTTTCCGCAGAGAGATAGATGCGCGCGCCAACCTGGTTACCCGGCGTCTGGCGCAGACAGCGCGATGCCGCCTGTAGGACGAAGTTGTTACTCGTCTTTAGCTGGCGCAGCAAGGCACAGGCAAAGAGCGCCGGCACATCCCAGCCTTCCACCCCGCGGTCAACGAGCAGGGCAATCCGATGGGGTGATTGCGGCTGATGGAAACGGTCAAAGTCCGCCTTATTGTCACAGCGGGTGTGGTGTTCAAGCAGAATCGTCGGCGCATAACCCAGCGCAACCAAAAGCCGTTCCAGGGTGGGACGGGCCACCACAATATCGGCGGTCTTGGGAAAATAGATCGCCAGCTTGGCCGGGGTGCCGTCGGGCAAGTTGACCTGGGCATAGGTGTCGAAAAAGTCGCGGATGATGGCGCTCATCGTCACCAGCATCGCATCCGCGGTGCCTGCCACTTCCGCATAGGTGATAATGTTGTCGCCTACCGGTTTGAGAATCCCATCGCGGATGCCGGCGGCCAGTCCATACCAGACCACCACATCCGGCAGCGATTGGCGGCGAAAATAGGGGGTGCCGGTGGTGTTGATAACGCAGCTCACGTTGGTCTGCGCGGCAAGAAAATCGACCGTTTTGCGCACTTTTTTCAGGTCGTCACCCAGGGCGCGGCCGTAGGTGTGATGGGCTTCATCGGAGAAGATCGCGAGTTGCGGCAGGCTCGCAATCGCCTGTAGGCGCAGATTGGCGACTTCTGCTTTGGCGCTGGCCACTTGTGCCTCGCTCCAGAGCGGACCGAGTTGCCCTTTGCGGATCTGCTCCTGTTGGATGCGGATCTTTTCCGTGTTGGTGATAATCACATTGTACTGGCTCCCAGCCAGCACGGGAATCGCCCGCGCCCCATCCTGTGGCACAATAAATTTGACCGCGGCCGCAAAGGGATTGTAGAGATGGGGGGGCAGAACTGCTTGATAGGCCAGATTGACCAGTGCGCGCAGTGACTCAAGAATCGTCCGCCCTGGGGCAAAGACCAGCGCATTCTGGACAAAAGGGGCAGTTGGGTAATGCAAGGCCAGGGCAAACTCAGTGGCGATAATCGCGCCGATCAACACCGTTTTACCGACGCCCATGGCCAGCGCAAAGATGTAGCTGGGATAGGCCAGGGTCACACTTTCGCGTAGACTCTCCAGCTTGAACTGGGCGACAAATTCATCATCGGTGGTGAGACGGGCGACGAACTTTGTCGGATCTTGTTCAGCCGTTTGCCAGGCCAGGGCCGGAATTTGTAAGGCGCTGCGCCACGTTTCAGGATCGGGAAAGAGTTGGTTGTAAAGCGCCAGCACGGTGGGGGTGCCGGCGACCAAGCGCAAATACCAATAACTTTCCAACGCGGCGAATTGAGGGGGACGTAGCTGTAAGGCCGTATCCGCCGGCAACTTGGCCCAGCGCAAGAGTTCACCAACCACTGGATATGCAGGGTGGCCATAATCTTGAGCACGCCAGCCGGCAACTTCCTGGGCCAGCCGTTGGTAGAGGGTGCGCGTAGTGGTCGACATAGCCGTGATCAGACGCTGTTTGGCAAAGGTGACCGCGCAAAATAGTAGGCATAGACGGGGCGCTGGCGTTGTAGGCACCAAAATTCGCGGTGCGTAGGGACATAGTCGCCAATTTGGAGGGCAAGTGTCGGATTATGCGCCCCAAAGGCTGGATGGCTCTCGACCAGCTCACAGACCATGGCACCATATTCGGCCACATCACTCTTAAAAAAGAGCAGGCCACCAGGGCGTAATTTGGCCGCCAGCAGATCGACAAAGGGGGGCGAGAAGAGCCGCTTTACCCGGTGCTGATCCTTCCACCAGGGATCGGGAAAGAGAATGTGCATCATATCCACTCGCCCCTCGGGCAAGAGGCGTGGCAGGCTAAAGCGGCAGTCGTCGTCACTTAACCAGAGATTGTCGATGCCCAGGCGACCCACGCGGGTGAGGCAGAGGCGGGTTGCCTTGATCTTGGTCTCATAGCCCAGAAAGAGCGTCTCGGGGTGACGCACCGCACGGTCAAGGAGAAAGTCACCGCGCCCGTAACCGATCTCGACTTCTACCCGGCGATCCGACGCCAGCGCGGCGCGCAACTGCGCGCCATTGTGCCCACGCGCATCGTTGAGGGCCAGCGTGCGAAAGAAGGGCTGATCGATCCCCCACGGCGGTAGCAGATGCGAATTGGGCCGTTGCCGCGGGTCCCCGCCGATCAGGCCACGGCCGGCAAGCCAGTCGGCATGGGCCTTTGCTCGCTCTGCCTCCGTCCATTCAGCCCAGGTAAAATCCATGCGACCGGCAGAAAATGGTGCCGTCTGATAATCTAAGATGGGGTTATTCAATGATTTGTGGTTTTCCATTATATACAAATGACGTATTTTTGCCTATGCAATTCAAACCGCTAGATGTTATACTACCATTTGTTGCGGAATATTCAGTATTTCGTAATTTTGATAAATATTGTTTAATTGTTAAGCTTATCGCTGTAAGTCATCGTTCGGCTGCTGACGGGTCAGTTACAGCCCTTGTAGGTTAGCAAAGCCATGAACTACCAGGTCACTCGCACTAAAATTATTCCACCGCGCCGGCGCTCCGACCTGCTTTCCAGGCAACGCTTGCTGGATACGCTCTACGAGTTTCTCGATTTTAAGCTTATCATCTTAATCGCGCCTGCCGGTTATGGCAAAACCTTCCTACTGGTAGATTTTGCCCAATCTGCCGAACTGCCCGTGTGTTGGTTTGCCCTAGACCCGCTGGATCGCGACCTGCATCGGTTTTTTGTCCACTTTATCGCTGCGCTGGCTGAACGTTTTCCCGAATTTGGGCGCGCTTCCATGGCCGCTTTGGAGAGCTTGGCAAATGGGCAAGGGGCAATCGAGCAACTCGTTGCCACCATTGTCAACGATCTCTATGAACATGTGCGCGAGCACTTTGTCTTTGTCGTCGACGACTTCTTTCTGGTCGAAGATAACCCGACGATCAATCTCTTTATCAGCCAATTTGTGCAACAGGTGGATGAGAACTGTCACCTGGTATTAGCCTCGCGCAAGTTGCTAAGCATTCCTGACATGGCACTGATGATCGCACGCGGTTATGTGGGCGGCATCGACTTTGAGGATCTGGCCTTTGCACCGGCCGAGTTGCAGGCCCTGACCCAGCAGAACTATGGCTATCAGATGGCCCCAGCGGAAGCGACGGCGCTGGTGGAGGCGACCGATGGCTGGATCATTGGCCTGTTACTCTCGGCGCAGAGCAAATTGCGGAGCATTTCTGGGCGTATGCGGTTAATGCGTGCTTCCGGCCTTGATCTCTATGACTACCTCGCCGAGCAGGTATTGAATCAGCAACCAGAGATAATCCGGGATTTTCTCTTGCGCACAGCGTTGTTGGAAGAGTTTGATGCCGATCTCTGCGCCGTGATCCTCGGCGAAGCCTGGCGGCCACCGGATCAAAGCTGGGCCAATCTCATTGACGAAGTGCTGGGCCGTAACCTCTTTGTCTTGCCACTGGGGGAAGATAGTGCCTGGCTGCGCTACAACCATGTCTTTCAGGACTTTCTGCAAAAGCGCCTGATGAAGGTGCGCCCCGAAGAAGAGAAGATGATCCTGGAACGGCTCTCGGCCTACTACCAACAGCGCGAGGATTGGGAAAAGGCACACTATTATTTAAAGCGCATGGGTGATCTTGGTCTAATTGCCGCGCTGCTGGAACGGGCCGGTCTAGCCCTCCTCTATGGCGGGCGGATTTCGCTCTTGAGCACCTGGTTGAGTGAATTGCCCCCCGACTTTTTACGCGAACGCCCGGCGTTGCAATCGCTCTATGGCGCGGTGATTGTCCGCCGCGACAATGCGAAACAAGGGTTGGCGTTGCTCAACGAGGCGGCGACGGCATTGCAGGCCGCCGGCGATCAATTGCACCTGGCCCATACATTGGTGCGGCGCGCCGTGGTTCATCGGTTGCTCGGCCATTATCAATCGGCGCTGACGGATGCCGATCAGGTGCTCGCCTTGCTACCCGCGCAGGCGACAGTTGATGCGCCCACGGCACTGGCCCGTGTGTTGGCGTTGCGCTCCAAAGGGTTAATCTTATACCACATTGGTAAGCCGGAAGTGGGCCTTGATCATTTACAGGAAGCCCTGGCGATCTATCAAGGGCTGCATGACAGTTACAACATCGCCTTGACCACACAGGATATTGCCCTCAGCTATTTACAATTAGGGCAATACAGCAACGCGCTGCCGCGCTTTGAACATGCCCTGGCCGCCTGGCGCGGCCAGGGCAATCTTTCCGGCCAAGCGCTCGTTTTAAATAACATGGGCTATCTGTTTAGCCTGCAGGGTAAGTATGAAGAGGCCTTAACCCATTTGGAAGAGGCGCTTGCCTGTGCCCAGCGCAGCGGCTATACGCGAATTGTCTGTTATGCTTTGCTCAGCATCGGTGATCTCTTTGCCGATCTGGATCTGTGGGAAGCGGCCTTGGAAGTCTATGAACAGGCCATGCCGATCATTCGCCAGCGCAATGAGCAGGTGCTCTTGCTCTCGTTGGAATTGGCCCTGGCGCGCTTAGCCAGCTTTACCGCCGATTGGGAAGGTGCTTTTCTCCACCTGGACAGCGCCAGCAAATTGGTGATGGCGCAAAAATCGGGCTATGAATGGGGTTTATATCAATTGACGGTAGGGCGCTGTTATCTCGCCCAATCAAAGGCCATGGAGGCGGTTGCCCCGTTGCAGGAAGCACTCCTACACTTTGATGATCGGGGGCAGCCAATTGAAGTCACCTGTACACACTTGCTGTTGGCCGCGGCGCTCTACACCGCGAAAGCAGCCAACGCACAGGAGCATTTACGCCAGGGCCTGGATCTGGCCGCCGGGCTCGAAAGTCACTATGTCGTGCTCACCATTATGCGGAGCCTGCGCCCCTATTGGCATAACCGCAAAGCACTGGCCGCAGACAGTCGTTTGGCGCGCTGGCTTGAAGAGGTCGATCGTTTTGAGCAGATCATCCCCAAACAGAATCGCCATCTGCGCAAAATTGCCTCGCCCATGCTGGCCACTTTGCTCGTACAACCGCCAGAGTTTGTCATCCGCACCTTAGGGCGGGTCGAGGTGACGGTTAACGAAAAGTCGCTGACCAATAGTGACTGGCAGACGATCATTTCGCGCGATCTCTTCCTCTGCCTGTTGGCCCATCCAGAGGGACTGACCAAAGAAGCGATTGGGGCTATCTTCTGGCCTGATGCGTCCACCTCCGAGTTGAAGACCCGTTTCAAGAATGCCATTTACCGCCTGCGCAATGCCCTGCGACAAGATGTGGTGCTCTTTACCAATGACTTCTATCATTACAACTGGGCAATTGATTACCAATATGATGTTGAAGAATTTTTGCAGAAGGTCGGCGAAGGCGACCGCACCACCGCGCCAGCCGAAAAGATCGAGCGCTATCAAGCCGCCGTTGCCCTCTATCGGGGCGCCTATTTGCCCGATGTGGATGCGTCGTGGGCTTGGTCGACGCGTGAACATTTACAGCGCATTTTTATTGATACGGCGTTGACCCTCGTTCAACTTACCTTCGCGCAACAAGCATATAGCGTGGCATTAGAAGTCTGCCAGCGCGTGCTAACGGAAGATTCCTGCATGGAAGATGCGCATCGGTTGGCAATGCAGATTCATGCTGCGCAGGGCAACCGGGCTGCGGTTGCGCGTCAATTCGCGCTCTGCCAGAAGGCTCTCCTCGAGGAAGTGGATGCCCCACCCTCGCCACAAACCGAAGCCCTGTATGCTAGCTTAATGCAATAATCCTCGCGAATTTTTACAAATTCAATAGACCGCAACCGTGCGCGGCATGGTCCGTGACCTGCCGCCAGTCACGGACTGGCTAGGGCCACGAGCGTACTCGATGCGTACACAGTGAATTTTTACAAATTACAAATTGCTTTCAATTTGAGCCTCTTTTGAGCCTACCCTTGCTGCCCGCCGGGTGGCATAATCAAATCAAGTGATGCGACTTACATCATACACAACTGCTTGTTCACCCGTCAATGAGCAAGCGTGTTCACTGCTATCACTGTACCGCAATAACCATACCGTCTGCAAAGTATCATTGAATCAAAGGAGAAAGTACTATGAAACTCAATCGGATTCTTTTCAACGCTGGTCGGATCAACGAACGTCAACTGCGCCTGGCCCTGGCCATCGGTGCATTGGCACTCTTTGTTCTGGGCGCAGGTGCACCAGGTGCCGGTAGCGATTTCTAATCAGGAAAGTTATTGTTCCGCACCACGTTCAGGTGTTATGACTGCGGCGGCTTACACATGCACTATGTCAACCGCTGCGCATAACCCCTGGACGTAAATGGAAATGTTCAGGTGATTTTACTCTTTGCCGTTGTTATCGGGTTATTGGCTGGTCTTCTCCGCGCTCACTATCATCGTCAACCATTCACTATCCCCGAATTGCGCGCAACTTGGTTGGTCGTGCTTGCCTTCGCGCCCCAATCGATTGCTTTTTACCTGCCCTTTATACGCCGTGCCATTACCGATCCGTTGGCCGCCCTGGCGTTGGTGAGCTCCCAACTTTTACTATTGGTTTTTGGGTGGCGTAACCGCCGGCATAGAGCCTTTCTCTTGCTCAATCTTGGTCTGCTTTGTAATTTGCTGGTCATCCTCAGCAATGGCGGCTTGATGCCGATTAGTCCAGAGACGGTCGCACAATTGCGCCCGGATCGCCCACTAACCACCTGGCAAGTGGGGGAACGGCTGGGCGCGAGCAAGGATCGGCTGCTACCGGTGGCCGCGACACGTTTTGCCTGGCTGTCGGATCGTTTTACGCTGCCGGCGTGGATTCCCTATCGGGTTGCCTTCAGCTTTGGCGATCTACTGATCGCCATGGGTGTTATCGTTTTTTTATGGAATGCGGGTTCTCTTCAATCAACTACAGCGAGCCGTTATGACAATGATCGTGAGTAACAGCCAGGCCACCGAACTGGAACTCGAACAGTTTCAGCAATCAACAACCCAAGCGCGGCTTGAACTGGCGCAGACAAGCCATAGCCCCGAACTCAACCGCTTATTGGTCGCGGCGGTCGTCAACCGGCGTTTTTGTCGGCTTTTGTTGGCAAATCCAATCGCCGCCTTGGCGGCCGGCTACCGGGGGCAACCCTTCAAATTGACCGCAGCCGAACATGGTCACGTACTTGCGATCCGTGCCACTTCCTTGGTGGATTTTGCCCACCAACTGTGCATGGCCGTCCCGCTAGAGCCGGCACCGCTGCGATTGCGGCAACGGTCATCCGTACGCGAAACCCCTAGGTAAAGCCTAGACTTGCATCTATAGCTGCAATTGATTACAATCGTTTATATTTGTTTCAATTGATGATGCTACGGCAAAAAGGCTAAAAACCGAGTTTTTGAGCAAATTGCTTTCTGGTGAATTCGGCAAATTATCGAAAAAACTCGGTTTTTGCCGCGGAGTCATCAATTGTGGGCAATCGTTAGCAATTTTAACCCTATGTTTAGCAGTAATGCTGCCTTTGTAGATTAGCGAGCCGTCCGTTGCAAACCCCGACAACTTTAGCCTTTGCTGCGTACAGCACTTTGCAAGATCGAACTGTCACTCAAGACGCTACTGCTACCCTTGCCATTTTGCCTGATTCCTCGCCTTTTCCCATTGCCGGCGGTCCGGATGCCCTGCAAAAGGGTGGGGAAAGCCCACTCTATGCGAAGCTGGGCAGTGCCGAGGCAGAATGGCGCGCATCGGGCATTGTCCATGATTTCAACAATCAACTGGCGATTATTCTCAGCCATTGTTCGATCGCGCTCAATAAATTGCCCCCCGAGAGCACCGCCCGGCAGAATCTTGATCGGGCGATTCGGGCCACCAAACGGGCCGCTGATCTGTCCAGTCAATTACAGATGGTGACAGAAGAGGGCAACGAGGAGACGTTGTCGATTAGCCTCAACGACCTCGTCCGTGAAAGTGTGGAACTGCTGGAACCACGCTTGACGCCGGTTGCTACGTTGACCTTGAATCTGCAGCCAAGCTTAACCCCGATTACCTTAAGCCCGCCTTTGATGCAACGGGTTATCCTCAATTTGCTGCTCAATGCGCTCCAAGCCTTGCCCGCAAGCAATGGCCAGATCCGGATTGCAACCGAAAATGTCGCGTTCCCCCCTAACGCACGCCAAAGTACAACCCCTACCTTACCGTCAGGCGCTTATGTCTTCTTTGAGATCAGTGATACCGGCAGCGGGATGAGTCAGGAGACGCTGAACCAGATCTTTGAGCCTTACTTTACCACCAAAGTTTCTGGGATGGGGCTTGGCTTAACGACTGCCCTGCGCATTGTGCAAGCACATCAAGGGCTGATTCTGGTTTGGAGTACGCCGGGCCAGGGCACAACGTTCCGGGTTATGTTGCCGGTGCCGGCCACAATGGATGATTAGCCGGATAACTAGCTCTTGTCGCGAAACAGGATGTCTACCGCCAAGGCCGCGAAGAGCGCAAAGGTTCGCCAGCGAAAATCCTTTGCGAACCTTTGCGTGCTTCGCGGCCTTGGCGGTAATCAAGCTCTTTCGCAACAGAAACTAACTAGGCGGCGTGTTCAAGGCCGCGCAACCACTCTTCGACTAAGCCGCTGACCTTGGCCGGCGGTTCTTGCATGAGGGTGACGACTAGGTCTGCTTGGCGTTGCCGTGCGCTGGTTGTCAAGTATTCTAATGGCGAGCGACCACGGACGCGCGCGAGTAGACAAGCCAATGTGTGACGCACCACATACGCCTCTAAACCTTCAGCCCAACTGATCGATCCTAATTCAGCCTGATAGATCGCCCAGCAATGGTTGGCCGCGGTGGTAAAGGCCGCGCGCTGGGCCGGCAGATGATGGGCCTTGCTCAACAAGTGGGTCAGCGCAAAACCGAGATCAAAGGCGGGATCACCCCAGTGGATTACCTCGTAGTCGAGCAAAACTAGCTGATCACGATAAAGCAAGGTGTTTTTGGGGCTATAGTCGCCATGAACCAATGCATAGGTGCGTTGGCGTGTGGCGGCAATCAAGGCATCGAGGAAGGGCGCGGCTGATGGTACCTGGGTTGCGGTGTAGGCATAATAAGGCTCCAACCGTAGGGATTCAAAAAAGGTGCGATCAGCAAAGAGAGGGGCAAGCGTGGCGGCCATGGCCGTCGAGCGGGCATGGATCTGGGCCAATATACGGCCAAATTGAGCAACATGATCAAGCGCTACAACACCCCTAAGCAGCAAACTTTTCCAGTTTTCATGCGGCTGCGGCACGGCACTCATGGCCAGCAGATGGTAATCATGATCTTCAAAGACAAAGGTCGGCAAGGTGCCCGCTGGTAGCAGTTGCCCCAAGGTACGCAAGCCGAGGGCCTCCCGGTGTACCCGCTCCGGCGCGCTAAACCAATCAACCGGCACCCGCAATTTGGTCAATGCCTGTTTGATCACCCAGGCTTCACCGGTTGGGCGCTCCACCAAAACTGTACGATTCGAGACCCCGCCCGCCAATACGGCGATCGCTGGGCTTTCCGTCGGCCCGATCTGCCCTAGCGCGCGCAGATAAGTTAACAGGGCCTGTGGCTGTTCAATGTCCAATTCGGTAATCGCCATGATTGCCGCTCGCTCTTTTGTGCATAGCCTATGTCGGCGTTTGTTAGGATGATGACTAGCGACCGCAGGGTAGCGGTGTCATTTGGCGCAGTGTACCATAGACCCACCGATTTTCCCATCCACCCATTTTTCCGGGTGTATTAAACGTTGGGTGCGAATGTAGTGCATTGTAGCTAGCTTAGAATCGATCCCAGTCACGGAGTGACGGCAGCTGGTAGCCGAGGGTTTTAACCCTCGGATCGCGCTTCGCCGGCAGCCACAACCCAAATCGCACTTTGACAATCTCGGCAATTCTCGCCACAATATAGGCACTGCGTCGTCAGTGGTTTTGCGATCGCTGCGGCCAGCATACCAATCAGGAGGCAGCATGCCTGCACTTCCCCAAATCGAGCACGATCAGAAAAAAGAAAGATAGAAAACAAATGAAGCCAAAGGTGGTAATGCAATTTGAACTGCGCATGGGTGCCGCCGACCGACTGCGCGAGGTGGCTGAGGTCATTGTTGACCCCAAGCTGGAAAATGCCGAAGGGGCCGATATTTTTATCCCCGGCGGTGCCGCGGTTGATGGTGCCCTGATGGATCGCCTGGGTCCCCAGCTCAAGGCCGTCTGCCGGCCAGGAATTGGCGTTGATACCGTGGATCTGGCCGCCGCGACGGCGCGTGGGATTCTGGTCATCAACACGCCGGATGCGCCGACGGAATCGACGGCTGAGCATGCCGTGGCGCTGATGATGGCCGTGGCCAAGCGTGTGATGGTGGGGGATATGTTCTTGCGTGGCAACAGCGAGATTGATCGCGGCGATATGCTGGGGACCGAGCTGTTGGATAGCACGTTGGGGGTGGTTGGCTATGGGCGCATTGGCCGACGGGTGGCCGAGATCTGTGCCTTGGGGCTACGCATGAATGTGATCGTCTACGATCCCTTTATCGACCTGACCCAGGCGACGCCCGCACGCGTCACCCTGACCGATGATCTGGATGGCCTCTTGCGTCAGGCAAAGTTTGTGACCGTCCATGTGCCACTCATGCCGGAGACACACCATTATATCGGCGAGCGCGAAATGCGGCTGATGCAGCCGGGTTCCTATTTGATCAACGCCAGCCGCGGGCCAGTGATTGATGAAGCCGCGCTGATCAAGCTCTTACAGGAAGGTCACCTGGCCGCCGCCGGGCTCGATGTCTTTGATCCCGAGCCGCCACTGCCGAATAACCCACTGCTGAAGATGAAAAATGTGGTGATCACGCCGCATATTGCGTCCGGCACAGATAAAGGGATTCATGCTATGATGCACGGTGTGGCGGATCAGATTATCCAGATTCTCCAAGGCCAACGGCCACCACATATTGTTAATCCCAAGGCGTGGCCGGGCCGGGTGGGGGCGAGCTAAAACGCAGAAAAGTCAACCTGCATGAACAATTGTCAATTGTTCATGCAGGTTGACTTTTCCGGATTAGGCCAGCGCAAGAATTAGCACGCCATAGGGCGCTAGATCAACCTTGCCATTGCCGGGGTGCTCCCCATTGGTCATGGGGGCCTGTGTGACGACGTTAGAGCCGTAACTCTCAAAGCTTTCATCATAGTGGTGCGCATCACTGTTGAAGAGCACCTGCCAGTCGCCCGCAGCCGGCAGGGCGATATCGTAACCTGCCTGCGCAACATTGCGGAAATTGATAATGACGACCACCCCCTGTTGCGGCTCATCACCGGCCCAGCGAACATAGGCCAGTACCTTTCGCTCCTGATCAATGTGGTAGATATTGGTATGTTGACCACTGAGCCCGGCGCTCTTGCCCGCAAGATTGCGGCGCAAACTGATTAGATCGGTGTAGAGCTGGACCATCCCTGGGAAGCGATCCCGTCGTTCCCACGACAGCGGTTCGGTATCTTGGAACCAGCGATCGGCCAGAAACTCCTGCCCCTGAAAGATCATGGGAATGCCGGGGGCGGTAAAGACGAGGGCCGCCCCAATCGCGGCGCGCTTTTTAGCAAAATAACTGTCGGCCTCGCCGGGGGTAATCTCTTCGGGCAGACGTGCTTTGCCATTCGCCACTTCATCATGCGATTCAGTATAGATCACCCGATCGGTGAAGTCGTCATTATAACGATGGATAATCGCATCGGCCACAGCCTGAAGATCGCGAAAGTCATCGTCGTTGCCAATGAGCGCGGCGCGGATCACATGGACAAATTTGCTGTCCCACTGCGCACCAAAGCCGGCTCCCCCTGCGCCGGTGCTTTTCGTGAGCCAGGGGTTCTGTTGTAGATCTTCGGCAATTGTCAAGGCCCCTGGATAAAGGGCCTGCACTTCCTCGTTGATCCACTGCATCAGGGCCCAACCTTCGGGCAGATCATGGGCGGGATCGTTGTCGTTACCATTGCGGTTACGGATGTTAACGGTTGAATCCCAACGCAGCCCATCGAGATGATATTCCTCGAGCCACATGAGCGCATTGTCACGCAAAAATTGGCGCACTTCGGGCCGTCCATAGTCGGGGCGGGTATGACCCCAGGCGGTCGCGGCGCGTGCATCGTTGTAAAAGTAGATTCCCCCCAGGTCGTTTTCATACCAGCCATCAAAGCGCCATAGGTCCAGATCGCTTGGCCCCAAGTGGTTATAGACGACATCGAGAATCACCCCGATGCCATGCGCATGGGCCGCCTTGACAAAATCCTTGAGTGCATTTGGTCCACCGTAGTCACTTTCCACGGCAAAGATCGCGGCGGGATTGTAGCCCCACGAAATGCCCCCGGCGAATTCCATAGGTGGCATCAACTCAATCACATTGATCCCTAACCCCTGCAGATAGGGGAGCTGGGCCACGGCTTCGCCAAAAGTGCCAAGGGCACCGGACGCGGCATCGGGCGAGGCAAAGGTGCCAATATGCATTTCATAGATCACCATTTCATTCCACGGTGGCAGCCGGAAAGTCTCTTCACCCCAGTTGTATCCATTCTGGTAGATCACGCCATTGCCAACGGAATTGGTCACCTGGCGCGCGTAAGGGTCGATGCGGCTTAATTCGTCTTCGCCATTTTTGATCAGATAACGATACTCGTGCCCGACTTGGGCCGCTTTTACCTGGCCGGCCCAGTAGCCGTTGCCTTCTGCCGTGAGGAGATTTGTGGTACCATCCCACTCGTTAAAGTCACCGACAACCGCCACTTGGTCGGCATTGGGGGCCCAGACCCGAAAAGCAACCCCTTCTTTCTGCAAAATCGCGCCCATTCCAGGGGGTAATGATTGAGCCTTTTTATTACGCATATTGGCCATTCTTGTTTATGTTGATCATTGATAATGATAAAATTTGTACTACTTGTTGTGTTATTCTACACGGTTTCGTTCTAACTCCGCTCGATCCTGATACAGAGAAAATGCATAAGCTGTGGTTCAAGCACAACCAACGTACGTCGAACCTGTAATTGTGGATTTTGAGCCAGTATACAACCTTCAAAAAAGTTATACTCGATCCCATTGCTTAAACAAAACTTATGCAAACCGTATATAACCAGTAGAAGTAGGAGTGATTGGAATGGACCTGCGCTCAGGATACCCTTTGGGGCAGATCAAGAAAGGCTTGCTGGTTACCTACAGCATGATTGCGGCGGGGACTATTGCCGATCTCTGTCTGGGGCGGGAAAATGCAGATGCCCACATCTTTCGCTTTGAGCGATAAAGCGGGGGAAGGGCTGTACTTAACGAACCAAGCGGGGGTCAGACAGTTCTGGACCCCGCTTGGTTCGTTATTGAACGTTAATGTAGTGATAGGATCGCTGCTAATTCTCTTCCCAACCAAAACCACGTTCGGTCCAGAAGTTGTCGATCTGGTCATCAATCGTCACATCAATCGGGCTGGTGCTGTAGAGCTGATCCCGATCAACCTGGGGTGCTTCATCCAGGGTCGCCAGGTCGATGCCACTGCTATAGGCAAATTCATCGCTAAACGTGCTGGCATCAAAGGCGCTGAAGGGCACAAGAATCCACTCATCAGTAGCAGTGACCGCCCCATAACTAACCACAGCATATTTGGCATGGCTGGTGCCCAGATCAATCAACAGATCGTTGACACGTCCAGCCCCTACCCCCAAGTCCGCAATGGGATAATCGATGACCATGGAGGCACGAACAACGGTATTGGTAGGTTCCACGTAATCGCTGCTAATGGCGAAGCCTTGCTCGCCCCAAAAGTTGTTCAGTTCATCATCCCAACTACCATCGCCGACATTGGGCCATGCTAGCCCTACGTTGGGCATATTTTGCAACGTCTCTTCCGGGAAGTTGAGCACTAAGCCATTCTCTTCGTTCCACGTAAAAGCGCTCAGGGGCACGGGCAACTCGGTGTTGCCGATGCCCAGAAAACCGCCATATTCCAAGGTGGCAAAAATAACGCGGCCGGTAGCGGTGTCAATCAATAGATCATCAATCTCGCCGGAAACTTCACCATCAATGTTCTCAAAGCCATAGTCGAGCAACAGCGAGGCCGCGACGAGCGTGCCTTGGGCATTCATCACACCAATGCTTAGCGCGTCGCCATTGTCCATTGCGCCCGTGTTCGTCATCATTCCCGTATCAGTCATTGTTTCGGTAGCGGTCATTGGATCAATGGCTGTTGGCGCACCCGTGTCAGTCATGGTGCCTGTGTCAGTCATCAGGTCGGTACCAGGCATGCTTTCGGTATTCGTAATCGTATTGGTGATCACATCCATGGTAACTAGCGTTACGGTCATTTCGACGGCTGGGGTCGCAATGACCTCTTCATCAACGTCAGGGTTCGTGCCACCCATTGGATTATTACAGGCACTCAGGGTCAACGCAACGGTTGCGAGTGCAGAGACGAACAATTTGGCATGCCAGCGTTTGGGTAATTTATGCATTACTTCTCCTCTTCGTTAAATGGCTCTTCAGGAATTCAGGGGGTTAAGATGGATCCTTCCTGGAAGAGGCAGAAATTTGTCTGTCTGCGCACAATTGTTGCGCCTCTTCCAGGAAGGGTAACCCCATAAGATCCAGAAGAACCCGTTAAATTTGGCATTATATTTGGCTCTGTCACCAATTAACACTTGTTACACTGAAGAACGTGTTAATTGGTGACAACCGCCGGTAGTTATGTTTGGCGCTGTTGTTAGTATGGCACCGTCCTTTTTATTTTTGGATGGGCAAGGACGGAACTGGGGGTTATAGCATAGACACATGTACTCGTGGGCTTTTGAGATAAAAAAAACGACCACCCGGTGAGTGGTCGCTTTGATTTGAAGCGTAAAAACAGGCATTGGATTAACGACGGACCAGCCCTACCAAAAAGAGCAGAATGACGGCACCAACTACGGCTGTAATCAGTGAACCAATAACGTTATCGGCGCTTAGCCCAAGCAACCCAAAGACAAAGCCACCAATGAGAGCCCCAATTATCCCGACCACAATATTGCCAATCAGACCGAAGCCACTACCCTTGGTCAGTTCACCGGCAATCCAACCCGCCAAAGCGCCGATAATTAACCATCCAATAAATGCGAACATATAGCATTCCTTTTGTTTTAACGAGCCAGTCGACTGCAAGCGCTCTACCACGATTTGACGATCTTCAACGGGTGCTCAGCGCGGTCTACTGCTATACTGAAGTCAAGGTGAGAACCGGAGTTTTGCTGGCTAACGGGATCGCGTGCGTCGCACTGACCGCCAACTGTTTCC
>JALHQH010000009.1:0-6232 GCA_022842065.1 Caldilineaceae bacterium
TTCCCGATTTCGTTGACCCGCTTTTAATTACTCAGCTGCTTGACGCCATGCCCCCGCTCGGTGCCATTCACTCTGAACCAGCTTTCAACACCATTCCCTGACTTGGCGAAGGGATTGAATCTACATGTATCATAAAAATTCGTCCGCCTTTTGTCAATTCTTTCCTCACCAGCTGACTAGGATCACAACCAACCACTCGCTTAGCCTGCTTTCTCGCCATCTGCATGGCTTTCTTGGCGCATTTTCCGTTTATGCTGTTGGCAGCATAGAAACGTAAATAGAAACGTAATGTGTGACAGTGCTACTGTGCTAACAAACAAGCCGTGCTGACTTTTTATGATTGTGTTAGGACTTATGCAGCACTCGGTGGCTTTGCGCCCAAAGTGCCCCGACTCAGCTACCGAGTGCTGCGTAAGTCCTATGTGTTAATTGATTCAAATCTGTACCCAATGACGTGTACAGAGGAGGAACCCCATGTTGGTATGTGAAAAAATGACAACCCCGGTGCTTACGCTCCCGGCCGCGGCCTCGTTTCAGGAGGCTTTTAAATTGATGCATGACCGCAAAATCCGCCGCATACCGGTTGTGGATCAGCAGCAGCGCTTGATTGGGATTATCTCTGAGCGCGATTTGCTCCATGCTGCCCCTTCACCGGCCACGTCGCTATCGATCTGGGAGATGAACTATCTGCTGTGGAAGCTGACCGTTGGTGATCTGATGACCAAACAGGTCTTTGTGGTTGATCCGGATACCGCGATCGAAGATGCGGCGCAACTGATGCTTGAACACAAGATCGGTGGCCTGCCGGTCGTTGATGCCGATGAGCATGTGATTGGTGTGATCACCGAGACGGATATTTTCAAAGCATTTGTCGCGTTGCTGCGCCGTGAGCAACTTGTCTATGCCTAATGCGAAGCGTGTTGCGCCCCTGTTGCTGCTACTCTAGATGGAGGACCATATGTCGAAACGTGAGATGATTAAACCAAAGAATGCTAAACGTAAAGTGCTGATTCCCCTTGATGGTTCAGATTTCAGTCGCCAGATTCTGACTGTGATCGGCGACTATTTCCGCCCGGAAGATGTCGAGTTAGTCCTGATGCGGGTAGCTACCCCCGCTTTGCTTTCCGCCGATTCCCGCTCTTATGTGGATCTGATGGCTGAGCAGACCTATCTGGGCACGTATGGCACTTATACGCCGAATCAGGAGCATCAATGGGCCATGTCGGCGCAAGAACGTGATACGTACCGCGTCCAGCTGCAAGGCGAATTAGGGGGCGAAGCACGCCGCCTCTATGAACAGGGCTACAAGGTCGAGACCGAAGTCCACTTTGGTGACCCGGCCCAACGGATTGTCGACTTTGTCAACGATATGGATATTGATATGGTCGCCATGACCACCCACGGTCGTACGGGATTGGGCCGCCTCGTGCTGGGCAGTGTGGCCGAGCGCGTGCTGCGTGGTGTCCATGTGCCTGTTTTACTTTGGCGCAGCTCCTTCGCAACCGAACACGCAGTGGCCGCCACCCAAGTGGCAACCGCATAAATTTGCTAAACTCAGCGGCTTATGGGGATTAAAAAATTCGGCAAACGGAGGCTGAGCTTGTCGAAGCCGGAGCCGCTCTGGCTGCGACAAGCTCAGCCTCCGCTGGGTTACTGGTTTATTTTCTGAACTCTCATAAGCCGCTGCCTCGATCAACATTCCCCCTTTGCGATCTGCCCCTGTGAATCGCACAGCAAAGGCGCACCAGTAATCGTTACTGGTGCGCCTTTGCTGTGCCTGCCTCCCTACATTTATCCTTCGCGCTCCTCCATCGCCTCGGCGATGAGCTGTTGTTTGAGGTTCCACAATTTTGGGGTCAGCGATACATGATAGATGTGTGGATTGACCAGCCGCCGAATCCCTGGGTCGAGCCGTTCCACATCTTCGATCCGCCGCCGGCGCATCTCCTCCAGATCGGGTTGCTCGCTGTAGATTTGGCCGGCGCGGATCACTTCGACATGCAGCGGTTCCATGCGGCTAATCTCACTTGGCTGCACTGTGCGTGTCTTGGTGTGATCAGAGGGATGGCGTAGCACAAAGTGCTCAAAGTGCGCCGGATCTTCATCCGCCAACGCCATTAGATCCGCGGTGGCATTGCCGCGCTGATCATACAGGCGCCAAAGCTGCTTGCGCCCGGGGTTGGGCGTTTTGGCCGGCGTTTCCGAGATTTTTACCGCCGAATTCCACTTTTCCTGCTGTTGTACCGCCACCAATTTATAGACCCCACCCAATGCTGGTTCCCCCCACGAGGTAATCAACCGCGTGCCTACACCATAAACCAAGCGCCCAATCAAATGATCAGCATCCAAGCCATAGCGCGGGGCCTCATGGCTGATCTGGGTGACGATCTGCCAGATCACCAGCTCATCTAAATCACCGGACAGCACAATCGAAGTATCAGCAAAGCCGGCTTCGTTGAGCATGCGCGCGGCCTGAATGCTCAAGTAGGCCAAATCGCCCGAATCAAGGCGAATCCCCACCGGCTTATGCCCCTTCCGACGCAGTGCTTCAAAGACCTTGATCGCATGCGGTACCCCACTCTGTAAGGTATCGACCGTATCGACCAACAACATGCAATCATCGGGATAGAGATCGGCATAGGCCTGAAACGCGGCCAATTCACCCTGATCCATGGCCATAAAGAGCTGCACCATACTATGGGCATGGGTGCCCTTGGGGGCCAACCCTACGGCGCGTGAGACCCCGATATTAGAGGTAAAGCTGGCCCCACCGATCAGCGCCGCGCGTGCGCCGGCATTGGCACCCCGCTCATGCGCGCGGCGCAACCCAAATTCTAAGATCGGCCGGCCACGGCCACTCTCCCACATGCGCGCTGCTTTGGTGGCAATCAGGGTTTGATAGTTGAGATGGGCGAGCAGTGATGTCTCTAAAATCTGGGCCATGGCTAACGGGCCCTCGACAATCGTCAGGGGCGTATTCGGGTGAACCACGCGCCCTTCGGGTATGGCGTGCATGGTAATCCCACTAAAGTTGCCATTCGCCCGTAGCCATTGCAGAAAATCATCGGCGAAGAGCTGTTTGCCCACGCTATCGCGCTGACTGCGCAGGTAGTCAATATCTTCATCACGAAAGTGTGCATCGGCCATCCAGTCTAACAACCAAGCCAGGCCGGCATTGACACAATAGCCGGCTTGATGGCTGTCGTAGTCCGGATTGCGCCGGAAAAAATGGTCAAATTGGACCGTTGCTTCATGTAAACCAGCGCGGAAATAGAGCTGTGCCATGGTTAATTGATATTGATCCGTAAAGAGAATGCCATCCATTGCCGACCGGTCGACACGCCCATGTTGCTGGTGGGCGCGAGTTGAGTCACTCATCTGATTCTTCTTTCTTTGCAACCGCAAGCTTGACGCCAAATGCTCTGTGGGCGCTGCGGAAACTAGGGAGCTGTAGCTAAGTGTATATATTACCCTAAGTGTAATAAGTCGGCAAGCGCGTTTAGGGGAATGGCTCAATATGGAAACGTGTAGTGAGCCGGGGACCCCTTGGGTGCAGATGCGAACGGGCGCGTGCCAAGCTGGGCTGCGCATCTGAGGATGCGCAGTACACTGGCGACTGGGCTGCGCATCTGAGGATGCGCAGTACACTGGCGACAATTTCAAATTGAGAATTGCTGAGAGGAATGGCTCTATTTCACTTTGGGGCACGCAGTTTGGTGTGCTTGGGCTGATGGGTCAGCGCGCCAAAATGTACTGTGGGTAACGTTACGTTATCGTAGGCTTTGGGTAGCGCTGAACCTGAACGCCGTTTACTGAGAGTAGTGTAAGCGTGGCATGGGTAAAGGTGAGCTGTACCGCCGTCAACGAACGAAAGCCAAGCAAGATCGGCTAAACCTTTTTATACTGCATTGCGAACTGTAAGGGCTTCCTTGCAGCAAATTTACTATCCCAATTAAACTCTCATCACTAACCCAGCCAGGAGTAGAAATCTATGCTGAAGCAGCCTGCGCAGCGGTCGCTCTTTGCCCCGTCAATTTTTCTTTTGTCGATTACCCTCTTATTTTTGCTCAACCACCAGTGGGCCGACGCCTCGATACCTGGCCATGCCGCCACTTCGCCGGCGGCATTACCTACAGCCGCGACACCCGTCCTCTTACATAAAGCCAGCCAGGAATTTGCCGATATCGCTGACGGCCGTGTCGTCTGGCAAGACGCGCGCGTGGGGCCGACCGACATCTATCTTTGGTCCCCCACCCACCCCGATACCATCAACCTAACGAATAGCGCACAATGGGAGGTCTACCCGGATCTTGACGGTGATCTGGTCGTCTGGAAGGATGGCTATCAAGGTATTGGGATCCACGGCTTGAATATCGCCACTGGCCTGCGCTTTACCGTCACGGTTGGCCAATCTGATCTCTCCCGCCCGCGGCTTTCTCAGCAAACCGTCGTCTGGGCCGATAACCGGCGTGGTGACCGCGATTGGAATATCTACGGCTATGATCTGACCGCGCAGCGTGAATTTACCCTGAGCGATGCGCCGGGTAATCAGGCGGACCCACAGATTGACTGGCCGTGGGTCGTTTGGTGGGATGAGCAGGAACGGATCTATGCTCACAATCTGCAAAGCGGGGTGACCCAAACGGTGCAGGCAACCCGTGGCGCACGGCTGCCTGCCGTCTCGGCGCAGGATCAACTGGTCGTCTGGCAGGATGCTCGCAATGGCGATTGGGATATTTATGGCTTTGATCTGGCGCATAACCAGGAGATCGAAATTGTGAAAGCCCCGCTGGATCAGGGCTTTGTGGACATTGCCGGGGGTCTCGTTGCCTTTCAAACCCGGACCGCGAGCGGCACTTGGAATGTTGCACTCTGGGTCGGCAGCTTAAATACGCATTTCCTCCTCGATCCCCATCCGGGCTTTCAAACACACCCGGCGGTTGCCGGCGCACAAGTGGTCTGGCAGGATAGTCGTAACCATCAGCTCGATCTTTTTACCTATACCTGGACCAGCACGCCCCCACCTGTGGTCCCCACGGGGCTGGCACCGCCAGCCAATCTGCAGGTGGGGGCAATGCCAAATCAGGAAATTGTTTTGCAGTGGGAAGATCAAAGCGCGGACGAAGGTGGTTTTACCCTGGAACGTGCCACTGGGATCACCGGCACCACCTGGGTGACCTTAGCTCAGTTGCCCCCAGGGACCAATCGTTACACGGATCGGCCAGAACGGGAAGGGGAAAGTTATTGGTATCGTTTGCGCGCTTTTAACAAGGCCGGCACTTCAGCCTATAGTAACGAGTCTTTTGGCACCACCTTTCGCGCTACACCGACCGCCGATGAGCAATATCTAATGACGCTAATTAACGAGGTGCGCGCCGATCCCGCCCACTTTGGCTACCCTGATCATGTGCCGGTGCCGCCTCTGGTCTACAACAAATTGATCGGCTATAGTGCCCATTCACACAGCCAGGCGATTCTCAACAGCGCGTTTCAATTTGGGCACTGTGATGTCATTGGCCGCTGTCCAACCGAACGCGCGCGGTCGGTCGGTTATGCGCACTACTGTTCCGAAAATCTTACCACGTCCTTCACCACTGGCCCCGCGGCCATGCGCGATGCTAACCTGGGTTTTCTGGAAAGTGAAGGGCATCGGCATAACATGCTGGCCCCCGATCTGACCGAGTTTGGCGTTGGTCATACCTTTGACCCGACCAAGGGCGATACCCGCCACGGCCAGGTAACCGAAGTTTTCTGTGGGGCGAATGTGGAGATTCCGCCCTTGCCTAGTGGCGCCATGATTGCTCCTGGCGTGGGCAGTAGCAGCTTTACCTTTGTCGTTAACTACTATTCGGCCCAAGGGGAAGCGCCGCTCTTGGCCGAGGTGATTGTAGATGGGCAAAGTTTCCCGCTCACCCTCCGTTCCGGTAAGGCTGCGCATGGCACCTATGCTTACAATGCTGCGCTAGAGCAGCGGGCCAATCGCAAATACCACTTTCGTTTTGTCTATGGCAATGGCAAAGTCGCCTTCTGGCCGCCGGATGCCGGGGTGACGCCACCGGCTTATGCGCTCTATCTACCTTTTATTAATCGTTAGCACAGTGGGGTAAGGCCAATTCTTCATTCCTAATTCCTACCAAATTGGTTACTCCTGGCGCTGCGTATATAATCAGCAGAGCGTAGATTGTGAAATTGTCCGGACTTACGGACGCCGCCATTTGTAGCAAACAAACTC
>JALHQH010000009.1:6242-338377 GCA_022842065.1 Caldilineaceae bacterium
GGGTCCAAACCAAAGGCGGCGTCCGTAAGTCCTCAATCTACTTGTATTGGCTGAGCGTCTTTGACCTTGAATACCAGAGTAACATCTATGACCGAAGGTTCCACAGTAGCTGCACCCCTTGCCGATCGCGCCCCGGCTGCGCCCTTGTCAACGTCCTATAAAGTGATCTTTCAACCGAATGGCCGGGGTGGCGAAATGCCCGCCGGGATGAGTGTGCTGGAAGCCGCCCGGCGCTTGGGCGTGGAGATTGAATCGATCTGTGGTGGCCACCAGACCTGCGGCAAGTGTAAGGTCTTGGTCGAAGAGGGGGACTTTGCCAAATTTGCCCTGCGTTCCACCGCTGACAACCTGACCCCGCCCAGCCCACGCGAGCAGGCGTACGCGGCTAAATTCCATTTTGCCCCGAATGCGCGCCTTAGTTGCGCTTGCACCCTGCTTGGTGACGTGGTGATCAGGGTGCCGGAAGAGAGCCAGACGCGCAAACAGGTGGTGCGTAAGGGCGCGGGGGTTGACCGTCCCTTGACGGTGGATGCCTCCCTGCGCCTCTATTATGTGGAACTACCCACGCCCCAACTCAAAGATCACCGGGGTGATTGGGAGCGTCTGCGCGCAGAATTGGCCACCGTTCATGGCTTGGCCGACCTCCGCATTGATTGGTTGGGCTTGCGTACCTTACAAGGTGCGCTGGCTAATCCCGCCCGCGCGATTACTGTCACCGTTTGGCAGGGGAGTGAAGTTGTGCGCATCCAACCCGGCTACCATGAAGATCTCTATGGGATCGCCGTCGATGTAGGCACCACGACGGTGGCCGCCCATCTCTGCCACTTGCGTACTGGCGAACTGCTCGCTACGGCCAGCTGTATGAATCCGCAAGTCCCTTACGGCGAAGATCTAATGAGCCGGGTCAGTTATGCCATGATGAATGCTGATGGCACCGAGCGGATGCACGCCAGCATTATCGATGGCCTTAATGGTCTGATCGGCGAACTTTGTGCTGCGGCAGCCATTCTGCCTGATGACATTCTGGAAATGGTGATGGTGGGCAATACGACCATGCATCACCTTTTGCTGGGGGTGAACCCGCGCGAGTTGGGCGGCGCGCCCTTTAGTTTGGTTACCCACGCGGCGCTCGACATCAAGGCGCGGGATTTGAACCTCCGCCTGGCCCCAGGGGCGAATCTCCACATTCCTCCCTGCGAAGCGGGCCACGTCGGCGCGGACAATGTGGGGGTATTAGTAGCCGAAGCGCCCTATGCCCAGGATCAGCAATTGCTGATCATTGACATCGGCACCAATGGCGAGATCCTGCTGGGTAATCGCGAACGGGTACTCAGCGCCAGTAGCCCCACTGGCCCGGCCTTTGAGGGGGCCCAAATCGCGCATGGTATGCGGGCTGCCCCCGGCGCGATCGAGCGGGTCCGCATTGACCCGGCGACGCTGGCCGTCCAATATCGCATGATCGGCAATGAAACGTGGATCGAAAGTGACATTGCCGAAAACGTAACGGACGCAGCTGCTACCCTCGATCCGGGCGCGGCGCGGCGCAAGCAACGCGCCGAACTACTCAACCCAACCTTACGCGCGGCCGGCATCTGTGGTTCGGGGATTATTGAAGCCGTGGCCGAACTCTTTTTGGCCGGTATGATTGCCGCCAATGGTCGCTTTGTCAAGCTCGAACATCCCCGGCTGCGCAGTGGGCTAGGGGAAGGGGGCGGCAAGGCTGAATTTGTGATCGCCTGGCCGCATGAGACCAGCAGTGGTCAGGCCATTACCATCCACTCTGATGACATTCGCGCCATTCAACTGGCCAAAGCCGCGCTCTATGCCGGGGCTAAATTGCTGATGACGCGGATGGCCTTGCCCACCGTTGATCGCGTGGTGCTGGCCGGCGGCTTTGGCAGCTATATCGATCCACTCCATGCCATGATCCTGGGGCTGATTCCCGACTGTGAATTGGCAAAGGTGGGTGCGGTGGGTAATGCCGCGGGTGATGGCGCACGGATGATCTTGCTCGATAAGGGCAAACGGGCCGAAGCACAATGGGCAGCGCGCTGGGTTGACTATGTTGAAACCGCGGTCGAACCCCAGTTTCAGGAAGAATTTGTCAACGCCATTGAGATTCCCCATGCCGTGGATCCCTTTCCCCATCTGCAAGCACGGCTGGCTGCGGCTCGTGCCCAGTGGCCACCCGAGCGCCAACTGGCCATCGATACAATGGCTAGTGGCGGGCGCAAGGGGCGCACCAGCCAAGATGATCGCGCCGCCCGCCGTGCCGACCGCGCCGCCAGACGGCCGGAACGCACTACAACGGATGAGACTGACAACTCAATGTCGTTAAGTTAGCAGTTATCAGTGTGCAGTAAGACAGTGAACCGGCGACTGATGACTGCCGAAGCCGCTAACCCAAGAAAGGTACCCTGTGGCCGAATATCAAATTACCTATTGGCGTGATTTCCCTTCGCTGGTTACGGCGCGCGAAGGCCGCCGCAATACCGCCAAAGTGGAGCTGAGCCAGCGCTTTCAGGTGGCGATTGATGAGGCCGCCATGCGCCTTGGCCTCACCGGTACCGACGCCTATCTGGAACATTGGCGGCGTGAGGGCTGGCAGGATCGCGCCGGCACAATTGAGGAAATCGCCACCGCCGTGGCCGCCGAAGTCGAGGCCGCCTACCCACCCGAACGCATCCGCACCATGTTGCACGCACTCGCTGACGGGTAAAGCGGTCGCGTAGTCGTGTCGTCGCGTGGTCGTGTGGTTGCGTCGTCCAGACCACGCAACCACTTTTCATCAGTGTCGGAAATATATTACAAAGCGTCACGCATCACGCATCACGTTTTACGCATCACGTTTCACGCATCACGTTTCACGCATCACGTTTCACGCATCACGTTTCACGCATCACGTTTCACGCATCACGTTTCACGCATCACATATCCCGATGCAGAAAGGAACCGATCATGAGCCAATCCAAAGTGCTCGAGTGGCTGGCCGCAGGGCGTATTCTCGTTGGCGACGGGGCGATGGGGACCATGTTGCAGCGCGCCGGTCTGACCGATGGCGGTGCCCCTGAACTGTGGAATGTGACCCAGCCCGCTGCCGTGCAGGCCATCTATCAGGCTTATGTTGATGCCGGTGCCAACATGATCGAGACCAATACCTTTGGCGGCACCGCGGCGCGCTTGAAATTGCACAACCTGCAAGACCGCGTCGTCGAGCTTAACCGCGCCGGCGTACAACTGGCCAAAGCCGTGGCGGCCCCCGCCGGTGTGCTGGTGGCCGGTTCGATCGGCCCCACTGGCGAGCTGATTGAGCCCGTTGGGCCGCTGACGATGGCCGAAGCCGAAGCACTCTTTGCCGAACAGGTGCAGGGTTTGGTCGAAGGGGGCGTCGATCTGTTGGTGATCGAGACGATGAGCCATCTAAATGAGGTCGAGGCCGCGGTCAATGGCGCACGGCAGGTCGCGCCGGATCTACCCATCGTCACAACGCTGAGCTTTGATACCAATTTCCACACCATGATGGGCGTCAGCCCGCGCACCGCGGTCGAGACCATTAGCAGTTGGGGGATTCAGATGATTGGGGCCAACTGTGGCAACGGTCCCAACGAGATCGAAACCATTATGACCCAGATGGCGCAATATCGCCCGGCCGGTGTCTACCTGATGGCGCAAAGTAATGCCGGGATGCCCCAGTATGTCAACGGCGCGATTGAATATGACGGTACACCGGCTATTATGGCGGATTTTGCCCTGCGCCTGCGTGCCCTCGGTGTGAATATCATCGGCGCCTGTTGCGGTAGTACCCCGGAGCACATTGCCGCGATGGCTGCGGCGTTGGCCGCCGCCAAAGATCAACCGATTATAGGACCGCCGGCCATCAGTGGTGATGAGAGCCATATTGAAAGCAACGAGAGCCGCACCGCGCGTGGCGCGGCGCGGCGCAGTGAGCGCCGCCAGCGCGTGACAGGCTAAAAATGAAGATCGGCATTGTCACTTGTGGCGCGCTGGTGCGCGAACTCATCACGATTGCGAATCGGCAGCGCTGGGACTTCGCCTTGACGGCGATCCCTGCGCAACTGCACAATCACCCTGAACGGATTGCGCCCGCGGTCGCCGCCAAAGTAGATGCCTGGGCCGCTCAGTTCGATCTGATTCTGCTGGGCTATGCAGATTGTGGTACGGCCGGTGCGCTGGACCTGCTGATTGCGCGCTATGACCATGTGGTGCGGATTGCCGGCCCACACTGCTACGAGTTCTTCGGCGGCGAAGCCTTTACGCAGCACAACGATGCCCATCTGGGCACCTTCTATCTCACCGATTTTCTGGCCCGCCACTTTGATGGTCTGGTCTGGAAAGGCTTGGGGCTGGATCGCTTTCCCGAGCTGCGTGACCTCTACTTTGGCAACTATACCCACCTGCTCTACTTGCAACAATTGCCGGAGCAGGATGAAAGTGTGCGCGCCCAGGCCGCAGCGGCGCGGCTGGGCTTGACCTATCTCCACCTCAATCCGGGATTGGCTACCCTGGAAGCACGGCTGGTGGCGCTGGTCACCGAATTCCGTCTGCGCCGCGCGGCCGCAACCGGCACCGGCGCGCTGGTTACCCCATGCGAAGTGGCACAATCGCTGTGAGACGAGTGATCTTTCTCTTTCTCGATGGCGTAGGGCTGGGGGCAGCCGACCCGACGATCAACCCCCTGGCCATTGGTCCTTATCCCACCTTGGATCATTTACTCGCCGGCCATCAACTGTTGGCCGCCACGGGTCGACTTTCAACGCCGTGGGCAGAGCTCATTCCCGCCGATGCCAATTTAGGCATTGCGGGGCGGCCCCAAAGTGCGACCGGCCAGACGGCCATCCTCACCGGCATTAATGCCCCCCAACAACTCGGTGAACACTATGGGCCTCGTCCCGATGACCGGGTTCGTGTGATCCTGCGCCGGCACAATCTGTTTGGACAACTGCGCGCCCACGGTTTGCGCACCTTCTTCTGCAATGCCTATCCCCAAGGCTATTTTGATGCGGTCAACCGCGGCCAGCGGCTCTTGAGTGCCATTCCTTATGCCGCTACCGTTGCCGGCCAAGCGCTGCCCACGGCCTATGATCTCTATACCGGGCGCGCCTTGGCCGCCGATTTTACGAATCAAGGCTGGCGTGATCATTTGGGCCATCCTGACGCCCCGGTCTATAACGCGGTGGACGCGGGGACACAACTCTGGCAGATCGCGCAGGGCTATCACTTTACCTTTTTTGAACATTGGCAGACTGATGTGTTGGGGCACCGGGGCGATTTGCGCGCGGCTGTGGCCAATTTCCAATGTTTTGATGGCTTTTTAGCCGGGCTGTTAGCCGCCGCGGATCTGACGCAGACCCTGATCATTGTCGCCAGTGACCACGGCAATGTGGAAGATTGTGGTCACGGCAAACATACCACCAACCCGGCCTTGACCTTGTTGCTGGGGGCCGCACGCCAAGCGTATGCCGCGCAGATCCGTGGCCTTGACGACTTCGCCGCGCTGATTATGGATTTTCTCCAGCCGTAGTCGCGCTCGGCCTAGCCGCCTTTGTCATGGCTTACTTTGCAACCAGGCGAAAGTGATCCGGAATCTCGTAGGGGGGCTTGGGGGCCTGGGCCGGCGCTGCTTTGGGCTGCGGCCGCGCAACCGGTGGCGGCTGACGCAACGGGTTGACCGTAGTTCGTGGCCCGCGGCGGGGCAGGGTGAAGGTGAAAAGCGTGCCCTCGCCTGGTGCACTCTCTACGCGGATTTTCCCCCCATGTGCCTCAACAAAGCTGCGTGCGATCGATAGCCCCAATCCTGCGCCGCCGGTGGCCCGGCTGCGCGACTGTTCGCCGCGGTAAAATTGGTCGAAGATCCGCCCTAGATCAGCTTTGCGGATGCCTTCGCCTGAATCGCGTACATTCACATCTACATTGCTGGGCGTGGCGCGTACATACAGGTGAATAAACCCGCCCTGTGGGGTATGGCGGATGGCATTGCTCACCAGGTTGGTCAACACGCGCCCGATCAGCCGCGCATCCATGAGTACGGGATCAACCCCTGGCTCTACCTGTGCTTCCAGTGCAACCCCTTTTTCGACCGCCAACGCCCGAAAACTCTCTAATGTGTCGGAGACCAAATCGGTCATTGCATTGGGTTGCCGGTCAATTTGTAGCCCACCGGCATCGATTTGTGCCATTTCAAAGAGGTTATCAATCAGCAGCGCCAGTTCGGCAATATCGCGTTTGGCTGTGCGCAGATAACGCTTTTGGGTGGCTGGATCCTCTACCATGTCGTCGGCGAGGGCTTCGACCATGGCGCGGACAGAGGCCAATGGCGTGCGCAGATCATGGCCGACCCAGGCAATGAGATCGCGGCGCAACTGTTCGAGCGCCCTCTGTTGATGGGCTGCCTGTTCGAGTTGCGCCGCCATCTCATTAAAGGCGCGCGCCAGGGTGGCAATTTCATCGCGGCCGGGTACCTGCACCCGAGTGCGCAATTGGCCGCGCGCAATTGCGCGCGCCGCTTCACCCACGGCACTTACTTTGTCTGTGACTGCCATGGAAAGAAAATAGCCCAATGCCACCGCGATACAGGTGGCAAAAATAATCAAAATGGTGGCAAGGGTGCGGTCGTGCGGTTCAATAAACATGCGCCAGGTGGTGACCATGACGTTGATCAGCGTGAGCACGCCAGAGAGGAGATAGCCACCCAGTAAGGTCCAGGCCAGGCTGCGCGACCGTTGAAACCAGCCCAGATAATAGGCACCCAACCCAGCCAACAGCGAAATGACCGCCGTGATCCCCAGCAGGGTGGTCATGGCGCTAAACTCAGCCAGCACTGGCTGCATGACAAAGACAAAGAGCAGCAATGTCAAGGCAAAGGTCAGGATCACGCCCAGCAAAAAGCGCAAAGAAAGCAGTAATGGCTGCCGTTGTGGTCGGATAATGCGAGTTTCCATGTGGTGACCTTGTTTCATATGGCCTGATCTACTGATCTACGGCTCAAACTTATAGCCAACACCCCAAACCGTATGAATAAAGCGGGGGTTAGACGAATCAGTCTCAATTTTTTCGCGTAGTCTACGGACGTGCACCGTTACGGTACTGGGATCAATATACTCTGTCTCCCCCCAAACCTGATCAAGGAGCTGATCCCGGTTGAAGACCCGGCGGGGGTGGCTGGCGAGAAACCAGAGCAGATCAAATTCTTTGGCGGTGAGCATTACTTCCAGGCGATTAATCGTGACCAGGCGGGTAATGGGATCAATGTGTAAAGTGCTGTAATTGAGCGCGGGGGAGGACGGTAGGGGTGCTGCATTCTGCGTGCGGCGCAACACGGCGCGCACACGACTGACCAACTCCTGTGGGCTAAAGGGCTTGAGCACATAGTCGTCGGCCCCCATCTCTAGCCCAAGGATCCGATCCCCTTCCTCGCGTCGCGCCGTTAACATGATGATCGGGGTCTCCCCTTCGGCGCGCAGCCGGCGGGCGATTTCCCAGCCATCAATTTCTGGCAACATCAGATCGAGGATCACCAGATCAGGTTTTTGTTTGGTGAGTGCCGCCAGCGCGGCTTTGCCATCATAGGCCACCTCCACCTGAAAACCAGCGCGGGTTAGATAGAGGGTCACCACTTCGCTGATACTGCGTTCATCTTCTACCACAAGAATGGTCGGTCCGTTCATGGGTCTTCCTTTATCCTTGGTTTGGCATCGATGAGTTGCTTATTTTCGTGTAAACAAGCTGCGTGCTCACCCCTGCGCAGGCGCATAGCGCCATCTATACCAAAGTGTAGTATAGATTGTCCTGCTAGACCGTCATTGTACTGGAAAGCGTGTACATCTTCAACCGCACTGCCTAGTGAAATTACATATTGACAATTGTCAATATGTGGGCTACAATTAACTTATCGATGGTCGTCGATATTTTGATTTACATCTTATTGTATATTTATGCAACAAAAGGCAGGTTATCAGATGACACTTACGACCAATGAAACAGTTCATGAAGTTGTTCGCAGTCACTATGGTGCGCGTGCGCGCGCGGTCGCCGGTAGTTGTTGTGGGCCGGCCCCGCTTGATGGCGTGACCGCGCTTGAAACTGAAGGCAGTTGTTGTCGCACCGAAAACCAGGGCGTTGGTGAACCGGCCCTGTATAGCTCGGCAGAGTTGCAGTTGGTGCCGGCCGATGCCGCCACGATTTCGTTAGGTTGTGGCAACCCCACTGCGATTGCGGCGCTACGGGCTGGGGAAGTGGTGCTTGATCTTGGTTCGGGCGGTGGGATCGATGTTTTTCTGGCGGCGCGACAGGTCGGGCCAAGCGGTTTTGTCTACGGCGTCGATATGACCGAGGAAATGTTAGCCTTGGCCCGGCGCAACGCCGCCCAACATGGCATCCAAAATGTCGAATTTCGGCAAGGGCAGATTGAGCAGATTCCTCTGCCCGACGCCACGGTCGATGTAATTATCTCCAACTGTGTCATCAACCTCTCGCCTGACAAAGGACAGACCTTGCAGGATGCCTTCCGCGTCTTAAAACCAGGTGGCCGGCTGGCCGTCTCTGATATTGTGGTGGATGGCACATTGGCCGATCTGCCGATGAGCGAGGCGCAGATCCGGGCTGCACTCAGTTGGGCCGGCTGTATTGCGGGCGCGCTGACGATTCAGCAATACGAATCGTTGTTGGCCGCCGCCGGTTTTGTGGCGATCAAGGTGGAGATCAAGCAACGTTATACACTGGCCGCATTGGGCGCGGACGTTCCGCAAGAACTCTTTGCCAATCTGCCGGCCGCCACCGTGGAAAATCTGGTCAACCGTTTTACCAGTTGTGCGATTTCTGCGCAACGGCCAGGGTGAGGTTAGGTGGGGGTGGTTAGTTAGTTAGTACTTGTTGCGAAAGGGCTTGATCACCGCCAAGGTCGCGAAGAGCGCAAAGATTCGCAAAGGGTTTTCGCTGAAGTTGCTTTGCGATTCCTTCGCGCTCTTCGCGACCTTGGCGGTAGAAATCGCGTTTCGCAACAAGTACTAGTTAGTTAGTTGGGTGGTTGGGTGGTTAGTTGGTTTCGACAAGAGCAACTAACCAACCAACCAACTATACTTTATCGGGGCAAGAGATTCTTTTGTAACTTGCCCATGGCGTTGCGGGGTAATTCGTCGACCTGGTGAAAGGATTGGGGCACTTTGAAGCTGGCCAAAAGCCCGCGACAGTGGCGGCTGAGGGCATCCTGGTCGATGGCTGCGGTACAGACAATGTAAGCAACCGGGACTTCGCCCCATTGGGGATCGGGCGTACCGATGACCGCAGCTTCGCTGATGCCGGGGAAGGTGGTGAGCATCTCTTCGATTTCGCGCGGGTAGATATTAAACCCGCCGCTGATGATCAACTCGTGCCGGCGACCGAGGAGCGTGACATACCCATTGACCGCGTCCTGCCGGGCTAGATCGCCGGTGTGAAACCATTGCCCCCCCAGCGCATCGTGGCTGAAACTTTCGGCTGTCTTTTCTGGGGCATTCCAATAGCCGCTGAAAACATTGCTGCCACGCACAAGCAACTCGCCTTCTGCCCCAACGGCGACATCCTGCCCGTGGTTGTCAACAATGCGCATGGCCACCCCCGGCAAGGGTGTGCCCACGCTGCCGCCAATGCGTGCCCCGGCGTAGTGGTTACTCAGGTTCATCCCAGTCTCGGTCATGCCATAGCGCTCAAGGATCGTATGGCCGGTCAGGGTCTCAAAGTCACTAAAGGTTTCGGGGGCCAGGGGCGCGCTGCCGGAGCAGAAGAGGCGCATGTGGCTAAAGTCCACTTTGGGCAGGTAGCGCAGTGCTTCGACCAGCCGCACATAGATGGTCGGGACGGCAAAGAAGAGGGTCGGTTCGCCGCTTAATAGATCGGCGATAATCGCCTGATCTTCGTATTTCGCCCGTAACAGCACGGTGGCACCCGCGGCCAGCGCACAATGGAGGCCAACGATCAACCCGTGGGTATGAAAAAGGGGCAGGCAGAGCAATAGTTTGTCGGTGGCAGCCCAATCCCACGCCGCCAGCAAGCCGGTGACAGTGGCAATCACATTGTTGTGGGAGATCATGGCCCCCTTGCTGCGCCCAGTTGTGCCGGAAGTATAGATAATCAGTGCTAGATCATCGGCCAAAACCAGGGGTGGGGTAAAGGTGCTCATCGCGCGCGTCCACTGTGCGAATGTTTCGGCCAGCAGCACCTGTTCAATGCTACTCTGGGCAAGCAGATCACCTTCATTTAGCTGTGCGAGCTCTTCCTCTGCTGTCACGATCAGGCGTGGGGTACAATCGGCGAGGATATGGCTGATCTCAAGCCGCCGGTAACGCAGGTTGATCGGCACCACAATCGCCCCGAGGCGAATCACCGCCAGGTACGCAATGACAAGTTCGGGGCGACTGCCAATGTAGAAGGCGACGCGATCGCCTTTTTGGATTCCCCATTGTTGCAACCCCGCGGCTAGTTGCTCGGCTGCGGCAAAAAGATCGGCATAGGAAAGTTGCTGCGGCGTATGGTCGTGATCAAGACAGTGTAGCGCAATTTTTTGCGGCGTCCGCCGGCGAGGAATGGCGAAGAGATCGTGTAGATTCATCAAGGCACCTTGCTTGGTAAAATGGATCCGGCTTGGCACTTTAGCGCAAGTGCGACTAAAGTCGTCAGGCTGGATCGTAACCGATGATAACAGCAATTGATGCCCTAGAATCTACCCCGTTCAGGCGCGCCTGTCAAATCTGTTCATCAGACGGCGGGTGAGATCCGCGGCCAGGGTAATGGTCTGGTTGAGCTTTTCAACGTGGATACGTGCGGGGTTGTCGGAGCCTAATTGTGAGAGGGCCAGCGAATTCTGCACGGCCATCCGTTCCAGCAATGTATCAAAGTCAGAGGCAATTTCGTCCCGTTTGGCATTTTCAGGCCCGTGGAAGGCCGCCTGCCGCAGCCGCTCTTCTGCTAAAGTAAGGGCCTGCTCACTCTGTTTCCGTTCAAAGGCATAGCGGACGGCCCGGACCAACAGTTCGGTATTGAAGTTGCCTTTAACCAGATAATCCTGCGCCCCCAAATTGAGGGCCTGCGTGGCCAGCAATTGATCATCGCGCCCGGTGAGCACAATGGCGCCTGCTGCTGGTGCGGCTTCGCGCAGCCGCACTAGTGTCTCAAGGCCGGTCGCGTCCGGCAGATTCAGATCCAATACGATCACATCAATGCGATTGCCGGTGATGTACGCAATTGCTTCTTGCAGCAATCCTGTTTGGGCCACGACAAACCTTATCCCAGCCTCTCCTGTTAATTTGCCCATCAGCCGCCGGCGCAACAATGCGCCATAATCTAAGTCATCCTCAACCAACAGCACATAAATCACCTGGGAGTTCATAAGCACACTTCCTTACTTGCGTTTGCCCTTACTTGCTTGGACCCTACTTGTTTTGACGGTGAGAGGCTTAACATCAGCGCAGGCTTAGATCGCACATGAAAACGATGTTCAATTTTTGAGAGCTGCTGTTGCTTGTTGCAGTATATGACAATTCGCTTGGGTCAGGTGTTACAATTCACTGATAAATGTGATAACCTTTTTTCAACTAATCGTAAAGTCAGTAGCACTATTTTGTTGACGCTATGCTGGCTCCTTTGATGCAGTATATAACGTAAGATGATCGGGCTAGCTTACGATCCCATGCGAATGCTTACAATCTATCCTGTTCCTTGCGCTTTATTTGATGGATTGTAATCTCCCTGAGAAAATGCTCAGGAAAGTGGCCGCTGCATGACCAAGTAAGTGGATGCGCGCGGCCATTGTCTCTCCATTACCGTTGTAACACCTCAGCGATAGTATCCATGCCTTGTGCCACCAGGGCTTGATTGGCTTGTACCCCCATGTGCCCAATCCGAAAGACTTTGCCGGCCAATGGGCCATAGTTGCCGCCGACAGCCATGCCCTCTGCCCGCAAGGCTTGATCAAACGCTTGCCAGCTCCAACCCTCGGGCAGGTGCGCCGCCGTGACGGTGGGGGCGGCAATTGCTTCGGACCGGGGCCAGAGCTTGATCCCCATTGCTTGTAGCCGCTGACGACAGTACGCCGCGACCATAGCATGGCGCGCATAGACCTGATCCAAGCCCTCGGCCAATAAGCTGTCAATACTTGCCTGCAAACCGGCCATTGCTTGCCAATTATGGGAGTAGGGCATGTAGCGGTCGGCAATGGCCCGCTGCCAGGGCAATAAGGCATCATAACCAACGTAGTTGACCGTGGCTGCCCGCGCCCAGGCGCGCTCACTTACGCTCACCATCGCCAAGTCGGGCATCAGGCTGAGCACCTTTTGGCTGCCTAGTAGGCCCAGATCAATTTGGGCTGCATCAACCTCGACGGGCGAACCACCGGCACTGGCGACAAAGTCAACATAATAGAGCGCATCGACTTCGCGGCTGATCGCGCCAATCGCGTTGAGCGGATTCAGGGTGCCGCTGGGCGTCTCACAATGGACCGCTGTGATTAGGGTGGGGCGGAAGCGCCGCGCCGCGGCGCGTACTTGATCCGGGTCGGCGATATCATCATAGCCAAAGCCAATCGTCTCGACCTCTGCGCCCAGTTGTGCGGCCATCTCCCCAATTCCATAGCCAAAGAGCCCGGTCGCCACGGCGAGGACTCGATCACCTGGCTGTAAGACACTCTTCAAGGCCCCCCAAAGGGCTAACATCCCCTCGCCACTCTGGATCGCGATCTGATTTTGGGTCCCCAGCAACTGCTGTAGCCCTGCTTCACACCGGCTATAAAGGGCGAAGAATTCCTCTTCCAGGTCAGAACTGCCAAAATCCAACCCATAGGCGGCGCGCACTGGGGCCGGAATCGAGACAGGGCCGGGAATCAGGCCAATCGGATAGTGTTGCATGCTTGGCTCCTTTACAAATCGGTGTATAATATTCACTATGACTGAAGCTATTTTACCGCTGATCCAATCGAATCACAAGCTTTTTCTGGCTGGGCCATTTGGCAGTGGCAAGACCACCCTGGCGATTGAACGCATTCGTTGGCTGCTCGGGCGCGAGCGCGTACGCGGGGATGATATTCTCGTCCTTACGCCCCAACGGACGGTGGCCGAACCTTTTTACACCGCACTGCGGAGTGCTGCGATGCCTTCGGGAGCACCGGTGCGTGTGACCACGTTGGCCGGGTTGGCGCGCCAGGCTGTCGAACTATACTGGCCCCTGTTGGCAACAGTGGCGGACTTTGCCGACCCGCGCCGCGAGCCCACCTTCCTCAACTTGGAGACGAGCCAATATCATATGGCGCGGTTTGTGGATGCGGCCATCGCCCGGGGCGAATTTGATGGCATCCGCATTGAGTATAACCGCGTCGTTAGCCAGGTGCTGGATAATCTCAATAAGGCAGCATTACAAGGCTTTACGATTGATGAAGCCTATGCCCGGCTCGAGCTGGCTGTCCCTGATGGCGATCAACGGACGGCGCGGCTCAATGCCTTGCAGGCCGCGCGGCGCATTAGCCATGAATTTCGGGGCCTCTGCAAAGAGAAGACGCTGCTCGATTTTAGCCTGCAGATCGAACTCTTTATGCGCCAGGTGTTGACCAACGACTGGAGTCGCACCCATCTCTTGCGCTCGCATCGCCATCTGATCTTTGATAACATTGAAGAAGATACGGTCAGCGCCCACCAACTGGTCCACCAATGGTTGCCACAACTTGACAGCGCCCTGCTGATTGCGGATGAGGATGCCGGCTTCCGCATCTTTCTGGGGGCCGATCCGGCGGGGATTGATGGCCTGCGCGCCGCCTGTGATCAACAGGTGACCCTGCCCACAAGTTATTTGATGGGCGAGCCGCTGGTTCGCCTGACCAACCGCGTCAGACGCATGTTAGCGCTCCGCCGGCCAACGGTTGAGGCCGCTCCAGTGCTAACTGCCGATCCTGATCCTTTTGCCCCAACCGTTGACCCCCCAACGCCTGTTATTGAAGAGAGTGCAACGCCGGAAGAGCTGGCCGCGACGAACGCGGCTTTGGTGGTGCCAACCATTGGTTTTCGTTTTTATCCACAGATGATTGACTGGACCGTGCAGGAGATCAAACGGCTGGTGACGGTTGAAGGGCTATCGCCAGGTGAGATCGCGGTCTTGGCCCCTTTTGTGAGCGATGCCCTGCGCTTTAGCTTGCAGACCCGCCTGACCGAAGTGGGCATTGCTTCGACTACCCATCGGCCCAGCCGTGCGCTGGAAGCTGAGCCGGCGGCACGCACGCTCCTCACGCTGGCCAAACTTGCCCACCCGCATTGGGGCATGCGCCCAGCGACCACCGATGTGACGCTGGCCCTCACCCTGGCGATTGACGCGCTCGACCCTGTGCGCGCCCATCTGCTGAGCCGCATTGTTTACCCTGAGCGGCGACCGGCGATTGAACTGGGGCGCTTTGGGGAGCTGGTCACCGCGATGCAGCAGCGGATTACCTTTGCCATTGGTGAGCGCTATGATCAGCTGCGCGATTGGCTCTATGCCTACCGCGCCAATCCCGATATTGTCCCACTTGATCAATTTTTTGCGCGCCTCTTTGGCGAATTGCTCAGCCAGCCGGGCTATGGCTTTCACGAAGATCGCGATGGAGCACGCATTGCCAATCAACTGGTCGATTCGGTGCGCAACTTCCGTTGGGCCTTGGAGAATGTGGCTGATCGCGAGGAACAGGCGACCCTCTATACAACCTTGGGGCGCGAATATGTGGCCTTAGTCGAGCGTGGCGCCTTGGGGGCACTTTTTGCACCAGGCTGGCGGCCGGTCGATGAAGCCGTGTTTATCGCGCCAGCCTATACGTTTCTTATGCGCAATCGCGCCGTTGCGGTGCAATTTTGGCTTGACATTGGTTCGGGTGGTTGGTGGGAGCGGCTCTATCAACCGATCACCCATCCCTATGTGCTTTCACATCGCTGGCCGGCCAACGAAGGGTGGAGCGATCTGGCTGAATATACCAAGCGCCAGGAAGCGATGCAGCGCCTCTTGTTGGGATTAATCCGGCGTACACGACAGCGGATCTATTTGGGCATTAGCGACTATAGCGAAGGTGGTTTTGAGCAGCGCGGCCCCCTGTTGGCGCTGATTAACCGCTTGCTGGCACAGGCGCAACGCGGCCGGTTATAAAAAGCACCGGCGGGTGGCTGCAACGATACCCTTTATCGTTGCAGCCACCCGCCGGTGAATGATTTGATCAGGCACCTGAGCTGACTAACGCTACGGTGCTGAAATTGCGCTGCTTGGGGTTAACCCGGTCCCACCGCGACCTAACTTCAGCCGATTGACCACTACTGCACCACCACCGAGCGCCGTTAAGGCCAACATGGCCAAATAGCCCACCGGCTGGAAACAACTGCCAATCGCCCACGCTAAGGTCAGAGGGGCCGTGAGGACAATGGCTCCTGCCAGCAATTGCAGCAATTTACGCGACTCCATTTGGAGCCGGGCCAGAAGTCGTTCGCCAACCTCTAGTGATAACGCCGCCCAACCACCCAGGTTAATCGCAAAGAAGAGCAGCCCCGCCATCAACCCTAGGGGACTCAAACAGATGGTCACCAGTAGACTACCGGTGCCAAAGGCGGCCCCCATGAGTAAGGTGAGCACCAGGTTAATGGCCAGGCCGATACCAAAGCTCAACGGTCGCTGGCCATTTAATGTGCCGCGCACCTCCTGCACAAAAGTCGGGCGGGCGTAATAGACAAGTGAACTGGTCAAAACGATCAACCCCGTCAATACCGCACCACCCAACAAGCGCCAGATCACGCGTAGTAACGCACCCGTCTGCCATGCATTTGGATCAGGGGCCGGGGGGGCAGTTGGCGCAATCCCTTCAATCGCATTCGGTACCACTGGCAAGTTCAGTTTATTTAAGAGAGGCGCAATTTCGGGAAATTTGGGGCCAGCGACAATGCTGCCGGCGACCGTTGCTCCAGGGCTGCGCGCAATCTCATCCATCAGACTGATATCACCACTAACTACAGCTGTTTCCCCTAGGGTAATGTCGCCACTCAAGACGGCCAGATCACCACTGACATAGCCGTCGACAGCCACATCCCCACTGATCACGACAATATCGCCATGCACCTCACTACCGGCCTCTAAGGCCAAATCGCCGCTAAAGAGGACCAGATCGCCGTGGATTGCCCCACCGCGCTCGATGGTTACATCGCCACTATAAACAACCACGTCACCATGGTAGACTTCCTCTGCGCTGATGGTCAAATCATCGTTGAAGAACACGTCTTCGGTTACCGGTAAGGCCGGCGGCGCTGCCGGTGGTTGTCCCGGCCAGCCTGCTTCCCGCGCGGCGGCAAAGGCTGTGTCGGGGCGATAACTAAGCAACCCGGTAAAAAGTACTAGACCGGTGACAAGGACCCTGAGTGCCTTACGGCTGGGCAAATGATTAACTTTAGGCAACTTTTCGATCAAGGGCAACACTGCATACCTCAGACTTCAACTCGTTACACAAACTGTGCATTGATGATGGGACAGTGACGATCGCGCCGTCGCCGGCGTGTGTCGCGGGCGATGGCTGAAAGTCACCTTTGGCTTACGCATACTCAGCTGTAGGCAGCTGTGCCGGTGATTCGACCAGGTAGGTGGCGCGGCGCAAAAAGTAACCCCATGCCCCCAACATGCCAAAGGCGAGCATGACATAGGCTATACCAATGCTTTTACCCTGTGGGGTACCGGCAAAGATGGCGAGGGCTGCGATGAGACTTTGCAGCCAATGCACCGTCGCTGCCCACCAATAGATCACATTCTGGATCGCTTCACTTAACCAGATGCTTTGGTTAACAAAAAGATAGGAGCCAACGCCAACCACCCCAGCGACCACGCCAATCCACAGCAATAAGGAGAGGGCACCAATCCAGATTCCCTGGCGTAGGCGACGGCGGCGTTCCTGCTGTAAGAGCTGTAACTCAAAGCGCTCAACAAAGCCGGGTGCCGGTGTCGCGTGGGGGATTGCCACCAATTGGCGGTGCATGCCTTGCCATGCTTGCCACTCCGCGGCCAGGGTTGCATAGTCGATCAGATAGCGCTCAAAGCGGCGGCGCTCTTCGTCATCCAATAATTCGTCAAGTGACAACGACATGAGCACGCTAAAATCATCCTGCTCTGCTACCGTGGGTTGCCGCCGAATCGTTGTTTCCTCTGCTTGGTAAAGATTTTTCTCATTCATACGTTTACATCCATCAGCTTCATCCAGCCATCGTTTACTATACATGCTGTTGAAAGAGCGTCAATGCACATTAAAGTGCAAACGCCGTTCGCCAGAATAATCCTTCGACCGGCTCGCGTTGCTTGACACCGGTGGCAACACTCTGGCGCTTACCGGAAACTGGTGGTGTTGCCTTGCGTTGCTGTTCGTAGAGTTCTGCCATCTGTTTACGCGCACGAAAAAGGCGACTCTTTACGGCCGAGACGGTTAGATCCATGGTCTGTGCAATCTCTTCATAGCTGTAATCTTCCCAGTAGCGCAACACCAAGGGCGTGCGATAGTCTGGATCCAGCTGGGCCACGAGCGCCTGCATTTCGCCCGCTTGTTCCCCTTCCAGAAAATTCTCTTCTGGTTGTGGCGCTTCGTGTTCCAGATTTTGCAGCACTGGATTGTCGTCAATTGAGACAAAGGTCTTGCGGCGTTTGCGCAAGCGGTCAATACAATGGTGATTTGCAATCGAAAAAAGCCAAGTACTAAATTTATGGCTGTCATCGTATTGCCCCAGGCGAGCGTAGGCGCGCAGAAATGTCTCCTGTGCAGCATCTTCCGCCTCTTCCGGCGTGCCCAACATGCGGTAGGTTAGGTTATAGACTGGACGTTGGTACGCTTCGACCAGGCGGCTAAACGATCGTTTATTCCCCGCCTGGGCTTCGCGAATCCAGACTTCTTCCTGCTCATTCATACAACAGTTTGCCCCGTAGATTTACCAGTAGATATCCTTGCACACACTGGCGACGATATATTGACGATAGATTTAGTGACAATATAATTGACCAGCGCATGCGAGTTTTGCATCGATGCAAGTTATGCTTTCTCTTTACTCAACTCTCACTACGCAGGGGCTTGCAAAAAGTTTCAGCATTATGGCTAGGTCGCAATACACTAGCCTGATCTCGTCGGGGTTGAGGGCGTATCTGCCAACGGCTGGATTTCGCAGAGTACTTGGGTAAGCGCTCACTTAAGGCATCTGTGCGCGGCTATGTTGGAAAATGATTGGCTGTTGAGCCTGTTGGAAAGCTTCTGCTAAGATCTGTTGAGGAAGTGATTGCCGCAACCGATAAATCCTAGATCAGTTGCTACTGGCGTAACCGTCAACAGAGTAAAGCGAAATAGATTGACAAAAGGCCAGAATATACTATAATTTCGTTGCTCCTAAAGTTTAACAAAGTATAGCAGATTTTTGGCTTTTGGTAAGGTATTTATTGGTTTTGTTCTTTTGTATTTTTGATCCATCAGCTGCACTGTTACCTTAGCCCTCGGAAAGGAATACTGTTGTATGATCAATCAAGCGATTCGCATCGGCAGTGTAATCTCAGATAATCTGATCCAAATTGGCCTTCAAACCATTATCCAACCGCATAACGAATTAAATTTAGTCTTTACTACCGCGCACCACGATAACCTGGTCGAGCTTTGCCAAAATTATACGCCGGATATTTTGCTTTGGCTTATTTTACCGCATGTGGACCAAATTGTCAGTGTCATCAGTGCCCACTGCCAGCTTCAGCGCACGCCGGTTTTGATTCTGGCGACAACCTTTGATGATGCCGTCTTTTACACGCTGCTGAAGGCAGGCATTTGTGGTTATTTTTGCACATATGATGATGCCGAATTGTTAGCGAATGCCATCCACGTAATTGCGAAAGGTAACAAATGGTACAGCCCATCGATTACAGTCCATTTGTTGCAGCAGCGAATGGCCGAGGTGCCACTATTGTCGCGCGGCGAGCATAGCGATAATCTGACGGACCGTGAAGTGCAAATTCTGCAAATGGTGGCGCAAGGCTGGAGTAACCAAAAAATTGGCCAACACCTAGGTGTTACCGAGCGCACGATTCGCTCGCACATGCGCAACATTTACGACAAACTTCACTTGGCGAATCGGGCAGAAGCCATTGCGTGGACGCTCCGCACCCGACTCTCCTAGCCCACTGGGACTGATGGCGGGGTGGTTTCCGAAAATGGAAGCGTCGTTTTCCTTTGTCGGTAATGAACGATGTCGTTATGATCATTGTTTGCGATTCAATCTATACGTATAATAAATGATGTTCGGGTATCTCTTTGTTTTAGGCAATCTGATAAAGCATAATATATAAGACTTACCTGGGCATCAAGTCTGTCGCATTTCTGCATTCACCACACACCGTACTTAATTTCATCTCGCAACGATATAGAGACTTTCTTTAAGAAGGAGGTGGTTTTGTCATTCACGTCTCTATATAGATGCAATGCAAACTCCACGTTAGCGTTAAACCGCAAAGTACATTCGCATGGGCAACTGTTCGCCCATGACCTAGTAAAAACTGATTTGCAAGCGACGCCGAGTCGGTGTTATGACCCCGTACCCTTAGGAGGAAGTACAGATGAACCTTTTCAAACGCCTAACTTTCCTGACCGTGATTGTCACTTTATTGTTTAGCAGCATTGCTCCCACCCAGGCCCAAGACACTACTGATGGGGCAACCAAAGTCTTTTTGCCCATGGTCAATAGTGGAGCTGATTTGGCCGCCGCGGAGGAGACGATTGATGCCGCCGCCGCTAAATTGGTTGTCAAGAAGGTAATTTCTCCGGCACAACAAAGAGCGGCGCTGGCTTTTTGGACGCGTGAAGCGATCTCTGCTGCCCAACCCACTGTAATCACTGCTGATTTAGGGCCGGCGATAATCGATGAAGCCGCTATTGCTCGGCAAGTGCCAACTGGTCCGCCTGGCTTTGCTGCCGCCGGTGCTGCCGCCGCCGATGCAGATCAAGTAGCGCAGGCTGCTTATCCACTTGACTGGGCTGCGCTTGAAGAAATTGCCGCGAGCGCCGATCTACTTGAACCAGCTGGTACTAGCCAAATTCACACGAGTTACGTAGTAAATCAGGTTGCGGCAATGCAGAAACTGTACCCACACAGATGGGTTGGTCGAGTTGTTTATTCAACCCCTAGCGGTACATCAACTTGTTCTGCTACTAGCATTAGCGGTAATGTTATGTTGACAGCTGCCCACTGTTTGTATGACAGTACTAATAATCGTTGGTATTCGAACTGGGTCTTCTCCCCTGCTTATCGCAATGGTAATTCACCTTATGGTTTATTTTCTGCAACTACCTGTTGGGTGCTTACTACATGGGTAAACTTGAGCGGCAGCTACTCAATTAACAGTTGGGCACCGCATGATGTAGGTGTCTGCAAAATGGGTAATAACTCAAGTGGTAGAACATTAAATCAAGCTGTCGGCTGGATGGGGCGTCAGTGGAATTTCCCTTATGTCCGTCACTTCCACAATCTTGGCTATCCGGGACGTGATTACACCGACGCGATTTTGTCAACGTCTAGCCAGTACTTACGGACCTGTGTCGCCGAAAGTTTTCAATGGACAACTGAAGTACGGGGAATGGGGTGTTTTTGGGGCCGCGGTATAAGTGGTGGGCCTTGGGTTGTTGGCTATGCACCCGGTGTTGTAAGTGGTTGGGCTGATGGTGTCAACTCGGGTCTATTTTTTAACCAACAAAATATGTATGGCGCACGGTTTAACAGTGACAATATTGTCCCGTTGTGTAATGCTGCTGGTTGCTAAATTAAATTTTACGCAGCAGGCATTTGTACAATAAGTTGTTACACTGCAAAGGTTAGGGTCCGGCAAAGTTGCCGGACCCTAACCTTTTTCTGTGCATAGCGTAGGAACCGTGCGCTCTTCGCTAACGTCTCTTACCGTAGGTGCCACTACTACCACACACTCGCCTGTCAGCAATAAATTTTTTTGTGTGTTGATGATTCTGCTGAACCAAATTTTTAGAAGCTAAGGAGCTGTGACTATGTTGGCAAAACAATCATTTTTTATGTTAGCGATGCTGTTGCTAAGTTTGTTGGGGATCATTGCCTGTGCACCAGCTTTAGAAAGTGGTTCTGCCGTAAGTGATCCTGCGGTGAGCGATCCGGCTGCGGCTACAGAGACTGCGCCTGCCCCAGCACCCGTACAGAGCAATCAGGCGGTGACCGTAGCAACAACTTCGCTAGTGACAACCACTGTGGCACCGCAACCGCAGGCGCAATCACCGGGCGGGGCAGCAGAAGTGGACGAAGCTGTGACTGAACCAGATGCGCAGCTGCCTGCTAGTACAATGGCTACCTATACCGATACTACCTATCAATTTAGCGTAGACTATTTTGATAACTTTGTTTTACGCAGCCCTGCCGCTGATCAACTCGCTATGTTCGATCCAACACCGGTTGCCTCATTTCGTTTTTTGAACCCAGTGATTGCGGCCAGCGATTTGGGCGATCTCGAACCTGCTGATCTCGAGATTCTTGTCTTTGCTATGGAAGCAGGCGTCACGCTCGAATCGTGGTTAACAACTGCCGGCCTACTGCCACCAGCTGGTAACGTTGCTCCTCCTCCATTTCAGACCGCCAATGTTTCCGGCGTAGAAGTCTGTACCAGTACGATGATTTTTCCTGGCTGCTTTTACTTTGTCATGGGGGGCAATTGGATCTACCGCTTGACTCCAGCCACTGTGGAAGGTGAACAGATGCTCGAAACTTTTCGCTTAGACCAGTAAACTTCACTTGTTCGCTACGGGTGAGGCCCAGTACAATGTTACGCAAATTTTGCGAGTTTAGCCACGGCGTGGCGACTGATGGTAGCCCAGCCTTTTAAGGTTCTGGACCCGCAGGTTGAAACCTGCGGCTACCGTCTGCCGTCACGCCGTGACTTGATTCGCGCGGCGGGCCAACTTGTTAATCTAGCAAAACTTAGCTGACGCTGTACTAAAGTGATGTCAGTTTGAAACCGATACTTTGATCCACAATGCAACACGAAGAGTCACGAAGTGTTTGCTCTAGCTTCGTGACTCTTCGTGGGACTTCGTGGGACTTCGTGGATCATCAAAAACTACTGGTTTCTATCGGTTTTCACTTTTGGTCGGTCGGTTACCCAAACTTGGCCTGGCGCGCACACGGGGTTATTTTGTCCTTAAAATGACCGCGCTTACGGTCCGACGGCTTTGCGCGCTGGAAATGCTTCGCTCGGCTCCCTTTCGCGCACAAAGGCAAATAAAAATACCAAGGCCACCACCATTGCCCCGCCCGCGCTCCAACTCAAGCCTTGCACCCCAAATTGTTCATAAAGCCAAGGACCGGTGAGGTTGGCGATGGTGCCGCCGACCAGCACAAAAGCCGCTGCCAGGGCCATCACCTTGCCGCGCTGGGTGGGGGCTTGTTCGCTGATCAGCGAAATATGGCTGACAATGCCAAATTCAAAGGCACTGCGTGTCAGCGCGATCCCAACGACTGCGCTGAGTAAACTAAAGTTGAGAAATGGTAGAAACAGGTGGCCGATTAAAACGCCGATGGTCCCAAAGATCACGCTGCGCCGCTTGCCGAGCCGGTCGGTAAAGAGGCTGACCGAGACACTGGCCAACAGATCAAAGCAGCCCAAGACCAGCGCTACTGTCCCTAGTGCTGCCGCGCCCAGCCCATAGTCGCGGCTGAGCCAGGCTCCATGTACCACAATCAACTGCATGCCGGCAAAAAAGAGCAACGTCTGCGCTGCAATGGTGCTGTAGGTGGAAAGGGCCGCCTGCCCGAGATCAAAAAAGCCGCGTGTGCGTGCCCACCACGTCAGTTTTTGTGCAGGTTGTTGGCGCTGGGCAGCGGAGTGTTCGCTCTGTGCGGGCGGCAAGATGCCCAGCAGCAGCCACATGAGCGCCAGGCCACCGGCCAGCACAAAGAGCGGAACGCGCCAGTTGGTGGCGTCAATTAGATAGCCCATGGCAAAGAGCCCGACGATCCCGGCCAATGCCCACGAATATTCCAACATACCCAGGCCACGGGCGCGTACATTGTAGGGTAAACGCGCGCTAAGATAAGCATGCAGGGTCGGCACAAAGCCCGAGAGGCCAAAGCCCATGATCGCCATGCCGAGCATCACGGTCGGCAGATTGCGGCTACTGCCAACTACCACCAACCCAATGATTGCACAGACCAATGCCAAGCGCATCATCCGCCGGTAGCCATACCGATCGGCCAATGCGCCAAGGATCGGGGCAACAAAGCCGGTGGCACTACGCAGGCTGAGTAATTGGCCCATCGTAATCACATTTACCCCGAGCCCAGTGGCAAAGATGGGTAGAAAGGGGTTAAAGATCTGCATCGCGGTATCCACCAATAAACGGGTAGTGATGCTCAATCCCATCAGACGCGGTAAACTAATATCAGCGCGCGAGCGCTGGCTGCCTAGGGCCACAATTCACTTCCTTTGGTTGCTTGGGTGTTTGCTTTTGCTCGTTTTTTAGCGGGGTGTAACGCCAGATGTGCTACATCCAAACCCGGGGCGGCGGGGCTGATGGCGGCTCTTCGTCGTCACCAATAATGCGCGGGGCCGGGGTGCCATCGCTGCTGGCCCGTTTTGCACTGCCTTGATCCGGCCCGGCCGGGCCAGCGGCACTCGGGTCGATATAAACAATCCGGCCGTGGCTGCCCCCTTGATCTTCCCCTAAAATGCCGGCTTCTTCCAGCTGATCGACCAGGCGGCTGGCGCGATTATAACCAATGCGGAGCCGGCGTTGTAACAAGCTGACCGAGCCGCGGCCACTTTCCCGCACGACGCGCACCGCTTCACCAAAGAGATCATCGCGCGCATCAGCACTTTTGAGCGCATCAATTTGGTCAAAGAGCGGGGCCTGTTGCAATGATCCACTGTACGCGACCGGCTCGGGAATCGAAGGTTGTGGTGCGCTGCCGGTCGGCATGGGTGCCATTGGCGGTGGACTGAATGGCTCGGCCATCTCCTCTAGCGCCACCGCTGGGCTGTCCTGCGTTGCTTGCTGCTGCCATTGGCTCCCGGCGCGATCATCCAGGGTACGGACGCCTTTCCAATAGCGTACAATGCGGTTGATCTCTTCATCATCAAGGAAGGTACCCTGTAAGCGTTCTAACTTGCCGGCATCCGGGGCCATAAAGAGCATATCACCGCGGCCCAACAAGCGTTCCGCACCGGGCACATCGAGGATGACCCGACTATCGATTTGACTGGTCACGGCAAACGCAATGCGCGAGGGGAAGTTTGCTTTAATCAGACCGGTGATGACATCGACCGACGGGCGTTGCGTCGCAATAATCAGGTGAATACCCACCGCACGCGCCATCTGCGCCAGCCGACAAATATGTTTTTCCACCTCTTCCGGTGCAGCCATCATCAGGTCGGCCATCTCGTCGATGATCACAACAATATAGGGCAGCATCTTTTCATTGCGTTTGGTCAAATACTCATTGTAGCGGACCAAGTCGCGGGCACCGACCTTGCTAAAGAGATTATAGCGGCGCTCCATCTCTTTGACTGCCCAGAAGAGCACCCCGGCTGCTTTATCAACCTCGGTGATCACAGGGCTAAGCAGATGGGGAATCCCGTTGTAGACACTCAACTCGACCATCTTCGGATCGACCATTAACAGGCGCAACTTGTCGGGCGTGTTGGTCAAAAGGAGACAGGTGATAATCGAATTGATACAGACCGATTTACCGGCACCGGTAGCCCCAGCGATCAAAAGATGGGGCATGCGCGCCATGTCGGAGATAATTGCCTGCCCTTTGACATCTTCCCCCAAAGCAATCCGCAGCCGCGCTTTGGATTGAACAAAGGTCTCAGATTCCATTAACTCCTTTAGCCCAACCTTGTTACCCTCCTGATTGGGGACTTCGACCCCCACGTAACCAGTGCCGGGGATGGGCGCTTCAATGCGCACATTGGGCGCGGATAGCGCCAGGGCCAGGTCATTTGCCAGCCCCGCGATCTTGCTCACTTTTACCTTGATCCGTTTGCGCTCGCCTTGTACCGTCCGCTCAACATAGCCCGGTTTGATCAAGTATTGGGTAACTGACGGCCCTTTGTAGGCGCCCTCAAAATCAGCCGGCACCCCAAAAAGGGCCAGGGTTTCCTGGATCAGTCGCCCTTGTTGGCGGATCAGATCGTCACTGTCGCTGCGCCGTTCCCAATCGCTCAACATATCTTCCAGACGCGGCAAGCGCCAATCCTGGGGCGTGCTGCCAACGATGCGGGGGGTTAGGATCTCCCCTTCGCCACTCAGCGGTTTGGTGGGCGTGCGCGTGCCGGCGGCGCTGTTCGCGGCTTCGGTTGGTGGGGTCGGATTGGCTGGTTGCACCACGCGGCGTGCGCGTTCTTCGCGCAGCGGTGTAATCCCTTCGGTGGTCGGCTGCGGGCGCACCATGTTGGCGGGGGTGGTGCGCGGCTGCTCAAATTGATCGGCCTGGGGTTGCCAACCTTCACGCCACCGATGGAGCCACTCATTCCAGCGTGAGGGCCGACCACTGGGCAGGGGAACGACTGGTTCCAGCGTGGGGACATAGCCGCTGTCAAAGAACTGTGCCCACAGATCCTGCACGGTAAAAACTAAATTCATGCTCCAATCAATCAGCACGCGATCAGTGAGTAAAAGCAAGGCCGCGATCGTCAGAAAAGTCACAATCGCCCAGGCCACACCTACCCCGACCACCTGCCGGAGTGACTCGGCCAGCAGCGAGCCGACCAACCCACCCGCGGCCACGGCGGGATCGTTCCAGAGCGTAACCCCAATCAACGCCGCCAGGAAGAGCACCCCCAGCCCCAGCGGATGGCGCCACGGCATATTGGTCATCTTTTCGACCGCGCGAATGACCATCCACAGCCCCAGCGCACCGCTCACAAAGGGGAAACCCCAGACGCCAATGCCAAAGAGCATTTTTAGCCAGTTTAGCCAGGCCCCCGTAATGGCACCCGTGCTACTGGTCACCAGGCTGAGGAGGGTCATCACGGCAAACAAGACCAGCACCAGTCCCACAACCTCTGGACGCGTAATCACGTCCAGCGTAGCTTGAAGCGGATCTGCTGAAGATTTACGTTTGCGTGTTGACTTGCGTGCCGCCATATTGACTCGTAAAGGGTAAAACGTAAAGCGTAAGATGTAAAAGGGTAAAACGTAAAACGTAAAACGTAACTGCTGCAATCATACGTGCCGAATCGGCCCAGTATGACGTTTTACGTTTTACGTTTACCCTTTGCCATTTCACGCACCGGAAAAACCGAACAAATGTTCCCTGCCTAGTATACTACACTTCGATCACCAGCGGCAAGATCATGGGTCGGCGGCCCATTTCCTTGCTGGCAAAGGTGGTCAGGGCATCGCGAATCTTATTCTCTAGCACCTGCACCGGTACGCGCTTCTTGATCACCCCTTCGACCACATCGCGCGCCCGCTTCATTAGATCCTCATTGTCGCGGATGTAGACGAAGCCGCGGCTGATGATCTCTGGCCCATAAATGACTGCCCCGTCAAATTCGTCGACGGCCAGTACACAGACGAGGAACCCATCCTGGCTCAGGTGGCGGCGGTCACGCAGGACCACGTTGCCCACATCGCCTACCCCTAAGCCATCGACAAAGACATGCCCAATGTTGAGCCGTTCACCCAGCCGCCCGCGGATTTCGTTACTGCTATAGTAACCAAACTCGACGGTTTGGCCATCTTCAATGACAAAGACATTGCCCTTCGGCAGGCCGGCTTCCACCGCTAGCCGCCCATGAAGGACCAGATGGCGGTACTCGCCATGCACGGGGATAAAGTAGCGCGGGCGCACCAATTCCAACATCTTGCGGTAATCTTGGCGACCACCGTGGCCGCTGACGTGGACATCGCCCAATTCATGGTAGAGCACATCGACCCCTTGTCGGAAGAGGTTATCGACCGTCCGGTTGAAGAGCTCTTCGTTGCCGGGAATCGGCGTGGCGCTCAGGATGACGGTGTCACCCTTGCGCAGGCTGATCTGGCGATGGTCACCGATGCTCATGCGCACCATCGCGCTCGTTGGTTCCCCCTGGCTACCAGTGGCGATAATAACCACTTCCTGCGCCGGTAAATTTTCCATCTCCTGGGTGTTGAGCAGTTCATCCTGCTTGATGTCGAGATAGCCAAGTTGGATGGCGATCTTGACATTGTTGACCATCGAACGCCCCACTGCCCCAATCCGGCGGCCGTGGCGGCGGGCGGCGTTGATCACCTGTTGGACACGGCCCAGATTACTGGCAAAGGTCGTGAGCAGCACGCGCCCAGGGGCCTTGGCAAAAGCCCGATCCAGCATTTCATCCAGCGAGCTTTCGCTAGGCGTGGTCCCCTCTTTTTCGGCATTGGTGCTATCGGCCATCAGTAACAGCACGCCTTCATCGCCCCAACGGCGCAACTTTTCTTCGTCCGTGGGCCGGCCATCTACCGGGGTCGAATCAAAGCGATAATCGCTGGTATGAATGATCCGTCCTGCCGGCGTTTGGACTGAAACGCCGACGCTGTCGGGGAAGCTGTGGCAGGTGTGAAAGAAATCAACGGTAAAGGCCCCTAGCTGGATCGTACTGGCATCGGTGACCGTATTCAGGTCGGCTTGGTCAAGTAGCTTTTGCTCGCTGAGCTTGCCCCGCAGCAGGCCAAGGGTCAGCGCGGTGGCGTAGACGGGGGCTTTCAACCCTTCTTCCATCAGATAACTCAGCGCGCCGATATGGTCTTCATGGCCGTGGGTGAGAATGATGCCACGTACTTTGTCGCTGCGGTCAAGCAGATACTCGGCATCGGGAATCACCAGATCAATGCCATGCATCTCGCTGGTGGGAAACATGAGTCCGGCGTCGACGACGATAATATCATCGCCTGCTTCGAACGCCGTAATATTCTTGCCAATTTCGCCGAGACCGCCGAAGGGCAAGACGCGCAGCACGGTTGCCGCGTCACGGGTATCAGTTTGTGTCATAGTCGATATTACTCCTTAAAGAATAGCGTGAAAGAATAGCGTGCGATTGTTATAGACAGAGCACACATACAAGATGACAGCTCGTCACGTTTGCGCTGTCAAATATCTAAAACTGGAACTTCACAATCACAGCAGGACACACATGCCCCGCTGAATTATGCCTAAGAAAGAAATCGGTTGTTCGTGAAGGGTAGCAAGCGGTGAAGGGGTGGCGCGGAGACGATGACTCGCAATGCCACAAACGGCTCAACCGTTTCGCATAGAAGGTAATGGTGCTACACAAGACAACTTTTCACTGCGCGGGCCAGGTTGCTGTTGGCCACCATCCGGCGGCCGTCCCCTGGACATAACATCGCACTGCGCAAGAACCGAACAAGCGAATCCACTAGCAATTTGCCTGATGGTATAGACGCCATCAGCCGAATTGTATTGGCAACTGCATCATACTGCCCGCTCGCGCTAGTAGCTAGTGGGAAACGTGCAATCAGTCGCGATCTATCGACTGCGACGCCTGACCAATCATTGCCCTGGGCGGCCGATTCTTTGCATAGATCGATTGCTGTGTCAGCAATTTGCTGACACTATGATACAATAGCGATGTGACTAACATCCCATGCTAAAGCGGCACCGACCTTGAAAACACTTGTTGGATCTTCCGCTATGTGCTAATTGCTTTGGGCGCTGTGCCTTATGTCTCTCAGTTGTGCCATTTGTACACAATTACCTGTTGCTTTGCTCTCTATGCGTTTGGTTTTGTCACGTCTCTGCATTACATCGTTAGCCGTTTGCCTCGGCTGGTGCGCGCTGTTTAAACTGGGCTTGTTATCAGCTTGCTGTTTGGGCTACCATGTTCAAAACAATCGTACACTCATTCGCCTGACTGCGGCTTTATCTCATTGCGCTGCTATCAATTGCTACGCCTCACGAATGGCGTTATTCTCAAATTATGGTTGCTACCCAAGGATAGATTCCTTGCGCTGAATCTCCGGGCAGCTGGTTTATCTCGCTGACTGTTCATGCGCACAGTCGGCGCGTTCAAAAGTATCAGATAGTATAACATGATCTATGCATACCGTCGAATTTCTGTTAAACCGTAGCAGGCGACCGCTGTTAATCACTTATGAGTCCATCAACCTTTGCTGAGCTTTTAACTTATCATCTTTTACAGACCGGCATCAGTGATTCGGAACTGGCGCGCAGCATTGGCGTGCGCCGGCAGACTGTCTTCCGTTGGAAGGAGGGATTGGTCGAACGCCCGCGCGCGCGTGAGGATGTGCTGCGTTGTGCCCAAAAATTACGGTTGACCCCAGCCGAGCGCGATCTGCTCTTGTTGGCCGCCGGTTTTGCCCCAGAAGCGCTTGATGTCACTACTGTACAGGATCTTGTGCCACGTGCGCCCGCGCCCGATCCCATCCCTGCGCAAAGTGGACTGCCTGATCTGGTCGCTGTTATCCCCTCTTCGCCTACCTCTTCGCCAGCCCCAGTTGATGAGATGGTTGATGAGCGGGGCGAACACACATCGGCGTTCACTGCCACTGCGTTCGTTAATCAACTGGGGGCTGATTTATTGCACCCGGACGCTGTGCCCGCGGCTGAACTGGACTCTGTGGACGGGGTGCCCAGCGCACCAACCACCATCCCTAGTCCCCAGCCGCTAGATGTAGCCACCGCGTCAGCCTCTTTATCGTCAGCCTCTTCCGCGCCAGCCTCTTCAGTGCCAGCATTTTCATTGGCCAGCTTTTTACCAGCCTGGCTGGCGCGTAAACCTGCGGCCCCGCTCGGGGTTGGCTTGCTGCTGGGTTTGTTGGCACTCTTGGTCGGGCTGGGGTGGTTGTGGCGGTCCGTGCCCAGTAATCCCCCCGGCGCGACGCCCACCCCGAATGCGCAAGTGGTGAAAGTCACGCTTAACGCGCCGCCGCTGCCCGTTGATTATCCGCAGGCGGCACCCGGTGAGACGCTACTCGTCGTTGCCCCCTTTGCCAAATATACGAATGAGGAAGGCTTTAATGTGGCCGGGCGTATCGAAGAAGCATTGACCAAAGAGATTGCGGCCGCCGCGTTACTCAGCACAACGATTGTGATCTGGCCGGTGGAAGTGCGCACTGCCAACCAAGTGCGACAACTGGTCAGTAGTGCCGGGGCTGCCATCGTCATCTGGGGCGAGTATGACAGCGGCCGCGTGCGGGTCAACTGGACGGTCGGCGATCAGCAGACTGGCCTGGACAAAACCGAGCAGGTCGACTTTGCCCTGACCTCTAGCAGTGAATTGAACAGCACGATCAACACCCGTCTGCCCCAGGAGATCCGCATGTTGGCCCTGACTGCTTTGGGGCGGTTATTGCGCGATCAGGGCGATCGACCGCGCGCGACGGCGGCTTTTCAGCGGGCGCTGGCGCTTAATCCTGAAGATGATAAGACAGAGGCTTTGCTCAATTTTTACCTTGGCCACTTGGCGGAACAAGCGCGTACTCTGGCCAGCTTCAACCGCGCGATCGGCTATTACACCGCCGCCATCAAACACAACGCCCAGTTGGTTGATGCCTATTACAATCGTGGCACCGTCTATCTGAACCGTTCCTACTTGTTGGCCGTCGCTGACGAAGCGATTGGGCGAGATTTGGATCGTGCGCTGGCTGATCTAAGTCAAGTCCTGCTCGTCCGCCCGAATTTTGTCGATGGTCGCCTGAATCGTGGCGTGGCCTATTATGAGCGGAATCAACCGGGCGACATGGCCAGCGCAGCCGCGGACTTTAGCCAGATCATTGCCCTGCAGCCAACTGCGGCGCGCGCCTACTTTCATCGCGGGTTGGTGCAGATCCGGCTGGACAATGAGCCGGCTTGGCGCGACGATTTTACCAAGACCCTTGCCCTGCAGCCTGATTATTATGCGGCGTTGAATGGCCTTTGTTGGGGCTATGCCCTCGGGCAACAGCCTACACAAGCTTTACCCTACTGCGATGAAGCTGTCCTGCTCGATCCAACCGGTGCCAGTCGTGATAGTCGGGGGATCGTCTACGCCATGTTGGGTCAGTACCCGGAGGCAATTACCGAGTTTACAGCTTATTTGGCCTGGGTCGAAACATTGGTGCCCGCCACGCGCTACGCGCGCTACCGTGGTCCTGTCGTCGAAACGTGGATTGCACAACTGGAACGTGGGGGAAATCCCTTTACGCCGGCAACCTTGGCCGCGCTGCGGTGAGAACAAGGTGACAGGTGACAGGGTGACAGGGTGACAGGGAGACACGAGACGGGTCAGTACGTTCTAGTCTCGTATCTCGTATCTCGTATCCCCTGTCACCCCCTCCCCGTCTCTTACTTCCCCTCTGCAATCAGGGGCAGGAAGCTGCGATAGCCTAGCTCCTTGATGACCAGATCCTCTTCACTGCCCACCTGGTCATACTCATCGACTTCGGGGTCATCGCTGATTTCGCCGAGTTCGTCAACTGCTTCTAACTCATAGGCAAAGCGGACCAGATTGTCGTCGGCTTGACCGCCAGGGTTGGTCATTGCGCTGTGGATTGGCCCGATGGTCAGGGTGAAGCTCTGGCGGTTCGCCGTGGGAAAGCCCACTAGATCGCCGTCGAAGAAGGTGGTGAAGTGACAGCTTGTTACTGCCCCCAGGCTCTCCGCTCTGCAGATAAAGATGTCATCACTGTCGCCTTGCAGCGTGTTTGTGCTCGCTGCCGTAAAGTTTCCTTTGGTCGCCAGGTAAAGGTTATCGGTGGTGCGATCTTGCCAGATCCCGGCTAGATCCTCACTGCCGGCGGTTAAGGCTAGCGCCGAGCCGTCGAGATAGAGTGCCCAAGTGCCTTGGGTGTCCGCACCGAACTGGGTTGGGGTAAAGGCCATAATATCTTCGTCGCCATAGGTCGCATCATCTATTTTGGCGGTACCCAGTGTGCTCACCAAAAGTCGGCCGTCGGCGGTCATCCCCAAGGCATCAATGTCTTCACCGCCGGCACTCAAGCCCACATCAGAACCATCAAAGTAAAGTTCAAAGGTGCCTACCGTTTCCCGCCCCAGGGTTGTCGGTATGAATTTAACAATGTCGCTGTCATCGACAAGGCCCAACGAAGCGAGCCGTACGGCTTTATCGAAGCTGAAGAGCAGATTGCTCCTTTCGTCAAAGGTAAAAGCATCAATGTCCAGTCGGGCTAGCCCCACATCCGAACCATCAAAAAAGAGACTCCAATTACCAGTCTGGGGGTCATAACTCAGAATATCTTCATCGCGGAAGTTGATCCCACTATTTGTGCCGCTGTAGGAGGCGCTGATATAGATCTGTTGCCCTGCCGCGAGCGGGGGCGCTAATTGCAAACCAAGGATAACCGGATCGTGATCCGAGGCGCGATATGGGTCATCGGCAAAGAGCGTAGTCACCTGATTACTACTCTTGAAATTGGTGTTATAGTCAAGCACGCTGGGTTCATCGGCGTTGATGTGCCATTCGACGACATCAACCACTTGTGCGGCCAAGGTCGCGCTGGCAAGTGCATGATCAAGGTAGCCCCATTGTCCATCAAAGACATAGGAATAGGCTTGCGCCCCTAACTTGTCGGCCAAGAGATCGGTAAAGCCCGCATTTTTGAGCGCCATGACCGGATCTTCCAGGGCATAGGCATTGAGGTCGCCCATGATCAAGAGGTCGGGATCGCGGGTCGTGGTGGGATCGGTTGCCAACCAGGCGGCTAACTCGGTGGTTGCGGCGGTGCGGGTCAAATTACAGTTCCCCTGTCCATCGCCCAGGTCAAGATCAGGCCCAACCGGGGCAAGATTGTCATCGCAGGCGCTACCCTTGGATTTTAGATGATTGACCACCACAATCAGTTGTGCCCCATCCAGGTTGCGGGCAAAGGCTTGCGCCAGCGCGGGCCGGTTGCGTTGTGTGCTGCCACCGCTGGTCTGAAAGAGCCCAAAGGCCCCCGTATTGAGCACGGCAGTCGTCCCAACCGGGTGGACGGTTGCTGCTTTATAGAGCAAGCCAACTTTAATCGCATCCAGTCCCAAGGCATTGGCCTGCCCGGTGCGTGCGTCCACGTCCAGCAACGCATAGGTGGCCGGTGCGGTGGCTGCGTTCAAAGCATTGACTAACGCCTGTAAGGCACTGGTGATGCCATAGCCATCATTTTCCAGCTCCATCAGGCCGATAATATCGGCATTCGTCCCGACAATGGCCTTGACAATCTTCGTCTGTTGACGCTCAAATTCGAGCTGGCTTTCCGCCCCGCGACAATCGTTCTCACTCCCACTGGGGAAACAGCCGGCGGTGGCAGGATTGCCATCGGCAAAATTATTGAAATAGTTGAGCACATTAAAAGCAGCTACGGTGAGGTTGCCACCAAGGATCGGGGCTGTCGGGCGAGGATTGGCGGCCTGAAAATCAGGCACGTCCCCGCCTAATGCACCCACCGGACGGAGCCGGTAAGCATTGGGGCTTGCGCCGTTCCCACCCCAGCCATAAGTTAAGACGCCCACCAGATCAACGATGGTATCGCCGCCGCGCAGTGAATTTGTGGCACTTAGTGGCGCACCGTTGCGCCCAAAGCGGATTGGATCGGGGTTTTGGTTGTTCAACGCATCATCAATGATCAGGCGATTCAGGTTATTCGCCTGTTGCTGCGCTTCTCGTTCACTGTCGATGCCGCCGGGCGGAAAGCGATGGGTTGGTTGATAGAGGCGATCCCCGCTGGAAACCACCACCTGCCCAAAGCGGCCTAGTTGGAAATGTTCGGTGAGATAGAGGGTCTGTGGTAGGCGGATCAGCATCCCTTCAAAGCGCTCTAGATCGTCCACCCCTGCGACCGTTGGGGTAAACGGTAAAGTGACGGCAACGGGGGTCACGCTGCCGGTGAGCCCACAGTTAATCACGGTGACCTCCCCGCCGATTTGCGTCTGGCCCTGCAATTCCGCCGCGCTGCCGGTCACCTGGACCAGATTACCCAGAGTGACCAGATTGTTGTCGCCTGTAAAGACAAAGATGCCATCGGACGTCGCTGGGTTGCCATCGCCCGCATCCTGCAAGTAGAAGCCGCGCAGATTGGGCGTTGGGCCATCATAATCACCGATCACAGTACCCTGCACCGTGACGGGTCCAGTGAGCACGGCGATATTGCCGGTCCCTTGAATGGCCCCAATCGGCGTATCAGGCGCACTGCAAAGATCAACGGCTGTTGTGAAGCGAAATTGCTGATCCGCCAGCATGGTATCGGGCGGATCAGCGCTGTCTACATCCGTAACCGCGGCTGCGGTAACTGTGACCTGGCAGCTTGTCTCCGGCGGCAGAGGGGTGACCGGGGTAAGCGTCAGGCTGGTCACGTTGGCGGCCGGCAACCCGGTCAGCGCAATTGGTGAGCCCTCTGCGCAGGCAAGGCTAACAGCCGTGGCGCTCAAGTTGACCGGTTCGTTAAAATTGAGCGTAATGGTACTCGCCACAGGGACATCCGTACTATCGGCAAGCGGTGCGTGGCCGGTCAGGGTGGGAGCACTTTCGGTGACACCGGTCCGCAATGCGGTGAGATCCTGGGTGGGATTCGGATCACCTGGTGTTTCGTTGCCTAAAGTATCAACCAGCACCCAATTGGCGGCCAGATCAGCGGTGGCGGCGCTATTGCCGATATGGTACGCATTATCGGCCGCCGTAAAAAAATGTAAATCGACCAGGCCGACCGGCGCGGTGGAGCGGTCCACTTCGTAGGCAATAAAGTCGAGATAAACGTTGTCACTGCCGCTGTTACCATCAGGGCCAGGCAAATAGAGAAAAAGCGCTTCGCCACTCGTGGTCAGCCCGGCGTTGACCAATCCCCCAATCCCATCGTCGCTGAGCGTGAACCCTGTGCCGGGCGCAAGCACCAGTTTCCAATCGTTCGCGGCTGGGTTGACGGTTATATCGGTGGTGATGCCGGTGCTGTTCGACCAGAGGGCAATGAGGGTGCCGCTGGGGAGGTTGGCCAGAAATGGCTCATCACCCAAAATGTAGACTGCTTCATTTTGGGTAAAGCTACCATCGACCAACTCATTATCGCTCACGCGGAGGCCGCGCAGGTCGACACCGTCGGCAATGACCAGCAACTCAATGAAATCATTGTCGTTGGCATTGTTATCCGCCGCATACTCGTTGAAGATAATCGATCCCACCGTGGGGATGCTGTTCTCTGCCGCCGCGTAGAGTGAGGTGGTTTCGTTGATGCTACAGAGGGAGAGGACAAAGGCGAGTAAGGTAATAACAAGCATGAGTGGGCCATGACGACCTAGAAATTGGGTAAATAGGTCGGCTTTTTGTAGCATGAAGTTGCTCCTTTTCGGGCTGTTTGGCAGGATGAGTGCGCAAAAATGGCAACTTTATTATAGCGAGATTGACGTAGAGAAGAGTAAGCAAAAAGGCTGAATCATTTTTGAACCGTGGCGCGCGATGCAGATGGTAGCCGCAGGTTTCAACCTGCGGCTACCATCTGCTGTCACTCCGTGACGGATACGCGTGCACCGCGGTGGTCGGTCGGCGGTCGGCGGTCGGCTGGATAATCTGATCGGTTACTGGGGTTTTACTGCGTGCAGCACCGCACCGGTAAAGGAAAAGTTGTGATTTGCTTCGATCTGCAATGCCTGCCGAAATTCATTTGGTGCGCCGTCAAAGAGGGCACGGATCGCGTCAGTGTTAAGCGCCGGCGTCGCCATGCGTTTGATCCAATCGGCAAAGTCGATCCAGACCGGACCGCTGTAGCTGACCTGTGCCTCCAGCAAGTTAGCGGCGGTCAACATGGCCAGCCATTGTTTGACGGTATGGTCGCGCACATGCGAGGGATCGCGCAACAGTTCAATCGCCTGCAGATAAGTGTCGCAGGTATAGTCGTCATACGAAACGATGTCGCTCAGGATGAATGCGCCACCGGGGCGCAACACCCGTGCAAATTCTTGCAGGGCGCGCTGCGGGTGGGGCCAGTGGTGTGCGCTGTAACGCGAAACGACCAGATCAAATTCGCCATTATCAAAGGGCAGCGACTCGACATCGGCAAAGCGAAAATCGAGATTGGTCAACGCCCGTTCCTGGGCCAGCAACCGGCCTTGCGCCAGCATGCCCTCGGTAAAATCGACGGCGATCACCTGGGTGACCAACGGCGCAAAGGTCAGGGCGGTATGACCGGTGCCGCAACCGGCGTCCAAAACCCGTTCCTGGCCGGTTAGCGCCGCGGCCTTGACCATTTCGGCCAGATCGGCCCCCTTGGCATGGACGGCACTGGTACTATAGTTGGCTGCGACCTGCCCAAACTGGTGTTGGACGGATGCTTTGATGTCGTTACTTTTGGTTGAAATGCTCATGATTCTTTCGCTTCTGCTGTGCTGAAAGTACAAGTTGCAAGGTTGCAAGGTTGCAAGGTTGCAAGGTTGCAGCGTCCGCCATGTCACTCTGCTACTCTGCCACTTTGCCACTTTGCTACTCTGCTACTCTGCTACTCTGCTACTCTGCTACTCTGCTACTCTGCTACTCTGCCACTTTGCTACTCTGCCACGCAACCGCTTTTCATCGTTATTGGTGTCGCAGATAGTTTACCTGATCTGAAAATAGAACGCCACATTTATACGCTGCGCTGTTTGAGAAGCGGCGTTTTCACACGGGAGAAAACGCCGCTCCTCAAGGCAACCCCAGTATCGTTGTCCCAGGGGTGCGTGACCGGCAACGCCCCTAACCAACCGATGCCCACGCAGACGGTGAATGCAAAATCGCGCCCAGTTCCTGGGGTCAACGGCAATGGCTGTGTGGCGATGTGTCGTAAGGTAAGCAGCCGCTGAACAGGGTCAGCGGCTGCTTACACAATCATCGGTTCCACCGCCACGGCTTGTGTGCAAACTAGTGGTTGACCGCCACGTTTGGCCCCCCTTGCACGATGGGCAAGTAGGCGTTGTAACACTCGGCGACGCGCAGCTCCTCGGCAAAATCATACCACGGGCGACCGTCCGCACTTTCCAAGTTGCGGAACGGTCCTGCCGTGCCACGGTACATGTCAAAGACGACGAGTTTTGCCGTGCCGACCGGCCCGATGGCCGTCGCGGGAATCGTCAAGGTGGGGGTATAGCGTTCACCGGGCTCAATGACCGCATCGTCGACCGTGGCCTGCCCCTGCACCGTGGGCCCACCGGGAATCGACTCGATCGCATAGTCAAAGCGGAAAGCGCCATTCAGTTCCCATGCTGCGGTCCCCGTATTCTGCAGCGAAAAGGTCACCGTGACCACTTCCCCAGGACAGAGTACGTCCAGCCCACGGCCCTCCCACTTTACACGAAGCGGCACCCAGCGATAAGCCGGCGTCACAATTCGATTGCCGGCATTGGCATCGCGCAGGTGAATGCCGGTGTAGTAGTGGCTGAGGATTTGGGCCGGATAGAGCCAACGCACAGACCACGGGGTGTGGGGTACGCTGGGCGGCGGTTCACAAGGCGCCGGTGCCGGATCACAGCGAAAGCTGGTACTTGCACGCGCCCAACGACCAGCGCCGTTTTGGGATAGTCCCCGTTGATGGGCATTGGTTGCCGCAATCAATGGCGGAATATCGGGATGGAAGCTGAGCGGATCCTCGACGCCCAGTAAATAGGGATGACGCGGGTTTTGTTCAGCATGTGTGCGCGATTGTTGATAGGCATCTGTCGAAAACTCGCTAAAGATCGGTTCATCTGCCGGCACTGTGCGAAAGCCGTTGAAGAAGGAACGATGGTAGCTCATATAATAGCGATTGGCGACGGCGCTATCAATCTTGCGCTGATCTGCATCGGCAAATTGTTGATAGCGATAGGGTAGAAACACATGATGTTGGTTGGAATTGTTTAAGCGCCCCGTGGCATTGATATGCCAATAGGCGTACGTACGTGCCGCAATCGCCTGGGCATCAAGTGCAGGCTGTAAAAAGCTTGAGGGGCTCATCTCCTGTGCGATTACATCCTTCAGATAGGCGTAGCCATAGACATTGTTGTCCGGCCCATCGGTCTCTTCGATGCTGATCGTGATGGTGCTGTCATTGAAGGGATAGGCATATGTATCGTCATCTTTAACAGCGGTACAACCGTAGGAGCGGTCATCTTTTGTGCAGGGCACGGGTGGCTCCAACATCCCCCCACCTGGCTCTGTTAAACTGTACATAGTCACAATAACATGATTGGGTGGCGTGTATTGGGCGTGAGCCGATTTCGGTTGTAAAGCGAGTAGCATAGTTATGGCGAAGCCCAAAATAGTCCAAGAAAAGCGGGGATGATACATGATATGGCTCCTCATTTACTGGCTTAGCGTGACATGGCTGGTGCAAACGCGATAATCATCAAAATGAAAGCCGCCGGAATAGTCGTGGCAATGGAAAGCCAAACGCGTTCCGTCCGGTGACCATTGTGGATTACTAATAGAAAGGTTCTCTACGGTGGGAATTCGTCGTACCTCACCATTATGGACATTGAGCAAGTAGATGCCGTGTTGATCAAAGTCGCCGCTCTTTTCGCCTGTTGGGCCAGAGAATGCAACGGTCTGGTTATCGGCAGCCCATGTAAAATTTGCAACAGTTTGGTCTAAATTATATTGAACGCTTTCACCCGTATATGTATCCAAAATCCAGATGAGACCATAGGGACCGTTATTAGTGGTGTAAGGTGGGTCCAACGTCAATTGCGCCGACAGATAGCGACCATTTGGCGACCATTCGGCTCTTACAAAGGAGTCGAAGAATCCGGCAAAATCCTGCATGTTAAGCTCACAGCCACTACTGGTCGACAGGTTATATAAAAATGCCCACGTACCATCCCAGAAGAGGATATTGTCACTACTTGGCTGCCAGTTGACGTTAAAGGGGCGTAGGGGGTAGCTTGGCCCATTTTGATACCGCCAATTGTTCAAATCAGCCGGTAGCGCGCTCAACGTTCTGCTCTCTTGATGCCAAATCAGTGGTTGCGTGCCACCGGGCAGAGACATGAAGGCAACTTGCTTACCATCAGACGAAACATCATGAGCAATGCTACCTCCCGTTGCATTTTGGGATAGACGCCTTTGCCCTGCTGGATCGAGCGACCGTATCCAATAGCCAGCCTTATGCCCATCCGGCGAACTTGTCTCGCGCCAAATGACTGATTGGTTAGTCGCTATCCACTTGGGATCTTTAAGATGTAAATGTGGTTCCACAATCTGTGTAGTTTCACTGGTAGTAGAATTGATTAAATCAATTGAATAAAGGTGGTCGTCCATGGATTCGCGGCGCGTCACCATCAGCGTCTCACTATCCGGCAACCATTGCTCAATCCAAATTGGTGCCGTATTCGTCAATACCAGCTGCGGCTCGGAGAACGAATAGGCACTCAACGGAACAATCGGCTCATCCGGCGGTATGCCGCCGGCCGGTGGCCCAAAGACACACGCCGCCACCACTGGTTCAGTCGGCAACACCACACCACCTTCCGGCGTGGGGGTCGGTGTCGGCAACGGGCTAAAAGGCAACGACGTTGCGGTCGGCGTGGGCGTTGGCGGTGTCCGGTCACAATCATGCGCGGATGGGCGCACTTGTACCTCGACCCACCGCAAGTTGGCGCGCACCCAGGCGGTGAGCGGACGCGTCGGGTCGAAGTTGGTGACCTGCACCGTGAAGTGCTCCTGTGCGCCGTTGCGGAACCAGTTGCCCTGGGGCTGGAAGTGGAAAGCTTCCTGCCGACTGATGTTATGCAGCAGCCACGTCACGCGATAAGCACCCAACGCACCCTGGTAGCTGCCCCGATCGGCCGGCGATTGGCGCGTCCACCCGCTGCTCGTGAAGAGAATGGCATCCAACGCCAGGCGATTGGCATTGGTCACGGCAAGGGTCAGTGCGGTCGCGCCTGCGCCATCATGGCGATAACCATCGAAATCGAAGGTGACACCCTGCTTGGTTGTTGTTGCACAGGCCACCGCATCTGTAGCAGCAGCGGGCGCGGCAACCGCCGGCACGGGCAACTGGATCGTTGCTGACGCCTGCGGACGCTGTTCCCACAGCAGCACCCCAAAGAGCGTTAACAAAACAGGGAGTAAAATCCCTCCAGTCAGATTCAGTGTTGTTCGTTGCATGGCACCTCCATCGGCACACCAATCAAAAAGGACTTTGTCCTTGGCGAGAAGTGCAGCGTACACTTCCGGACAGTGACAAAGCCCAGCATAGCCGATAGCTTACGTTATTGGTAGTGACAAATGTTGTAGCTGCAGCTTTGTGTGCCAGACGACGGCCGAACACGGCTGATACGGCACCCAGCGGGTCCCCGACGGATAAAAATCAGCGTCAACCTGCTGGGTACCGTATCATCTGTGTTCTATTTCATTGTTTGCGATGCCGCGCCCAATGGGCCTATTCAACTAGCTGCGCTCCAGCACGGCAACCAAACGCCGGTCGCCGCTGGGCTGGTCGGTCAGTGGTAGATGGACAAGCGCAGCAATCACGCCCAGGATAATGGCCGCAATCCATACGCTGGTGTACGAGCCGGTGACATCATAGATCCGCCCGCCCAGCCAGACGCCGAAAAATGCGCCGATTTGATGGCTGAAGAAGACGAAGCCATAAAGGGTCGCCAGATAGCGCACGCCAAAGATCTGGCCAATCGCGCCGCTGGTCAAGGGCACGGTGCCCAGCCAGAGAAAACCAATTGCCGCGCCAAAGGCAATCGCCGTGGTGTTAGAGATCGGCCAGAACAGAAAGAGGCTGATGACCACGGCCCGGCTGCCATAGAGGAGCGCCAACAAGTACTTCTTGCGATAGCGGTCGCCCAGAAAGCCAAAGGTAAAGGAACCCACCACATTGCCCAGCCCGATCATTGCCAACGCCATCGACGCGGCACTGGCTGTCACCTGCGTATCGGCCAGAAAGGCGGGCAGATGGGTGGCGATAAAGGCAACATGAAAGCCACAGACAAAAAAGCCGATAATCAGCAGCCAGTAGCTGGAGCTGCCCCAGGCCCGCTGTAAAACCTTTAACATCGGCTCTTGATCTTGCACCGTCTGGATCTTGCTGCGCTGTGGGCGGGCGGGCAGCGCAAAGGTCAAGATGATCAAACTGCTGACAATCACGGCCAAGCTAGTGACGGCCCCGCGCCAGCCAAAGATCGTCAACAGTTGCTGCGAGACGGGCACCATGGCAAACATGCCAAAGGAGCCAACCGCGGTAATCGTGCCAAAGACCAGGCTGCGTTTTTCCGGCGGTACCACCTGCGCCAACGCGCCGAGAATCACCACATAGGTGGTGCCGCTCAATGCCACGCCGATGAGCACGCCCAGGGTTAACGTCAGGCCGGTTGGGCTGCCGACGATGCCCAGTAACCCTAGTCCCACCACATAGAGGATCGCACTGACGACGGCCACCCAGCGCGCCCCGAAACGGTCGGCCAGAATCCCGATAATCGGCAACCCAAAGATGATATTTTGAATCGCGACCGCCAGGCTGAAACTCTCGCGCCCGATGCCCAGATCAAGGGTAATCGGCTGCAAAAAGACGCCGAAAGACTGGCGAATCCCCATGCTCAAGAGCACCATCAGCGCGCCACAGATGGTGATGATGCCGGCTTTGGAGCGCAGCAAGGTGGTGGATCTTGCCATGGCGCTCATGCGGGTACCAGCTCGCCCTGCGGCACTGATTGTGGTACTGGGGTCAGCCAGTCCATATATTTTGCTTCTTTGCCAAAGACGACGCGGAAGTAAAGTTCGCGAATTTCGTTGGTAATGCGGCCAACGCCACCATCACCCACCGGGCGGTGATCAATTTCACTGATCGGTGTGACCTGCGCGCCGGTGCCACAGTAGAAGGCTTCGTCACAGATGTAAAGCTCGCTGCGGTCGATCTCGCGCTCTACGACTTCGATCATCAACTCTTCGCGGATCAACTCGAGCAGGGTGCGCCGGGTAATCCCTTCGAGAATGTTGCTGGTAATCGGCGGCGTGATCACCACCCCATCACGCACCATCATAAAGTTGGCCGCGCTGCCCTCGGCGACATGGCCATCCTGGTTGAGCACCAGCGCGTCGTCAAAGCCGCTTAACATGGCGTCGCTCTTGACCAGGGCGCTGTTGACATAGGTGCCGTTGACCTTGCCGCGTGCGGGCATGGCTGAATCATCAACGCGACGCCAGGAGCTGACATGGACCTTGGCCCCTTTATCGACCTTAATATATGCCCCCACCGGTTGGGAAAAGATGGTTACTTTGTCGGTGGCATCGTGTAGCCAGACGCGATAAATGCCATCGTCCTTGTAGGCCAACGGGCGGATGTAACAATTCTCGCGCCAACCCTCGGCCGCAAGCAGTTCCACGGTAATCTCGACCAACTGCTCGACCGTATAATCGAGCCGGCAGTGGAGCAACTTGGCGCTATTGAGAAAGCGCCGGTAATGGTCGGCCAGGCGAAAGGCATAAAGTTGCTGGCGCTCTTCGTTCCAATAGCCGCGTAAGCCACCAAAACAGCCGGTGCCGTAGTGCAGTGTATTACAGGTAACACTTACTTTCGCATCGGCAATCGGGACAATCTTGCCTTCGAAATATGCAAATCTGGTCATGGTAGCTCCTAGGTGGTTAGGTGATTGGTTAGTTGGTTGGTTGGTTAAACTCAAATCAGAATCATCGCGTGAATTTGTAGGGGCCGCCCCTACTGAACTGGTCGAAGCTGTCGGTGATCAGTCATCGGTTGTTGCTTATTCGCGCACCAGATCGGGTTGACGCCAGGCTAGTTCATAGCGTTTTGTCATGTAGCGCGCACCATCAACTTCGGTAAAGCCAAAGCGGCGATAAAGTTCTTGGGCATCGCGCGTGGCCAGGGCAAAGCTACGTAAATCTTGGAGGGCCGGGTGATTGAGGATGCTCTCCACCAGCCAAACGCCTAAGCCTTGCCCGCGGTAATCGGCGAGCACAAAGACATCGGCCAGATAGGCAAAGGAAGCGTAGTCCGTGACCACTCGTGCAAAGCCGATCTGCTGTGTATTACCGGCATCGGTCTGGTAAAGCCCAAAACAGAGGGAATGTGCGATGGCTTTGGCAACTGCTGCCCGCGGCACGCCGGGAGACCAGTAGCAATGGTAGAGATAGCCGTGAATGACATCGAGATCAAGTAGCGCGGGATCGGTGCTGATTGTAAAGCTAGTGTTGTGGACTGTATAAGGTAAAGTTTCATTCATATGATTGTTTTCGTTTAGGATGAGGAAAGAGCGTAATCCAACGCCGCCGCGACATGTAAAGTTGAGGTATCAAGCCGCCGCGGCGTCTCCTGCCTGTGAATACTCCGCCGGCGCAAAGAAGACCAAGATCTGGAGATCTTCGGTGATGGTATGAAAGCGATGTTCTACCGTCTTGGCGACATAGACAATCGAGCCAGCTTGCACCGGTCGATCCGCGCTGCCGACGCGAATCTGACCACGACCACGGACGATATAATAGACCTCATCTTCACTGTGCGGCTGTTGGGGATCTTCACTGCCAGCCGCCAACCGATAAAGGCCCATGCTCAAGGCATCGGCGCGCAGGAATTCCTGCCAGGCCTCGCCCGATCGCTGTTGTTGGTGCAGCAGATCGCCTACTTCGAACGCTTGCATCGTTTCACCTCTGCTCTTTGGCCTTTAATTAATGACCGTCTAATGTAACTTTCTCCGCTCGCCAGGGATTGCCAAATCCCTGGCAAGCAAACCAGAATTTAGCGTAAGACCAACCACGCCCCCGCCAATAGCAGCACAATCCCCAGCACGCGCTGCGGATCGAGCGGCTGGATAGTTGCGCCGAAAAGTCCGAAGTGATCGATGACCGCCGCTAACCCATATTGGGCCACCAGCAGTACACCAAAGGTCGCGATCAAACCATAGCGCGCCGTCGCATAACCAATCGACCCAACAATCACTAACCCCAGCAACCCGGCGCTAAAGGTGTAGAAGGGCACCTCGCGCCAGGCGGCCAAATTGCCTCCACGCGCCAGCAACATGATCAACCCAATCAGTAGGCCGCCGCTGCCATAGGTGATAAAGATACTTTCACGCGTCCCCAGCACCTGGGTCATTGTCCCCATAAAGCTGCTTTGCAGCGTAACCGCAATCCCAGCGATGGCGGCGATGACAAATAGGATCAACAGATTGCTCATCCCACTTTACTTTCGCGTAGGACGGTTGCTAAGGTTTCTACCGCGCGGTCAATGGTCGCTTCGTTGCTCATGGTGTAGTTGAGCCGCATGGTGGCATTGCCGGTGCCCGGCTCGGCATAGAAGAACTTGCCCGGCACAAAGGCGACCTGCTTTTCGACCGCCCGCCAGTAAACTTCCTCCGTATCCAATCCAGCCGGCCCTTCAAGCCAGAGAAACATGCCCCCCTCCGGTTGCGTCCAGTGAAAACCTTCCGGCAGATGACGGTCGAGCGCCGCCAACATCGCTGCCTGGCGTGGTTTATAGATCCCTAAAATCTTGGGCAGTTGCGCCTGCAGATGACCCCCGGCCAGATATTCGGCGGCCAATGCCTGGTTAAAGGTGCTCGTATGCAAGTCAACCCCCTGTTTGGTCACCACCAACCAATGTTGGACCGCTGGCGGCGCAACACAAAAACCAATCCGTAGCCCCGGCGCAAAAGTCTTGGAGAGGGTGCTCACATAGACGACATGATCCGGCGCAAAGTGTTTAATCGGCGGCAAGGCCTCGCCGCTATAACGCAGGTCGCTGTAGGGATCATCCTCGACGACCAGTACCCCATAGCGCTGGACAATCTCGGCAATTGCCTGCCGCCGGGCCAGCGAGGTACTGCGCCCCGTCGGGTTCTGGAAGGTAGGCACCAGATAGATGTATTTGACCACATGGCGCTGCAACACTTCTTCCAGCGCAGCGGGAATTACCCCTTCGTCGTCAGTCGCAATCTGGACATAGTTGGGTTCATACGGGTTAAAGGCACTCAGCGCACCGACATAGGTGGGTGCTTCCACCGCCACACAGTCACCCGGTGAGATCAAGATCTTGCCCAGGGCATCGAGCACCCCCTGCGAGCCGCTAAAGATCAGGATCTGATCGGCGCTTGCCGTCACCTGTTTGAGGGCCAAGTGATCGGTGAGCGCCTCGCGCAAGGGGCCAAAGCCTTCGGTCGCATCATATTGGAGCGCCCGCGCCCCATATTTCTGCAACACGGTGTTGGTTAATTCCCCCATCAGCGCCAGCGGGAAACTTTCCGGCGCCGGAATACCGCCAGCCAATGAAACCATGCCGGGGCGATTGACCACTTTGAGAATTTCGCGCACCGCGTTGAGTTGCATCTTAACGGTACGCGTGGCGAACGTTGTCGCAAGTTCCATGATAATTGCCTTTAAAGGTTGAGAATTGGTAACTACCAAGCCTCCCCCAGTTTAGGGGAGGAGCCGACACGGTTCCCGCCCCAAGCTGGGGAGGGTTAGGGAGGGGTTAGTAGTGACGAGAATTGTAGATAAAGCAAATTTAGAGCAGCAACTCGCCGCGCACGACCGTGATGGCCGGGCCGCCGACTTTGACTGTTTCAATATCATCGGGGGGACCGACTACTTCGACCGTGGCCTGGCCGGGCCGCCCCATCCAATGCCCTTGTTCAGCAATAAAGGTCGCTTTGTCGATCAGCCCATAGTGCCAGAGATACGCGCCCATCCCGCCGGTGGCCGAGCCGGTAAAGGGATCTTCAAAGGGCGCAACATGGCGCGCAAAAGTGTCGCCGGCGGGGGTCGCACCCCCTAAACAAAAGAGGTGCGCACTAAAAAAGTTAGCCGCTTGGGCCAACTGCCGATATGCCCGCTCATTAATCTGGATCCGGCGTAACGCCCCATGATCGCGGAGGGGGATCATCAGTTGTGGCGTGCCGGTGCTGACTACCTGGATCGGCACGCCAGGTAAGGCATCGGCGGCGTCTAACCCCCACACCGGCAACACGTCGGTGGCCGTCAGCGTTTTGAGAAACTGCGGCTTGCGCTGCGTCATAATGATGTTGACCGGCTTGCCATTCACTGCCTCGACCTCAACCGCAATCGGGCCATCATTCAGCTCCAAGCTGATCGTCATCCGGTCGCCGCGCATGGGGATGCGCCCGGTCTCGACCAGCGCGTAAATCGTGGCGATGGTTGGGTGGCCGGCCAGTGGAATCTCGGCCTCTGGCGTGAAGTAGCGGGCGCGTACATCACCCTTTGTGGATTGCAGCACAAATGCCGTTTCAGAGAGATTCATCTCCTGTGCAATCGCCTGCATGGTGGCGGTCGGCAAGTCATCGGCATCAAAGACGATTGCGCACGGATTGCCCCCCAATGTCGAGCTGGTAAAGGCATCGACTTGCATGAAAGGGTAGGTTTTCACTAGTTCCTCTTTCTATTTTGCGAAATACTCGATTTTTAGTGCGTTTTAACGCACTTCTGCCTATCAGCAGGTGTGTTTCAACCACCTGCGTGCCAACCCCGTCATTTGCCCCGTGCTCTTTACTGCGCATGACACGCCACGCTGCACTCTTACCCTAGACCAGCGGCGTCCACTCATTTGCAATCGTCTGTTGTCCATCCTGGCTGAGCCGCTCGCTGATCAACTGTCCAAGTAGGCGCACACACTGACCAATCGTCTCTTCATCTTCATAGCTAAAGGCGAGGCGTAAATGTTTCTGCTCGACCGCCTGTGACAAAAAAACTTCGCCAGGGGCAATGGCCAATCCGCGGTGTAAGGTCGCTTGCTGAATATCATGCAGCGCCGGCACGCGCGGCATGGACAGCCAGACACAATACCCCCCACGCGGCTGAGTCCAGGTGACGGCCGGCGGCATATGGCGACGCAAGGCGCTCAACATTACATCGCGGCGGCGGCGGTAGATCGGTAACACGCGGCGCAGATGCAGTTGCAGCCCCTTCGCTTGCAGAAAATAGGCCAGCGCCCGCTGTAGCAGATGCCCCCCACACAGATCAGTGGCACGGCGTAAGGTTAAAATGCGCTCGTGTAGTAGCCGCGGTGCGACAATGGTGCCCACGCGCAGGCCAGGAAAGAGCACCTTTGATTCGCTGGTCAAGTAGACGACCAGCGCTTGCTGATCGATCTGCTTCAGCGTTGGGGGTGGTGCTCCCTCATAGGCCAATCGGCCATAGATGTCATCTTCAATGAGGACAATGCCGTGGCGCGCGGCCCATTCTAAGATTGCTGCCTTACGCGCTTCACTGATACAGCGCCCCGTCGGGTTCTGATAGGCGGGAATGGTATAGAAGAAGCGCGGCCGATATTGGGCGGCGTAACGCTCCAACACGGCCAACTGCGGCCCTTCGGTGTCAAGCGGCACCCCCATTACTTCCAGCCGATGCGCCTTAAAGAGGCTGAGCGCGCCCAGATAGGTTGGCTCTTCCACCAATACCCGATCGCCCGGTCGCGCTAAGGTCTGTGCCACCAGCGAAAGACCTTGGGTGACGCCATTGGTGACAATGATCGCATCGGCCTCGGTCGTAATGCCGCGTTGTGCTAGTTCTCCGACCAATGCCTGGCGTAATGACAAATCACCTTGTGGTGAACCATAGCAGAGCAATGCCGGCAATTCATCTGTAATCGCGCCAAGCGCCTGCTTAAAGAGATCGACCGGAAAGAGCCGCGGGTCGGGCGATGCCAGGGCCAACGAACGCACCGCGTCAAGCTGTTCCGACTGCAACTGGTGAATTTGTAATAGTTCATGGACGACGGCATCAGCCGTCAGCGATTGCCCGAGACGCATGGCATGGCTGTTAAGCGGGGCGCGCCGGGGCGGATGACGGGTGACAAAGGTGCCGCGGCCAACGGTTGCCTCAATCCAACCCGTCGCCTGTAGTTCGTCGTAGGCGTTCTGCACGGTCACGCGCGTAACCCTCAATTCATCTGCCAACTGCCGAATGGTGGGTAGGCGCGCCCCGGCGCTTAAATGATTGGCCTCAATTCGCTCTTTGAGTTGCTCAGCAATCTGCTGATAAAGTGCGATCCCATTGTGCCGTTCTAACTGCATAGTCGTCATGGTTGATTGTGTCTTTACGGTCCTGATTATACCGAGTAGGGGCTTATTGTACCATGACAACTGCGCTGTGAATAGGGACAATGTGGCGATTGGAGGTAGGTCAATTGTGGATAAATGGCGGAATGGCTCATTCTCTAGTCGCGATTGGTCCCTGATTTCTGACGGCAATGATTTCACCCATAATTGCTAACGCAATTTCTTCGGGGCGCTGTGCGCCGATGGCTAAACCGATTGGCGCGTGGATCCCTTTGATCTGTTCGACCGTGACGCCAAGTGCAAGCAACGCTTCCATCCGCCGGGCGTGGGTTTTGCGCGAACCCAACGCGCCGATATAACGGGCCGGGCTGTTAAGCGCCACTGCCAAAGCCGGGTTATCGATCTTTTCATCGTGGGTTAAAAAGACAAGGTGTGTTCGTTCATCCAGGCCAAGGGTAGGGAGGGCATCAGCCGGCCATTGGATCAGCAATTGATCGGCATGGCCAAAGCGTGCGGGTGTGGCAAAGGCAGAACGCGCATCGAGGACAATCGTGTGAAAGCCCAATGTCTTGGCAAAGGCGACGAGGGCAATGGCAATGTGGACAGCACCAACGATGATCAGCTTGGGTGGCCCCACCTGCAGATCAAGAAAGATCTCAAGCGTGCCCGCGGCGCTGGGCAGGTGAAAACGTTCGCTCTGTTGCCGCGCAAAGGCTGCCCTGGCGCGTTCCTGTACCTGCTCATTGAGCGTGGCTGTGCCCAGATCGCCTGCGGTGCTGCCATCGGGCCAAAGAAGCAACTTGCGCCCAGCCCCCGGTCCCCGAATGATCGTGGCCAGGATGACCAATTTACCCTGATTGACGGCAGAGGCAAACGTAGTGTATAAAGCTGACATATTGCTGCCTTCCCCTGAAAAATATACGATAGATCGGGTTGCTAGTTATGCGCTACGGGCTCGCACTGGATCGTCAGATCCTGTGCCCGAGATCCTGTGCCCAGTGCGTCGTGCGTAACTGGTGAAACTACCCACCGTACAGAAGTTTATGCCGATAGAATTACGCTGCGTCTCGATTTTACCAGGAGCGCAAGCCAATTGCCAAAGGTTATCACACCATGCCAACCGTACCGGCCCCCAAAAAGATCGCCGCGATTATCACCGAATACCGTCTTTTCTCTCATGCTGATGTCATTGTGACTAAATTTCTGAAGGGTTTCCCCACCGATGAAGGGCTGTTGCCGCCGCGTGTCCAAATTGCGGCCATGTACGTTGACCAATGCCCCGCGAATGATCTGAGCCGCCACTACAGCGCCCACTTTGACATCCCGATTTATCCAAGCATTGTCAAAGCGTTAACCTTGGGTGGGGGGACATTAGCGGTGGATGGGGTCTTGTTGATCGGTGAACATGGCGACTATGCCTGGAACGAAAAGGCGCAGCATCTCTACCCACGTAAACCCTTCATGGAACAGATCTGTGGTGTCATGGCAACCAGTGGGCGCGCCGTGCCGATTTTTAGTGACAAGCATCTCTCCTACAACTGGGCGGATGCGACCTGGATGGTGGCGCGCGCGGCACAACTGGGCGCGCCGTTGATGGCTGGCTCCTCCTTGCCCGTCGGTTGGCGTAATCCCTGGGTGGAACATGCGCGCGAAACCCCGATCCAGGCGGCACTGGCCATTGGCTATGGCGGGCTGGAGAGCTATGGGTTTCATGCGCTGGAGACATTGCAATGTATGATCGAGCGACGGGTGGGGGGCGAAAGTGGGGTTGCGGCGGTGACCTGCCTGGAAGGTGACGCGGTGTGGGCTGCCATGCAAACGTTCCCGTGGGTGCGCAGCCTGGCCGATGCCGCCCTGGCCGCGATTGTGGAGAAGCCAACGGGGACGCTGGTGGAACTCTGCGGCCAACCGGCCCTCTTTTTGCTCGAGCACTGTGATGGCTTCCAGAGTGCGGTCTTCATGGCCACTGGGCCGGCGGCACAGATCCAGACCTTTGCCTATGCCGCCCAGATCGATAATGAGATTCAGGCTTGTGAAGTGCATCTGCCCGGCGACCCACACGCCCATTTCAGCTATCTCAGCCGCAATGTCGAGGAGTTGTTTCTCACTGGGCAACCAACCTGGCCGCTGGCGCGTACCTTACTCACCACTGGTGTCCTTGAGGCGGCGCTCGATTCGCGCTATCAAGGTCAGCGGCCGGTCGCAACCCCTCATTTGGCTGTTGCCTATTCGAGCTATCATTCGATCCCGTGGCGACCACGAGGGCCACGACCAGTAGGCGCGGCTTTACAACCGCTGTCCGGCTGATAGCACCGCGTGACTGCGCCCCTTACTGCGCGAGCGCAAAGAGCAACTGACCGATGCCCAATAGGACAGAGGCTAAGAGGGCGATGGCGCCCATTAGGCGCAACAGGCGGCGAATTCTGCGCGCTGCCCTTGAATTGGCGGGGAGAAGTTTGGGTTGCCGAGTCATCATCATGGGACTCTCCTCCTGTGCGATAAGTCGTGATTAGGCTTGCTGTAGCCACCAAAAACTAAGTTTTTCTGTGCTCAGCGCCGATTGTGTCTACGTCCTACACCAAACAGTCTGTGCCAATAAATCATACACACGGGGCGTTGATTAGGTGTTGATGTTGGCTGTGTCATGGGGGAACGCGCGATCGTGTGGCAAGGGGCCTGTCCACTGCGCCGCATTTTGACGTCAGCCATATCGATTTGGTTCCCAGCGGGCTGGGGTATGCGTATTGATCTGTAGGTAACATTGGGCTTGCCGCAGGGTTTTTGCCAGTCGCTCCTCTGTTTGATCAACAATTTGGGCAATTTCCGCCAAACTCATGTCACACAGGTGATATAATAGTAGAATCTGCTGCGTTTCATCGCGTAGTTGGCGGAAGTTGGTTAGAAAATGTAATCTTGGGCGGAAGTTGCCTTCGGCTGGTTGTTCTACTTGTCTTTGCGGTATCGAATATCCATGCGGCCGTTGCCGCCGGTAATGGAGCACATGCTGGTATGCGATCGAATAGATCAGCACGGAAAGCTGGGTGAAGCTATGGGTAAATTTGCTGGTGCCGACCATTTCCCCAACTAGTTCAGACAGGGTATGTTGGATTAGCCGCTGCGCATCGGTATCACTCATGGTACTATAAGTGAAATAGCTGTAAAGACGTGGGCTCCATTGATCAACCAAGGTTGCCCATGCTTGCGATTCACCAGCGCATAGCTGTTTGATAAATCTTATTTCTTTTTTTCGCCGCATAAGTGTAGTGGCGCGCAAGTGCGATTTGATATACGCAAAATGTTGATGCATGGGATTGCTGGGCCGCTGGTTACCTTACACTGCATACGCTTTGCTGCTGATCATTTTGCTGATCATTTTCAAAGCGTGTGCTTGATTGTCGTTGGCAAGGGTAGCATGTGAAGACAAGCGCGTACGTACTTCACAACGCATTTGCTGTTGTGTATGCACTGCTACCCAGAATAAATCGTCTAGTTGCTTGAGGTAATGCCCGAAGTCATACCAGCGGTTGTCATCATTTAACATCTTTACTCGTGTAGAAAATGTTAAATGATGACAGAGCCAAGTATAACGCATCAGACAAAGAGCAAATGTAGCCAGAAAGAGAGGCATACAGCGAGGGCGAAGCCGCCCAACGTCCGTAGGCCAAGGCGAATTGCTTGCGCTGTCTTTGGGGGTAGCGTCCGGTTGTGGTGAACCGCAGCGTTCTGCAACGGCATTGAATCTTGGTTTTTAAAGAGAGTGGAGTATGATTGTTGCGCTTGAATGCAATGTTGTTGTGCCATGTGATCCCTCCTTGCGCCGGTTACCACTTGTGATCGCCACTTGTGATTGTAGGTAGTGTACGTTCGTTGTCTGTCTCATCACCCGGTTTATAAGCTCAGGGGAAAACTATAAACCGGGTGTGGCCATTGACAACGCGATTGGTTGCCGACGGATAGGCAAAGGATAGCATAAAACAGCGCGAGGTGATGTCTCACAAATGCGGGGTGTTGTCTCAAAATTTTGCAATAGCCGGCGCGGTGCTCACGCTGTCCGTGGCGCGCCTAATCTTACTATGATAATTGCCCCAAATTGTATTCCTTCGTAATTGTAGTGTAAACTTAACATAATCTGTGCCACAATTGAAAATGGGTGGAGCCGAGCCCAACACCATTCTCAATTGGCTTGGCATTCGCAATAAGGGCTTCGATGGCAGTTCAATCGCCGGTTGAGCCAATGTTGCCGGGTGCGCGTCGGGATGTCGTCGTCGGATATGAGGAGTGCATCGTTTGTTGGCCTTTCTTGTAATTTGCCTGCGTTCAGAAGGGTGCCCCTATGTCGTTACATAGCGGGCTAATCAAGGGTGCGATGCATGATTCCGATGTTTTCGTCTGATGTGATATATTAATCGTTGCTGACAACCTGATTACTGCGGCTGAAAGCTTACCGGTTCCTTACATATTTTCCTTGCCTATTTTATGGGCATCTTTTGTGGACCTGATGGGGAAATAGCCACAGCTGAACAGATGAAAACCAAAAATCACTGTTCATCTGCGTTTATCTGTGGCTAAAATTTTCATCGTTATCGTTGCCGCCTAGGCATGGGGCCTGTTGTGTGGGAAACTGATGACGGCGCTGTAAAAGCTGAGTTTGCAGCTTTTTTGCAGTAGCCGCATCCTATTTGTTCCGAAAACGAATACTGCTCATGTCGCACCCTACTCGAAGCCCTAGCAGTCACATCCAGCTTGCTGCTGCCGCAACGTTTTTTGATCAACTAAAATTTGCGCTCGATAATTACCGCGCGCCGACTGTTCTTGGGGAACAATCACCCCTCGCCCAGCCTTATTTTCTTGGGCAAGCCCTCTATGGCCTCGCTGATGCCACAACTGCCGCCGGGCGTGGCGCGTTACTCGGTGTCGAGTTGGCCCGTGCTGCCACCGCCCTGTGCGCCACGCCCTTGCCGCCCGATGGTGCCACGCTCTTACGCGATGCCCTGCAGGCCAAAGAAGAATCTGGGCTCTGTGATCGCTATTTCTACTTGCTGTTGGATCTAACCTACTTTCATCGCTTCTTCGCCGCTGCGCGCAATCAGGCTGAGATCTACAGCGATATTCTCCATGTCTCGCGGGCCACTTATGATCGCCATTTGCGCGAAGCAATTCGCCGCTTGGGTGAGATGCTCTTGTTACGGTTACAACCGACTTTACGGCTAGAACAACCAGCCGTTGACCGTGATTTGATCGGGCGCGAGCGCGTCTTTCAAGCTGCTTTGGCTGCCCTTACCATCGGCAAATCTGTCTATCTATCTGGCGTCAGTGGGATTGGGAAAACGGCTTTGGGTGGTGCATTGGCCGAGCAGTGGCCGACACCGACGGTTTTCTGGTTTACCGTCCGCTTTACATTGAATGATCAACTCACCAGTTTGCTCTTTGCCCTTGGTCAGTTTCTGCATCAACATGGGGCTTCGCGGCTTTGGTTACAAGCCATTGCCAATGGTGGGGTTATGAAAGATGCCAATCTGGCGTTAGAGCTTACCCGTGCCGATCTGGCCGCTTTGACCACGCCGCCGCTGCTCTGTTTTGATGAAATTGACCTGCTCCGACCAGTTGATATTGAAACAGAAACACAACAACATACCCAGTTTTTGGCTTTTCTGGAGGGCTTACAGGGCCATGCACCATTGCTATTCATTGGCCAACGCAATGTGCTTGCCACTGATCTTGTCCTCCCCCTAACCCGGCTGACCAGTAATGAGATCGCCGAGTGGTTAACCCGAGCGGCTCTGTCTGTTACCCCCGCGCTGCTGGCGCGCGTCGATGCCTTTACCGGTGGCAACCCGCGCTTGTTGGCGCTGGCCGTAATGCTTTATCGCGCAACGGTCCCCGCGGATGCGCTTACCTTTAATGAGGTGTTGGATCAACTGCCGCAAACGCCTGCGTTAGCGCCAATTTGGCAGCGGCTACAGCAGCGGCTGGACAAGGCCGAACGCGCCTTGCTGCAAGCGCTCTCTGTCTTTCGCACCCCTACGCCCGTTGATGCCTGGTTGGGTGATGCCACCCACCAAGGGGTTGCGGATGCGCCTTGGGCGGGCACTGTCGCCTTGCGCCGTCTGATCGATTACCGCCTGTTGCATGAAGATAGCAGCGGCGGGGTGGAGCTCTTGCCGGTCCTTCGTATGGTGATCTATAGCCAACTCTCGGTGGAGCGTCGCGATGCACTGCATTGGCAGGCCGGCCAGATTCGCGCAACCCGTGGTGAATATACGGCCGCGGCTTATCATTACCAGCGAGCTGGGCAGCCGGAGGCCGCGATCGAGATCTGGTATCTCCACCGTGACCAGGAAATCCGCCGTGGCCAGGCGGCTGCTGCCTTGGCAATTTTCCAACAGATTTCCAGTGAGCGCCTGCCCGAAGCTGCTGCTCATACCTTACGCCTGTTGCGCAGCCAACTTTACCAACTGGCGGGTCTATCCGCCCAGGCCTTGTCGGAGGTGCAATCAAACAAACCGCCGGATGATGAGTGGGTGGTCGAAGCCGCGATCATCGCTGGTGACGCCTTTCGTACACTGGGTGAGACCGAGGCTGCACTTGCGCGTTATGGCTCTGGATTGGCGGCGGCGGCGCGCCTGTTACAACAGAATACCTGGTTACATGCCAAGCGCGGCACGATCTATATCCAACAGCGTGAACTACATAATGCCCGGCGTGAAGCACTGTTGGCGCGCTATCGCCTGGAGAATCTGGATGGGGCGTTGCAAGAGACCACCGGCAACTATACGGCAGCCCGCCATCACTACTTAAATGCCCTGGCCGCGGCGGAGATGCTGGATGACAAGGCGGGCATCGCGCTCGTACAGCGCAATTTAGGGGTCTTGGCCGCGCACCAGGCGGATAGCGAAAATGCGGTGAATTACCATCAAAAGGCCCTGGCCTTCTATGAACAGATCGGTGATCGCGTGCGCGCGGAAGAGGTGCGCAGCAATCTGGCGGGCGTCTATGTCCAATTTAAAGAATGGACCACGGCGCAACCGCTCGCACAGCGCGCCCTGGCCTTCTTTGAAGCCCGCCAAAATAGCTATTGGGTTGCGCAGAACACCTCAAATTTGGCTACGGTCTACTTTGAGCTGGGGGATTTTGAGCAGGCCCAAGCTTATGCCGAACGGACCCTGGCGCAAGAAGAGCCCCAAAGTTATCCCTATGCGCTCTTTACGCTGGGCCAGGTCTATCGCGCCCAATCACGTACCGCCGAGGCAACTGCCCACTTTGCCCGTGTGCGACAGATCGCGCAACAGACCGAGGACAACTTCCTCTTGGCACAGTTAGAAGCTGCCGTCCCAGAGAGTATCTTGCAAGAAGCCGGTTGAACCGGCAATCCTAACCAATCTATCGATCGTCGCGCGTAATCCTGTCTCGTCTGCCTAATGATGCACGCTGTGACGCACGGCCCAGGGTCGCGTTACCCAGTGTCGCGTGACTACAGCTAGTACAGTGCGGCGCAAATAAGCCAATAGCTGGTCACGGACCAGCTAGGCACAGCAGAACCGTGGGTCTATTTAGGCCGTCGTGTACTAGCGGATTACTCGCGATTGAGCAGCTTTTGTGAGAGTTATGACCCAACCGATCTGTGTTTTTGATATTGGCGGGACCAAACTAGCCGGGGGCATCATGCTGCCCGACCATTCCATTCATTTTCGTCATGAGTTGCCCACGCAGGCGCAAGCCGGTGCCCCGGTCGTGCTCGAACGTTTGGCCCAGCTTGCCCAGCAAGTCTTGACGGCTGGTGCCGCGGCCCAGATCTACCCCGTTGCTGCCGGGGTGGCGACCGGTGGCCAGGTCGAACCGCGCACTGGCACCGTGGTCTACGCCACTGAAAATATTCCTGGTTGGACGGGAATTGCCCTGGCCGATCAGCTTAGCCAACAGCTTGCGCTGCCGACTTTCGTTGAAAATGACGCCAACTGTTTCGCCCTGGCCGAGGCGGCTTTGGGGGCCGGTCAGGGCTATCAGCATTTGCTGGTGGTCGCCGTGGGTACGGGCGTGGGTGCCGGCATCGTGATCGACGGCAAGCTCTACAGCGGCTGGCAAGGCAAAGCGGGTGAAGTGGGTCATAGCGCCATCGAGCCTATTAACGGTCGTCCCTGTACCTGTGGGCGCTCTGGTTGTCTGGAATCCTATACCGCCACCCGCATTCTGGTTGCGCGCAGCGGTTATCCCTCGATCCAGGCCTTGGCGGTGGCTTATAACGCCGGTATCACCATTCCCGCGGTGGATGAAGGGGCCGCATGGTTGGGGCGCGGCTTGGCGGCGCTTGCCCACGTGTTGGGGCCAGAGGCGCTCATCGTTGGTGGCAGCGTTGGCCTGCTGGGTGAGCGTTACATTGCCATCGTGCGCCAAACTTATCAGGAAAATGCGATGTACTCCTACCGTCACATACCCATTTTGCGCGCTCAACTGGCGGCCGATAGTGGTTTGCTTGGGGCCGGTGTCCTGGCGGAACGCGCGCTGCTATAGCCTGCCCAAAGGCGCTGCCACGCTGCGCCAATCCAACGCAATCGTAAACACCGTTTTACTTTTGGCAGAGCGATTACATCGACCGGTTGTTATCTTCGATACAATGGCGCACGTTGACTGGTTGGCTCAACATCCAAAGATTCACAATCCGCGTTCCTGATTGCCGGCTTGGGGTTGAAAGAGGGCAAAGGGCTCTTCGCTGCCTAACGTGTGGATACGTTCTCTGTAACCGCTGGATGATCGAAAATGGGCAAGTCGCTGAGCACCGTTGCCGGCTGACTTGCCCATTTTTTATTGGAGGACATACGCACCGGGTATCCAGACCAGGCGCATATGTAATGAACTGTGCAAGGCGATATTCTTGTAAAACTGTTGACACAATGTTAATCTAACTACTTTACAGTAATTTTTATTGTGATTACTATGAAATGATTTTTGATTGCTCGAATGAATGTAAGGAGTTATTATGACCAATTGGATGGCGGCCTTAGCATCCCACTACACGGCCATGCGCCAGCAATACCCCACCGACCGTCTGCTCATTATCTTTGACATCGACGGCACCATCCTTGACCTGCGCCACATGATGCTCTACCTGTTGCGGCGCTATGACCGGGAACATGGCACTAGCCATTTTCAGTCATTGACCCTGGATGCGATTGATGTCCACGAAAATGTGATCGACCTCTTCCTGGAACGATTCGGACTGGATGAAGCCGCCCGTGCCGAAGTCGAAGCCTGGTATCTGACCCATTACTGGTCGCCGGCCACGATTGCGACTGCGCATCATGCCTTCGCCGGCGTCTTTGATATTATGCGCTGGTTGCAGCTACAGCCGAACACTGCCGTTGGCCTCAATACCGGGCGCTTCGAAGTCTTACGAAGCGACACCCTGGAATCGCTTAATAAGTTGGCTGGCCCGCACGGGGTCACCTTTACCGATGATCTGCTGATTCTGCGCCCAAATGACTGGACCGGCGGCGTTGCCGACTACAAGGTGATCGGCCTACAGCAGATGCAGGCCCAAGGCTACCGTGTCATCGCCTTTATCGACAACGAGCCAAATAATCTGGCCAAGATTGCGGCGGCCGATCCGGCGGGCGAAATTTTACTGCTCCACGCGGATACGATCTTTCTCGCCCCGTTAGAACTGTTGCCTACTAGGGCAGTGCAAGGTGATCGCTACGCGTTGACCGACTTTGTCACCGAAGCCATGCTGCCCGCTGCTGTAGAACTGGTCTGGCATGGCGTAAATGATGAAACGAATCTGCAGCACTTTCTGGCCTCGCCTGCCCACTGGGCCGAACTTGATGTTAATCTCGATCCAACAGGTACTGCTTTGATCCTACGCCACGATACCTTTGCCGAGCGTGCGCCACAGAGCACGGAACGCTGGCTGGATCTGGATACGGCGCTGGCTACGTTGCGGCGACAGCAGCGCGCGATCAAGCTGGACTTTAAGGTCGGCGGGGAGACGCTAAATGATGTGCTGGCACGGGTCGATGCCCACGGCTTTGCCCCTGCGCAGCTTTGGTTTAATGCCAATCTTGATCTCTTGACCGCAGAATGGTGTGCAACGCTGGCCGCGCGCTATCCTGGTGCCATCATTCAGGCCCCGGTTGGCCATCTGCGGATGCTGATCAATCAACCCAAGACCTTGCATTGTGAGATCGAAAAATTGGTGGACCGCGGGTTAAATCGTTTTTCGCTTAAGTGGCAATATCTAGAGACCCGCCGCTTCTGCGCCCTCTTGCAGGAATGGGGCTATGCGGTTAATCTCTATGGCGTGACTGATCTTGATGCTTTCCTGCAGGCCGTCCTCTTACTGCCCAATGCCGTTACCAGTGACTTTAACTTTCCTGAGTGGGGTTACTATGGGCGTGGGGCCGGTCAGCAAGGGGTTTACTATGATTTTGCGCAACCCTTGCAACGCATGGCCGCTGATTAGCACCACTTTGTTTTCAAACCGCGTCGCAGAGTAAAGGAATTATCGTATGAAACTTGCCCTCTTTGGTGCAACCGGTGGTACTGGTAAGCAGGTAATCGAACAAGCGCTCAAGGCTGGCCACCAAGTCACTGCCTTGGTACGTGATCCGGCCAAGCTGGAAGATAAAAATAGTGCGTTGGCTGTCATTGCCGGTAATGTCTTGCAGCCAACCGATGTCGATAAAGTCGTGGCGGGGGCCGAAGCTGTCATCTGTTCACTCGGCAATACGAGCAATAATCCCGACATGGCCGTCACCCAAGGCACACGCAATATCATCGACGCCATGCAGCGCCACAACGTGCGCCGCCTGATCGTTGTCTCTTCGCTGGGCGTCGGCGACAGCAAAGACCAGGTGCCCTTCTTTTTCAAAGTCTTGATGAAGACGGCGCTGCGTAAAACGATGGAAGACAAAGAAGCGCAGGAAGCCGCCGTCCGCGCCAGCCGGCTGGATTGGACTATCGTCCGCCCCGGCGGCCTAACGAATGATCCGCCCACCGGGACCTACCACGTTGGCACCGATCTCACCGCCGGCCGCATCGCCCGCGCCGATGTCGCCGACTTTATCCTCAAAGAACTCACCCGCAACGAATATATCCAACAGACGCCGGGGATCACGTAAGCGAGTGGCCAGGCGCGCTGGTTCACGGCCGGCCAGGACAACATAGGTCGCCGCCGCCAGGGGCACGAGGGCGATGCCGATGAATGAATTTTTGAACGTTGGCATGAGCTTACCCTTTTTCGGGTAAACCGGCCGTGGCTGAAGCCACCGCCGGTTAGAAAAAGCCCGCTAAAGCGCACTGCGACCGCAGTGCGCTTTAGCGGGCTTTTCTTAACAGACCCAGGTTTCAACCTGGGGGTTGGGGGCGTTAGCGCGCAATCAACGGCAACCACAGCGGATGGTCAAACGGATGGATGACCGCCTGGCGGTTACTTTGCGCCTGGATGCTGGTGACGCGCCCGCGCTGGATCATAGGCAGATAGCCCCGTTTGTCACAGATGTGGATCGGTATCTGCACGAGATAGGTGGGCCAGGAGTGGCCGGCCTCGAACTGACTGAAGGGGGTATTGCCCTCAAACATCTCAACGCGCGGGTTGGCGATGTCCTCGTCCGCCATGTCGGTGGGGGCCACATAGAGCAACGTGGCGGTGTAGGCGCCGCCCGGCGCGCCCGGCGCCAACGGATAGGCGGCAGCGGTCACCGCGGCGCTTTGTACTTGAAGGCCGGGCAGTTCCTGATAGCCAAAGTGGACCGCACCACCGCTAGCCCAAGTCGTGGTGCCCGTGTTCTGCACCCAGCCGGTCAGGGGAATGGCGTTGCCGGCACAGCGCGCCGCCGGTGGGTTGCCATCCGCTGTATCCCAGCGGATCTGGAGCGCCGCCCAACGCCGGGCCGGTGTCACGATGGTATTGTTAGCGGTGGCATCACGGAGGTGAATGCCGGTGTAGTAGTGGGTCAGCAGTTGCGCGGCATCGTCCAAGCGCACTGGCCAGAAATCGCCGTTACCACCGTCATCATGGGGATAGGTGGGCTGACCCACGGCGACGGGTCCGCGTGACGACGTGTGGCCAAAGGCCCACCGACTGATGCCTTTGGAGGACATCCCGCCATTGCCGGTGCCATTGAGTACACCATAGGCGGCACTAATCGGATCCAGCACACTTTGCAGATAGGGACGATTACCGGTAACCGTCGCTCCCGGGTTATCTGCGCCATAGAGCGCCTCCAGCGGATAGGTGCTGTTCGCTTCGCTCAGATAAAGCCGTTCCAATGCAGCCGCTTGTACGCGTACCCGTTGCGGTGGTGTTAGCGCTTGGTAGCGATAGGGCAGAAAGACGTGAAACTGCGTGGAGTTGTTAGGCGTGCCATATTGGTCGATATAGGTCAGGCGTTGGTAGATGTAGGTGCGTGCGGCAATCATCTGCGCCTTGACCGCGGCCAGGGGTTTGTTGCCTTGGCTGCCGTTCATATCCAACTCTTGCGGTGTCACATCCCACAGATAGGGATAGACATAGACATCATTGTCGGGGCCATTCGAGCCGTCGATGCTGATCGTGATGGTGCTTGAGGCAAAAGGGTAGGCGTAGGTGGCGTTATCAGGCATCGCTGTGCAGCCGTAGAATGTGTCATCTTTTTTACAGGGAATTGGGTGATTGTCGCGATCCTTGATAATAGATCCGTCGGATGCTAGTTGATACATGATTACCGTAACATTGTCCGGCGATTGAAATTGAGCGTGAGCCGACACAAAATTCGAAAACGTATAGATCACTATAAGTAGGAGAATGATTGTTCTGAGTTGATGAAAATACATAGAGATTCCCCCTTACCGACTTTGGGCTACCCGACTGGTAAGCACTCCGCTAACGTTATTGCCTGACTTATCTTCGACCGTGCCGAGAAAAGCTAGGAGCGTTCCGTCCGGCGACCAAAGGGGTCTTTTCGGGTCACCGCCTTCCTGTTCCGGCAAAATCTGCCTGGTTTCACCGCTACGTCCATTGAATAGAAAAAGGTCATAAAGGTTAAAACGCCCATAGCTATCCGTCTCCTCGCCCGTTTTCTTCGTCATAGCAATTGTCTGGTTATCCGGTGCCCAGGAGAGGTTTACGACCAGGTTACCGAGCGCATATTGAACACCCTCACCTGTATAAGTATCCAAAATCAGCACCAAATCATGGGGTCCGGATGTCATCGTGTAAGGTGGGTATTCGGCATTTTTTAGCAATAGATAGCGGCCATTAGGTGACCAGGCCGCTTCCTGGACAAACGTAAAGGGCGTGGCAATAAAAGTGCCTATTCGGATCTCACAACCGCTGTCGGTGGTCAAATCATAAAGAAAAGTCCATGTGCCGTCCCAGAAGAGGAGCTTCTTGTTGTTCGGTTGCCAGACGACGTTGAAGGGTTGGAACGGATAGGGAGTGCCGCTCGTCTGATAACGCCAGGTTGCCAAGTCAACCGGCAAGGCGCGTAGCATTTTCGTTACTTGATTCCAGAGGAATGGCTGTGTACCACCAGGTAGGGATAGAAATACAAACTCTTTGCCGTTTGGGGAAACATCATGGGTAACACCTGCCCCGTTTCCATTACCAGAAAGGCGCTTTGTGCTTAGTAGCTCAAATGAACGTAGTTGAACCCCCGGTTCCCAATAGGTAGGAACACTATCTAGCACGTCCCCTAACTCGCGCCAAATTACTGTGCGATCTTCGGCAAGCCATCGAGGTTTTCGCAGATACCGACGTGGTTCTACAATCTCTGTGATACCGCCTGTATTGATGTTCACCAGAGCGACTGAGACTGTCTGAGAGATATTAGGTTCGCTACTAATCAGCAGTGTCCCACTATCTGGTAGCCACTGCTCGATCTGGATATGTGCAGTGGTAGTAAGCACTAGCTGTGGCTCAGAAAATGAATAGGTATCCAGCGGGATGATTGCTTCTGCCGGTGGCATGCCACCAGCAGGTGGCGTAAAGACACATTCCGCCACCACTGGTTCGGTTGGCAACACAACACCTCCATCCGGTGTGGAGGTGGGCGTGGGTAGGGGGCTGAAGGGGACTGGTGTCAGGGTGGGTGTTGGTCTGGGCGTGGGCCAAACGCCGACCTCACAGGTGGGATCAAGCAGGATGAGACGAAAGGCATATTCGCGACGACCGGCCACCACGCGCCCGGTGTTGGGGGAACGCCCGGTGAAGTCGCGTACGGTGAAGGTGTAGACTTCGGCAGCGCCGTCCTTGAAGGCGTCATTGTCGCCGTCGAAGCGCAGCCCTTGGGTCGGAATGCCGGGCTGGTCATCCACCCAGTGGACGGTGTGGCTACCCAGGTCGCCCTGGTAGGTGGCACCATAGCCGCGTCCAGAAGCCGGTTTCTATCGCAAAATACTCGACGCGTTCAGCACAGTGATTGGTGATACGGTAGCTGAGCGTGGTCGTGCCGTCGCCATTGTGCTGGTAGCCGAGGAACTCTAACAGGATACAGTCGTGCTGTTGGCTGATGCAGAATTCAGGGGTGGGAATCGGTGTCGGCCCGGCCGGCGTCGCCGTCGGTAGGGGGGACTGCCACGTCAATAGGGGCGGTCGCGGCCGTTCACGCAGCCAAATGCCGCCCGCGATGAACAGGCTGATCCAACACAAACTCAGGATGATTGTCAGCTTTTTATTCATCATTCACTCCAATTTAGTTTAGCGCGTGATCCAGCGCAGTTTATCACCGGTCGCGGCTCTCTACCCAGCGACTGCCCGGAGACTCACCGGTGGTGGGTGATCAAGAGGAGTAACACAAAATGTATATTTTTATGGGCAACCTTACGTGATTATAACAGTATACGATGATAAATCCAGCGCCATTTGACGTAATGGGCTGTGTTTAGCTTGTTTCGTGTAACGCTTGGGCATGATTATAACGGAAAACAGGACCCTTTGCGTCTACTTTGGCGCCAGGAGTCCTTGCGTTATAATGGCATGAATTCCCATTTTTCTGTTATGGTAGCGGACTTTTACGTTGCCTGCTCTCTCGCCTTGCCAGGAGGAATTCATGTCTGATCTTACGCTTGTTGCGCCGACCGCACCGCTGACCAATGGCGCCCACCCGCCCGTTAAACCGCTTATCATTGACACCGACGTTCATCACAACCTGCCCAATCAAGAAGCCCTTTTCCCCTATTTACCGCGCCAGTATGTAGAATACATTAAAGACTTTGGTTCGATGATGCCCGGTATTGGTTACACCAATATGCCTGGTGCTGGTGCACGCCACGATCTGTGGGATGGGAAGGATATCAATCCCTCCATGGAGCCAACCGTCGCCATCGAACGCCATCTGGACAAGTATGAGATTTCGCTGGCTGTCCTCACCGGTGGCCCCTATTCCGCCGCCGTCCATCCCGATGCCGATTACGGCGCGGCATACTGCCGCGCCTTTAACAGTTGGACCGCCGACCATTGGCTGAGCGCCGACGCCCGGCTGCGCGCCTCGATTCATATTGCGCCCCAAGATCCACTGCAGGCCGTGGAGGAGATCGAACGGCTCGCCGATCACCCTGGCTTTGTCCAGGTGATGATGCCCGCCGGTGCACGCATGCCTTTTGGCAATCGCTTCTATCATCCGATCTACGCAGCGTGTGAACGCCACGGCTTCCCGCTTTGTGTCCACTTCGGCGCAGAGGGGTCGGGCGTCGCCGCCCCGCCAACCTCAGCCGGTTTTCCCTCCTACTATCTCGAGATGCGCATGGCCCGTCCCCAGATTGCGATGGCCCATGTCACCAGCCTAATCTGCGAAGGGGTCTTTGAGAAGTTCCCTAACTTCAAGTTCCTCTTTGTTGAGCATGATGTCTTCTGGGTGCCCGGGTTGATGTGGCACATGGATGGCGACTGGAAGGGCATACGCGACTATACGCCCTGGGTCAAGAAGTTGCCCAGTGAATACTTGCGCAGCAACATCCGCTTTGGCACCCAACCCATGCCCAATCTGCCCACCAAAGCCGATCTGCCCACCTTCTTGCGTTGGCTCTGGGCCGATGAAACCCTCGTCTTCGCCAGCGATTACCCTCACTGGGATTGGGACGAACCGAACACCTTCCTCACCGAAGTCGAGCCAACCCTGCGCCACAAAATTATGTATGAGACGGCGTACGATCTCTATCGGGCGCGGTTGGCGTAAAGGGTAAATCGGTATATCGGTAAATCGGTAGTGACCCATGTTGAGACCGATTTACTGATGTACCGATGTACTGATTTACTGTTCCATCCCAAAACCACAAGGAGCACCCATGTTACCCTTTGCCCTGATCGATACCCACCTGCATCTATGGGATCCGGGTTATTTACGTTATTCGTGGCTCGATAATATTCCGTTGCTGAACAAGCCCTATCTCCTCAGCGATTACAATCGCCACTGTGCTGGGGTGCAGGTGGAGAAGATGGTCTTTTTGCAATGTGAGGTTGATCCATTCTACTATCAACAAGAAGCGGCATGGATCACCAGTTTGGCGGCGCAAGATCCCCGCATCGCCGGCATGGTGCCGTGGGCACCGCTGGAAAAAGGGGACGCTGTCCGGCTAGAGCTAGAGGCGCTATTGGCCGCCAACCCGCTGACCAAGGGGATTCGTCGTATTATTCAATTTGAACCAGATCTGGACTTCTGCCTGCGTCCTGACTTTGTGCGCGGCGTCCAGTTGCTAGCCGACTATGGGCTGAGCTTTGACATCTGTATCTCGCACATCCAACTGGCGAATACGGTCAAGCTGGTGGCCCAATGTCCCAACGTGCCATTTATTCTGGACCATATCGGCAAGCCGGACATCAAAGGCCAGGTGCTGGAACCCTGGCAAACCGAACTCCGCACCCTCGCTGCCTTCCCCAATGTCTGGTGCAAAATGTCCGGCCTCGTCACCGAAGCCGATCACCAAGCATGGACAGAGGCCGATCTCCAGCCCTACATTGACCATGTGCTGACCTGTTTTGGTTTTGATCGGGTGATCTTTGGCGGGGATTGGCCGGTGGCCTACCAGGCCACGCTTTACCCGCGCTGGGTGGAGACCTTGCAGGGCGCGGTCAGTGGCTGTTCAGAAGGAGAGTTGCGCCAGTTATTTCGGGAAAACGCAGTGGCGTTTTATCGACTGTCGTAGTTGATCCACTGGTTGGTTTTGCTGCCCAGGGATCGCCAGATCCCTGGTATTCGTCAGCCATTATTGTGCGCTTGATTCGTCCAACACTTTCTTTGCCCACTGTTCATTGACTTTGCTGAGTGCCGGTTGTGGTGGCAACTTATAGTTAATGCGTAGCCGATAACTAGCCTCTTGATAGATTTGGCGGAGTAAATGACCGATATCAATCGTCGGTTCCGCATCGCCGGCTTGAAGTGGTAAGGGAAAGCGCGGAATCGCATCTTGGGCATTAAACGGGTAGAGTCGTCCGCGCCCACCTTCTTCGCCACGGCGCACCAAAATCCGATAATCGCCGGTGGTTGGGGAACCCGCAAAGGGCATCGGTTGCCAACTCCGCAATAGGTCGATTTCCACTAGATGGGTATAGGTCGAAAAGATTTCGAGGCGTTTCTGCAGATACTTCTCACGTCCTGCACCTGGTCGTTTATTAAGTGGCGACAGTAGCTCGATTGCGGTAATGACATCACTGCTGATCGGTTCACGTACCTCTAGATAAACTTCTTCGACTGTATCCGGCAGTGGTACTTCGACCATGACTGGCTCTGCGACGGCAACGCCGCCACTTGCCTGGACAACACCAGCAGCCCGCCCTTCGACCACCGCAACATCTGGATAACGCACAGTGGGAGCATCTGGCGTCGTCGTGATATAGGTGTGCGTGCCAACGGCGACGTAATAGTGGGGTGTCAAAATTGGGCTGAGATAATTAGCGAGTGCTGCAATCAGGCGAAAATGTACATCACCCCAAAGGCTCGGTTGCTCAAGCCAAGGGTCCATACCAGGGAAGCGATAAGCCATCGATTCATCCATAGTTCACCTTTAGTCTACCAAAACCATGTTGTCCACACTATCTGTTGGTGGGATTATATCATAGATTGCGTAGATCGGTAGCGATCCTCAAGGTTGCTTCTTACGCCCTGGTCACGGTCAGGCCCAACGCCAAGTAGGGCTTGACAATCGCCTCCTCTACCCTCTTTTCCACAATCATTCCACTCACCTTACTCACCGGCGCAATCACGTAGGCCGAAGCGACGCCCAGCTTTTCACTAGAGGCCAGCACCACCGTCTCGGCGGCGCGATCATACAAGGCGCGCTTGACATAGGCTTCTTCCAAGTCACCGGTGGTCAATCCTGCTTGGGGATGGATCCCCGTCACCCCCATGAAATAGAGATCAGCGTTGATGTGCGAAAGCGCTTCAATTGCCGCTGCGCCCACTGCCACCACCGAGTGTTTAAACAAGCGCCCGCCAATCAAAATCACCTCGACCGTGGGGTTTTGCGCCAACTCGACAGCGACACTGGGGCTGTGGGTTACCAGCGTCGCCCGCAGGGTAGGCGGTAACTGGCGCGCGATCTGCACGGCGGTCGTGCCGCCGTCGAGGATGACGACTTGGCCAGGTTGGATCAACTGTGCGGCGGCGTACCCAATCGCCTGCTTCGCCGCGGTCGCAATCTGCTGGCGTTGCGGAAAATCGGCTAGGGCGGGGGAGGCGGGTAGTGCGCCCCCATGCACCCGTTGCAGCAAGCCCGCTTGCGCCAGCTCGCGCAGATCGCGGCGAATGGTGTCTTCGGAGAGCGCTAGTTCTTGGGCCAGCGTTTTCGCCACGACCTGCCCCTCGCGCTGTAAACGGTCGATAATGTATTGTTTGCGCTGATCAGTTAACATGATGTTTCTCACGAATTTGCACGAATTTGCATGATAATCTTTGTTTGTGTTATGCTGAGATTATAACATCAAGGGGCTGCTCTGTCCATCTGCTAAATGGGCAAGGGTAATCCAACACAGGGGTTGCGTCAGACGACGTCCCCGGCACAGGCGAGGAAATGGTAGGTAAACGAACCAATTTTTCGCCTGTGCCGGGGACGTTTACCCCCACACATTGGGATGTACCCAATGTGTAGTGCGTATTCGTGTAAATTCGTGTGATTTCGTGTAAAAAGAAAGGCGTTTACTGATGATGGGCCAAACGGCTGAACGGGTGCGGGTACAGCAGGTAGAAGTGCTCTCTGACAACTGGTATATCCTCAAAAAGACTACCTTTGACTTTTTGCGTAACAATGGGGAGTGGCAAACGCAAAGCCGCGAGACCTATGATCGGGGCAATGGCGCCACCATTCTGCTCTATAACTTGGCGCAAGGTACGGTGATCCTCACGCGCCAGTTTCGTTATCCCGTTTTTGTCAACGGCCATCATGGGCTGCTAATTGAAGCCCCAGCTGGTCTGCTTGACCAACATAGCCCCGAAGCGCGCATCAAAGCCGAAACCGAAGAAGAGACTGGTTATCGGGTCGACCACGTGCGCAAGGTCTTTGAAGCCTACATGAGTCCGGGTTCGGTCACCGAGAAGCTCTACTTCTTTGTGGCCGAATATGATCCGGCCTCCAAAGTCCACAACGGTGGTGGGGTCGAAGCCGAGGGCGAAGATATTGAGGTGTTAGAATTATCCTTTGCCGAAGCGCTAGCAATGGTCGCTGATGGCACGATTGCCGACGGCAAAACAATTATGCTGCTCCAATATGCCCAGACCGCAATCTTCGCGCGCTAAATTTATGCGGGGCGTAGATAGTTCAGCGTCTGCGCAACGCACTGTTCTAGTGGCTGCGCCGTATCAAGGGTAAGATAATCGCCTGCCGGCCGCTTCATATTGGCAATCCACTCCCGGAAAAGGTCTGCCCCGTTTTGCGTTTTGCCGGAACCAGGCGTTGGTCATTAGATTGAATCGATATCAAATGTGCTGCTTCGCCTAGCTGCTATGGCTGTGGACAGAGCCAAGCATAAAAGCATTCGTCAATCAAGTAGCCTTTTTGGTTTGTCGTACTGATAATACCATTGTACAATTCAATTGTACGTGTGAATTGTACGTGTGAATTGTACGTGTGAATTGTACGTTCTGTCAAGGAGCAACTGATGATATCGATCGGCATTAGCGAATTTCGCACAAATATGAGCATGTTTCTGCAGCGCGTGCAAGAGGGCGAGATTATCAGCCTATTGCTACGAGATAAGGAGATCGCCAAACTCGTGCCGCCTGATTATGCACGCGTGGTCGCACGTCAAACCTTAGAAGATCTGCGTCAAACCGCGGTTGTCGGCGATCTGCTTGCTCCACTTGATGAAACCTGGGATGCTGATTCATGATCGTCGTCGATACCCATGCGCTGATTTGGGATGCGTTAACGCCCAATCGACTCTCCCCTCAGGCGCAAGCCGCACTTGCACTGGCGAATCAACAAGATGGCATCTTGATTGCAGATATCTCGCTTTGGGAGATCGCCATGTTGATTCAGCGGGGCAGAATCCAAATTGCGACTGATTGCCACGCATTTTTGAATTTGTTATTGCAAGCGAATAAATCGCGTGTCATGCCGATTTCACCACAAATTGCGGCGCAGTCGATGCAACTGCCCGTCACCATTAATAAAGACCCCGCTGATCGACTCATTGTTGCCACCGCGCTTGTGGAAAATGTACCGTTACTCACCGCAGATCATAATTTGCGTGCCGCGGCTCCAGTGAAAATCATCTGGTAGACTTAGCCGTTGTGAACGCATACAAACGGGGCAGATGACTAGGTTTTGTTTACCCGACTCCACCACGCGATAGGGATCCGCGGCATAGCGCCGCCCGTCGCCCATAAAGTTGAACGCTAGCATGATCACAATCACCGGGATGAGGGATTACAAATACAAAGCGATGATCTCTTCTTCTTGCACGACGCGATAGGCGCGCACGCGTAACTTGTCATCATAGAGCGCAACGCCGGTCTTAATATCAAATTCCCACTGGTGCCAGGGACATTTGAGGATCTCATCTTCGCGCGTATATGCCACTTGGCGCACTTCATCCGCCAAGACCAAGGGCCGCAACCGCCCTTTGCACAACGGCCCGGCGCGGTGCGGACAACGGTTAAGCAGCGCATAATAGCTGCCCCCCACATTAAAAACCCCAATTTCATGATCATTCACCATCACCAGTTTGCGCGCCCCTGGTGGCAACTCCGCCGTCGTCGCGACGACATGCCGTGTCTGTTTTGCCATTGTTTTACTCCACTCTCGTCCTCTGTGGCAGGGTAAATCGGTAGATAGGTAAATCGGTATATCGGTATATCGGTAGATAGGAAGCTTGGTAGCTACTACCGATTTACCGATTTACTGATCTACCCTCTACCCCCTACTCAAACTTCCCTTCCAACGCCTTACTCGTATAGCGCGCCCGGTTGACCAGTTGGGCGGTCATGCCGCCATCGGTCATAATGTTGGCACCAGTGATATAGCTGGCTTCATCGGAGGCAAGGAAGAGGACAACGTTGGCGACCTCACGCGGGCTTTGGGCGCGGCCAAGGGGGATATTGTCAAACCAATGTTGCTCGACTTGGGCGCGATCATCCACGGCGTTGAGCAGATCCTGCCAGATCTGCGTATCGGTCAGGCCGGGGCTGACGGCGTTGACCCGAATGCCGTGCGGTGCAAATTCAATCGCCATCGAACAGGTCATCATGTGGACCCCACCCTTGGCCGCAGCGTAGGGTGCCGCTTCCGGCAAGGTGGCAACACTGTGGACGCTGGCAATGTTGACGATGTTGCCCTGTTTGCGCGCTACCATCGCTTCCAGCGCATAACGACTACAGAGAAAAGTACCCTTGAGATCGACATCGATCACCCGATCCCAGTCAGCCTCGTCCATCTCCAGCGTCGGTTTGACAAAGTTGACACCCGCATTGTTGACCAGTGTATCAACCTTGCCATAGGTGGCCAGCGTCTGCTCAATTAAAGCGCGGCAATCAGCCGTCACCGCGACATTGGTGCGCACAAAAATCCCCTTGCCATAACGCTGCTGTAATGCCCCTGCCACCGCCGCGCCACGCGCCTCATTCACCTCGGCGATTACCACCTCCGCCCCCACTTCGGCAAAGCGCGCCGCAATCCCTTGGCCTATCCCGCTGCCCGCACCGGTGACAATCGCCACATGTCCTGCCCAGTCCATAAAGGTCCCCTCCTCTACTTTTTAATTAACCATTAATTGTTAATTGTTTTCCATTAATTATTACTGGCCCTGTCGCATAAAATCCGCCACCCGCTCGCCAATCACCATGCTGGTAATATTCGTGTTGGCGCGGATACAGTCCGGCATGATCGAGGCATCAACTACCCGCAGCCCTTCCAGCCCGTGCACCTTGCCAAATTGATCGACCACCGCCAGCGGATCGCGTGCCGGTCCCATTTTGCAGGTGCTGGAACTATGGTGGCTGGTGGTAACATTGCGCAGCATCCAACGGTCGAGGGCGGCCTCGGTGGCGAGATCGTCAGCAGTGAGATTTTCAACCCCCGCCACAATCGCCTGATAAGCGGGGTGTTGCAGTAAGTCAACCGCAATGTGCATGGCTTCGCGTAGCCGTAGGCGATCGAAAGGTTCGGCCAGGTAATTGTAATCCAACTTGGGCTGGACATGAGGATCGGTCGAAGTGAGCGTGAGTGAACCCGCGCCGGCGGCCAGATAGATGATCGGCGTCAGATAGAAGCCAATCGGCGGGTCATCGCTGACGACCCCATCCGGCAAGGCATTGCTGGCGGGGATGAAGATCATATCGTTGCGCCAGGTTGAGCCGGTGGCCGTGTAGCGCAAGGCAATGTTGAGCCGGGGGTTGCTCCAGTCCAACTTCACCTCCGGCTTGGTGCGCACGATGATCGGCACTTGTGGATGGTCGCGCAGATTCTGGCCGATGCCGGGCAGATCATGGACAACCGGGATTCCTAGCGCGCGCAGATCGTCTGCTGGCCCAATACCTGAGTGAAGCAGCAAGTGGGGCGAAGCAATTGCGCCGGCGCTGACGATGATTTCGTCGGCGTCGATCTCGGTGAGCTGCCCACCCTGCTCAGCAACAATGCCAATCGCGCGCTTGCCGGCAAAGCGGACCCGATGCACCAGTGTATTGCCTTGAATAGTGAGATTAGGCCGCGCCCGCGCCGGTTCAAGATAGCCTAAGTTCGTGCTCCAGCGGATGCCGTCAACATGGTTGTGCGCCAGCGGGCCAACCCCCCAATCATCGGGGGCATTGGCGTCATCGCTGTGTGGATAGCCCGCGGCGCGGCAGGCTTCATAAAAGGCCAGGTGATCCGGCGACCATTCCGTTTTGGGCAGGCGGCGGGCGAGAATTGGACCACTGTCGCCGTGGTAGGGCAGGTGACCATAGTCCAGATCACGTTCATTCTTGCAGAAGAAGGGCAGCAACTCGGCAAAGCTCCAGCGGTCATTGCCCTCCGCAGCCCACATGTCATAATCTTCGGGTACGCCGCGCAAAAAGATCATGGCGTTGATTGCCGTGGAGCCGCCGACAATTTTGCCGCGCGGCACAAACATCGACGGTGATGTGGCGGTGCGGGTGGCTTGGTAATTCCAACCATACTTGGTGCGAATGCCAAAGGCGCTTGCCCACAGGTTGCTGGGCGGCGCACTGGGGCGACCATGAGCATAGTAGACCTCTTCGGGCAGGGCTGGCCTGGTTGGGAAATCTGGCCCCGCATCAAGCAAGAGCACTCGGCGTGTTGGATCTTCGGTCAGCCGTGCTGCCAGGATTGCGCCGGCCGCGCCGGCCCCGATGATGATGGTGTTATAGCCCACGATATTACTCCCTATAGTCAGTGATTAAAGATGATGGCTAACAACAAATCATACGTTGCAACAAAGAAAAAAGCAAGCGCAAAAAATTTTTCGGGCGTGGGTTGTGGAAAGCGGTGGCCTACGCTATAATCAAACAATCATGGCATGTGTACGATAGGAGGTTTTGCGATGAGTGCAGCGTTTGAAACAATTCAAATTCCAAAACAGCTTTATATCCGTCTGTGGCGATTTGCCGAACAAGAGCAAACCGCGCCGGCGGATTTGATCGCGCGCTGGTTAGAGCACGCTTTGATCCAAGAAGGTGGTGACGCTGACACCCCGATCGACACTGTCGCACCGATTTATCACCTGCATGAATATGCCCAGGATCTAAGGGTGACTGATTTGGCCCAAAATATTGATCATTACCTTTACGGACATGATAAGCAATGAGTCGGGTCGTTTTTTGGGATACCTCTGCGACCCACAGGCTAAACATCGCAATGCAGAGGTCGCTTTACAAGCGCCTCTGCATTGCGATTGAAGTGCTCACCGGTTTGCGCATTGATCTGCGTGTTGAAGGGGAGAATAGCTTGCGGATTGCAATTGAAGATGTCCCATTCGCCCGTGCACCCACCACACCAATCTGCGCGTTCAAAAAATCCGACCGCCTTTGGCGGTAATACCAGCACTCCGTTAGTTTCTCGCATCTGCCAAGAATACCTACTTCATTGATCCAAGCAAAGAGAAAAGCAATTCCCGGTCAGTCCCAATTTTTACGAGATGACACCGTCCGCTTCCTATGCTAGACTTGGGGCAAGATCGCCCAACCCCCAATGCCGAGAGGACAACGCTCGTGACCAACACCGACACATCGACTGCACCGGTACCGATTGCCCCGCGCACACCAAGCGCGGGCAAGTGGTGGATTCTGATCGCGATTTCGATGGCACTCTTTATGAGTGCCACCAATGGCACCACGATGAACCTGGCCCTGCCCACGCTGCTGCGGGAGTTTGAGAGTACCTTTGCTGCGGTGCAATGGGTCTCGCTCTCCTATTTGGTCTGTATGGCGGTGATCTTGCCCAGCATTGGCCGTTGGGGCGATCTGGTTGGGCGGCGGCGGGTCTTTATGCAAGGGCAACTGCTCTTTGTCATCGGCACAATCCTCTGCGCCGCGGCCGTTGACATTCCCTGGCTGGTCGGCTTCCGCATTGTGCAGGCAGTTGGCTCGGCGATGATGATGGGCATCGGCATCGCGATTATCACCGAGACCTGGCCGGCGGCGCAGCGGGGCATGGCGTTGGGGATTGCGTCGGGCTGTATTGCGTCGGGCGCGATTGCCGGGCCGCTGATTGGTGGCTTTCTGCTCGAAATGCTCAATTGGCGCTGGCTCTTCCTCTTTAATGTGCCGATCGGGCTCTTTTCGCTGCTGGTCGTCTGGCGCGTCGTGCCCAATTTGCTCCCCAGCAGTAAAGGCGAGCGTTTTGATATCGCCGGGGCCTTGGCGATTGGCGGCGCACTGCTCTGCTTCTCCCTTGCCTTAACCCTGGGCCAGGAGCTGGGCTATCGTTCGCTGTGGATTCAGGGGCTGCTCGTGGCCGCGCTCTTGTTCACTGCCGGCTTTATTTGGATTGAGCGGCGGGTTGCGCACCCGATGATCGATCTCCGCCTCTTCCGCGATAGGGCTTTTGCCGTCAATATGCTTTCGGCGCTGGTCATCTTTGCTGCCATCTCGGGGGTGATGGTTGTCGTTCCCTTCTATCTGGAGTTTGTGTTAGGGGTATCACAGCGCATGATGGGCATGCTGCTCGCGGCCTTGCCGCTGGCCTATGTCTCGTCTACGCCACTCTCGGGCATCTTGTCGGACCGCATCGGCACCCGGCCCATGATCGGGATTGGCCTCGGTCTGACGGCATTAGGTATGGGCCTGACTGCGCAACTGGATGTGGATAGTAGCTTATGGCAATTTGTGCTCTATCTCTTTCCCATGGGTCTTGGCATCGGTGCCTTTAACACCCCGAACACAAGCGCGGTCATGGGCAGTGTGCCGCGTTCGCAACTTGGCGTCGCCTCTAGCTTACTCAGCGAGACGCGCACATTGGGCCAAGCCGCGGGGGTGGCGGTGCTCGGCTCTTTCTTTGCCCTGCGCCTGCAACATTATGCCGGTCCCGGTACGACGGTAAATGTGGCCGCCAAAGAGCAGATCGTGCTGGCCCTGCGCGATGACTTTCTGATCGCGGCCCTCTTGGTGATCCTTTGCCTGGCCGGCGTACTCTGGACCTGGCGCGGCAACACCGAACTCGCGCCATTGCCGGTCGCTGATTGAGCTGCGCGGAAAAGCGGTCGCCGCGTCGCGGGCCTATCGGGCGCGGTGTCATCGATATGTTGCCTCATGTGAAAATAATCACCGCCAAGGTCGCAATTTTCATTGTTATTGGTGCCGCCGCGGCATGGGGCCTATTATAAAAATCTGATGTGAAAATCTTCGCCGCCTTGGCGGTAGAAAAATTTTCATGGTTTGTGGTGTAATCATTCATGTCGCCTGTTTTGAAAATCTATAAATCTTACTCTGCAAAATAGGATGGAGAAACCTATGCAACCTGCCCAATCGTGGACCCCCGCTGAACCCGATCTGAAGACCGTGCTTGCTGCCTACCCGGATCCCCTAAGCGCGCTCGCGCAAGCGGCGATGCCGGCCATTGTGTTGCGCCAGGCCTATAATCCGGCCCATTGTCAACCACTGCTCCAACGCTTTATGGATTGGGGCTTGGTGCGTGATCCTAAAGCCCCTGCCGGTGCGGACAAACGCACGCGCATCGACATTGGCACCAGTTTGGGTAACCGCGGCCATGACCAGGCCGGCTTTCTGCGCCATGCTGTGGCCACGCATGATCTTTTCCGTGTGCTCTTTACCGGCTTTGATGATCCGGTTGAAACGATTTACAGTGCGTTGAGTGGACTGGCCGGTGGCAAAACCGTCAAGGTCGCCCAAGAGCCGGATGGCCGCCAATATGGCCCGGCGATCTTTCGTATTCACTACGAGAGCCACTCGTATAAACCGCATATTGACCATGTCACGCTGCGCGAGAAGCGTTTTAACTATGCGGTCTCACGTTTCGAGCATCAGTTCGCCGGCATCCTCTGTCTACAGAACGCTTCGCAACAGGGGCAAAGCGCGCAGACGATCATCCACCAATGTCTTTGGACCGAAGCGATCCAACCGCACATTGACGCCGAAACTTTCCCCGCGTACGCCGCCGCCAATGGTCTTGATAACTATAAAATCGCGCTAGCCCCTGGCGATCTCTACTTTTTTAACACGCGCTGTATTCATGAGATTCCGGCCCTGGAAGGCGATGATCCGCGTGCCGTGCTGGCCGTTTTTATCGGCTATTCGGACGATGATGATGAGGTCTATGTCTGGTCGTAAGCTGGTTGGATGGGTGGCTGTCACAGCTAATATAGAGCGGCGGCCGTAAGACAGTGGGGCAGTGAGATAGTGGGCAGTAAGACAGAAAACAGTCACTGCCCGACTGACTCACTGCCGTTTAGTCACTTAAGTTGAGTAATGTCAGCTGGTTGAAAGAGGTGTACTTGTTCTACATCGATTTCGTTGACCATGACCGTGCCAATAGATTTGGCAAAAAAGGCATAGTGGACATCCCAGTGTGCTGTATCCCCATGTAGCCATTTGAGTGATTTTTCAATCAGCAGATCCAGATCTTTGGTGGTGACATTGGTTGCGCGCCAGCGTACTTCGGCAAAGACCACCTGCTTTGTCTGCCGGTTTAGACCCACCGCATCTACTTGTACCCCTTTGGCCCACCAACTGCCGATCTCTTGTACCGGAAATGGAATTTGGCCTTGCCCCGATGCCACTAAAAGATGGTGTTGCGCCACTGCTTCCCACACTGGTGCAACAAGGTAAGCTAGATTCAACCGGATTTCTTGGAGGGTCTCTTTTTGGCGCTGGTTGATTTGCAGGAGGCGAAAATGGGGTGCTACCCAGCGATGCCAAAAACGTAAAAAGGGATCTAGAATGTGATACGTGCCCTGGCGTTTTTCGTTTTGTACGCGTGTTAACGGCAAGCGGTGTTCGATCACGCCGATCGTTTGTAATTCATTCAAGTAATGCTGCGTGGCCGCAAGCGTGCTTTGCATGACTGTCGCGATCTCTTGTCTGGTATGGGCACCGCCGGCAATGGCTTCCAGCAGGTGACCAAAGACATCGACTTCGCCTTTGAGTTCTTCATGTAAGAGGAGTGGTACTTCGTTAAAGAGGCTGCCTGCCGGATCGAGAATTTCGTTGGCAACGTTGCGTAGCAGCGGTGCTTGGGGATTGACCGTGGTGACATTACGTGGCATGCCCCCCAACACGGCATAGCTTTCAATGAGCTGCTCTGCATTGTACGTTGGGAAAAAGTGGCGCAAGTCGTCCGGTTGCATGGGGAGCAGTTCATATGCCCAGGTATGCCGGCGGTAGAGTGGTGCCTGGCCATCTAAGATCTCACGGCGCATCACGCTGTGTGCAGAACCGGTTAAACAGAGAAAGAGTTTACTGTGTTGTAGTGTCGTATCCCATGCGCGCTGCAGCAGGGTTGACAAACCTGGTGACGAATCAGCCAGATATGGATATTCATCAATCACAACCACATACCGTTGCGTGCTTGCTAATTCGGCCAATGTGTTAAAAGCACTGCTCCAATCAGGGAAAGTTCGTTCCGGCTCGCCTAGCGCTTTGGCAACTGCTTGTGAAAACTCTTGCAGCAACAACTGCTCCGGCAGGCGCGCTGCAAAAAAATAGAGTGCGGGTTTACCTTGGCTCCATTCGTAGATGAGCGATGTCTTCCCAACCCGTCGACGGCCATAGAGCACAATAAATTCGGCCCCAGCACGGGCATAACGACGATTAAGATAATCAAGTTCGCGTGTACGATTTAAAAACATAGAAATCCCCCAACTGTATTCTGGCTACATATTTATCTGAAGTGTATGCTGCCAGGATACACTTGTCAAGTTTGTAGTATGGTGGCAATAGCTGATCGTTTGGCGGATGAGGAATTGAGAAAACTTGGTCATAATGGCGAAGCCCGTGCAAAGCACGATCAAAGCACACAAGATAAGACTGAATCCGACAAGTGAGCAAGCAGCGTACCTGGGCAGGGCGTGTGGTGTATCGCGATTCGTTTACAACTGGGGGCTTGCCGAATGGAAGCGGCAGTACGAAGCTGGCAGCAAGCCTAGCGCGTTGGGGCTGAAAAAGCAGTTCAACGCCATCAAGCGCGACGAGTTTCCATTCGTAATGGATGTTCTAAGAGACGCAAGCAACGATGGGTTCGAGAAGCTTGGCAGAGCATTCAGTAATTTCTTTGCCAGTCTGACAGGCAAGCGTAACGGCGCAAAAGTTGGATATCCTCGCTTTAAGTCAAAGAAGCGCAGCAAGATGTCTTTTGCGATGGCAAACGATAAGTTTCGGGTAGATGGTCACTCGCTCTATGTACCCAAGCTTGGCATGGTCAATATGGCAGAACGGTTACGGTTTGACGGTAAGATAATATTCGGTGTGGTTTCGTGCGTCGCGAGCAAATGGTACGTGTCAATCACGGTAGAAGTCAATCATCCTGCACCTATCAAGTTCGCCAAGCAGTCAGTTGGGATAGACCTTGGTTTAAAAACATTGGCAACCTTGAGTGACGGCGTAGAGTTTGAAAACCAAAAACTCCTGCGTTCTGAACTAAGGCGACTAAAAGCGCTAAATCGTGGTCTATCCAGAAAGCGACAGGGATGGGGACGTTGGTGGAAGCAAAAACAAAAGCTTGCCACGTTCCACCAACAGATTGCAAACTGTAGAGGGGATGCTGTTCACAAGATGACGACCGAAATAGCAAAAGCTTACAAGCTAGTCGCCATAGAGGATCTGAATGTAAAAGGCATGGTGCGTAATCGCCACCTTGCATTGTCCATCTCTGATGCCGCATGGGGCGAAGTCGGTCGGCAGTTGCAGTACAAGAAGCAATGGTTTGGTGGCACTCTGCAAAAAGTCGGTCGCTTCTTTGCCAGTAGCAAGACGTGTAACGATTGCGGCTATGTAAACCAAAACTTGCAGTTATCAGACAGAAAATGGACTTGCGGCGGATGTGACACGATCAATGATCGGGACTGGAACGCCAGCAAGAATATTGAGCAAGAAGCGTTGAAGTTGGCTTACGCCTAAACAGCCAACCGCTCGGAAATGGCTATGTCGAGCGTAATCGCACACGGACAGCATATAAGACCGTTTCGCGGCAACGCTGGATGAAGTGTGTATTTTAAGGTGGACACAAAAGTAGATTAGATCACTTTTGTATACCAAGAAAGTAGCAGGCTCTCATCATGCACGACACAACCGAACAGGACCTTGGCGTGCTCCAATATCTCTTGGATCTACAAGGCTATTTAGTCATTGAAAATGCGCTGAGTCCCGACGAAGTTGCCACACTCAATGGGCTCATCGATGCGCAGAAACTACCACCACCCGGCCAAACGCAACGCTTTGGCAGCGCGCCGGCAGGAGCGGGTTTCCTCGACTGGGGCAAACCTTTTGTTGATCTGCTCGATCACCCCAAGCTCATGCCGATTTTGCGCATGCAACTGGGTGACGCGTTTCGCTTGGATCGACTCTATGGTATGTACATGAACGAAGGGATGGGCAGCGGCGCGCTCCACGCCGACTACGGCGCGCTGGCCCGCAATGAGCGGACACAGCCGGGCGAATATTACTCTTTCCGCCGCAACCAGATCTATGACGGCTTTGTCGTCGTCACCTGGAACCTGGCCGATGCTGGACCGGAACAGGGCGGCTTCTGCTGCATTCCCGGCAGCCACAAGAGCAACTACAAGCTACCCGAACCGATCGCCGACGATCCGGAAAGTTACCCGGCGGTCATCATCCCCAAGGCGCCCGCCGGCTCGATTACCCTCTTTACCGAAGCGCTCACCCACGGTACCGCGGCCTGGCGCGCCAAACACGAACGCCGCGCCCTGCTCTACAAATATTGTGTCTCGCACATCGCATGGACGACGAAACGGGTGGCGCATCCGGCTACGGCGGAACTGACCCAACGGCAACAGATCCTCTTGCAGGATCCTGGCGATCCGCTGTTGCATTTCCCGTCGCTGTTTGCGGAGGTATAGTGTTTGCAGGGATACAGTCAACTCACAAAGTTGCGTCTCCGCCCAAAAATTGTCAGCGAAATTATGAGGAATTAGCCCGTCCTGATGGGACGAAACCGTGGTACACTTGTCAGGTTTCCAAAACCTGACAAGTGTATGGCGCACAAATGGCAACAGGCCCTAACGCTTCGGCGTCGTCGCATCGCGCCAAAAGTTGAGAAATTTGCGCGTTGCCTTGCCTGCGGCGCGCCCAACATCTTGCGCGCCCTGGTCAAAGCCCTCGATCAGCGTATCCGAGAGATTTGCCATCGACGCCGAGATCGACTCCATGGTCCACTCACTCAGCTTGAGTTCATCGCTTTTGAGCAGGGTACTGATACTGCTCTCCATATCGCCCACGCTAGCTGGGCCGGATTTGATGTATGTTTTGGCCCGTTGGCCCGCGGCATAGGTCATAAGCAGATTCGAGCCGGCGGCGCGCGTCACATTGACCACCGGCAACGCACGCCCAATGCTACTCCGTGCCAGGCGCTGCGTTGCCTGGCTTGCCAGTTGTTGGCCCCCTTTGGCGAGGAGCTGCTCCGCCCCGCTCTGGTTGGTGCTCTGTGCTTTCACCGGGTTGCTGCTCTGGAGACCCAACACAACGGCCAGATAATAGGGCTTTTCGTTGGGCCGGAAGCGGTAACGATAGGCGGTGGCAATATCAAGCACGACTTCCGCCTGACTTTGATGGGTGTTACTCATGTTGTTGGCGATGGTGCCAACCGCCAGCGATGCGATCATCCCCAGCGTGGGTAGTGCAACCGCGCCGGCGGTGACTGCACTCCGGCCCGCCACTTGGAGACAACTATTGCGGATCAAGAGATCGACCAGCTCATCGGGGCTTTTGTCGGGGTACTTCTGGTGTAGCGCGAAGACGCGTTTGGCGGATGCCAGATCAGCGGCATCCGGTTGGTGAGAAGGATTCTGCTCGATTGGTTGACTTGTCATTTGGTTTGTTGCTCCCGACATGATTGCCACTTCTGTATTACCAAAACGATCCAGCCGCAAAGAGTAGCCCTAATAGGGCGCAAGACTCTCCTGGCACCTACGCGGACTACGCCCGGATCACGGTTACTGTCTTGCCGCTGGGTGTGGTTGCCGCTGCGGTTGTCGTGCGTTGGCTGATGGCGGGCAGCCCGCTGCGTTGGTCAAAGATGACGAGCCAACCGGTTGGCAACCCCAAGCCGTCGAGATAGCTGTCCAGTTGCGCCAATCCTCTTGCCGCTGGATCCGCATCCCCATCACGCCAGACTTTGAGCTCCATCGCCAACCGCGTATCACCATAAAAAAGGCATAGATCCATGCGCTGTGAGCCAATCGCATACTCGCGCTCAATACGCCCATTGCCGTTGACCACGCGGTGCAAAAAGGCCATCAACACAATGTGCGGCGCGATCTCATGATAGGGCGCGCTGCGCAAAAGGGGTTGACCATGTTGCCGCCAAAAGGTGAGAAAGACTTCCAATAAGTTGTCGGCGTTCAATGTGCCATCGTGGTTGAGCCAGGTGGGATGAATGGCCGGCAACGAGGCTTGTGTGGTTGTCGCCAAAACACGAGGGATGACCTCCCCATAGATCGGGTTAGCAATGGTGACTGTGCCGCCGCGGATTTGGCGTACCAGTCCTAAATCTACGGCATAATCAAGATCATCGGGCGCGATCCCATCGATCACTCCCCCGGCCAAGATCGGCTCAATCACATGGCGCACCCGCTCCTCACGGAGTTTGTCGGCAAGCTGATGGAGATGCGTTTGACGGCGCTGAATCAGGATCTCCTTGGCCGCATTCACATGGTCGCCATCGACGGGAATCGTCACCTCTTCGACCAATTCCTCGACACAAACCTTGGCCAGCGCGTTGACCAGCCACGGCTGGCCCTGGGTTAATTCGAAGATGCGCTCGGCTGCCGTTTCGGTAAATTGCTGCCCCGTCTCCGCGGTATGTTGACCCAACAGGGAACGAACTTCCTCGGCAGAGAAATTGCGCAAGGTGAAGGAGCGCACCGAAATATTAAAGGGGCTAGGTGTATTGAGATAGAGCGAGCCGCCTGATTTGACCTTATAATCGCGTACATCGCGCAGCCCAATTAGGGCAACAGAGCTGGGGAAAGCCGTGGGACGGCGCTGAAATCCATCGCGCAGTTGCCGCAAGATAGAGATCAACACTTGATCTTGCAAGGCATCAATTTCATCGATAAAGATGACGAGCGACAATGGGGCGTGTAATGCCCACTCCCCCAAAAACTCACTGATCCGTTGCCCGGCCGGTGCATCCGTCTGCCAAACGGATGGGTGATAGTTCTTGGGTAGCTGAAAACGAATCGCGTTGCGCCATGCACCTAGAATTGCCTGTTCTGCCGCCCCGATATCATCACGGAATCCAGCCCCAATCTCCATCGAAACCAACACGGCAATATATTCACCGGCAGCCGTCAACTGACGCGCCAACTCTAACATGGCGGTTGTCTTGCCCGTCTGGCGCGGGGCATGGAGCACAAAGTAGGACTTTTGTGTAAGCAACCGGTTGAGATCGAAGGCTTCGAGCCGCTCGGTGGCGGGTAACATATAGTGGTCGGTGGGGTTACAAGGCCCGGTTGTATTGAAAAAGCGCATGGTGGTATTATACCATTGTGAACAGGGAGAACTGAAAACAGTCGGACAGTGAGCCAGTTAAGGTCGGAGGGTGGCGAGTATGTCGGCGTATTGGACCAATGCCTGGCGACCGGTGGCGGTGAGATCGTAGCTACCGGTCGCCGGGCGCTCGAACCAGCCGTAGACGTTGTCGTAGAGAATCTGTCGGGCGCGGCCAATCCCGGTGGCTTTTTTGACGGTAACAGGCGCGCTGGCACCATGCTGCTGGAGGTAATCCGCGCAGAGTAGGGCATCTTGGCGATAGGCGGTCATCCGTTGACTGCGGGTGGTACCACCGGTGTTGAAATCCCCTTTGCGCAGGGCAAATTCACGCAACAGCCGCTGCTGCCGCTTGAGATTTTTGCGCGGCTGATAGGGTCCCGGCTCAATTACCACTTCAATGCGCGGCTTGGCTTGGCTGTGTCCCGCTGGGCTGCGGAAACCGACCGTGATCAAACCCAACCCAAGCATCTGAAAGAGCCGGTTGATGCTTTTTCGAGATCGGCGTAACAATGCATTGCGGCCATCCGCTGCTTCGGGGATGGCAATATAGACCAAGTCGGTTAATGCCGTTCGGTCCACTGCTTGTAGCAAGACACTAAGGTTCAACGTGAGTTTGAGTTCAACGACAATCGGCGGCTCATCCGGGCGACTTGCCACCAGATCGCAGTGCGCGACTTCGCCTTTGACCTCATAGCCCTGGGCTTCCAGAAACTGTTTGACCGGGGCATAGAGATCCGCCTCTTTCATTTGCTTTCCTTGCGTCTGTTCCCGTGTAGAGACGCGGATTGAGGATGCACGGATTTGGGATCCGCGCATCCTCAATCCGCGTCTGTATACCGGCAACTACCACCCTCGTGAATCCGGTACCGCCAGCCATTCCCCACCGCGGCGGATCGATTCCTGGCTGATCAGGCCGGGCAACGTCATATCCATGGCAGCGTGGATATCGATCCGGGGTGCTTTGCGGCCTTGGATCGCATCGACGAAATCCATCACTTCAAAGTAGTCGCCGCCACCGTGGCCAGCCTGCAGTGCCTCGGCGGGTGGATTGCGCCAGATCGCGGGCAAGAACTCCGCCTCAAATTGCTCTAAGGGTACCCACTGGTTGGGATCTTTGCAATAATCCTCGACCCAGACCCAATTGCCCTCGCCCGGTCGGCGTTTGCTTTCGTACGCGCCTTTGGTCCCTTGTAACGTGTAGTTGGTCATCGAATGGGGACGTTTGGAGAGCATGTCAAGGCGCACGCGGATCAGCTTCTCGCTCTCCGTTTTGCAGAGCAGCAACACCGTGTCTTCCATCGCATGTTCGGGATCGGTCCAGTTACCGGTGCCGATACAACTGATGCGGGTGGGCCGTTCTTTGATCCATTGCAGACAAGGTCCCAGGCTGTGGGTGGGATAAGTGCAGCCGTTGACGCCGACCTGCCAATAGTAACGCCAGGTCGGTTTACCCGCCGCGGTGTGATGCAGAACTGCCAGCTCGTGTAGATACTCACCCTCGGCATAGTAGGTTTCGCCAAAGAGGCCGGCTTCGACCATGGCCTGCACCAGGACATTGGGCTTCATATAGATATAATTCTCCGCCATCATGTAAATGGCAGAACTTTGCTTGCACGCCTGCACCAGCCAACGGGCCTCATCCAGTGCAACCGCAGCGGTCACTTCGCTTAGGACATGAATCTCCCGCTGCAGGGCCGCAATCGCCTGGGGGGCGTGATAGTGCATGGGCGAGGAGATCACCACGGCGTCCGGCTTGGCTTGGTCGAGCATCGTTTCAAAGACGGTATACAGTTGGGTGACGCCGGTGGCGCGGCCTGCTTCCGCTAACGTTGGTTCATAGGGATCGCACAGGGCCACGATCTCGGTTTCCGGGTGGGCTTGAAAGGCTTTGAAGAACGAGCCGGCGCGCCGTGCGCCGGCAAAGGCAATTTTGAGTTTGTTTGTCATTGGTTTTTCAGTTTCTGTTGTGACAGGGCGACTAGATCTCCGCTACTTTGGCCGGCAGTCCCGTCTGGATCGACTCCCAACAGGCTGCCGCGGTGGCAATTACTTTGGCACCGACGACTTCATTGATCAATGGTGATTCGTCAGCCACGAGGCACGCTTCAAAGTGACGCATGTAGCGCCAGACCTCGCGCCCATGACCGGCTTCTTTGGGAAAGTGGAGATCGAGCGTTGGTTTACCCTCCAACTTATCAAAAACCACCTTCTCGTTGATCATCGAGCCTTTGCTCCCGTAGATGCCCAATCCTAACATGGGCAAGGGGGGCTCCACCAGACCAAAGACGGCCAGCACCCGTGCCATCACACCTGAACGGAAGCGCAGATTGATCAGAAAATTGTCATGCTGATTGGCTGGGTAGCGCGCATCCATGCCGCTGCATGAAGCGTAGACAAAGACCTCCTCAACGTCGCCCAGAAACCAGCAGAGCAGATCAATGGGATGGCAAGCGCCGCCATAAAGAAAGTCTTGTGGCGTCTCATAGCGCCAGGCCGTGCGGTCCAACACCGGCCGCATATCATGGACATAATGGGCTTCGGCAAAGAGCGGCCGGCCCAAGTCGCCATCGTCGTAGAATTGTTTGGCGGCCTGGAATGCAGGCATAAAACGGCAGGTCTGGCCCACGAGAAATTTGATCCCATGTTGCCGTACTAAGGTAACGGTTCGCCGCGCTTCGTCGAGCGAGACGACCATCGGTTTGGTGCAGATGATATGTTTGCCGGCCTGCGCGGCCGCCTCGATCTGGGCCATGTGCAGATGATCGGGGGCATAGATGCCGACGACCTGGATGTCGGGCCGGGCCAATAGCTCGCGATAATCGCTGGTGGCAAAGGGTAAGTTGTGTTGCGTGCGCACTTGGTCCAACAGCGTCGAATTGGTATCACAGATCGCGCGCACCTCCATCCGTGAGGCCATATCACTGTTGACCGCCAACATGTTGCGGCCCATCCCCAGGCCAATGATGCCGACGCCGATATCTTTCATCGTTTGTCCCCAACTCTATCGTTCATTTTCAATGTCAAATCGACCCATGTTCTCCAGTGCTACATCCGCGACCGGAGCAAAGGACGGCCAAAGGAAATCCCCAAATATTCCCCTGTGCGTAGCGACCGCGTGCCAGGCACCATATAATGGATCGCCAAGGCGCGGCGCTGCCGGTCGGTGGTGTTGGGTTCCGTGTGGTGGAGGACTTGGCAGTGGTGGATCGCAATGCCGCCCGCCGGCAAATCGGCGACGAACGGTTGCGCGCTACCGACCTGATCGCCCAGATCAAGCAATGTGTTGGAAGATTGGGCGTGACTGTGCTCCTTGGACTGGAAGTGGGTGCCGGGCAGAAATTGCATCGCGCCGTTTTCCGCCGTCACATCATCAAGCGTGAGCCAACAACTGACCAGATTCGGCGGCGAGCAGCGCCAATAGGCATTATCCTGATGCCAGAAAACTTCACCGCCGTGACGGGCCGGTTTGTAGAGCCCTTGATCGTGAAAAAGTTGAATGTTGGGGCCAATCAGATCTTCAATGATGTCGAGAATGCGCTCGTGGTAGAGCAGCCGATGAAAGTGAATGTTACGCTCACTCATTTGCATGATCTGCAGCAGTTCCTGCGCTGGTTTGTCCTTGCTGTCTGGATCATCAGCTTTGGGGGCGGAAAGATTGCGAAAACTGGTCTCGCCGGCCCGAGCACGGCTGAATTCACGGTCATACTCCGCGCGCAACAGGCTGATCTCTTCGTCGGTCAAGATTTTGCCGATGGGTAGAAAGCCGTTGGTCCAGAAGCTGTCAACCTGGGCCTGCGTCAGTGTTTTGTACGCGGTGGCAGATGATTGCGCCTCGTTCATAGATTGTCTCCTTTGCCAATCTCAATCGTTCGGTACAAACAGTGAATTAGTGGGCAGTGTCACGCACTAGCCTTTCAATCCCGTCAGCGCAATTCCCCGCACAAAGTTGCGCTGAAAAAAGAGGAAGACCAGCAATGGTGGAATCGAGACCAGCACAGAGCCGGCCATGACTGCTTGGTAGTCGGTGCCGCCAAAACGGTTAGCCATGCGGGCAATGATCAGCGGCAGGGTCAGCTTATCTTCATCATTCAATACTACCAATGGCCACAGATAGGCGTTAAAACTGCCCAGGAAGGTGAAAATGGCCAACGCCGAAAGGACAGGTTTGGTTAAGGGCAGAATAATGTTGCGATAGATGGAAAAATCACCGCTGCCGTCGATCTTGGCCGCATCATAGAGCTCACGTGGCACGCCATAGACAAACTGGCGACAGAGGAAGATGCCAAAGGACGAAAAGATCCCTGGCACCCAGACGCCCCACAGCGAGTTGAGCAAATTGAGCTCGCGCATGACAATGTAGAGTGGAATCAACAGCGTCAGAAAGGGGACCATTGTCGTGGCAAGAATAAAGTAGAAGAGATAGTCGCGCCCAGGAAAGTCGAGCCGGGCAAAGACAAAGCCGCCCATCGACGAAGTGATCAGCACGCTGATCACCGTCCCCGTTGTCACAAAGATGCTGTTGAGATAGGCAATCGGCAGATTGGCGCGCGTCGGGTCCAAGACCATCTGATAGGCCCCGAACGTCCACTGTTCCGGCAGCAGGGTCACCGGAATACGCACAATATCGGCCCCCGTTTTGAACGATGAAAAGATCAGCCAAACAAAGGGATAGAACATCGCGCCGCTAAAGAGGGCCAACAACAGAAAGAGCACTCGTGGTGTCCAGCCGCCGGTGCGCAGCCAGCGCTGGCTTTCCCACCCATCGGACTGGATCTCGACAGAATCGTTTGAAGTCATTCTAATGTTCCCACTCAATACGCCATTGGCGCAATTGGAAGATGGTTGCCGCCAGCAATAGTACAAAAATGATTAGCGAGACTGCTGCCCCGTAGCCCAAGTTCAGCGCCTGAAAGCCCAGCTGATAGGTGTAGAGCGCTAGTGTCCGGGTGCTGAAGCCCGGTCCCGGCATCAGAAAGAAGGGCTCGAACATCTGGACCGTGCCGATCACACTCACGACGACCTGATAGATCAGCACCGGCCGGATCAGCGGCAGGGTGATCTTTAAGAACATCTGCCAGAAGCCGGCCCCATCGAGCCGCGCCGCTTCATAGAGACTTTCCGGCACATCGTTCATGCCGGCCAGAAAGAGGACGGCACCCGTGCCCAAATTGGCCCAGATGATCACTGCTGTAATCGACCACAGTGCCTGCTCCGGGCTGGCCAGGAAGGGCTGTTCCGGCAAGCCAACCGTGCTGAGCAGGGCATTGAAGGCCCCACCGGTCGGTCGATAGAGCCAACGCCACAGATAGATGGAGACCACCATTGGGGTGATGACGGGCAGGTAGTAGAGGGCAAGGTAAAGATGTTGCCAACGCCCCCGCATATAACTCAATGCCAATGCCAGCAGCAGCGCGATACTCAGCCCAATCGCAATCTCTACCACCGAAAACAGGATCGTCGTCCTGAGCGCCAGCCAGAAATACTCATCAGAGACTGCTTTGGTAAAGTTGCGTAAACCGACAAATTTAGGGGTGGTGATAAAGTCCCAGTTCTGAAACGCGAGCCAGATGCCGGTGCCAAAGGGAATAATAAAGGTAATGGTATAGAAGATCAGCACCGCACTCGCATAGATCAGGGCAAAGGGGCTGGCGCGGCGAAAGCGCCACCAGAGGCTGTGTCGGTGGCGAATGGGCGCATAGCGCACCGTACCGGTCGCGCTTGGCGGGTTCATAGCGTCTTGGGTCATAAGGCTAGTCGCGTTTTCCTAGGGACATGACGATTGGATGAGATTGGGCAGGTTGCGTGGCTGGTGTTTGCACCACCAGCCACGCAACCTGCCACCGATCTAGCGTTCAACCTAACTATTCAACCGCTCACGCGCCTGATCTTCCTGTTCTTGCAGGTAGGCATCCATATTCGCCAGGGCCTCGGCAATGCTGATTTCGTTGCGCATGGCACGATCGAGCTCATCGTTTGCCGGCGTTTGCTGGGCCACATGGTCTTGTGGGAAACGTGCCACCGGCCACATCCCTTCCGCGACCCGCTTCGACATGAGGCCAAATTTAACGTCGTTGATGCGTGGATCGTTGTAGACATCCTTGGAGGGCACCACGCCGGAATAGAATTCGAGCGCCTGCAGTAGGGCGTCCGGGCTGACAATTAACATCGCAAAATCCACCCCAGCGTCAAGCTTGCCTGGGTTGTCAACGAGCCGTCGGGAGAGACCCCAGCCTGCCAGATGTTGCGGATAGAGTACTGGTTCGACCGCATTGGCTAAGATGGGCGTGACAATGTTGTCGACCGGGATCTCGGCCACATCGGTCTGCACGCTAGCGGTCCAGGCCCCGTCACCCCAAATCGAGACAAGTTTCTGGCTCACGGCTTCGTATTCACTGGTGAATAGCTCAAAGTCGCAGGTCTTGTGGGTCCAGTAAATGTCGTGGATAATCTGCGCAGCCGCTTCGCCTTCCGGTGTGCTATGGGACCAGACCCCACTCTCGCTGTCAAAGAAATTGCCGCCCAACTGCCAAATGAAACTCCACAGCAGCTGATATTGCGAACTGCGCGGTGAGTAGCCGGCGTGAGTCACCTTGCCGGCATCATTGAGCTGCGTCAGTGCCATACCGGCCTCGATCACCGCTTCATAATTGGCAAAGCTGAGGTAGTCAATCGACTGTTCGGCCAACTGCTCCGTGTTGACCGAGATCGTGGCCCCGCGAATACCGGCTAGCCAGGGTAGATAGTACACTTTGCCCCCCGGTGCTTCGACGGCCTGGAACGCGGCCGGCCACATCTTTTCTTCCAACGCCGCTGTCCCCCCGGCCGCATCGGTAATATCTAAAAAGACCTTGGAAATATCGGTTGCCACGACCCAGTCCGTGTACATCATCATGACATCGCCTTCGGTGCCTGCGGCAATCGACGGCAACATTTTGGCCAACAGATCGCCAAAGCCAATCGGTTGTAGATCGACCGCTACATCCGGTTGCGTTTTCTCAAACTCCGGCTTCACCCAGTTCATGATGCGATTGGCCCCATCCCAATCCTGATACCAGACCACCAACTCGGTAGCGGCCGCATCGGCACCGGCGGCGGCCTCCTCGGTTTGTGTCGCGACGGGTGCGCAGGCTGCCAGCAAAGCGACCGTCCCGGCCCCTGCACTTAACTTTAGAAATCCACGCCGACTGATGTCCCGTCCAAATGGAAGTTGTTGCTTTGCCATAGCTTTCTCCTTATATCCTTATATGATGTGAATGTGTAAGCGTTGCCGTGTCAGTTGCCGTACAAAGTTGACTTGCGATCAGATTTTGACAGGATACAACAACAGAATGCAATGATCCGGAGGAAGATGGTGCGATTCTTGAGGGAACATGATTTGCATGGACGCTATCAAGCCGTTTTAAATTGCGACCACTTGGAACGAGCCAATGAGACAATTGTATTGTTTGAGGAAACGAATTGTAATGACGATACTGCGGTTCTTATGCAGAGCAAAGTATAAAGATGATGTAAATTTGACTGTGATTCGTTTGAGAAGCGGTCTGCTGGTTGGTCTAAGCCGACCGCTCATTAAGTGTAGTAGCCTATACCGTGATTCTAGCCGACATTGGTATTGTTGTCAAAGCCCCTAAATTTGCGGGGTGTGTCTCGCTTTGGGGGCGAGTTTCTGCTCCACTAGTGTGCGTCGCACTGGTCAAGCGTTGTTTCGTCGACCAGATCGCGTACGACCAGTGCGACGCACACAGGTTGCCAATAAATTTGCTGCTCCAGGTGATTATCCCCATCCGGCACTGACTACGTGCGGGCAAACTTGTGGCGGACAGTGATATTAAAGCTTTACCCCCGCTGGTCGCGCACCGGCCCCTGCTGCACCCTGGCATAGAGATCCGCCCACTCGGGCGAACCGTCTTCGTCCCAGATCTCCAGTCGTACGCCTGGCTCCTGGGCGGGATCGTTGCCGGCCATAAAGTGCGGCCAGCAGTGGTCACGCATGTTGGCAAAGTGGACCACCCGCCCACCGGGCCAGACCACCGAGAGGATATGGCGCGGATGGGGCAACTCATAGGGCGGCTCCATCTTATACTTGCTCAATGCTTCCTCGTTCACTTCAACGCCCAACCCTGGGCCATCCGGCACTTGCAGATAGCCGCCGCGAATGGTCAGGGGTTTGGTAAGCAGACTGTCGCTGTAGTTGTTGAGACAGGTGATCGTCGGCCACTGGGCAAAGGGCAAGACCGCGCCGAGATGGGCCGCGAGCGCGGTGACTAACCCCACGCCTACGAGTTGCAGCCAGAAGGGCTTTTCAAATTCACCGGCCAGCGCGCCTTGGTTCAGCACATTGGCCACCCCACCCCCAATCACAAAGCCATCGCAGGCCGCTTCCTGCACTGCTGTGGGAAATTTCGGCAGGCCAAAGTGCAGGGCAATCGGATGGGCCACCTTGCGCCGCAACTCACGCAACCCCTCGACATCGTGTTGGAGAATCGGCCCTTCGTAGATCGAGACGCGCTCGTAGGTGTCCAGCTTTTGCAGGACCGGTGCCGCGGTGCCGACATTGAGCAACATGCTGTTCCAGTCCAGGTCCAAGCGATAGTGGGGCGGCGTCACCGCGCTGATCGCCTCCACCTGCTCATAAACACAGATCCACGGCCGCGCCTTGAACTTGTGAAAGATATAGCCCTGTTGTAGTGCATCTTGCGCTTCGCTGGCTAGATCCGCCGGCCCCATCTTGGTATTCCACCACGCAATCGGACACCAATCGCGCACCTTGGGCAGGTTGAGCAAACGATGAACGGGAACCCCAAGCGCTTTGCCCACGACATCGTAAATCGCCATCTGCAAGCCGGCGCCCAGGCTGTCATCGCCCAACAGCTCGACGGGATTGCGCCCTTTGGCCCGTGCAATCGCCGCGTCCGGCACCTTGCCCCAGGTGTAATGGGGCAGCGTTTCACCATAACCCACCGTGCCGTCATCGGTGGTGACGCGAATAAGCTCGACAATCTGCCATTGCCAGACGAGCAGGGCGTTCCACTTCTGGGTACGCGGGGTAAAGGGCACACGCAAGGTGATGCGTTCGATCTCTTTGATGCGGAGTGGTGGAAGCATAGTCGCTCAATTTCCTTTGTGTTTCTTGTCCTGTGGGGTAAATACTACGATAACGTTAAATTATGTGCCAAGCTGCGCCCACTGGGCACCCGGTGACCAGTGGGCGCAGCTTGGCACAGCGTTACTCGATTCACCGGCCCGGTAGTGTTAACCCCAGCAATGCCAATGCATCGCGCGCAATCATCGCTTCGATTTGCTCGGCTGGCAAGCGGAAGCGGTCGATCTGGATCGTGGCTAGATCACGCAGCCCGGCTAACGACTCGGCGACGTTGGTGATGGGGAAATCGGTGCCAAAGAGCAGTTTATTCCACACGCCATATTCCTGTACCAACATCAGGCTGTGAAAGAGCTGCCAAGGGCGATAGTGGAGCGCGCTGACATCGGCGTAAACGTGGGGGTGTTTGCGAATCACCGCCACACATTCCCCTTCGTAGGGGTGGCCGAGATGGGCCATGATGATGCGCACTTCCGGGTAGCGCCGCGCCACCACGTCGATATGGCGGGGCAAGGTTGTCTCGATCCAGCCCTGCGAGACAAAGGTCGTGCCGGTGTGCAAGAGCACGGGCAAGCCATGTTTTTGCGCATAGGCCCAAAGGTGATTCAACCGGCCCTCTTGGGGAAAGAAGCCGGCATACATGGGCATCAGTTTAATGCCGCGCAAGCCCAACACCTGATGCCCATATTCAAGTTCGGCTTCCCACCCCGGCTGCGTCGGGTCGATGGAAAGAAAACCAATCAGCCGCGCCGGATCTTGCGCCACATAGGCGGCCACATCCCGATCATCGACCCATAGTCCGGCCAACTTCGCTTTGCCGCCAAAGCAGATCGCCGCGGTGACGCCTGGCGCCGTGGCGCAATAGTCCTCATAGCGGGTGACCAGGTCGACCGGCGTGGCACGCATGCGCGACGCCTCGGCGATAAAGTTGCCAAAGAAGACATTGTTGTTCGGGAAGACGTGGGTGTGGACATCAATGAGCATGGGACGTTCCTTCTGCGTGTTGGATGCGTGGGTACGCGGCAACCGGTCAGCTTGGCGTTGTGGCCGCGGCGCTGGTTAAGGGGCAATTAGATTGTAACATGGTGCCGGGTTGGGTTGTCAAGGCGGGAATTTTTGTGGGGCGTAAAGCGAAAGACTAAACACGGATGGAAGGAACACGGATAGAAGGAACACCGAAGCGCGCGCAGAACTCCTTCCTTCCATGTTCCGGTGCAATGGGATCTTAGGGGGTTGACAGCCCGCCCCGCCGTCAACGCGCCCAGTGGGCACCCGTGCTACCCAACAACGCCGGGTTTACCCGGCTAATCGAGCCGGGTTTACCCGGCGTTGTTAGGTAGCCCTGCGGCTTTAGCCCAGGGCGGTCTTGTCAACCCCCTGCATTCCCGCTGCGCCCGTGTTCCTTCTAGCCGTGTTTACAAAAGATTGTATCGATGGTTGGCGCTATGTGCCTGCCATGCGCACAAGCATTTCACTTATTCCAGCACCCAGACGGGATAGTTGCGTCCTTTGATCTTGCCGTTTTTTAGTTGGGCATGGGCTTTACCAACCACCCCGCGCGCAATCGCGACATAACTCTGGCGGTCATAGATGTCGATCTTGCCGACCGCGTCGCCGGCCAGACCCGCGTCGCCGGTCAACGCACCCAGGATATCCCCTGGTCGCATCTTCTCTTTTTTGCCAGCCTCAATGACCAAGGTGCGGTTGGGCGATTCGAGCGTGAAACGGGGATTGGGGCGTACGCTTTGTAACTCGCCAAAAATGCGCGTCTCATTCCGATATTCATCCGCATGGCGCGCTTCCCAACCCGCAAAAAAGGTGACGGCCACGCCCGCTTTCCCCGCCCGCCCGGTGCGGCCAATCCGGTGCGTATAGGTCGCTTGATCCTGCGGCATATCATAGTTGATCACCATACTCAGCTCTTCAATATCCAGCCCGCGCGCGGCGACATCGGTTGCAACCATGACCCCACAACTGTGGTTGGCAAACTGGACCAACACATCGGTCCGTTCATATTGCTCCAGATCACCATGCAGGGCTAGCGCATGAATCGACTTGCCCTGGAGCGCGGTGGCGATCTCTTGGGCCTGGACTTTGGTCGTGCTAAAGACAATCGCGTTTTTCGGTTCGTGATGGGCCAGGATTTTCAGCAGGGCCGTCAGCTTATCGGCCGGCGCAACCGGGTAGAAATATTCGGTAATCGGATTGGCCTGCTCGACCGCAATCGTCTGAATGTTGACGGCATCCTGCTGGATGGCCGCACTCAGCGCTAAAATTTCGGAGGGGTAGGTGGCCGAAAAAAGCAGGGTCTGGCGTTTGGTTGGCGCATAAGCAATCACCCGCTCGATCTCGTCGATAAAGCCCATATCCAACATGCGGTGCGCTTCATCCAGGACCAGCGTGTTGAGTGCTTCCAGCGTGAGCGAACCGTTGTCAAGGTGTTGTAAGATCCGGCCCGGCGTGCCAACCACCACATGCGCCCCGTGGCGTAATGAGGCCAGTTGCGGACCGAATGGCCGCCCGCCACAGAGGGTCAACACTTTGATATTGTTGGTAAAGCGCGCCAACCGCCGCAACTCATTCGCGACCTGGTCGGCCAACTCCCGTGTGGGGCAGAGGACCAGGGATTGTACCCCATGCGCTTTGAGGTCGAGTTTGTGCAGCGCGCCAATGCCAAAGGCTACGGTTTTCCCGCTGCCCGTTTTGGCCTGCGCCAGCACATCACGGTTCTGTAAGATCGCCGGTAGGCTATCGGCCTGGACCGGCGTCATGCTCGTAAAGCCGAGTTCCTGCAAGTTCTGCAACATGGCGGTGGCGAGGGGCAGGGTTGAGAAATTGGATGTGGTCACGGGTACCTTTTTATCGAGTCAGCGTAGAAACTAGGGTCACTGGCGGTATTATACCATAGGCCACAGGCTGAAGCCCTGTGGCTGGTAGAAGAAGCCCCGCGCAAGCGGGCTAACGCAGGAGTGCGCTTGCGCGCAGCTTACTCTGGCCGCCTGCGGGCTTCAGCCTCAGGTGCCACCTACCCAAACACCACTTCCCCCACCTTCTGCGCGTTGATATATTCCCAATCGAGTTCCACCCCCAGCCCCGGCCCATCCGGCACCGTCACACACCCCTGCGCATCGACCGAATCGAGTTCATCGAGCCAGCGTCGCTCGGGGTAGATGGGCGCTTTGGTATCCGACACGTTGGGGTGGACGAGACTGAGCTCATAGTAATTTGTGTTGCGCAGCGACGCCATGATGTGGCGATGGGCCAGCCCGCCATGGTGTAACTCGACATCCAGCCCATGCGCTTCGGCCAGCGCCGCGATCTTCATGACACCGGTGATGCCGCCGTCGGCGTTGGCGTTGGCGCGCACATAGTCGGTGGCACCGGCGTAGATGGTATCGGCCTTGGCTTCCAGCCCACGCACATGTTCGCCCATAAGCAGCGGCGTCTTGATAAAGTCACGCAGCTTGACGTGGGCAAAGCGGGAAAAGCCACCACCGCGGAAGGCATCTTCATACCACATGTAATTTGCCTCGTCACATGCCTTACCGACCCGCAGCACATCGTCAAAGGTGCCAAACGCGCCGGCGGGATCGAGCATCAACGCCATCCCCGGGCCGACCGCCTCGCGAATTGCCAACACTGCGGCCACCTCGCGGTCAATCGGGCCGTTGATCCAGCCGTGGATCTTAAACGCGGGATAGCCATAGGCCTCTTTGCACTGCTTTGCAAAGTCCCCATAATCTTGGGGGGTGGTGAGACCACCATTCTCATCGCCGTGGTAGGTGCTGGCATACGCGGGCAATGTCTTGCGCCAGCCGCCCAACATCTCCCAGATAGGGCTGCCATAGAGTTTGCCGGCGATATCCCAGAGCGCAATATCGACCGCACCGGGGGGCGTGCCGTCGAGGCTGCGCCGGGAACGCTTGAGGTCGTGCCAAATGACTTCGCGGTGCAGCGGGTTGCGCCCCAAGAGATAGTCCGCGGTGCGTTTGTCAATGTTACCGGGCGTTTGGCCGCTGATGCCCTCGCTCGTCTCGATGGTGAGGATACTGCCGGTCATGGGGAGGATGCTGCCGGGTTGGTAAACAATATCAAAGCCGAGTGTCGCTTCCAACGCCATGTCTCGAATTTCATGTTGATAGGAGGTGACAGTGATGCGGGTGATGGTGATGTTGCGGCTCATGTTGATGGTTCCTTTTTGGTGATGAATAGTAGTGATGGCAAAGCCAACATACAAATGTGGGTAATCAGTGTTCAGTTACCCGTGTCAAGTCCTGAAAACTGTTCACTGAAAACTGTTCACTGTCTACTACTCTCCGTCCAACTTACCCTCGAGCGCCTTACTCGCATAGCGCGCTTGGTTGATCAGTTGGATGGTCATGCCGCCGTCGGTCATGATGTTGGCCCCGGTGATATAGCTCGCGTCCTCAGCGGCAAGAAAGAGGACGACGTTGGCCACTTCCCGCTGGCTTTGGACGGCGGCCCAAGGGGATGTTGTCAAACCAATGTTGGCGGGCGGCTTGGGCATCTTCCGCGGCGTTTTGGATATCTTGCCAGATCTGCGTATCAGTCAGGCCGGGGCTGACGGCGTTGACGCGGATACCGTGAGGGGCAAATTCAATCGCCAGCGCCTTGGTCAACATGTCAACGCCCCCTTTGGCCGCGGCATAGGGCGCTGCTGCGGGGAGGGTCGCGACGGTGTGGACGCTGGCAATGTTAATCACGGTGCCCCGTTTGCGTGGCACCATCTGTGCCAGCGTATAGCGGCTACAGAGAAAGGTGCCTTTCAGATCGACATTGAGCACGCGGTCCCAATCGGCTTCGTCCATCTCCAGTGTGGGCTTGACAAAGTTGACGCCGGCGTTGTTCACCAGCGTGTCGATGTGACCATAGCGGTCGACCGTCTGCTGGATAAGCGCCCGACATTCCGCGGCGTTGGCCACATTGGTGCGAATGAAGTGCCCTTTGCCATCGCGCGCTTGTAAGTCACCGGCCACGGCTTCGCCCGCGTCGCGTTTACTTCGGCAACGACGACCTCTGCCCCTGCTTCGGCAAAACGTTTGGCGATCCCTTGGCCGATACCACTGCCCGCACCGGTGACGATGGCAACGTGATTGGTCCAGTTCATGATCTCTTGCTTTGTTCGGTTCTTTCAGGATTTGCTGATTGTGCCTATCGCCCTACATCTATACTCGACTCGCTCACCAATGGTCGGGTGCCCATTGGGTGGCACCCACTACGTGCGAGAGTATAGTAGGAACGGCCGCAATCAGCCAGGGAGTAAGAGAAGTGACCTACCAGCCACATAGGCTGATTTTAGCTGATCCCGCAGTGCAAGGCAAGGTGCCAATCTGGGCCCGATTTGAGCAATATCAATATGTTGGACCGCCAGCGCGTCAGATCAGGTCTTACTTGTTACCCGGTTCCAAAAAGCCCGTCGCGGTGGATAGGTTGCCGATTGGCAAAGAAAAGAGAGGTGTCCGATCATCTATCAAAAATGATCGCTAGAAGTGTGCCATATGCGGTGGGCAATGACAAAATCAAGTTGCGTGTAGACCGTTATCCCAGCCACTCGACCAGAAAATCAATCAACAAAGTGGTACTTGCCTCCCCAACCGCCGCACTAGCATGACCACGGGGATCAATCCCCACCAACCCATAACAGGGATGCCCCTGGTAGCCATCGCCCATCCAGTTGACCTTTTCCGCCGGTCCGCCAATGTCATCATCCGGTTTCCCTTGAAGCGCGGCCATATTGACTAGCGGCGGATCGAGATAGAGCATCGATGATGTCTCATATTTGGCGGCATGATCGCCATCAACGCCGGGCGCTTGATTCTCGATCAGGGTCAAGACGCGCATGGTGCCGCCGGCCTGCAGGTAAGTCTGGACGCCAGTATCCAAATATTGGCTGCGGTTGGGATAGTGGCCGGAGAGCAGAATTGCTTGCGTGTAGCCATCGCGTTCAAAGCCGTGCAGAAGCTCACTCACGATCTGTGCCATTGGCTCGGGGCTGACCATAAAGGAGTGGGGCCACTGGGTATGACCGCCGCCGGCCCCAAAGTAGATCGGTGGATAGACCACACCGCCGGCGCTCTGGGCCAGCCCCACCAATTGCTCATGCGCTTTGAGCGCATCTAGCCCCACGGGATTGTGATAGCCGTGCCATTCCAGCGCGCCAAAGGGGAGGTAGATCGCTGACCGACGCGCCTTGGCCGCATCGATCTGCGCTGGGCGCATCCGTTCCAGGCGCACTTCGGTTGCCAGTTGATCGGTGAAGATCGCCATTGCCTACGCTCCTATAAGAAGGCTAATCCAAACAAGTAATTTTACGAAGTGGGCTGTAAGCGATCCACGAAGACACACTAAGATACACGAAGAAAGGCCTTTCTTCGTGTATCTTAGTGTGTCTTCGTGGATCGCTTAGATTTTGAAAATGCCTAAGTGCGATTCACTCGCCACGATAACCTTGTTCCGCCCAAATTTTTTGCCCAAAGGCGATACTTTCCGCGCTCGGCTCAATCAGGCCGCGGATCGACGGGGGTGGTTGGCCGGGCGCAGCGTCTTGGGGCCAGGGCGACCAGTGATCGTCGGCGACCTGCCCCCGGCTGGCTTCGTCGCGGAAATCGGGTACTGCATAGGGCCGCCCTTCGTCCAGTGAACTCTTCCAGGCCAAGATGCCCACGCTGCTCATGGCGACCCCGCGGTAGACATCCAGATAGGGTGGTTGGCCGCTGCGGATCGCGTTGGCAAAGTGGAAGTTGGTCCAGAAATCGCCGCCGCCGTGGCCGGCCTTGCGCGCCAGCTCGCCATGCTCGGGCCAGTCGGGCACATAGGTGCGCTCGGTGGGGGTGCCGGGTGGGCAATTCCACTCATCATGCCAGACCCGGACTTGGCCAGGGCCATAATAGCCAGGACCACGGGTGATCTCCATCGCGCCGCCGGTGCCATGAAAGCGATACCAGTTGCTGTGCCCAGGCGTCCACAGCCCAAAGATCCGAAAGACCGCGCCATTGTCCATCCGACACAAAATCACGGAAGTCGGGTCATTATAGCGGGGCAGTTGGTCGGTCACTTCGGGCGCGGCGACGGTGAGGGCATTGACGGCGACCGGCATGGTATCGGTGATCATCATCAGCGGTGCCAGGGCGTGGGTACAATAGTAGGTGGCCGGCAGCCAGTTGCGCCAATGCTGCAACCCTGGCGAAATCTTTAGGATATCCGCCGGTGCCATGGGATGGTTATATTCACCCTCGGCATAGAGGACCCGCCCAATCTCGCCGGTGCGGTAGAGGCGCGCCATCTCCTGATTAAAGGCAGTGAAGGGGTAGTTCTCGGCAAACATGTAGATTTGGCCGGTCTCCTCCACGGCCCGACAAAGCGCTACCCCTTCGGCCAGCGTCTTGTTGGCCGCGGTTTCGCTCATCACATGTTTGCCGGCGTGCAGCGCCTTGATCGCGAAGGGGGCATGTTCGGTGAAGTAATTGGCCAGAATCACCGCGTCCATGTCGTGTTCCAGAAAACGATCATAGTCGGTGTAGGTGGTCACGCCAAATTGTTTGCCGACCGCGTCCAACTTCTCTTGCCACAGGTCACAAAGTGCCACCAATTCCATGCCGACTAGATCGGCCGCACGGGCAAAGCTCTGCCCGCGGCCCACGCCGATGACTCCGACGCGAATCTTTTTCGTATTCATTCTGTTATCTCCGTAACACCGGCTAATCCATTAAGCGTTACCACTAGCTGATTAAGGACATTGCGCCCAATAATGGCCTCTCCGTTCTGTTTATCTGCTACAGCTTCAATGCCGTAAACCTTTATCGCACCAATATGAACAATTAAAAGATGCAATTTATCAGTGGCCATTTTGAAAGCGTGGAGAGCGAAAGTAAAGCACTTCTGTCGGACTATCCTTGATCGGCGCGATCCAGACAAATTTGCCGGGATATTGTTGCCGCACACGCCGATAGAGGGCAACTTGATCGGCACCGTTGTCGATCAGTTGCTCATTATAAATGGCAACGTAGGTTCCGACATATTGGGGATATAGCGTGGGGTACAGTCGTTGAAATGCTGCTGCCTCACGCGCCATTGCTGCCTCACGATGTTGGTCAGTCTCTCCACTTTCTTCCCCTTGCCTGCCTGCTTCTGCGGTCTCTTCTACCAACATAAGCAACTCTTGCCAGATCGCTATATCAAGCACAACACTTTTCTTTGCGCCCGTATGATCGGTTATGTACTGTGCTGAATCCAATAACTCTGTAATCTTCATATGATTGACCTTTGCTGTACAATACCTGTCATCCTAATTTTCTGCCATCTCTACCACCACCACTACCCGCATAGGGTTCGCCAGGGGTCCAATCGGGTTCGGCTGGTGGCGTAAATTCGGTAAAGGGAAAGGTGACTTTACAGCGGTGGCGGCTGGACAGATAGGCTGCCTCACAAATCTCCAGCGCCAGCAGTGAACTTTCGGGGATGGTGTAATCCAACCCCTCACCATCGATCATCGCCGCCAATCGCTCCAGGTGGCGTTGATGGCGCGTGGTCGTCGCTTCCGGTGGGATGATCGTCTGGCCCGTGGGGAATTCGGCGTTGACGATCCGATATTCGTTTTCCCAGCCCCAGAATTCAATCAGACCGTGCGTCCCGACCAGGCGGAAGAGCGTATTTTTGCCCGCCTGGTTGATCATAATCTCGTCGCCAATGTTCATGACGACGCGAATCCCGCTCTTGGTCTGCCCATAGGTGACCGCCGTTGTCTCCACCTGCATGCCATCGCGATAAGTGCGCGTGCTGGCCTCGGCGAGTGCCATCACATAGTCCATCGGCTCGTTATTCGTCAACCGCACAAAGAAGTTGAGCCAGTGAATGCCGGCATTGATAATGTCCCAGCGCGTATTCTGAATCTCCACCAACTTGAGCGCGCCGATCTCGCCCCGTTGAACCCGCGCAATAATCTCCAGCGGGGTCTCGCTGACCACTAGGCCGTGGGGCACCACCATCGGCAAGCCCCTGGCCTGGATGGCTGCCAGAATGCGTTGCCCCGATGCTGCGGTGTGTCCCAGCGGTTTTTCCACTAGAATGCCCTTGAGTGGCAATTGCAATGCTGCCATTGTCACCGCTTCATGCGAAGGGGGATAGGTGCTGACGCAGACCACATCGGTGGGCGCGGCGGCAAAAAGTTCTTCGTGACTGGCATAGGTTTGAATGCCGGGAAAGCGTTGTTGCGCCTGGGCGCGGACGGCGGGGTTCAGATCAGCCATCGCGACCAGGTGAAAGCGCGGGGAGGCGTCCAGCGCGGCCATGCTTAGGGTGCCCCCTGCGCCGCCGCCGACCACACTGGCACTGTATTGGTTCATAGTGAAAACCTCGATCTCACTCCGCGCTGACCTTGGGAATCGCCAACCCGCAATTGAGGCAGGCCGGTGCGCCCGCTGGTGGCAACGGTTGTCCACAGCCAGGGCATGCCGTGGTCATCCGTGTGCCACAGTAGGCACAATATTGCCAATGGGGATCAATTTCTTCCTGACAGGCCGAACACTCCAGCATAAATTCTTGAAATTGTTGCCGTTGCTTGAGCAGCAAGACATCGTGCGCTTGAAGGTCTGATTGATTTTGTGGTGTTGAATCCTGGCTCATGTTAGCTCTCCCTTTAGACAAATGCTCTCAGCAGCAGATTTACACAATGGCCGTCGTAGCGACACGATCGTTCGTGTCGTTACGACTGGTTACCTAAGTTCTACCGTCTCAATGTGTGTTTGCTATACTAGCAGTACGGATACAATCTGACAAAAACAAAATAGCGCTTAATCTCAGGCAAACGGTTGTAACGCTGGGCTGCGCGGTCGCCCTCCAGTTGGCCGCCAGGGCACTTGCGCCGCCGGCTGATAGGCAACCGCCAGCTGGGGTGTCTCCAACCGGATATGCCCTTGATAGCGCGAATCAAGCGCGGCTTCGAGCACGCCGGTGGTGAGCAAGGTGCGCTCAACCGGGTAGCTGGGCTGCCCGGTGACAAACATCTCTTCCATGTTGAGGCTCAGATAGCTGAAGTGGGCATGGGGTGGGCCGGGTGCCAGGTAGAATTCGGTGGCCAGAATTTCCCCATTGACTCGGGCCGCATAGGCCAGATCCTCGACGTAACCGCTGAGCATCAGCGCGGCGCCGCGGCAGCCGTCACGGTACTCAACCAGAAAGAGCGCAGGGTTGGGACAATGTTCCTCCATGGTGCCGGGCGGGCGCTTTTCAATCGCTGCACAGGCAGCGGCCGCCAGCTCATAGGACCAGAGTCCCGCTGCGGCGGCGTCCCAGACCGCCTGCCCTTCCAGACAGGTGACCGCGGCGACCCCGGTTTCGCCCTGCCCACCCTGGCCATTGCCCCGCCGCTCAACCATACATTGTAAGGTCTCCAGCGTGTGAAAGCCGTAGATGTCCAGCCCGCTAAAACCAATCGCCACCGCTTCTTGGATCGGCGTACCGAGGGGGTGTTCCAGCCAAGGGTTGCGCCAGCCTAAGGGCAAGGAAGAACCGGCCATAAAGGGTACTTTCAACTGCACGGCGCGGTCGTACATCCACTTGGCATCGTGCCAGTTGTAGGAGAGATGTTTGTCGTTAAAGATCGGCACACTGCGCCCACTTGTCGCAAAGACGCCGCAGATCTGCTCCATAAAGTACTTGCGCGGGTAGAGGTGCTGCGCCTTCTCATTCCACGCATAGTCGCCATGCTCACCGATCAGGATCACCCCGTCGACGGCCAGCTGATCACCCCCCAAGGTCAGCGCTTTGACGATGCTGGGGTAGAGCGGCACGTTGAACGCGGCGCTCAGCCCCCGGCTCAGGTCATTATCGGGGAATTGATCCACATACATGGATACCACCTGGGTGCGCGGCGGGATCAGGCCCTCGTCGGTGGGGAAACCCTTGAGAAACTTGGTGACCACCACATCGGCATGCGAGTTGGGGCGATATTCGGTGATAATCGCTGCGATCTTTCGTGGCTGGCTCATGCGTTTGCCTCGGCAACGTGGTTGATTTGATGTTCTGGTTGTTTCGCCAACCAGTCGGCCAGGGTGGCGACCCGTTCGGGAAAGCGATAGCTGCGCGCCAGGAAGCCGACGCCATGTTGCTGCATCGGATCTTGATCGGTCGGTTGGTAGCGCAGATCCAGGCTCCAGCGTACCTGGTTGGAACGGTTGGGGGTAGACATATGGATACAGCGGTCGTTAAAGAGAATTGCCCCGCCGGCCTTGATCGGTAGGGGCACTGCTTCGTGTTCTGGACCCAGATGATCGAAGTCAACCTCGGTGTAGCCGGTGCCGGTATAACTCTCTTTATGCCAGGAGAGCACTTTTTGTCGGTGGGTGCGCGGCATAATGTGCAGGCAACCATTTTCCAAGTTGGCATCGACGAGGGGCAGCCAGACGGTGATCACTGGGTTGGCGTTGGCATCGGGCCAATAGGATTTATCCTGATGCCAGGGGACCGCACCGGCGGCCACGTTGGGTACCTTGGGGCGGGTGTTATAGACCGGGTTGGCAAAGATCTCGCCGCCGATCAGCGACTCGACGGCGTCCAAGATTTTGGGATTGGCCATAATGTCGTAATAGCCTGGCAGTCGATCACGCCAACTGCGGCCAAATTGCAGAAACTCTTGGTCGGTGCGATCTTGAAAGAGTTCGGCTAGCCGGTATTCAAAGGGACGATCGGCGCGTTTGTCGGTAATCAGGCCGGCCCCATAGAGCACATCGGCAATCGTATCGACCTTTGCCATCATCGCCGCTTTGACCGCGGCCAGATCCGCCGCGGTCAATAGATTTTCTAAGACCAAATAGCCTTCCACATCATAAAATTTGACCTGCTCATCGGTCAGGCTGCCGCCATGATCGGCGCGATACGTATCCAACATCAGTGATTGTGCTCCTTGTTTGCTGATTGCGCCACGAAGAGCCACGCAGAAAAGCACCCCCTGTGTGTGGCGTCGTGGCGCGTTTCAATGTTGATATCGTTTTAGGCGGCCTGATGCTGCCCTTCCGGGCTCCGATCCGCTTTGGGATCGAGAAAGGCGACATTGCTCTCATCATCTTCAAAACGTTTCATCCCGACCGCTTTGATGGCGCTGTCCGGTACCTTATGTAGCGGCGTGTAGCTAGGGTGGTGGGCCTCGCGATAGGGATCGTTGCGCGCTGCGTTATAGCAGCAGATGAGCGACCAGCGCGCATTGTCCGAGCGGTTCTGATCTGAACGATGCAGCAAGTTGCAATGAAAAAAGAGGGCGTCGCCCGGTGCCATCTCACAGTAGACCAATTCTAGCCGTTTTTTGGCTTCTTCCACGCGTTCAAGATCGGCTCCGGCCTGCTCCCCTGTTAACGCATGGGTAATGCGCCCCATGTGGTGCGACCCCTTTAGCACCTGCATACAGCCATTTTCACGCGTCGCCGGATCGACCGCAATCGACATGCTCGACATTAGCGGGTAGAGCACATTGTTTTCGTACCAATAGCCATAATCCTGGTGCCAGGTCCAAGCCCCACCAACCTTGGCATCCTTCAGGATCATCTTCGAATGATAGTGGTAGACCTCCCCTTCGAGCAGTTGCTCCATCGCGTCGACGGTGCGGTTGCAGCGCGCAAACATGCCATAAATGCCGTTCCCCGGATGGTTCCAGAGCGATAGGCGGACGGTCCCCCCTTCGCCATCGGCGCGGCCAAAGGATTGTTGATCCAACTGCCGGTCTGCCACTGCGGTACGCTGGAGCAGGTCGATCTCTTCGGCGTCGAAGAGCGCCCGGACAATCAGATAGCCGTCGCGATGGTAAGCATTGATCTGTTCTGGTGTAAGCATGGTAAGGGCTCCTTATGGAAAAAGTGAGGTAGTGCGGAAAGCGAGCTTGTGGTAATATTGCGTATGGTAGCAGGCTGCCCCCGATTTTACAAGCTGCATTTTTGATTACACCAGTAACGCAGTGGTTAAAACCACGCGCTACCCAAACAAAGCCTGCCTGTGCAGGCTACTCATCCCTACCGCCAAACAGAAGAGAACCCTATGAACCGTGTCAGCCAGGAAACCATTGATGGCCTACGGGCCTTTGATTCAGCCACCATCTTCAACGCCTTGGTGCGCCACGGTGGCTTGCCCAACGAAGAGTACACCGATCACACCATCCGCTGCCTGAGCCCCGAATTGGGGACGGTGGTGGGTTATGCCGTCACCGCCGAGGTGACCACGAATGATCCCGATTCACCGGCCCTACCCTGGGCCGACTATTATGAAGTGCTGGAAGCGACGCCTGGGCCACTCGTTGCGGTGCTGCGCGATGTCGATGCCCGCGCCGGGCGTGGGGCCAGCTTTGGTGACGGCATGGCGACCCTCCACCAGCGACTAGGGGTGGTCGGTGCGATTGTGGAAGGCACTGTGCGCGACCTGGTCGGCATTCGTCGTGTCGGGTTGCCGATCTGGGCGTGGGGTACCGTGCCCGGTCACGGCGTTTTCAACCTGACCCGGATCAACACGCCGGTGACCGTGGGTCAACTGCGCATCCGCCCCGGCGACCTGATCTTGGCCGATAGTGACGGCTGCGTGCGCATCCCCATCGGTGAGGCGGAGACCATTCTGCGCCTCGCCCACGAGGTGCGCGCTATGGAAGCCGAGATCTTCGACTTCTACCTGTCACCCCAATTTAGTGTGGCCGCGATGCGCGCCCGCCGTTGAGAAGGTGGTGAACCCGTGAACAGGCTGCGTGGCCAATGGCAAACCTTGCGCCAGGCTTGCCAATCCTATGGGCGCATTGTGCGTTTGCTCTGGCAGGCGCACCCGCGCTATACGCTGCTGATCATCGGGTTGACGCTGATCAGCTCGCTGGCGGCACCGGCCCAAATTTGGTTGGTCAAGGTCATCATTGACCGCGTGAATCTGCTGCTGACTACAACAGCCGCGGGTGCCCCCATGGTTTGGTCGCCCCTTGTGACGCCGGCCATCTTCTTTGCCCTGGCGTTGATTGGGGCCGATGTGAGCCAATCCTTGGTCAGAGCGCTGCGCGATGTCGTGGGCGAACAGATCGATTTCCATGTGCGTGGGCTGCTCTTGGAGAAGGCGGCCACATTGGACATTGCGTTCTTTGAAACACCGGCCTTTTATGATCAGCTAGAGATTGCCCAACAGGAGAGCTGGCGCACACGCAACCTGCCCTGGATTTTGGTCGATACCTCCGGTCAGATCCTGTCGCTGGTGGTGACCTTTGGTCTGCTGGGCCGTCTGCACCTGTTTACGATCCCCCTGCTGTTGTTGACCTGCTTTCCCCAACTGATCATTCAGGCCCAACAGAGCAGCGCCACGTTCAAAATGTGGACGCAACGGACCCCCTTGCAGCGTATGGTCTATTATCTCTCTACGCTACTGAGCGAACGCGCACCGGTCAAGGAGGTACGCTTATTTGGGCTGCACATCCCCTTCATCCAGCGCTATCGGGCATACACGCAGCAGTTTGTCGCGGAAAATAAAGCGTTAGCCTTTCGGCATGAGCGGGTTAATCTGCTGACCGTGTTGCTCTCCGTCTTGGGGGTGGGCATTGTCTGGAGCTATGGTATTTTTCAGGCTACCCTGGCCCGCATCACCATCGGCGATCTTGCCCTCGTTTTTCAGGCCGCGCAGCAAGTGCGCAGTGGGTCGAGCAGCCTCTTTCGTACCTTGGGCATGTTTTACGAACATAGTCTCTTTGTCAGCAACCTCTATCGTTTTCTTGAACTAGCGCCGGATAGTGTGGCAGGGGCATTGCAACCCCAAGCCAGTACATCCCCACCCCCTGTGCCATCGCCCCTGCAGCAGGGTATTGAATTTCGTAACGTCTCTTTTCGTTACCCGGGCATGGATCGAGACGTGTTGCAGCAGCTTTCCTTTACGATTGGGCCGCAAGCGACCGTCGCGGTGGTTGGTGAAAATGGCGCAGGCAAGACGACCTTGATCAAGCTGTTGACCCGTTTTTATGACCCCACCGCCGGTGAGATTCTGCTCGATGGCCGTGACCTGCGCAGCTATGAGTTGGCTGATGTGCGCCGCCAGGTTGGGGTGATCTTTCAGGATTTTATTCGCTACGATCTGACCGTCAAAGAAAATATTGGTTTTGGGCAGGTCGAGTACATGACAGAGATGGGGCGGATTATGCAGGCCGCCGATAAAGGCGGGGCGATCCCCGTTGTAGAAAAGCTGGCGAATGGTTATGATACCGTGTTGGGGCGTACCTTTGAGGAGGGTACCGATCTTTCGGGTGGCGAGTGGCAGAAAGTGGCGCTGAGCCGTGCCTTTATGCGCGAAGCCCAAATTCTCATCTTGGATGAACCGACCGCCGCCCTCGACCCCCTGGCCGAATATGATGTCTATCAGCGTTTTGCCGAATTGACGACGGGGAAAACGACCATTTTCATCTCCCATCGCTTCTCTACGGTGCGCATGGCGCAGCAGATCCTGGTGCTGGCCGATGGACAGTTGGTTGAAGCCGGTTCGCATCTGGAATTAATGGCACACCAAGGCCAATACGCCAAGATGTTTACTGCGCAAGCGGAGCGTTATCAATAAAAAGGGTTCGATAGGAAGTTCAGGGGGTGACAAGATCGCCCTGGGCTAAAGCCGCAGGGCTAGCAAACGACGCCGGGTAAACCCGGCTAAGGGAGGGGGGTACCCGGCGTTGTTGGGGAGCCCGGGTGCCCACTGGGCGCGTGGACGGCGGGGCGGGGATGGTGACCCCGATCGATCACATTGAACCTAAAAAGGAGGACTTATGGCACGACCAACGACCAAAGCTGAACTGCTCGCTACCGTCGCCGCTGACTATGCGGCGTTGCTCACCCAAGTCAACCGTTTCTCGCCGGCGCAACAGGCGTTGCCGGGTGTGAATGGCGAATGGGCGGTGAAAGATCTGTTAGCCCACTTGATGGCCTGGGCACAACTTTTCTTGGGTTGGTATCAAGCCGGCGCACGCGGTGAAACACCCGTCACCCCCGCTCCTGGCTATACCTGGGGCTGGAAAAGTTTAGGTGCCTTGAACCAGCAGATTTTTGTGCAGCACCGTGACCAATCACCGGAAGCCGCGCTGCAAGCCTTTGCCGTTGCGCATAGCCAAGTTGTTGCCTTGATCGAAAGCCTGGATGAAGCCGAACTCTTTACCCCTGGCCGTTATGGCTGGCTGGGTAAAGCGACCTTAGAAGCATCGATTCGCGCCAACACCTATAACCATTACCAGTGGGCGACCAAACTGTTGCGCCGCTGGCAACCAACTTGAAATCAATTGGAATTACGCCAGCCCAGTCGTAGGGGCAAGGCATGCCTTGCCCCTACGACTGGGCTGGCGTAATTCCTAAATCAATAGACGTCACAAGAGGAGTTGATTCACAATGCAGAGCATTACCATCAACGGCCGCGCCGTTGGCCCTGGTCATCCAACCTATATGGTCGCCGAGATGTCGGCCAATCATGGCCAGAACTTTGACCAGGCGGTGGCGATCATTGAAGCCGCCAAGCGGGCCGGGGCCGATGCGGTGAAGTTACAGACCTACACCCCCGATACCTTAACGATTGACTGCCACAATGAATATTTCCGCATCAAAGGCACCTTGTGGGAGGGGCGTAATCTCTACGAACTCTATGGCGAAGCCTATACACCGTGGGCATGGCAACCAAAACTCAAAGAGATCGCCGATGAATTGGGGATCGAACTCTTTTCGACGCCTTTTGACCCGACGGCGGTTGACTTTCTCGAAACAATGGCGGTCGCCGTGCACAAAGTGGCCTCCTTTGAAAGTGTTGACCTCCCCCTGCTGCGCCGGATCGGGGCAACCGGTAAACCTGTCATCATGTCCACCGGCATGGCGACCCTGGCCGAGATTGACGAAGCGGTGAAAACCCTACGCGCCGCCGGCACGCGGGAACTGGTCTTGCTCAAGTGTACCAGCGCCTATCCCACGCCCCCTGCGGCGATGAATCTGCGCACCATTCCCCACCTGGCCGCAGCCTTTGGCGTCCCGACTGGATTATCCGATCACACTTTGGGCATCACCGTGCCGGTCGCCGCGGTGACACTCGGCGCGTGTATGATCGAAAAGCACTTTACCCTTTCCCGCGATCTGCCTGGCCCGGACAGTAAGTTCTCGCTAGAACCTGCCGAATTTAAGACGATGGTTGAGGCCGTGCGCACCGCCGAAGCCGCGCTCGGTGAAGTCCACTACGGTCTCCAGCCGGATGAAGAGGTGAGCCGCGTCTTCCGCCGTTCGCTCTTTGTGGTGGAGGATATGCAAGCGGGTGAACTTTTCACCGCAACGAATGTGCGCTCGATCCGCCCTGGTCACGGGCTGCACACCCGCTACCTGCCCGAAGTGCTGGGCCGCCGCGCCAGCCAACCCATTGCGCGGGGGACACCGCTGGCGTGGAGCCATGTGGGGTGATCCGGTTGCACTGTTTTACAAAACAGCTGATCCGGTTGGCGAATGGCCCCGATGCAGAATGAATTCTGCATCGGCTAGACGAAGCCTCACCCAAAGGGTCCCCGAAGCAGGCTGTGGTTCCCAGGTGGTAGTGCGTTTTAACGCACTTCTGCTTATCAGCCTGGGGTTGAAACCCCAGGCGACTTGACGAAGTATGCGCAGTTGTCACCCAACAGTTGTCCGTCGTCTATTACCATAGAAACGAGAAACAGCATGAGTCTGGTCGTTGTTATCGGTGAGGCGATTGGGGCGGAAAACTTGGCCCGTCTGCGCCAAGCCTACCCTGATCTGGAATTTCGGTATTGCGTTGAACGCGAAAATTATCTGGCGAATGTGCCCCATGCCGAGATCATCTTCAGCAAACAATTTCCCCCTGGGACGTTGGATCTTGCCCCGAAATTGCGCTGGGTACAGGCCGGCACCGCCGGGGTCAACCACCTGATCGCCGCGGGTATTGGCGAACGGGGGATTCTCCTGACCAACGCCCGTGGTGCCCACGGCACCCCCATCGCCGAACAGACGTTGGCGCTGATGTTCGCCTTTGCCAACCGGTTGCCCACGTTGATCCGGGCACAGGATGAGCATCGGCACGTCGCGAAGCAGGTCATCGCCGAAAAGTTCGAACTAGCGGGGCAAACGCTCTGCGTCATCGGCCTCGGTGACATTGGCGGCTCCCTGGCCCAAAAGGCGAAGTTGCTGGGGATGCGGGTGATCGGGGTCCGCCGCACAACCGCGCCCTTTCCTGGTCTTGACGCCCAGTACACCCCTGACCAACTGGCCGACGCCCTGCCGCAAGCCGATCATGTCGCCCTCTGTCTGCCCTTGACTGATGCGACCACCGCTATCGTCGGCGAACGGGAGTTGCGTAGCATGAAGCCGACTGCCCACATCTACAACGTGGGCCGCGGCGCGTCGATTGAACCGAATGCCTTAATCCGCGCCCTGCAAGAAGGTTGGATTGCCGGGGCGGGTCTCGACTGTACCGACCCGGAACCGTTGCCCGCCGATTCGCCACTGTGGACAATGGACAACGTGATCCTGGCCCAACACACCAGTGGCAGCAGCCCCTACAATGCGGACCGCATCACGCAGATTTTCCTGAATAATTTGAACCGTTATCGGCGCGGCGATGGGTTGGAAAATGTGGTTGATGTTGTGTTAGGCTACTAATGCCACGGAACGATACCACCGTTTGTTTGGCGGAGAATGTGGAAACTGAATTGCACTTCGGTGATGCGCAATGCATGATACACAGGTAACCATCATTAACCTTACAAAGGACGATACGGTACTGATTGAGCAACTGGCCGTGATGGCTCATGCCGCCTTCCACAGCCACGCGCCAGATTGGCTACCGACCCGACAAGCGGCCAAAGCCGAAGTCCTTGAATCGTTGGCGCCAAAAAAGATCAGCCGCGTGCTGATTGACGAAAGCCGACAACCCCTGGGCTGGATCGCTGCCATCCCGCAGAGTGGTGGGCGCATTTGGGAGATCCATCCATTGGCGGTTGCGCCCGCTGCCCAAGGCCGCGGCTATGGCCGGGCGCTGATTGCCGATATCGAACAGTTGGCGCGCACCGCCGGTGCCCTGACCCTTCTGGTCGGGACGAGCGATGCCACCAATGCAACCACGCTCAGTGGGGTAGATCTGTATGCAGATCCGGCCACGGCCATTGCCAACATCCGTGTACTGCGTGACCATGCCTATCCGTTTTATGTGCGGCTAGGATTTACGGTCGTGGGCATCGTGCCGGATGCCGATGGGATTGGCAAGCCTGGCATCACGCTCGCCAAGCGGGTCCACACCAACAGGGATAGGCATGAATGATAAAAGACGAAGGCATTGACCGGATCGTCGACTGGGCAATTGCGCATCCCTCAATCCGCGCCCTCCTGCTCACCAGTACCCGCGCGGTTCCACATGCCCCCGTGGATCAGCTCTCCGACTATGACGTGATTCTGGTGGTGGACGCCGTCGAACCATGGGTGGCTGACCGTGGTTGGCTCTCTGACTTTGGCGCGGTGCTCGTCGTCTACTGGGACCCAGTGCAGCCCGATCCGGCGTTTGGCATTAATGTCTGTGGTAATGTGACCCAATATGTTCACGGCCTGAAAATTGACTTCACCCTTTGGCCGGTCACACTGCTGCAGACGCTGGTCGACGCCGCCGCGCTGCCGGCGGAACTGGATGCGGGCTACCGCGTGCTGCTCGACAAAGATGGGCTGGCTGCACAGTTGCCGCCGCCCACCTATCGCGCCTATCTGCCCAAAGCGCCAACCGAGAGTGAATACCAAACGTGGATCAACGACTTTCTCACCGATGCCCCCTATGTTGCGAAATGTCTCTGGCGCGATGAACTCTTCCCGGCCAAGTGGTGCCTGGATTATGACATGAAGCATGTCTATCTGCTCAAAATGCTCGAATGGCGCGTCGGCGTAGCGCACAACTGGTCGGTTGGCGTTGGTTCATTAGGTAAAGGGCTGAAAAAGCGACTGCCCCCGGTCCTGTGGCCATCAGTCGAAGCGTGTTTTGCCGGTGCCGCCCTTATCGACAACTGGACCGCGCTTGACCAGACCATGACGCTCTTTCGCCAGGTTGCGGTCGAGGTGGGTGATGCACTGGGTTACCCCTATCCGCACGAACTGCATGACCGGGTTGCCCGCTATGTCGCGCAGATTCGCCAGTTGCCGAAGTAAACTTGAGGAACAGTTGCGGAAAGCAGATCAATGCGCATCAACATCGTCGGTTCCGGCGGTTCCGGCAAAACCTGGTTGGCGGCCACACTGGCGAAAACCTTAGCTTGTCCCCATTTCGAGCTGGATGCGCTCCACTGGGGGCCTGGCTGGACGGAAACGCCATTAGCGGACTTTCGCACCCAAGTCGCCGCGCTCGCCCAAGGCGAACGGTGGGTGATCGACGGTAACTATGGCGGCAAAGTCCGTGATATCCTCTGGCCGCGCGCGACCACGGTGGTCTGGCTTGATTATGGGCTGGGGTTGGTGCTCTGGCGGTTGGTGCGGCGCTCGCTACAGCGGTCGCTTACACAGACGGAACTGTGGAACGGCAACCGGGAAACCCTGTGGGGCCAGTTTTTTGCGCAAGATTCGCTGATCCGCTATACGATCAACACCCACCAGCGGCGACGGGACCAAATGAACCGGGCAATGGCCGACCCCGTCTATGGCCAGATTGACTTCGTGCGGCTTGCGTCGCCGGCTGCAACACAAGCGTGGTTAGCGCAGATCGGCCTTAGCCTGACTAAGTAAGTTTGCACCGAATCAGCTGCCCTTTGTCATCTCTGCGCGTCGGGTATGCACGCACCATTGAAATGAGCAATTGTACGATGTTTAGCCACGATGATCAGAAATTCATGGCCCTGGCGTTGCGCGAGGCGCAGACTGCCCTGGCCCTAGGCGACTATCCCGTCGGCGCGGCGCTGACGGTCAATGGCGAATTGTGGGGCACCGCCCGCAATGCACTCTTTACCGAGGGGCGCACCACCGCCCATGCCGAGCATAACTTGATCTATCAGTTCTCAGCGCAGCTACGTACCGAAGTATTGGAAAGACACACAACACCGGTCTGCCTTTACACGACCTTGGAGCCCTGTCTCATGTGTTTAGGCATTGCCGTGCTGCATCGGATCTCGCGTATTGTCATCGCTTGCCCAGACCCAAACGGCGGGACGACCAACCTGGCGCTTTCCAGTGTCGGTAGTGTCTATCAACGCTGGTGGCCGGCGATCCAGATCGGGCTGTACCAGGAGCAAGCTTGCGATCTGATCATCGCGTTTTTGAAGACCAAGAAATTTAGCTCATGGGAAATGATGCTTGGCGAATTTGAAACCATGAAGCAGACGTGGGTACGTGGTTATGGTAAAATGGGCTAACTTGTCGATAGTTTGCCTATAGAGTTGTTTGCTTATAGAGTGGTGAGGGAGTTGATCGATGTCCATTATGGAAAAGACATTGCGCGAAACGCTTGTTGATTATGAAGTTCATCTACCAATGAGTTATCAAGACTATCTACACGCCTTTGACGAAGATGTGCATGTCGAGTGGGTCAATGGAGAGGCGATTATCTTTATGTCTGCGGCAACCCGACACCAAGTGCTGGTCACCTACCTTATCAAACTGCTTGGCAGTTATGTTGACTTCTTTAAGCTAGGCGAACTTTTGTCGGCACCGTATGAGATGAAAGCTTCCCCTATGAGCAATGCACGTGAGCCCGACATCCTTTTCGTGAAAACCGAGCATAAATACTATTTGGAAGAGCAACGCTTGGCAGGGGCCGCCGACCTGGTCGTGGAAGTGGTTTCGCCGGAGAGTGTCAAGCGCGACAATGAAGATAAGTTTACTGAATACGAAGCTGCCGGCGTACAGGAGTACTGGATTATTGATCCACGACCAGAAGTGCAAAGTGCCGAATTCTGGCTCTTAGACGAGCATGGTCAATATCAGTCGATGCCGGTCCACAATGGCATCTACCACTCGACCGTCCTCACCGGTTTTTGGCTGAACACGGCCTGGCTTTGGCAGCCGGAACGATACAGCGCGCTGGCGGCCTTTGCCGAGATCGCCGGTTTACCCCAGGAGATGATCGAATTGCTCCAGCGCGGCGCAAAAGCGAACGGATAACACAATGGACACTTGCTTTCAAATCAACCCCACCGACAACTGTGGGGTCATGCTGGCCGATGGCGCGGCCCATACGACCGTCCAAGTCATCGGCGCACCCCAGCCGTTAACCGTCACCCTTACTGGCGCGATCCCCTATGGACACAAAGTTTCACTCTGCCCAATTCCCGCGGGCGACGCCGTCCACAAATATGGCATCCGCATCGGCCACGCCACCCAACCCATTGCGGTCGGCGACTGGATCCACCTCCACAACTGTGCCAGCGACTACGACGAACGCTCGGCCAGCCTGGAGTTGGAGAGCGGCAAACCGACGGATACGGTTTATGCGTGAGTGGTAGATAGGTAAATCAGTAAATCGGTATATCAGTAGAGAGTTCACTACCGACCTACCGATGTACCGATTTACCTATCTACCGATGTACCGATCTACCGCTTTACCCACAACAAGGACCCAACCATGATCAATCTCACATCCTACCAGTGGCAAGGCTATCTCCGTCCCGATGGGCAGAAGGGGGTGCGCAACCTGGTGCTGGTGATTTATACGGTGGAGTGTGCCAAACATGTGGCCCATGCCATTGCCCGTGACGAAGACGATACCCATGTGATCGGCTTTCCCGGCTGTTATGACAATCAATATGCAGTGCGCCTGTTGCTTTCCCTCGCCCGTCACCCCAATGTCGGCGCGGTGTTGGCGGTGGGGCTGGGCTGTGAATATACCCAGCCGGCCAAGATCGCCGAGGTGGTGCGTCAATCGGGACGACCAGCAGAATCCTTCTATATCCAGGAAAATGGCGGTACCCTCAAGAGCACGGCCAAGGGGAAAGCACTTGTCACGCAATTGCGCCACCAAATTCAAGCTGAGACGCCACGGGTTCCTATGACGCTAGCCGATCTAACCATCGGCTGCGAATGTGGCGGCTCGGATGCGACATCGGGCATTGCCGGCAACCCGGTGGTCGGGGCGTTCTATGATCAGCTGGTTGATGCGGGTGGCAGGGCGATCTTTGAAGAGACGGTCGAGATGTTGGGGTTGAAGCCGATTATGTTGGCGCGGGCGGCCAATGGGGACGCGGCCCAAGCTATCGGCGCGGCCTATGACAAGGCGGAGTGGTATTGTAAAGAGGTGCGCCAATATTCGGTGGCACCGGGCAACTTTGCCGGCGGTTTGACCACGATTGAGGACAAGAGCATGGGCGCGTTTAGCAAAAGCGGTAGCCGCCCGATCCAAGGGGTGATCCGTGTCACCGAGCGGCCGCCGCATCCTGGTCTCTGGATCATGGACAGTGTGCCCGATCCCCACTTTATGCAATTTGGCTATACCAACCCCAACGACACCGAAGGCATCATGGATCTCATCTCCGGCGGGGCGCAGATCATCCTCTTTGTCACCGGGCGGGGCAGTGTCATCGGCGCACCGATTGCGCCGCTGGTGAAGATCACTGGCAATAGCCGCACCTATCAGCGCATGATCGATGACATGGATTTTGACGCTGGTCGGGTGTTAACCGGCGAATTGACCCTGGCCGCGGCTGGGCAGGCCCTGCTCGAAATGGTGGTAGCGATTGCGGCGGGTGGGGCCAGCAAGTCGGAAACGCTTGGGCATCGCGAATATTTTATCATGTACAAACACCAGGAAACGCCGTCACTGCTCGATGGTTGCCGGGCGTAGAAACAGAGGAGCGTTATGCAAGCCATCGTCCGTGAAACCTATGGTTCCCCTGATGTCCTGCAGCTGACTGAAGTGCCCACCCCAACCCCGACCGCTGATCAGCTCTTGATCAAAATCCACGCGGTATCGATCAACGGCTCAGACCGCGAAAATTTAATCGGTAGCCCGCTCTATGCGCGCATCGGCGGGCTGCGCAAACCAGGGAACCCGATTCTGGGGTCGGATATTGCCGGCACGGTGGCAGCGGTCGGCAAAAACCACACCGAATTCAAGGTGGGCGATGAACTTTTTGGCGAACTACCCGGTTATCACGGTGGTTTTGCCGAATATGCCTGCACGGGCGGCGAGACCCTGACCAAGAAACCGGCCAATCTCTCCTTTGCCCAGGCCGCGGCCATCCCCCAAGCGGGCGTTATCGCCTGGCGTGGCATTCGGGAAAAGGGGCAGGTGCAAGCGGGACAAAGGGTGCTGATCAATGGCGCGGGCGGTAGTGCTGGTTCGTTTGCGATCCAGCTTGCCAAACTTGCTGGCGCGGAAGTGACCGGGGTGGATGGTCCAAATCAGTTAGCGTTTATGCGATCATTGGGCGCCGACCATGTGATCGATTACACTACGACAGAGTTTACCACAAGCGGCAAAGAATACGATTTGATCCTGGATATGATCGCGCACCGCTCGGTTTTCACTTTGCTGCGGGCGCTGCGCCCCAACGGCACCTACTATGTGACCGGCGGCGCCGTTGGCGTGATTTTCCAGACCTTGCTGCTGGGCAGCTTGATCAAGCGCACCCGTGGCAAAAACATCCGCATGTTGGTTGTGCCGCAGAATAGAAATGATTTAGTCGCCATCACCGCGCTTTGTGAAAAGGGTGAGATTAGCCCTGTTATTGATCGCCAGTACCCCTTGCGTGATGTACCGGCAGCGATGCGCTATGTTGCGGATGGTCATGCCAAGGGGAAAGTCGTGATCAATGTTGCCCCAAACCTGGATAGATGACACCCAGATTTTCTGTTACAATGACGTTGTGCAATTGATCTGTACTATGTAGACTCGGCTCTGTCATCATTTAGCATTTTTACTCGTGTAGAAAATGCTAAATGATAACAACCGCTGGTATATCTAGCAACGAATACGGTGGCAATCCATGAAATATCAAGAGATTATAACAATTGAACCAGGCAAACGTGGCGGTAAGCCTTGTATCCGTGGTATGCGGATTACGGTATATGATATCCTCGAATATCTTGCCGCCGGTATGAGTATGTCCGAAATTTTGGACGATTTTCCCTATTTGACGCAAGTAGATATTTTGGCTTCTCTAAGCTATGCGGCTGAACGTGAAAAGCACATGCGTGTGAGTTTGGCGGTATGAAATTTTTGTTATTTGATCATAACTTGTCTCCCAAGTTGATCCGTAAGTTGGCCGATATCTATCCAGGTGCCACGCATGTCTCTCATCTTGGCCTGGACAGTGCGGCGGACAAGGAAATATGGGAGTATGCACGCGATCATGATTATCTCATTGTGACCAGAGATGCTGATTTCGGTGACTTTAGCGTCGTCTGGGGCATTCCGCCACAGATCATTTGGATTCGGCGGGGTAACTGTTCTACGAACGATATCGAGGCAATTCTACGGGACAACTTTGAGATCATTGTTGAATTCAGCAGCGATGACTCTGTCAGCGTACTCACTTTGCATTGATATGATCCATTCAACGATACGCTAACAAGGGGTAAACTCATGGCTGCTGCAGGCTCGTATGACCTCCATAGTTCACACCGCGATGCGAATACAGAAATCCAGCGGCTGGCCGCGCAAGCGCGCTCTGGCTGGGCGAAGGAAGCGCGCGTGCTCGCCTGGTTTGGGTTGCAAGACGGGCTGTCTGTGCTGGAAGTGGGTAGTGGTCCCGGCTTTACCACCGGGCAGCTGCTCGAGTTGTTGCCAACCAGTCCACTGACCTGTGTCGAGGTGGATCGCACCTTGCTCGATCAGGCGGAGCACCATTTGCAGGACAAAGGTCGCGCCCGCGTCCAACTGGTCGAAGGGTCGGTGATGGACACGGGGCTGCCGAGCAACCAATTTGATTTTGTCTATGCCCGTTTTCTCTTTCAACACTTGGCTGATCCACTCGGCGCTGCGCAAGAGATCTGGCGCGTGCTCAAGCCGGGGGGCAAGCTCGTTATTTTGGATATCGACGATGGCCTCTTCGGCCTCTTTGCACCACCGATCCCAGAATTCGCCAAAGTGCTGGAAACGTTTGGGGCGGCACAGGCGGCACGTGGTGGCAACCGCCATATCGGGCGCAATCTGCCCCGCATCCTCAACACTGCCAAGTTCGCCAACATCGATGTGGAAGCGGTGGCGTCCGACAGCAGTACCCGCGGCGTCGCCGACTATTTGCAGCACATTCACCCGGACCGGATGCAGTCACTCGTCAAGCTTGGCCTGCTGACCGAAGCGGAGTTAGCGGAATATAGTGCTGCACTGCAAACCTTTTTGGCCACGCCTGCTGCCTACACCCTCTGGCTGAGTTTCATGGTTTGCGGCGAGAAGGCAAGTTCGATTTGAAGATGTCGAGCTGGGTGCAAACCCCGGCTGCGATTCGCGAGCTTGGCGGTGCCCTCTTTGCCGATCGCCGTTACAATACGGTCTTTGTCTATCACAATGGCGCACAATCATACTATGCCGCTTGGGGCTTCCGTGGCGCGCTACGGGTCTAACGGTGCTCGACCTGATGATGCAGCATTATAGTTGTTCGCACCGGAGACACTGGGGCTGGCCGGCATTGTCGTTGATGTGCGGGTGACGCAGATTGTCAACGGCGCGTGTAGTATACATGGAAGAATGGTGGCTGTGAACTCTAGCATATAGAAAGTAAAAGATGAAAAATGCCCGAATGTCAGCTGTGTAGAAAATCTGTTGAGCTTCGCTATAGTCATGTAATTCCCCATTTTGTTTTTCGTTGGCTTAAAGACAATGCCGCAAGCCCTTTGCGCAAATCAGATAAACCAAACGTACGCGTTCAAGATGGACCAAAGGATTATCTTTTGTGTGATGGTTGCGAAGGAGTATTCAACAAGTGGGAGACTGAGTTTTCGCAAAAGGTGTTTATGCCATATCATGAACGTAGTGATTCGAGTTCAAAACCGCAACTTGTCAGGTATGGTCCGTGGTGTTTAAAATTTGCAGTTTCGGTTTCATGGCGTGTTTTACTTTACACGAAAGAAAGACTTTTCAGCGGCTTTCCGAAAGAGAAACTTGAACTAGTCGATTCAGCACTTGCCACGTGGCGAAGTTTTCTATTAGATGATGTCAAACACCCTGGGCAGTTTGAGCAACATTTACTGCCGCTGGATTTCATTGAGTCACATACGTTCCCAAAAATTTCACCATTCATCAACCGATATATTGCGGGAGCCGTTGATCTCAATGTGGTCTCGGGAGGCACAACCACAATTGTTTATGCAAAAATGTGTAAAATCGCACTCTTTGGCCTTCTTGAAACACCTTCTACTTCTTTATGGAAAGGCACAAAATTGCATGTCCACAACGGCCATTTATTTGGAACAATGAGAGCGAATATCCCACAAAATGTCGCTGGATATTTAAATAACCAGGCTACTGTTGCTGCAGATTCCCTTGCTAGCATGTCAGATAAACAGAAAAGTAAAGTATCAGCATCCGTACTATCGAACATTGACAATTTTATAGATTCGCAAGCGTTTCATGCTATGAGATATGATATTCATTTATCAGGGGATGACGCGTTTAGGGCTGCTAACGAAAGTATAAAATCGGAATCTTAATCAAAAAATACAAGTTGAATCGTGGACAACCTGTAGTTCTATTATAAAAATCGAGAACAAATGAATAGGTGCTTCGCTAAATTTTTCCGATAAAATTAATATGTAACGCTGTAAGAATTTTAGTAGCTTACAACTATAAGACTTGATTTGCTAAACAGAGGCATAAGATTATGGATATTCTTGCCTGGATATTCTTGGTAACTGTAGTGATAACTCTATTTGTTTGGGTTTTTAGCCGAGTCCGGACGCGCCAATCACTTAAGCATTACGGGAGCAAAACCGAGTCTTCACAACCACAATTGCCAACATCACCTTCGGTACATGCGGCTACTTCGGAAGTCAGAAGAGATTTGGATGATTCAGTACAGAAAATTCGGGAAAGATTTAGAAATGAACATGATTATGGGATGTGGATATGGGAGAACCATGCATACACAGAGAGACTTCTCAAAGTAACTCATCCTATTGATTGGCACTTATTAGGTGTTCTAACACCGTATTATATACCTTGGGTAAATCGTAGCAGACTCACAAATCTTCTCGGCGCAAGCCTGAGTTGGGTAAAGACTAATTATTCGGTAGGCAATATTTTTCAGGATCAAGTATTAGCACCAAAAGTCGCTACTGTACTTGTATCTTCTGTACAAGATTATCTTAAGATGGATGATGATCCTGGGATAACGCTTCAAGATCGGCTTTATGGAATTCGCCCCTATAGCCGAGACTCAATTACTGAGGAAATTTCTCAAAACGTACATCGTTTGGTTGGACCTTCACGAGGTCAAGAATTTCTACAGACTTACTATCAACCTGACGAGGACATAGAAGTGCGTTACCTCCCCGAAATTCCATATAATGGAGCGACTAACGGGGATGAAGTCGTTAACTTTCCGGCAGAAACAATTGTATGTTTTGAGGCGTCAACTAGAGGATTGCGTTACTTAATCTTCTTTTTTGATAAACTACCTTTGTGTGTATGTGAGTTGCACCTCATCAAGCTTGCCGATGAAAAATTTGGAATGCTTGATTATCTTCTTGCATCTTACTTTATCAATAATCTCCAAGTTAATGCGAATCTACTTGACTTGGATCAACTAAAAGATAGTCGAAAGGCACTTACATTAGCTGCAGGCTGGTATAGTGCTGTTCATAATTGTAATACTGGAACTGCAGTTTTGACACGAATAGATGGAATGTCTGGATTTGAGTTTGAGCAATTTATCGGTCAACTACTTGAAAAACGAGGGTTTGAAGTAGAGGTCACCAAGGGTTCTGGTGATTTTGGTGTTGACGTGATTGCTCAAAAAGCAGGAACAAAATTGGCTATACAAGTTAAAAGACAAGCGGATAAAGTATCCAGGAATGCAGTTAGTGACGCTGTTGCAGGCAAATCATATTATCACTGTAATCAAGCAATGGTAATTACAAATAGCTATTTTCATGATAGTGCAATTGTTCTGGCTCACTCTACCAGATGTGAGCTTGTGGATAGGGATATTTTACAGCAGTGGATAGTGGAATCTTTCTAGAAATTATTTATGAAGCAAACAAGCTCACTGACAATCACGAATTTTAGCGACACTACGTGGTATTCGGCAGCCCGGTTCCCTGGTTTAGCGTCCTCTCATTCGATGGAAACGCTGATCCATGAATAACAACGATACAAAACGCATCTCCCGCTTGACGGCAATCGTCACGCAGTTACAGACCAAACGCCTTGTGACCGCCACGGAACTTGCCGCCAAATTTGCCGTCAGTGTCAGGACAATTTATCGCGATATCCGCGCATTGGAAGAAGCCGGCATTCCCCTTTATGTGGAAGAAGGCAGAGGCTACAGCATCATGGAGCACTACCGGCTGCCCCCGGTGATGTTTACGGAAAGTGAAGCCAGTGCCCTAATCCTCGCAGAACAGTTGGTCCTGATCAACAAAGACGCCTCGCTTGTCAAAGAATATTCCGCCGCGATTGACAAAATCAAAGCCGTATTGCTGCCAACGGCGAAAGACAAGGCCAACTTACTTGCGGAACGGACCCAATTCAACCAAATCAAGCAGCTCGAAAGAACAAGCAGTCACTTATCCGCCTTACAATTTGCCCTGACCAATTTCCTGTTGACAAGCATTGCCTACACCAATCAAGCCGACGAGATGACAAAGCGAACCGTCGAGCCATTTGCGTTGTTGAGCACACGCGAGCAGTGGTTACTGGTGGCATGGTGCCGCTTACGCAAGGAATTCCGCTATTTCCGCCTGGATCGGATCAGCAAACTCGACGTGCTTTCCGAACGGTTTACCCCGCACGATATGACGCTCCAAGAATTTTTTGACCGCTACCACTGATGTTTCCAGACCCCTGACATAGGGCTGTCGCAGCACTCCTCTATACTGTCGGGTAGTCTATCGCGATACGGACTATCGATGACATTACTTTGTAAATGTAGAGGAGATGGATAACAATGATTCAGGCAATTTTAAGTTTAAACTGGTTTGGCGTGCTGCTGGCCTTTGTGCCATACTTTTTGCTTGGCGCGCTTTGGTTTACGGTTTTGTTCAAAAAGCCGTATGCGCTTTCTCTGGGGCGGGAAAACGAGCAACAACAAAACTTGGCCCCGATCTTTATTGTCGGTCCGGCCCTGTGTATGCTAGTCATTACGCTGACCAGTGCGCTGTTACTGAATGCGCTGGCTATCAATTCATATCAGGGTGCATTGTTGTTTGGGTTGATCGTTGGCGTCGGTTACCTGGTTGCCAACACCGTCAACATCGCCATCAATCCTAACATTCCCCGGCCACTCCTGTACGGCGCGATCACCGGTGCCTATCATTTGGTTGGGATGGTGATCGTTAGCTTGATGCTGGTTTTCATGGGATAGTGAACTGTTATTAGTAAATCCGGGCAGAAATAAGTGGACAGATAAATTGCCTGTTTCCTAGAGAGAAACGCTACTTATTTCTGCCCAGGTGTTTACGCCAAACTGTACTAGGACTGGCCACTATCATCTTGGGTGTGTTTTTTTAAGATATCAAAACCACATTGCCATTTGGCCTATTTGCCGGTACAATTGCTGGTATGCGAGTACCGAATGCCGAACGTGCCTTCATTGATGTGAGTAAATTGCGCGACTATGCCCTCAACCCAACGCATCGGGTTGGTGGCCACAAGGCTCGTTTGTTTGCGATGTTGCTGGGCATGAATAGCAACGATACAGCGGCACTACAACAAATTTTGCTCAATGTCATCCAAATGCAAGAAGCAACCCTGGGTGAATTGGACGAATATGGGCAACGGTACGTGATTGACTTCATGCTCACTTGGCAAAGTAGACAGGCGACTGTGCGCAGTGCTTGGATTATTCGTCCTGATGAGGATTTTCCGCGACTTGTCACCTGTTATCCCTTATAGGAGTAAGATCATGAAACAGGAAATTCAGTTATTGGACGTGGTTGCTTTGACGATGGATATTCCCAAACATAATCTATTTCGTGGAGAAATTGGTGCTGTGGTTGAGTGTTATCCCAATGATGGCTACGAAGTAGAGTTTATTTCGCTTGATGGCTATACCTATGCACTAGTTGCCCTTCGTGGTAATCAGCTCATTCCGCTTCGTCAGAAGTCACAACGTATGGCGAAAACGACTGTATCAGCAACAATTTTCACAAATCAACCAGTTGTGGATGCGATGGCCGCCGAATATTAGCCGAACGATATTGCTCGTTAGCAGTAATCCACCCCGGTCGCTTCGCTCAACTACCGTTCGGTCTCTGCCAGGCTAAACACACGAGCAACAAGATCAACCGCCGCACTAGTCAGCCCTGCGGTGGTTGGTTAGTGCGCCACTGGATCACGCGCAGCATCAGCCGCCCTTCGAGCTCGGCGAAGAGCGCAAGGGCCTGATTCCGTTCGGCCTCCGCTAGCCGACCTTCCATCCAGGCGAACCAGTTTTCGGCAATCGCCCGCGCGTTGGTCGCAAATGGTTCTTGCCCTCGCGCCGCTAACCCCACCACCTCAAACCAAAGTTGAATGACTACCTGGAACTGCGGCGCACTGCCCAGCGCCAATAACTCGGCGCGCAGCACATGGGCCTCCCGTTGCTGTTGCCCAAGCGTGGCATCAAGCTGCGCGGTGAACCCAGCCGCAATCGCCTGTAACACCTGGCCGATCAGGGCATCCTTCGTCTCAAAGTAGTAGATGAGCATGCGATCACTGGTGCCGGCCACTTCAGCAAGCTTGCGCAAGCCGATGTCTGCCATGCCGTTGGCGATCAGGTAACGGGTGATCTGCTCAATAATCTGGGCTTTCTTGGCTGTGACTTTATCCATACTGGAATTGTAGCGCCTATTACGTAACGTTATTGTAGCATGCGCTACAATAACTGCGTCTGAAAAATGTAGCAAGTGCTACGTTTTTGGTTTTTCGGTATCGGCAAACAAAATCTTATCAAGGGAGCATACTCATGTCACAGCAATTTCACAAGTTTTGGCTACTCATTACAGCCTTTGTGATCTGGTCTTTTGGCCCCGTCTTCTTTTTGGGGACCATGCCGGCGACGGCGGAACCGGCCCGTTGGACGCTGGATCTGCTCAGTTGGCCGCTGGATGGCGTGCAGAGTTTTGCCGACCCCAATACCCGCTTCCTCTCCGCCTTGACGGGGGGTTTTCTCTTTGGCTGGGGGATCATGATCGTGGCGTTACGGGCTTGGGTCTATGACGCCGCGCCCGAGGGGGTACGCCGGGCGGTGTTGACCGGTCTCTTGGCGTGGTTTGTCTTGGACAGCGCCGGCTCAATCGCATCAGGGAACCCCTCGAATGCGCTCTTCAATGTTGCGGTCTTGCTGCTGGGGGTTGGCCCCTTGTGGCGACCGGCCAAGGGGTGAACGGGCGAGCAGGAACCACTCGACTGATCCGATGCCGTTTGTCAGCAAGTTGTGGTGGGGTCTATATGGACGGAACTCGACGCAGATAGAATGCGCGAGTTCTGTTCTTTGTTGTATAATGCGGGCAGCAGGCTACAGGGAATCGCACTGATACCGTGAAAGATAACTCGACTGCGCCGCGAAGGAGAAGTCATTGTTTGCAAACGAACCGACGTCAACACAACTGGTTGATGCGTTGAATACCTTAGGTGTGCCGTTTATTCGTGGCGGTTCAGGCGCTGCTTATGCCATGAGTCCTAGCTTGCTGATAGCTGGATTGGCCAAAAGTGATGAGGCTCGGCTACGGTTAGTGTTGATTCCATTACTGCTTAGCCATCCTGAGTTTGCTGTTGATATCAAAGCTAGTATCGGTCAATTATCGCCTGCGCATGCAACTACTTTGCGCTGTTACTATACGGCTGCTTACTGGTTGCAATCTAAATATCGGAGACGAATCGAAAGCTGCCTTGGTTCAGTCCACGCATTGCCTGATCTGTTCGGCGCAGAATTGGGGTTATCAACCTATGCTAGCGCAGAGCCCGCACTTCGTGCTTTAGCAACACGGCAACAGGAACTCACCGGTCGAGTGCTCAATTGGGCTGGCACCTATGAGCACGGCATAAAGACGTGGTTAAACTATCTGGAGTTGCAACGTCAATGGAATCAATCTCTTCTAACCAAATCAATCGCCTCTTGACTGAAATCAGCCAACGCTATGAAAATCCTGCAACGCTCACTTTGTTAGGCGGCAGCGCGCTCTGCTTGTTAGGTAGTGATCGTCCAACTTTTGACATCGACTATGTTGGCGATGATTTACGCAAAAATGAATTACAGCACACCATCGAGCTCGTTGCACAGGAGTTGCGTGTCCCGGTTGAAGCTGTGCCAATTGAGCGGTTTGTACCCATTCCTGCTGGCGCGGATGCGCGCCGCCTGGTGATTGGTCGATTTGGCAAGATTGATGTCTACGTGCTTGATCCGTACACGATTGCGTTAAGTAAACTGGATCGAGGCTTCGATTCCGATCTTGAAGACATCTTGTTTTTGATCCGTCGAAATCATATTACCTTTCCACAGCTTGAACTTATCGTTGTAGACGCTTTAACGCGCGCACACGAATTTGATATGATTGCGGCGGATGTCCGCGCACATCTACAGACTGTATGTACTATGCTCGACTAACCCCTATTACTGAACCTTCACCAATCACAAGGAGCAACCAATGCAAGCCACTGCGCTGATCTGCACTGCGGAGCAACACTTTTCGCTCGAAACTTTTCCGGTGCCCCCCATCACCGCTAATCAAATCCGCACCCGCACCCTCTATTCGGGCGTCAGCGTCGGCACTGAGTTTGCGGTGATTCGGGGCAAGCTGGACTGGGGGCCTTTTCCCGTCTGCACCGGCTATCAGGCGGTGGGTGTTGTGGACGAGGTTGGCAGTGAGGTGAGCCGCTTTCAGGTCGGTGATACCGTCTACTATCGGCGCAATTTTATGGCGATGCAACTGGGCGACGCCAAGATCAACACCTGCGCCGGCACCCACACTTCGGTCGCGATCATTGAGTCCGACGCCGAAGTCGAGATCCTGCCGCCCGGCGTTGATCCCGCCACCGGCTCCATGTTTGTGATGCCGTCGGTGGGTTATAACGCGGTTGATATGGCGGGGGTGAGGATGGGCGATGTGGTGGCGGTGCATGGCGTTGGGTTGATCGGGCTGGGTGCCCTGGTGGCGGCGCGACTGCGTGGGGCGATCACGATTGCGATTGACCTAGACGAAGGGCGGCTAGCATTGGCGCGGTCGATGGGGGCTGACCATACGCTCAACAGCGGTGATGGCGATCTGACCAAACGTGTCCAGGCGATCAAAACCGGTGGGGCTGATGTCGTCTTTGAAGCCACTGGCATTCCGGCCTGTCTTGATCCCGCGTTTGCCCTCTGCCGGCTACATGGCAAATTTGTCTTCTTGGGCAACTATGGCAACGCGCCCATCTCCTTCCACTTTCTCGTGCCTCACGGCAAACAGCTCACCGCTTTTTTCCCCTGCAATGATGGGTTGGCCCCTTGTCGTGACGCTGTCCTACGCAACATCGGCAGCGGTGCGATCCCCTGGGCGAAGACGATTACCCACCGCATCACTGCCGCTGAAGCGCCCGCCCTGTATGAAGCGATCAACCGCAATGCCATCCCCGAGATGATGGGCGCGGTCATTCAGTGGGGATAAAGCATCTAATCCACGAAGACACACGAAGGCACACGAAACAATGATGAAAACCATTTTGATTACGGGCGTTAGCGGCTTTATTGGGCGGGCACTAGCCCAGGCGTTGGCCTCAACCCATCAAGTAATCGGCCTTTCGCGCAAGGCGGTGGCAATCCCCGGCGTCACCACGCTTACCGGTGACTTTGCCGAGCCCCATGATCTGACCAAACTCAATGACTACACCATTGAGGTGTTGATCCACCTGGGCGCGGTGACCGGTGGTTGCAATGAGGAGGATGGGCTGCGCGTCAATGTGGCCGGCACCCATCACCTACTGCGCTACTTGATTGGCCGTGGCTGTCGCAAATTTGTCTTGGCTAGTTCGATTGCCGTCGTCGGCTTGCAGTCGATCCACTTTCGCCCCCTGCAACTGCCCATGCCCGACGAACATCCCTGCCTCGACCGTGATGGCTATGGCTTCTCCAAATATATGATGGAAGAGATGACCCGCTACCTCGCCCGCCAGAACGACGCACTCGACTTGATCAACCTGCGGCTGGCCAGCATTGTGCCTGATGACCAACCAGCGAACCTGCGCAGCGCCGGTCCGCTTGGCCCGTGGGCGATTGCCTCGATTACCAAGATGTATCTGAGTGATACCGTCCGTTGTCTGACCTTAGCCGCCCAAGCACCCCACAAAGCAGGTGTGCGGATCATGAATGCCGTGGGTACGCAGGCCGCCGTGGCCGATCCCGTACCGATTATCCTGCGTAGCTGGTATGGCGCAGAGGTTGAACAGTGGGATCTATCGCACTATGAACAATCAGGCCACGAGCGGGATGCCCTGTATGATACGCGGCGCATTGCTGGCGAACTGGGCTTTGTGCCGGAACGAAGTTTTTAGCGGGGAAAATAGGCCGCGGATAAACGCGGCCTATTTTTACATCAGTAGCGCAGTCCAAAGCCGAAGGGAAACAGGGGATTCTCCGAGTCGTAGGGAAGATCTTCTTTTTGTTGGCGCACGGCCGCCATCGATGAGGGCAATTCAAAGGGCAACTTGCCGGTGGGGGCAAAGTTGCCAAAGATGACATCGAGCACGGCCTCGTCGCTGGCGCCAAAGTTGGCCAGCAGGGCGGCGCTCTGCTCGGCAATTTCGGGGATCACCGCCGGGCGATCCAGGTAGATGTCCACAACCGTCGGTACTTGGGCGAGGATCGCCAGAATGCGACTTTTCTCCGGCTCCTTAAAATCCAGATCACCGGCATGAAATAGTGCTTCTAGAAAGTCACCGCCGGTGCGCGGTTGCCACGGACAGGTGAGCCGCAGAATCGCCAGATCGGCCTCGGCCACCGTTTCGACGACATCGCCATAGTGGGCCGCCACCGCTGGGTTGATCTTTTCGATGTAGATCTTAGGCCGACCGGTGAGGGGCAAGACGGGAGCCGCCGCGGCCAATCCATTCTTCAGCAGCACCACCGCTTTGCGCTGGGCCAATGCCCCGGCCGCCCGAAATTCTGGCTTGCCTACCGTCGCCAACGATTGCTCCAGATCCAGATAGGGATTGTCGAACAGCCCCAAGCGGAATTTTTCGCGCAACAACCGCCGTACCGATTCGTCGATCCGCGCCTCGCTGAGCTGGCCGCTCTGCACCAGTTCGATGATCAATTCGGGGCAATCTTCGCCACCAAATTGGTCAACCCCGGCATCAATGATCTTTTTCACCCGCCCCAGCAGGCTGAGCTCCTCAACGCCCCAGGCCCGCGCAAACATCGTGCGCCCCATGATCTCGCGATCGGTCACCAGCCCCCAATCACTACAGACGACACCCTCAAAGCCATAGTGATCGCGCAACAGATCGGTGATCACCCCCTTGCTAAAGCCAAAACCGACTTCCTCATATTTGGTCCCAATCGGCATCCCATAATAGGGCATGATCTGCGCGGTGCCGGCGGCAAAGGCGGCTTCAAAGGGAATCAGGTGGTAGTCAAAGTTGTCGCCAGGATAGACCTGTTCGCGACCATAGGGGAAGTGGGCATCTTCGCCGTCCATTTGCGGCCCGCCGCCGGGGAAATGTTTGGTCATACAGGCGACGCTTTGCTTGCCCAGCGTTGCGCCTTGAAAGCCCCGAATATAAGCAGCAGTCAGGCGCGCACTGAGGTGGGCATCCTCGCCAAAGGTGCCATTGTTGCGTGCCCAACGGGGCTCGGTGGCCAGATCGGCCATGGGGTGCAGCGCCACGCGGATGCCGACGGCCACATACTCCTGGCGCGCAATATCGCCAAATTCCTCAACCACCCTTTCCTCGCCAATCGCGGCCAGCCCGTGCTGTTCCGGCCATTGCGAAAAGTTGCTGGCCATAAAGCTGGTCTGCGGGTTTTCACTAAAGGCGTGGCGCGGGTCGGCGGAGATGGTCACCGGAATGCCGAGCCTACTCTCTTCGGCCACCTTTTGCAGCCGATTGTGCCATTCGACAGTCTTGGCTGTTTCGGGCAGCGCATGGACATTAAAGTGATTCAGGTGGCGTTGACAAACCGCGTCGACAATCGACCCGCGAAAGGGGCCGGGCGGCGGTTCCAGCGTGCCATCCGGGTTAACTGCCGCAATGTTATGAAACATCAACCCCGCCTTCTCCGCCAGCGTCATCTGGCCAAGCAGATCCTCGACCCGTTCTTCGATGGGACGGGTGGGATCTTCATACGGGTCAAGCCGACCATTCTTGTTGAGATCGCGAAAAGTCGTGTCCATTTTTCCTCCGCATTTTGGTGGTATCGTGCGACAGGGTAGCAGATTGTGTCTTATCACCTATAAGACATAGGGATGCCATCTCGTAGGGGCATGGCATGCCATGCCCCTACGAGATGGCATCCCGATCTTAATCTACCCCTTCATCCGCTTCATGCGCTCGCTGGCTTTGTTGAGCGTCTCCAGCTTTTTGGCAAAGGCGAAACGAATGCTACGTTCGCCATAACCCGGCAACGAATAGAAGCTGGTCCCCGGCACGACGGCCACGCCGACCTCGGTGGTCATCCAGTGGGCAAAGCGTTTGGAATCCCACTGGGCTTGGGGGATGTCGAGTTGATTGTATTCCGCCATCGTATAGTAAGCGCCTTCGGGCAGAATCGCGGAAAAGCCGACATCTTCCAAAATACCCATGATCGTATCGCGGCGCACATGGTAGTCACGGGTCATCTCTTCGTAGTAGCTGGCGGGCAGATCGAGGGCCGCGGCGGCCGCATGTTGCAAGGGGGTGGGCGCACAGATCGTCATGTAGTCGTGAATTTTGCGCACCGTCTGCGCCACCGATGTCGGCGCGATAATATGGCCCAAGCGCCACCCGGTGACCGCAAAGGTCTTGCCAAAGCCGCTGACGGTGATCGTACGGTCGCGCAGGGCTTCAATGCCACCGGGGGCTTGATGGACGCGGCCATCGTAGAGAATGCGGTCGTAGATCTCATCGGTGATCAGGATCAAATTGTGTTTGAGTACCAGCGCCACCAGATCCGCGATCTCTCCTTCATCAAAGACGCGGCCAGTGGGGTTGTGGGGTGTGTTGAAGAGCAGGGCCTTGGTGCGGGGGGTGATCGCCGCTTCGATCTTCGTCGGATCCAGGCGATAGCCGGGGGCTTCGAGGGCCACCGACACCGGGTTAATCCCCATCATGATCGCGGCGGGGCGCACATTTTCATGGGCCGGTTCGATCAAGATCGCTTCGTCGCCCGGTTCGAGCACCGCGGTCATCGCGACGGCCAACCCTTCGGTTACGCCGCAGACCACGGTGACATTGACATCCGGCTCAACCGTCCAGCCCAGGGTTTTGGTGTAATGGGCGGCTAACTTCTGGCGCAGGGCGGGCACGCCCCAGGTGATCGCGTATTGGTTTTGCCCACTGCGAATCGCCTCAATCGCGGCCTCGGTAATCGCCGCGGGTGGGTCAAAATCGGGAAAGCCCTGGCTGAGATTAATCGCCTGATGTTGGATGGCCAGGCGCGTCATCTCCCGAATGGTCGATTCGCCAAACATAGCCGTTCGTTGCGCGGATTGCATAGAAAAAGTTCCTTTATTAACAGGTGGAAGGGTAGATCGGTAAATCGGTAGATCGGTAAGTATAGCCATTATGCCGGAAATCGGACTTTCCTAATAATTTTTATAGGGATGGTAGGGGATTACATGCCATTTGGTTTATAATCGCAAATACCACGAATCTGTGCTAAAATGGCAACCGCGACGATTGCCAGCCAGAGTTGCCCCGACCCTTTGCCGATGCCGGCGGTTTTGCCATGGCCGCGCACCCCCTCATATTTTGGATCTGACAAACATGAACTACATCACAGCAGGGCAGCCTCTTTCATCATTGGTATGGAAGCGCTGCGCTCCTTCATCTTTAATCGCAGCGCGCATGCACGCAAGAAAGGCTACCAAATGAACGTTCACTGGACAGCAGCAGATATTGTCGTCAACGGGGTGCAATTGCACTACCAGCGCACGGGGCAAGGCGATAAACCGCCCTTCGTGCTGATTCACGGCTTTTCGGACACGGGGCGGCTCTGGACGCAGACCGCGCGCGATCTAGAGGCCGACTATGATGTGATCATGCCGGATATGCGCGGGCATGGGGGTTCCACGCGGGTGCAGCTTGGCGACGAGGTGGATATGGCGGCGGATGTGGCGGAGCTGATTCGCCAGCTGGGGTTGGATCGCCCGATTGTCGGCGGCCACTCGATGGGCGCGATGGTCACCTATCAACTGGCGTTGCGCTTCCCGACCTTGGTGCGCGCCTTCTTTCTCGAAGACCCGGCCTGGTGGATCACGCCGCCGGCACGCGTGCCCGGTGTCGAAAATCCGATGGTCACCTGGGCCAAGCGCGTCTCCAGCCAGCCCCTGGCCGAGTTGCTGGCCGCGTATCACCAGGATCACCCCACCTGGTCCGCAGATCTGATCCAGCTGATGTGTGAATCCAAAACCCAGCTCGACCCCACCATCGCCGAGATCATGACGGCGCGGATGCACTCGAAAGAATATGACTGGCAGACCACCCTGCAAACAATCACCCAGCCCATGTTGCTGATGGCCGCCAACCCGGCCCTGGGTGGCATCGTCACCCCGGAAATTGTGGCGAAGGTGCGCGAACTGAATCCCAAGGTGCAGATTGCCCAGGTGCCGGATGTGGGGCATCTGATTCGGTTTGATAATTATGGGGCTTTTCGGGCGGCGTTAGGGGCGTTTTTGCAACAAGTGGGCGCGGCGTGAGGCGTAGCTGGGCTTCGTGGATTAGAAAACCATCAAGTGTCAAGTGGCACTTGATGGTTTTTTGATTGATTCTCCGCTACCCAACCCGCTCCCTCTGCCAATCAGCAATGTTGCGCGCTGCGGCGTCAAAGGCGATGCCCAGTAGAATAATCGGTTTACCGCCGTTGCGGTAGGGCCAGAAGCAAAAAGCAGCCCGACTTTCATCGAAAGTCGGGCTGCTTGATCCTGCGTATGCTGTAATGCGAGCTTGCTACCCCTTCAACCCCGTCATCACCACGCCGCGGATCATCAGCCGTTGGGCCAGGAAGAAGACGGTGAGGGTGGGGATGACCATGAGGAAGGACATGGCCATCATCAGCGGGATCTGGGTATTATAGAGCTCGCGGAAAAAGCTGACGCCCAGGGCCAGGGTATATTTGTCGGGGTTGGTCAGGAAGATCAGCGGGCCGTAGAAATCATTCCAGACGCCCTGAAAGGTAAAGACCGCGACGGTGGCTAGTGCCGGTTTACACAGGGGCATCATGATCTGCCACCAGATGCGCCAGCGATTCGCCCCATCGAGAATCGCCGCTTCTTCCAGTTCAATCGGAATCGTCATAAAGAATTGGCGCAGCAAGAAGATGTTAAAGGCACCGCCGCCAAAGAAGGCCGGCACCGTTAGCGGATAGAAGCTGTCCAGCCAGCCAATCTTGTTGTAGATAATGTAGAGGGGAATCAGGGTCACCGCACCCGGCAACATGATCGACGCCAGCACCAACATAAACCATAGATCGCGCCCTGGAAATTTAATCCGGGCAAAACCATAGGCACAGAGTGAGGCCGCCAGAATCGAGCCCAGGGTCACCGTTAGGGTAATCATGACCGTGTTCCAGAGCCAGCGCGGAAAGTTCATCCCATCATAAAACCAGCCGTCGGGAAAATTTTGCCAACGAAAGGTCTCGGGGATAAAGGTGGGGGGGAAAACATAGACCTCGGCATTTTCCTTCAAGGCCGTGGTAATCAACCAGAAAAGGGGCAACAAAAAGACCAGGGCCCCCCCGATCAACAGCGCATAGATCAGGATGATGTAAAGTGTGCGTTGCGGGCGGTCAAGTCGGATATCGCCAAAACTCAGATAGTTTTCCTTGCCTTCGACCATCTTTACTTGACCTCATTTTCATAGAAGACCCAGAGGGCCGAACTGCGGAAAACTAACAATGTCAGTACCAGGACGATGGCCAGCAAAAACCAGGCCATTGCCGCCGCCATGCCCATCTGGGTGAAGCGGAAGGCCCGTTCGTAGACCATCAGGCTATAGAAGTAGGTGGAAAAGAGCGGCCCGCCTTGGGTGAGGACAAACGCTTCGGTGAAATATTGGAAGGCCCCAATCAACCCCATCACCAAGTTAAAAAAGATTGTGGGTGTCATCAGCGGCAAGGTGATAAACCGAAAAAGCTGCCGGCTATTCGCGCCATCAATCTTGGCCGCTTCATAGAAGGATTCGGGAATGCCCTGTAAGCCGGCCAGGTAGACCACCATCCCGCCGCCGACGCTCCACAGGCTGACCAGGACCAGCGACGCCAATGCCGAGTCCGGTTCACCCAAAAAGCGCGAGGTGGGCAGGCCGACTCCCTTCAACATCGCGTTGAGCAAGCCATAATCGGGGTTCAACAGCCAGCCCCAGAGCACTGCACTAGCCACCGCCGGCACAATCGTTGGGATATAGAAGGTGGTGCGAAAAAAGTGCATCCCGCGCACCCGCTGATTCAAGAGCAAGGCCAACAGGAACGCGCCCAAAATTCCCAACGGCACCGCGGTTAGCGCATAGGTGAAAGTCACCTGCACCGCCTGCCAGAAATTGGGCTCTTTGGTGAACATGTTGACATAGTTGCGCACGCCGATCCACTCGGGCGCCCGCAAGATCGGGTATTTGGTAAAACTAATATAAAACGAAGCAATCATCGGGCCGATGGTAAAGAACAACAGGCCGAGCACAACCGGCATGATAAACAGATAGCCCTCAATCGTGTCCCGTCCACGCTTCGTCGCGACAAAGCGCGTCAAAAAGGACTTTTCTGTTTTTAAGGGGCGCGATGATGTATGGGTCGCAACGGCCATGTGGCCAACCTCCAGGGCGAATGACAGGGAGATACGAGACAAGGAGATACGAGACAGGGAGATACGAGACACGAGAAATTAGATTACTCCGTATCTCGTATCTCGTATCTATATATTACGCGTTCTCATCCAGACAATTCTGGATCGTCGTGTCGGCTTCGACAAAGGCTTCTTCCGCGCTCTTCTCACCGCGGATGACCGCTTCGAGGGCGGCCCCATAAGCCTGGTTGACCACGCCCACGTAGAAGCTGCCGCAATCCGCCGGGTGATCCATGACAGGGAGCAGGGCATCATCGGCACCGTTGACAAAGGCCATAAAATTCTGCGGCGGGGTGACCAGCCCTTCCATCCAGTCGCTCTGTTCGGCAAGAGAGCGCAGCAACGGCACAATGATCTCGGCCTTGGTCATCTTGCTCTGTACATCCGGGGTGATAATGTTCTTGACATATTGATAGGCCAGTTCCGGTTGGCTACCGGCGGCGTAGACCGACATGCCCCAGGTACCCATCCCTGTGCGATGTTTGCCATCGGGCATGAGGGGCATCAGTTGCACATCCCATTCAAACTTGTCGCCGACATTGTCGCGAATGGGGGTGCGCAAGGCTTGAATGTGCGTGTAGATCGCGGCCCGCCCCAACTGGAATGAATCACCACCGACATCCAGGCCGAGCGGTTGGGCAATGTTGTGTTCGGTCCACAGGTTCGCATAGGCCTGCAACCCTTCGAGCGTCTTCGGGTCCGACCAGGTCGATTTGCCATCGGCCAGGATCTTGCCGCCGTAGCCTTCCACCCAGGGGTAAAGGGTCGCCCACCAGTTCCAGGTGGCGTTGGAGAGGCCCCAGTACATGGGGTTGCCATTGGCGTCTTGCTCTAACGCCGTGATCTTCTGGCAGTTGGTAATCAGATCCTCCCAGGTCCAGGTATCGGTGGGCAGTTCGGCCCCGGCCTGATCAAACAGGGTCTTGTTGTAATACATGGTGACCACATCCAAGCCGGAGGGCAGGAAGTGAATCTCATTGTCAACCGTGCCCAAGCCCAGCATGGCCGGGAAGACATCGGTCAAATCGACATCGGCATCGCCTTCGGCCAGGGGCTTCAGGTCGAGCGAAACATCATTTTTGGCAAAGGGCACCGCATAAAGATCGGCGGTGAAGAAGATATCGGCCAGTGTGCCCGCGGCGGCCTGGGCGTAGACCAACTCGGCCAAATCGCCGCTGATATATTCGAATTTGGTCGTCACGTCCGGATATTTGGCAATCGTGGCTTCGCTCAAAAATTCGTTGACCGTCTCCACGGGTGGGCCTTTGGCGACCAGGACGCGTAATTCCCCGGCCATCTGGGCCGGTGTCCCGGTCTCTGCACCCTCGCTTGCCGGCGCAGCAACGGGGGCCGCACAGGCGACCAGCAGAGCGCCGGTGCCGACAATGCCGGCCGCTTTCAGAAAATTACGACGAGACAATTGATTACTCATTACTTGGTTCCTCCAGGATAAAAGATGATGGAAAACAGCGTACATGGTGAAAAATTATTATCTGCAACACGCAGCTCCGCCAGCCCACTAACCCGCGCCCAGGGGGAGAATGGCCCAGGGGAGAATGGTCAAGGGGCAGTTGCTGCTTGCGCGCTTCTACCAAACAGTTCCTTCCCTGCGGGAGACTTAGGGAAGGCTGACTTGCATACCATCCGATCATTGAGCAACAGGCAAGCACATAAAGCCTTATACGGTATAATCAGGTTTGGTGGTAAGGACTCGATCATTCGTCGGCAGAAGTTGATGATTTGGTATACCATAGTATACGCCAGCTTAGAAGCAGGTGTCAAACGCCAAGCGCGTGACCTGTAACAGGCGTAAATGGCTGTTTTGGCTGGGTTGGCGCTGCACCCCCATGCCGTGTGCGTCCCAAATTTTCGCAAACAAGGTGACTGTCACCTTTCTCCCCCTTTTGTGGTAGACCCCACATAGGGGCTATCGACCTGGAAAATTCGGCGCTTTATGGTATACTTCCGCACTCCCCCTACCCAATCGCCACCCAGACTAGAAAGGGTTCGACCAACCTATGCCCATCCAGATTCTTTCCACTCGCGAACTGAGCGCTAAACAACTCGCTAGTATCCATGCCATCGTGCCGGACGCCGAAATTGTCCACTTCTGGGCCAAAAGTGGCAGTGAGATTGAGCAGGCCCTTACCCCCAACATCGAAGTGCTTTTCACCGGTCGCGGTGACTATTCCTTTGCCAATGCGACCGGCCTGCGCTGGGTACAGATGGAAAATGCCGGCATCGATCACATCCACAACACCCCGCTGTGGAACACAACCTTGCCCATTGCCAGTGCCAATGGGGCCCACCTGCCCCATCTGCCCGAATATGTGCTCACCATGTTGCTGGCCTGGGCGCACCGCCTGCCCCAACTTTTTGACTTTCAAGCCAAGGGCTATTGGTTCCCCAACGGGCGCATCCATGAACTGTGGCCACGCCCGGTCTATGGACGCACGCTGGGCATTGTCGGCTATGGCGCGATTGGCCGCGACCTCGCCCGCATGGCCAAGGCGATGGGGATGCGCATCCTCGCCACGCGGCGGTCAGGCGCTTCCCTGCGCTACGATGGCTACAGCCCCGCCGGCCTGGGTGACCCCGAAGGTGTTTTGCCCGAAGCCTGGTTTACCCTGGACGAGTTGCCCGCCCTGTTGCGCCAGAGTGATTATGTGGTGCTCGGCGTGCCGCTGGTTGCCAATACGCACCACCTCATCGGCGCGGCGGAGCTGGCGCAGATGCAGCCCCACGCTCTGCTGATCAACATCGGCCGTGGCGGCTTGATCGATCAGGATGCCTTGCTTGCCGCGTTACAACAGGGGCGCATCGGTGGCGCGGTGCTCGATGTGACGACGCCGGAGCCATTGCCGGCAGATCACCCCCTATGGCAACAGGAAAATGTGCTGATCACCCCGCACATCGCCGGTCATATCGAACACCACTTTGACAATGTGGTCGATCTCTTTGCCGAGAATTTACGCCGCGATCTGGCCGGTGAACCCTTGTACAATTTGGTGGCGCGTGATTTGGGTTACTAAGCGCCGCAGGTTGAAACCTGCGTCTACCGTCAGCCGCCACTCCGTGGCTAAGTTCTGCTGAATGGGAAAACTTAGCCACGGAGTGGCGGCTGACGGTAGACCGGCCTTTTAAGGCCGGTTGTCATCCCCTCATCTTGCCATCCCCTCATCTTGTCATCCCCTCATCTTGCCATCCCCTCATCTTGTCATCCCCTCATCTTGCCATCCCCTCACCTTACACTCCTTACCAAAATTTGTTCACGATCCCGTCACGCTTTTTTATGCTAATTAGCTTGACATGTTCTAAAATTTCCTGACAATAAGATCGAAGATAACTAGATTACATAACTGTATGGTTTTGCGATAGGCTTTGTGTATATTGGTCAAGGAAAAGGTAATGAGATCGACGATCATGATGAATGTGCTACCGTCTGCCGTGCAATTGCCCCCTAACCGCCGGTCCGATGGCGAGTGTAAGGCAAACGGCATTCATGAACTGTTTGAGGCCCAGGCCGCATGCACGCCAGCTGCGGTGGCGGTGGCCTTTGTTGATAATGAACCTGCGGATCCCGGGGCTGCGCCTGAGCTTCTTGCCACCTTAACCTATGCTGAACTCAACCAGCGCGCCAATCAACTCGCTCACTACCTGCAAGCGTTAGGCATTAGCGGGGTCACCGCTGAAAAGGGCACCGAGCCATTGGTCGGCCTCTGTGTCGAACGCTCGCTAGAGATGGTAATTGCCCTGCTGGCGATCTTCAAAGCGGGCGCAGCCTACGTGCCGCTCGATCCGACTTATCCCCAAGAGCGTCTGGCCTTTATGCTAGCGGATGCCAATGTTACTCTGCTCTTGACCCAAGCCGCCTTACAGGATCGCCTGCCACCGACCACCGCACCTGTTGTCGATCTGAATCTGGCTGGGCCACAAATTGCGCAGCAACCAACCACCACTCCAATCCACCCGGTATCGCCCCAGCAGCTAGCCTATGTGATCTACACTTCTGGCTCGACTGGCCGGCCCAAAGGGGTGTTAATCGAGCATGGCGGACTGTGCAATCTTGCTGCCGTGCAACAGCAAACCTTTGCGCTGCGCCCTGGTCAGCGGGTCTTACAATTCGCCTCGCTCAACTTTGATGCGTCGATCTGGGAAATCTGCATGGCGCTTTGTACCGGCGCAACGCTCTATGTTGCCCCCAGGCGCGCCTTGTTGCCTGGTCCAACCTTAACCCAACTGCTGGTTGAGCATGCCATCACCCATCTCACCCTCGTGCCCTCCGCGCTTGCCACCCTCGACCCCGCCCAGCTGCCTGATCTACAGACAGTGATCGTCGCTGGGGAAGCGTGTCCCGCGCCCTTAGTGCGCCGCTGGTTGCCCGGTCGGCGCTTTTTTAACGCCTACGGCCCAACCGAAACCACGGTCTGTGCCACCATTATGGCCTGTACCGAGACGATGACCTTTGAGACTGCCCCCCCGATTGGCACACCGATTGCCAATGTGCAGATCTACATTCTCGACGAACAAGGCAACGAGTTGCCTGACGGCGCGGAAGGGGAACTTTATATCGGTGGCTCCACCCTGGCGCGCGGCTATCTGAACCGCCCTGACTTAACGGCTGAACGTTTTATCGACGCCCCCTTTGGGGCCGGTCGGCTCTACCGCACGGGTGACCTGGCGCGCCGGCTGCCGGATGGCAACATCGACTTCCTGGGGCGCATTGATCACCAGGTCAAGCTCCGCGGCTTTCGGATTGAATTAGGGGAGATTGAAGCGCTGCTGGCCGCAGATCCCCGAGTACAGACGGCGATCGTCGTGGCGCGGCTCACCACCAGTGATCAGCCGCAGTTGGTCGCTTACCTTGTTTTAGCCGACCAGGAACATCGTGACCCAGCGGCAACCCGCGCTGCGCTCCGCCAGCTTTTACAGCGCCAATTGCCCGACTATATGATTCCCGCGGCCTTTGTGCTGTTGCCCGCCTTGCCGTTGATGCCCAACGGCAAAGTCGACCGCCACGCGCTGCCGGCCCCCGCGGATGACGCGTTTGCCACGGGTACCTTTACTCCACCCCAAACGGCTACCGAGATCGCCCTCGGGGCGATCTGGGCCGACGTGTTGGGTTTACAGCAAGTCGGGCAGACGACCAACTTTTTTGCCGCCGGTGGCCATTCCCTGCTCGCGACGGGCGTGATTGCCCGCGCCCGTGCCGTCTTTGGGCTCGCGTTGCCCATGACCGCCCTCTTTGCAGCACCGACCTTGGCCGAACTGGCCACGGTGATCGATGGGCTGCAAGGGTCTGCCGCGCCCTGTTTGCTACCCCCCATGATCGCCGGTGAACGCCCTGCGCTTCTGCCGCTCTCCTATGCCCAACAGCGCCTCTGGTTCTTGGACCAGTTGGAAGGGCCGAGTGCCACCTATAACATTGCCTTGCCCCTGCGCCTGCATGGTCCCCTCGTGGTGGATGCGCTCCAAGCCGCCTTGCAAGCCCTGGTTGACCGCCACGAAGTATTGCGCACCACTTTCCTGGCGGTGGATGGGGTGGCGCAACAACAGATCGCCCCGGTGCTCACCCTGTCGCTCCCCGTGGTAACCCTGGAAAATGCCGCCGATTCGGCAGCGGCCCTGCAAGCGTTGTTGGAAAGGGCGGCCTGGCAACCCTTTGACCTGGCGACCGGCCCACTGGTGCGCACGACGCTCTACCGCTTGCACGCCAACGAACATGTGCTGTTGCTGGCTTTCCATCACATCATCATTGATGGCTGGTCTATGGGCATCCTGCTGCATGAATTGGATGCTTATTACCGCGCGTCTGGCACTGGTGAAGGGCTTCCCTTGCCCCCTTTGCCGCTGCAATATACCGACTTTGCGCTCTGGCAACGCGCCTGGTTGCAAGGTGCAATCCTCGATCAGCAGCGCGCGTATTGGGCGCAACAACTGGCCGATGCCCCGACGCTGCTTGCCCTGCCCACCGATTTCTCACGTCCAGCCGTGCAGACCTTTCAGGGTGGGGTGGTGGACTTTCGCTTGGATGCAGCGTTAACCACGGCGCTGCAAACCCTGAGCCAAAGCCACAGCGTGACCCCTTTTATGGTCATCTATGCCGCCTTTGCGACCCTGTTGGCCCGTTATAGTGGCCAGACCGATCTGGTGATCGGTACCACCGTTGCCAATCGCCAGCAGCGTGAACTTGAACCCCTGATCGGCTTCTTTGTCAACACCCTGCCCCTGCGGATAAAGCTAGGGGACGAACCCACTGGTGCCGCACTCTTAACCCGTGTGCGCGAATTGACGCTCGCAGCCTATGCCCACCAGGATCTGCCCTTTGAGCAACTGGTGGCTGAACTCCAGGTCGAACGCAATCCACGTTATGCGCCGCTCTGCCAGGTGATGTTGACCTTTGACAACACGCGCAGTTCGGCCCAGCGTTTGGGTGATCTGGCGGTGGTGCCGGTTGGGCTGGCGAGTCGCGTCGCCAAATTTGATCTGACCCTGAGCCTGACCGAGGGGGCTGATACCATCCAGGCCAGCTTGGAGTACAACAGTGACCTCTTCACCGCGGCGACGATTGCGCGGATGGCCGGCCATTTCCAGGTGCTCCTTGCCGCGCTGGTGACTGATACCACCACGCCCGTTACCCAACTCCCGCTGCTCACCGCGGCTGAACGTCATCAACTGCTGGTGACGTGGAACAACACCGCAACCGCTTACCCCCGCGACAAAACGATTCACGATCTCTTCGCCGCCCAAGCCGCCCGCACCCCCGACGCCATCGCCCTGGTTTTTGCCGGCGCTGATTCACGTATCACGCATCACGCATCACTAACCTATGCCAAACTCGATGCCCGTGCCAATCAACTCGCCCACCACCTGCAGCACCTGGGGATCGCACCAGGCAGCCTGGTTGGTCTCTGTCTGGAGCGCTCGCCACTGTTGATCGTAGGCATCCTCGGGATTCTCAAAGCGGGGTGCGCCTACCTGCCGCTCGACCCGACTTATCCACAGGACCGGCTGGCCCTCATGGTGGCCGATAGCGCCACACCGCTGATCCTAACCCAGGCTACGCTACAGGCGCACCTGCCCCAGACCGTGCCAGCCCTCTGTTTAGAGACAGCTTGGCCGCAGATTGCTACCCAACCCACCGCCCCATTACCGGCCGCGGTGACGCCTAACTCTACGGCCGAAAGTCTGGCCTATGTTATGTACACCTCCGGCTCCACCGGCCAACCCAAAGGGGTCTGTGTGACTCATCGCAATGTGGTGCGCCTGGTCCAGCAGACCAATTTTGTGAACTTGACCGCCGATGAGGTTTTCCTCCAACTGGCCCCGATTGCCTTTGACGCGGCGACCTTTGAAATTTGGGGCGCGCTGCTCAATGGCGCGCGCCTGGTGGTCATGGCCCCTGGCCAACCGTCACTCGCAGCCATCGGTGAGACGATTCAGCACTATGGGGTCACCACCCTCTGGTTGACGGCCGGCCTCTTCCACCTGATGGTCGATGAGCAGCTTGACGCCCTGCGTCCCCTACGTCAACTCTTGGCCGGCGGTGATCAGCTTTCGGTTCCCCATGTGGAACGGGTGCTGCAGGCATTGCCCCACTGCCGCCTGATCAACGGTTACGGTCCCACCGAAAACACCACCTTTACCTGTTGTTACACTTTTCCGTCCGATACCCCAGTCGGTGCCACTGCGCCCATCGGGCGACCAATCGCCAATACCCAAGTCTACCTGCTCGACCAACAGTTGCAACCCGTTCCCATCGGCGTGCCGGGTGAACTTTACGCCGGGGGTGATGGCGTGGCGCAGGGGTATCTCAACCGCCCTGCCTTGACCGCTGAACGGTTTATCCCCAATCCGTTTGCATACAGTTTGTCTGGTATATCACAAAGGTTATACAAAACCGGCGACTTGGCCCGCTGGTTGCCAGATGGGAACATTGAATTCCTCGGTCGGCTTGATGGGCAGGTGAAAATCCGCGGTTTCCGCATCGAACTGGGGGAAATTGAAGCGACCCTGGCCCAACATGCGCGGGTGCGCGCTGTGGTTGTGCTGGCGCGCCAGGTCGCCGATGCGCTAGGGGCTGAGAAGCAGTTGGTGGCTTATGTGGTACCCGCCGCGCCGCCGAATGATTTGCCGAATGATTTGCCGAATGATTTGCCGAATGATTTGCCGAATGATTTGCCGGGCGATTTACTAGGCACCTTGCGCCCCTTCCTGCAAAATAAACTCCCCGACTACATGGTCCCCACGCATTTTTTGCTCCTAGACCGTTTGCCGTTGACGCCCAATGGCAAGATCGATCGCCAGGCGTTGCCGGCTCCCGCTGCGCAAGCATCGGCCTCCGCAGCCGGCTTTGCCCCACCCCAAACCCCGTCCGAAGCGCGCTTGGCAACGCTGTGGGCGCAGTTGTTGGGTGTCGCGCAGGTTGGGCGCACCGACAACTTTTTTGACCTGGGCGGGCACTCGCTCTTGGCCACGCAACTTGTTGCGCGCGTGCGGACGGCCTTCGCGGTCGAAATTGGGGTGCGCACCCTCTTTGAAGCACCCACCGTCGGGGCGCTCGGCGCAGTCATCGATGCGCAGCGGCGCACCGACCAAGTTGCCCAACTGCCCGCGCTAACGGTGGCGACACTGCGCCCGGCACGCCCCACCCCTTTACCCTTATCCTTTGCCCAGCAGCGGCTCTGGTTTGTGGATCAACTGGAAGGGGCCAACGCGATCTACAATATCCCCTTCGCGCTGCACCTGCGCGGTCAACTGGATCTTGAAGCGCTGCAGCAGGCCTTAAATGCGGTTATCGCCCGGCATGAAAGCTTGCGCACCACTTTCCCCGCACCTAATGGCATCGCCCAACAACTCATTGCCGGGCGGCTTGAACTGGCTTTGCCCCTGGTGGATCTACAAGGGGCCGCGGTGAGCAGTGACCCTGATGAACAAGCCGCCCTGCTTCATGCACAGCTTCAGGCTGCGATCTGGCTACCCTTTGATCTGGCCACCGGGCCGCTCTTGCGCGCCACCCTCTACCGGCTGGACGCTACCGATCATCTGCTCGTCGTCACCTTTCACCACATCATTGCTGATGGCTGGTCGCTGGACATTTTTCTGCATGAACTGGCGGTGTACTATGGTGCAGACGGCACCGAGATTGCCACCGCACTGCCGGCTCTCCCCCTGCACTATGCGGATTACACCTGCTGGCAACAGGCTTGGCTCCAAGGGGCGGTATTGGAACAACAACGGACCTACTGGCGGCAGCAACTGGCCAACGCGCCCACGCTGTTGTCCCTGCCCACCGATCAGCCCCGTCCGGCGATCCAACGCTACCAGGGCAGTACCGTCGCCCAGACGATTGGGACTGAATTGACCGCAGCCCTGCACCACCTGAGTCGCACCCAGGGGGTGACGTTATTTATGACGCTCTACGCCGCCTATGCAACCTTGTTGGCTCGGTATAGCGACCAGGAAGATCTGGTGATCGGCACGCCGATTGCCAACCGCCAACAGCGCGAGTGGGAATCGTTGATCGGCTTCTTTGTCAACACCCTGCCCCTGCGCGCCGACTTGACCAACAATCCCTCCGTGGCCGAACTGCTGCAACGGGTGCGCCGCCTGACGCTCGACGCCTATAGCCATCAGGATCTCCCCTTTGAGCAGTTGATCAGTGACCTCCAGATCGAACGCAGCCTGAGCCATGCCCCCCTCTTCCAGGTGATGTTGGCCTTTAACAACACCCCCCTTTCCCCGCCACCCTTTGGTGAATTGACCCTAACGCCACTTGAGCTGGAGAGCGTCGTCGCCAAATTCGACCTGACGCTGCAGCTCAGTGAAGTCGGGGGCGAATTGCAGGCGCGTTGGGAGTATAACTGCGATCTCTTCAGCCGCGCGACGATTGAACGCATGGCCGGCCACTTTACTGTGCTGCTGATGGGCATGGTCGCCGACCCCGCCACGCCCGTCCAACAGTTGCCCCTGCTCACCACCGCCGAGCGTCAACAACTGCTGGTCACCTGGAACCAGACCGCACGCCCCTACCCGCAAGACCAACTGATTCACCAGCTATTCGAAGCGCAAGCCGCCCACACGCCCCATGCCCTGGCTGTGATTTTTGACGCAGCGCTGGACCGCGCCCAAGTGTCACCCTGCCACCCTGTCACCTTGTCACCTTGTCACCCCCCGCAAGTACTCGCCGCGGCTGCCACCCTGTCACCTTGCCACTCTGCCACCCTCACCTACCACCAACTCAACGCCCAGGCCAACCAACTCGCCCACGCCTTGCGACGGCAAGGGGTAGGGCCAGGGACATTGGTCGGTCTCTGTGTGGAACGATCCACGGCGATGCTGGTGGGGCTGCTGGGCATTCTCAAGGCTGGCGCGGCCTATGTGCCACTCGATCCAGCCTATCCCCAAGACCGTTTGACCATGATCAGCGCAGAAGCGGGGCTCGCCCTGATTGTGACCCAACAGGGGCTGCTCGACCGCTGTCCCCCCGCCGCGGGCGCACCGATCTGCTTGGACCGCGATTGGGTGGCGATCAATGGGCTGTGTACCGACAACCCACCCGCGCTGGCCCAATCAACCGATCTGGCCTATGTGATCTACACCTCCGGCTCGACTGGACGGCCCAAAGGGGTGATGGTCACCCACCAGAACTTGGTCCACTCGACGGTTGCCCGCTTTCACACGTATACGGCACCCGTGGGGCGCTTCTTGCTGCTCTCGTCCTTTGCCTTTGACAGCTCGGTTGCCGGCATCTTCTGGACACTCTGCCAGGGGGGCGCGCTGGTATTGCCCCGCCCCGATGACGAGAAAGATCTGGCACAGTTGGCGCGGCTGATCAGCGACCACCAGATCACCCACCTGCTGGCGTTGCCCTCCCTCTATAACCTGCTGCTCACTTACAGCGGGGCTGAACAGCTACGTTCGTTGCAGGTGGCGATTGTCGCGGGCGAGGCCTGTCCGCCGACCTTGCCCGCTCAGCACTACGCCGCTTTGCCTGCGGCCACCCTCTACAACGAATATGGTCCCACCGAGGGCACCGTCTGGAGCACGGTTTACCAGGTGCCCCAGGATTGGGCGGGCAGTCAAGTACCCATCGGCTATCCGATTGCGAATATGCAGCTTTACGTGTTGGACCGTCACCGTCAACCGGTCGGGCTGGGCGTGCCGGGGGAACTCTATATCGGCGGCGCGGGCATCACCCCTGGCTATCTAAAGCGCCCCGACCTCACCGCGGAAAAATTTGTGCCCAATCCCCTCAACCCGGCACAACCAACTGAGCGGCTCTACCGCACCGGCGATTTGGTGCGTTACCTGCCCGATGGTGCGCTCGAGTTCTTGGGGCGCATCGATCACCAGGTGAAGCTGCGCGGCTTTCGGATTGAGTTGAATGAGATTGCCACGCTCCTGCTGCAACATCCCCAGGTGCAGGATGCAACGGTGATTGTGCGCACCGATGGGGCGGGTGAGGGAAGATTGGTGGCTTATGTCACGGCCAGGGAGACACGAGACACGAGACAAGGAGAGACGAGACACGAGACACGAGAAGGGGAGACACGCGACTTGCGGGCTTTTTTGCAGAGTAAGTTGCCGGGTTATATGGTGCCGGCGGCTTTTGTTTGGTTGACGGCGTTGCCGCTGACGCCGAATGGTAAAGTGGATCGCCGGGCCTTGCCTGCGCCGGATGTGCTGCAATCCAATCTGGGGCGCGCCTATGTTGCCCCGCGCACGGCGGTTGAGCGCCAGGTGGCAGCAATCTGGCAGAGGTTATTGGGGGTGGCCCAAGTCAGTGTTGATGACGATTTCTTTGCCTTGGGCGGTCATTCTTTGCTGCTGGCGCAGTTGGCGGCGCAACTGGGGTTAACCTTCCAGCGTGAGCTCTCCCTGCGCACCCTCTTTCAGGCCCCCACGTTGGCGGCGATGAGTGTCGCTATCACCAACGCACCGCCTCAAACGGGGGTGGTGAGGTCACCAGTGGCTCCCTTGCCACTGAAGTCATCACCCTATCTGCACTACAGCACCGAACCGCTTGCCACCGCCATCAAAGCCGGGCGAATCGCCGGGGTGACGGCGGCGGCGTTGGCCTATTGGCCGGATGGGTTGATCGCACAACATGGCCTCTCGCCGCAGTGGGTGATGGACGAACTCGTGCATCGTCGCCCCACGGTTGCCAGCATTCTCGACACCGCGTGGGGGCGGATTGCCACCATCCTGCTACCCCGCCTGCATTCCGAACTTTATCTGGATCCCACCTTGCCGGCGGCGATTGGTGAGGCGCTGGCCTTTGCCGGTGAAATCGGCGCCCAAAGTGTCTCGCTGACCGGGTTGCTGCCGTCGGCCACCGACTATGGGCGCAAGCTTACCCAGGCCATAGAGGGACGCACTGACCTGCCCCAGCTTACCACCGGCCACGCCATGACTGCCGCGGCGGTGGTGCTGAATGTCGAACAGATCCTCCACGAAGCCCGGCGCACGTTGGCACAGGAACGGGTTGTTTGCCTGGGGCTGGGTTCGATTGGGCTGAGCAGTTTACGCTTGCTACTGCAAGTAGCGCCCCATCCTCAAACGATCATGCTCTGTGATCTGGCGGCTAAGCTCGAACAATTGCAGGCGATTGGCCGTGAGTTAGTTGAGATCTACGGCTTTCAAGGCGAGATCCAGATCATCGCGGTACAACAGGAATTGCCCCCCGCCGTCTATACGGCAAGCCTGATTATCGGTGCCACGAATGTGCCCGACGTGTTGGATGTAGACCGTTTACGGCCCGGCACTTTGCTGGTTGACGATTCCGGCCCTCACTGTTTTGATCCGCAGCGCGCCATCGCTCGCTTTGCGCAGCAGCACGACCTGCTCTTTACCGAGGGGGGCGCGATCCAACTGCCGCAGCCGATCCACCAAACCTTTTACACGCCGGCAGCGGTGGCAAACATCTTCGCCGCCAGTGCGCATGACAATCCACAACTGATGATGGGCTGCGTCCTGTCGAGCTTGCTGAGCACCAAGGCGCATGGGTTGCCGCCCACCATCGGCAGCGTCGCACCCGACCTGGCGCTGGCCTACTATCAAAGGATCAAAACTTTAGGCATCCATGCAGCGTCATTACATTGTGGGGACTATCATTTCACTGCCGCCGCCGTCGCTCAGTTTCGTCAACAGGCTGCTGGTACAGTGTCAGCTAAGTTCTGCGGAATTAGTCACGGAGTGGCGGCAGAAGGTAGGCCAGCCTTTTAAGGCTGGCATCTGACCCGCAGGTTGAAACCTGCGGCTACCATCTGCCGTCACTCCGTGACTCGATCCGCACGGCAGACCATCCTGTTAAACTCGCAAAACTTGGCTGACACTCTACGAGATACCGAGATTCATAAACCTTTTTGGAAGAGGTGAATTTTCTATGTTTCCACTTGTTCCCGTGGCGCTGGCGGGAGGCGTACTGACCGCCGGCCTGAAAGTTCTACAAAAACGCAAAGTACAAGCCCGACAGCACAACTTGATCACCACATTGGCGGACATGGTGCCGGCATCGCAAGTAGCAGCACTTGATCAAAAGCAGCCGCCGGTGTGGTCGGGCGCGACCCAAACGGTTGCGGCAACGCTTGCCAAGCTTGATGACCGTTACCAGCATTTTTTCCAAACGCAAATCGACCCGTTGTTGATCAGTCGTACCCGCCGCGCCCAGTTGGCCGACTTAGCCGCCGGTCGCGAACAAGCGGTTGGGGCAGCGGAGCAGTCGATCAACCGTCACATTGGGATTGGCGTCGGCGCGGTGGCAACGGTGGGGCTGGCATATCTAACCGCGCTGCCCTTGGCCCCGCTGGTGATTGCCACCGGCTTCTATCTCACCATTCCCCTCTTTCGCATCGGTTGGCAGATTGCCACCAAAGAGCGGCGCGTGAGCGTGGCCCATCTGCTGGCACTTTATTTTACCGGCATGTGGCTGGGCGGCTACTACACCATCGGTGCCGTGGGTATGATCTTACTCGGCTTGGCGCAAAAGGTGATGGTGATCTGTGAAAACAGCATGCGCGACAATCTCGTCAACATCTTTGGACAGCAGCCCCAGCAGGTGTGGGTGCTGATCGATGGGGTGGAGACCGAGATCGCCTTTGCCAATCTGCGCGTGGATGATATTCTCGTGCTCGATGTAGGCCAGATGGTGCCGATCGACGGGGTGATCGTCCAGGGCATGGCCTCGATTGACGAACATATGTTGACGGGGGAGGCACAGCCAGTCGAAAAAGGGGTGGGTGATCAAGTCCTCGCCGCGACGATTGTGCTGAGTGGGCGGCTGCAGGTGCGCGTCGAAAAGACAGGCAGTGAGACCACTGCGGCCAAGATCGGCGAAGTGCTCAACCGCAATGAGGAATATCGCCTGGCCACCGAGCAGAAGGCGATTGCGATTGCCGAGAAGTCGTTGGTGCCCATGTTGGCCGCTGGGGCCGTTGCCCTGCCCCTGGCCGGGGTCGGCGGGATGTTTGCCATGTTGGGCAGCAATTTTACCATGAATATGGTGGCGCTGCGCCCGCTCACGATCCTGAACTTTTTTAATACCGCCTCGCAGGTCGGCATTCTCATTAAAGATGCCGACGCGCTGGAACGGCTTAACGCGATCACCGCCGTTGTCTTTGACAAAACCGGCACGCTCACCTCGACAGAGCCACACGTGAGGGCGATTCACACCTATAACGGCAAAACCCAGGACGAGGTGTTGACCCTGGCCGCCGCCGCCGAACATCGCCAGAGCCATCCGATTGCCCACGCGATTCTGGCTGCCGCGGCAGAACGCAACTTAGCCCTGCCTGCTGTGGAAGAAGCCGCCTATCAAGTTGGCTATGGGTTGCAGGTGCAGGTGGCTGGGCAGCAGATCCGGGTCGGCAGCCTACGTTTTCTCCAGAGTGAAGGCATCGCCCTACCCGCTGCGATTGATGCTTTGCAGGGGGCAGCACAGGCGCTGGGCCATGCCCTGGTCTATGTCGCTGTCGATGAACTGCTGGCCGGTGCGCTTGAATTAGAGAGCACCATCCGCCCGGAAGCCAAGGCGGTGGTCGAACAGTTGCAGGCGCAGGGCCTGACCCTCTACATCATCTCCGGCGATCACGAGGCCCCCACTCGCCAACTGGCCGGGGAACTGGGGATTGATCACTATTTTGCCGGCGTCTTGCCGGCCGATAAAGCCGGTTTGGTCAGTGACCTACAGGCCGCAGGGCATAAAGTCTGTTTTGTCGGTGACGGCATCAACGATGCGATTGCCCTGCGCAAGGCGGATGTGTCGGTGTCACTGCGCGGGGCAACCACCGCCGCCACCGATACCGCGCAGGTCGTGTTGATGAACGCTGATCTGCGCCAACTACACGCGCTCTTTACGCTGGGACGCAAACTGGAGCAGAGCATTGCCTTCAACTTCAGTGTCGCCACCGCTTTCAGTTTGCTGAGCGGAGGCAGCATCCTCTTCTTGCACCTGAAATTTGTCGCGGTAGAGGTGCTCGCCGCCACCCAACTGTTAACCGGTGTACGGATCGCCAGTAAGCCGTTGATCGAGCGGGGGCAAGAGTAGCGCGGCGGTAGTGGAATGCTTGATACATATCCAACCTGTAACTTTTTACAAGTTGTAGTTTTTGTGCTACACTTTTTCTATGAATCAGCCAACAGTCGAAGTCCTTGAATATCTAGCTGAAGAGGGGTGTAATCCATTTCGAGAATGGCTAGAAGCGCTGGCTGATCGTGAGGCCCGTGCTCGCATACGTGTCCGTATCAACCGCATTCGCTTAGGCAATTTTGGTGACTGCAAATCGGTTGGCGGTGGTGTCAGCGAACTGCGTATTCCTTATGGTCCTGGTTATCGTGTGTATTTTGGCAAGCAAGGGAACACGGTGGTTGTCTTGTTATGTGCCGGCGATAAACGTACACAGTCGCGGGACATTGAACTTGCTCAGCTGCGCTGGCAAGATTATTTGCGGAGATCTATATGAACACAGTTACAGCTCGGTATGATGATGGCTTGCGTTCAGCCTTGCACGATCCGGCTGAGGCTGCTGCCTATCTTGATGCAGCCTTGGCTGAAGGAGACATGGACGAATTTCTACTAGCTCTCCGTGATGTGGCTGAAGCGAGGGGAATGACACAAGTGGCACGTACGGCCAACCTCAACCGCGAAAACCTCTATCGTATGCTGACGTCGAATGGAAATCCACAGTTGTCTAGTCTTAACGCGCTATTGCATAGCTTAGGCTTGCGTCTTGCCATAGAGGTGAGCGTCCCACTGTGAGCTGCTAGCCCAGATCTACTGTGTGATCTTTATTCGCAGTATCCATCCACGCAAAATAGACAGGGACGACGCGGTTAAATTAGAATAGAGCGCTGCCGGTCATGCTGGCTGGCGCATATAGCACCATCGATCTAACGTAACCACCTTCTCACCAAAGTAGGCGACCTTGCTCTCCACCCTGCGTCTGTTCAGTGCGCGGATTGACCGCACCTTTACGACTCCGTTGACGCCTGATGTGCGGCGTAACATGTACATGGAATTGCTGGCGTCGGTCGCCTATGGCATCTTCTATGCCGCCGCCATCCAATACATTCCCGTCGTTTTACGCCGCCTGGGCGCATCCTCGGATTTGTTGGCCCTCTACACCGCACAGACCTATCTCGGCTCGATCCTCACCTCGCTCAGTATTGTGCTGATGCGCCGGCGGCGGCCCAAAAATTTTGTCACCCTCTGTTGGTTGATGGCGCGCAGCCTTTTTCTGCTCTTTGCGCTGGTGACGCAAGTGCACTGGTTGCTGGTGGTCACCGCCTTCTTCTGGCTGCTGGAGGCGTTTCCATCGCCCGGCTATACCCGCATCATCCAGGTAATCTACCCGGAGCGGGTGCGCGGCCAGATCCTCTCGGTGGTGCGCCTGGGTATGGTGAGCGCAATTCTATTGGCCACCCCCCTTGCCGGCTGGGCGCTTGATCAGGTGGGCTATCGAGTGCTCTTTCCGATTGCGGGCGTGCTGGGTATCTGTGCCACGTTGCTTTTTAACCAATTACGCGTTGATGAAGGGCCGCTGCCGCCGCGTGAAACCCGCTCGGTGCCGAGCCTCTGGCAACTGGCGCGCCATAATCGTCCCTTTACCATCCATCTGCTCTCCTTTACTGTCTATGGCATGGGCGGCCTGCTGGGCTATCCGCTCTACGCCATTGTCCAGGTGGATCGACTTCAGCTTTCCTACACGCAGATTGGTTTCTTAGGCTTGGGCCAATCGGTAGCTTGGCTGGTCGGCTTTTTAATCTGGGGCCGCCTGGTTGACCGGAAAGGCGGTTTGCCGGTTTTGCGCCTGAACCAGTTGATCTCGGTGATCATCCCCCTCACCTATATCTGGGCGACCGCTGACTGGATGTTGCTGCCGGCCTTTATCGTCCAGGGGTTGATTAGCGCTGGGGTCGATATCGGGCTGATCAGCACCTGTATTCAACTGGCCGACAAAGAAAAGGTGGTCGAGTACGCCGCGATCCAGGCAACGATCATCGGGCTGCGCGGGCTGATCACTCCCTTTCTGGGCGCGGCCCTGCTGCGGCTCGGGGTTGCCGACACCTATATTTTTGCCCTGGGCGCCGGCTTGATCTTCCTCTCGTGGTTGATCCTGCTGCGGGTCGAAGGGACCCCCGCCACCCCCCAGAACTTGTCGATCCGCCGTTCGTTGCGCGCCCGCTGGCCCTTACGCTGGCGCTTTCCCCGGTTATAGAAGGCCCATTGAGCGGATCAATCTGCCCTGAAAAATCTGCGCCCATCCGCCTAATCCGTAAAATCCGCGTTCTATAACCATATCACCTAGCCGAAAATCCGCGGTTTTACAAGATCGCCGTGCGGTTGTTATAATGATCGGTAGCCTTGCCGCCCAGTTTGCCCTGGTCGCTGCCCGACCCAGCGCGACCATTCGCAATTAACCATTAATTGTGGTTCAATGGGATCTTAGGGGGTTGACAAGATCGCCCTGGGCTAAAGCCGCAGGGCTACCGAACAACGCCGGGTAAACCCGGCTAAGGGAGGGGGGTACCCGGCGTGGTTCGGTAGCCCGGGTGCCCACTGGCCGCGTTGACGGCGGGGCGGGATGGCAACCCCCTGAATTCCGGTTGAGCCTTAATTGTTTTCCATTAATTATTCATCCTGCGTTTTCTATCACAGGGGTATCATATGCAAACCAATGGCGTTACCAACGCTTTCCCGCGTCCCTTTCCCGCGTTGACCCCGGCGCAACGCTATCATCTTGATGTTTATGGCTATGTGGTGGTCGAAAAGACGCTGACCGAAAATGAAGTCGGCACCTTGCGTGAGGCGTTACAAAAGCTCAAACGCGACATAATCGCCACTGGTGACCCAACCAGCGCGGTGGTGCGCAATGCCCGTGCCTCCGTCTACAAACCGCATCACATCCACTTTGCCCACGTCATGGAGAGTGATCCCGCCGTGCTCGACTATCTCACCCATCCGCGCCTCGTGGCGATGGCCGAAGAACTGGTCGGCGGTTCGGTGCGGATCGAAGAATCAGAGGCGATTATCAACGCCCGCGACCCCAACGCCGATCCCAATGCGCCCGTTACCTTTGGCTTCCACACCGGTACCCGCCCTCAATATGGCACCTACACCGAAAATGGACTTTATCACTGCAACTTTGTCAAAACCCTGACCAACCTCACCGACCTCGGCCCCGACGATGGCGGCACGGTCGTCATTGTCGGTAGCCACAAAGTCCAATGTGCCGAACGAGACATCATCGCCTGCGCGTATGAAGACCCGTCGCTGATCCACCAGGTGATCGCCCCTGCCGGCTCAACCTTGCTCTTTGGCGAGGCGTTGATCCACGCCACCGGGCGCATTCGCAGCGACCGAGAGCGCGTGATCATCATCGGCGGTTACACCCCGCCAATGTTCCAAGCGTGGCAAGGGCAAGAACCAAGTGCCGAGTTTGTGGCGCAAACCCCGGAAGCCCTACGTCCGCTGGTCTCCGGCAGCGACAAATGGCACTGGCAACAGCGCTTCCGCACGCTCGCCATGCAACCAGAAGGTAATACTTACTAATCCTGTCCCACAGGGACGCCTAACTTGAGGAAACTCTGCAATGAAAATCGAATCGGTCGACTTTTTTTATCTCTCCATGCCCGAAGTGTTCGACATCGGTGACGGCAGTCAAGATGCCGTGCTGGTGCGCGTGACCGCCGGTGGTTATGAAGGCTGGGGCGAATGTGAAGCTTCCCCCTTGCCCTCGATTGCGGCCTATGTCGCGCCTATGTCCCATAGCGCCTGTAAACCGCTCTCTGTCTCCGTATTGGGCCAACCACTCAACGATGTGGCCGACATCTACCGCATCGGCGACCTTGTGCGCGCCGACAGCCAGGATATCCTGCAAACTGATCACACGCTCTCTGGGATCGATATGGCCCTATGGGATCTGCTGGGCAAAAAGCTCAGCGAACCGGCCTGGAAACTGCTCGGCTATGACCGCGCCTACCCCAAACTGCCCTACGCGTCGATGCTTTTTGGCAACACACCCCAGGAGACGCTCGAAAAGGGGCGCAACGCCCGCGCCCAAGGTTATCGCGCCGCCAAATTTGGTTGGGGACCCATCGGCCTCGGCAGCGCGCAACAGGACGCTGATCACTTCGTCGCCGCGCGCGAAGGACTTGGCGAAGAAGGTATCCTGCTGATCGATATCGGTACCGTCTGGCGTGATAATGTCGAACGGGCGGCCCAATCACTGCCGGCACTACAAGCCTGTCGCGCCACCTGGCTGGAAGAGCCCTTTGTCTCCGGTGCGTTGACCGCTTATCACGCCCTGGCCCAGCAGAGTGGCACGGTCAAATTGGCCGGCGGTGAAGGCAGCCACAACTACTACATGGCCCAACAGATGATCGACTACGCCGGCCTTGGTTATGTCCAGATCGACGCCGGACGCATCGGTGGCCTCAGTGTTTCTAAACAGGTCGCCGACTATGCCCATGCCCGCGGCGTCACCTATGTCAACCATACCTTTACCTCGCACCTGGCCTTAAGCGCCTCGTTGCAACCTTTTGCCGGTCTGCAAGCCGACGAGATCTGCGAATACCCGGTTGAGCTAAAATCGCTGGCCGTGGCGATCACCGAGAATCACCTGGAACGCGACGGGGACGGTTATGTCCATGCCCCCGCCGCCCCCGGCCTCGGCATGACCGTGAATCGCGCCGGGTTGCAGGAGTACCTGGTAGACCTGGAAATCCGCGTCAAAGGCCAGGTGCTCTACCGCACGCCGGCGCTATAAGGACTGACGACCGACCACACGACGAAACGACCACACGACGAAACGGCCACATCAACTATGCCAACAATTTCCCGTTCTGTTTACCGTGCCCAAGCCAAACCCGATCAGGCTGACTCTGCGCTTAATCGTTTATGTGACCTGGCCACGGCGCTAACGCTGGGCACCGCCCCCGGCGATCTGATGACCGTCAGCCTGCTGCGCTGGGGGTTACATATCTTTGCCTACTGGGAGAGTGTAGATCAACCCCTTGCCCCGGAAATGCTCTTTCCTGGGCTGGACGATCTGCTCGAAACGTGGCCGGGGGCGACGCCCAATGGCGATATGGGGCGTACCTTTGTGCCGATGATGGATATCTTCCACTATCTCGCACCCGAAAATCTGGCTGGTGATGCGGTGGATGCCTGGCGGCGCAAAGCCCCGGTTGACCAAGCATGGGGCCGGCTAGCACGCCTGCAACCGCCTATGGTGAGTAGCTACATCTTTCTGCACTATCAGTTACAAGAGGAAAAACCAGGCATCGGCGACAAATATGGGGTGATCAGCCTGCACGAAGATCTGATCTTCTTCTACCAGGAACAGCCCGCTGTGGTCGAGGCCGCAACCATTCCAGGCCAACTGCGCACCGCCAATACGCCCGATCACTGGCACGATATTATGTTCCCCCACTTCCACCTGTGGGACGATGCACCCCCCGGCCAGGAGATCTGGCGCGTGATCGACCCCGTCTTACATCGGACGGTCTAAACCGCAACGTATTTGTCCCGTAGGGACAATTGACCTTAGGGCCAAAATAAAGGGAGGATAACATGTCGGATAATACACAATGGTTAACCCCGGCGCAGGTCGCCGGTTATCACGAAACGGGCTATGTCATCGTTGACAACCTGATCGACGCTGAGACCGCACGCCAGTGGAAGGAACAACTCAAGACGCGGCTGGCCCAAGATGGTAAATTAAACGAGCCTTCCGGCGTGCGCGTCTGGATGGCCGAGACGATGGATCCTTTTACCCACGAGCATGTGCTGGCTGAAAAAATCGGGGCAATCCTGGCCCAGTTGATCGGCCCCAATGTGGAGTTTCTCAGCGTCAAGGCGGTCTTCAAAAATGCCACGACCACCTTTAACTCGCCCTGGCATCAGGATTGGTTCTACTGGCAGGGCAGCACCAAACTTTCGATCTGGCTGGCCCTTGACGATGCCACCCCAGAAAATGGCTGTTTACGCCTGATCCCCGGCAGCCAACGGCACCACTTTACCCCGCAAAATATCGATGATGGCCACGGCTTTTCACTGCGCATTCCCGATGCCGAGTTGGCCGACTGGCCGGAAGTGACCGTTCCCGTTGCGCGCGGCAGCGCCGTGATCTTTCACGATCTGGCCCTGCACAGCTCCTGCCCTAACATCAACGGCCAGGATCGCTGGTCGGTGATCGCCACCTATCGCGATGCCGGGGAACTTGATTCTTCCACCGTCTGGCGTAACTCGCTCGTCATGCGCGGGGAAAGCGTTAATCCAGGAGCGACCTATGCGTGAAGCAACGACCCCCTACCGCGTTGGTCTGGTCGGTACTGGTGGCATCGCGCGTGCCCACGGTGGGGCCTGTCAAGCGCTGGACAGTGTCGAGCTAGCCGCGATCTGCGATCTCTCCGCTGCCGCGCTCGACCGTTTTGGGGATGAATTTGGCGTCACCCAGCGTTATCTCAGCCTGGACCAAATGTTGGCGGAGGCTGCGCTCGACATTGTGATCATCTGCAACTGGGGCGTACACCACGCCGCGACCGGGATCCAGCTAGCCCAGTCGCGCCAGGTGCAGGCGATCCTCTGCGAAAAGCCCTTTACCAGCACCGCGGCCGAAGCTCAGGCATTGGTTGACGCGGCGCAGACCAATGGCATCCTGCTCGCCGAGGCCTTTAAGTTTCGTCATCACCCCCTGCACCTGCATGCCAAAACGTTGGTTGACAGTGGCGCGATCGGCGCGGTAATGACAATTCGCAGCACCTTTTGCACTGGCGGCAACGGGGCCGGCCCGGAGACCCGTCGCCCCGAAAACAACTGGCGCTTTAACAAAGCGCAGGGCGGCGGCAGCATCTATGATCTCGCCTGTTACGCCATCCACCACGCTCGTTTTATCTTTGACGCCGAGCCGGTACATGTTTTTGCCGCCCAACAGTCGGGCATCGAAGTTGATGATGGCGCGGCGATCACGCTGGTCTTCCCAGAGGAGCGCACCGCCCAAATTTCGGTCAGCTTCAACAGTTGGCAATCGCAATATGCGGAAATCTGCGGTACGCGGGGGATGATCAGGCTCGACAAAGCGTGGAACAACGAAAATCAGCCGACCGCCCTGGAACTCTGGCGACCCGACAACACGCCGCCGGGGCCGACTGTCACTGAATTTGCCCCAGTTAACCAATTTGCGCTGCAGCTCCAACATCTCTGCGATTGTCTCACCACCGGCGCGCCCCATCGAATTGCGCCTCAAAATAGCATAGGGCAAATGCGCGTCATTGACGCCATCTTTGCGTCGATGGCGACGGGGCAAGTGGCGGAAGTCGTGAAGCCCTAGTCGCTGTGCCGGACTATGCTATAATTTAGCGTAGTAAAAATCGGCGGCGAACAAAGGAATGAGTTACCATGCGCAAATTTTCATCTTATGGCCCCATCGACACGGATCTAAACTACTATGTCCCGCGGCAAGCGTTGGTCGACCACGCGCTGGCCCACCTGTTGGGTGAAGACGCGACCAAAGGCGGTCACTACATCACTGTCTGGGCGCCGCGGCAACGGGGCAAGACTTGGATCATGCAGCAAGTTTTGTGGCGGTTACAAACCGAACCCCAGTATGCTGGATTTGACGTGCTGAAGATCAACCTCGAACATTTAAAAATGGAACGGGACGTCATCCAGGTTATCCAAGCCATTACCGAGGAAATCACGGCAAAACTGGGTATCGCTCAGCTGCAGGTCACAAGTTTGAAAGAATTCTATAATGTTTTTCAACCCGATGTCCTGAAAAAACCACTTATTCTCATCTTAGACGAATTTGATGCCCTCATGCCAGAGGCGATCAGTGGGATTGTCGGCGTCTTTCGCAACATCTATAACAGCCGCCGCGATCAAATAGGTAAAACCACGGGTGAAAAAGAGTATCTGCTGCACGGGGTCGCCTTGATTGGCGTGCGCAGTGTCTTAGGGGTCGAGAATCGCACCGGCTCGCCCTTCAATGTCCAACGCAGCCTGCACATTCCCAACTTAACCTTGGCCGAAGTAGAAACGATGTTCCGCTGGTACACGGCGGAAAGTGGACAAACAATCGAGCCGACTGTTATTGCTCAACTCTATGACGAACTGCGTGGTCAGCCGGGCTTAACGTCCTGGTTTGGTGAGTTGTTGACCGAGACTTATAACAAACATAACCCAACCATTACAGCCAACGATTTTGCGATTGCTTATGCGGCGGCCACCAATTTTCTGCCCAATGCCAATATTCTCAACATCTTGAGCAAGGCCAAAACCGAGCCTTATCGTGACTTTGTGCTCGAAATGTTCCAAACGCATGACAAGGTCGAGTTCAAATATGATGACCCGCGCATCAATTTTCTTTATATGAATGGTGTGATTGACGAAGAAGTGGTTGATGAGACGAATTACTATGTGCGTTTCCCCTGCCCTTTTGTCCATAAACGGCTCTTTAACCATTTCTCTCACGAACTTTTCCGCCAGTTAGGCCAGGTAGAGAAGCCCTTTGAAGATCTGACTGATACTGTTTCTGAAAGCTATCTCCATGTCGGTAACCTGATGCGCCGCTATGAACAATATCTACGTGAGAACCGGAGTTGGCTCTTCAAGGACGCGCCGCGCAAGAGTGACCTGCGTCTCTATGAAGCGGTCTATCATTTCAACCTCTATCGCTATCTGGCCGATTTTTTAGACAGTTACGATGGGCGCGTCTACCCTGAATTCCCCACCGGTAATGGTCAGATTGACCTGTTGATCCAACATGCTGGGTTGATTCATGGCCTGGAGTTAAAAAGTTTTACCAATCGCCCCGACTATCAGCGCGCCTTGCAACAAGCGGCAGCATATGGCGCGCAACTGGGACTAACCCTGATCTGGCTGGTGCTCTTTGTCGATGCTGTCGATGATGCCAGCCGTGCCCGCTACGAGGCACCCTATCTCGATCCGCAATCTAACGTTACCGTCAACCCTGTCTTTGTTGCCACGGTGGCGTAAGCAATTACCAATGGCGCAAAGCGCCCGCACAGCGAACACCTAATCATCCATCACCCAACCACGCTCCCCAAGCACCAACCCTTTTCATGTGGAGGCACCATGACCAAACCATTACGCGTCGCCATCATCGGCCATACTGGGCGTGGCGGCTATGGCCACTATTTGGACCGCGCTTTTACCGGCGTCACCGGCACCGAAGTTGTCGCCCTGGCTGATCCCGATCCAGCGGGGCGGGCGAGGGCCCTGCAAAGCAGCGGTGCCGCCCGTAGTTATGCGGATTACCACGAGATGTTGCGCATCGAGCAGCCTGACATCGCTGTCGTCGCCAGCCGTGAGATCGGCGATCATCTGGAAATGGTGTTGGCCGCGGCTGAACAGGGCGCCCACATCTATCTGGAAAAACCGGCCGCCGCTTCCCCCGCCGAGGTTGACCAGATGATGGCAGCGTGCGCAAAAAACAATTTGCGCCTAATTGTCGCCCATCCGTGGCGCGGCCACCCACCCATCCAGCATGTCGCCATCCCGTTGATCCGTGGGGGCAAGATTGGCGAACCGCGGCTGGCACGCATCTATGGCATGGGTGGCGAACATGGGGGTGACCAGCTTTTCATCGACCTCTGTCCCCACTTTTTCGATTTTCTCTGGCAACTTTTTGGCACGCCCCTCTGGTGCCACGCCCATCTCACCCAAGATGGCCGCAGTGTCACCCCCGCCGATCTCAAACCGGGGGCCGAGGGCATGGGGTTGGTGGCGGGTAATGGCATCAAGGCCTACTATGCCTTCGGTTCCACCAGCGCGCCGACCGGTTTTGCCGCTGATTTTGAATCGTATCAAGGCGACGGCAAAGAGATCCCTTACCGCATTGATATTCACGGCACCGAAGGCACGCTGTCGATCCCCGGCCCGATGAGCAACCAGCCGGACATCTATTTCCACCCACTCGTCAATCCTGGCCTTTTTAATGACAGCCGCTGGGAAGTGATCCCCGCTGAACCTCCGCCCGATGAGCACAAATGGGTTAACGCCCACCAACGGATGGCCGCGTCAATGGTGGCCATGTTACGGGGCGAAGAACCTGAGTATGAACTGGTTCAAGGTGAAAATGCGCGGCTCTATCTGGAGATGGCGATGATGGCCCACGCTTCTCATCTTGCCGGCGCGCGGGTGGCCTATCCACTGGGCAGCGCAACGAATCCGTTTGACACGTGGCAGTAGCAAGTATCGTAAGTAGACCGCAGTGTAGTCTGCATCCCCTGATGCAGACACTCGTTCGCATCTGAGGATGCGAACTACACGTTGCGGACGACTGATGATTAATTTGCCCCACAGCACGCAGTGTTAATCCCAATCCCTGTGCTCTCCATACGCGCTGTGTGCTCTGTGGCTAATTTTACCCCATCGCAACCCAACCAAAGGAGAAGAGGAACCAATGATTGTTACCCCAACTGCACCTGTGGATGCTGCGGGCATCTCACCGACCGAGCGTTTTTTCTTTGAGACCAATGGCTATCTGGTGTTGGAAAATTTTCTGGACAGTGAGCATGTGGCGCGGCTGCAAGGGGCACTGGATCGCGTCGTGGCCCAGCGGCGCCAATGGCAGGCCGACGGTGTGCCGCACACTGGCATGACTCGCCTCATGGGCGCACAGAGTACCCGCCTCTTTTATATTCTCGATGACGATCCACTCTTCCTGGAACTGCTTGACTGGCCACCGATGTTAGCGTATGTACGCGCCCTGCTCAACCCCAAACCACATCACCACGCCTCGGATGCGATTGTCGAAGTCGCCGGTGAACTGGAGCAGCGCGGCCCTGGTTGGCATCTGGATGGCCACGACAACGGCTTTCGCAACCTGGGGCGACCGATCCCGCTGCTGCAACTCAAGCTCGGTTACTATCTCACCGACATGTGTGAACCGGGGCAGGGTAACCTAACCGTGGTGCCTGGTAGCCACAAGGCGACCAGCGAACCACCTGCTGAAGACTTGCGCAGTCGCGACCTCTTTCCTGGTGCGCTGGAAGTCTGCGCCCCCGCTGGCTCGGCGATTCTCTTTCACAATGCGCTCTGGCACACCGCCGGCATCTTTCGTAAACCCGCCAGCCGCCGCGTGATTCTCTACTACGCCTATGAACACCCGTGGATGGTGGCGTCCCAAGAGCACTGGAGCTATCCCAAGGAATTTTACAATCAACGGCTCTCGGTGGACCAGCGCAAGCTCTTTCATGGCTTTGTTTTCGACCCGCCAGAGGCCAGGTGGGGGTGACATACATGGAACGCGGATGTAGCGGATAAGCGCGGATAAAATCTGTGTAAATCCGCCTCATCTGCAAAATCCGCGTTCTATTCCGACCCATTCATTGAACATATAGGAGGTTACTAATGGAAAAACTTGTACTGACACCCCAACAACTGAACTTTATGGATCTCTTCGGCTATCTGGTCTTCCCTGGCTTGCTGAATGACTGCATCGACCGCATTATTGAAGAATTTGAAGCGGTCTTTGCAACGCATGGTGGTGGTCACAACGGCAAACCCCATGATGGCACGGCGCGCTCGTGTATTCTGCCCTTTGTCGATCAGCGCGCCTACCTCGCCGCGCTGATCGATGACCCCCGGATTGACGGCATCTTTACCAGCCTGCTGGGCGCGGATTACAACTACCTGGGCAGCGACGGCAATTTCTATGTCGGTGACACCAACTGGCATTCGGACACGGACTGGAGCGGGCGAATGCGTGGCAAACCACCGCGCATCTTCTACAAACTGGCCCTCTATCTCGACCCGGTGACGGCTGACTCCGGCGCGCTGCGGGTGATCCCCGGCAGCCAACATTACGGGGATCGTTTTGCCGAAGCCTTGCAAGCCAACCTGCGCGGCGCGCCGGAGACTCTGGGCATGGGTGGCGATCAGGTGCCGGCGATTGCGCTGACCAGTAACCCTGGCGACGTGGTGGTCTTTAACCAGAACACCAAACATAGCGCCTGGGGAGGTGGCAACCGCCGCCGCATGTTCACGATCAATTGCACCGCGCACTACAGCGATGACGAACTGCCCCTGTTGCGCAACGAAGTCGCCGCCTTTGCCCGCTTCTGGGTTGACTCGGTCTACGGCGAAGCGATGTTGCGCACCGCCACCCCGGCGCGTATGGTCCACCTGGCCCAACCGCTGGCGCAGCAGGATCACCTGGTCGAAGAAGTCCGCAAAGCCAAATTAACCATGAAAGAACCTGCGCGCGGGTAAATAGGCCAACATAAAATATAAGCTATCCACGAAAACACACTAAGAAAAGACCTTGCTTCGTGTGTTTTCGTGGATAGCTTACAGCCCACTACGTGACCATATTTGTTTGAAATGGTCATAAAGGATAACTGATGAATATGACGAATGATCTGACCGCGCACACTCCCCAAACGAACGCCCGTGTACTCGACTGTCGTCCGAGTATTAACGGCAAGGTGGCCTTTGTCACCGGCGGTTTTGGGGGCATTGGCCGGGCGTCGATTGCGGCGCTGTTAGCCCACGGTGCGCATGTCGCCTTTACCTATGCTGAAGGCCGCGAAACTGGGGCTGATATCGCCCAACTAGTTGCCACCGATCCCGATCATCTCTCCGCCCATGCCCTGGACTTGCGCTCGCTGACCTCAATTGAGCATTGCCTGGAGGAGGTAATGGCCCGCTGGCAGCGCATCGACATTCTGGTCAACAATGCCGCGGTCGGTTCGGCCACCGTCGCTGCCTATGCCGACGGCGCGGCGGAACAAGACTCGGCCATGCTCGCGATCAACGCCGATGGCACGCTTAAGGTCTGCCAGACCTTTCTGGCGCTGATGCACGAGCACCTCACCACTCGCCCGCTCAAGATCATCAACCTGAGTTCCGTTGGCGGTGGGATCCAAACCTTCCCCGGCTTCCGCCTCTCTGATGGTATGAGCAAAGCTGCCGTCGCTTTTCTCACTAGGCAACTGGCCGCGGAACTGACCCAGACGCAGGTTGATGTCTTTGCCATCTGCCCCGGCGCGACCGACACCCCCATGTTTCAAGCCAGCACCCTCGGGGCCATGAACCCTGCCGAGCGGGCCGCATTTACCTACGCCCTGCCCAAACATCGACTGATCGCCCCCGCTGAGATCGCCAACCTGATTGTCCTCCTCGCTTCGGGCTATTCCACCCCGCTGCATGGCGCGGTGATCGATGCCTCGATGGGGCTGGGCGTGAGGCCGGGGTTGATTACCGAGCGGGGACATTAGCCACCCCCTTTTCCGCGCTTTCCCACCACTTTCCCCCTAGTGTATAATGACCACCAATTACCCAATCCCCAATCAAAGCAAAAACTCAAAACCCCACCTAAAAGAAAGCTGTTAAAAACGCATGACTATTGATGATGCAACGTTCCTCCGTGGCCGCAGGGCGATCGTGACCGGCGGGGCGACGGGGATTGGCCGGGCGATTACGATTGCCCTGGCCCAAGCGGGGGCCGATGTGGCCGTGGGTTCGCGCAAGGCCAGCCTCAGCGCCTTTGCCGATGTGATCGATGGGCTCGCCGGCCGGATCGTGGCGCTGCCGCTCGATGTGACCTCGTCCGCCGCGGTGGCGACCTTTTATGGGGCCGTGCGCAGCGAGTTTGGCCAGGTGGACATCCTGGTCAACTCGGCGGGGGTGATGCCGGATCATCTGCTTGCCGAACATCCCGATGAACTGTGGGAGCAGACGATCAACGTCAACCTCAACGGCGTCTACCGCATGTGTAAGGCCATCTTGCCCGATCTGATCGCGCAAGGGTGGGGGCGCATCATTAACGTGGCGTCGACCGCGGCGTCGGTCAGCGCGCCGGGTTTTGGCGCGTATAGCGCCTCGAAAGCCGGCGTCTTGGGGTTGACGCGTGCGGTGGCCCTGGAAGGCGCGCCCCATGGCGTCACCTGTAACGCGATTAGCCCCGGTTGGGTGGAAACCGAGATGGCCATCGCCGCAATCAAACGCTATGCCGCAGCCGAAGGCCGCGACTTTGACGAATACATCGGCGCGATCAAACAGAGCAACCCCCAAAAGCGCATGATCCAGCCCGCCGAGATCGGCGCGCTCACCCTCTATCTCTGCCGCGACGACGCGCTGGCGATGACCATGCAAGATCTGATCTTCGCGGCAGGTTCGTTGTGGTAGCCTGGCCCTGATCGCCCGGCGATCAATCGCCGGGCTAGTAGCAACGCCCGCTGAAGCGGGCTGAGGCCACCGAAAAAGCCCGCTTCAGCGGGCGTTGCTACTAGCCGTGGGGCTTCAGCCCACGGCGGCCCCAATATATCTCGGCTTTTAGCCTAGCATTTATGCCCAGGCGCAACAATCAAAGGAGCAACCCATGAGCGACGCAACGACCATCGAACAACAACTGGCACAACTAAAGCAGGATGGCTTTCTGCTGCTGAAAAATGCGCTGGATCCAGCCATCGTAGCGCAGTGGAAGGAAGTGCTTTATGATCTCTACGCGCGCAAACAATATGAGATCAGCAACGGCGTCGGCAACGTTGCCTTTGAGAAGTTGCTGCTGATCCAGCCGGAGCCGGCCAAAGCGCTGATGCGCCACCCCAGCACCGCCCCCTATCTCAAGGCGATCCTGGGCCAGCAGTGCCAGTTGCGCAGCCTGCGTGCCCATGTCAACCCCGGCGCGTACACGCAAGAGTGGCATATGGATTTTTACGACTACTACTATCAGGCCGAGAAAGCCGCGGGGGAGCAACCGCTGGTCGGGCTGTGCATGAATGCCACCTTCTATCTCACCGATAATACCCCAGAACATGGGCGGCTGACCTTTGTTAAAGGCTACATGGATCAACCAGTGCCCGACGCGCTGCGCCCCAATCTGCATTACACCGAGGATCGCAACGACCCCTTCCAGCGCTGGTGCGAGGAACAAGATCGCGTTGATCTGCACCCAATGGCGGGCGATGCGGTGATCTTCTTTAGCCACATTCCCCACCAGGGCGCAAAATTTGGCATTGACCCCGAAGGGCAGATGCGCGCTAACATTGTGCTCCACTATCAGCAAAATCCCATGTTCCCTGGCATCCGCTTCGTGAGCGATCCCCAGTTTACACTAGAGACATTGGGCTACCGCGGCACCTTCCCTTTTGCCGATTAATGAGCCAGACTAGGTGACAGTCACGGTCCACAAGGATCGGAGGCTACAAAACACTTTGTGGACCGTGACTGTCACCTGCGTTACCCTGAATAGAAAGCAGGAACCAGCATGAAAATCAGTGAAGTGCGTCTCTATGTGCTCGAAGCGCCAGAGGGGCAGGGTGGCTCGGCCCTTAAGTTGATCCAGGTGGCGAATTTGACACGCATCCAGTACACGCATACCCGGATCGATGCCAGTCAACCGTTGCGCCAACATTTTCTCGAAGTGGTCACCGATGAGGGCATCAGTGGCCGCTGTACCACCACCATGTTGCCCCACCAGGTCGAGATCCTGCGCAATCAAGTGCTCGGGGAAGATGTCTACCGCCGCGAGCATCTTTTCCAACTCTTGCAAAAGGGCACCCGTTGGCTCTATCAGTCGCCTGGCTGGTTTGGTGACTTTGACAACTGTCTGTGGGACATTTTGGGCAAAGCCGCCGGCTTGCCGGTCTACGCATTGGTCGGCAAAGTGCGTGACCGCTTCCCGGTCTATCTCACCAGCGGCGACGCAGGGGTGACTGAGTATCTGCGCCACATTGAGCAGGGGCGGCAGATGGGGATCAACGCCTATAAATTCCACTCCTACAAAGGCGGCAAGGCGGATATCCCGATCTTCCAACAGGTGCGAAGGGAAGTGGGCAACGACTACGCGCTGATCAACGACCCGGTCTGCTCCTATGACCTGCGTGAAGCGATTGAGGTGGGCCATGTGATGGAAGAACTGGGCTTTGTCTGGCTGGAAGAGCCTTTCCATGAGCAGAAGCTCAACCTCTACCAGACCCTCTGCCGCGAACTTACCATCCCAGTGATGGCGAATGAGATGTTGATGCACGATCTGACGCTCTCCGCCCAGTGGTTGATCCAGGGCGGCACCGACCGGCTGCGTGCGAATGCGCGGCACGGCACGACCCAAGTGCTCAAACTGGCGCACTTTGCTGAACTCTATGGCACGAATATTGAGCTAAATGGCCAGGGCGGCTTGGCCGGTTTGATCCACGCCCATCTTGGTTGCTGTATCGACAACACCGATTTCTACGAATATTTCTTTATGCGCGCCGACGGCAACCGTGCTGGTGGTGAACTGTGGGGACTAACCAATGGGCCGCTGATTGTCGACGGCCACATCGCGCCGCCGGATGGACCGGGGTGGGGCGCCGAGTGGGATGAAGATCGGTTTCATGCCTGTGTGGTGGCGGAGCATTAATGCTCGTTGCACCGGTCTCCGGTGGAATGCCGGTAGGACGCAGAGCGTCCTACCGGCATTCCACGCCGAGCGTGGTTACGAGCAAAAACAGCAGCCAAAAGGAGTCTAGAGTGAATTTACAAGGCAAAACAATTCTGATCGTTGGCGGTGCCGCGGGGATTGGTCAGGCGACGGCGCGGCTCTGTGCGGAGCGGGGGGCCAAGGTAATTGTGGCCGACTTTAATGCGGCAGAGGGCACGGCAACGGCGCAGGCGATTAACGGCACCTTTATCCAGGTCGATGTGACGGCTGAGACGAGTGTCCAGGCGCTCTGTCAACAGATTGCGCATAGCCATGAAAAGCTAGATGGCCTGATCCAAACCGCCGGTATCCTTAAAGGGGCATATCTGCCGCTTGAAGCGTTTGACCTGGCCACTTTCCGCCAGGTGCTTGATGTCAACACGGTGGGGAGTTTTCTCTGCGCCAAATATGCGACGCCGCTGCTCAAGCGGGGCCACCTGCCGGTGATTATTCTGATCTCCTCGCCCGCGGCCTATGGGGTTAGCTCCTCCTATGCCTATGCGGTGAGCAAAGGGGGCGTCAGCGCCCTGGGCACAACCATGGCCGGCAAACTCGCGCCGGAAGGGATTCGGGTCAACGTGGTCTTCCCCGGTGGGATCAACACTGCCATGAAACGCTCTGTGATCGAAGCCGATGCCATGCGCCAGGGGCAAGATCCACAGGCAGTGTTGGATGCACAGACCGGCGGGCTGGGTGATCCGATGGGGGTGGCGCGCGTGCTCGCCTGGCTGGTCAGCGACGAAGCCGATTATGTGCGCGGCTCGATTAGTACGCGGTAGCATCGATAATAATAAAAAAATAGAACGCGGATTTTGCGGATTTACGCTGCTTTTTATCCGCAAAATCCGCGTTCTATATCTGTGCGTATCTGTGTTTTTTCTGGCTAACCACTCTCCCGCTCCGCTAATAACAGAAAAAAGTGACTTGACGCCCTTTTTTTGCTGGTATACAATATACGAAGTCAAGTTTTGCAAAGTACGAACATTGGCTGCTCCCTATCCAGCTCAACATTTTTATCATTTAACCAAACAGAAAAAAGTGACTTGACGCCCTTTTTTTGCTGGTATACAATATACGAAGTCAAGTTTTGCAAAGTACGAACATTGGCTGCTCCCTATCCAGCTCAACATTTTTATCATTTAACCAAGCCGCCTGGGTGTTTAAGCGCGCACGCTGTTCTAGCGCGATTTTCCCTCTAAGCGCGTTCTGTTGAACTATCGATTCATTCGGTCACAAAGCACTATCTGCTTGAAAGATACATCTTTCTGACAACTGCATCTCTATCATGTGCCTTGTTTTGTTTAGTTCGAGGAGGAACTGATGAATCCTAATGGATTGAGTCGTCGCACGTTCTTGAAGTTCACCGCTGGGACAATGGGGATTGGCGTTTTGACGGCCTGTATGCCGGCGGCACCGGCGCAACCGGCTGCCGACCAAGCCGCCGCCGCGCCGGAAACACAAGAAGGCATCTTCTGGGGTTTGCAATACGATCCCCATGTGGAGACCTATAAACGGTTGGCCGACATGTTCAAAGAGAAGAGCGGCATGACCTTGACGGTGGAACCGCAAGCCTGGCCCTTGGAGACTAAGCTGATCGCCGCCCTCTCCGCTGGCACCCAGCCCGATGTCCTCTGTATCATGGGCAAAGTCATGATCCCGTTACACGTGCAAAAGGCGGTGATGCCACTGAAAGAGGTCGTTTATGATGCGCTCGGCGTTGCGCCTAACGAAGCCTTCTTCCCAGAACCGATCCAAGCTTATTCGTGGGCCGGTGATATTTACGGCGTGCCGGTTGAATCCAACCAGGCGGGCAGCATGGTCAACGTGCCGGTCGATGATGTCGAAAAAGCCGGTCTCTCCGACCAATATCCGCCGACGAACGGTCAGCCCTGGTTCGAAAGCTATGAGTCGATGTGGGAGCTGGCCCAAGCCTTGCAAGTAGAAAAAGATGGCAAGGTTGAGCGCTGGGGCCTGAGCAGCAAGGGGTGGGATAACCATAGCTATCTGGGCATTGTGCGCAGCCTACTGGCCAAGGATGGCATGGATTGGTGGGATCAAGAAGGGGCCAAATTCAATATTGATAGTGAAGCGGGTGTCAAGGCCATGGAACTCTTCGCCGAAACCCCCGTGAAGATGGGCATTGAAACGGAACTGGATCAAACCCAAATCGACGCAGCCTTAGCCGGCAAAGTGGCCGTCTCGCGCGGCAATGGCACCCCAACCGTCCAAGGGCGTGATCTAGGCTATAACTTCAAGCTCTGTGGCGCGCCACCACCGGTTGCGGGCGAAAAGCCGCTCTATGTCGGGGAAGCCGGCTGGGGTTTTGCCGCGCCCAAAACGGCCAAGAACCAGCAAATTGCAGTCGAGTTTCTCAAGATGATGTGCAGCCTGGATGGTCAACGCGAATATGCCAAGATCTATAGTGGCCTCCTCGCCCCGGCCTGGAAGGGACTGGTGGGCAAATTTGACCATTTTGTTGACTCCAGTGATGACAGCCCGAATGTGGGCGGTGCTAAGATCATGCAAGAGATATTGTCCCCGCAAACCGGCTACTACGGCGAAGCGTTTGGCTACCCTCAAGAAGTGGACGGCATTGGTGGCGAGATCTGCTCACTGGTACGCCAGGGCAAGTTGACCGCAGCCGAAGCGGCTAAGCAATATCAGGAACGGTGCGAAGCGCAGTACAAACAATTCTTGGAGGATGTCAAGAAGGTGGGATAGGTGGTGTTCATTAACAATTGTCAATTGACAATTGTTAATGACTTACGCAGCGCACGGCGGCTGAGCTTCGTCCTGAGCCGGTCGAAGGGCGTGTCGAAGCCAGAGAGCGCTGCGTAAGTCCTATTGTTAATGAACGTAGGTGCCAAGAATGTTCGTATCGTAAAGGGAACAGTGATCATGGCTACCACACATCGGCGTCGTATACCTTGGCGACCAAGTTTTGCGCTGGATCAGCTACTGACCCATCTACTGTTGTTGGTGATGGTGGCGGTAGCCATCGTACCCTTTGTATGGATGCTCTTTGCCTCCTTCAAAAATTTTAAAGAACTGGTCAGTTCGGGCGATCTGCTACCCCACGTCTGGACCCTCAACAACTATCGCGAGATCGTCAACCGGATCAATTTCCCCAGTGCCTTTGCCAATAGTGTCATCGCTGCCGTCGCCGTGACCGCGGCTACGCTCTTTACATCGGCGGCGCTGGGTTATATCTTTGCCAAGTATCATTTTTGGGGCAAGGAACAGCTCTTTTTGCTGCTACTCTCGACGCTGATGGTGCCCTTTGCGGTGGTCATGGTGCCGCTCTATATTACGATCACCAGCTTTGGGCTGGCCAACAGTCTGGGTGGCGTGATCATTACGGGACTCTGGTCGTCCTTTGGTATGTTTATGTTGCGCCAGTTTATGGAGACGATCCCCTCCGAGCTGATTGACGCCGCGCGCATCGATGGCGCTTCGGAGTGGCGTATCTTTGGCCAGATTGTGCTGCCGCTTTCGAGCGCGCCGCTGGCCGCGCTGGCCGTTTTTGCTTTTCTGGGGAACTGGGACAGCTACCTCTGGCCGTTGGTGGTGCTAAACAGCCCAGATAAACAGACTTTGCCGCAGGTGCTGGCTGGTCTGCGCAACCTCTGGCTTACCCGGTACGAAATGTGGTCGGCTGGATCGATGTTAACGGTCTTCCCCGTTATGATCGTCTATGCCTTGGCCTCCAAGTATTTTATTCGTGGCATTGCCATGACTGGGTTGAAGGCGTGAGCAGCTCGCGTGTGAGACATACTCAACTGTTTTGACCGGATGACACAGTGAAATCAAGCGGCAGACCCTGTCACCCTGTCACCCTGTCACCCTGTCACCCTGTCACCCTGTCACCCTGTCACCCTGTCACCTTGTCATTTTTTCTATTACTTGAATCGAGAAATACCATGCAACTAACCGAAGCACAAATTAACCATTTTAATACCTTTGGCTATCTCGCCATCCGCCAACTCTTCTCACCCGCTGAAACGGCCCGCATTATCGAGGGCTTTGAGTGGTCGATCCAGAACCGCGGTGGTGGCATGAACCATGATGGCAGCAAGCGTACCATGTTTGGCGGACCGATTGAACACACGCCGGAGATGTGCGCCATTCTCGACCACCCTGATATCCTGGGCTTGATCGGTGGTGTGATTGGCGAGGATTTTAACTATTGCAGCGGTGATGGCAACTACTACACCGGCAGCACGCGCTGGCACCCCGACGGCAACTGGGGCCAACTCTTTGCTGTCAAGGTTGCCTTCTACCTCGACCCGTTGACGCGTGACACCGGTTGTCTGCGCGTCATCCCCGGCAGTCAGCATCCCGATCATTATATCCGCCGCGAGAAGATCAATGTCAATAACTCGGAGGAACTCTTTGGTGTGCCGCCCAATGAGTTTCCCGGCAACGTGGCGTTGGAAACCCAGCCGGGCGATGTTTTGATCTTTAACCACGACACCTTTCATGCTGCTTTTGGGGGCCACGAACGGCGGCGCATGTTCACCATGAACTGCACTCGCCGCGCCAAGAACCCCGAAGACCTGGCCACCGCCCACAAATATCTGAGCATTCATTCGGCCGGCGCGGGCAATTTTGACACCGGTGCAGGCATGTTCTTCCCCACCATGATCGATACCGCCAATGAAAAGCGGATGGTTCACCTCGAACAACCCATCGCCATCCACGACGAATTGTTTCCCCATTTGGCCCGACGGCGCTAAGGTTCGACTATCGTTCGTACTGTTTTGTTGCTTCCAAGGAGGAAACCATGGACATCAATGGAGTGAGTCGACGAAGTTTTCTGAAGTTCGCAGCCGGAACAGTGAGTGTCAGCGTCTTGGCGGCCTGTATGCCGGCCGCCCCCGCTGCAGTGCCAGCCCAACAAGAATCCGCCAGCGGTGGAGCTGCCGTTCCAGAGGCCAAAGCCGGTGTGTTGTGGGGCTTGCAATACGATCCCCATGTGGAGACCTATAAGCGGCTGGCAGAGTTATTCAAGGAGCAGAGTGGCATCACATTGGCGGTGGAACCACAAGGTTGGCCGCTGGAAACCAAACTAATCGCCGCGCTCTCGGCGGGCACCCAGCCCGATGTGATCTGCATTATGGGCAAGGTGATGATCCCGCTGCACATTCAGAAGGCGATGATGCCGCTCAAAGAGAGTGTCTATGACGCGCAAGGCGTTGATCCGACGAAGGACTTTATCGGTGACGCCATCGGTGCCTACACGTGGGAAGGCGAACTTTATGGCGTACCCACGGAGGTCAACAGCGTCGGCAGTTTTGTCAACGTGCCGGTGGATGATGTCAAAAAAGCGGGTCTTGAAACAGCTTATCCACCGACGAATGGTGAACCCTTCTTTGCCAGCTATGAGTCCATGTGGGAGTTGGCCAAGGCGTTGCAGGTGGAAAAAGATGGCAAGGTCGAACGTTGGGGGCTAAGCAGCAAAGGCTGGGATAACCAGAGCTATTTGGGCATCCTACGTACCTTGCTGGCCAAAGATGGCACCGATTGGTGGGACAACGACGCCAAGAAATTCAACATCAACAGCGAAGCCGGGGTCAAAGCGATGCAACTCTTTGTCGAAACGCCGGTTGCGCTGGGCATTGAAACCGAGCTGGACCAAAATCACTCCGATGCGGCAATGGCCGGTAAAGTAGCGCTGGCGCGTGGCTCCACAGGGCCGGCGCTGCAAGGCCGGGCGCTGGGCTACAACTTCTTAATGAGTGGCGTACCCAAGGTGATTGGCGACGAGCCACCCCTCTTGGTCGGCGAGGCCGGTTGGGGTTTTGCTGCCCCCAAAAATGCCCTGAATCCAGAGGTTGCTCTGGAATTCTTGCGCATGATGGCGACTGAAGCAGGGCAGCGCACCTATTCTATGATCTATAGCGGCTTGGTGCCGGCCTGGGCTGGGCTGGTCGGCAAGTTTGATCATTTTGCCGATTCCAGTGCAGAAAGTCCTAATGTGCTCTATGCCAAGCTTAGTATGGATCATCTGCTGCCCCAAACCCAATATTATGGCGAAGGCTTCGGCTACCCAGCCGAGGTGGATGGCATCGGGGGTGAAATCTGCTCGGAGGTGCGGCAGGGTAAACTGACCGCAGCGGACGCGGTCCAGCAATATCAGGAACGCGCTGAAGCACAATATAAACAATTCTTGGAAGACACGAAGAAAGTGACCGGATAGGCTCGGTTAGGTACGTCAATCCAACAAAGCTGGGTTGCTGGGTGATTCGTAGCGAACAAGCCACACGTATCACCCAGCACGCAGGTAAGTAATTTATTTGTTAGAGAGTCTTACATTGTTTTCATCCATTGCAAGGAGCGAGTTATGAAAGCACAAGCACTGACGCGACGCAGTTTCTTAAAGTATACAGCAGGCGCGGTGGGTGTGGGGGCATTAGCGGCTTGTATGCCGGCCGCCCCCGCGGCGGCACCGGCTCAACAAGAAGCCAGCGCTGGGGCAGCCCCCGAGGCCCAAGCCGGCGTCTTCTGGGGTTTGCAATATGACCCCCATGTCGAGACCTATAAACGGCTGGCCGATATGTACAAAGAGCAAAGCGGCGTTACACTGGCCGTCGAACCGCAAGCATGGCCGCTGGAGACCAAGTTGATTGCCGCCCTCTCCGCCGGCACCCAACCCGATGTGATTTGCATTATGGGCAAGGTGTTGATCCCGCTGCACATTCAAAAGGCGCTGATGCCCTTAAAAGAGAGCGTCTACGATGCCCAGGGTGTTGACCCGGCCAATGATTTCATCGGTGATGGCATTGGTGCCTATACCTGGGAAGGTGAACTCTATGGCGTGCCCACCGAAGTCAATGGTGTGGGTCATGTCGTCAATGTGCCGGTCGATGATGTCAAAAAAGCCGGGCTGGAGGGGCAATATCCACCCACCAATGGCGCGCCCTTCTTTGAGAGCTATGATGCCATGTGGGAGCTAGCCAAAGCACTGCAAGTGGAAAAAGATGGCAAGGTCGAACGTTGGGGGCTGAGCAGCAAGGGCTGGGACAACCAGAGCTATCTGGGCATCCTGCGTACCTTACTCGCCAAAGATGGCGTTGATTGGTGGGATAACGACGCCAAAAAGTTTAACATTAACAGCGAAGCCGGTGTCAAGGCGATGGAACTCTTTGCCGAAACGCCGGTCAAAATGGGGATCGAGACGGAGTTGGATCAGACGCAGATCGATGCAGCACTGGCCGGCAAGGTCGCGCTGGCGCGCGGCAATGGCACCCCAGCAGTGCAAGGCCGCGAACTTGGCTACAACTTCTTCTTGACCGGCGTGCCTAAGATCAATGGCGCGGATGCCCCGTTCCTTGTCGGGGAGGCCGGCTGGGGTTTTGCCGCGCCCAAGAATTCCAAGAATCCCGATATTTCACAGGGCTTCCTGCGTATGATGTGTACCGAGGAAGGGCAGCGCGGCTACTCGGCGATCTATGGCGGCATTATCCCGGCGTGGAAAGGGCTGGTCGGCAAGTTCGATTTCTTCGCCGACCCCAGCGAAGATAGCCCGAATGTGATGGCTGCCAAGTTGGTGCAAGAGTATCTGTTGCCGCAGACGCAGTATTATGGGGAAGGCTTTGGCTTCCCCGCGGAAGTAGACGGTATTGGCGGGGAGATCTGCTCGCTGGTGCGCCAGGGCAAGCTCACTGCGGCGGAAGCAGTCGCACAGTATCAAGAGCGTGCGGAAGCGCAATATAATCAATACTTGGAAGATGTGAAAAAGGTAACCGGCTAGGATGTAAGGCATTAACAATTAATAATTGTCAATTGTCAATTGACAATTATTAATTGTTAATGCGTTGCACCTACCCCCGCCTTGTTTGGTTTGTTACATCCTAGGGAGGAGATCATATGGCAAAAGGTGCGACAATGCTCGCGGGTGGTCGCCCGCTCCCCATGAAAAGTAAACGCGGCCTCGGCTATGCGGTGCGCAAGACCCTGCGTAAGCCGCAATTTTGGTTTGGGGTTACCATTATTATCCCCACCTTGCTTTGGTATTGGTTTTTTGCCTATCAACCGATCATTCTGGCCTTTCGCCTGGCGGTGGTCAAATATCAGCTGCTAGACCCAGCCGGTAGCCCCTTTGTGGGCTTGGATAATTTTCGCCAACTCTTTGCGAATCCGCTCTTTCTGGTCTCGATCCGCAACACACTTGTCTGGGCGCTCTTCTCATTTGTCGCCATGTTGCCGATCAGCCTGCTGATTTCCGTCTGTTTGGTCAATGTGCGGCGTGGGCGTAATATTTATCAGGGCATTCTCTTTCTCCCGGTTGTGATCTCCCTGGTGGCAATCGCGCTCCTGTTTCGCATGTTGATGGATCCAGAAGTCGGCCAGCTTAACCGCATTCTAGAAGGCATCGGCTTGCCGCCTTTTCAATGGCTCTCCAGCTCGGACACCGCGCTGGCAACGGCCGTCGGCATTGGCGTTTGGAAAGGGCTGGGCTTTTATGTGGTCATCTTAACCGCCGGCATGTTGAATATCCCGATGGAGCTGCAAGATGCGGCCACGGTGGATGGCGTTACGGGCTGGCAACGCTTCAGGTTTATGACCCTGCCGCTGCTCTCCCATACGTTGGCGTTGATCATGGTGATTCTGGCGATTGGCGCGTTGCAGGAATTTACCGGTGTCTTTGTGCTCACCAATGGGGGGCCGGGCAATGCCACCTACATGTACAACCTGCTCATCTATCAAGAAGCTTTTCAGGACATTCGTTTTGGCACGGCCACCGCGGCCGCGCTGATTCAATTTGTCTTTATCATCTTTATCAGTATCTTACAACTACGGCTGATCCGGCCGTCATGGTCGTATTGAGAAATGACGGGTTACGTTTCTTTTGTGGTTCAGCCCGATCTCAAGGGGTTGACATTTCCGCCCCGCCGTAAACGCGCCCAGTGGGCACCCGGGCTAGGGAACAACGCCGGGTAAACCCGGCTACAGGAGCCGGGTTTACCCGGCGTTGTTCCCTAGCCCTGCGGCTTTAGCCCAGGGTGAGCGTGTCACCCCCTACATTCTGATAGAACCTCTTTTGTAACTCGTAATTCGTAACTCGTAATTCGAAAGGTGTATGCGCAATGCAAGTCACCCAACTTCGTCCTCGCCAAGCCCGCCCGTGGATCTCCCATGCTACCTTGGGTCAGTTTGTTTCCCATGCCGTGTTGTTGTTTATGGCGGTACTGGCGATCGTTCCCTTTATCTGGATGATCTTCGCCTCGTTCAAAACCTTTAAAGACCTCGTCAGCTCAACCCAAATGCTGCCCGAAGTCTGGACGATGAACAACTACATCGAGATCGCTAGCCGGATCAACTTTCCGGTCGCCTTCTTTAACAGCATCCTGGCCGCCACCATCGTGACGCTCTTTACCCTCTTGACATCGGCGGCCCTAGGGTATATCTTTGCCAAGTATCATTTTTGGGGCAAGGAGAAGCTCTTTTTGCTGTTGCTTTCGACCCTGATGGTGCCCTTTGCGGTGGTCATGGTGCCACTCTATATTACGATCACCAGCTTTGGGCTGGCCAACAGCCTGAGCGGCATTATCATTACCGGGCTATGGTCCTCCTTTGGCATGTTTATGTTGCGCCAGTTTATGGAGACGATTCCCTCCGAGTTGATTGACGCCGCGCGCATTGATGGCGCCTCAGAATGGCGCATCTTTGGGCAGATTGTGCTGCCGCTCTCGGGCGCGCCCCTGGCCGCGCTGGCCGTCTTCGCCTTCTTGGGCAATTGGGACAGCTATCTGTGGCCCTTGGTTGTCCTTAGCAGCCCGGAAAAGCAAACGCTGCCATTGGTGCTGGCCGGGCTGCGTAATCTCTGGTGGACGCGCTACGAAATGTGGTCAGCCGGCTCGATGCTGACGGTGGTGCCGGTGATGTTACTCTATAGTCTGGCCTCTAAATATTTCATTCGCGGTATTGCCATGACCGGACTCAAGGCTTGATGCCGCGTCACTGCCAACCGCTTAACCATCTTAAATTGTAACTACTCACCCCCTCCTAACCTCCCCCAGGTTGGGGGAGGAACTGTCACGCCGCTATGGGTTCCTCCCCTTAACAGCACCCAAGGGGTACCCTGGTTAGGAGGGGGGGGAGTAGTACAACAACGTTAAATTAGGTTGGCAGTCGGTTCTATAGACGCGGATTCAGGAGACGCAGATCGGGTGGCCTATCATCCGCGTTTTCTTAATCCGCGTCTATACACCGGCTGGCTTATCTAATTTAACGATGTCGTAGTAGTTACCCTAAATTTGACCCCATTACGCGATGTTGTGCGCTAGCAAGGAGATTTTGTGTTATGCTGACCGAGGAACAAAAACGCTTTTTCGAGACCTTTGGCTATCTTGTCCTGCCAGGGCTAGTCCGGGAAGAGATTGATTGGATCACCGAGGAATTTGAAGCGGTCTTTAGCGATCGCGGCGTCCTTCATGATGGCAGCAAGCGTTCGACGGTGGTGCCATTTATTGACCAACGCCGCCGCTTATGTACCCTCCTCGATCATCCCAAGATTGAAGGGTTGATCGGCAGCTTGCTGGGTGACGATTTCAACTATGTTGGTGGCGACGGCAACTTTTACGCCGGTGACACCGCCTGGCATAGTGATGGCTTTCACCATGTCGGCAAATTTCTCAAAGTGGCGCTCTATCTTGATCCAGTGGGACGTGATAGCGGCTGTCTGCGCGTTATCCCCGGTAGCCATCGTATTGATCTATACGATACATGGGAAGCTCGTCAAGCGCGCAAAGCCGATGAACTATGGGGCATTGACCAACGGGATGTCCCGCATGTCGCTTTGGAATCGCAACCTGGCGATGTGGTGGCCTTTAACCACAATCTCATGCACGCCTCGTTTGGCGGTAGCACCCGACGCCGTATGTTCACCTTGAACAATTGCGCCCACTGCACCACTACAGCGGAGATTGAGGATCTAGAAAAGTATGTGGCGTCCCACGCCCGTTTCTGGATCGACCACATGCATTCGGATGTGATGCGCCAAACTGCTTCGCCGGCGCGTCAGGTGCATTTGCAACAGGTGATTGATCATGAAACCCATCTGTCGGCGCTTTCGGCTAAGGCGCGGGCGGAAATGGCCGAATCTTCACGCGGGTAACCATGATGCAAACACAATCGCTCGTTGAAATCATTACCGAAACCCAAGTCGCACCTGGCGCGGTGATGGCCTGGTGGCTGGGGGGCACGGGTTTTGTCTTCAAGACGCCTGCCGGCACACAGCTTTATGTTGATCCCTATCTCAGCAATTGCGTCTCGGGCATCTTTGGCATTGAGCGTGGCTTTCCCACGCCGATCCGCGCCGAAGCTGCGCGCCCCGATCTGGTCATCGCCACCCACTGGCATGAGGATCATCTTGATCCCGAGAGCATTCCGATCATCGCCCGCCATAGCCAGACAAAATTTCTGGCGCCACCCTCGTGCATCGCCCGCATGGCCGGTTGGGGGATCGCGCGTGACCGGATGACTGGCCTCACCGTCGGCCAAACCCATACCTTCCACGATGTGCAGAGCACGGCGGTGCCCGCGCGCCATGTGGCCGGCGTTCCTGGCTGGGAGACCGATGACGCGATTGGCCTCATTTTCGACTTTGGCGGGCTGCGCATCTATCACAGTGGCGATACCGAATACGATCTGCGTCTGCGCGGGTTGGCGTACAACCAACCAGTGCCGATCCATACTGCCATGCTCGTCATCAATGGTGCTGGTGGCAACATGAACGCCTATGAAGCCGCCCTGCTTGCCTGGCAACTCGGCGTCAAAACTGTGATCCCCATGCATCATCGCCTGTGGCAAGATTTCACCGGCGGTGAACAAGCAACGCTCGACCCGCAACTGCTGGTTGATACCTATCGCCGGTTGGGCGGCACTGGTGAGGTAAAGTTATTAGCGGTGGGCGAAGGGGTCGAGTTGCGACCGTAAGCCATCAAGCCACCTGGATGGGCCGCCAAGGCGTACGACGAAGCGCATATACCGACATCGATTGTCTTATTTTTAGAGAACCAACAGGAGGAAAAGCAGATGATCTATCGTAAACTTTCGCGCCGTGGATTTCTACAGGCAACGGCAGTTGGTAGTATGGGGATGGCGCTGGCCGCGTGCGCCGTACCGATGGCACCAGCGTCGGATCCAGCCGCGGGTGGGGCCGCGTCTGGGCCATATCAAGGGAAGTTCGTTGTGATGTCAGCCGGCAACCCAGACCAGAATGAACCGTTGATCAAAGCGATCGAGGAAGCGCATCCTGGTGTCGAAATTGAATGGCGTGGGCTGACCAGTGAGCGTTTCACCGAGTTGTTTGCCGCCTCCGAAGTGGCCGGTGACCAGATCGATATGATGGATCTCAACGGCCAGGATTTGCGGCGTTATGCGGTGGGCAATAAACTGGTCGATCTCTCGGAACTTGGGTACAAAGATCGTTTCCGCGATGTTGGCCTAACGACCTACACGATCACGGGCAAACTGTGGGCATTGCCCCGTGGCGGCATTAGCGGCTTCCCCTTCCTCTGTAACAAGAAAATTCTGGATGCGATTGGCGTGACGAAAGAGCCGGAAAGTTACGCCGAAGTGTTGGAGATGACGGGCGCGCTCAAGGAGGCCGGTTATGCGCCCTTTGTCCACGCCGGCAAGAATATCTATTTGTGGCCAATCTGGCAATTCTTTGCTTATGCCCAGACGTCTGGTAACGATCCGGTTGAAAAAACCTACAAGGTACTCAGCGGTGAGACCAAGTTTACCGACGCCGATCATGTCGCTGGGTTGGAGATTTTGGCCAACTACACCAACGACGGCATGTTTATCGATGGCATCAACAGCCTGGACAGTGACGGCGCTTGGCTCGCCTTTTCGCAGGGAAAAGCCGCCTTTTGGTATGAACATTCCTGGCGAGTAGGGCTCTATCGCGATGGCGACTACCCTGAATTGGATCTCTCCCTGATCCCGCCGCTACGCTCGGTGGAAGATCCGAATATCAAGCGCATGTTGCCGGGCGGCACAGGCTCAGCCACCGGTATTTATGCCAAGATTGCCCCCGAACGCCTTGACTTGGCCTTTGAAATTCTCGACTTGATGACCAGTGATCAATGGGTTAAGTGGTCCAACGATACCAACAAAGACCCGGTCTCCACCAATAAAAATGTGCAGGCCAGTGATGACGAGTTGGCGGTGAAGTATGCCACCGAGTGCGCTGACAATCAGTTTACCTATTTGGATTGGTTCTGGCCGCCCGAAATCACCCGCGCCTACCAGGAAAACCAACAGGCAATAGTAGCGGGTGCCAAAAATCCTGGGGAGGCAGCCGAAGCCATCCAAAAGGCGCTGGATGATCTCTATAAGGATGGCTATACGTTCGAAATTTAGGTGATCGTGTTGCGGATTGGGTAGCGAGGATTGTAATGAGTTTCGGCTACTATACTCGCTACCCAAAGCACCCTACTACAGGAGCACCAAATATGTCAGCACTCACAACACGCCCGCGGCCACGCCGCGATTGGGCACCCTATCTTTGGGTCCTGCCCGCTCTGTTGCTCTATGTGATCTTTAAGCTGGCACCGATGATCAGCGGTCTCTACCTCGCACTGCTCCAATGGGATGGCATCGAGCCGGCTAAGTTTGTAGGGCTACAGAATTTCCAGCGGATGCTGGAGGATGAAGTGATCAGCTTGGCATTGTGGAACAATGTCAAATACGCCGTCGGCACTGTGGTGGGCAAGACGGTACTTGCGCTCTTTTTAGCCTTGCTGCTCAACCAAGCCTTGCGTGGACGCACTGTCTATCGCACGGCGCTCTTTATGCCGGTTGTCATGTCCTTTGTGGTGGTTGGCATCTTGTGGACTTGGCTTTATAATACACAATTTGGCTTGGTCAACACGCTACTGCGTGGCATGGGGCTTGAGGCGCTGATTGCCGACTGGCTGGGGGACACGCGCATAGCCCTCTGGTCACTGGTCATTGTGGATATCTGGAAGTGGTATGGCTTTCACATGGTCATCTTTTTGGCCGGCTTGCAGACGATCCCACTTGAGCTTTACGAAGCTGCGCGTATCGACGGTGCATCACGCCGGCAACAATTTTGGCGGATCACCTTGCCGCTCTTGCAGCCGGTGATGTTGGTGAATGTCACGCTCTCGCTGATGGGCGGTTTTAATGTTTTTGACATTCCCTATGTAATGACGGAAGGCGGACCGGCCAATTCGACGATGGTAATGGCCATGCACATCTACGTACGCGGCTTCAAGTTCTACAAATTTGGTTATGCCGCGGCCATGTCCTATGTGTTGCTCACGCTGGTGACCATCTTGGCGGCCATTCAAATGCGTCTGATGTCACGCAACAGTGTCGAATAAGGAGAAGCAACTCATCATGCGCAAAACAACCCTGCTACAACCTGCGGTGGCCGCTGAGCAGCAACGCCCGGTAAGGCATGCGGCGCTCAGCTCTTTGCAGCTTGAAGCCCAACTTACGCGCGTGCTCACCCATCTGATTCTGCTCTTTTTTACCATCCTCATTGTCTATCCCGTGGGTTGGATGTTTCTCGCTTCGCTCAAATCCAACAGCGAGATCGTCACGAATGTCTGGGGCTTGCCTCAAACACTGCAGTGGGAAAATTACCGCGGGGCTTGGGAAAGCGGCAAACTGGGCTATGCTTTGTTCAACAGCGTGGTGGTTTCGCTGGGCACAGTGCTCCTGGTGACGCTCTTTGGCGCGCTGGCCGCCTTTGCCTTTGCCAAGTTTCACTTTCGCTATGCGCTGGCCCTCTTTCTGCTCTTTGTCTTCACGATGCACGCACCCGCCCCGGTGATTCCGCTTTATGTGATGCTGGTCAAGTTAGGGCTGACGGATAGCTGGCTCGGGTTGATTCTACCGCTGGCCGCCGGTGGTATTCCGCTCTCCATCTTTGTCTTCCGTGCCTATTTCCAGTCGCTCCCCGGCGAATTGTTAGATGCCGCCCGTGTCGATGGCTGCACTCACGCTCGCGCTTTTTGGCTGGTTGTGCTGCCGCTCTCCGGCCCGGCGATTGCCACCGTTGCCATCCTCCAATTTGTCGGGGCCTGGAATGAGTACTTTCTCGCGCTAATTCTAGTCCGCTCGGCGGAAATGCGCACGATGCCGCTGGCGATCCAAGTTTTCTTCTATGCTTGGGGGCGCACCGAGTGGCAGCAAGTCTTTGCGGCGCTCAGTATTGGTTCGCTGCCGATGATTTTGCTCTATATCATTATGCAACGTCAATTTATTCAAGGGTTAACCGCTGGTTCAATTAAAGGGTAATTTAGTTTAATCGCCTATTTGGAGCACCCAAAATGAATCCTGTCAAAATTGCCTTTGCCGGTGTCGGCTATATGGGGCAAGTGGCGCATCTTCGCAATTATGTAAACCGTGATGACTGTCAGGTTGTGGCGATTGCCGAGCCACGTCCAGAACTGGCACGCAAAGTTGCCCAACACTACGACATCCCCAAGGTCTATAGCGATCATCGCGATCTGCTCAATGACCCCGAAGTCCAGGCCGTGGTTGCCAGCCAACCCCACCTGCGTAACGGTCATCTAGCCATCCCCTTGTTGCGCGCCGGTAAGGCAGTTTTTGTCGAAAAACCGATGGCGGGCTCGCTACGTGAGGCAGACGCCATGCAGGCTGCCGCCGTGTCCGGTAATACCTTTGTCATGGTCGGCTTGATGAAACGCCATGACACCGCGGCCTTGGCCGCGCGCGAACTGCTGCAGGGGTTGCTCCGCAGCGGCGAGTGGGGGCACCTACTGCGGGTGCGTGCCCATTGCTTTGGCGGTGACTGGATTCATGATGCATTGCCGCCGTTTACGACCCAGGAAAGTGTACCAGACGATCCAACCTTCCAACCGATCTATCCAGCATGGATGGATGGTGAAGAGGCGCGCCACTTCCAGAACTATCTCAACATCATGGCGCACAATGTCAATCTGGTGCGCTATCTTTACCCCGAACCCTTGACCGTACAGACCGTCGTGGCACGGCGCGATAACCGCCTGCTCCACACCGCCGTGCTGACAAGCGCGGCCGGGGTCCTTGTTGAGCTGGCGGGCGGTTCAGTACGCAGCCACGAATGGCAAGAAGAGACCCATTTCTACTTTGAGCAAGGCTGGGTGAAACTCTATACGCCGACACCACTCAACCGCCAAACACGCGGGCGCGTTGAATTTTATCGTAGCGCCGACGGCAAAAGCGGCCAATATCAGGAGATTATCCCCCCCATTGACTGGGCCTTCCGCCGCCAGGCCGATCACTTTATTGCTTGTGTACGGGACGGGCGCGAACCGGTTAGCAGCGGCCGCGATACGCTCCACGATATGCAGCTTATGGAGGAGATCTTTCGGAAGATGACGCTGGTGGATGGGGGCGGGTAAACTTGTTTGCGCATTTAAAGTGATGTCAGTTTGAAACCAATCCATTTATCCACTAAGCAGCTAAAGGGCGGAGCCCTATTTCACACGGAAGAAACAGCGGCGGACGCCATGTTTCTTAGTAGACACACGAAGATTTCGCCTTTACTTCGTGTGTCTTCGTGTACCTTCGTGGATCATCTAAAATTACGATTTTCTAGCTGATTTCACTTTAGGACAGATCTGGAAAGCGACTCATACGATGGCAATCACACCCCAACAAAAACACTTTTTCGACACTTTCGGCTATCTGGTTGTGCCCGGCCTGCTTAAAGACGAGATTGACTGGATCAGTGACGAGTTTGAGGCGGTCTTTCGTGATCGCGGCATTGTGCATGATGGCACGCAACGTTCCGTCGTTGTCCCCTTTATCGACCAACGCGCGCACCTTTGCACCCTGCTCGACCACCCTGCCATTGTCAACTTGATTGGCGGCTTGATCGGGGAGAATTTCAACTATCTGGGCGGCGATGGCAACTTCTACGCGGGCGACACCCGCTGGCACAGCGACGGTTTTCACCTGGTCGGCACCTATCTCAAGGTCGCCTTTTACCTGGACCCAGTGGCTCGCAGCAGCGGTTGCCTGCGTGTCATCCCCGGTTCGCACCGTACTGATCTGCGCGATAGCTGGGCTGCGCGCAAAGCGCGGGATGCGACGACACTGTGGAACATTGCCGAAGATCAAGTGCCAGCCATTGCCTTGGAATCCCAGCCGGGCGACGTGGTGGCCTTTAATCACAATTTAATGCACGCCGCCTTTGGCGGTAGCAAACGCCGCCGCATGTTTACCATGAACAACTGCGCCCATTGCACCACGCCGGAAGAGATTCAGGAATTAGAGAATTTTATCGCGGCCAAAGCGCGCTTTTGGGTCGATCACTCCCACTCCGAGATCATGCGCAACACCGCTTCGCCGCAACGAATGCGCTTTCTGCAACAGGTGATTGACCATGAAGGTCACTTGCCTGCGCTCTCGGCCAAGGCGCGTTTAACCATGAGCGAGCCGGCGCGCGGCTAGGTTACACTCAAGAGGTCAACCATGACATTGTCTACCCAAATCCAACCGTTTGTAATACCCGATATTACCCGACCCGACCCGGCACTCTGTGATGCATTACGCCAGATTGGCAGCGCCACGGCCGCGGGTGAACTCTACAATCTTGGCGTCACCCATCCACATATGGCTGGACTCAGTTCCTGGCGCAAGGGCAAAACCATTGCCGGACCGGCGTTGACCCTGCAATGTATGCCTAAACGCCAGGATTTGACCGATAGCCAGGAGTACTCAACCCTTGGCATGTTGCACCATCATGTCATGTACCCAGCGCAACCGGGGGATATCGTTGTCGTTGATGGCAGGGGTGAAATGGAAGGGGGCATTTTCGGCGAGATGTTGCTCACCTACTTTGTCAAACGCGGCGGCACAGGTGTGGTGATCGATGGTTGCCTGCGCGATTGGCCCGATGTGCAAGGGTTAGATTTGGGTGTCTGGATGCGCGGTGTTTCGCCCAACCATGGTTTGCAAAATCGCATCATGTTTTGGGGCGTCAATGTGCCCATCGCCTGTGCCAATGTGTTGGTGCTGCCCGGCGACATCATTGTGGCGGATGACGATGGCGCGATTGTGGTTCCGGTTAAACTCGCGCCAGAAGTCGTCAGACGGGCAAACGACAAAAAGGGTTGGGAGGAGTACACCCGTCTTAAATTGCATGAGGGGCAGGACATCCGCAGATACTATCCGCTTGATGCAGAAGCACAAGTTGAATATGCCGCCTGGCGGGCAGCACAAACAAAACCCGCACCGGCCAAGCCCACCGGGAAATGAGCGCCTAAATCCAATCAAAACAAAGGATGATTCCTGTGCTGCGCTAAAAGCAGCACTACTCAGCGCTGAGGCACGTTCACGCATGTTGCCTGGAGAACCGGAGCAACGTCCACGCCAGCAATGCCAGGCTCATGGTATCCCGATGGCAGAAGTCGCTTGGCAATCATTATGCAAATTAGCGGAGAGTCTCGGACTCAAGATGAAAGAATGGGTCATATGATCACGATTACTGCCCGACAGGCTATCGACATTCCAGCTTGGGCGCTGCTGCAACGGCGTCTGTTGACCGACATGAGCGAAGCCGCGCTCTGGTTTGCCGACCGCTATCTTCGCCCCGACGGCACGCTGATCTGGGCGCGCACAGAATGGGCGGGGATGGATGGTTCAGACGATGCCTACGAAAGCGTCTATAATTTCCCTCTGCTCTACTTTTTGGGGGGCGATAGTCGTCTGCTGCCTTTGGCCCAACATGCCTGGGATGGGATCACCTGGCAATTTACCGGTTATGGCCAAATCCACCGCGAGTTTGATGCCTATTATGATTGGATGCACCACGGCGAGAGCTATCTCTTTCTCTACTATCTGAGTATGGCCGGCCCTTATGGCCTTAAGGAACGGGCGCGAGCCGAGCGCTTCGCCAATTTCTACACCGGTGATGACCCGGACGCGCCCAACTATGACCCGGCGCTACGCCTGATCCGCTCACCCTTGACCGGCAGCCGCGGACCTCGTTTTGTCACTACCGCCGAAGATTGGGCGGAGTTGCGTGGCATCTATTCACAATATAGCGCGCCTTTCACCGATCTGCCTGGGGTCCAGAACTACATCGCCGACTGGACTGATCCCGTGGTCTTTGCGCAAATTTTGGAAAAGTTCAACACCCATATTGCCCGTGGCGATGTCCCCCTCAATCTGCTCGCCACCACGTTGGTGACCCACGCCTTTCTTGTCACTGGCGACGAGCGCTATCGCCATTGGGTGCTCGATTATCTGGCCGCTTGGCACGAACGCACGGCCCAAAATGGCGGCATCACGCCCGACAACGTGGGACTGAGTGGTCAGATCGGCGAATACAACGATGGCAAATGGTGGGGCGGCTATTATGGTTGGGGCTGGCCCCATGGCGGACGCACCTTGCTCGAAGCGACCGCTGCGGCCGGTATGAACGCGCTGCTGCTCAGCGGCGGCGCGACCGCACACCTTGATCTCTTCCGCAGCCAGTGGGATTGGCTATGGGCGCAGGGCAAAGAACAAAACGGCGAATGGCAGTTGCCCTTCTGGTATGATGACAAAGGGTGGCGCGAATACCGTCCCGCTGACCCACGACTGCCCATCCTGGTTTGGAGCCTGACGCAGCGTGCCGCAGATCGCGAACGGGTTGAGCGCATTCTTGGTCAACAAGATTGGAACACGGTCAACGAGACCGGTTGGGGTGACGAGGGCAACGTGCGCGCCTGGTATCGCTTTATCCATGGCAACCTCCCCACTTTCCCAGAACAAGTCTTACACAGCGGCCAACGCCACCTGGCGCGACGATTGGCACAAATCCGCAGCGAGCCGACTGATCCGCAGCGGTGGCCCCCTGTAAGTCGCTGGGAAAACGATGTCCACCACTGGCTGAACCGCAACCCCGTCAGTTGTGAAGGATTGGTGCAGACCATGCTGGGCGCACCAATGCCCATCTATCATGGTGGGTTGCTCCATGCCCAGCTTGCCTATTTTGACGAAGCTGCCGCCCGCCCTGGCCTGCCTCCCGATGTGGCCGCGCTGGTCGAGCAGGTGGATGAACAGGGCGTGGTGGTGCAGTTGATCAACCTCAACCCACTACGCCGCGCGGTTGTGCGAGTGCAGGGGGGCGCCTTTGGCGAACACGTCATCACACTGGTGACTGATCTGGCAACAGGAGTGACGACGGCGGTCAACGATCCAGCACTAGGCGTCGAACTTGCCCCTGCTGCTGGATTGCGCGCCCGCCTGGATTTACAACGTTTTGCGCGGACACCAGCCTATCAACGATCGTAAACAATCAGATTGAGGTAAGATGACCAACACAACCAATGAAGATGCCCGGCGCACGTTCTGGGCGGCAAAAATGGATGAAGCCTATGAATTTATGGGGCAGATCCGTCAATATCCCGTAAATGAATGTGGCGAGCCAGTCGTTTCACTGGTGGACGCGGTACGGTCGGCAGGGGTGGAAGTCGCCTTCTCAGATCGCCCCCACGTTCAGGGTCTACCGCGGCTCTACTGGCTGCGCGCCGGCTTGATCGATGATTTTATCAATTGTTGCCGTGCCATGAATGAGCGCGGCTGGATCATGAAGGTGGAAGATGCCTTTCGCACCTTGACCATGCAGAAGTTCCTGGCCCGCGCGCCCTATACCTTCGACGTGGTGCTGGAACGGCTGCTCTGGGAATGTAACGGTGCGCAACCGCCGGTGGAATTGATGACGCGGCGAGTCGCGGCGTTAGTGGCGGCTGCACCGAAAGTAGGCACGCACATGTCGGGTAGTGCCATCGACATCTCAGTATTGGATCGCACGACGGGAAGTGAAATCGACCGTGGTCGCCCCTATCTGGAAATGTCCGAGTTGACTCCAATGGATTCGCCCTTTATCTCTGCTGCAGCCAGCGCCAACCGGGTGGCGATCACGGCGCTGATGGCAAACCATGGCTTTATCACCTATCCCTGGGAGTTTTGGCATTACAACCAGGGCGATGCCTATGACCATTATCTCAACAAAACCGGCAAAGCCGCGCGCTACGGTGCAGTCGATGTAAATTTGGCCGATGGCAGCGTGCAAGCCATTGCCGACCCGTTGACCCCGCTCAACTTGTACGCGGAGATCGAAAGCGAGATGCGGGCGGCAGTGGAACGACGGGCCACGAGGAGTAGCAAACGATGACAACAAATCAAGCCACATGGTGCGAGCTAATCGTTCAAAACGAACCCCAGCCCACGCTCTGCTATCGCACGGCCATGACCGTCTACGAAGAATCGCTGATCCGTGGCCGCTTGGTCGGGCGTGCCTGGAATGGTGCCGGTTTTGTCAATGGCTGGGAAGAAGGGACACGCCTCGATCCTGCCAAACACCCGACACCCCAAGCTTTTTGGCTAGAAATCGATGGGCAGTTGTTGGCCTCGCATTGGGAATGGGTCAACCTGGCGCAAACCCAGGAAGCGACCGGGTTGCATGTGGTTCTGACCCTACGCCATACCCATCGCCCCGTGACCGTGGCGATCCATACGTTGCTCGATGGTACAGCAATCTTGACGCGTTGGTTGGCGGTCACGAACACAGGCACACAACCCGCGGCACTGAGCGCCGCCTATCCGTGGAGTGGCGTCTTGCAGACAACCGCGCGTTGGCGCGCCCACTTGCCCAGTGCTGAATCCCCGCTCTATTCATTGGGCTACATGGCAAACCCCCATTGGGGCAACGAGGGCGACTTTCGCTGGCACGATCTGCCGAATGCCACCTATCAAGTCAATGGGCGCTATCGCCGCGACCGGCACCGCCATCCTATGTTTGTGTTGCGCAACAATGCCACCGGTGAGCATTTTATTGCCCAGTTGGCCTGGTCGGGTGGTTATGCTTTTGAATTCGACTTGGATGCCGATCTAGGGACAACCGACCAAGCGGCGCGCCTCTTCTTTCGCGCCGGGCCGGATGCACCAGCACCGCAGCGCGTAATCGCTGCCGGGGAAACGGTGAATACGCCCGAATTACATCTGGGCATGACCTTTGGTGATCTCGATACGGCGATCCAAGCGATGCACGACCATCTGCGGCGGAGCGTCTTTGCCCCACAACCGCGCGGGCGCGGTGGCTGGATCGAAGCAGGCATCGGCCCAGAAATTGAGATCACCGCCGCGCATGTCTTACACCAGATCGAATCGGCGGCAACTTTTGGGGCTGAAGTCTTTTTTATCGACGCCAGTTGGTATGCCAAACCGCGCAGTCACTGGTGGCACACCGTGGGCGATTGGAGCGTGGATCGGGAACGTTTTCCGGATGGCATCAAGCCCTTCCGTGAGCGCGTGCACAGTCATGGCATGTTGTGGGGTTTGTGGATGGATGCCGAGCGCGTTGGCAAGGAAAGCCAAGTTTATCAAGAGCATCCTGATTGGCTAGCCGTGGCCTATGACCCAGAAACGCCGCTGGGCAATATGCTCGACCTGACCAAGCCGGAGGTAGCCCAGTGGATGGAAGCGCAGATCAGCCGCGTGATCAGCGAGAACGATCTGGATTTTTTCCGACTCGATTACAACGTGGCATGGATGGGGCCGGGGGCACAGAATGAGCAGGCTGGCTTTATCGAGAATGGGCACTGGCGCTATTACGAGGCGCTCTATGCTATCTATGAGCGGCTGCGCGCCAAGTTCCCCAACGTCATCTTTGAAAATTGTGCCGGTGGCGGTGGGCGTACAGACATTGGTATGGTACGCCGTTTTAGCCACACCTGGGTCACAGATTGGCAGATTGCGCCGCGCGCCTTTACCATCACCAACGGCATGACGATGGCGCTGCCGCCTGAATATGTGGATCGGCTGGTCGCTGGGCAAAATGGGCATCTCACCGGCGACTTCGATTTTCAGACGCGGCTGCTGCTCTTTGTGCGTCCAACCTTAGCCTTCTTCAACCCGCTGGGAGTCGGCTGGAATCCACAGCAATTGGAACGCTTGCGCCACTTTATCGATCTCTACAAAAACTTTGTGCGTCCCTATATGGACACAGGACGCATCTACCACCACACGCCAACCTTCACCGGGCCAGAACCACAAGGATGGGGGGTGCTTGAATTAGCCTCAGCTGATCGCACCAAAGCCATTGCCGGCGTCTTTCAGCTATCGGCACCGCAGCACCGTGAATATCTACTACGCCTGCGCGGACTTGATCTATCCCGTCGCTATCGGGTAATCTTTGACAACAGCAATCAGTGTTGTGAACTCGACGGCTTTACGTTGATGCACCGCGGCGTGTCGATCCGCGTGGAAGGCCCGCTGACATCCGAATTATTGCTCCTAGAGGCGGTAGGCTAAAATCGATGTCTGTTAGTTTGTAAAGTATACAAGCATTACAGCCATCACTTTTTCATTTATCAACCCAAGAAAGAACCGATCATGCAAGCAACATCATTTCAACTCTCTGAACAGCAGCACAACTTTTTTGAGACCTTTGGCTATTTGGGCTTCCCTGGACTGCTGGCCGACCGTGCGGCTGAGATCGACGGGGCCTTTGAAGGGGTCTGGGGCGAACGGGGTGGCGGCCATAATGGTCAACCCCACGCCGGCACGGCTCGCTCGTGTATTGTCCCTTTCATCGACCAGAGCGCCGTGCTCTCATCGCTGCTCGACGATCCCCGCATTCACGGGATCGCCACGGCGCTGCTCGGTGAAGATTTTAACTATATGGGCAGCGACGGCAACTACTATGTGGGTGACACCCGCTGGCATTCCGACGGTTGGCATCCAGCGATTCGCCACATTAAAATCGCCTTCTACCTCGACCCGTTGACCGCCCAAACCGGCGCGCTCCGCGTCATCCCTGGCAGCCACCGCCTGGGTGAAGGGTTTGCCGATCATCTGCAGGGGACGATCCGCCAGAGCGATGCGCTCTGGGGCATCGATGGCCCCGCTGTGCCCGCCATTGCTCTAGAGACTAAACCCGGCGATGTGCTCTGTTTCAACCATAACACTAAACATGCTGCCTTTGGTGGTGGCCAGGCCCGGCGGATGTTCACGATCAACCTCTGCCAGCGCTACCCGGAAGAGAATTTACCTCAACTGCGCGACTACATCAGCGGCGCGGCCCGTTTCTGGATCGAGCGCGTCTATGGCCCACAGATGGTCGGGACCGCAACACCCCAGCGCATGCGCCACCTGGAGCAGGTGATGGCCAACGACGGCCACCTGGCGGAACTGGCACGCAAAGCACGCGAAACAATGCCCGAGCCTTCGCGCGGGTAGGGAAATGGGTGATTGGTAATTGGGTGATTGGTAACAATCACCCAGTCACCCAGTCACCCAGTCACCCAGTCACCCAGTCACCCAGTCACCCAGTCACCCAGTCACCCAGTCACCCAGTCACCCAGTCACCCTGCACTCCCCAGGCAAAATCGGGGAAAATATCCGGGTCGCCGCTAGGCTGGATCACCATCATCTTCTCGCATTTGCCGGCGGCCTCCTCGCTGTAGCAGCCGGTCTCGATGCAGATCACCATGCCTGCTGCGAGGATGGTCTGATCGGTGGGCACGAACCAGGGCGCTTCGTTGACTGTGGTGCCGATGCCATGTCCAGCGTAGTGACCAAGCGTTAGCCCATAAGTGTCATAGGCGGTGCTGGCCGCAGTAAAGATGTCACAGGCTTTGTTGCCCGGTCGCGCTTTGCTGACCCCGGCGTAAAAGGATTCCCTTGCCGCCCGTGCATACTTCTTTTGAATCGCGGTTGGCTCGGTGCCGACGACCATCGTGTTCGCCATGTCGGCCCAATAACCGTTGAGCCGCGGGCTGATATCCAACTCGGCGATGTCACCTGATTGGGTCACATAGTCGATCGGCCCACCGGGTGAAACACTTTTGTTGCGTGGGCCACAGACCACTTCACCGGCAATATGAAATTTGCCGCCTACCTGCTCGTGCATGGCTTGCGTCAGGCCGGACCAGATCGTGAATTCGCTTCGCCCGGCCTGGCGGGTCAGCCGCATTAATTCTTTATGTGCGAGGTTGACTATTTCCGCCGACTGTTTGAGCAGGCCAACTTCGCGCGGCGTTTTAATCATACGCGCCCGGGCGACTGCCGGCTCAGCTTCGATTAACTCCAAATTTGGTACCAACGCTTGTAACACCTGCAAGACCACCAATGGCAAAGTCCGTTCTTCCACCGCCACGCGGATCTTGCGTTGCGGATTTTCTAGCCCCGCCCGTTTGATCAGCGCGTGTAATGCTGCGACAAAGTTATCGCGTCGTACCTGTTTCTCAAAAGGGGGAAAGACCTCTAAGATCCCAAAGTCGAGCACTTCATCAAAGCTGCTTTGTTGCCGGGCCGCCGCTGCGTAATAGCGATTGGCCAGCAGTAGGCTGGTCGGCTCTTGCACGCCAAATAGCGCAATGACCGGCCCATAGTTCAGGTGGGCCAGTGGGCCAAAGTCAACCGGCACTTCATAATGGCTGACATAGGTGACATTTTCCGGTGCGGTCAGCAGCGCCCAATCGGCCCCCACTTTTTGTAGTTCGGCGCGGGCACGCGCCAGTTCTTGGTTCTCCACAGTTCTCTCCTCAAGCATTGTTTACAACCAGCCCCTGCGGGGGCTTTTCATTGTTAGCAGCGGGTTTCAACCCGGCTTGCCAGAAAATGGCCGAATTCGTGCAATCGTTTGACATAATATCACAAATGGTATACAATATACCAAACGTGCTTTTTGTACTTTTGCAAAGAAATCCTATGACTCTATTAGATCTGTCTCCAGTTGAACAACGGACCCTGAGTGATGAAGCGGCAGAGCGGCTACGGGCGGCGATCCGGAATGGCACGCTCAAGCCGGGCATGCGCCTGATTGAACGCGAACTGGCCGAGCGGCTGGGCATGAGCCGGATGCCGGTGCGCGAAGCAATTCAGAGTTTGGTCGAAGAAGGGCTAGCGCAAAAGATCCCGCACCGCGGAGCGATTGTTTATACGTTGACCCGTGAGGAGATCGAGGAGATCTCCTCGCTGCGCGTGATGTTGGAACAGTTTGTGGCCGAACGGGTGATTGAGCGCTGGCAACCGACTTATGAAACCGAGTTACGCCAGATTGTCTCAGCCATGCGTCAGGCGGCCGGGCGACACGATCTCCAGGAAGTCTATGCCCAGGATTACCAATTCCATCTCACCCTCTGGCAGATCGCCAAACACAATATGATCCTGGAAGTGCTCTCCACCTTGCGCTCACGGATCAGCCGTTTTCTCTATGATGCCAATGGCGCGTTGACCACCCCTGAATTGGATATGCACATCAATGGCCATGACCATCTGATCGATGCCCTACGCAGCGGCGATGTAACCCGTGCCAAAGCTGCCTTTACCGATCACGTACTGGGTGCCAGAGACCGCATTCTGGCCTACTGCGATTTACCATAAATTAACTTTTCCTTATAGCTTTGGACGTATTGAATGCGTATCCAACTTATGTTATACTTTTATTATGAGTGATGATGCACCCGATTTTATCACTATTATTGATAACAATGGCCGTGAAAAGCGTCAATAGATCGAATATCTCATCACTGATGTACGGGACGAAACTGTTTATGTTACAGATGGCGGGCTGAGATACATCCGCGATTCTCTTTGGGCCAAAAGGCACCAAAGATTTCTTTTGGATGAATTAGATCGATTACCAGATGTTATTTCTAAAGCTGATGTTGTCATATGGGATTCGATGGCAAATGACGATACATTGCTTTATTACAAACGTCTTTATTTTGAATCGCAAGCACAATAGTGGCTGGTGGTGGCTGTTGTAAAAATTCGTCAAAGCATCAAGTTTCTCTATAATTTCCACCTTCAGGAAAGTGGCAAGGTTAAGGGGTATCAGCTTGATGTACCACCGGAAATTTGGTATTTGAATCCGCAGTACCGCAAGCGGATTTTGGGACTATAGCGAATAGAAATTATTAAAATATGCGCGAATTAAATTTTGTCTTTCAAGAACCAGGTCTAATCGAGGCGATTGCTTCAGATCCGGTTGACGAAAATAATGCAGGCCTCCCAGTGGGCTATGCCGATTCAGCGATACCCGATTTGTTGGTCGATCGTGATGCTGACTCACGCGAGCCTTATGCCTGGATGTGTTACAATTTTGAGCGCACCTATCCGCTGGTCATCTGGGGGCTAAAACTATTCATGGATAATGAAAAATTTAATGTTCCTCAGGCTGACCTGCTGAATGTTCCGCTTCACGTTGCTTTTAGTTGGGCTTATCACCACTTTGTCCTTCAGGATAACGCCCACTCGCCCGAATACCCAGCTAGTGGTACAACTGAACCCTACGACTATACACGCGCTGTGCTTGGTCATGCTTTGGCAACCGCTTAGTAGCTGATTGGAACTAACATCATTACGCCGCTACCCCTTCACCGCCCCAGCCGTCAACCCCGAAATGATATAACGTTGCATCGCCAGATAGAAGAAGACCGGTAAGATCGAGAAGATCAAGCCGGCGGCCATATATTGTTCAACCGGCGTGAAACCGGTGGCCCTCAGCGTCGTCAACCCCACGGAGGCGGGTTGAAATTCGGTGCTGGTGAGCATGATCACGGCAAAGAGAAATTCGTTCCAGGCTGAGAAAAAAGAGACAACCGCCACTGCCACCAACCCCGGCAACGAGAGCGGCAGCACAATCTTCCAGAGCGCGCTGAACTCGGTGCAACCATCCACGACCGCCGCATCCAACACTTCGGTGGGAATCGTGTCAAAGACCCCTTTGAGAATCCAAATACAGATCGGCAGGGCGAACGCGGTGTTAATCAGCGCCAGCGCCGGTAAACTATTCAACAGATCTAACTGCCGGTAGATCCGATAGAGGGGGATGATGATCAGGATCTCGGGCAACATCTGGGTGACCAGCAGAAAGAGGCCAAAGGTGCTGCGTCCCTTCCAGCGCAAATTGGAAAGGGTATAGGCCCCTAAGACGGTCAGCGCGGTGCAGAGCAACATCGCCATGGTCGCAATCAACAACGAGTTGCGCAACCAGAGCGCAATTGGGTGATTGGCAAAAAGATCGGCAAATTGGGTAAAGGTAATCTCTTGCGGGAAGAGCGGCGGCGGGTAGTGCAGCGTATATTTGTTGGGTTGAAAGGTGCTGACCAGCATCCAGTAGACCGGAAAGATCGTCATGATGCAGACGATGACAATCAGCGCATAGAGCAGCAGGTTGCCAAGCGTGCGCCGCAGATGCATTTTGGGGTGATGGGTAGGCGTCTTTGTCGTTGGTTCACGCATGGTCTTACTGCTGCTCCTCTGCCCGGCGTCTTTGCAAAATGATAAAGAAAAAGGCAATCACCAACGAAACGATAAAACCGGCCACCCCCAGCGCCGTGGCATAGGAATAATCATAGAAGCGGAAGGCCGTATTATAAATCCGCATCACAATCGTTTCAGTTGCCCCCGATGGTCCGCCACCGGTCATCAAGTAGATGATGGTGAACTGCTTAAAGGAAAAGATCGCGGCCAAGACGATCAGCAATTCCAGCGCGCCGCGAATACCGGGAATCGTGATATGCCAAAAGAGTTGCCACGCGTTCGCCCCATCGACCCTGGCCGCTTCATAGGTCTCCTGTGAGACCCCCTGCAGCGCCGCCAGGATCACCAAGCTGTAAAACGGAAAGGCCTTCCACGACGCGATCAACACGACCCAGCCCATCGCCAAGGTCGGCACCTGTAACCATTGGGGGTTTTCCGTAACGCCTGGAATCATCCGCGCCAGAATGTTGACCACCCCAAATTGCGGGCTGAGGATCCAAATAAAGATCATCACCACCGGCACTTCGGGGAAAGCCCAGGGCAACATGAGCATGGCGCGCGCCACCGGGCGCAGGGGAAAGGGGCGGTTAAAGAGCAGGGCGGTCGCCAAACCAGCGCCAATCGCCACGATAATCACCAGCGCAGTAAAGATCACGGTCGTCTGCATCACCTTCCAGAAGGCCGGATCGCTAAACATACGCTGGTAATTGTCCAGCCCCACCCAAGTCGGTGCCACATTGGCGGCCAACTCAATGCGCTGAAAGCTACCGAGGATCCCCTGCCCAATCGGGAAGACAATCAGCGCCACCTCATAGAGGACAATCGGCAGCGCCAGCGCGTAGGGCAACCAGTGCAACCGTCGGCGCCGTGGGGTTGCCTGGCCCTGTGCCGGGCGACTTGCCATACGGCTACTATCGACAATATCACTCATCGTTCATGTACTTTCCTACCATTTGGATTCGCTTGGAGGTCATTAACCATTAATAATTAATTGTTTTCCATTAATTATTAATGGTTTTTTTACACCGCCAGATTGTGCTCCGTCGGCCGCCCAATAAAGCCACCGCCGGCATTCATCGCCAGATTGCCGCCATCCATGGGAATGATCGCACCGGTGATCCACGCTGATGCATCGGAAGCCAGCCAGAGGGCCAGCCCCTTGATATCTTCCGATTGACCAAAGCGGCCACGGGGAATGCCATGTAAAAAGGTGTCGCGCAACACCGGCTCGCGCTCCATGCGCGCTTCGAGCCCATTGTTGGGGTTGACCACCTGCGCGGGCAGAATCGCGTTGACGCGCACCCCGCGGCCACTCCATTCGGTGCTCAACTCTTTGGTCATATGGATGACCGAAGCCATCGCCATGCCATAGGTTGACTGTTGCCGCGCCAGCGAACTGACACCGGCAATCGACCCAATGCTCATGATGCTGCCTTTGCCTTGGCGCAACATGCGGCGGCCGGCCTGCTGGGTGGAATAGTAACGGCCAAAGACCAGGCTCTGGAAGACCGCGACGAATTCGTCCATCGTGATCTCTTCCGCCGCCTTTTGGATGCCATTGCCGGCCACATTGCCCAGAATATCCACCCGACCAAACTCCTTGTCGAGTAAGGCATAGACCCGATCAATATCTGCATAGTTCGAGACATCCGCTGTGACTGGAATCGCGCGGACCCCCATTTGGGTGAGGGTGTGCGCGGTGGCTTCGTTGCCCGCCGTGTTCACATCCAACAACATCAGATCCGCGCCTGCTTCGGCAAAAACTGTGGCCATCGCCTGGCCCATCCCGCTTGCCGTCCCTGTCACCAGCGCTACGCGTCCAGATAAATCAAACATTTTCATAAAAATTCACTTTCTATTTTCGCATCTATTAGGGCTGTTCAGTAAAAATAACGATACGGGAAGAATGCTGCGTGATTCGTGCTGCGTGAACTGCCCAGTGACACAACACGAATCACGCATCACGTTTCACGTTTCACGTTTCACGTTTCACGACCGGTATGATTAATTCTGCAGAATAGCCTAAGTGATTATCGCGCCGTTAAGGGAAAGCGCGGCACAACCGTCGGATTGACAATATTCTCTGCCAATGGCCAACGCCCGTTGAGGACATCGACCACATTGTGGATGGCGGTCAAGTAAATCTCTTCACTCGCCTGTACCGAGCCGGCCGCGACATGGGGGGTCAGAATCACATTCTCCAACCCGGTGAGTGGATGCAATTGTGGCGGCAATTCCTCGGCAAAGATATCGATCTGTTCAAAGGTGTCGATGCCTGCGCCGGCCAACCTTCCTGCTTGGATTGCTTCATAAAGAGCCGGTTCATCGATCAATGCCCCGCGCGAGGTATTGATCAGATAGGCGGTCGGCTTCATCTTGCGCAGCGCGGCTGCATCGACCAGGTGATAGCTGGCTGCTGTCAGGGGCAGATGCAGCGAGACAAAATCAGACTCGCGCAGGACGGTCTCTAAATCGGTCATGATCACACCAAGCGCGTCGGCTTCGGTGGTGGGGGCATTTTTGTTGTTGCGTGTCGCCAACACGCGCATGCCAAAGCCGCGGGCACGACGCGCCGTGTGTACGGCACTGCGCCCAAAGCCGACCAGCCCCAGCGTCGTCTGGCTTAGCCGCTGATTGCTGCTGACGGCCCGCCGCGCCCGCATGACATTGCCTTCGGCCATCGCCTTTTCGGCCACGGTCAGTTTACGCGCCAGACTGAGCAGCATCGCCATTGCGTGATCAGCCTGCTCCTCCACACAGAAATAGGGGGTATTGGCGACAACAATGCCTAATGCGGTGGCGTGGTCCACCGCGATTTTGTCGGTGCCAGTGCCCATGCGCGCGATCAAACGGCAGCGCCCCATGGCTTCGATCACGGCAGCAGGTAGCTTTGTGCCAATCAGGGTGACAATATCAGCGTCATGGACGAGTGGAATCATTGCTTCCGGCGTTTCGGCATCGACCACCGTGACCGGTAACCCGGCTGCGGCAAAGTCAGCCAACTCCTTGGCGCTAGGATTAAAGATCGGGGCGGTCAGGCGGACAATTTTGAAGTCAGAGAACATATGCACCATTTATGAAAAATTACGAATTACGAGTTACGGATTACGGGGCTAGGTGAGCGATTAAACGTAACTCGTAACCCGTAATTCCTTACCCCTTCGTCGAGCCGGCGGTGATGCCGCTGACAAAGCGGTCGGTGAAGAGTAGATAGAGCAGGGCGATGGGCAGCGAAGATACGGTCGCCGCGGCCATTAACGGTCCCCAGTAAAACCAGTCGCCGCCGGTGAACGCGCCGATCACGCCGTTGGTCAACATCTTGTTTTGTTCGCCGCTCACAAAAACAATCGAATAGAGCAGTTCATTCCACGAGGCCGTAAAGGAAAAGATCGCCGCGGTGATGATCCCCGGCATGGCCATCGGCAAGGTGATCCGTACAATTGCGCCGATGCGACTGGCCCCATCCACCATTGCACACTCTTCCGGCTCGTGGGGCACGCTGGCGAAATAACCGCTCAACAGCCACGCACAAAAGGGGATGAGATTGGTGGGGTAGGTGATCATCAAGGCCGGCAACCCACCCAGCAACCCCCAATTTTTGAGGATTTGCGCCAGCGGTACAAAGAGAAAGCCTTTGGGGGCCAAATAGGTGATAAAGACCAGGGTACCCGCCAAGGCCGCGCCCTTAAAGTGCAGGCGGGCAATTGCAAAGCCGGCCATCACGGAAATGACCACCGAAATCGCCGTGGTCACCGTCGAAACGAAGAGCGTATTCCAGAACCAGAGCAAGTAGTCCGAGGTGGTAAACAAGGTGACATAGTTATCCAGGCTCGGATTTTTCGGCACCAGGAAATTGCCGCTGAAGTCGTAAATTTCCACTTCATGTTTCAGCGACGTAATCAAGCCCCAATAGAAGGGAAAGAGTAGTAGAAAGGCGACCACACCCAGGAGCAGATAAAAGGGCAGCGCTTTGCGTACCCGCCGGATCGATTGACTGATGCTCATAACGATTTCCTGCTTAACGAATGAATGCGCCGGTATGCAAACGAAGATCCCTCGCGTGGCGAATAATTGTACTGCAAATTAAGTTTTTTGGTGTTTCGAACGACGGGCACGCAGTGTGTCGCAGCAAATTTCCCTGCTGGCGTTGGGATTGGTCCCGCCACACCGCATGCCCCTACGCAAAGCTCGAATTACTTAATTTATTTAACTGCCATCAACCACCACGACTGCTGTGACTAATCTACTGATTTACCGATTTACCGTTCTACCCCCGCTCTTGCCGGCGCACACTGATCAACGACGCGATCACCAGCACAACCAGCAGCGGGAACATGGTCATGGTGACCGCCGCGCCCAGCCCGATCATCCCCGATGAGAGGGAGAGGGTGTAGGCGGTGAGGGCAAAGAGGGTGGTGGCATCATTCGGCCCACCGCGGGTGAGCAGGAAGGGCAGATCAAAATCACCCAGCGTGCCAATCGTGGAGATGAGCACCACAATAATCACCACCGGCAGAATCATGGGAAAGGTGATGCGCCAAAAGGAGGTCCAGCGCGACGCGCCGTCGATCTTGCTGGCTTCAATAATCTCCGGTGAGACCGATTGAATTGCCGCCAGGAAGGTGATGCCAAAAAAGGGTACGCCGCGCCAGACGTTGACAAAGATCAGCGAGGCCATCGCCCAGGTTTCGTCGCGCAGAAAGGGCAGCGGCTCGGTCAGCAACCCCAGTTTGATCACCAAAATTTCATTGATGATGCTAAAGCTCGGGTGAAAGATCCAGGACCAGATCATCGTGCTAAAGACCGTGGGCATGATCCAGGGCAACAGTAACATTGCCTTGACCACCCGCTGCCCAATAAAGGGGCGATTGAGCATCACCGCCAGCGCCATGCCGCCCATGAACTTGAAGATCAGCGCAAAGGTCGTGTAGACAACCGAGTTGATCACGGTACTCGCAAAGAGATCAGTGCGCAGTAGTTTCGCATAGTTTTCTAGGCCGGTAAAGTTGGCGACCCCACCGATCTGCTTGTCGGTAAAGCTGAGATAGACTGCATAGAGAAAAGGGTAGCCCATCATCACGGCCAGGAAGAGCAGCCCAGGACCCAAGAGGACATAACCCAAGGAGCTATCCTTGTGCAGCAGTCGGCCAATATAGGCACCCCATGAGTCGTGCTGCGCCTGTTTCTTCGAATTCATCGGTTTCCCCAACGCGTAACTGGACGGATACTAAACAACGGGATTGAAATCCCGTTCTAACAGCGAGAAGCGCCCGCAGACGCTGCGAAAACATTTAGCGCCTGCGGGCGCTTCTCGCTGTTAGCCAAGGGTTTTAACCCTTCTTACAGCAGCAATTCCAAGTCCGCGATGTCCTTCATCACGCCGTCGAGGGCGGCGCGGGCATCACCGGTGGAACAGGCTTGCGAGAACAACTTGCCGATGATGATCTTGTCCTGGATCAGCGCGGCAAGCTTGGTCTGTTGGGGCAGGGCGTAGCCGGCGGGCAGGGCCAGCTTGAACATATCCTTGGCAATCGCCAGCTTGGGATCTTCCGGCCAGATCGGTTCGCTCTCATAGCCGGGCAGCAAGGGCAGAATGTAGCCCTGACCGGCCTTGTAGAAGGCCCCAAAGTTTTCCATCTTCAAGAACGCACGGATCAGATCGCTGGCTGCAGTGAGATCGGCGCCTTCGGTGTGGTTCAGAATGCCCCACCAGGGTAATTGACCATACCCAAAGCGACCGCCCGGCCCTTCGGGGGGCAGCGCATGGTTCATCCCCTCGGCGATTTCCGGCGCGTTGGTGATCGCCGGCAGATAGATCGTGTTGACATTGGCGGTCATCGAGAGCTTGCCGGCGAGGAAGGCGGCATTGTTTGCCCCATCATCATAGCCGACTTGGCCGGGATCACAGGCGTCATTGTGCAATTGGATCGCGAATTCGAGCGCGGCCAGCGTCTCTTCGCTGTCCAGAGCCAACGAGCCATCCTCATTAAATTCCTTGCCGCCAAAGGCCCAGAGCATCAAGCGCGGCACGCCATTGCCGTCACCACCGGCCTGATCAGAGAGGGTCAGACCGTAGGGGCGCCCTTTCTCTTTGAGGATCTTGCCCAGGGTCAGGGCTTCGTCCCAGGTGTCGGGGAAGGTGTCATAACCTTCTTCTTTCAGCCAATCCTGGCGATAGTTGATAAACCAGTTATGCTGACCGAGCGGGACGCCTAACCACTTGCCATCCTCACTGCCCATCTGATAAGGGGCGTTGGGCAAGTAACCGCCACCTTCTTCCCCGATCTCCGTTGTAATGTCGGTGACATCGACCAAGGCATTGGCGAAAATCTGCGGCGGCGAACTGTATTGGATGATATTCGCGTTCCCACCGGTCTCAATCGCGGTCTGAATCTTGGGCAGCAACTGTGCATCCCGCTCAAAGGTGACGGTGACATTGTTCTCTGCGGCCCATTCGTTGGCAAAGGTCTCGATCACCACATCCAGCTCGGGCAAAAACGACCAGGGGCCGCCCAGGAAATTGACCGTCGCGCCTTCAGCGGACGGTGCTGCCCCTGCCTCTGCGGCGGGCGCACCCGCGGGCGCGGCGGCTGGGACACAAGCGGCCAACGTGGCAAAACTGACGGTCATGATTCCTGCACCTTTGAGAAAGGTACGGCGGGTAATGCTTTGTGCAATTGAAGATCTCATGCGATTTTTCTCCTTGCGCTCAACCTTGATTACTGAATCCGTGCCGCCAGTGCTTCGGCTTCGGCTTGGGCGGTTTCCATCGCCTCTTCGACCGTCTTACCGGCGTTGAGGACATTGGCAAAGTTAGTGATCACGATCTGGCCGAGTTCGTTGAAGTTGTAGACAAAGTCGCCCACCACATCAAACGGCGTCACATAGGAGACGCCATCGTAGCCCGGCTTTAGCCAGTGCAGATTGTCCAGATATTCCTGGTTCGCCGCCGATGGTTGGGCGAAGATCACATCTTCGCAGCCTTCGACCATGCGCCGGTAGTTGTCCGGCTTGTACATGTAGGTGACAAATTCCAGCGCGGCGTCGGCGACTTCCGAATCCTTGTTGATCATCATCGGGTGGATGCGTGCGATCGACTTGTTACTCTCCCATGGAATCGGCGCGCTTTGCAGCAAGGGATAGAGCTCTGGGTTGGCCGGTTTGAAGGCCCCGACTGCGGCGGAGACGAAGAGCCCTTGGGCCGTGGCGCCGGTGGTAAAGAGCCGTTGCCCGGTGGCGATATCCGCGCCCTGTGGCATGGCAACATCGTACATCTCTTTGAAGAGCTTGAGCCCGTTGATAATCGGCTCTGAGGTGAGCAGCGGGGTGGTGCCTTGGGCCCAAACGCCATCAAAGGGCATACACCATTCCTGCAAGGTAAACCAGAAATCGGAGGCTTCATTGACCAGGTGGGGTGACCAGAAGCCATACTGCTGGTTGTCGCGGTCGGTCAACGCTTTGCTGACCTCGATCCACTCTTGGGGTGTCGTGGCTGGGGTAATGCCGGCTTCCTCGTACCGTTGGCTATTGTAGAGGATACCAAAGGCGACCGTCACCATGTCCAAACCATAGAGGTGACCATCCTTGCGCAGGGCATCATGGGCCGAACTCAGGTCTGTAATGTTGTTGCGGGTGAGCACATCATCCAACGGCATCAGCAGATCGGCTTTGATCAGGCGCGGGGCCAATTCGGGCGTCGCCATCACAATATCGCCGTCAAGCTGGCCGGATTGGGCACCGACGATGGTCTTGGTGGTGTAGGCGTCGAAGGGAATATTCTCGGCCACGACCTCGATCTCACTCTGCGATTCGTTGAACTCTTTGATAAAGGCTTTCCAGGTCAAGCCACGGTTGCCTTCTTCAAACCACCAAGACAGGTAGCGGACCGTCTGCCTGGCTCCTGTATTGACCGCAGGCGCAACTGGCTCGGCACCAGGCGCGGCAATCGGCGCTGTGCAGGCGGCTAATGCGGTACCGGCCCCAACAACGGCGGCGGCTTTGAGGAACTGGCGCCGACTTAACTGGCGCGATTGTTCAGTCATCATACCATTCTCTCCTTAGACTTGCTTTGATCGGTTCCAAATTATGAAAATAGGTCAAACGAAGACCACGCTGTGGATCAATGGGGATAACATAAGCCGGTGAATTCATTCACCTGCTGATCTGCCGAATGGACTAGTACAGCGCGACGCAAATAAGCCAATAGCTCCGTCGAGTACTCTCGTGGCCCAAGCTGGTCCGTGACCGGCTTGGCACAGCACAACTGTGGGTATATCAAGGCCGAAATCGTCATCGCTGGATTCCTATTTGGTCCATCCTGGCGGTGCCGCGTTTATGGTAAAGTTGTCGTATTATTGGTGAGTCGTTAAGAATTAAGGGAAGCAGCCACCATTTTAATAGCGCATTGACAGGTTGTCAAATCGTGGTATACAATATACGAAATCCACCAAAACAAAACTATACTGTCGTTGTTTTGCAGACCGACGGCTTGCCCGCTCGCGTAAGTGAGTGTCAAACCGTTGGTGTACAACAACGCAGCGGATTGGGATAAAACGAACCATGCAGATCACCAAGCTGGAAACGATTTGGTTTGCCGCCATGCCCAAAGGCGACTGGCAGCAACAGAGGGGCCAATCGCGCCAGGCCCTGCCCAATAATTTGTGGGTGCGCATCTATACTGATAATGGCCTGGTGGGTTTGGGGGAGACCTATTACATCCCCTCTGCCACCAGCGCGATTATCCATGATGTCTATGCGCCGCTCTTACTTGGCCGCGACCCGCGCGATATCGAAAATCATTGGGCCAATCTCTTTGCGCTGGTCAACTTTTGTGGTTTTGCCGGCGCTGAAATGCGTGCCCTCTCCGCGATCGACATTGCGCTGTGGGATCTCTTCGGCCAACAGACCGGCGAACCGATCTACAATTTGCTGGGCGGGCGGCAGCGCGACCGCATCCCGATCTACAACACCTGCGTTGGCTACGGCAACTATGCCAGTGATTGGGGTTGGCTGGATGGTCATGCGGGTGAATTGGCCCAAAGTCTGCTCGGGCAGGGGATCAAGGCGATGAAAATCTGGCCCTTTGATCAATTTGGCGCAACGCTGGCCGGGCCGACCCGGCCGCGCGAAAAGGTGCGGATTTGGGGGGGCGAATCTGCTGCTGGGCCGCTATCTCACACCCTCGATAACGAAGAGTTAAAACGCGGTTTGCAAGTGGTGGCCGACATTCGTGCCGCTGTCGGTGACAAGATGGCGATTGCGATTGAAGGGCATGCCCGCTGGGATCTGCCCACCGCTATCCGGATTGCACGGGCGCTTGAACCCTACGATATCCTCTGGCTGGAAGAGATTATGCCGCCGGATAACCCCGAAGCGTATGTGCGTCTGAAAGCCGCTACCAAGGTGCCGATCTGCCAGAGTGAGCGGGTCTTTACCCGCTTTGGCTTTCGCCAGCTGATCGAGCAACCTATCGCCGATATCATCATGCCCGATGTGGCGTGGGGCGGCGGCATTACGGAAACGCGCAAAATCTGTAACCATGCGGATACCTACTATCTGCCGGTGACGCTACACGACACGGTGGGACCGGTGATGCTTTGGGCTTCCGCTCATCTCATGTTGCATCTACCCAATGCCATGATCATGGAAGGGGTACGGGGCTATTGGGGCGAAGGTGGCTGGTACAATGATGTGGTGACCCGGCCGCTGGATATTGTCGATGGCCAACTCACCTTGGACGCGACTCCTGGTTTGGGGGTGGCGTTGCGCCCCGAACTGTTGCACCGGCCGGATGCCCAGGTGCGCGTCACCACTGCCCAAGATCTCGAACGGTGGAACTGAGTACTGTTCTGTCCCGGCCGTGAAATGGCTGTAAAGTTATCCGCCTAAGTTCTGATTTCGTAACTATTATGACAACGTTAAATTGGTAGTCGCTCTGCTCTGTGTCTAGCTGGTCCGTGACCAGCGGTACCAATCTCATACGCTGGTCACGGACCAGCTACGCACGTAATTTAACGTTGTCGTGCTATTCAGGTATTCGTTGCCTTGAAATAAATTTCAGGCTGATAGCGCAAGTCAGCTAAAGCTGACTGGGATTACCTGAATAGTCCACTTCAGTGGACTTTGGCTATCAGCCTGAAATTTATTTCAAGGCTGAATCGCTCCCTAATTTTTTTGCTTCCCAATCCAGGAAAGGTACTCTATGCAGCCAACGATTGTGATCGCGCATACCTCTTTCGGCGATGATCTGGCCGTGGAACGCGCGGTCCTCCGCCCGCTCGACGCCAATCTCGTCCATACCGGCAATCTGACCGAGCCTGATGCGCTGGCGGCCGTGGCCGAAGCCGACGCCCTCATGGTCACCCTGGAACGGGTGACCGCACCGATTATCAACAGTATGACCCGCTGCCGTGTTATCAGCCGCGCTGGCACCGGGCTGGACACCATCGACATCCCCACCGCCACCGCCCGCGGCATTTGGGTTGCCTATGTGCCCGACTACTCGATTGATGAGGTTTCCACCCACGCCATCGCGCTGCTGCTGGCCCAAGCGCGCGGGATTGTGCCGCTGGTCACCTCGACGCGTAATGGACAGTGGGATCCCATGCGCTCGGGGCCAGTGCATCGTTTGCGTGAACAGACCTTGGGTGTGGTTGGCTTTGGTCGCATCGGGCAGGCAACCGCTGAAAAAGGGCGCGGCTTGGGCTTGCGCGTCCTGGTCTATGATCCTATGTTAAATGCCGAAGCGGTTGCCCGCGTTGGTGCCACCGCCGTTGATTTGGCAACGCTCGCCCGCGAGTCAGATTACATTTCCCTACATACCCCGCTGATCGAGAGCACCCGCCATCTGGTCAATGCCGATTTTCTCTCCCTCATGAAGCCGACGGCCTATCTGATCAACGCTGCCCGTGGCCCGCTGGTCGATGAGGTTGCGCTGCTGGCTGCGGTGAAAAGTGGCCAGATCGCCGGGGCTGCCCTCGATGTGGTGGAAACGGAACCTGCACCGCCCGATCACCCGCTGTTGCGCGAAGAGCGGATCTTGATCACCCCGCACAGTGCCTGGTATTCAGAAGAGGCCAAGATCGAAATGCGCACCCGCGCTGCTGAAGAAGTGGTGCGCGTGTTACAAGGGCAGCCACCGCGGGCGCCGGCCAACCAGATCTAGACTCGTTCCCGGGTGCCCATTGGGCGCGGCGTGGAATGCTGATGAGGGCGCTCTGCGCCTTGGACGCAGAGCGTCCGCTTGGGATTCCCACGCTGAGCGTGGGAACCAGCCATCCTTCGATTTACTGGCTGTGAGGATTAGAGTGAGGTAAATGAGGATAAGGAGGTAACGAGTGGTGCAGCACGCGATCAAAGCGCTTACCTTTGATGTCTTTGGGACTGTGGTCGATTGGTACGGTACGCTTGTGCGCGAAGGCCGGTCCTGGGGCGAAGCCAAGGGCATCCAGATCGATTGGGCACAATTTGCCCTGGATTGGCGCGCTGGTTATCAACCCGCCATGGCCCGCGTCCGCCGTGGCGAATTACCCTGGCTTACCATTGACCAGTTACACCGGCTGATTTTGGAGGAACTGCTGGTCACCTATGGGATCACTGGGCTAAGTGAAGCGGAAAAGGTGCAGTGGAACCGCGTCTGGCATCGCTTACAGCCGTGGCCCGATGCCGTTTCCGGTTTAACACGGTTGAAGGAACGCTACACGATTGTGACCCTATCCAATGGCAACATGGCGCTGCTCACGAACATGGCCAAACATAGTGGCTTGCCCTGGGATTGTATTCTCTCGGCCGAATTAGTCCACCATTACAAGCCGGATCCCGAGGTTTATCAGATGGCAGCCGATCTGTTGGGCCTAGCGCCAAGCGAGGTGCTGATGGTGGCGGCTCACCAAAACGATCTGCGCGCTGCGCAAGCGGTGGGGCTGCGCACCGCCTTTGTCCCGCGGCCACTGGAGTATGGTCCGCAGCAAGCGCATGATCTAACGCCAGATCCGAGTTTTGATTGGGTGGCGGCTGATTTTAATGAGTTGGCTGATCAGTTGAATCGTGAATGTTGAAGAAATATCCAATTCGTTTCACTGCTCATGCGAGCTTGTCTTCATCGTCAGGCTCGACATCGGGTACAGCGGCTAGAAAGGCATCAAAATCTGCCCGTTTGCCCTTTGCACCTTCCATATGTAAGTACGCAATGGTACGCAGCGCGCTGATTTTTTCTGCTGCGGCTAATGTCAAGAATTGATTGATTGCGTTATCTTCGTTTGCTCTTTTCATGTTAAAAATATGCCACCAACCATCTCAAGTGTCAAGTTGGAAATCTTATGTCAAACACACCAGAACTGAACCTAAGTAAAAGTGAATATCTTGCCTTATACCAGAAGTTGCTGCTCATCCGCAGCACCGAAGAGCAACTCGCCCGCTCCTATGCCAATAGCCTGGTCCACGGTGCGTGCCACACCTATGTGGGTGAGGAAGCGGTGGCGGTAGGGGTCTGTGCGCACCTACGTCGCGAGGATGCGGTCTTCAGCACCCATCGCGGCCACGGCCATGCCCTGGCCAAGGGGGTGCCGCCCCAACAGGTGATGGCCGAACTCTTTGGCCGTTCCACGGGCTGTTCGCAAGGGCGCGGGGGTAGTATGCATCTCTTCTCGCCGGAAGTGGGGATGATGGGGACCAGCGGCATCGTTGGCCCCTGTATCCTCCAGGCCACTGGCGCGGGGTATGCCTTCAAATTACGCAAGACCGACAATGTGGGGGTCGCCTTCTTTGGTGATGGCGCGTCGAACAACGGCGCGTTCCACGAGGGCATCAACCTGGCAACGATCTGGCAACTGCCGGTGATCTTTGTCTGCGAAAACAATCTCTATGCGACGGAAGTGCCCTTCGCGACGGTGGCCGGTAACCCGAATGTGGGTGACCGCGGGCCCGCCTATGGGCTGCCCAGCTTTATTGTCGACGGTAACGATGTGATCGCAGTCTACGAAGTGGCCAAAGAAGCGGTCGCCCGTGCCCGCCGCGGCGATGGCCCCACCTTGATCGAGTGTAAAACCTATCGCACCCGCGCCCATGCCGAAGGGATGCGCGAGAGCGGCTACCGCCCGCAAGAAGAGATCGACAGTTGGAAGGCGCGTGACCCGCTTACTTCCTACAAACAGCGCCTGTTGGCCGAAGGACTTGCCCCGCAAGAGGATTTCGACGAGATCGAGGCCGATATGCAAGCGCTGATCAGCGACTCGGCCCAATTTGCCCAGAACAGCCCGTGGCCCGAGCCGGCGACGGTGCTGGATCATGTCTATAGCCACAGATAAACACAGATAAACACAGATGATAGCTAAAATTAGGTGTCTGTGGTTATAAAGTCTCTCTACCTGTATAGCAGTAGAATTCAGCACGAACTATCTGTGTCCATCTGTGTTTATCTGTGGCAGAAATAACAATACTCTGCGCCTCCCTGTTGAGGCTGAGCATAAACTAGGAAACTATCATGCGTGAAATTACCTTTATCGAGGCCACCCGCGAGGCATTGGATGTCGCGATGGCCGCCGACCCCACGATCTTTGTCGTCGGTGAGGGCATTGGCAAGCGCGGCGGCAACTTTAATACTACCGTCGGTCTCTATGACAAATATGGCCCCGAGCGGCTGCGCGATACGCCGATCTGCGAGCGCGGCTTTGTGGGTATGTGTACCGGCGCGGCGATGACCGGTGCCCGCCCCATCGTCGACTTTATGTTTGTCGACTTTATCCTCGACGCGATGGGCGAGCTGATCAACCAGACCGCGAAGATGCAATATATGAGCAGCGGCCGGCTGAAAATGCCGATTCTGCTGCGCGGCTGTATCGGCATCGGCCACGCCGCGGCGACCCACCACTCGGGCAGTTACTACCCCACTTTTGTCAACATCCCCGGCTTCCGCGTTGTGCTCGCTTCCAACGCCTATGACGCCAAGGGCCTCTTTACCACCGCCCTTCAATGTGATGATCCAGTAATCTTTTTGGAGCACAAGTCGATCATCTTTAACAAAGTACATGTGCCCCAAGAAAGTTATACGATTCCCTTTGGCCAGGCGCGCGTTGCCCGTGAAGGGCGCGACGCTACCGTGGTGGCCTTGACCGTCATGGTTGACAAAACCGTTGCCGTCTGCGAAAAGCTGGCCGCCGAAGGAATTTCCGTCGAGGTGATCGACCCGCGCACCGTCGCCCCGCTTGACATCGACACGATTCTCGCCTCCGTCCACAAGACCGGGCGGCTGCTGGTGATCGATGAGACCTTTGCCCCCTGTGGCATTGGTGCGGAGATTGCCGCACAGGTGATCGACAAAGCTTTTGACGATCTCGATGCGCCGATCAAACGGCTCAACGGCCTGCATGCGCCGACCCCCTATAGCCCCACGCTGGAGAAGGCGATTGTGCCTAATGCCGAGACAATTGAAGCGGCCATTCGCGATCTGTTGGCGGAGTAAACACTATGAGCACTGAAATTCGGATGCCCAGATTGGGCTGGACCATGGAAGAGGGCGCGTTTGGGGAATGGCTCAAAGCCGACGGCGACACCATTAAACCCGGCGACCTGCTCTTCACCGTCGAAGGAGACAAGGCCACGCAGGACATCGAAGCGATGGACGCGGGGATTCTGCGCATTGATCCGAACGGCCCGCATGGCGGCGACATGGTTACCGTCGGTGCCCTGCTCGCTTACCTGACCAAACCCGGCGAGGTGGTCGCGTTTGCGCAGTCGCGCAGTCAATCAGTGAGTCAGTCGGACAGTGGACAGTTGTCAGTAGACAGTGGACAGTTGTCAATTACCAAGCCCCAAGCCCTAAGCACCACTGCTCCCACGATTAGTCCGCGGGCGCGGCGGGTGGCCGGTGAACTGGGTGTTGATTGGTCGCAACTAAAGGGGAGTGGCCGCACTGGGCGCATTGTTGAGCGTGATGTGCGCGCGGTGGCTGAAGCGGCTGTCAGCGCCGCCACCCAAACCTCAAGTGCCCCCGCGATTCGGGCCACGCCGGTCGCTGCCCGCATGGCGCAAGAGGCTGGGATCGATCTCGAAACGCTGGCCGCGCAGAAACCGGGTCAACGTATCGGACGCGAGGATGTGGAAGCGGCAATTGCTGCCCAACAGCTCACCGTTGCCGCGGTGGCACAGTCGCCAACCGGGGCAGCCGAGCGCATTCCGATTACTCGTGTCCGCCAACTGATCGCTGGGCGCATGGCGGAAAGCGCGCACACCACCGCCCCCGTCACCCTCACCACCGAGGCCGATGCCACCGCGTTGGTCGCGCTGCGCAACCAACTCAAGGCCACCTTGGGTGCGCGTGGGCTGCCGGTGCCTACCTACAACGACTTGTTGATCAAACTGACGGGGGTCGCCCTGGCCGAGCATAAATTGTTACGCGCAGTCTGGCAGGGCGAGGAGTTGGTGATCGCCCAGGGGATTCACATTGGGCTGGCCGTGGATACCGAAGCCGGGTTGCTTGTCCCGGTGGTGCGCGATGTGCAAAACAAGAGCATCCGCCAGATCGCCACGACGACGCAAGCGTTAATCGACCAGGCCCAGCGGCGGCAACTCAGCCCCGATGCGTTGCAAGGGGGCAGCTTTACGATCACCAACCTAGGGATGTACAACATCGATGCCTTTACGCCGCTGATCAACCTGCCCCAGTGTGCGATCCTCGGCGTCGGACGCATCGTGGAAAAGCCTGCGGTCTACCAGGGGCAGATCGTCCCCCGCCACCAGGTCGCGCTTAGCCTGACCTTCGACCACCGCGTGGTTGATGGTGCCCCGGCTGCCCGCTTCTTGGATCTTGTGCGGAGTTATGTGGCGGAGCCGTTGCTTTGGTTGGTTGAATAGTGTAGCAGGAATATGAATATGGAGATGGGATACGCTGCACGCAGCAGCGTATCCTGTCATGCCTCAAACTGGGTGGATGTGGAGGGAAAGCACCAAGTTGTATTCAGCAAATTACGCTGGAACTGTTTCAGCGGTAGCAACTTTGCGACTCGCTTTTTGTCGTGTGGTATACGCCGGCGAATATTCACGGATCTGGCGCAAGGCTGCCGGCTCGGCCGATTTTCGTTAGCGCATTCATTTTATCTCACAGAACCCTAGGTCGTAACTGCGTAGACGGCTTGATTCCACTCTGCCGTGTTGTCTAGTTCCCAAAGCAATGCAAAGTCTTTAAACCCAACTGATAACAACAGATCGCGCTGCGTATCGATAGAGAACGGCACATCAATATGGTAAGCGCCTGCCGCTGCTGACGGCACCTGCGCAATCTCCTCGGCGTAAGCGGTCAAAAATGCTGCTTCGTGTGCGGCCGTCGTCACGGCATCCCCTTCGATATAGTTGCCGCCCGGTCTGAGGGCAGCATAGAGCTTTGCATAAAGCTGGCGTTTTTGTTCGTGCAATAGGTGGTGGATGGTCATGGCCGACAGGATGATATCGTACCCGTGTGTGCCCAAGTCCATGGTCAGATACGAATCCACCACCAGCGTAATCTGCTGCGCCTGTGCGCGATAGCGTTCTGCCAGCCGCGCCAACATCTGCTCTGATAGATCGACCGCCGTAATCTGTGCATTGGGTGCTCTTTGCAGCAGAAACTCAATTTCTAATCCCGTGCCGCAGCCGAGATCGAGGATCTGCAACGGTTGATCGGTCTTTGGGATCTGGCTCGCAATGGCACCGTAGAAGTGGGCAAAGGTCGTGTTAGTAAAGACATTGCCGCGCATGTGGTCATCGTAGCCACCGGCGCGGGTGTCGAAAAATGTCGCCATCGGCTCGGGTATTGCCTCAAGTGTCATTGGTCTTCCTCCCGTGATTATCGCTGCGCACGATGTCAATCGCTGCTTCACCTGTTGCGCTTTAGCGTGCTTCTGCTGTCCGCTTGGGGTTTCAACCCCAGGCGGCACAGTCACGCCATTTGGGGCTGAAATCGCGTTTGTGTATTTTCTCCCCTTTGCCTGGCATTCTACTGCGGGCCACACTAATCAACCGGCTCGAATAGCCGCGCGCCAATCACTGCCAAGCGGTAATTTTCACCGTCGTAGATGAGCGTTGTTACTGAAGATTCCGGGATGACTTCGCTGCTGTACGGCGCAAGCGAGAACGCCGGCCGGACGCGATCCAATGCTGCCGGTGTGAAGACATTGCGCAGAAAGTCGGCCAGGACGCCACCGTGGGTTACTGCCACAACGGTTTGCGCGGCGAACGATTGGTGGCAAGCGGCGGCAAAGGACGCTAGCCGTTGGCCGGCCGCACGGCTCGAATCGCCAACCGCTGGTTGCTCGTCGCGCTCTTGGCTGCCGTGTTCCCACTGGGCAATAAATTCGTCAAATGACTGGTCCGCGCGATCGCCCCAATTCATCCCTTCGCGCAGCCGCCCATCATTCACGACGGTAAGGCCCAAGGTGGTTGCGATGATCGCCGCAGTCTCGCCGGCGCGCGCCAGTGGACTGCTGTAGACCGCGGCAATCGGTTCCATCGCCAACGCCGCGGCAAGCAGTCCCGCCTCGGTACGGCCGGCCGCTGTCAACCCCGGATCGCCGATCTGCCGGCGGTCCCGTTTGCCATGACGAATGAAGTGAATCTTCATCTTCTGATCACCCCTCGCTCAGGGCAACTTGTTGCCGGCAGCACGATAGATCGCGTACCACTCCTGGCGGGTGAGCGTGATATCGGCGGCCTGGCACCTCTCCTTGACGCGCCCGGGATTGGTCGTGCCGATGATCGGTTGCATGCGCGCTGGGTGGCGCAATAGCCAGGCGACGGCGATGGTGGTGTTGGTCACGCCCTTCTCCGCGGCCAGCGTGTCGATAGCTTTGTTCAACTCGGGGAATTGGGGGTTATCGAGAAAAACGCCCTCAAAAAAGCCGTACTGGAAGGGCGACCAGGGTTGGATCGTGATCTCATGCAGCCGGCAGTAATCGAGAATTGAGCCGTCGCGGTCGACCCCGGCGTCGATCTGCATGTTGACATTCAACCCGGCGTCGATCATGCCCGTGTTGGTGATCGAGAGTTGGAGTTGGTTGAAAAGGAGCGGCTGCTTGACGAACTTTTTCAGCAGTTCAATCTGCATGGGATTCTGGTTGCTGACGCCAAAATAGCGCACCTTGCCGCTCGCTTCCAGGCTGGTAAAGGCTTCGGCTACCTCTTCTGGTTCCACCAGCGCGTCCGGGCGGTGCAGCAGCAGGACATCCAGATAGTCGGTCTGTAGCCGCTGTAGGCTGCCGTCCACTGCGGCGAGAATGTGCTCTTTGGAAAAGTCAAAGAAGCCTTGGCGGATGCCGCACTTGCTCTGGAGAATCAACTTTTCGCGCACGGTGGGGTTCATGCCCAGCGCCGCGGCGAACTGCTCCTCGGACTTGCCGCCGCCGTAGATGTCGGCGTGATCAAAGAAGTTGATGCCCGCGTCCTGCGCGGTGTGTAACAAGGTTGCCGCTTCGGGAGTGGGCAGTTTGGCGATGCGCATACAGCCCAGTGCAATGGCGGAGACGTTCAGGGTGCTGTTGGGAATGTTGAGATAGTTCATGAGGTTCCTTTACAAATCTTAACCCGTTTTTTCGTAAAGCGGTGCAAAGCACCAACGGGTTTTGTGTCTCAGCAGCCGATTGATGGAGATTAAAAATTAAATTCGGCACAAAACCCCCTCCCAACCTCCCCCGTACTCGGGGGAGGAGCTAGGCTCCCCTTCCCTGTACACGGGGAAGGGGCCGGGGGATGGGGTTTTGCCGAAACAATTACTTAACTTCCATCAATCGGCCGTACACCTGCTCACCCCTTGACCGCGCCTTGGACCAATGCGGTGATAATCTGGCGCTGAAAGAGGATGAAGACGATCAGGGTTGGCGCCAGGATCAAGATCGTGCCGGCGCAGAGCAGCGGGACGTCGGTCGCATAGTGGCCTTGGAATGCGCCTAGCGCGCCGGCCATTGTGCGTTTGGTGGGGTCTTCGACGAGCACCAACGCCAACAGAAATTGGTTCCAGGTCCAAACCGCCATGAGGATGCCCAGCGACGAAATCGGTGCTCGTGCCAGGGGTAGGTGGATGCGCCAGAAGAGATCCCACAGCGTTGCGCCATCGACGCGGGCTGCTTCTGAGATTTCCGGTAACATGTTGACAAAGTGGGCGCGCATCCAGAAGACGGCAAAGGGCATATACAAAGCGATCAGTGGCAGCACAATGGCCAGCCGCGTGTTGTAGATGCCCATCGCCCGTTCCAGGTAATAGAGCGGGACGATAATGCCGCCAAAGGGCAGCGTCAGCCCAAAGACGAAAAGGGCCAAGAGCAGCCGTGAGCCTGGAATGCGCAACAGACCAATGGCAAAGGCGGCCATCGTCGCAATGACCAACGAAACTGGCACCACGGCCAGCACAATGTAGGTGCTCGAGGCGAGCAGCGCGCCCATCTTCGCCACCTTGAACGCTTCAACAAAGTTGCCCCACTGCGGTTGCGCCGGCCATTCGAGACCACCCGGTACACTCCCCGATGGATGCAAGGCGGTCATAAAGATGCTGATAAAGGGGAGGATCGTCAGCACCATCAGCCCCAGGATGAGGGCGTGTCCGACCACAAATTCGTTACGGCCAACTTTCATCGATTGGTCTCCCGGCTGAGGCGTTGGATGGGCAGAATGACGACCAAGACCAGCAACATCAACAGCACGGCCAATGCCGAGGCCAGGCCAATGCGCTGCTCGGTGAAGGCAAGGATATAGATCTCGATGCCAGGCACCGCCGTTGTATTGCCGGGGCCGCCTGCCGTGGTGACGTAGACAATATCAAAGGCCGCCAGCGCGGCGATCACCGTCACTGTCAGGCAGACGCCGATCTCATTGCGCAGCAGGGGCACCGTGATCTTGACGAACTCAGTCAGCCAAGTGGCACCATCAATGCGCGCCGATTCGTAGAGGGCAGGATCGATCTTGGTAATCGCAGTCAACAAGAGGATAACGCAGAAGCCCAACAGCACCCAGACCCCGATCAGCCCGACCGCCGGCAGTGCCCAATCGAAGTCGCCGAGCCAGGCACGGGTGACCGCACTCAGCCCAACTGCCTTGAGCAGCTGGTTAAGTAAACCGGGCAACGCCAGCAGCCAACCCCAGATGATCCCGGCGGCCACCAGCGGGATGACCTGCGGCAGGAAGAGGACCGTGCGGGCGATGGCCCCAAAGCGCCCGGTTGCCACCCGGTAGATGAGGCTGGCGACCACCAGCCCCAGTGCCACGGGAATGAAACTGAAGTAGACGACGAGCTGAAAGGCATTGAAGATGGTCTCCAGCAGATCGGGAACTTCCAGCACAGTTTGATAATTCTTCAGCCCCACCCAACTCATTACCCCAATCCCGTCCCAGCGAAAGAACGAATAGAGGATGCTCAAGAGCAAGGGAAAGAGCACAAACGTTGCATACATCAGCAGTGCGGGCAGCGCAAACAGCCAGCCAAAGACAACCTCGCGGCGCGCTTCTTTGTTACGGAAGCTACGGCGCGAGGTTGTCTTTGCTACGGCACGGTCGTCTGCGGTCACTGTCGATGTCGCCACTGTTGATGTGGTCAACGATCCGACCGGCTTGGACATCGATCCGTGACCCTTTCCTATTCAGCCAGTTGGCGTAGGTACTCTTCCTGCACAGTTTTGAGCAACCCAGCTGCGTCTTGCTCACCGCCAACCATCTTTTGTAGCTCCGGTGTCCAGGCTTGGGCAAAGATCGAGCTGGTGGCATTGGCAATAAAGTCCATCGACGTACCGGCCTTGCCCACGATCGGGCCGGCATTCAGCGTATCGTTGGTGACCGAGCCTTCGGCCACGGCAGGCATAGTCGCCTCAGCCGGACCACCGGGGTTGGAGCCACCGACGCTCACGTCGATCGCACGGGCCTCGTCGTTGGCGGCAACCCAGTTGAGGAAGAAGGCGGCGCAATCAGCATTCTTGGCGTTGGCGGCAATGCCAAAGGTCAGCGGTGCCGACATGGCGGCGGGCGAGCCACCAGCCTCGGCGGGCGGCATCAGGAAGAAGCCGACATTGCCCGGCAAGTCAGTATCATAGCCGGCATTCTGCCAGTCGCCGTTAAAGGTAAAGACCCCTTCGCCCTTGCCAAAACGGGCAGCGGCATCGGTGTACTCAATAGCGTTGACATCCGGCGGGAAGTAACCATTCTGGATCCACTGCTCCAGATGTTGGGCGGCAACCAGATTCTCTGGGGTGTCGATGGTGGCCCCCGCTTTTTGGAAGATCCAGTCATTGATCGGCTGGACCGGGCCAACCGAGGCCATCAGGGCCTGTAGCGGGAAGGCAAGGCCCATGCCACTCTTGGCGCTGCCCCAGATCATGATCGGCTGGAGGCCAGCTTCTTTGGCTTTGGCAAGCAGATCCTCAAACTCGGCCAGGGTCGTGGGGGGCTCAGTCATACCGATTTGGGTTGCCAGCTCTTTATTATAGAAAACACCGGTCAGGCTGTAGTTGAGCCCCATGGCGTAGAGCGAACCGGAGCCGCGCGTGCCGTCCTCGGCGACGCGGTTCTGCGCAAGCTGGGGCACGGGCCACTGGTCCCAGCCGAAGGCGGTGGCGTAACCATCCAGGTTCTTGAGCAGCCCTTGCTTGGCAAACGAAACCATCGTTGGCAAGCGGATCAGATCCGGCGGATTGTCACCGGAGAGTAGGCGTGGTGTCTCGTTGATCAGATTCGTGAACTGATCCTGTTTGATGTCCCAGGTCACATTCGGATATTGTTTGGTGAACTCTTCGGAAAGCTTCAGCGGCAGATCAAAACCGGTCTCGAAGTAGGCGTTAAGGACAACCGGCTCTGTCCCGCAGGTCACGTCGGTCACGGCGGGTGCTTCGGCCGCGGGTGCTTCAGTTGCGGCCGGGGCTCCCATTGGCGCCAACGTCTGGCACGCCGAGAGCAGCAGGGAAATGAGGATCAGTAAACTTACCAACGTACGGACTGCAAACCTCTGGTTCATTGTCATTCTCCTAGGGATTGACATTGATGCAATGTCATTTTTAGTTGGGAACAATTCGAGCATACCGCGTTCGAATTTCATTGCCAATCGTACCACGGACATTCGACGCGAAGCTAATTCTGTCCTGTAACAATGCTGTGGACTGCTTTACTTTACCCCAAAAACCTATTCCCGATCTACTGTTTTCCCCACAAAACCAACCTGCCTCATCCCTCTCCCCGCCACACCGCCTGCAACACCCCATTCCCCACCAACACCACCCCCGCTGCCTCAATCTCCGCCAGCAGCCCTCCCGTCCCGAACACGGCAAAGCCGCTCTGCCGCTGGCGGACTCCACTCGGCTGTGTTCAGCCCTGGATGGACTGCTCATTCGCTCAGGCCGGCGGGCAGTTCGTCCATGCTGTCGAAATCGTAGAAGTGCCCGTCCGCATTGACGAGCGATGCGGTCGTATCAACAAATTTCGCCGGTGGTGGCTGCAGTCTCTTGCAGCATCGTCTCCACCAGTGCGTAGTCGATCTTGTCAACGTTGCGATAGCGGATGCAGCCTTTGCCGATGGCTGAGGCCGGAAACGCGGCGCGGTGTTGGTCGAGAATTGCTTTGCGCAGGATGTAGAGGGAGATATTGTTCTTTTGGCTATTAAAGGCCACTTCGACCTCGCCATTGCGGCTGTAGCAGGGCATGCCATAGGTCATGCTTTCGCTAAAGCCGGTCAACGTGCGCAGACAGAGTGCCCGCAGCTTTGCCATGGCGGCTTTGCGCTCGGCCGGCACTTCGGTGAAATAGGCATCAACGGTTGCCGCTTGGCTTTGCATGGAGTCTCCTCCTTGGTGGAAACATCGAACACTGAAGGTATAGGTGGCCACAGGTTAGGGAAGGTGCCCCAATGCTACTTCTTCGCCGGTCGCGAGTGCCCTTGACGCAAATAGTCGATTGGCTTGGGGACAAAGACTGGGCTGCTCTGCAACCGGGGATGGCTGGCCCAAAACGCTTCGCTGCCCGCTTCAGCCTCAAAGGTGCCTTGATCCGGTTTTTCATAGCGATGGACCAGCGCCAACATGGGGCGATGGGTTTGCGTGCGATTGGGCATGCCGCCATGCCAGACGCGCATATCACGCAGCACGAGATCGCCGCGCTTGGCCAGCACCCGCTCGGTGGGCCGTTTGGCTTCCCATTCGGCAATCATCTCTGCGCTGGGGAAACGATTGCCGCTGTGCAGCCGCGTGTCGTGATGAGTGCCCGGCCAGTAGATCGTCGCGCCATTTTCCAGTGTCATATCGACCAGCGGCACATTGACCACCAGCAGTGTACAGGGGCCATAGGGACCAGGTTCTGGCGGCACGGCGTCGGCATGGACATGTTGGATGCCAGAGCCGACAAAAGCGGTGTTGGCACCATAGCTGGTCAACGTGGCACCCGCGCCTAGAATGGCGCGGCTGATGGTGATCGCGGGCTCATTAAAGACAATTTCCGGAAAGAGATAGGGGTGAAAGGGGGGTGGCCGCAGCCCCTGAAAGTTGTTGTCGATTTCATACGTTTGTTCATAGCGCGCCAGGTCGTCCAACATTTTTGCACCCAGCGTGTCGACCACGGCCAGGTCAATCGCTTGGCGCAAGGCCACGACGCCATCTGCGGCCATGGCTGCGACGGCGGCGGCTACTTTGTCCGGCGCTAGTTGACCAGTTTTGCGTTCTGTTTGGGTAATGTCGATGTGCCTCATTGGGGTTCCTCTCACTTTTCTCTGGTGGTAATTTGCGGTCCACTCAAATCATCGAGTTTGATTTCCATAAGAACTTTATCTAGCGCAAGCGTCAGGACTACGACGGCTTCAGGAGTTTAGCCGAAGCGCAGCAAAGGCTAAATCCACTGCATGCAGGGTTGGGCCGCTTAATTTGGCTACAGCGGTTTCCGGTAGATCGTATTCTGCTTTGCCACCTGAAAGCCGCACTCTTCATAGATGCGCGTCGCACCGCTGAGATTCTCACTATCCACACTCAAAGTGGATGCGTTCATCCCTTGCGCCTTTTGGACCGCGAGACTGCGGGCGATGAGCGCACGAGCCAAGCCGCGCCGCCGCCAGGGTCGGCGCACGCTGATTTCTTCGGTGTAGCCCCGCTTGCGGCCGTATTTTTCATTCTGGGCGTGGTCAATAAAGGGGCGCACCTGCCCGGCGATCTGATTCGATGCCAGATCCCACGCTACCTGCCAGAGGTGCGGTTGAAAAATGGTCTTGTCCGTTAGCCAATCTTGGTAATCTGTCTCGCTGGGTTGGGCAAAGCCCCAATGATCACGAAAGGCTTCATTCGCAGCATCCCAGATGGCACGGTAATGTTCGGGTAACACCGCGCGCACTTCCAGCCCGGCGGGTAAAGGGAAGTCAGGGAGCTGTTCCAGGGTGGGGCGCACCATTTGCCAGTTATAGCGCACGGGGTGATAGCCTTCCCGCTGCAACATGGCCGCTAGACCAATTTCGGATTGAGTGCTGAAGGCTTGGAAGAACTTGGCTTGGGCCGCGGGGTGGCCGTAGGCGATGAGGCGCAGGCGCTTTTCCATCCAGCGCAGCATCACCGTGCCAATGCCCTGCCGGCGCCAGGCCGGGACCAGAAAGCCGACAAAGGCATAGAGGTGGGGGCCGGCTTCTTCCGCAAACCACCAGCCGCGCGAATACCCAATGATCACGCCGTTGATCTCCGCCACGATCATGTCTAGATATGGGTCGCAGTTGGTGAGATGGGCGTAAGTCTGGGCGATATCCTCAACGGTCGTCACGCGTTCGACTTGATCCGCGTCGGCGCTCGCTGCGATGGCTACCGCCATTTGGGGAAAGTCGCTAGCGCCGCGGAAGTGGCGAAAGCGTAAGCCAGCAATAACTGAGGTGCCCTTGATTTCAATTAACTCGTGAGGCATGGTTCTACCCTTTGTCGCATAAGGGAAGTTCTTGATAAAGATGACCGAACACGAGCGTGTGCTGCCAATCGGGTGCGGTACGGTCACGTTAACATCGAAATACGGTCAAAGTGGCGCAGAATATCAAATGTACGCCAGGTAGCCCGGTCCGCACCACGCAATGTTCGGCAGGGGAAGTGGTAGAAGAGGAGTAGGTGTCGTCGCGACGCAAAAGATTATGCGGCGACCAATGCGTTATACTCAACCAGCTTTTCCTGGAGCCACAAATTAACCAGCGTCTCCACGCCAATCCCGCGCAAACGCGCTTGCTTCTCCATCGCTGCGAATAAGTCTGGTTCGATGGATACGCTACTGGAAATTGTGAATTGTACATCTGGTGCATCGGTATCATATTGTGTAAAGTCATGGGTGTCCCAAAACTCGCCCATTGCTTCTAACGAATCGGTTTGTGAGATGCTGCTTAGTCTATTTTCGGCCATATCGTCTCCGTTCAGGTGGTTCCATATCACGTGCACTAATAATGATTGCGGTGTGCGTACCAGCTTTGAAGACAAAGAAAACGGCAAGATATCGTCCGCCATAGGTCTGTCCAAATGCTGCATAGACATCATCGCCAGGGGTATTTCCTTTTTCAGCGAAACGAAGCCGCGGTTGACTAAGCAACACCTGACGAGTTTCCCGTACAGTTACGCCATGTTTTGCTGCAAGTTTATCTTCAATCGCTTCTGGACAAATGATGTGCTCAATCTGAATGGTTGTGATCCTTTCATTGCATGGATGATCCTACCGAATTATATACTATACCGCAATCAATTTGGAAACCGTAGTTTCTAATCTTCCTGGAAGATGGGTTGACGAAAACTACGGGTTTCATTCTGATTTGAGTATAGATCACGATAATTCAGAAGAAAAAAATAAGCTCATCCTTGATCAGCGTGGGATTCATAGCACAGTTTCCCTTGCTACTAAGGAATGAGGATTATATTAAACCAACAAGTAACCCCCTCCTAACCTCCCACTGGTAAGGGGAGGAAGGGTCACCTCGTCAACCATTCCCTCCCTTAGCAGGGGAGGGCTAGGGAGGGGTAGGTGCTAAACCCATCACTTGTGATTGAGATGCAACAGGAAACGTTGGGGTCTTATTCAATCCTCATTCCTAAGTACGGTCGGGATCCGGCACCCGCTTGATGGTCCACATTACATTGCAAATGGTTGGCCACGACGGTAGGGCACACTTTCGGGGCTGAGACGTGCGTTCGCTTGCTATGTCGACCCGCTGCCGCTGCACAAGTGAGTGTCGGTAATCAGGTTGGGTTGTGGAGAGGAATGGCGCGTTTTGTGGCTAGGATGGACGTTGCCATGAAACGCGGATCATGCAACTGCTCATGGTTGGGAGTGCTTTTGCATGCTGGCCAGCAAGCGCTTGACTGGCCCGGTGATGCCATACACCGCAGCAAGTTTGGCCACCAAGGCGTCATCTTTGACGGGGTGGCTGATTTCGACCGCGACCGCTTTGTGCACAGGCACAATCTGCGCCATGATCGCAATATATTCCGCGGCGGCCTTGAGATTGGCCGCGATCCGCGCCGGTTGGGTATCGGCCGCGGCCAGCAATGCGCCCAGCGTGGGGTACTCGGCAACCAGCTTGGCCGCCGTCTTCTCCCCGATGCCCTTGACACCGGGCAGCCCGTCGGATGGATCGCCACGCAGGATCGCGAAATCGACATAGCGCTGTGGGGGCACCTGGTACTTTTGCTGCACCGCTGCTTCATCAAATGTTTCCAGCGTCGAGACACCGCGCACCGTGTATAAGACCTGGATCGTCGGCGTATCGCCGTTGCCATCTTGCACCAGTTGGAGCAGATCGCGATCACCGGTCACAATGGCGATGTGATCATCTGCCTGCGCGGCTGCACAGAGCGAACCAATGGCGTCATCGGCTTCCCAAGCGGGAGCCTCGGCTTGGGGCAAGCCCAATGCGGTGAGGATTTCACGCAGGCGCACAAATTGGGGCGGCAAGGCGGCTGGGTCTTGGGGTCGATCCGCTTTATAGGGCGGGTAGAGATCCACACGGCCGGCCGGTCGCCAATCGGCATCATAGACGTGGATTAATTCATCGGGTCTGTAGGTGGTGAGCAAACGCGTCGTCATATCCAAATAGCCATGCACCGCGTTGATCGGTTGACCACCCTGATCGGCAATCGATGGCGGGAGCGCAAAAAAGGCGCGGTACATCAAGCTAGAGGTGTCGAGCAGCAGGCGGTAGGTCATGGGGCGGCGCTCCTTCGCTTCTATGGTGAACAAGTCCCTCAATGTTTCACGAGTCGTCACCAATCCATTTGTCGTAACCATCTTCGAGCATGTGATAACGCCCGTGGGCCCAACTGTAGAAATCCTGCCAGTTCACAATGGGCTGTTCACCTTCAATTTCTACCAAAACGCCCGCTTCTACGGCACGACGTATTTCGCGGAGTTCTTCGACTAGTATGTCCCATCGATTTGGTCGTCCAGTGGATGATCGTTCTTGATACAATGCGTCAAGTTGGCGAATCGTTTCACTTGAAATCGTGTAATTCTGCCTTGGGACCTGAATTTCGATGCCACTTTTCTCAATGGCCAGTTCGAAATTCTCTTTGGTTTCGAGCATTTTGGCGATGAATGCTTCTTCAAAACCAAAGAAGGGCGTTGACCATCCTTGTTGTTTTGCCCAGCTTCGTAATGCTTTGACATTAGGCCACTTAATTTGCATTCTGCCTTGCCGCAGTGCATCTTTGGCAAAGCCTAGATCTTCAAATGTCGCCGCTCTTCGTGCCCAGGCGGGCATGTTGGTGTTCATCGCAAGCAACCTCTTGTGTTGGTGAGTGAGCGCAAAAAAGACGCGGTACATCAAGCTAGAGGCGTCTAGCAGCCGTCGGTAGGTCATGGGGCGGCGCGCCTGCGCTGCCACGGCGAACGGCGCAGACATTGGGCCATCCTTGCCGATTATACCATCGCGTTGTGGTTGGCAGGTGAGTCAACTGTTGCTGGGGTGCTGCCTACACTAACGGATTTACTATCTCAAGTTGCCCATCCACCTTCAAACCATGCTGCATGTCCTCTGAGTAGAGTATAGATACACCAGCTTGCAACGCGCTGGCCACGATCAGACTATCCCAATATGACAAGGAATACCGTTGACGGAGGTTCGAGGCAGATAGGAAAACAGCTTTACTGGCTTCGATGACGAGGTATTTTTCAAAGAACGATTCGACCAATTGCCGAAGCTGTTCTTCAGGGAAATGGGCTTTGCGGAGCAAATTGACCGATACCTCATTAATCACTTGGCTGCTGATCACCGGCTCGATTTCTTGGAGCAACTTACGCGCCAATGCCGATTTGTTTGCATCAGCTGCCTCAATAAAGGCATACAACCAGATATTGGTATCGACAAAGCACAGCTGGGTTACTTTATCGGGCATAGATTTCCTCGCGCGTTAGCGGATGGAAATCTTTTACCCGTAGCGGTTTTGCAAGGAGTTGATCGATAAAACTCTTGGTCGTTTGCGCCACATCTTCGGCTAAAAGAATAACACGAACGCTGCGCAGATTTTGCTGGTATTCAACAGGGATCTCAATCACGCCATTTTTGATGGTGGTTTGAAACTCAACCGCATACATAATTTATTCCTTTACGCCACTAGGCATTGACGAAATGCTGCGTGTATCATACCACACGTCTGGCGTTGCTACATACTCTGTTTTTACCAATATTCTTATGCAATGCGCTGATGAGTTGCGCGCCGGAGAAGGTGGGAAATGTGCTCACGCCATGATCGCCACACGCTGGACACCGATAAATTCATTCGCGATGGGTTCTTCCACTTCAAGACATAGCTCGATTGCCTCTTTGATGCGCTTCATGAGGGCGTCTAATGAACGAGCCTGCGTGTGGCACCCGCGCAGTGTCGGCACTGATGCGACATAATAACCATCTTCATCTTTCTCGATCACTACACTAAATTCCCGTGTCATCTTTCCTGCCTCCCGTGGTCTTTTCTGAACGGTTGCCCCTTGTTCGCTGCCCTCAATCCTAGCGCAACCGGTGACTTCCTGCCAGAATCCTGCCTAGCCATGCACCGCGTTGATCGGTTGACCAGCCTGACCGGCAATCGATGGGGGGAGCGCAAAAAGGCGCGGTACATCAAACTAGAGGTGTCGAGCCGCAGTCGGTAGGTCATGGGGCGGCGCTCCTTCGCTTCCACGGTGAACAGCGCAGACATTGGGCCATCCTTGCCGATTATACCATCGCGTTGTGGTTGGCAGGTGAGTCAACTGTTGCTGGGGGGTAGTGTCTGCCTCGCCTGCTTAAGTAACCACCGACTCTACGGACAACGCTTCCCTGTTAAAGATCTTGTGGACGCGGTGTCCGCTGCGCCTGATAATTGCGCAGATCGGCAAGAACTTCTTCTGTCGTTTGATTTTCTAGCCAAGCGCTGCGTTCTGCGGTGTAATTGCCAAAGCCGGTCGTGAATTGGTTCAAAAAGCGAATTGTGTTGACCAGCCCCAATTCGCGATAAAGTAAACGCAGTGCTTCTTGGGTAATTTCAGTCAGTGGTTGTGTGTCCGCAATCATTTTTCTATCGCCTCGATTAATGCCAACAGGGATACGACACTCGTTTGTAAGCCGGCAACCGTCTTGGCTCTCCGCAAAAAGCGGTCATCACAGGTGCAAAAGTAATCTGCCCCTGCGGCTTCAGCCGCGGCCAGATGCAACGCATCCATGATCTTGATGCCCAGCTGTACAAAATGTAGCGAGCGCTGTTCAATTTGTGCATCAACAATCACAATACTTGTTGCTTGTGCGAGAACCTGTTCGCCATGTTCTCGCCGCAGCGCAAGTGGATTACGTTGCGTTTCTAACTCCAACACAGTGGAGGAAACCAGTTCAACATTGCCCGCCTTAACCTGTGCTAACACACCTAATACTGCTTCTGCTTCAAGGCGCAGACGAGTTTGGTTTAAGGTGTCCAGTGGACGTTGGATGCTACAGGTATCCAGGTAAATCTTTGTCATCTTGCCTGTTGTCCATGACTATCTCGATGCTTGATACGAGAAGTATATCACAGCCAACATGATGGTAAACATTCGGCAAGATTGGAAACCGGCGATAGACGGGGTGTGTCATGCTTTCGTTGCTGGGCTGCGATGGCCGGCAATGAGGGCGATATCTTGCGCAAACGCGGCAGATGACGGATGCGTACGAACCCATGCTTTACGGGCGTTTCGCCACCTAATCAGTGCAGGTCCATCATAAAGATGAAAGGGGATAGGTTATGCCCGCGCCGCTTGCACATGCAACTGCAAGCCAAGGGCGCGCACGACCTTGAGGATGGTCGCAAATTCTGGATTGCCGGTCGTCGAAAGGGCTTTGTACAGGCTTTCCCGACCCAATCCGGCTTCACGCGCAATTTGCGCCATGCCTTTAGCGCGTGCAATATCCCCTAATGCTGCTACCACTACGGCAATGTCGCCGTCTGCCAATGCCGCATCAAGATAGGCGGCCATGTCTTCTTCAGTTTCGAGATGTTCTGCCACATCCCACGGGCGGGTCTGAATGGTTGGTTGTTCCATCATGGTTCACTCCCTACAAACTACGTGCCAATTCGAGCGCGATCTGCGGATGCGTACATCAATCCGCTCACGGGCTTGGCGGTCGCGTAATTGGGAAAACCAGTCTGCGTATACTTCGGTCTGGCGGATCTCGATCATACGCTTATTGTATCCTGTGGGATACGTTTGTGCAAACCGGGAAATGACGTAGATCGGACTTTAATCGGTAGGTCATGGATACTCCCGCCGGTGACCTCATCGGCAATGATGTTGAACAGTGGTGGCAGCAGGATGAGTTTGTCATCAGCAGTCGACCAGGTTCCTGTGTGGATTAACGGCTGCAGCGATGCAGGGAGTTGGAGCCTAAATGTGGTTACCGGTCCCTAGCCCACCTGTGAACGGCGAAAGCACGACCACGCCACCAACGAGATCCCACTGCCGAAGGAAGACCGCCCGATCACCCCAGCGGAGAGCGAATCAGATGCAGTGCATATTCGGTGGCATGGGAAGTTATCTAAACCGTTGTTTTTTCTCATCATTAAGAGCTGTATTGTTAATTTTTATCCGACTGCTGCTCAGAACACATGATTTATCAGACAATGGGGGGCGGTTTCAGCATAGCAATGATTCTCTTTTCCAAATACTTGAATAGTATTGCTCCACTATCTTTTACATTGAAGCCGAGCAATACATTCGTAACAGCAAGTATGATAGCTAAGAGAAGGAAAATGTGTTTCAATGTTTTATCTGAGGGAGCCATATTTGGATAGAATTGCATAACCGTAATGTATAGGATTAAGAAAGCAGAAATAGAATAGAATATCCAGGTGACTATTCTTGCCGTCACATAGGCAGTATGGAGTATTTTGGAATCATAGTCCTTAATCTGACGTTCTACAGCTTCAAAGTTCCTACTATAGTGCTGTACTTTATTTTCTAACTCACCTGTAACTAACTTGTGCTGGAATCTTTCTTGTTCAAATGATTGTCTTTCTTCTTGCTGAATGCTCGACCGTATTTCTTTAAGTATGTCGAGTGCGGTTTTGTCAGTGAATCGATTGGGATCACTAAGCGTCTCGTCTTGAAGTAGATTGCGTGCCACGCGAGACTGCTTCAAAAGGGTAACATCCTCACTGGATATTTCTCCTACTTTTAATAAGTTATCTGCTGCTTCAGCCAATTTCTTTATTAGGAGTCTGTTTGGCTGGAATGCTGCAAAGCAAGTCGCTATTAAGCGTTTTTCATTAAGAGTCGAAACGTTCGTTGGTGAAGTTAACCATAATATCGTACCGAGGAACACATCAGTTACCGCTGCGGGAACATAGAAATACCCGTTGGTATACTGTTGGCGTTCGAAACGTTTATTAGCAAGAACTAGGGTAGAGTTCGTTGTAATAAACACATGTGTAGCATCCCTAATGTTAACTGGGTGGGAACCTTTTCTAAATTTATGAACTGCTGCAATAGATTTAACGTCCCGATAAATCGTGTATTCCTTATCGAATTCATCAAATTCAGAATTTCCATCTTTGTAAATGTCAATAATCATATTGTTAAGTACTTGCTCATCAATTTGATAGATGGTCTCTGCCTGTGGGTCGGGAGATTCTACAACTGTAATCCCATAATTGCGTAGTTTAGGGTCAATTTCTATAATAAACTGTTCTACATCACTTAAGCTAAAATTATTGTCAACAAAATATGTAGTTGCTCGACTAGCACGTACTGGATCATAGCGTTTATTATCAATCCATTGCATTGAATTCTCAATAATTGCACGAAATTCTTCATAGGTATGACGGAATACAAATAATTTTGCTTGCTGTTGTCGTAGAAGATCGATAAATTCTGTATATGCTGTCTTTCGCTCTTCCTCATTAATTCCAGTTAGATTGAACAGAAAGCCTGTATCAAGATAAATTTTACAGTTTGCTAAATTGTTCTGTTCAAGCTCGATTGCATCGGATTGGTAAATCAGTGCGTTAGCAAAGATATGACCGACGCAGTAATTTAAAATAAATTCAAAAACATCAGGAACAGACTGATATGCCTCATGTACAAATTTGTACATGAGATATTTCTGCGAAGCCGTGACGTCCGCTTGTGGTAATAATGATCTCAAATTTTCATTAATAAATAGAAGATCAAGATCGTGGTCTTTGACAAACGCAATGAAAACTTGCTCGGCTTCCTCATGTGTTACACTTTCACCATACATTTGAACGCAGAAATGTATGAATTCTTTGATTACGTATTCATACTTACGTTCCTGTTGAAGCGTAACATCAGTGAAATCAATCTCTTGCGTTTTTTCCCTTACAGGTATGAATGATCCGTTCTTATGCTTCTGTATAAACCCAGCTTTGCGCGTCCGATCGAGGATCGTGACCATTGGGTGGTAAGGAATAGACAATCCATAAAGCTCTTGGAAATCTTTACTTATTGTACCTACTTTCACCCTGTCATAGCCTTTCCGATTGAATAAGTTTACTACAAAAGGTACAAAGTTTTGTATATAATCACGTCTTTCTTCTGTGTTATCCCAGGTAATTTTAAGCAGTGCTAAACTAGTAATAGTATTATTCATCGCAGATACCTCTATTCCAGTTAATAGACTTGTTCCCAAATAAAAGTCCGCCAGCGGATACCCAGTGAACCTATTTGAGGTAGAAATTAATTGGGAACAAGTCTAATATTGCTGAGCAGTGAGTGATAGCTGTTGTTGTTTGCCATGGGCCTTTCCGTGCGCTCATTCGCTGCCAGCGAACCCACTTCGAGCCCAGAACCAATTTTGGGATGCTGATAACCTATTTTTGCTGGCAGAATCTTCAAAAGTCAGGCGCAGGCCTATGTTGGACAGTTTTTGCCTTTGTTTTTGTGGTTATCAGAACGCAAATCATCAGTTGCTTATTTTTTTAGGATATATTTTACAGCTTACATCATGAAATAATTCTACTTAAATTTTTGCAGGTTATTTACAAGTGAATTTCAATTTTTCTTAATTGTCTCATGAAATTGAGCAATCAATTCCTTTACTGGAAGGATGTCAAAAAACTCTTTTGGTAATTTACCATAACTGCTTATGGCAATCTTAACCTTTTCGCTATCGTTTAAGAAAGACATTTTCAAATAAGTTTTTCCAGTGGAAGGTATTTCTACTGAAAGTACTTTTGAGAAAATATCGAATTTTTTGATCACATACCCTCGTTCTAAAACCAGCGAGCGAACTGCATCAAAATCAAAATAGCCATCAAAAGAGTATTCGATTGATTCCCATTCATGATCCTTCTGGACATCAATCGTTTTAAGAAAGCTTAGGATTCTATCGTCAATCTTATCATTGTGAATTTTAAGCAACACCATATACGAATAATCATCAATACTTATATCCATTATTGAACCAAAAGGAAAGTTAAATGCATGATCATTAATCTGCATTATATCTGACGGACTAAAGTGATTAATATAGTTACCCCAAAAGGTTTCGTAGAAATCCTGTCGGTCTCTTTCCTTGTTATTCATGCGTTGCTCACTCGTATACTCGATGATTTCGTATCGGTTCGCCAGCTCTTTTTGATCACTTGCAGGATAGCCTGTAAGAGAAATTCCTAAGGGATTATGCAAGAATATTCTGTCAATAGTGCGCGATTGAGGTGATGTATGCTTGAAAGAAAGCATAAATTCCTTCTCACCCTCTGTAACGGCTGATGGATGTAGGTCAATTGGTTCTGGTTTGGCGATATTTTCACCTGACAGCGTAAAGAGAATTGTACCGACCCTATCTGTTTTCAGACTAGGAGTTTGCGACTTGCCACTTTCTAATGCCCACTTAGCCGTTTTCTTAAAAGTGAAGTTGTACAGCTCGTCGATAGATAGTCGATTACCTGAGTTATAGCCCGCTGTACCGTTGAGACCTTCAATCAGGAAATGCGTAAAAACACTGAGTTTCTTGTCTTCATAAAAATACGACAATTCATCTCCTTGGCATGAGGTCAAAACGGTCCAACCATTAGAAAGTAGATCTCCGAGTTCTTCCTCGAAGTCACTGAATATATTTGCCATGCCTTTACTTAGTTGGACGCCTGAGTAGCAACTATCAAGTAGCAATAATTTGTTTTTTGATTCCAGGGACTTAAATTCGTCAATAACTCTTGGAATAGGGATAGATGTATCTGCCGGAAGATCAAGTTCGGTGTCCGACGCAACTAAGTAGCCTTGTTTGTTCTTTGCTGTACCATGACCGGAGAAGTAGAAAAGAAGGGTATCGTAATCTTTTACAACTTTCGACACATATCTAATAGCACGAAGAATCTCCGATCTGGTAACTTCTACATCACTCTTATCGCCAAGTAATGTGATATTGTCTGTTGTTTGCCCCAACCGCGATACGAGTATATTTCGAAGAGAAATCACATCATTTGAACACATTGGCAAATCAATTATGTCCTTGTTCCTGTATTTTGGAACTCCAACAAGTAAAGAATAAATGCTGTTCACCTTTTTCTCCGTATTATATTTATATATGCGATAAAAGATCTGCCGAAACTATGCTTCTACGGCATCTGTCTCTCTCTCTGACCACCCAGTGCAACTGGCGTGGATTACGCTGTCCGCCTAGTCAGATAGACGCCGCTTCCTCGTATTATTTCAAAACTCATCCGTATATTATCGGGCAGCCGCTGTACCTACTCTACCACAAAAAACCTATCGCTGATCTACTGTCTTTCTACACAAAAATTCACCTCCCTCACCCCCTCCGCCGCGATCTTGCCAACAACGCCCCTATATCGCCCGTGGATAAACGCGGATGGACGCGGATTCCCAAGCAATCCGCGTCCATCCGCGTTTATCCGCGTCCAAAAATTTCCTTTCTTATACCGTCGACAAATCCCACTCCTCATAAATCTTGGGCACGTCGTTGATCAACCGCCTGGTGTAGGGCTCTTTGGGATGGAGGATCACTTCGTCGGCGGAGCCGCGTTCGACGAATTTGCCGTGCTCCATGATGTAGACGCTGTCGGAGACATAGTAGGCGAGGCCGATGTCGTGGGTGATGAAGATCAGGGTCATGCCGGTTTCGTTGCGCAACTGCATCAGATAATCCAAAATCGTGGCGCGCGAGCAGGCGTCGATCATCGAGGTTGGTTCGTCGGCGAGTAGGATCTTGGGCTTGAGCAGGAAGATGCGCGCGATCATCAAGCGCTGCATTTGGCCGCCGGAAAGCTCGAAGGGGTATTTGTTGGTCAACTCTTCAAACTTCAGGTTGACAAAGCTGCACGCTTCGGTCATCAGCGCCACTTTGTCGGCCTTGGGCAAGTGGCGACCGCCGCGCATGTTGATACAATCGAGCAGGACCGTGTCAATTTTATTGAAGGTATTGAACGAAGAAAAGGGATCCTGGAAGATCGCCTGGATGTTTTTCCAATATTCCTGCTTCTTGCGCTGCGAACTGATATCGCGCTTGACGCCCTGGAAATAGACATCGCCCTCGCTGACACTGATCAACCCGAGTAGCATCTTGGCCAGGGTGGTCTTGCCGCTGCCCGATTCACCGACAATCGAGACGATTTCACCCTCGCCAAAGTCAAAATCCACATGATCGACCGCCACGGTTTTCTGGCGACCAAAGCCAAAGATCTTGGTGACGCCGGCACCACGCAAACATGATTGTTTCCCGTTACTCATTTTGATAGCTCTCCCGCAATTCGCTTTCGGTCATGACACAGCGATAGGTGCGCCCCTTGCCCACCTCGCGCAGCCCGACGGTGATCGACCGGCACTCGGGGCGGACATATTTGCACCGTTCGGCAAAGCGACAGCCGGGCGGTGGTTTTTTGAGATTGGGTGGTACGCCAGGAATGGCGGCCAGTTTGGCATTGCGCAACCCTTCCTCCGGCACAATGATCGACCCCATCAAGCCCTTCGCATAGGGATGCAGCGGATCAAAGACCGCAGCCTTGGCCGCGCCCAGCTCGATAACTTGGCCGGCATACATCACCATGATGTCGTCGGTGACATTGTAGAGCAGGGGCAGCTCGTGGGTAATGAAGATCATCGCCCGGATGATCTCTTTTTCCATCAAGTCCCGCAGCATTTTGATCACCATCTTTTGCGAGGTGACATCTAAGGCCGAGGAGGGTTCATCGGCGATCAAGACCTTGGGGCCGAGAATGACGGAGATGGCGATCACCGTGCGCTGTTTCATGCCGCCGGAGAGTTCGACCGGGTACTTTTGTAACACGTCGGCGGGCAAGCCGAGAAAGGCAAAACGCTCGCGCGCTAAATCATAAATCTCTTTCTTGGTCGTTTCCGGATAGTGCGCGCGCACCACATCCTCAATAAAATTGATGATTTTGCGCGTGGGATTCAGCGCATTCATGGCCGCTTGGGGGATGTAGGCAATCTCTTTGCCCAGAATCGACTTGCGCACCTCATCCGGCGGCAGGCCCGAGATCGTTTGCCCATCAATGATGATGTCGCCACTGGTGTAGTGCAGTGGGGGGAAGTAATAGCCCATCAGGCTCAGCGCCAACGTCGACTTGCCGCAGCCCGATTCGCCCGCAATGCCCAGCGACTTCCCTTCTTCGACCTTGAGCGAGACGTGATCCACCGCATAGACATCTTCCCCAAAGCGGGTGATATATTTTGTCGTCAGCTCGCGTACTTCCAAAATTACATTTGACATTTCAGCTACCTAAGATTTACTAATCACGCAACGTCGGATTGAAGACCTGGTCGAGACCGGTATTCATCAGATTCATCGAGAAGGTAATCAGGGCGATGGTGATGATGACGGGGAAGTAGGCCCACCATTTGCCGAGAATATGCGCCTGATAGATCATCGCCCAGTTCATCATCAAGCCCAGGGTTGGCACTTCGGTGGTGCGCGGGCCAAGGCCAAGAATCGATAACCCCGCTTCGGCTAGGATGCCCGAAGAGATCTGCAGGATAAAGGCCATCACCACATATGATGCGATATAGGGCAGAATATCGTTGAGGATGATGTAACCAATCGAATGGCCAGAAAGTTTCGACAAGTTGACATGATCGCGGTTGCGCAAGGAGATCACCTGCGACCGCACGGCTCTGGCCGTCCAGACCCAGGAGGTGAAGCCAATCACCGCCGCGACGGTAAAGGCACCGCGGCTCTCCTGCCCGAGGCTGAAGGAGATCAGGATCAACAACACAAAACTGGGGATGACGGTGAAGAGGTTGGTAAAGAACATAATCACATCATCGACGATACCGCCGATATAGCCCGACACCAACCCCAAAATCAGCCCAATGATCGTGGCCACCGTGCCGGCGACAAAACCAATTTGTAAGGAGACGCGCGTTGCCGCGACTAATTCCGTGAGCACATCGCGGCCAAAATTATCGGTGCCCAGCGGTAAGACCCGCACATTGGCGACCTGGTTGACATTTACATAATCCGATGGCGCGACGCGTGCGCGCTCTTCTAATACGCCGGTTTCGGCATTTTCGGCGGCAATGATTGCCGGTGCCGTGGACAAAAGCCCTTCAAGCGCGGTATTGAGCCTGATATAATAGTTGCGATCGGCATTGGTCATGCCGGGCAGGCGCGTGGCGGGATCAAAGGTTGCTTCCCATTGTGCCAGCAGTTGTTCGGTGTTTTGCAGGTCGATTTCACTAGCCAGGAGGCCGGCTGCCACGAGCCATTTCTGCATGGCTAGCCGATCGTCCTCGTTCAGCTTGGTGGCAATGCGCTTTGCCTCTGCCCCCTCTAATTTGAGGATATAGGAGGGGGCGTTAAGACTGTCGTACGTACTCACATAGATCCCAGGCGCGAAGAAGGTGCCCTGCGCGATGATCCCAAGCGGTGGGTCGGGCTTGAGCAAAGGGTAAATCGCCACGGTCAGGAGAATGGCCGCAAAGATGATGAACCCAATCACAAAATTAGGAGAGCGGAAGACTTGTCGAAACATGTACGTCATAGGTATCTCTCTCCTCAGTCGACCTGCGCGGCTTTAATGCGCGGGTCCAGAAAGCCATAGCAGATTTCAAGTAAAAAGTTGGCCGTGAGCACCATCAAAGTGACAATCAAGGTGGTGGCGGAGATCAGCGGATAATCCTGCCCCAAGACCGCGGTGAGGATAGTAGAGCCAAGGCCCGGATAGCTGAAGATGATCTCCGCCACCAAGGCGCCGCCGATCATCGTGCCAATCGATAAGGCCAACCCGGTAATTTGGGGCAGCATGGCATTGCGAAAGACATAGCTAATGATTTTGCGATCTTTAATGCCCATAAAGCGGCTGTATTTTACATAATCCGCATTCAACTCATAGATCGACATCGAACGCATGCCAATCGCTTGCCCGCCAATCGTAATCAAGACAATCGACAAAAAGGGCAGTTGATAGTGGACGATCACCGACCAGATAAATTTCCAGCTCAAATTGGGAATCAGATCAAAGCCATAACCGCCCGAGGTTGGGAACCATTTTAGGGTAACGGCAAAGATCACCATTAAGATGACCGCCATCCCAAACGCGGGTAAATTGCTCACAAAAATGCTCAACGGCATCAGCACCCGATCAAAGCCGCCGCGCAGATAAGCCGCCAACGCCCCCAATGTGTTGCCAATCAGCCACCCAACAATGATCGCAGGGAATTGGAGCCCAATCGTCCACAAGATCGACGATTGAATTACATCCGCCACCGTGCGCGGATATTGGCTGATCGAGTAGCCAAAATCACCCTGGAGCACATTACGCATGTAGAGAAAAAATTGTTCGAGGATCGGTTTGTTCGTGCCAAAGAGATCCGCATATTGCTGATAAATCGCCTGCACCCCGGACGCATTACTCATCCCCTGCGCCAGGCGGGAAACGATGGCCGCCACCGGATCACCCGGCATCAGCCGCGGCAGGATAAAATTGAGAATGAACGCGAAAAATAACGTAATCAGGAACCAAATCAATTTGGCCCCAAAATATTTGATATATCCTTTCAAGCCAATGCCTGCTTTCTATCCATTGCATCATCTCGTACATTGGTGGCGCTGTTTTGATGGGTTAAATGTTCGCCGCCCGCTCCGAGGGGATTGCCAAATCCCCGACCCATGTCGGGGATTTGCGGGACCCCTTTGGGTGCCCCTCCGAGCAATCCTAATCCCTCAGAACTTGGCCAACAATCTACTCGCCAGATAAACAATCGCCATCTGCTGAGGATCCGGCAGATGGCGATTGCAGTCAAATGTTACTTATGGATTGACCAGTTCCAGGTTATAAAGCCCGGCAACACTCCAGCCATCCATCAGATCAAGTGGTGGCACCGGCGGATTAGTCCCATCCCCATCATAGGGGAAGTTGGTCCAAACGCTTTCGTTCACCGTGTGGAAACTCTGTGGGCGGTACATGAGCGTAAAAGAGGGGATATCGGTCAGGTAAAGCTTGACCAGCTCGGTGTACATTTCCTTGAGCTTGGCTTCATCCGTTTCACTGGGAATCGCGTTGATCAAGGCATCGGCCTCTTCATTGACATACTGACCCCAGTTGCCGTTCCAGTTGCTCGTCATCCCGACAAATTCGGAACTCATCAGTTTGCGGATGCGCGACCAAGGTTGGGTTGGGCCGGCGCCATCGCTCCACATCATGAAGATATCATAACCCTCGGGCAGCGGTGCATCGGACTTGGTGACGACGGTTTGATAGACCGACCATTCGGGGTAGTTGGTCGTGATGTCGATGCCGATCGCTTTGCCGGCGGTGGCGACCACTTCAATCGCAGCCTGCCAGTCGGACCAACCATTCGGGCAGGTGGCAATATAGGTCAGCTTTTCCCCTTCAAATTCACGCCAACCATCGCCATCACTGTCGACAATGCCGGCCTCATCAAGCAGCGCCTTGGCGCCTTCGATGTCATTGCCCGCGAATTGCAAGTCAGCGACAGCCGCCGGGTCATAGAGTGCCTGTTCACCAGCGGTCGGGTTCATCAGCGAACGTGGCACTTGGTCAAAGGTGGCCGATTGGTTGGTCATCGCATTGGCAATAATGGTGGGGTAATCTACCGCCATCGCAATCGCCTTGCGTACTGCCGGCTGGTCTAGCCCAATGGAATTCAGGTTGAAGAAGGCCGTCGGTAAGCTGGCACCGATGCCATAGGGCGCCTCGGGCAGGTAGGTGGAAATCGGCAGATTATCGGTCAGCCACAGATCCTGGACATTGGAGTTGAACTGCTGGCTGACATCGACCTCGCCGGACTTCAGCGCGGTGGTGCCGGCAGCGTTATCCTTGAAGATCGTGTGGGCGAGGTACTTGGGGGCCGGCAGCTTGCCCCACATCGCGGCGTCCTGACCCCAGTAGTTGTCATCACGGGCCAGGACAACCTTGGAATCATCGGCAAAATACTTGTGATAGGGACCGGAGTAAACCACATCCTCGGCGGCATCGGCCAGCAGTGCCGTCGCATCACCACCGGCGCGTTCTTCCAGGGTTTCGGTCCAAGCTTTTTGGATGATATAGTTGGTACTCAAATAAGCGCCAACGATCAGCGGATTGACCGCTTTGCCATCTTCACCCAGCTTGGCCTTGATCAGCACGGTTTGCGCATCGACCGCAACGACATCTTCAATGTAATCGATGTTAGAAGCGCCGGTTGGCGTACTGTACTTGACATGGGTGGCCCAGGTATACGCGGCGTCCTCAGCCGTCACCGGGGTGCCATCGCTCCACTTAGCCGCAGCCTTGATCTTGAAGGTGATCTCCGTGCGATCCGCGTTCCAGGCGTAATCACCATCCGCTAACAACGGATAGACCTTGCCGTCGAGCATGTTGTACAGGTACGGCGTTTCAAACATGAGGACGCGCGCATTATCCTGCTGGTTGATGGCCATCGCATTGTTGTTGCTGCTGGCATAAGGATTCCAACCAACCACAGAGCCCCACTGTTGGCCATTGAAATACAGGGTTTCATTGCGCGGCAGCGTGTTGGGGTCCGCTTCTGCGGCCGCCTCGGCGGGGGCCGCGGCCTCGGCGGGCGCGGCTGCTTCCTCTGCTGGTGCTGCCGTCGCCGCTGCTTCTGCTGCCGGCGCTTCGCTGGCTGGTGCCGCCGGCGACGCACAGGCTGCTAACACAAGGCTGAGCAGCACGAATAGACTGACAAAAGCATAGAGTTTTTTTGACATTTGTCTTACTCCCTATTTATTTGTACATATAAATTTTGGCACTTCACAAACGGTTAGTGAATCGTTGCGCTGTTTTCTCGCCATCGACAGAGTGTTGGCCAGACAGGGTAGAGAACCGCCTGAGGGGCGCGCAGAGGGATGGTAACCAGGATCGAAAGACCGCCTTTCTTAGACAATGGGCTCATCAGATGGCAGTGGCAGCTAGTCTGCGCGCTGTCACAACGGTGCTTTACAAAAGTGGCGGCGATGAGCATTGGCAACTAAGCACCACGCCGAGAATTCGGTGGTGCTCCTGTTCCGATTGGGGAAATCCTGGGCACAGTTGGCGGGGGCAACCTTATCGGTGCATGAAAGACTGCGCACAGCAGGACCAGCGAATCTTTGGCTAGATACCTAGTGGTAGGGAATCTGTCATCAACCGAAGCTTGTCACATAATCATATTGGGGACCCAAGGATTCAGCTGATTACTTACAGTATACTCCAACCCTGCAGTAAGGAAAAATTTAAGGCGCAGCGGTTTGAGCAAAAATTTAAGGTGCAAAGGGATCTTAGGGGGTTGCCATCCCGCCCCGCCGTCAACGCGCCCAGTGGGCACCCGGGCTACCCAACAACGCCGGGTGAACCCAGCTTCCTTAGCCGGGTTCACCCGGCGTTGTTGGGTAGCCCTGCGGCTTTAGCCCAGGGCGATCTTGTCAACCCCCTGTATTCCCGCTGCGCCAAATTTAATTGACGACTTGCGCGCATAGGCTCACCGCTTGACTAGAGAATCCTTGTTTTCCTGCCAGGTGCGATTGACGACCGCTTCGAGTTCGTGCGGATAAGCAAAGCCATGTCGATCGGCCAGCCAACGCCCAACCGCCGCCATCTCGGCGCGGATCGCGTCAATGACCGTTGCGGTTTCCTTGGGTGTCCTGGTGGGTAGGCCAAGGATGTTGTGCTGTTGTGGGGTGAGTTTGCCGGCCAGGCCCCTGTGCATCGCCCCTAACATATGAATGGTGACGCGGGCATCGAGATCTTTGCCGACTGCCTGCATATACCAGGCGCGCAACAGCGCCATCCGCTCCAAATAGAGGCCGACAAATTGGAAATAATCATATTTGCGGCCAAGGCCCTTCATCTCCTTGTGCGTCGTGATCCAGTAGTCAATCAAGAACTGGCGCACCACGGCCCCGTCAATCTCACGAGTGAGCGCGGCGGCCGGCGTTGCAAAGCCTGCCAACGCCGCGCCAAACGTGGCGTTGCGACAGGCGAGAATCACCAAGTGTGGCTCATGGTTATTCACCGTCGTATCTTGCACGTAGAAATCGAGAATGCTGCCATCGGCCAGGATCAAATGATGCAGCAGCGCATGCTCCCCAAAGCGCAACAGGAGCCCACCGCAGCTTGGGATGGGCAGATAGTCCGCCCAATTGGGGCTTGTCCAGCGGTCGAGTTGTTCAGGGTCAACCGCAATCCGAAAGTCAACATCGCTGTAGGCGTCACCCGTGCCCGCGGCCAGGCTGCCTCCCACCCAGATCGCCTGGATGGCTTCATCGACATAACATTTCCTGGCGAGATCGCGGATCAGATCGGCATGCGGACCATGCGCTAATAGTCCTAAGTTAATCTCTGTGGGGTTAATGTTGCTCATATGCTATTTCTGTCTCTTCTTTCTGGTGGCCAGCTCTGCGAATAGTCTACTAATGCAATTGCTGCCGTGCTGGTGAAAGCAACTGCGCATTCTCCGGCCAATGGCGCAACGATTGCTCTCTTAAATCATCTTACCAGCTCTTTATGCAGTTTGTCCATCTACCTAAAAATGTCATCGGTAATGCACAACTTAACGTAAGCCGGCGTGTACTGCGCATTAGGGGATGCGCAGTACACGCCGGCTTACGTTCGTTCTCATGACATCTGGATCCCAACTCACTGTACCCTGCCCAGTGACGATGCCCATCCTGCCGTATTCCAAAAGAATTCGCGCGAGATGCCCAACGGGGCATTTTGCCAAATTTTTCTTGAAAAAGTTCCTGACTCAGATGTGCATCTGGGGTCTGCGGTGGGTACTTGCGGTCTGCTGATTAGACACGATTGTGCAATATTTGTTTGTTTTATCTGTTATACTGAAGTCAAGGTGAGAACCGGAGTTTTGCTGGCTAACGGGATCGCGTGCGTCGCACTGACCGCCAACTGTTTCCAGTCCGCTAGATTCTTTGGTCAGTGCGACGCACGCTGACCGAAACTAGGGGTCTCATTCTGATTTGAGTATAGTTGCTCATCATGGCTGTGCTGCGCCACCACTTTGAATATAGGCCAAGGCTTGGGGTGCATAGCGGTTGAAGATCGCAAGCGACTCCTCGGCGAGTACACCACCGTAATAGGTGCGCAAATGGCGCCGGACATAGGGATTCGTCGTGACGGTTTGCAGAGAATGGACGACGTTGTCGGCTAAGGCATAGACGATATGGGGGACATCGGCCATGACCACCGCACCCAGGCAAAGCGGGCATGGTTCCGTGGTGGTAAACAGCACACATTCATCGGGATGTTCCCACAACGGATCGCCGCCGGCGAGCAAGGTATTTAACTCGGCGTGGCGGATATCGCTGCGCAGTTCTTGGTGGCGTGCCCGCCCGCGCGCAATGACCGTGCCGCGCCAGACCAGCACGGCGCCAATCGGCAGTTCCCCGGCTTCCCCAGCGGCGGTGGCTTCGGCCAACGCTTCGCGCATAAAGGCGGCGAGGTCCAGTGTTGCGAGTTCGTCGGAGAGAAAGGTTGTCATGAGTGCTCCTTGTGGTGATGGGAAACGCTCAACTTCGTATCATGAGTCAAGCACGTGCCGCATGGGATAACCCAATACCCGCAAAAAATGAACACAGCAGCGAGTATGTCCTCGTCTACATTCTTGTGTGATGACTACGACCATCCCGCCGCATTCGAAAAGGACTCGCGTGAGATGCCCGACGGAGGCATTTTGCCAAATTTTTCCTGAAAGAGTTCCTGGCTGAGATAGGTGATGGCATAACATTCAAAGTCGACCAGGGCATTCGTCGGGTTGGCGTTGACGGCCTCATAGAAGTCACGCCCCAGCGCAACAATAAAACCGCGGCAATAGAGAAAACCATCATCGCTGCCATCGGTGAATTGATGAATGTCGGCGCGATCAATCTCATAGAGCTTGCGCTCCATAATGCGATCAAATTGCAGCAACTCCTCCTTGGTGAGTGCGTCCAAGTGGATGCGGAGCGTTTCGATCAACTGCTCTTCCTGGGGGATGGCCGCCTCCGCGGCCACTTCACTTTGCAGAAATGCCGCCTGTTTTTCTGCTGCGTCGACGGTCGCCAGCACGTTGCTTTGGAAGCGTTGTAGCCGGGGATCGGCCTGCCATGCTGCGTTAATCAGTTGCCAAAAGCGCGCTTCGTCCATCGTCTCTCCTCGGGTAGATAGTTTCAAGCTGGATTGGTTGGGATCATGATAAAGCTGACTACGATGTGTACTGGGGTGGATTTGTATTGAGTAGAGAAGAGCGCAGGCGATATCACACAGTTTCAACTGATGGTGATTTACGCCGGCGGTCGATTTACACGAATGAGCTGACCATCCAGAAGTTCATAACTTTCGATCGTTTCATGAATACGTTGTGCTTGACCGATGAAATCATTATCCGCAGTACAGATAATGATCCCTTTGTGCGTTGGCAACTGGCGGTGCAAGTTACGAAAATGCTTACGGTTAATCGTCAAGACTGCGCGGTTATCCGCAATGGCGAGATTGAGGACGTCATCGTCTGGATATTCTTGATTTGCCTTACCGGTTTCCTGAATTGTTAGAATGTCATGACCAAGTCGCCGTAGCTCTTCAACAACAGGAATGGGGAAGTTCTCGTTTGAATATAACCGGGCCATACTTTATGCTGTCTCGTTTTCAAGAATTTGTTCGTCAATGCTGGCTTTATGTGCACGATAATAAGCCCAAGCATTTGTTAAGTCTTCTGCACGCAAAGTTGGATAGGCACGCAGGATCTCTGCTTCCGTTGTCCCGAGTTGCTTAAATTGGACAAGCACCCATACGGGAATCCGTGTGCCAGCGATACGTGGATCGCCCCCACATATACCAGGCGTACTCACAACGCCTGGTGTTGTACCGCCAAGGTCACGCGCAATTAACTGTAGCAATTGCAGCTTCTCCGTTGGCGACATCTCAAATAAGAGTTGCTCTGCTTGTTGTAAAGTCGTCATTGTTTCACCTTTCTGCTTCTATTCTAACACCAGAAAGATCATGCGGCAACGATAAAGCGTGACCGCGGGTAGTATATCTGCCATCCTAAACACTGTCAATCGGCTGTGCAACAGTGTTATCACTTTTGGGCGCAAATGGCTTTTAAGCAAGCGTGTAACGTTGTATCCTCCCCAAAAACTGCCACTTCCCAATCCCCAACCCGGCCATGTATAATACCCTCATCGTTACACCGATTATCAATCCACAGTCTGGAGTACAATACCAATGTCACAACCGCTTGCCTTGACTGAGGCGCAGATGCGCCAATTTGTCTCGCATGGGTACCTGGTCCTCAATACCGACTTTTCCCCTGATTTTCACGCGGCGATGAGTCGGCGCATCCAAGAAGTGATGAGCAAAGAGGGCAACCCCGGCAACAATATCCTCCCCCGTGTCCCCGAAGTACAAGAGGTCTTCCGCCACCCGGTGATTCAGGGCGCGTTGACCAGTGTGCTGGGACCAGATTACACCATGCATCCCCATCGCCACTGTCACTTTACCGAGCCGGGGCGTAAGGTGCAGAGCTGGCACAAGGATAGCTACTGGGGCTATGCCAAAGTGCGCAACCACCATCCCTGGTGGGCGATGATCTTCTACTATGACCACGCCGTCGATGAGGTGATGGGGCCGTCCGCCTTTATGCCCGGCACCCAATATTACAACAACCGCCCCGGCGACGAGACCGAGCAGGATGTCCACATGCTGGGCGAAGCGGGTACCTTTGGCCTGATCCACTATGATCTCTGGCACCGCGGCAATGCCAACAACTCGACCAAGACCCGCTCGATGCTCAAATTTCAATTTGTGCGCATGACGCGACCTACCCCTGCCGCCGCCGACCCCACCTGGACGCCGATGAATGGCGACGGCCCACCTAATCGCCACGAGACGATCTGGCAACATCAGTGGCAATGGCTCAATGGTCGCCGCCCAGCGCCCACTGGCCAAACCACCGGCAAGGCCGGGCAGTGGGTCGATCAACTGGCCAGCAGTGACAAACAAACTCGCCTGGCCGCTACCGATGAATTGGGTCTGCTCGGCACAGGGGCCGCCGACGCAATTCCCGCCCTGGCCGCGCGCTTAGGCGACGACTATGAGCCGGTGGCGCTTAACGCTGCCTATGCCCTGGCCGCGATGGGCGAAGGGGGTGTCGCCGCACTAATCGGTGGGTTGCAGGGGGCGGACAAAGACACGGCGCGCAATGCCGCCTATGGTCTGGCTGCCGTGGGTAAACCAGCCGCCGCCGCGCTGACCGAACAACTTGAGCACAACGCCGCGCTGACGCGTGGTTATGCCGCCTTTGCCCTGGGTGAAATTGAACTGGCTGGGAGTGATGTGGCCGCAGCGAGTGTGGCCGGCTTGACGAAACTGGTCAACGATGAGGATGAATGGGTACGGCGCAATACTGCCGAGTCCCTGGGCACCCTGGATGTGGCCGACCAACCGAGTGCGCAAGCCGCTGCCGTCTCTGCCCTGGCGCAACTGCTCAGCGATGCGGATGGTCAAGCCCGCTTTAGCGCGGCCCTCTCGCTGGGCCGGATTGGGGCGGCGGCTGCCCCTGCCGTGCCTGCGCTGCAAGGGGCTTTGCACGATGAAAATCGCTACGTGCGTGCCAACGCCGTCGACGCGCTCAACCACATCGGTTCGCCCGACGCTCAGCGCGTGCTGATCGACTACCTGCTTGCCTCGCGCTGGTGCCCCTCCACCACGCCGGAGAGTACTTTCTAACATTTTTGGTCGTAGCGGCACGAACTACCGTGCCGCTACGACCAAAATTTTTCAATGCCGGCCATGATTGCGAATGTGGTCTACGATGCGGTGGGAATTAAAGCCGCACGCGATCCGTTGATGAAAGAAGAGGTGTTGGAGGCGTTGCAAGTGTGGCTACGGTCAAACTGAATTTGTGCTGGATGTGTATGTTTCTCTCAACAGGCCAAGCGGTGATCGAGATCGGTTCCACATGATGTTTGGCGGTCCCGTCCTGCGCACCATGAGGGTGTCAGCTATAGTGGATGGCTGTCAAGCGAAGAACATGAGGAAGAGGCCGCACCAAGCCAGCTTCTCCTTGCGTTAGGCAAAAACCAAGCGCCCTTTGGGTTCTGGGATGTGCCGACCTAAAGCTTTTGCGGTTTCAATCCATTCTCCAATAATGATTTCGACGTTGGTCATCACTTCCGCATAACTGTTGCCATCAGCTGCGCAACCCGGTAATTCGGGCACCTCAGCAATAAACGCTTCGTCCTCAGCGCTCCAATAAATGATCACTTCATACTTATAAGGACTATTCATGGTCTTCACCTGCCAGTTTATATTTAAGTAACAGGTTCCGCACCTGTTTTACGCAAACTTGTTCGACACTCATTGTCAATCAACCCCACCAAATCGCTTCACCATCGGCCTTCCCTCTTCGACCGACCGCGCTCCCAACGGCAAATACCCCCGGCGTTGATAGAATTCCTCAGCATTCCAACTAGACTCCAGCCGCACCGCAGGATACCCCGCTGCCTGGATCTGCCCTTCAGCGTGGGCGAGGAGGGCGGAGCCGATGCCAGATCCGGCGTGCTGGGGCTGGACGTACATTCCGGCAATGTGGTCACCATCTACCTCAACCCAGCCAATCGCCGCGCCCATATACTCCGCGACCCAGAGCTGATGGCGTTCCAGCGCACGTTGGACACGGTTGGGCGCTGCGGCATCGGCCCAGCGTTGCGCCGCTGCCTGCCCCAGCTTTGGCACGGCCAGCGTCAAGATCGCTGCGCGGCGGATCTGGGTTAAGGTCGCCACGTCGTTGACGTGCGCAGGACGCAGGTGAATGGTCTGTGACATCGGCTGACGAATGCTCCTTTTGCAACGTGAGACAATTGACCCAATCTTTGAGACATAAGCATGTACTCTTTTGTGGTACGCTTTGACAGCAAATTGTAATGCTGTTGCAAGCATTGCGCACGCAACCTGTTTTGTAAAGCGTCGCATGGTCGTTTCGTCGTCTGGTCGTGTCGTCCAGACGACGCGACCAGACGACCGTTTTTCCGTCGTAATGAGTGTCCCTAAGGCTTGGTAACTGAAGGATGGGAGGAAGCAGATGAGTTGTTATTTTGATCAAGCAAGACGAGAATTGGTTGGTAGTCGCGGCCGTAAGCAGCTAAGTCTCCTGGAATATCGGATCCTGCAACGGCTGGTCCAAGCACAGGGGCAGCCGGTGAGCAAAGAGGAGTTAATCGCCTCGGCCTACCCGCAAGAAGTGATCTATCAGGGTGTCACCGACGAAAGTCTGGCCCAGATCATTGCCCGGTTACACCGCAAATTTAAGCTGCTGAGTCCCGCAAGCGCGCGCCTGATCAAAAGTGTCTATGGCGTTGGCTACACCTTCCAGGTTAGCGAGGACGTGGCCGCTACCCAACATTGATCTGGCGTGGATCGTGAACCGCTTTGGGTGGATCAGCTGCTTGCCGCGCGTTGATTTTCCCTCGCCTGCAACGCAGCCCGGCCAATCTTACCCGTGGGGGTCATGGGCAGTGCAGGGAGAATCTCAATTTCGACCGGCACCTGATCAGCGGGAAGCTGTTGCCGACAGTGGTCGAGTAGCGTGACCGGGGTGGCCGCTTCCCCAGCGTATAACGTCACCAGTGCTTTGGGCAATTGACCGGCGACTGCATCGGGCTTCCCGATCACACAGGCTTGCTGCACCGCGGGGTGACAGTAGAGCGCCTCTTCGATGCCCCGCGGAAAGATCACCCGCCCCTGGCTGACGATCCGTTCTGACCAGCGCCCCAGCATCGTCACATAACCATCCACGTCGAGTTTGCCCATGTCGCCGGTATGCAGCCAGCCGCCGCGCAGGGTTTCGGCGCTCTTCTCGGCCTTGCCCCAGTAACCAACCATAAAGCCGCCGCGAATCACAATCTCACCCATCTGTCCCACCCCCACGCTCTGTTCGGCCTCGTCAAAAATTTGGACCTCTTTGTCGGGCAGCGCCGGACCAACCGCCAGCAACTTGTCATCGGCGACCAAGGCGGGATAACCCAGACCGACAAAGCCGCCCAATTCGCTCTGCCCGTAACTTTCGACCAGCGGCAGTTTGAATTCATCGCGCCATGCCCGTTTGAGATCCGGCGGCACCGGCCCACCACCGGAGATGCCCATGCGCAGCTTGCTTGGCATCTGCCCGGTTTGGCGCGCTCGATCCAGCACTTCGCGCAAGATGGTCGGGTTGGCGGGCAGATAGGTGACCTCCCGCTCGTCCATGACCTGCCACGCTTTGTTGATCTCCCAACGACTCATCACCTGGACGGTCGCCCCGCGCAACAACCCCGGCAACAGATTAACGACCAACTGGTAGGAACTGCTCAGCGCGGTGGCCCCCAGGGTGACATCGTGGCGCGATAGCTGTAAGCGCTCGGCGATACAGTTGCAGGCGCGGGTGGTCGGTTCGTGGGCCAGGACCGCGCCCTTGGGTTTGCCCGTCGTGCCGGAGGTGTAGGAAATATGGGCGGGGTCACTCTCTTGGGTGGCATCGGGCGGTGGCGGTGGCGGTGGCGCGGCGCGCAGCAGGGCGTTCCAGTCGAGCGCGCCTGGTTGCTCGCCATCCATGCAAAGATAGTGACGCACACTGGGCAGTTGCGCCCGGTGGCGGTCGATGGTGGCAAAGTGGTCGCCGGTGTAGATCAGCACACTGGGCGTCGTGTCGTTGACAAAGTAATCCAGCTCGTCCGCATATTGCACGTTAACCAGGGTGACCATCGCCCCCAGCCGCCACGCCCCAAACATCGCCAGCAGATAGTCGAGCCCATTGTGTGCAAAGATGCCAACGCGGTCGCCCCGCTGCACATCAAGCGACGCCAGCGCCCCGGCCACCTGTTCCATCGCGGCTACAGCTTCGGCATAGGTCAACGCCCGGTCGCGTTCGATCCAGCGCAGGGCGGTCGCATCGGGCGTCCGCTGTGCCCAGGTAGTGAGTAAATCTTGAAAGCGCATAGTTCCTCTTTCCTGATCAACCTCACCCCAGGCCCCTCTCCACCCTGGAGAGGGGCGTTGGCTCCCCCTCTCCGCACCGGAGAGGGGGCTGGGGGGTGAGGTGCATTCGCTGCGTAAGTCCTATTATTCCTTCACATAAGGCGTCAACAAGGCCCCTGGTTGGATCGCTTTGCCCAGCAGCCCGGAAACGGCCAGAATGGTCAACACGTAGGGCAAGCTGAGCAGTAATTGGGGCGGCACGGCAAAGTCGAAGATCTGCAAGGAGAGCTGCAACGCATCCGCTGCGCCAAAGACCAAGGCGGCGATGGCGGCGTAATAGGGGTTCCAGCGCCCAAAGATCACAATCGCCAGGGCAATAAAGCCCCGCCCGGCAATAATGTTGTCGCGAAAGATGCCGAGTTCACTGAGCACCAGATAGGCCCCTGCCATGCTCGCCCCCGCCCCGGAGATCATCACGCCGATGTAGCGCATGCGAAAGACATTGATCCCCGCTGTGTCCGCTGCCCGCGGATATTCACCGGCGGCGCGCAACTTAAGCCCAAACTTGGTGCGATAGAGCACAAAACCGGCGACCAAGGCCAAGGCAAAGGTAAAGTAGACCAGCCACGAGTGGCTAAAGAGTACCGGCCCAACAATCGGCAGATCGGCTAACATGGGAATATATAACTCGCCAAACATCGCCGCTTTTTGGGGGCGCGCCTCGTTGCCCAGCACGGCGCGGTAGACATAACTAGCCAACCCCAGCGCCAGCGTGTTAAAGATGATGCCTACTACCACCTGGCTGGCGCGCACGGTCACATAAAACCAGGCCAGGATCAGATTCGCCCCAATGCCCACCGCCAGCGCCCCTACCAATCCCAGCCACGGATTGCCACTCAGATAGGCGATCAAAAAACTGGTCAGCGCACCCAGCAGCATGGTCCCTTCGATGCCAACGTTGAGCACACCGGAAAGCTCACCAAACAGCTCGCCGAGCGCGGCCAGCAACACTGGTCCGGCCAGCCGAATACTCGCCGCCAGCCAGGTGACTAGAAAGGCGGCGGTGAAGATTTGCGAAATTTCCAAGGGGCTAACTCCTCTGCTTGTTGATCGCTGTCTCGGCCCGAGGCCCGAGGGTTGAAACCCTCGGCTACCCTCTGCCGTCACTCCGTGACTGGATGTATTCTGCGCCAGTTGATCCGATAGTAGCGTAGCAGATCACTGGCCAAGATCAAGAGCACAATTAAACTCTGGATGATCAAGATCACCGAGCTGGGCAGCCCGGCGCGGCGCTGCATGGCGTCCGCACCCACGCCCATCGCGGCGTAGAGCAGCGAGGCGAGCACCACGCCAAATGGGTTGAGCCGACCGAGCAGGGCGGCGACAATACCGACAAAACCAGTGCCATGGGAGATGCCATCGAGCAGCCGGAATTGTACGCCAAGTACTTCGCATAGCCCCGCCAGCGCGCCCAGCCCACCGGCGATAAAGGCGGCCAGGATCAGCCGTTGCCGCACGTTGATCCCACTATAACGCGCCGCCTTGGGGCTAAAACCGGCAACGATCAGTTCGTAGCCAACTGGGGTTTTGCGCAAGAAGAGCCAGACTAGGAGCGCGGCCAGCAGCGCCACCAAAATGCCCGCGTGCGCCCGCGTGTCGGGGATGATAAAGCCGAGCAACGTCCAGTCGGGTAGGCGGATCGTCTGCGGCAGATCACCCGGTGCGCGCATTGGCCCGGAGACCAGATAGTTGATCAGGAAGACCGCCAGGTAATTCATCATCAGCGAGATCAACACTTCGTTGCCGCCAAAGCGCGCTTTGATCCAACCGGCAAAACCGGCCCAAAGCCCACCGGCCGCAAAGGTGGCGGCAAAAACCAGTGGATAGAAGAGCAGTGCCGGCAAGGGGCCAAGCAGGCCACCCTCGACACTCAGCAGCGCCACCCAGGCCGCCATCGCCCCGCCGACATAGAGCGCACCTTCAAAACCGAGATAGTTAAAGCCCGCACTCCAGGCGACAATCGTCCCCAGCCCGATAAAGATCAGGGGCGTGGCCCGCACCAGCGTAAAGCCAAAGCCGCGCAGATTACCGAAGCTCTCCCGAAATAGCTCACTGTAGGCGTTGATCGGGTTGGCCCCAAAGGGCAAAAAGAGCAGGCTGCCGATGATCAGCGCAGCAAGTACTGCCAGCAGCGTGGTCAGTCCAATCGCCAGCGGTGATTCATTCGGAACGAGCCGGCGTTCAAAGTGGGGGCGGGCCAAAAAACGGTTCATGATCGTTGCTCTGCTAAAGTGTGCTCTGTTTGAAACCAGTCGTTTCTGAACGAGTAAAAGTACTGGTTGCAAAACAACCGCATTATAGTGGGGTGCCGGCCATCATCAAGCCGATGGCTTCGAGATCGGCAGTCCCACCGCTCTCCGGCTTTTGATTGTCAATAATGCCCATGATCGCGCCTTGGTAGAGCACGGCAATACGGTCACTTAGTCCCAAGATCTCTTCCAATTCGGCTGAGATGAGCAGAATCGCCGCGCCGCGTTCACGTTCGGCTAAGAGTTGTTGGCGCACATAGTGGGTCGCGCCAATGTCAAGGCCGCGCGTCGGCTGTTCGACAATAAGCAGGCGTGGTTGGCGCATCACTTCGCGGCCAAGTACCACCTTTTGCAGATTACCGCCGGAGAGTTTACCCGCCGCAAAATGGATCCCGGGCGCGCGCACATCATAGCTGTCGACTAGGGTGGTGGCGTGCGCGTTTACTCGTTGCCGGTGAAAAAACAGCCGTCCCAAACGCGCAAAATGGCCGGCCCGCCCCAGGATCGCATTCTGGGCAATCGACAGCACCCCTACCGAACCAACCTTGCGCCGATCCGCCGGGATATAGGCAATGCCCGCCGCGCGATGCGCCGCGGGCGAAAGGTGGGTCACCTCCACGCCATCGACCTCGATCTGACCACGGGCAATGGGGCGCAGATGCAGCAACGCCTCCGCCAACTCGGACTGGCCGTTGCCATCCACCCCGGCCACACCCAGGATTTCGCCTGCATGTACCTCAAGTGAAATCCCATTCAACTTTGCCATGTTGGCATCATCGGCGACATGGAGATTGGTGACTGCGAGCACCTGTCGGCCACGGTTGACCGGCGTTTTCTCCATGCGCTGGGCAACCTCACGACCCACCATCATGCGCGCTAAATCGCGAGGTGTTGTCTCGCTGGTGGCCAGGCTCGCGATCACCTTGCCGTCGCGCAGGACGGTGACCCGGTCGGCCACCGCCATCACTTCGTGTAGTTTGTGGGTGATGAAGATGACCGAGTGCGCTTTGTCAGTGAGCGAGCGCAGCACCTTAAACAGTCCATCCGCCTCTTGCGGGGTGAGGACAGCGGTGGGCTCATCCAGAATCAACAGCCGCGCATTACGATAGAGCAGCTTGAGGATTTCCACGCGCTGTTGCACCCCAACGGGCAAGTGATCGACGGTGGCGTTGGGATCAACGGCCAAGCCGTGGCGTTGGGCTAGTTCAGTCAGCCGGGCTTTTGCCACTTTGAGATCAAGCAGGGGGCCGGGGCTATCAGCCAACCCCATCACCACATTCTCCACCACCGAAAAGCGCGGGATCAGCATAAATTCCTGGTGGATCATGCCGATGCCGTGGGCAATCGCGTCGTGGGGGCTGCGAATCTCCACGGGCTGCCCATCGACCAGGATCTCACCACCATCCCGCTGATAGAGACCGTAGAGGATCTGCATCAGCGTGCTTTTGCCCGCGCCATTCTCGCCCAGCAAAGCGTGGATCTCGCCAGGTTGTACGGTCAGATCAACCTGATCATCGGCCAATACGCCGGGGAAGCGTTTGGTAATTTTGCGCATTTCGAGTAAGGGCGGCATAGGTTATCAGTTACGTTTTACGAATTACGTTTGTAATGACCAAACCACCCCCTCCTAACCTCCCCCAAACGAGGGGAGGGACAGTCACGGGGTCAACCATTCCCTCCCTTAGCAGGGGAGGGGAGCGCGCCTAAAGGCAACCGCTCTGGGCGCGGGAGGGGTTAGTCGTTACTTACGTTTCACGAATTACGTTTCACGTTTCACGAGTTCGCTTAGCGTTTATATTGAAAGCGGGCGATTTCGCGTAACATGGCTTCGACGCGTGCGACCATCGCCTCAAGGTTCTGTTCGCCTTCTTCAGGGGTGGAGCCGGCTGGATCGCCGATCACCCCATCCGCGGTGAGATCATCAGTCTCCCAGCCGGGATAGATCGGTCCGCCTTCGACCAGCAGCAACTGGTGGCCGGTAAAGCTGGCTGCGGTGCGTCCTCGCTGCAGATCGCTGCCGATATTTTCATACGGCCCCGGTTTAACCCAATCGGGGTAGGCGGCCAACATCATACCTGTTTCATAGCGCCCGGCGTGGATGTCGAGCGTCTGCGGCACGCCACTTTGATCATAACCAGGCCCCATAAAGATGCTGACAATGTCGATCAGAAAGGTGGGCAGGCGCTGGCGGATGCGGATATCGCGCGCCAGTACGCCCATCAGGTGGCTGTTGCCGCCGTGCCAGTTCATGAGCACCAGCTTTTGAAAGCCGGCGCGCGCAATGCCGGCGGCCATGTCGTGTACGACCATCAGCAGCGTTTCGGCGCGCAGATCGAGCGAGCCGGCAAAGGTGTGATGCTCACCGCTTTTGGTACACCAGGTGGTCGGTAAAATCAGCGCATCGAGATCGGCGAGCCGCGGGCTCAGGCGGCGCAGCACCTCTTCAACCAGCAGCGCATCGGTGCCGACCGGTAGATGGGGGCCATGTTGCTCGGTCGCGCCAAAGGGCATCAACACAAGCGTCTGCGCCTTATCAATTTGATCAAAATCAGTGGTGGAAAGCTGTTGCCAGTGGCGAATGGACATAGGATGATGGGTTCTGGTTACGGGTTATGGATTACGAGTTACGAACCCCCTCCTAACCTCTCCCTGGTAAGGGGAGGAACGATCTCGGAGTCAACTGTTCCCTCCCCAAACTGGGGAGCGCGCCTAGCAGGCAACCGCTCTTAGGCGCGGGTGGGGTGGCTTGGCAGTTACTTACAAACTACGCAATCCCCTAACATTGGGGAATGTCCCTGGATGCGTAACCCGTAACCCATAACCCGTAACTTTCTTAGTCGTTGCTAACTTCGTATTCGATCTTGCCGGCGACGAGGTCGTTCCAGATCTGCTCGAATTGGGCCCACTGTTCCGGGGTGATCAACGCTTCGTTGTAGCCAGCTTCATTGTTATAGCTCCAGTGCCACATCTCGTTGACCGCGGGCTGCCATTCGGTGCCGGCGGCAAAGGTGCCATCGCGCACATCGTGACCCAATTTGACCACCATGTTGCTCAGATCCATCGCAATGCTGGCGCCCATCAACTCGGGGGCCAACTGCGTCTGATCGGCGTAACAGCCGAGGACCGTGGCCCCTTCGCTGGTCGCCCCTTCAATCGCACCCAACCCGGTGACATCTGCTGCGTGCCAGATCACATCGGCACCGTTGCCCACCATTGTGGTCGCGGCTTCGCGCCCCTTGGCGGCATCGCTATAATCGCCGGTGACAACACCGATGGCGGTAATCGTTTCCACCGTATTCTGTGCCCCGAGGACGAAGGTGTTCTTGATGCCGCGTTGGGTGGGATTGTCACCACCGCCGACAAAACCGACGACACCACTCTTGGAGAGGATCGCGGCCAGGGCACCGGCGCTGTAGGCCATGTCCCAGTACGCGGGATCGATAAACATGGTATTGGCCGGAATCTCATCTTGCGGCTTAAAGGTGGTGGCAAAGAAGAATTGGTCCGGGTAATCAGGGGCAATTTCGAGGAAGGCGCTGCCATACTCGAAGCCGTGGCCGATGATCAGTTGGTAGCCATCATCGGCATAGCCGCGCGTCGTCTGCGGGATATCGGCTTGGGCAATGTTTTCGGTAAAGGCGACATCGAAGCCCTCTTCCTTCAGCCGCATCAACCCTTCATGCGCAAACTGGTGCCAACCACCATCGGTGATCGGGCCAGAAAGCATCAACGCGAGCTTGACGGCTGTTCCTTCGGCGGGCGCGGCTGCTTCATTGCTTTCGGCGGCTGGGGCAGGCGCGGCAACCGGGGCAGCACACGCGCTGATCAGCAACGCGACAATCAAAATGAGTGTACTAAACACCCCACGACCTTTGTGTAACATTTTTGTTCCTTCTAACGAATAAGCTGATTGATAATGAGAAATGAGAAATTGGTGATTCGTGTTACGCGCTGGGCGCGCCGGCCGCCTTGCCGGCGGCCGGTGTTCCCAGGGTTGATGGCTTTAGCCGCTCGTCAACTGCGCACGCAAGGCGCGCAAAAAGGGGATGTTGTCGTATTGATCAGGCTGGACACGCTCCCAATCGATGCCTTGGGGGTCGGGGTATTGGGTGTGGGTCTCAATCGCCTCATCGGGTGTGATCACCCAATCGAGCGGGGTGTCGTGGTTGACCATCACCACCCGTTCGTTGTCTACGACTTGGGTGCTATGAACGGTGGTTAGGACTGGGGTTGCCGGGGTCACCAGGCCGACCAGGCGCATAATGCCCAGTTCCAGATCGGCAAAACCTGCACCCTTGCCGGTGCGCCCGCCGTTGCGCGTCACGGCGACGCAGCCGACAACACAGAGATCATAGGGTTGCATTTCGCGCCAGTCGACGCGCTTGCCATATTGCATCGCGCCTTCGGATGTGGCCACGGTTTCAAAGGGAATGCCTTGCTGCTGGAGTAGCACGGGGTCCATCTCTAAAAAGGGGAAATCTGCCGTCAATTCCGGCACCGGCATGTAGAGCAATTTCCCTTCCTGCAGAGCCCGCAGCCGGACGGGAATTTGGGGCGGATCGGGGTTGGATTTAACGACCTTGGCGGTCCGCCAGATCGCCAGTTCGGCCAGGCGTGCCGCCGCTTTGTCGGCCCCCACAAAGTTGGGGATGCGGCTAAAGGCGGGGCCAATCGCTAGGTTGCGTGTTTCGAGGGCTGCCCAAATCTCTTGGCGCAACTGATCTTTGGTCATGTTGCGACCGGCCCAACGTCCCTGCGTTGGCGCTCCTTGGGGTGGGGCATGCGTTTCAGCCATACTTCATCCTTTAATTGCGCGTGTAGAGGGCATGGGGCAGGGTAACCGGCTAATCAATTCCCTGCCATGCCTTTAGCTGATTATATAGTAGGATTATCGCATTTATATTCAGCAAAGTCCACAGCGATTGGGATACGCTGCTTGTGCATTATCACCACGCTGCTTACAATCTTGCTTGTGCTGGTTGGCCGGCCAGATTGACAAGTTGGGCTAGATCAGGATAATGAGAAGACCGGTGCGCGCTGGTTGGCCAGTTAAATCCCGTCCGACCCTGCCGTCCAATCCATTTCTTGGCCACATCTTAATCGTGAAGTCTGTTTGAGGTAATTCATGTCCGCTGCTCTCTGGTCCCCATTGGGCCGCAGGGTCTACAATCTCATCCTCTCCGTGCCGGTCAACGTTAAAATCGCTGGGATCATGTTGCTGCCGGTGCTGATCCTGGGCTTTTCGCTCAACTACTGGGTGACCTCGGGGCTGTCGGATTGGCTCTCTTATCTGTTAACCGATGTGCGGGTGGAAGCCGCGATGGCCGCCGGTCGGCGTAGTGTCACGCTGGTGACGGTGCTCAGCGCGGCGGCCTCGATCCTGCTGGCCTCGCTACTGACCTTCTGGTTGATCCGCCCGCTACACGAGCTGCGCAAGATGGCAACTCAGGTGGCCGAAGGTGATCTCGCCGCCCGTGCCCCCGTCTACTCGAACGATGAAATCGGTGAGGTCGCGGTAGCCATCAACACTATGACCGACCATCTGGTGCGCGTCCAAACTGATCTCACCCGCTCTAATCGCCGGCTGACGGCGATCAACCAGGTGATCCAGGCCGCGGATCGCGACCGTGAGATCCACGATGTCCTCTATAGCATTCTGGGGACGGTGTTGGATGTGCTCAACCTGGAGATGGGCTGGGTCTATCTGCGCGACCCGGATCGTAATCTCTACCACCTGGCCAGTTGGCGCAATGTGCCGCCCGAACTGGGAGAACAGTTATTACATGACCTGGCGCAACCGCTCTGTCATTGCCAGCAACTGTTGCTGGAGGGGGCATTATCAACCAGTGTGACCTCCTGTCCTTGCGCCCGTCTGGCCGCCCATTGCCCGCCGGGTAAACAAGCCGCGCACTTTACCTTGCCGATCATCACCGGTGAACAGCACTTAGGGGTGGTCAATCTGCTCTGCCCCGAGGCGCAGACCCTCTCGGCGGATGACCTTGACCTGCTGTCGGCGATCAGTGTCCAGATTTCAGAAGTGGTCGCCAATACCTGGCTGCGGCTGAAGCTGGCCGAAAAGGAAAAGGCGCGCCAATATTTGCTTGAATCACTGGTGGAAGCGCAAGAAGAAGAGCGCGGGCGGCTGGCGCGCGAATTACACGATGGGGCCGGCCAGATGCTCACGACCTTGTTAGTGCGCCTCAAGATGTTGGAAGGCCAGGCCGGTAGCCCTGACGCCCAACAGGGGTTCGCCGCTACGCTGGACATGGTTTCGGCCACGATTGAACAAGTGCGCGATCTCTCCTATGGTTTGCGTCCAGCCGCTTTAGAAGAGTTTGGTCTGGCCGTTGCCCTGCGCACCCTCGTTGCGGAAACCTTGGAAGATGCCGGGATTGCGACCCGCTGCCGCGTCGAACTGGGCAAAATGGTGCTCCCCCATAGTATCGAAGTCTCCCTCTATCGCATCGCTCAAGAAGCGGTGACCAATGTCATTCGCCATGCCCAGGCGGCGGCGGTGGCGGTGGCCTTTACGGCTTGCAATGGGGGTGTCAGCTTGCAGATCAGCGACGATGGCATTGGCTTTTTGCCCCATCAGCCGGCCGCACCGGGGGGCAAACGGCACCTCGGGCTGATCAGCATGGCCGAGCGGGCGCAGATGGTGGGTGGCACCCTCCAAGTCAAGAGTGCCCCAGGCCAGGGGACGACGCTTCAAATCTTTGTCCCCCTGCCGGAAAGTGTGATGGCATGACGCAAACCTCGCACAATCCTGTGCGCATCCTACTGGTGGATGATCATAATGTGCTGCGTGATGGCTTGCGCGCCCTGTTGGAGAATGAGCCTGATCTGCGCGTCGTCGGCGAAGCGGGGACCGGTGCCCAAGCCATTGCGTTGGCCCACACCCTGCAGCCGGATGTTGTTGTGCTGGACCTGGGCTTGCCCGATATGAGCGGTATTGACGTTATTCGCGCCATTCGCCTGGCGCAGACCGCCCTGCGCATTGTTGTCCTCTCCATGTATAGCCAACGTGAATTTGTCGTGCCGGCGATTGAAGCCGGCTGTGATGGCTATGTCCCCAAATCCTCCGCGCACACCAGTCTGCTCCAGGCCATCCGCACTGTCCTCACCGGCGAGCGCTATCTACATCCAACCGCGGCCACCGCGCTTATCGGTTCGCTGCGCGACCATCAATCAGAAAGTGCCCAGTTTGCGGCCCTCTCCGAACGGGAACAGGATGTGCTCCGTCTGACCGCGCAAGGCTTCACCAGCCGGGAGATCGGCGAAACCTTGATCATCAGTGCCAAAACCGTAGAGACCTATCGCCAGCGCGCCATGGAAAAATTAGGGATCGAGCATCGCTCCGATCTGGTCAAATTTGCCGTGCGCGCTGGGCTATTAGATGATTTCAAACGTAACGGTTAAAAGCAGCCCACGTTGCATTGCAACGTGGGCTTCGGCCATTGCAAAATGTAAATCATCCACCCTTGGGTGCGAAGTGTCAGGAAGAAAAAGCTTATCCTTCGTGTGTCTTCGTGGATAATTTTTGGGGAAATGGCCTTAGACAGGGATGGCCGCGTTAGTCTGCTGTGCTCGGCGGTGGCGTTTGCTCAGGTTGGTCGCCAGCGTGACCACGGCGATCACAATGGTCATCGGGACCAACGTTTTCAGAAAGCCCAGCCAGCCGCCCACACGCAAGAATTGACTGCCATCCCGGTCAAACCCGGCCTCGCCGCCTGGTGGGAGCGGGCGTCCTTCGTCCCCGTCAAAGTCACCTTGCTGTTCCACGCCCGTGCTGCTGTCGCTACTACCTTGCGTACCCACCACCCATGTCGCGCCGACCACGGTCAGCGCCGCGAGTAAGATGATTAAAATGCGGCTCATTGTTTTCATTGGATCTTATTCCTTCCTTTGTTGTGACGTTCAAGTTCCCTCAGCCTAACCCACCCCTGCTAGTAAGGTAAGGGGCGGCATGTGTACTCAGCGTCCCCAGACGCTGATCCCGCCTTGACGGGTTGCGTATCGGGGAACCGCGGCGAGTACTGGCGGGGGATGCGCACTCCTCGCTTACCTTACTGGTCGTGGGGTTAGGGTGGCTTTGTTCGTTGCGATTTGTTGTTAAGCCGTTTCAGCCATGCCGTTTTCCGCGACTTTACGCCCCGTCAACGGTGCCCACAGATAGCGGGACCAGGCATTGGTGAACCAGGACCAACTGAGGGCCAAGTGTAAACCCACCAGGAAGATCACCAGATTCGAGGTCAGATGATGCAAGCCACTCCAAAAGCGGCTGGGTTCGATGGCTAGGCCGACCGCGGGCAGGGCATCGCGCGAAATCAAGATCCCCGAAGCCACCACGATCACCATCACCGCAAAGAGCAGCAGATCCACCCCATAGCGCAGGCGTTGCACCGCCGGCAACTTGGCAAAGAGGCGACGGGTACTATTGCTGATCCATTGCCAGTGTACCAGCAGGTGATAGACCAGCGCACCACCGAAAACGATCCCCAACCACTCGTGGACGGCGATACCGGTGAGATGGGTGTTCATATCGACAATAAACATTAAAAAGAGGGCGATATCAATCCAAAAGTTCTTCATGGTTTCTGACCAATGGCGCTTAGGCTGCGCCGTGGTCAACGTTGCGACGGTCATGATTGCAATCCCTTTCCTGATGATTCAACATAATTTAGCTTGTGTTGTCTCCATGATACCGCCCAAATGTTGAGAAATCGTCAAGATTTTATCGGGATCTGCTCTTCTTTCTGCTTAGCCTCCCCACCCATGTCAGGGAAATCCCTACACAAAAGCAGGTTTTTCCCGCTACCGGGCGCGCTTGCCTCCTGTTATAGTAGTCACAGCGTTCGCATACGCCAGTTTCTACACCAACTGTAACGAGCCCTTGCAACCCTGCAACCCTGCAACCCTGCAACCCTGCAACTTTGCACCCTTGCAACCACTCGCTACTATCAATAAAGGAGTCATGATGGCAGACAAAAGCACCCTTACCTTAGGCCGCCGCGATTTTCTGCGCGTGGCCACGCTTGGCGCCGGTGCCGCCGCCGTGGCCGGCACCACCAAAACCGTCACCGCCGCACCGGCCACCTTCCGCGCTGGTGAATTTGCGGACCCCGCCGGTCGCCCCCAGCGCCCGTGGTGGGTCAAAACCGTCGATCAGCCAACCACCGAGATCGACTGGTCCGTCATGAAGCGCTATGCCGAGACTAGCACCGTGCGCAAAGGCATGCCCGGCTATGTCGGCCAAGACGAGGTCGACCGCTACACCGAGGCCGGCCAACAGAACGAATTACAGCGTATGTTGGACAATGTTGACGGCTACACGCTGAAAGATCAAGCACTCGCCGCCGCCCACGTTGGCGTGGGTAAAAGTTTCCTTGGCCCGCAAAAGGCGAAGACGCCTGAAGAGCGCGGCGTGCCCGCATGGACCGGTAGCCCGGAGGAAGCCGCCAAGATTTTGCGCGCGGCCATGCGTCACTTTGGCGCAGCCACCGTTGGCTTCTTTGCTTTAGACGACAACACGCGCAAGCTGATCTATGGCTTTGATCCCGACGGCAAAGAGCTGGTCTTCACCGATGACCCGCTGGCCTCGGAAAATGACACCACCCGCTTCATCCCGAACAGTTGTAAATATTGTATGGTCTACACGGTGCAGATGTCGCAAGAGACCATGCGCCGCTCGCCCACCGTCACCGGCTCGCAGACCACCTCGCTCGCCTACAAACGCGGCGAAACGATTCAAGCGTCCGTTCAAGAATTCCTGCGTGGCCTTGGCTACCAGGGGCTTGGCGAGTCTACTACTAATGCATTGGGCATTGCCCCGGCGATGGGCGTCATGGCTGGCTTGGGTGAGCTCTCGCGCCTCAACCGGCTGATTACCCCGGAATTTGGCCCGATGGTGCGTGTCTTCAAAGTGCTCACCGATCTGCCCGTCGCTGTGGACAAACCAATTGACGCCGGGATCATGGAGTTTTGCAAGCGCTGCAAGAAATGTGCCGAAGCCTGCCCCTCTGAATCGCTCAGCTTTGACGATGAACCCAGCTGGGAAGTCAAGGGTGGCTGGAACAATCCGGGCCACAAAGCCTACTTTGAAAATTCGGTCAGTTGTATGACCTACTGGCGCGAAAAGGCCGGCACCAACTGCGGCATCTGCTTTGCGGTCTGTCCTTTCTCCAAAAAGGACAAAGCCTGGATCCATGAATGGGTCAAGGCCGGCTCGGCGCTCGCCCCCTTTGCCGATACCTTCTTCCGCACCATGGATGACGCCTTTGGCTATGGCACCAAGGCCGGCAGCGAAGCATGGTGGTCCCTGGATCTGCCCGAATATGGCATCGACAGCAATCAGCCCGTCAAAGGATAATCAATCATGACCCAACAAAATGTTTCGCCATCACCAACGTACCCCGTCCGCCGCACGCCCTGGTCGGCCTGGCTGGGTCGGCTAATCTGGCTGGCACTGCTCGCCTTTCTGGTACAAAACGCCATCGGCAGCAGTGCCGAGTTGGAACCACGCGCCGCGCTGATCTTCTGGGTGAGCGCAGGTGTCGTGCTCTTGGCCGGGATCGTCATCAGTGTCGTGCGCGGCAAACAATAGCGCTGTGCCTTTGTACACGTAATCACCTGCTCAGCCGTTGCTTGCCTGTTTTGTAACGACTAACCCCTCCCTAACCCTCCCCAGGTTGGGGAGGGAACCGTTTCTGCGCCTCCCCCAATCTGGGGGAGGTTGGGAGGGGGTGGTTTGGTTGTTACAAATCATTTGCGTAACAACTGAAAAATTCAGACGAGATCTCTGTTGAGTTTATGACAACATCCCAGCCAGCCCAGGTGACGGCCAAACAAGCGGCGCAGCAACAAGCGATTGCGTTGCATCAGCAACGCAACCGCCGCGAGCGCTGGATCATGATCGGCACGGTAGCCATTGTGGTCGTCGCCTGGCTCTACGGCTACTTTGCCGCCGGGGTCGATGCCAGCCTGCTAGTTGACAAGGTCCTGCCGGGGGCCACGGTGATCGAGCGTAGCGGTGAACTTTTTGTCGGACGCGATGCCGCCGGCACCCTGGTCGGTTATGCTGGGGTCGGGCAAGGGACCGGCTATGGTGGTCCAATGCAAGTGCTGGTGGGGGTTGACCCGGCCGGTGCGATCCTGGGGATCGAAATGGTTGAGGAGCGCGAGACGCCGGGCTTCTTTCGCCGGGTGCGCAACAGCGAACTCTTTGCCAGTTACCGTGCACACCAAATCGTGGATCCCCTGCAACTGGGGGCTGATCTGGACAGTATCACCGGCGCGACGATGAGCGCGGAAGGGGTTGCCACCGCCGTACGCGCCGCCGTGCGCACGGTCGCCGCGACGGCCTTGCAGACGCCACTGCCACCACCAACTCGGCGGCTTAACGTGGGTCTGCCCGAAGTGATTCTGATTCTGCTCTTTGTCTCCGGTTATATCGGCCACAAATTGCGCAACCCGCGCGCCAAACAGCTTGTGCGCTGGGGCACGTTGGTGGCTGGGATGGTCACGATTGGTTTTCTCTACACGCTGCCCTTGACGATCAGCATGGTTGTCTCGCTGCTGAGCGGCTACTGGCCGGATTGGCAGAGCAACCTCTACTGGTATCTGCTCATCGGCGGCATTCTGTTTGTGACCACGGTCGATGCCAAGAACCCCTACTGTAGCTGGTTTTGCCCCTTTGGTGCCTTTCAGGAATGTCTGGCCGCGGTGACCAAGGTCAAAGCTTACCGCCCGCGCGATCTGAATACCGGACTTAAGTGGCTCCAACGGGGGCTAGCGCTGACCGCCATCGTCCTGGGGTTGGCCCTACGCCAACCGGGCGCGGCCGGCTATGAGCCCTTTGCCACCTTGTTTGACCTGCGCGGTAGCCCCGTCCACTGGGCGCTGCTGGTCATGCTCATCCTGGCGAGTTTGATGATGTATCGCCCTTTCTGTAACTATCTCTGCCCGCTCGATCCGGTTGTCGACTTTATTGCGGCCGGGCGGCGTTGGCTCAAGGAACTGTGGCCCACATGGCGGAAACAAGCAGCCCATCAGCCAAAGCAACCAAACCCACCAACCAACGCGGCGTAAGCTGGTTTTTATTGTTCGGCTTTATCGTGGCCAGCCTCAGCTTGATCGGCCTGACCTGGCGTGAGAATCTGGTCGGCACAGAGCCGGCGACCCCCGGTTACTACCGCGACACCTTTGTCATCGACGAAAGTGTCTACGCCACCGTCACCGCCGAGGCCGCGACCGCCGAGTTCGCCGCCACACCAACGCCGTGAATGGTTTAATCCAGCTCATGTTACGCAACAGCGTGCCCGCATTGAATTCATGCCTGATCGGCAAAGTGGGTTGACCGCCCCGTCGTAAACGCGCCCAGTGGGCACCCGGGCTAGGGGGCAACGCCGGGTAATGCAGGGTAAGCAAATAATCGGGTAAATGGTAGCCGCCCCGCCATCAATGAGCGGGGCTACAGAACAACGCCCCCTAAAGCGGGCTTTAGCCTGCGTTGTTCTGTAGCCCTGCGGCTTTAGCCCAGGGCGAACGTGGCAACCTCTTAAATTCCGTTTGAGCCAACGGGTTTTGCATACCAGTCGATGAATCGGGAACCCATTGGGTGCATCTACACAAGTGACCAATAGAACAGCAATCAAATGACAACCCAAGCCCTTTCTGCCCCGCCGGCCGTTTGTAACCGTCGGCATTTCCTTCAGATCACCGCCGCCCTTGGCACCCTTGCGGTAACCGGCGGGCTGTTGACTTCGGCCCTGCTTCCGGCGCAGCCAACCGCGCACCAGGCCGTGCGCACACTGATGGGCACGCGCGTCCATCTCACCGTTGTTGCTGCGGACCGCCGCCAAGCCGCGGCGGCCATCGAGCAGACCTTTGCCGCCATGACCCGGTTGATTGGCTACTTTGACCATCGCCAGCCAACCAGCCCCCTGGCCATACTCAACCGCACCGGGCAACTCGCGGCCGCCCCGCCGGAACTGATCGACCTGTTGCAACAGGCGGTGGCTTATGGCGAACTCACCGATGGCGCGTTTGATGTCACCGTGAAGCCGCTCCTGGATGCCCAGGCCGCGGGGCTGGCGGTGACTACCGATCTGCGCCGCCTGGTTGACTTTCGCCAGATCGAGATTGCCGATCAACAGGTGCGACTGGCGCTGCCTGGGGCGGCCATTACATTGGATGGGATTGCCAAAGGTCGTGTGATCGATGGGGGCGTGGCGGCGCTGCAAGCGTTGGGTTTTGAACACATCTTGGTCGAAGCCGGCGGCGACTTGCGCACCCTGGGCAACCGCGCTGACGGCACCCCCTGGCGCATCGGCATTGCCCATCCACGCCACGCCGCCGAGGAAATTCTCGCCACCTTGCCGGTGAGCACGCAAGCCGTTGCTACCTCCGGCGACTACCTACACTACTTCACCAGTGATTATCGCCAACACCATATTATTGATCCGCGTACCGGCCATTCGCCCACCGCGTTGGCCAGTGCCACTGTCCTCGCCCCCACGGCCCTGGCTGCCGACGCGTTAGGGACCGCCTTGTTGGTAATGGACAGCACAGCCGGGCTGGCCCTGGCCGAACGGTTGCCCGGTGTGGCCGCCCTGTTGGTGACCAAAGATCTGCGCGTGTTACAAAGCAGTGGCATCGTGGTAAACTGAGTGTATATCAGGCTAGGTGACAGTCACTGGCCACTAGATGGCTAGTTGACAAAGCTGTTCCTGGCCAGTGACTGTCACCTGGTCCTGGTTCGATTGGGATCATCGTTAAAAATTTCTGTGATTCACTGCGCACTTTCGCTTATCGATAAGGGTTATGATGAACAGCTCCACCATTTCACTGGTTACCGCCACCACCCCGGCCCTGCCCGCCGATCTATCGCAAACGATTGATCGCCTGGAAGCAACGGTGGCACAAACGCGGCAGGCTGATGATGCGACCGCGCTGATCGACGCCCTGTTGACGCTCGGTAAGCTCTATTTTGATGTTGGTAACACCCCCAAAGGCTTAACCCAAATCGAGGAAGCGCTGGATGTGGCCACCGCCACCGGGGACCAAACCGCCGAAGCCCGCCTCTGGGGCTACAAGGGAATGGCGTTGGCGCGCCTGGGCAATAGCCAATTCGCGCAACGGGCCCTATTCCGCTCGCTCAAACTGGCGACTGAACTCGGTCAGCTTGCCCTACAAATTGACGCCCAGGCCCAGATCGGCCAGTTGATGGCGGAGCGGGGCGAAGTGACGAAAGCGGTCTCTCACCTGGAGCAAGGGTTGGCGCTGGCGCTGGAGTTAAGCGACCAACTGCGCCTGATGACCCTGGCCGGCACGCTGGGGGGCCTCTTTCTGGGGCTGCAGGCGCTGGACAAGGCCGCCGACTATTATGCCCAGGCGTTGCATAGCGCGCAGGGCCTTGGCCACCTTGGCCCCCAATGTTCCTATTTGCTTGGCCTCGCCAATGTCATGTTGGCCAATGGCGAACCGGACGCCGCGATTGAGCAGTGCGAAGTGGCCTTGGCCCTGGCCGATACGCTGGACGAGCGCCAGGCGCAGATCCGCGTGCTCACCTGCCTGTTGCGGGCGCAGATTGCGGCGGGGCGGCGCAGCATGGCCCAACTTTACGCCGATCAGGTGATCCGCCTGGCCGGTGAAGATGGCGACGCCGCTGCCGAGATTAACGCGATCCACCTGTTGATTGACTTTCTGCTCAAAGCGGGGCAACCGCAACGGGTCTATCCCTATGCCCAACGCGGGCTGGCGATTGCCGAAGCCAAGACGGATTGGGGCTGGCAGTTGACCATGCAGACACATCTGGGCAACACCGATCTGGCCCAACAACAGTGGCCAAATGCACTCGCACACTTTACCCAAGCATTGTGCCTGGCCGAACAACTACAGGACGAAGGCGCCCAAGCCCATCTGCAGGGCCGCATTGGCACTGTGCTGGTCGAGTTGGATCGCCTGCCCGAAGCGTTCGCCGCGACGACGCAGGCCCTCACCCTGGCCGAAGCCACCGGCGATCTACAGTTGATCGGTGAACAACAGATCCTGCTCGCCTTCCTCTACCACGATCGCGGGGAACGGGCGCAGGCCCTGGCTTTCTGTCGCCAAGCCGTCACCAATTTAGCGGGCTGTGGCGATGTCACCTTGGCCGCGAATGCGCAGGCATTATTGGCGGAATTGAGCGCAGGAGTGGACAATATGTAAAGTAAGTTTACTGGTCTTTTTCCAGACGGGCACGCACCGCATGCCCGTCTGGAAAAAGACCAGTAAACGATTAAGTGTGTCGGTGGTTCACTCTTCAATCGAGGAGTGCTCTCACCTTTTTTAACAGCCCATCGACCGTAAAGGGTTTCTGCAAAAAGGCGATCTCATTCGCCATTAGATCGTGATCCGCAATCACATTTTCGGTGTAGCCGGACATATATAAGACCTTCAGATCCGCGCGTGCGGCAACTAATTGCTGGGAGAGCTTGCGCCCATTCATGTGGGGCATGATCACGTCGGTGACGAGTAAGTCAATCGGGCCATCGTAGGTGGCAGCCAGGGTCAATCCTTTTTCCGGCCCTGCCGCTTCCAATACATGGTAACCGTGGGCGCAGAGAATGTCACTGACTAATTCGCGTACGCTTGCTTCGTCCTCGACTAATAATACCGTTTCTGTCCCTCCTAGCCCATCTTTCTCCGCCCGCGCTACTTTCGTTTTGCTGTCCAGGGTTTCGGTCAGTGGTAGATAGAGTTTAAAGGTGGTCCCTTGCTCAGGTTTACTAAAGACCTCAATATGGCCATCAGATTGTTTAACAAAGCCATAGATCATCGCTAAGCCCAAGCCGGTGCCTTGCCCCGGACCTTTGGTAGTAAAGAAAGGTTCAAAGATACGTGCCTTGGTGACATCATCCATCCCTACACCTGTGTCATGCATCGCAATACAGACATATTGACCGGGACTAACCTCACTATGGTGTTCGGTATAGGTGGCATCAAGCATCGTATTACACGTTTCAATGGTCAGTCGCCCGCCTTGGGGCATGGCATCCCGCGCGTTGACCGCCAGATTGATGATTGCTTGCTCGAATTGGCCTGGATCAAGTTTTGTCAAGCCCAGGGTCGGTGCCGGTTGCAGCACAAGTTCAATATGCTCGCCGATGAGCCGGCGCAGCAACTCGATCAATTCCGTGAGTAGCGTGTTCAAGTTGACAACTTGGGGTTGTAAAATTTGTTTACGGCTAAACGCCAATAGTTGGCGGGTTAAGCCGGCGGCGCGCTCGCCGGCTTTCTTAATTTCGGCCAGCAAGGGGCGATTGGCGTCGTCCGTGGGTAGACGGCTGAAGATCAGATGGCTATAGCCGTTGATCACAGTGAGGAGATTGTTGAAGTCATGGGCGACGCCGCCGGCCAACCGCCCTAACGCCTCCATTTTTTGCGCTTGCCGGAGTTGCTCTTCCAACCGCTTCAGTTCTGTGATCTCACGCGAGATCCCGATCAAGCCCACTACTGCACCATCCGCATTACGATAGGCATTTTTCGCGGTGAGAAAGGTGCGCGGCAAGACAACATTGGCTTCTGTTTCCTCAATCATCTGCGTCTCTGCCGTTGCCATTATCTGTCGATCCCAATCCTGAAACCGTTGCGCCGTCTGGGCATCGAATAGCACAAAATCATCGTTGCCAACCACCTCTTCCACCTGTCGCCCAATCAACTTGGCCCCGGCCCGATTCATCATCAAATAACGACCCTGGAGATCCTTGACAAAGACACAATCATCGGTCCCTTCAACGATCGCGTTTAAAAGGTTGTGGCTCTCCACGAGCGCTTGTTCTGTGCGCTTGCGCTCGCTGATGTCCTCACAGACAACAAGCACCATCAGCGAGCCATCCATTCTCGATATCGCCCGCGCTGCCTCCTCGACCCACAGCACCGTCCCATTTTTGTGTACCTTGCGCAGGCTCCAGTGAAAGACCTGACCAGGCTGTTCAACGCATTGCTGTAGCGCCTGTGCAGCAGCGGCTTGATCGGCTGCATAGAATAGATCGAGTACAAGGCGGTCAGTCAATTCAGCAATGGTATAGCCAAGATGTTCAGCACCAAAATGATTCACTGACAAGATCGTGCCAGCCTGATCAAGGGTGAAATACATCGAAGGGTTGTCATCGTATAAAGTCCGGTACCGCTCTTCACTCGCCTTTAAGGCGGCTTCAGTCTGCTTTCTTACGTTAATGTCACGCACCACCGCCACCAGATAATCACGGTCCAAGCGAATGTAGGTTGCTTGGATCTCAACCGGAAAGGTCGTGCCATCTTGACGCCGGTGCTGACTTTCGTAAACGCAGGAACCAGCTTGCTGCAATTTGGCGATGATCTCGGCCCAGGGTTTGCGCGCAATTTCGGGGTTGATATCAGCGGCCATGAGGGTCAAATATTCGGCGCGCGTGTAGCCGTGGATGACACAGGCTTGCTCATTAACATCCAAAAAACGGCCGGTCTGTGGGTCGATCACCTCGACAATGTCATTGCTGCGATCGATGAGCGAACGGAAGAGCGTCAACGCTTCCTGTACCCGCTTGCGTTCAGTGATATCGCGCGTTAACGAGACAGAAAAGAGTTGGTCACCAATTTTAAACGAACGGATACTTACTTCGACCGGCAGAATTGTCCCATTCTTGTGCCGGTGACGGGCTTCAAAGATCAGAACCTCGCCACTATCGATCCGGGCCTGGAGTTGCGTAAGGTCGGCATCCGTGAGATTGGCGTCAAACGTAGTCGGCGTTATGCCGATCAACTCTTCACGCGTATACCCTAGATACTCGGCCGCCTGGCGATTGAGATCCAAGATTTTCCCACCTTTGTCATGGAGAAAGAAGGCATCCGTCGCGTGATCAACAAAGGTCCGGAAGCGCGCCTCGCTGGCGCGTAGTTCCGCCTCGGCCCGCTTTTGTTCGGTGATATTGCGCCCCACCCCCACCACGCGATAGACCTGGCCGACGGCGTCACAGATCGGGATCAGCGTATTATCCATATACCACTCCCCAGTTGGTGTAACCAACTGTTCTTCATAATGAAGGGGCGCTTTGGTCTGTAGGCAAGCGCGATAGTGGTCGAGTGTATATTTTGCAATGCTGTGTGCAGGAAAGTCTTCAAGCAAGCGACCAATCACCAGGTCACGTTTAATCCCAAGGACTGCTTCCCAAGCGGGATTAAAATCCAACAAGCGCAAGTGTCCCTCTGTGCTCACCTCGGTAATGGCAATTAGCTCGGAGGTATTTTCAAAAACTTCGCGGTAGCGCAACTCGCTCTCTTGTAGACGCTGATAGGCGAAAAGCGTGTTCAGCGCGTCAGCCAGCCGCCTGCCGATCTCCAGCAGCAGCCGCTCTTCCTGTGGCGTCCACATGCGTACCTGCAAACATTGGTGCAGCCCAAAGATATAGGGGCTTGTCAGCTTTGGGTAAATTGCCATGGCAATCGCCGATTTAACCCCAAATTGGGTTGCAGTCTCTGGCGACACGCCATATTGTGCTGCTGGCCCGAATTGTACAGGGCCCTCTGTTTCAAGCACCGCTTGAAATAAGCGCGCCGAACTCGCCGTCATGGGCACATCACTTTGCCTGGCATAGGCACCGGGATATTGTGGCCGTGTCCGCTCCATAGGTGTACACCAAGTCGGGGCGCTTGGATCGCATGGGTAGAGTAACCAGGCGCGGTCACAATCGAAAATTGTCAACACTGTATCAAGCACATCGCTCATCAGCTGTTCGAGCTCGTTCGTGCCTTGCATGGCCCGGTTGACTTTATCCATACTTTCCAAAAACCAAAGATAGGCCTTCCGCTCCTCCTCCGCCTGTTTACGGTCAGTCACATCTACCATGAGCCCGCGTAGCTTCGTTGCATGTCCGCCTTCCATACCGACACTGACGACATCGCGCAGCCAGACAATACGCCCATCAGCGGCGAGCATACGATATTCAAAACTATGGTTACGCTGCTCGCTGATGGCCAGTGTACAAAAACGCGGCGCCCAGTCTCGGTCATCGGGGTGTATATGTTCGACCCAAAAATCGGGGGTCAACCATTGGGCTACAGGGTAACCCAACAAACGCTCGGCTTGTTCACTAATATAGGTAAATTGAAAGGTTTGGCGGTCGGCTTCCCAAAAGATGCCATCAATGCTTGCCATCAACTGCTGATAATGTAGTTGAACATCTTTCTCAGGGGTGGGTTGCGGCTGTTCGGTTGACATGCATTATCCTCTACATGGTTGAGTAGCTACTGGATCAGTCCATACGCGAAGAAACTTAGCAAACAGCGAAGTGGGCTATGTGCAAAGTTATCTCGCCATAGACTAAATGAGGCCCTTTATAGGGATTATAGCAGTGTTCAACCGAAAGGTAATAATATAGGCGCAATTAAGATTTCTTAATTGGCTAATTGGCGTTTAAGGGGCGATGGCAAACACCGAAGAGGTAGGGTAAAAGCTTATGTGGTTAATGATCTGAGACCTCGTCGGTCCAGACTTTGAAAGCTTTTAAGAGATTAGGCCCAAAGGTACTCGTAATGGCGACATCAGTGGCATCGCGCCCACGCGCGATGAGCACACGGCCAATCCGCGGCACATTGTTGCGCGCATCAAACGTATACCATTGACCGCCTAGATAGGCTTCAAACCAGCCGGCGAAATCCATCGGACCGTAGGGTGGTGGCGTGCCCATGTCTCCAAGGTACCCAGTGCAATAACGGGCCGGAATGTTCATACAGCGACAAAAGGCAACAGCAAGGTGTGCATAATCGCGACAAACGCCTTTGCCTTCGTTGTAGGCTTGCCATGCGGTTTTGGTCGCGCGGGCGTGTTCATAACCAAAGGTGATATGGTGATGCACAAAATCGCAGATCGACTGGACGCGCGCCCAACCGGTGGGGGTATTGCCAAAACGATCCCAGGCTACCTGTGATAATAGATCCGTTTCACAATAGCGGCTACCCAAGAGATAGACTAAGGTCTCCTCCGGCAGATCTTGGACCAGGTGCTGCTGCGCCAAGGGCGCGATCGGATCGGGTAATCCGCTATCCTTGATCAGCGCATTGGCAGAAATGCGCAGCTCCCCTTTGGGCGCCACAATGCGACTGCACCAGTTGCCAAAGCCATCACGATAGGCCGTCATCGGCACCGACGGGCTGGTGATAATGTGGTCCGGCGTGAGCATATCAGATACGCGCGTATAATGAACGTTCAACGTCAGAATCATTGGTGTGGGCTGGGGGCATTCATAGAGCAAGTCATAACCGACCCGAATCTGCATCAATAGTCTCTTTCTGTCGCTTCAATGCTGGCATCATGGCACAAAATACTATTTTGCCTTGGTTCTAACCAATTCTTTATACAAAGCATTGCGGTTAACATAAATGTTTTGCATATATTTTTCGCTGCCCAACTGCGGATCCAGCCCCATGACGCGCAACCGCCACAGGCGTAGAAAGTGAACGAAGAGATTACATTCTCGCGCCAGCGTGACCGCGATGACCGTAACGGCTTCGTCTTCACCGGCGAGCAGGTGTTGGTTAATCTTTTCTTTATCAGCATTGGCTAACAATTGTTCGTGCTGCTTCTTGGGCTTTAATTCTTTCATCTTCTGCTATCCTTACTGACGCTGACGTTTTTTGCCACACAAATAGCAAATCGTCTGGAGGGATGGTATAGAAACGGTAGGTTCGTCAACAAAATTTTGATTATTCGAGCTTTGTCAACAATTTGGCACATTCGGTGGCCACTTTGCTGTCTGCTTGCTCATCACCAGGCATGGTTGCCCACCCTTGTTCTTTGACATAAGTGCCCTGTTGATAGCTGCTGGTGGCTTTCAACTCGGCCAGTTTCGCGGTTTTTGCCCCATCCTGCTGGAATTGGGCTACACAGATGGTGCCCAGCCGCTGTACGACTGCTGCGCTAGCCTGGGTTGTTGCGGTCTTCTGCGCACTGCTACCAGTTACCCAGCCGCCCCACGAAAAACCAACCAACATGGTGCCTGCGATTACAGCCACACTAAGCCAAAGGATGGCCGTTTTGGACAGTTGCACGGCATTCCACCGTTGCCCAAGCGATTCCTGTTTTGGCTTCGTTGGGGTCATTTTGACGGGGGTCTCGCTCGTTTGTGATTTGCGATTATCATTATCCGCACGTTTATCTGCGCTAAAGCCAGTTTGATTTTGTTCCATCATTTTCCCCTTAGAAGTTACTTATTAACGATTGCGATGAGCGTTAAGTTCAGATCACGAATTTTAATGAGTAGGCCATGCAGTTCCGCCTGATCGCGCACCGGGACGGTCAACGTGGTTGCCCCGGAGGGCGCATGGACAACCGTCAATGGACTAAACCAGGCGGCTAAGTCATCGTCCAAATCTTCGTGAACGAGAATCTCATAAATCTGGGTAGGAAACGGCGCTTTAGACGATTGCATCATGAAAATAGATTGGCTACACGGGGCTAAGATTGCGGTGTCTCTGACGCCGGGCAAAGGGTCAATTCGCGCTCAGTTAGATAAAATTTCTTATAAACTCTGGGCCGGATTTCGAAACTGACCAGAAATTGGGTTGTATTACGCCCTAGAAAGAGTTCTTTGATGATTTTTCCGCCACAGGCGGGGACGCCACCGTAGGGGAAACTCGCTCGCACTTTGTCGCCAATTGTCATCTTCATGATTATCCTTTACTTTGTTATACTGGGCGCTGCCATCATTTAACATGGGACTTGCGCAGCACACGGCGGCTGAGCTTGTCGAAGCCAGAGTGCGCTGCGCAAGTCCTATAAGATTATTTACGCATGTAGAAAATGCTAAATGATGACAAGCGTTGGTATACCCAATACGAAACGGTCTCTCGCGTGTGTGCCGTTTGCAAACGGTCGTCCCCTGCGCTGAACGCTGGCAAAATGACGACCGCGTTCAACGCAACCACCGATTAGCCGACGCTGCCTTCCATCTGTAGCTGAATCAAACGATTCATCTCGACTGCGTATTCCATGGGCAATTCTTTAACGAGGGGCTCAATAAAGCCACCGACAATCATCGCCGCTGCTTCGTCCGTACTAATCCCGCGGCTTTTTAGATAAAAGAGCTGCTCTTCGCCAATTTTGCTCACTGACGCTTCATGGCCGACGCTGACATTCTCTTCCTCGACTTCAATGTAAGGATAGGTATCGGAACGGCTAGCATCATCCAACAGCAGGGCATCGCAGACGACCATACTCTTGCTGTGATGTGCCCCTTTGGCCACTTTGAGCAGACCACGGTAGCTGGCGCGCCCGCCGTTTTTGCTGATCGACTTAGAGACAATCTTGGAGCTGGTGTAAGGTGCACCATGCACGACTTTGGCACCAGCATCCTGATGTTGGCCCTTGCCGGCAAAGGCAATGGAGAGAATTTCACCATGGGCGCGTGGCCCCATCATGTAAACAGCCGGATATTTCATCGTCACCTTGCTACCCAGGTTGCCATCGATCCACTCCATGGTGGCATTTTCCTGGGCGATGGCCCGCTTGGTCACCAAGTTGTAGACATCGGTACTCCAATTTTGGATCGTGGTATAACGGCAGCGTGAATCCTTTTTGACGATGATCTCGACGACCGCGCTGTGCAGGCTGTTGCTACTGTAAAGCGGCGCCGTGCAGCCTTCCACATAGTGCATGCTGGCGCCCTCTTCCACGATAATCAGCGTGCGTTCAAATTGGCCCATATTCTCGGTGTTAATGCGAAAATAGGCTTGCAGCGGAATATCTACATGGACGCCTTTGGGCACATAGACAAAGCTACCCCCACTCCAGACGGCACTATTGAGGGCCGCAAATTTGTTGTCTGCCGCCGGGATAATCGTGGCAAAATATTGGCGGACCAGTGCTTCATGTTCGCGCAAACCAGTGTCCATGTCAACGAAGATTACACCGATCTTTTCCCACTCTTCGCGCAGGCTATGATAGACCACTTCGGAATCATATTGGGCACCAACCCCGGCCAGAAATTTACGCTCGGCTTCGGGAATCCCCAGCCGTTCAAAGGTGTTTTTAATCGCCTCGGGCACATCATCCCAGCTTTTACCCTGGTGCGACGAGGGGCGCGAGTAATAGAAGATCTCTTCAAAGTCAATGCCACTCAGATCGGCCCCCCAGGTGGGCATTGATTTGGCAAAAAAGATGTCAAGGGCCTCATGGCGAAAAGCACGCATCCAATCCGGTTCATTTTTCTGATCCGAGATCTGATCGATGATGCTGTGATCTAAGCCACGCTTGGTCTTAAAGATCGCTTTATCTTCATCATGGAAGCCATAGGCATAACCTTCTTTAACACCAACAAGACTCTCATGATCAGTTTGGGTAGCCATTATTTGTTCCTCTTGTGAATTCTTACAAATTTGCACTGGCGAAACGTGCATTCTGGTGGAAAACGGTCATCGCTTGCGCGACCCGCTGCTGGACAACGCACAACACCCGCGTCGTGAAGGCAAAGCAACCGTTTTCGCTGCAATCGCATTACAGGGACGATAATGGCAACTTCTGAACCGTAAGCTCAAATTTACCAAGCTCAAATTTGTCGGTTCTATAGCCTACTATACGCCCTAATCAAGCGGATGTCGTCTCCCCAAAGAGGGATTTATGAGGAATTGGGTAGAATGAGGGCGCAGCGGTGCTCCCCCCAAAGGGGTAAGCCGGGCGCGCGGGTAGGTGAGGTATTAATCAGCGATGAGCTTATGGTGCAGCGCATAGGTAATCGCCTTCATGCGGCTGGGGACTTGTAACTTGGACAGCACATTGCTGACGTGAAATTTTACGGTCGAGCGACCGATAATCAATCGTTCGGCAATGGCACTGTTGTTTAGCCCTTCCACGATCAACCCCAATACTTCGCGCTCACGCGGGGTTAGATCAAAGCCCGGTTCGGTCAGCTGATTTTTGCGGGTCTGGCGAATCAGCATTTGGGTTGCTTCTAGCGCAAGGGTCGGCCGGCCGGCATGCGCGGCATAAATCGCCTCGGCTAATTCGTCGGCAGAGACATTCTTTAAAAGATAGGCAATCGCGCCGGCTTCGAGGACCCGTTTGATTAACGCATCTTCGTGGAAACTCGTGAGGGCGATCACTTGAATCTGTGGGTAGTGTTTCCGAATCGCCAAGGTTGCATCGGCACCATCCATGTGGGGCATCACCAGATCCATCAAGACGACGTCTGGGTGCAACTGACCACACAAATTGACCGCTCTGGCCCCATCTTGGGCTTCCCCAACCAGGGTCAGTTGATCATAGACCGACAAGAAAGCTGTAAGGCCACTCCGGACCACAGCCTGATCATCAACAATTAAGACGCGGATTGGCGCTTCGTTTGTCAAAGGTTTACCTCTTTCTCTGGCGGTCGTGTGCCAGCTAAGTGCCGTCGCGCGTCTGGTTGAGCACATTCAGAATGATCCTGGCCGAACTGCCCAAGGCGCGTTGCTCATCGAGCGTAAAAATCGTGGTGACAAGCTCTTCTAAAACTTTTATGTCCGGGGTCCGATTCTTTGCGACGCACGCCTGGTGGTAGAGCCGAACTCGTTGGGTAAAGTCATTGACTTTAGTCATTACACAATCTGCTTTCAGGATGCATGCGCTCCCCGCCTTTAGTTAGTTTCTGTTGCGAAAGCGCTTGATCACCGTCAAGGTTCGCAAAGGATTTTCTCTGGCGAACCTTCGTGCGTTTGGCGGCCTGCGCAATAGAAATCGCGTTTTGCAACAACCATTAACTAACATATGTGAGGTATAAACCGGCAGCTTTGCGGTTACTTAGATTTAATTTTGCCAATACATGATGGACATGATTCTTCACGGTGCCTACCGTCAGAATCAGTTGATTGGCGATGATCTGATTGGTATGGCCTTGACCAAGCAGGGTTAGCACTTCATGCTCGCGTTTGGTCAAATTGGCATACAGGCGATGATTCGGTGTGTTGCCGGCCGCGAGCCGGCTCAACCGAGTCAGATGGCTCATCATCGTTGCTGCCATCGCCGGCGAAACCAGGGGTTGGCCACTACAGACGGCCGCGATCTGTTTGCCCCAGGCTTCTACCCCTTCGTGGCGTAGGACATAACCGGCCGCCCCAGCCGCAATCCACCCCAAAATCTTTTTGGGATCATTGGGCAGGTCGGTCACGATTACTTTGGCTGGGATCGCCTGCCGACGTAAATGTTTCAGCAACCTGCGCAGCTCATCGCTGGGTAAAGTGGCGGAGGCCAAAATTAGATCGCAGTTGGTATGGTCAACCCGCATAAGGCATTCTGACACAGATCCCATCGCTTGGATCACACGTAAGGAGGCAATCGCATCCAACAGATCAGCCGCTTGGCGTAGCCGCGCCAGATTTTCGTGGATGATGAAGACGCGTGTGCCGGTCATAGCCGTTCCCCTCCGGATTGTTCTTTGGAGAATAGCACATCAGCGGGTTGATAAGGATAGGGTGGTTGCCAATCCACTGGTGGGGCCGTATAAATCGCTGGGTTGAAATCAGCCGCATGGGCCACTGCGTCACTGTTGACGTTGAGAAAGAGTGCGCCGCTTGGTGCGCACCGAATCCGACTAAGTGAAATCAGCACAGGGTGTGGGGCTGGCGGCCGTACGGCAGGGGTCTCTGCCCAATCAAGCAAATGGGGCGGCACAACCTGGACCTGCAACATGACAGCCGTCACCCGTCGATTTTGTGGATTGATGACGACCTGTTGAACCCGCCCGACCTGGCCATCGGTTGCATAAATTTCACTGCCGATGTTGGGTTGAATAAAGCGTTCTTCATCGCTGTCTAGCACGCTGCCTGGGGTGTGAATCACATTAATAATCCCACGCGCCTGCCCAATGGTGGCCGCGATTTGGCCGGCGGCGAGGCGGGCGGGTGAATGATTTACCTTGCCCCCCAGGTAGACGACCCCATGTTGAACATTGACCTGAATCTGCTCGTGCTGCATCTGTTGGCTCTGACCGAGTGCCTGTGCCACGTTGATCATGAGTTCATAATCCACCACTAATTGGTTGACGACGGCGATCACACCGGTTACCTCGCTGGTAGTAGTTTCGGCTTGCACCTTGTCACTTGCGCGCACAACATGGCCGGTGAGGGTGGCGATACCGTTGGTGACCATGACATGGATATAGGCCACGTTGCTGCGGCCTAACAGCTGGTGGGCCCTGAGGGCATGGGTGATCGCATCGCTGAGTTGCTCGTCAGCCTGGGCCGATAAAGCTTGCGGTTCGATTTTGGTTTCAGTCATGGTGAGCTCTCCATTTCAGCGCTTGTCATTTACAAGCAATCCACTCTATTCGGTAGCTGTCACTAAAGATAGCTACAAAATATAGTATAGCGATCATTTAAGCATCTGTCGTCAACGGGGTGCTGATCTTCTTCTCAACAAAAGCAACGTGCCTGTGGTCGTTATCCAAACCAGCGTTTTTACAACGTCGGGATCTGCCCATTTTGCCCAACCAGCGCCGTTTCGCGTGCTAATGCCTGCATTACCGCACTACCGTCAACCGTCTCTTGTTGTAATAATTGGGCGGTTAAACTTTCCAACGCCGCCTGATGATCTTGCAAACAGGCGTAGGCCTGGGTGTATTGTTCGGTGACGATGCGCTGGACTTCGCCATCAATCGTCTGGCGCGTGGCGGGGCTGAGTTGGCTGTCATCTTGCACCGCGCCACCGAGATATTGCAGCTGTTGGCCGGCATAACGCACCGAGCCGAGCTTCTCACTCATGCCATATTCGGTGACCATGCGCCGCGCCAATTCGCTAGCACGCATAATGTCATCGCTGGCCCCTGTGCTCAGGGTATCAAAGATTAGCCGTTCGGCGGCGCGGCCACCCAACATCAGGGTAATCTTGTCGAGCAGTTCATCCATCGTCAGCAGATAACGATCTTCGGTCGGCATTTGCATAGTGTAACCAAGCGCGCCGCGGCTGCGGGGAATGATGCTGATCTTGCTCACCGGATCGCTATGGGGTGTCAACGCCGCGATCAATGCATGGCCGGCTTCGTGATAGGCAACCGTTTTGCGCTCCAGTTCGTTCATGACGCGCGTCTTTTTCTCCGACCCGGCAACGACCCGTTCGATGGCCGCCTCAAAGTCGTGCAGTGTGACGGCCACCGCCTTTTGACGGGCCGCGAGCAATGCCGCCTCATTCATCACGTTAGCCAAATCGGCACCACTAAAGCCCGGTGTCATCCGCGCCGCCCGTTCCAGATCAAAATCTGCGGCCAGTTTGATCGCGCCACTGTGAATTTTCAGGATCTGAAGCCGACCGGTCAGATCCGGATTGCCCACGGCGACCTGGCGATCAAAGCGCCCCGCGCGCAGTAACGCGGGGTCTAAGACTTCGGGGCGATTGGTCGCGGCCATGATGATCACCGGCATGCCGGTATCAGTCCGAAAGCCGTCGATCTCGGCTAATAGTTGATTCAGCGTCTGTTCGCGTTCGTCATTGCCGCCCATACTGACCACACCACTGCGGCTGCGGCCAATTGCGTCAATTTCGTCAATAAAGACAATCGAGGGCGCGACCTGGTGGGCCTTCACAAAGAGATCGCGCACGCGGGCCGCACCGACACCGACAAACATCTCGATAAAAGCCGAGCCACTGGTCTCAAAGAAGGGCACACTTGCTTCACCGGCGGTCGCTTTGGCCAGCAATGTCTTACCGGTGCCAGGCGGGCCAACCAGCAGCACCCCTTTGGGAATGTGGCCCCCCAGCGCGGTAAACTGTTCGGGGGTTTTCAAGAACTGGATGATCTCCTGCAACTCGGCAATTGCTTCATCGGCACCACCCACATCGGCATAGGTGACGCCCACGGTCTCCGGCTTCACCTCGGTCGCTTTGCTTTTACCAACGTTGAACATCCCGCCCATCCCGCCCAGGCCGCCTGCGCCATCCTGACCCATGCGCCGCGAGAGCATAAACCAGAAGCCCGCCAGTAAAACCAAGGGCAGCCCATAGGCCAGCAACAGACCGCCAATCTGATTGGGGGGTGGTTGGAAGCTGAACTGTACATCCGCCGCTTGCAGATCAGCGACCAGTTGCGGATCTTCACCCGCGGTAAAAACGGTATTAAAAGGCAGGGTCGTGGTCACTGGGGTCGTCTCTGCGCCCGTCTCAGCGGTTGTCACTGGAGCAGTTGTAGAATTGGCCGTGGGGTCATGTCGCGTGCCGGTCAGGCTACTCTGGCCAATCACCACGGTCAGGATCTGACCGGCAGCCAGCTCTTGTTTGAAGGTGCTATAGGTGATTTCGCTGGATTGCTGCGCACGGGGGGCAAGATAGAAGCGTTGAAAGAGCCAGATCGCAATTACTGCCCCAATGGCATAGCCGATATAGGCACGGCGCTGGCGTTGTTGGCGCTCGCGACGTTTTTTCTCTTCATTGGGGTTGGGTTGGGGGGTCGATGGTAGGTTGGTCATTTACTGTCCTATCTGGCTGCATGTTCAAAACAAACAACCATAGTATAGGTGCAAATCAACCGCCTGTCGTCAACACTCTGCTGATTTTTCTGTCAACAAAGCCACAGAATTCATTCTGTGGCTGGTACGCAAAACCTGTTAAAACAGGTTGCCGCCGACCGTCTATACTTCGCGCTAAATGAGAATCTGGTTAGTGTCACGAGTTATTCGCCATGCTCGCCGGGGATTGTCAAATCCCCGGCCCCATACACCGGATCTGCCCGTACCCTCTGGGGGCCGGCGTGAGCCCGTGGCGAATAACTCGTGACACTAACGAATCTGCGTTTTTACCGCTGTATAAACGCGGGTTCTCATTTCAACCGCAGTACAACGTGATTTATCCCGTTTTGCGCAGCAGGCGGTGAATTCAGGGTGCGTCCCGCGAAAGGGGTGCCCCGAACGTTTACCCCAAAATTGGGACACACCCGTGAATTCATTCCCAGTAACCGGGCGTGAAGGGACGGCATCGTGACAATTTCTCAAGCGCTTTTCCCCCCCTGTTCCAAACTAGCGACAAGGGGTGACCGGATCAACGCCAATGCGTCCGCCAGGGTTAACGCTTGCCCGGCCGTCCAGGCCGTGGCAAATTCGGTGGCCGGCAGTTGGCTGTGCAGCGCGGCCAATATCTGCTCGCTGATCAACCGATCGAAGGGGAAAAGAATGGGCTGCCGGGTGGCCAGGGCCAACAACCGCACCGCCAGGTCGGGCTGCCCTTGCCCACGGCGCAACTCAGCGTAACAGATCAGGCTCAGGATCACGCCGCTGGCGAGCGCAAGCGCCTGAAAGCGCACCTCGCTCTGCGCGATGTAGCATTCCGCCGCCGCCAATTCGCCTTGCCGGCCAGCAATATAGCCCAGACGGGCCAAGATCGCGGCTCGATAAATCTCAAAGCCGACGGCCTCCGCCAATTGCAAGGCTTCCATATAATAACGCCGCGCCGTCGCCCAATCCCCGCCTAGCGCGGCGGCGTCACCGGCTTGTTGCAAGGCGCGCGCGATCAACCAGCGCGCGCCGACCTGGCGAAAGTAGCTGACCGCTTCGTCACCATAGCACTTGGCTTGGGCAAAGTCGTGCTGCCGCAGCGCCCACTCGCTGAGGGCGTAATCGGCTTCCGCCATGATGACCGCTTCCGGCAGCCGCTGACCAATCGCCAGCGCTTCGGCGTAGTACTGATAGGCGACCGCCGGATCCGGTTGCACCGACCCCCAGCGGATCAGGATGGTGCTGGTGGTGAGCGGGGTCGCGGCCTGGCGCCACAACTCTTCGTGTTGTGCAAAGAGTTGCGCGGCTTCGGCTCCTTTGCCCAGCAAGGTCAGGGTGAAGCCCAGCCAATTCAACGCATCACACAAGTGGGCGGCATCGCCCAACGCCTGCAACTGGCGGACGCTCTCGGCCAGCGGCACGGGGTTAAATTGGCCCTTGTAAAATTGAATGGTCAGATAACCCAGTTGGGCAAGGGCGCGCCCCAAGGTGATGGCGACTGAAGTCTCGGCCGCTGCCGTCAGCGTCGCTGTGGTTTCGGTGGCTGGGGCCGGCAAAGCCAACACCCGTTGCGACCAGAGTTCGCCTTCGACCATGCGATCGCCATAGAACCAGTAGATCCGGAGCAACCCCACCAGGCGACAGGCCGCTTCCGGGTCGTGGGTACACGCCCAGAGGATGGCGGCGCGCAAGTTGTCATGGGCTGCGGCCAACTGGGGAATGTAGCGCGCCCGTTGCCCCTGTTGCAGCAAGGGTTCGACAGCGCTGACCCAGCGCAGATAATAGGCCAGATGGCGGTGGCCCATTGCCGTTTCAGCGTGCGCCGCACACAATTTTTCATAGGCATATTGGCGAATCGTCTCCAACATGTGGTAGCACGGTTCGTCCTCACGCTCAGCCACGCTGACCAGCGACTTTTCGACCAGGCGCAGGAGCGCCGCGAAAACCGTATGGGCGGCCAGCCCGTCGGGCAGATCATCGCGACAGACCGCTTCAGCAGCAGCCAATGTCCAGTTGCCGGCAAAGATGCTCAAGCGTTGTAAGAGGATACGCTCCGGCTCGCTCAGCAGTGCATAGCTCCAATCGACCGAGGCGCGCAGGGTTTGGTGGCGCGGCAGGGCCGTGCGATTGCCCCGATCCAGCAGGTGAAAGCGCTGGGTCAACCGTTCGACCAACATTGGGAGCGGCAGGGTTTTGACATGCGGCGCGGCCAGTTCGAGGGCCAGGGGAATACCATCCAGCCGGCGACAGAGTTCGGCCACGGCCGGGGCATTAGTCAGGGTCAACTGAAAGGTGGGCTGCACCAGGGTGGCGCGCGCCACAAACAAGCGCACCGCCTCATACCTCAGCAGGTCCGCCGGGGTGGCGTGATCCGCCGGTGGCGGCACGGTCAGCGGCACCACCGGATAGCATTGTTCACCGGCCATGCCCAATGCCTCGCGACTGGTGGCCAAGAGGCGCACCTGGGGACAACTGCGCAATACGGCGTCGGCCAAGGTCGCGCACGCGTCCAGGAGATGTTCACAGTTGTCGAGGATCAGTAACAATTGTTTGTTGCGCAACCACGCCAGCAATAGGGTCAAGAGCGGGCGCCCCGCTTGCGGATGCAGCCCCAGGGCGCTGACGATGGTGGTGGGCAGTAGCGTGGGATCGCTGATGGTGGCCAGTTCAATAAACCAGACGCCATCAGCAAAGGTCGGCAGCAGCGTGGTGGCGACTTCGAGCGCGAGCCGGCTCTTGCCGGCACCGCCGGGGCCGACCAGCGTCACGAGGCGCGGGCTGGCGGGGGTGATGGCTGCGCTGATCTGGGCGTGCAGCGCAGCCAACAGCGCTTCTCGCCCCATAAAGCTGGTGGTCGCCAGCGGTAAATGATGGGTAGCCGGCGGCGGTTGGTCAAGCTGTTCTTGCACCTGCGCAATCTGTTGCTGATAGTGCTGTTGGCGGGCCAAGCGCCAGGCTTGGAAGGGTGCGCTGTCCACCCGATCCAGATCTGCTAAAAAGGGGCGTTGTATCGTGGGGGCCAAGGTCGCCCAGGCCGTGTCGCGCACGCCAGACGGCGTTTTGGTGGGATCACCTAGTACCACCCCTTGCAATGTCAGCAGATCACACCCAAACGCCGGATGTTCGAGATCGACGCGGATGGTCTGCCGGGTCGTTTGCAGGACAGCCAACCCAGCCAGCGTTTTCCGCAATGTGGCCAGCGTGTTACGCAGGTTGGTCTGGGCGCTGTTCGGGTGATAGCCGGGCCAGAAGAACTCGGCCAGTTGGTGGCGGCGTAACGGGCCGCCCCCCTCCGCCACCAGATAGGCGAGGAGGGCTTTCGCTTTATCCGAATGAAAATGTAAGGTGCGCTCCCCCAATTTGGCTTGAAAAAGCCCAAACAAATGCAATACGAACGGTTCCATGCACGTATCCTACACAAAGCTGAAGAAAAGACGTACTTATGCAGCCGGACCTGAAATGGTGACAAGGTGAAGGGGTGAAGGGGTGAAGGGGTGAAGGGGTGAAGGGGTGAAGCCGCGTTCCTCATCTTGCGGGAGCCCATAGGCACCCTGTCACCCAGTCACCCTGTCACCCCTTCACCCTGTCACCCTGTGATACTGTTGCACTATCTTACAACGGGATTCAAATCCCGGCCTGACAACGAGAAGCCGCCGCAGCGGCTGAGAAAACGATCCTAGCCGCTGAGGCGGCTTCTCGCTGTTAGCAAGGGGTTTTAACCCCATTGCGTAAGATAGTGCAACAGTATCACCCAGTCACCCTGTCACAGGTGTCACAGGTGTCACAAATAAATTAAGATAGACGCTATTGTATCATAAGCTAAACCAGTAAGGGTTAATCATTTGCTTACAAATTAATTAATCTTCCTGACGCTATTTACATGTTTTCGTTGCGTTTTGGATGCGATTGACCACTTGACAGGTCGATAACCGCTACATATATTATACGACAGATAGTTTGATTACGGCTTTTGTTGTAGATTGCCTGTTGAGATTACGAAAATGCACATACAAATTACGAAAATTCGTATTTGGCCTTTCTGCCGATGACGAGGACTACACGCCATTCGCGCCTGCTTCACCAATCGCTGCCACATAACACCCTCATTACTGACCGCGACACCGCACCCTGATTATTCCGTTGGTCTATTGCGTTTCTATACCAATCGTAAATCATCTCCTCGGCACAGTGCCACAGGCTGAAGCCCTCTGGCTGATAGGCGGAGCCCTGCTAAAGCAGGCTATAACAGGCGTGCGCTTTCGCTCAGCTTTGCTGAGCAGGCGGTGCATCGGGAACCCGTTGGGGCAGCGCTGATATACCGAAACAATAACTACTAACCCCTCCCTAACCCTCCCCAGTTTGGGGAGGGAACCTCGAGCTCCCAGCTAGATCCCCTCCCTTAGCAGGGGAGCGCGCCTAAAAGGCAACCGCTTCTAGGCGCGGGAGGGGTGGCTTGGTAGTTACCCGAAACCATTATTTAATGTCCATAATGCTGGCTGCGGTAGCGGCGTGGGCGCAGGCCGCGTGCCCATCGGCTCAACGCGACAAGGATAAGGACAACGTATGACGCAAACAGAATTTTGTCCGTACACATCAACAAAACGCTGTCCCAGACGTTAATGAAGGGGAACGCTACATGGAGAAGGAGTTGAGTCGTTATGAACGTTAAAGCCTATCGGCTGTATGACCAGGCCGTCAAGTTGCAGCCCGCGAGCGAGCGGGGACCAGCGGGCAAGCGCCATTCAGCCCACGCCGATGAGTTAGCCCTGGATAGCGCTCATCAGTTAGGGTGGGTGTTGCTCTGCCCGCTGGCTTTCGCGGCCACCTGGAACGGGGGACCACGCCCAGAGGACATTGAAATCAGCCTGGAAGGGGCAAGCCGTGATGAGGTGCCCGCTGGGCCGATCTTTGTCCAAAGCCAAATCGGGGACGGACTGCTCACCTTTTATCCGGGCTACCAATTCAAGAGCGAGGGTGAGGATCTCTTATGGGTGCGCGGCCCGCTCAATGCACCTAAGGATGGCCTCTATCCACTCGAACAGATCGTCGATACCTCGCTGTTGCCTGGCACCGTGACCATGCAGTGGCAATTTACCTGTCCGCACCAAACCGTTCGCTTCGCCGCCGGCGAGCCGTTCGCCACGCTGCTGCTCTACCCCAAAGCCGGTCTGGAAACCGTGAACGTCGAGGTGATTCAGCGGGAGGACAATGCAGCGACTTACGAGCAAGCTTTCCAACAGGCGGTCGATAGCCCCGCCATGCGCGAACTCTTTCTGCGGCTGGGCGCCACGCCCGATGAATCGCGCCAGCCAAGCGCCGTACGCAGCAACACCCCGCACCCTACGCTCAAGTCGGCATGGATGGCCCAACTCACCAATCCGCCGCCGGTAAGTTGCATCTGCCCAACGTATGGGCGCGTGGGACTGCTGGAAGAGGCGATCTACGCCTTCTTGCAACAGGATTACCCCGGCCCCAAAGAATTGATCGTCCTCAATGATTATGACCAGCAGACGCTTGCATTCGACCACCCCGAGGTACGCATTATCAACCTGCCCAACCGTTTCCATTCGGTGGGTGAAAAGTATAAGGCTGCGGTGGCTTTGGCGTCACATGACCTGATCTTTGTCTGGCACGATGATGACATCTACCTGCCCCACCGGCTCTCTTATGTCGTGGCCCATTGCGATCAGAATAAAGCATTTTTCAAAGCCGATAAGGCCTGGTGCTGGAATGATGGCAAACTGAGCGGTCCAGAACAGAATACCTTTCATGGTGGCAGTTGTTGCCGCCGCGACCTCTTCAGCAAAGTGCATGGCTATCCGCATATCAACAATTGCTATGACATCGAATTTGAACAGCTCTGCCAAGCAGAAGCGCCGAACGCGTTTCGCATTCACCCCATCCAACCGGCGGATATCTACTACATCTACCGCTGGAGTGGGACAAATGCCTATCACCTGAGTGCAATGGGTGCGGATGGACAAGAACAGCAGAAGGTGGTGGCGTATGTCGCGCAGCAAGCGGCGCGCGGGCAGATCCCACAAGGGCAGATCCAGTTAAAGCCGCACTGGAAGAGCGACTATCCTGCGCTCGTCCAGTGCCAGTTGGCAACGTTCCCGGCCCAAAAGAATGACAACGGGAAAGAAGGAGAGGAGATCCCGTATCCGCCCCCGTTCCATGTCATTCCACCGCCGCCGCCGCTGCCCGCCGCCCAGGTGGACCAGCTCTTCCGGGGCGACTATCCGCTGCGCATCAGCGTGATCTTGCCAGCGGCCAATGAGTCGGTGTTGCTCAAACGCACCCTGGATCAATTTGTGGCGACGCTGCCAGAGAACAGTGAAGTGATTGTCGTTGATAACGGCTCGACCGATGGCAGTGCAGACTTTCTGATAGATGGAGCGTATGAGAACGTTCATCTCATCCAGACACCCGATCACTTGGGCGTGGCCGGGGCGCGCAACCGCGGGCTGGTCCAGGCGCAGGGTGAGATTGTGGTCTTTGCCGACGCTCATCTCGATCTGCCCGAACGCTGGTGGCAACCCATCGCCTGCATGCTCCAGCGGCCAGAAGTGGGGGTGGTTGGTCCCGGCATTGGGGTGATGGGCCTGCCGCAAGCCCCCGCCGCCTGTGGGCAGCGGATTGCCGAAGCCAAGCTGCGGGTGGAATGGCTGCCCTGGAAGAGCGTTGAACCTTACCCCGTGCCGAGCTTAGGCGGCGGTTTTATGGCCATGCGCCACGCCACGCTCAAGCAGGCTGGGGCCTTTGATGCCGGCATGCCACAGTGGGGGTCGGAGGATCTGGAGATCTGTGTACGCTACTGGCTTTTGGGCTATGAAGTGTGGGTGGCGCCGGCGGTGACCGTGTTGCACTACTTCCGCAAATCCAATCCCTACAAGGTCAGCTGGGGTGCGGTTACGCACAATCTACTGCGCGTGGCGCTGCTGCATTTCAGCCAGCCGCGCATGACCCGCGTCATCAATGCGCTGAAAAGCGACGGCAACTTTGCCCAAGCCATGGCCTATGCCGCGGCGAGCGATGTCTGGCAGCAACGGGCCGCATTCGCCGCCCGCCGCGTGCATGATGACGATTGGCTGTTTGAGAAATTCGCCGATTGTTGTGAAGTGTAAAGCATGACAGGATGACAAGGTGACATGTTCACCCCTTCACCCCTTCACCTTGTCATCTTGTCATCCTATCAGCCTGTCATCCTCAAGGGAGAGCTTGAATCATGGAAAACCAACCACCGGTCAGTTGCATCTGCCCGACCTATGGCCGCCCGCAACTGCTGGAAGAAGCCATTTACTCGTTCCTGCTTCAGGACTATGAGGGGCGCAAAGAACTGATCGTCTTGAATGACTACAGCGGGCAAACGCTGCACTTTGATCACCCTGAGGTGCAGGTGATCAACTGTCCCAAACGCTTCCGCACCCTTGGCGAGAAGATGAATGTGGCGGTCGCCCTGGCCGCGCACGATCTGCTCTTTGTCTGGGATGACGATGACATCTACTTGCCCCACCGGCTGCACTTTTCCGTGGAGCACTTTGAGCGGCAAAAAGGCTTCTTCAAACCCGACAAGGCTTGGTTTTGGACGCACGGTGAGTTGCATGCCCCGTGCCAAAACCTTTTTCACGCCGGGAGTTGTTGGTCACGCCGACTGTTTGATGGCGTGCGCGGCTATGTAGCTGAAGGCACCGGCTCCGATCTCATCTTTGAGGAGCGCCTGGACAAGCACTTTCCTGGCTCCATCGAGCCTTATGCCATCAGGCCAGAAGAGATCTACTACATCTATCGCTGGGGCACCGGCTCCTATCACATAAGCGGCTTTGGTCATTACAAAGCCGGCGAAAACGTAGGCCATGATCAGGTGGAGTCTTTTGTCCAACAACAGGTAAGCCGGGGTGAGATCCAGCAAGGATCCATCCCGTTACAGCCACACTGGAAAACCGACTATCGGCAGTTGGTCTCCAGCTATATCGCAACCCGCGCCGCGCAGCAAGAGCAACCTTAGAGATGACCTGAGACATGCGTGATCCCAATTTGGTAGGGGCATGAGGTCGGGCGGGAGAGAGCTACGCTTCTTTCGAGAGCGTGTTCCACTGTACCTCATGCCCCTACCCCTGGTGCATAAAATTCGGGATGACTTATGCATGGGTTCCTGCCGGCGCGAAAGGAGGTGTGATTGACAACAGAATAAGGTCTGAGCAGCGTAAGTAGTTTTCTTTCATCATCATCACAATCAGGAGTTAGACAAATGACCAATCCACGAAGAAGGGCAACCATCGTCAGCGAAGCGGTGGGCGATGGGCTGGGCATCTTTGACGCCCAGTTGCAAAAATCCTATGTCCTCAACGCCACCGCAGCGCTGGTCTTCCAACACTGCGACGGACAGACCACGCCCCAGCAGTTGACGGAACGCTTGTGCCAGAAGTTCAACGTCCCGCGCAACCAGGCCGAGCAGTTGCTGTGGCTGGCCTTGGAGGACTTGGAGAAAGCCAATTTGCTCCAGGAGAAGATCACCACGACGCAAGCGCCGCGGCCCATGATCACCCGCCGGCAAGCGCTGACCGCCTTTGCCGCCGCCGGTCTGTCGCTGGCCTTGATGCCTATGATGTCATCGGTAATGCTCGCTCAAAATCCGCCGACGACGACGACTGGGGGGCCGAATCCGCCTCCGCCTCCGCCTCCGCCGACGACGACGACCGGGGGGCCGAATCCGCCTCCACCTCCGCCTCCGTCGACCGAAATCGACGTGCAGGGCAACGGCGTCAGCATCACCAGCGGCGACAGCACGCCCAGCACCACCGATGGCACGGACTTCGGCAGCGTGGATGCGACCAGCGGCACCCTGGCGCGCACCTTCACCATTCGCAATACGGGCACGGGCGCGCTCACCCTGAGCGGGTCACCGCTGGTGGCGCTGAGTGGGACGAATGTGGGCGACTTCACGGTCACGACCCAACCCGCCGGCAGTGTGGCGGCGAGTGGCAGCACCACTTTCCAGATCATCTTTGACCCTAGCGCGGTGGGCCTCCGCACGGCCACGGTGACGATTGCCAACAACGACAGCAACGAAGGCAGCTATACCTTTGCCATCCAGGGTACAGGGGCGCAACAGCTCCAGCCCACCAGCCAGTTGACGCAACAGGCGGGCTACACGCAAAGCTGCACGTCGAACGTCCCAGGGGCGACGCCGTATGTGCGCACCTGCACCCTCGCCTTCACGCTCAAGAACACCAGCGGCGGGCCGTTGCAAGTCAATTACTATCAGGCCACAACGGTCAGCAGCCATCTTTATGTGCTCAATGGGACGCCGAATCCCGGTCAGGTGGGCACGGTGGTGACGGGGGCGGGCAGCGTGGCGAACAACGCCACCTTCCAACCCTCGTTCACCCTGGGCTTGCAGAGCAACACGGCCTACACCCTACGCTTCAAGGTCTATGGTTATGCCGACGGCGGTGGCTTCGCTGCCGCCAGGGCGCAGGCGGTAGAGTTGGGCACCTTCAAGGCCACCATCACGCCGGATGGGGCCGATGGGTTCCAGCTTTTCTTGCCGGTGATCCAGCAGTAACCATGCGCCCCACCCTAACCCTCACTGCCATTAAGTTAAGCGAGTACTGCGCATCCCCAGATGCGCAGCCCAGTGAGACGGGATCAGCGTCTAGGGACGCTGCGTACACGTTCCGCCCTTAACTTAATGGCAGTGAGGGTTAGGATGGGGCCGTTTCTCAACAGAAAGGATTGATAGCAGATGAACAATTCCCACACCGTGACCGGGCCAACCAGCTCCGTCACCCCCAATACGCAAACCGCGCCGCTGCCCGCAGCACCCGCGGCCAAGGCGCCGTTTGTCCCGCCCCTGCTGACTAAACAGGGCAAGGTCGCGGCCATTACCCAATTTGGCGGTTCCGGGATTGAGCCGCCGCCAGACGAGCCATAGTCACGCATCACCATTCAATAGGAATTTGCAGGTCATCGCGGCCAGCGTGACAGCGATGGTTAACCCGACATGACGGGACTAGCGCAACTTGTTACGCTATGAGTTCACTGACACTGTACTAGGTTCTGTTGACATTTCAATTTTACAGGGTTGAAACCCGCCGCTATACGCAAATCAGAATGAGACCCCTAGTTTCGGTCAGCGTGCGTCGCACTGACCAAAGAATCTAGCGGACTGGAAACAGTTGGCGGTCAGTGCGACGCACGCGATCCCGTTAGCCAGCAAAACGCCGGTTCTCAACTTGACTTCAGTATAACACCGAAAAGCCGGCCAATTTATTGGCCGTTTTAGCAAATGTCAACAGAACCTAGTAAACAGAGACGCGCCGGCCATACGAGAGCCATCTTTGCCCAGCGTAGCGATAAGGTAAATCACGTTGCTACGCTGGGCGCAAAACTGTTTCTCACGCCTATGCACACACAAACCTATCGCTTTAGCCCGCTCACCGTCCAAGTGCAGAGCGCCACCCTCGCCCAGCATCAACAGCTTGCCGCCTGTTGGCAGCAATTATTTCGCATCGCACCAGCTGATCCCAATCTGCCGGCCATGACCGTGACGGACGGGGCGGGGACGCGGGATGGCGCGACGATTGGCGTCACCCTCTGGCCTGCGCCGCGCCAGGCGAAGATGCCCCCCTTGTCCGCCAACGCGCTGGTAGCAAGCTTTGGCCATGTCCAGATTTGGCAAACGGACCAAGGTTGGCACTACACCTGTGGCCGTACGCACCTCCAGATCGAAGCCGGGCTGGCGCAGGCCGTCGGTTATCTGGCCGCGGACTTTGGCAATTATCTGTTGGCCGAGCAGCGCGGCTTCTGGCAGAGCATCTTCTTTGTCCTGGCGCGACGGGCGGGTTGTTACTTCCTGCACGCTAACGCGCTTTGTCCGCCCCCCGCCACTCGCGCCTCGGCCGGGCCAGCCCCCGGCGTCTTGTTCGTGGGTGATTGTGGCGCAGGCAAGACTACCGTGAGCCTGAGCCTGATCAAGGCCGGTTGGCGCTACGTCAGCGATGACAGTGTCATGCTCCAAATGGTCGATGCGGGGGCCGCTACACCTTCCCGGAAGGGGCCACACTTAGTTCCGTATCGGGAAATTGATCTGGCCCCTTCCGGGAAGGTTGGCGCGATCGCGGCCCATGCTGTGCGCCGGGGCTTTGCCTGTACGCAGCAAACGGCAGCGCGCTGGCCCTGGTTAGCGGCGCTGCTGGCCGGTGGACCGCTGCTGGATGGGCGTAAAACCCTGATCGATTTGGATCGCCTCGATCCAACCAGCTTTGTCCCCTGTTGCCGGCCGCGGCTGCTCTTGTTTCCGCGCATCAGCGGCGCGGCGCAGAGCCAGGTGACCCCGTTGACCCCGGCCCAAAGCTTCAGCGCGCTGTTGGGCCAACCGCACAATGGTCTGCTGATGGAGCCAACGCTGACCCCCGCGCTGCTCACGCTCTTCCAAGCCTTGGTGGCGCAGACGTGCGGCTATCAACTTGATTTGGGCTGGGATGTCTTTACCGAACCGGCGCAGGTCAGCACTTTGCTTTTGTGCGCCCTCTCTACCCCCACCCCGGAGGCACCCGCGATATGACTTGGCCCACCTTTATTGTGCTGGGCGCGCCGCGCACGGGTACCACCGCGCTCTATGCGGCCTTGCGCCAACACCCGCAGATCCGCATGAGCCGCATCAAGGAGCCGAACTTCTTTGCCTATGGCGAACTGGCGGCGCTGCCTTTTCAGGGACCAGCCGTGCCGTGGATGGCGGCACGCGTGGCAACTACCCGCGCCGCTTATCAGGCGCTTTTGGCGGCGCCCCCCACCGTGGGGGGGACGGCGGCGGGGACGCTTGAAGCTGAGTCGCGTGAACCCGTGGCGTTGGGGGAAGCGTCGATGACGAATTTCCTGCCACGCGCCTGTGCGCGCATTCACCAGTACGCACCGACTGCCAAACTGATTGTCATATTGCGCCACCCGGCCGAGCGTGCGTATTCGCAATTTGTCCATGCCCGCCACATGGGGTGGGAGCCGTTGCCCAATTTTGCTGTGGCGCTGGCCGCCGAACCCAGCCGCTTCCAGCAACAGTGGATTCCGCCCTTTTACTATCGCTATTTCAGCGAGTATGCGGCCCGCCTGGCACCCTATTTCGCCACCTTTCCGCGCGCACAAATTCGTATTTATCGCTATGAAGCGTGGCGTATGACGCCACAGATGGTGTTACACGATCTCTTCACCTGGCTTGGCGTTGACCCCACCTTCACCCCGCATGTCAATCCGCGGCTGAATGCCGGTCAACTGCCTCGCCCCTGGTTGCAACCCCTGTTGCGCGCGCGCAGGTGGGGCAAACCGTGGCTGCAGCGCTTGCTCTCCCAGCTGATCCCACCGACATGGCGAGCCGCGGTAACGCAGCCGGTCAGGCAACGGACGCTGGCACCACCACCCGCCTTGGCCCCGGCGCTGCGCCGCCAACTTATGGCCGCGGTTCGCCCGGATCTAGCGCAACTGCAAAGTCTGCTCGACCAAGATTTTTCCGACTGGCTGGTGGCGGCATAGGTATGCCAACTTACCCAATCTGCCAACATAACTACCAAGAAAGGTCTTTGTTTTATGCTGACAATGCAAACCCAAGTGCAACCCGACCCTGCCGTGCTCGCCACCGCGTTATCCGACCAGGAAACGGTGTTGCTGCATGTACGAACCAACTATTACTACACCCTCAATGCGACCGGTGCCCAAATTTGGCAAGGACTAAGTGACGGGCGCACCCCAGGTGAAATCTGCCGAGCGTTGGTGGCCCACTATGCGCTGACCCTGGCCGAAGCAGAAGCGGCGGTGCTTGCTTTGCTGCGCGAACTGACCGCGGAAAATTTGCTCCAGCAGGTTGCGCTATCTGCGCCGCGAAGCACATATGACTAAAACCGACCTGTTTGCGCCAGCACACCTGCACACGGCCTGGCAAAGACGCACCTGGGACGAACGCCAACTGTTGGTGGAAGCCTTTTGCTGGCTGGGCTTGGCGCGCCTGTTGGTGCTGACCTTGCCTTTCCACTGGCTACTCGCTATCTGGCGGCTCCACCATCAGCCATTGACAGCGCCATGGCCAACTGCATGGCCAACGCCTCATAGATACGACAAATAGAGTTGGCACCAAGCGGGCTGCGCATCAGGGGATGCGCATCAGGGGATGCGCAGTACACGATTGTGCCATGTTAATCTACGTTGTCTATCAGGAGCACCAAGCGGTCGCGTCGCTGCGCTGTGCCATCCAGGCAGCCAGCCGCTATACGCCATGGCGCAGCAATTGTTTGGCACAAGCATTAGCCGCCAACCGCATGTTGCAGCGGCGGCGCTTACCCAGCACGCTTTATATCGGCGTGGCAAAGCCGGTCGAGCAACCGCTGGCTGCGCACGCCTGGTTGCGCTGTGGCGCACAATTTGTCACCGGCGAAGTGGGCTGGCAACAATTTACCCCCGTCACCTGTTTGGAGAGCCGTAGCCATTGCGTAGCCGATTGAATCGGTATTAGCCATTTGCAAAATCCTGGAAAAGATCCCTACGCGCGCCGAAAGTAAAGCCGCTTCGCCACCTCGGACACGACGACATAGAGCACGGTGATCAACAGCAAGAGCAGCAGCACATAGAGTGGCAGCGGTGTGAAACCAAGTAACGGACCAAAGGGCAGATAGGGGATGGCGACGGCGACAATCGTTACCCCCAGCGTGGAGAGCCAGAGATAAAAGCCCGGCTTGCTTTTGAAGATCGAGCGACGCGTGCGCAGGACCAGGGTGATCAGCAACTCGGTCATCAACGATTCGACAAACCAGCCGGTGCGAAATTCGGCCGGCGCGGCCTTCACAATGAAGATCAACAGGCCAAAGGTGAGAAAGTCAAAGACCGAGCTGATCAAGCCGAAGATGATCATAATGTCGCGAATAAACCTAATGTCCCAGCGCCGGGGTTTTTCAACCAGTTCCGGGTCGACATTGTCGGTGGCAATGGTCAGCGAAGGGAAGTCTGAGAGAAAATTGTTGAGCAAAATCTGTTTGGCGAGCAAGGGCAGGAAGGGTAAAAAGAGGGACGCGCCGGCCATGCTAAACATGTTGCCAAAGTTGGCGCTGGTGGTGGTGAAGACATATTTTAGTGTGTTGGCAAAGGTGCGCCGCCCTTCTTCAATGCCCTGGCGCAAGACAGCCAAATCTTGTTTAAGCAGCACAAAGTCAGCGGCGTCCTTCGCCACATCCACCGCCGTGTCGACCGAGATGCCGACATCGGCGGCGTGCAGAGCGGGGGCATCGTTGATGCCATCGCCCATGTAGCCGACCACGTGGCCCATTTTGCGCAGGGCGAGGATGATGCGCTCTTTCTCATTCGGATCAATCTCGACAAAGAGACTAGTCGTTTTGGCGCGTTGCCAGAGCGCTTCGTCGCTCATCGCGCCGATCTCGGCCCCGGTTAAGAGGCCGGTCACGGTCATGCCCACCACTTCGGCCACATGCGCGGCAACCAGCCGGTTGTCCCCGGTAATAATTTTCACTTCGACGCCCAATTTCGCCAGATCGTGCAACGTTTGTTGCACACTCGGTTTGGGTGGATCAAAGAAGATCAGGAAGCCGGTAAAGGTCAGGTCGCACTCGTCGCCGTGGGCCAAATTCGCCGTCAACGCCACCGGCTTGGTGGCAACCCCGAGGACGCGGTAGCCTTGCGCACTCCACGCCGCATACCGTTGTCGAATCTGCTTTTCTTGGTTTGGATCAAAGGGCAGCGGCCCCTGGTCACCTTGGACCTGAGTGCAGACGGCGAGCACGTTGTCGAGCGCGCCCTTGGTAATCAAGCGCTGTTGACCATCCGCCCCTTGCACGACAATGCTCAGCCGTTTGCGTACAAAGTCATAGGGCAGTTCGTCAATTTTTTGCTCAGGCGCGGCAGTCAGACCAAGCTGATTGGCCTTGGCAATAATCGCCTCATCCAGCACATTCGCCAGCCCGGTCTCGAAAACGGCGTTGAGGTAAGCGTCACGCTGCACCAGATCAGATGGTTGGCCTTGCACATCAAACGCGCCATCAAGCTGCACCACGCCGGCAGTCAGGGTGCCGGTTTTGTCGGTGCAGAGCACATCCATGCTGCCCAAATTTTCAATGGCGCTGAGCCGGCGCACGATCACACCGCTCTTGGCCATCACCTGTGCCCCCTTGGCCAGGTTGATGCTGATAATGGCGGGCAGCAATTCGGGGGCCATGCCTACGGCCAGGGCAATCGCAAAGAGCAAAGCTTCAATCGCCGGGCGCTGGAAGAAGACATTAATCGCAAAGGTGGCGACGACCAGTGTTAACATGATCACCGTGAGCAAGTAACCAAAGCGCCGAATGCCATGTTCAAATTCAGTCTCTGGCGGGCGCAACTTTAAGCGCTCAGCGATCTGCCCAAAGGCTGTGCCGGCCCCGGTTTGGACGATCAGGGCATGGGCGGTGCCACTGCGCACGCTCGTCCCCATAAAAACGCAATTGGTGCGCTCGGCTAAACCAGCCGTAGCGGCCACTTCGTCGGCATTGTGCGCCACCTTTTTTTCGACCGGGAAGGTCTCGCCGGTCAGCACTGCCTGGCTAACAAAAAAGTCTTTGGCCTCTAACAAAACGCCATCCGCCGGGATCAGGCTGCCGGCGGCCAGGAGCACCACATCGCCGGGCACAACCCCTTCCGCAGGGATTGTCTGTGGTTGGCCATCGCGTAGCACCGTTGCCTTGATTGTTACGCGCGCTTGCAACTTTGCCACGGCGGTGCCGGCGCGATATTCCTGCCAGAAACCAAGCAGCGAACTGCCCAAAATGATCAACAGGATAATGCCGGCGTCGATCCACTCCTGGGCAAAGGCCGAGACGATCACGGCAAAGACCAAGATCAGAACAAGGGGACTTTTATATTGATTGAGCAACAGCCCCAGCGCGGTGATCTGCCGCCCCGCCTTGAGCGTATTGGGGCCAACCTGTTGCAAACGGCGCGTCGCCTCAGCCGCGCGCAAACCGTCCGGCGTGCCGCCCAGCGTCATCAGGAGCCGGTCAAGGGGTTGGCTCCAAAAGGGTTCTGTATTGTTTTGGTGATTGCTCATGATCGGTCTTTGAAATTATCGGCACTGGTCGCATGCTGCATTAACGATTGACGGTAAACCGCAAGCGCTCCATCAGGATCGTCAGAGCCTGACGGGGATTTGACAATCCTGATGGAGCGCTGCGTTATTCCTACTTAGTCTTGCTCTGCCCCTTCTGCTCGGGCAATTGGTGGATCTTGGCTGAAGGTCGTTTTGAAACCGGCCACTAATGCCGTCTTTTCAGCATCAGTCAATTTCGCTTCGGGATGCATCAGGAGAAAGTCCGACAGGGGCATTTCGTTTTCCTCAATATTTTCGACGACCTCATCAAGCGCAGTATTGGGTTGGTCCCAGGTGGAAAAGTTGAGGACTGCGCGCCCTTCGTTGATATGATCGGCCAGGCGCCAGGAGACCGGCGCAATGTAGCCATACCAGGGCCAGCTTGTCTCATTGCTGTGACAATCAAAACAAGCCCGTTCGGCCAGATCGTGCGTGGCCGGCGCATCCCATTTTACTTCGCGCGTGATGGCTGGGTTTGTCCGATTCACGGGAACCAGTTGAATACCCACCAGGACGACGATCAGCGCAACACCGATGCGTTTTAGCCATTTTTTCATTTGTTATGCCTTCGTTCATGTTACTTTAGAAAATAGTGACGAACCTTGGCGACAATTTGTGGTTCAGTCAGTTTGTCGGCGGTTTCCACCTCGACAATCCGACCACCAAGTTTTTCGTGTTCAAGCTGTTTTTTGAGTTCACCCTTGGCTTCGCCCGGCCCAAAGATCAGAATCGAGTCCGCGGCGCGAATCGCCCCAATGACTTCGCCATAGTAGTGGTGGAGATGTTCGCCAAAGCGGCGGTCACGGCGATCTTCGGGTGAGCCGTCGGGGGCATTGGCGGAAAAGCGCCCTTCTTCTGCCCGCTCGGCATGGATATGTTCGATTGTTTCGCCTTCACGATTGACCGTGACGATCACGGCTTCACGATGATCAATCCACAAACCCAGTTCTTTTTTCATAAATTTTTCCTTTACTTGATCAACTGCCCAACCAGACCGCGACTGGTGCAGTACTCATGCTTTATCCTACACGACAAATTTTTCGATCACACCAGCCGCTGGGAGAGTTTACCGCTTAGTCAAGCGGCCAGTTTTAGCAAGCAGTTGCCGGGGTTATAGACATGGGGCCTGTTCTGGGCAAACTCGTTTCAACGCGTCTTTGAGATCATCGAGAGACGCGACGGCGGTGGCATGTAACGCGTCTTGCGTGCCATTTTGTGCATTTTTCAGGGCACGTAACTGCTCAATGGCGGTTGCATCCAAAGCGCGCAGGGTCTCTAATTGCCACAGCGCATCAGCCCCTACGGCCATGCGGATGGCGGCGGTTATGGTCAACCATTGTGCGATCTTCTCCGCCATACTGTTCCACACATTGAGGGTCTCGCTGCTTTGATCACCGGTTTTATCACTGGGCTCGTCGCTATTCTTCTCACTGAGCAGATCGCTGATGGCCGACACGCTGCGCGGCGCGACGCTGCCATTGGTTTTGCTGCTGGTGGGTTTGCTGCCGTTCACTTTGGGGGTGACCACGATCATGCTGTTCTGCCAGACCTTGAGTTGTGCGTCCATGGCATCGACCAGATTCACCAGTCGGTCTTGTACACGCTGCAACGTGGCAGCTTCAACGCCATCGGCCTGGGCACCGAAGATTTCAATCTGGGCCTCGCAGGCCTTGAGTTGTTGCTTCAGCTCTTTGCGTTGATCTTTCATTTTGCTCATGCGATTGCTCCTGATTTCATGTTAAATGATGGCAGTGCCAAGTAGATGGAGGGATGAACATGCATTAGATCAATTCCCTGATCCCCCGCACCGGGGCCAATAGGGTGTATTGGTATTCGTGACCAGCGGTAGCAAACCACTTGACGAAGCGCAGCAGGCCACCCTGAATCTCAATGCCGGTGATATAGCCAGGATTGATGCAACTGCCGGTGTTAAAATAAGGCGCATGGTCGCGATTGGGAAAGCGCGGCAAATGGGTGTGCCCGACAATCACTGGTTGCCGACGGCTGCGCACCCAATCCACCAACTGTTGCGTCTGCTGCTGTTGCTGGCCGGCAGACCAACGCGCCCAGACGCCGGCGGCAAAGTCGATCAGGGCGCGCCGCTGTTGACCGGCAAAAGTACCGGCGGCGCGGCGCACGCGCTGCGGTCCATACTTGGCGGACCAGACAATCTGTTGCGTGAGCAGGCTCAATTGGTCGCACCAAAAATCGACCTGATGGCCATGCACGGCAAAGAGCTGCTGACCAGTCTGGCGATGCCGTAAAACCAACCCTTCGCCAATTGTCCACTCGCCTTTGCGCGTCTGATAATATTGCCGCCCTTGTACCTCGTGATTACCCAGAATCAAGTGCAGCCGTTGCTGCTGCTGAAATTGATGCAGCAAGGCAAAGACCCGCGGGTAGGCCCGTTCAATGTCGCTAAAGCGCGGGGTCTGCCACAAATCATCGCCATCACCCAATTCAATATATGTAAAGCCGGCCGCCCGATAGTGGGAAAGGGCGTGGACAAAGAGATCTTCGTTGGGCGCGAATTCATCATGCACCCCCCGGTCACCACGATGCGCGTCGCTCAACAGAATAATTTTTGAATCATCATCGAAGGATAGCACCGGCGCACTCTGCAAGATCTGATCCAAGCGGCGCTGGCCGCGGGCAAACCAGGATTGCCGTGCGCCCGTTGGCGCGCCGGCCGATTGTTTAGTCATCATCAGGATCCAAGTTCTCGCTTATTATTGTCGCGCCAGTGCAGTTGCCTGCTAGATAACGCAAAACAACAGTACACAATCGCCCCTGCTACGCAACCCGCACGCCGTCAACTGTAGTGTGGTGGCTATAGGAGTTGTGGCTGTAGCAACCCACTCGGTAAGGCCACCGGAAAAACCGTACCGGCGAGATAAGCACAGACTAAACTGCGGGCGCGACTGAGCTGCAGCTTGACCGTCTCCAGCGATGTTGCGGTAATCATGGCAACCTCTTCACAGCTCTGCCCATACACATCGCGCAACAGCAGGGCCATGCGCAAGTCCGGCGGGATGGTATTGATGGCGCGCTCAAGCAGTTCATTAGGCGACAAGAGCAAGACTTTGCGCTCTGTCTGGCAGTTTAGCTGCTTGAACAGTGCATGTTGCCCCTTGCGCAGTTGCGCGAAGGAGCCGTTGCTGACGATCCGCAAGAGCCAACATTTGAAACTGCCCCCCGTAAAGGTTTTGATCGTCTGGTAGGCATTGATAAAGCTCGCTTGTACAACGTCGCCGGCACTGCGTTCCTGGCGCAACATGCGCAGGGCAAGGCTAAAGGCAAGGGTTTGATAAGCCAAAACCAGTTGGTTAAAGGCTGCCAAATCGCCGGCTTGGGCCGCAGCAATCTGGGCGGCTTCCGGATCGTCACCCCGCGAGTGCCACTGGGGTGGCCTTAGGGCTGGGCTAGCATCGTTGGGCGGGACAAGGTTTACCGGCAGATTCATAGGTGCGAGCGCCATCGTTGCGTACATCGGTTCTGTTTCCTCTTGTGAGTGATTACAATTTTACTTTTCCTGCGCAGGCTTCCACACCTGCCAGACATTCCCAACCAGATCAGGCCCCGGTTTCAACGTCAAATCACCGGGCAGCCAGCCAGCGGGCATGGCTTCTGTGCCGTTGCTGTTACGGACATGCTGGAAAGCCTGCACCTGGCGAATCGTCTCGGCGATGCGGCGGCCTACCGGCGGTGCCAAAATTTCCATCGCCTGGATCACGCCATCCGGGTCAATGATGAAGCGACCACGCAGTTCGATGCCCTGGCGCTCATCCCACACCCCAAAGGCGCGGCCCACATTGCCGGCCTGGTCAGCAGCCATATGAAAAGGCACCCCGCCCTCCACCATTTTCGACAACTCATAGTCGTTCCACATCTTGTGCACAAAGTGACTATCCACACTGACCGAGATCACTTCCACACCCAATTTTTGCAGCGCAGGATATTGATCGGCGACCGCCGATATTTCCGTCGCTCAGACAAAGGTGAAGTCACCAGGGTAGAAACAAAGCAGCACCCACTTCCCCAAATAATCTGAAAGTTTTACATCCGTGAATTTCCCCTGATAATAGGCCGGTGCCTGAAAATCTGGTGCCTTTTGTCCTACACGTGCGGTCATCGTTGGCTCCTTTTTGGCTTGCGTTGTGTCACTTTGTAGCGTAATGGATGGGTCTTCCCCCATCACGGTGCCGGTTGTACGGGCGCATCCGAGCGGTTCATCGGTCATTGTGATGCCTTTCTATAATAGAAAACCGCGTAATGGCTCCGGTGCAAGCATAACCGTTGCGCGGCAAGAACTCTTCGACTTTTGTCGGGTTTGTGGGGGTGAATCGTCTCTTCATGGTACGCTGAAAGCTGATGAATGGCGTCAACAGGGCGTTGATTTTTGCCTCAACAAAAAAATAGCGGCGGTGAGCAGTCATCTCAACAATGATTGAATTCCTACGCATGTTACTGGATCTGAAGAAACGATATTATCTATGCCTAACGATCCAGCAGCCGGTTCTTCGCACGTGCGAACTCATCGTCGGTCAACACGCCCGCATCGGGTCGTGCGTGATGTGGCAAGATTGTTAACCATAATGTTGCGCGTTTTTCTTGATTCTGTTGCATCGTTAACCGCGGTTTTGGCGTAGAAGTAGAAGTTTTATTCCGTTGGGTATGCCATGTAGATGTGCTATACTTAGGCTTTAGTAACCTATTTGAGTAGTAAGTATCCCCTGTCAGGGAGAACGTTCATGAGCCAGGTCAAAATTCTCGTTGTCGATGACGAACCGGCGATTCTCGATACGGTGCGTGCCTATTTGGAAGCGGAAGGATACACGGTGCAAACGGCTAGCGATGGGCCTGGTGCGCTCAAATTGGCCCGTACCTTCCAGCCCAATCTCATTGTCCTCGACATTCTGCTGCCGGGATTGGATGGCATCCAAGTATTACAACGTCTGCGTCAGGAATCGGATGTTTACGTTTTGCTGTTGACGGCCAAAACACACGAGACCGATAAGGTCGTCGGCTTAACCGTGGGCGCTGATGACTTTGTGACCAAGCCCTTTAGCCCGCGCGAACTAATCGCGCGCGTCAAGGCACTGTTGCGCCGTGGCCGCAGGGGTGATAGTGGGGGTGATAGTGGGGCAACGACCCTACTTTTCCGTCGCCTGCGCATCGATCCGCAGGCGCGCCGCCTCTGGAAAGATGAAAACCCCGTTGAATTGACACCATCCGAGTTTGACCTGCTCTATGCATTGGCCCGCCATCATGGCCGCGTGCTCAGTCGTGACCAGTTGATCGAACAGGTGTGGGGCTATGATTATTATGGGGATGACCGCGTGGTGGATGTTCACATCGGACGCATCCGTAAAAAAGTGGAAGATGACGCGGCGAACCCGCTGTTGCTCGCGACGGCGCGTGGCGCGGGCTATCGCTTTGAAGATGAACCCGTATGAAGCTGCTCAATACGATCCAGCAGCGGCTTGGCTGGAAACTTTTCCTCTCTTATCTGGTGATCATTCTCGTTGTCGTCGTCGTCCTTGACACAACATCCGAGTTTCGTGCGGTGACGATGATCGAGCAGGCTTTTGCACAGCTACCAGCCCCGTTACGTGATGATCCAGCACTCATCGCTACGCTGCATGACAGCTTCCAGAGCGCCGTCAATCAGTCACTGGCCATCGGCAGTGTTGCGGCCATCTTGGTGGCAGCGTTCCTCAGCCTCTTCATTGTCAGCCGCATTGTGCGCCCCATTCAGGTCATGATGCAGGCCAGCCGGCGCATTGCCCGTGGTGATTACCATCACCGGATCGAAATACCTGGGCAAGATGAACTGAGCGCGTTGGCGCAACACTTCAACCAGATGAGCGAGACCTTGGAGCGTACAGAAGCGCGGCGGGTTGAGGGAATCGGCGACCTGGCGCATGAATTGCGCACCCCACTTAGCAGCATCAAAAGTATGATGGAAGGGTTGGTTGATGGTCTGTTGACTGCTGAGCCGACCACGTTTCTGCGCGTCCAACGTGAAGTTGCCCGCTTGCAACGGCTGGTGCATGATCTGGAGGAGCTTTCCCGGATCGAGGCCGGCCAGATTGGGCTCAACTTGCACAAGATCAACATCAATGACGTGATCCACGCCGCCGCTGACCGCCTGCAACCACAATTTGAAGACAAAGAGGTCCAGTTACACCTCGATCTGCCGCACACACCGCTCCGTGGCCGGCTCGATACAGGCCGCATCTTGCAGGTTCTGCTTAACCTAATGGGCAATGCCCTGCAATATACGCCATCTGGCGGCGCAGTGACGGTACAAGTCCAGCGCCAGGATGGCGAGATCGCGGTTATCGTTTGCGACACCGGCATCGGCATTGCCGGCGAGCATCTCCCCTACCTCTTCGAACGTTTCTACCGGGTCGATCACGCGCGCACGGCCAACGGCGGTAGTGGCATCGGCCTAACCATTGCTCGTCGCCTAATAGAGGCACACAATGGACGTATTTGGGTCACCAGCCCTGGAACTGGTTTGGGTAGCTCTTTTACCTTTACGTTGCCTTTGATCGATTAATCTAGGACTTACGCAGCGCTCTCTGGCTTCGACACGCTCAGCCGCCGAGCGCTGCGTAAGTCTTATAATCCTCGCTTTTCTTCATCAAATCTTCACACAAGCTTCAAACGCACGTTGTCATTCCCCACTACACTTACGACTGTGCATGGATCGCAAAACGACATTGTGCGCAGACGTTGCACAAATTAATAGCGCTCATCAGCTGAAATTGTACAAACACAATAATTTACCGCTGGTTAAATCATCAGTTTACACAATTTTCTTATAGAGATGACACGTAAACTTGGCACAATCTCACCCTGTTGCGTGCTGCGGTAGATTGTGCCAAGTTTAAATAATGTGTCTATTAGCTGAGCCATTAGCATTCCGGTTGTGCGATTGGAGATTGCGAATCGCGGCTCTTCCGTTTCTATTCGCGCCAGATCGTAGGGGGCCACCATGCCAGCGTATAGGAGTGACGGTTTTGAATTCACATATCTTCTCTTGGTGATCACCGTTATCGGTCTGGCAGTGTTGGCAGTCAGCAAGCTCTTTCCCGCTTACCCGCGATCAGCGCAACGCGTGGGACAACCAGACAGAACAACGAACATCGCCAGACGGATTCGGGAGAAAAAAGCGACAATACGTACACAAATGGTTAGTAAAGCGAAAACAACGTTTTTGCTCGGCGCGCTGACCGCCTTGTTGCTGTTTATCGGCAACTGGCAGGGCGGCAAAGAGGGCATGATCTTTGCCTTTGTGCTGGCGCTGGTGATGAACGGTGGTCTCTGGTGGTTTTCGGACAAGCTCGCCTTACGCATGGCGGGTGCCCGTGAGGTAACCCCTGCTGAGGCAGCGGAAGTCAGATCGAAGCGTGGTGTGCCCACCGACTCATAACCACAATTTCAGCGTAATCGTTATGCCATTCCAATCATCCAAGGTATCCATCCTTTACGATGAGCGTTTGGTGGCATGCCCTGATTGCTATAGGAGGATTAATAAAATGAAATTTGCCTTAGCTCAGAAGATCTTGCGAATGTGGGTCACCATCTTGATTGCAGCCTTTGCCGTGACAGCCTGTATTGGCGGAGAGGGTGATGGTCGCGATGCGACCGGCATCGAATCCATCATCGGGACCGGTGGTGAAGAGGAGAGTGAGCGTCAGGAAGAAGGTGAAGATGAAGATGAGGATGAAGATTAACCGTGTGGAAGATGATCAAAAGCGTTCATAAGACAAGGAGAAAACAGTGAGAGAAACAAATCTATCGAATAAACCCGGACCGAACGATGCCCTCGACCCGGAATTGCTCTTAAGCACGGTGCGCGACTGGCTATCTTCACGCTTGCCCTGGCTCGTTGGAATCGGCGTGGTGGTGCTATGGCTGCTCTCCGGCGTCTACACGGTCGGACCGGGCGAGCGGGGATTGGTGCTGACTTTTGGCAAATTGACCAGTCAAAGCGAATCCGGGCTGCATTACCGCCTCCCAGGGCCAATCCAATCCCACTTTGTCGTAGACACGGCGCAGGTGCGCACGGCCGAAGTGGGCTACCGGACCGAGAGCGGCAGCCAAAGTGTTGTGTTGGAAGAGGCACAGATGCTCACCGGAGACGAGAACATGGTGGTGGTGCAACTGTTCATTCAATACTTGGTGCAAGATCCGGTGGCCTATCTCTTCCACGTGAATAATGCAGAAGAGGTACTCAATGATTCGGCCGAGATCGCGTTACGCTCCGCCGTCGGGCAAAACACGATTGACTTTACCATGACCGAGGGGCGCGTGCAGGCGCAGGAAGCGGTTCGGGCACTCCTGCAAACGCTGCTTGATCAGTACAAAACCGGGTTGCTGATCACCGAGGCCCGGCTGCTGGCTGTAGACCCACCGGCCGAGGTACGCGACGCCTTCCATGATGTGGTGCGTGCGTTTGAAGATCGGGAGCGGCTGGTCAAGGAAGCCGAGGGCTACGCCGAGCAGGTGGTGCCGGCGGCGCGCGGCCAAGCGGCACAAATGGTGTTGGAGGCAGAGGCCTACCGCGAGCAGCGGTTGATCCGCGCCGAGGGTGATGCCGCTCGCTTCCTGACCCTGCTGACGGAATATGACAAGGCTCCGGAAGTGATGCGCGAGCGGTTGTACCTTGAAAGCATTGAGCAGGTCCTATCCGGCGCGGATATCTTCGTGATGGAAACCGGTAACGGTGGCGTTTTGCCGTTCTTACCGCTAACCGGCCAAGCCCCGACGATATCACAGCCGGTTACTGTTCCCGCTGCACCGGCGACGGCCCCCTAAAAGTCAATCCACAAGTGAAGGAGCAAACCCATGATAAGACTCATCGTTACCGGTGTAGCGGCCCTGTTGGCCATCACCGTTTATCAATCGGCATATGTCATTAGTGAGTGGCAGCAAGGGCTCGTGTTTCAGTTTGGTGATCCGGTACGGGAGGTGCGTGATCCGGGCCTCTACTTCAAGACGCCGATCATCCACAATCTGGTCATACTGGAGAAGCGTGTTCTAGGTACCCAACCCCAGAGCGCTGAGTATCTGACGCTGGACAAGAAACGACTGCTGGTGGATCACGTCTCGCGTTGGCAGATCACCGATCCACTGCTCTTCTACCGCACTGTGCGCAACGAAACCGGGGCCATGGCCCGGCTGGATCAGGTGATTGCCGGTCGGCTACGCGAGGAAGTTGCCAAGCACAACTTTATTGACATCGTGCGCGCAGAGCGCGAACAAATTATGTCAACCGTGACTGACGGTGCGCAGGAGGCGGCCACATCGTTTGGCATTGCGCTGCTGGATGTGCGCATTATGCGGATTGATTTGCCGAACGAGGTGCAGGCTAGCGTCTTCGCCCGCATGCAGGCCGAGCGCGAACGGATCGCCAAGCGCTACCGGGCAGAGGGCGAAGAACAGGCACTGGAAATCCAGGCGGCAGCCGACAAAGAGCGTGAGATCATTCTGGCGACCGCCTATGGTGAGAGCCAGGTCTTGCGGGGTGAAGGCGACGCCCAGGCCGCCTTTGTGACGGCCAATGCCTTTGGCCAGGATCTGGAGTTCTACGGCCTAGTGCGGCGGCTGCAGGTGTATGAAACGATCCTGGCCGAGGGGTCAACCATTATGTTGCCACCGCATTCAGACCTGCTGCGCTATCTTGAATCACCGACGTTTGTGCCGCTTGTCGGCGAGCAAACAGCGGCTGTCAGTGAGTGACGGTTTGCGGTGACTTGCTTACTGCATTCTGCAAGAACGGGCACTTTTGATCAGGCAGACGCTCTCCGGCAAAGTGCGACAGGAATTTGAGGAGGCGTTGTGGCGAATTGAGGCTTTCATCGCTACAGAGTTACGCCCAGAGGCAAAAGGCACGGCCAACAAATAAGGAGGAGAAGATGAAATGCCCGACATGTATCGTCGAGTTGAAGATAGTAGACCGGCAGGGGGTTGAAATTGACTACTGCCCTCAGTGCCGCGGCGTCTGGCTTGACCGAGGTGAACTCGACAAGATTATCGAGCGATCGGCAACGGTAGATTTTGATGACGACCGGGACGACCGGGATGACCGGAACTACCGCGAGCGATCGGGGGAGTACGACGAATCCCGGCGATACTCAGGGGAAAAGCGCAAGCGGCGCAAATCATTCCTTGGGGAGATGTTCGACATGCTCGGTTGAGGATCCATCACGGGCACTGGTTCAGCTCGGTTTGTATCAGAGAGAAACGCAAACCACTACTTCTGATATATAAATTGAGCTGAACCAGCGCTCAAGAAGCTGTTGCAAATATGGGATCACGGAGAAATCATCCAATATGGCTGGATTTGCAGAACAAATACGAACTTTTCTGGAGCAAATCATTACGCAGCTGGGCTATCTCGGCATTATGCTGGCGACAATTCTCGAAGCCGTTTTCCCGCCATTGCCGTCGGATCTAGTGGTTCCCGCGGCCGGCCTGCTGGTCGCGCGTAACGAGCTGCATTTTGCTGGAATCGTCATCGCTGCCACGGTCGGCTCGCTGATTGGCTCGCTGGTGTTGTATGCTGTTGGCCGACGCGCCGGGGATTCGCTCACACGAAAATTCATCAGCCGTTACGGGCGCTGGCTGTTCCTGCACGAAACCGATCTGGATAAAGTCGACCGGTTGTTTGCTCGCTATAGTAAAGTCATCATCCTATTTGGCCATCTCATTCCGGGCGTGCGCAGTTTGATCTCTTTACCAGCCGGGATGAGCCGCATGCCGCTGGCTGATTTTGTTCTGTTCACAGTGTTGGGCGCGGGGGCTCGTGCCACATTACAAACTGCGACTGGCGCGCTCCTTGGCCATAACTGGCCGCGCTTGCTCCTTGTGATCGAGGAGTTTGAGTGGCTGGTCTATCTACTGATCGCGATGGCAGTGGCGGCTGGCTTGATAAAGATTATCTGGGCCAAGCGCGCGTACCTGACAAATACCGGGACCGTCCAGGTGGACTGAGCGGGAGAGCACAACAGTATCGCTCTGAAGATTTACGATGAAACCCAAAGATAAGATTATGCCAGCAATGGTAAAGCATCGAAACAAGATCGGTGGCGAGGATGAACGCCGCCGGGTTGCCCGGCGGCGGATTAGGCTGTGGCTGGCGGCGCTCTGCTTGGCCATCACTTTCCTTGTCAGTGACTGTGCAACATCACCTTTTGTAGAGTAACTTGACGACCTGGACAATGGCGAGGTTGGGCCACGAAACCAATTTGGAACGTCCGCGACGGCCCTGGCGAGGTAAGGGTAAACGGAAGACTTTTCTGATGAAAAACAAATCTTTGCCAATACAGTTCGAGCAAATTGACTGGGCCTAATGATTGAGCAGACAGCTTTGGCTCCACAAAAAAGTCCGCTGCTCATTCTGCGCGCGCGATAGCCAGCCAACGCGCTACGGCTATTGCGATTTGCAGTAGGGGGATATAGCTCCCGATTAAACTATGGGCACTGCGTTCAATGGCGAGCGCAGCGATCGCGGCGAAGTTCTGCCCATGCCAAAGTTCATGGAGAATACCCGGTGTTGGTTGATCGGTTCTCCCGGCTAACTCTTCCGGTTCAACGATCTGGGTATAGTCGGTGTAGTGCAGGCACCAATCATGCAAATAATAGCGACTGGCCGGCAGATTCGGAATGATGTCGCCCGTTGTCTTAAAGGCATGGAGTTTGTCGCGGAGGGGATAGCTGCGGGCATAGAGGCCATCAGCGACTTTGGGCGCGCCGTATGTATAAATTCCTGTCACAGCAATGCCAAGCAACTTGAATTGATGCGCCAGCAGAATCGCAATCGCGCCGCCGGAGCTATGGCCGGTCAACCATAACTGCTTGGCGCGGTGCCCTCGATTTTGGCGCAATGCTGGGGCCAGCAGGCGCACGAGCTGGTGAGCCGCGGTTTTAAACCCGGCATGAACCTGACCACCCGTCACACAGCTTTCTTGCCAAAGGTGAAAATTGTTTTGCCAATCCGCCAGTTCCCACGATCCGCTGAGCGCGATGACGATGTCAGTTTGCGTGGTTGCGACAAAGCCTCTGGCATTGGTAACCGGATCAGCAAATGGGTTACCGCGATGGGCGTTGAGGTGGAGACGCAGTTGCTGCAACTTTTCTGCGATCCTGGCGACCACAGCGACATTGCCAACAGCATTGCCGGCCAAGAGATAGGTAAAATTAGCAACCTGCGCTAGATAGAGCCCTCTTTGCAAGTGACTGAGCTGCGCCAGGTTGCTGTTTGTCTGATGACACATGGTCAAGATTCCCAGCAATGCCAAAGTAGAAATTGAGATCCTGCGCCGTCAGCAAGCCGCGAAGCCAGTGTTGTCTGGGTTTGCAACAAAAAACTGCCGAAAATAACATTTCGGCAGTTTTTTGTCGCTCGCTTACACCGATGTTTGGTGCGTCTTCATGCCAAACAAGGTGTAAAGCGGACACCAACCAATGGCAGCGGTGAGCATGAGTACCACACCAATGACGACCGCTACGGTGGCCAGTACACCGGTCACGAGTGCCGCGTACCAGGCATAGACCAACACAGCCCCCAAAACAAAGCGAATGAGGCGATCCATTGTACTTTCATTTTGTGTAAACATTGACAACTTCCTTTTGATAGTGCTTTAGGCGTATAAAACCACTTGTGTGATGTAGCATAGTCTGAAAGCGAAGGGGTGTCGTCAGCGGGATGTTGATCTTGGCCTCAACAAAAAATGACTGCCCGCGGGCAGTCATCTCAACAATTGTTATACCAGCGGTTGTCATCATTTAGCATTTTCTACACGAGTAAAAATGCTAAATGATGACAGCGCCTAGTATAAATGCGGGAACAGCGGAACGTCAGGCAGGAGAAGGGGGTGGCACTAGGGCCGGCACGGCACGAATCTGGCGCATTGCCAGCGCCAAGAGCAGCACTGTCAGCAACCCGGTCAGCAGAAAAGGTAGCGTTGTGCCAAAAAACTGAAAGAGCACACCACCGATAATCGGCGTGAGCGCGTTCGCCAAACTGCTCATCGATGCCGATGCGCCCAGGATCGCGCCGGTCTCCGATCCTTTAATGCGCTTGGTGATAGCACTGTTGATCGTGGGCGAAAGCACGGCACCGCCGACCGAAACCGGCACCATCGCCACGAAGATCCAGATCCAGCCGAGCCAGCCGTTATTGTCGTCGGCAGGCAGCGCAATCTGCACTTTTAGCTGATCCAGCGCGGTCACCGGTTGACCATGGTTGAGTTCCTGTTGCAGCGCGGCGCGTGAATAGCCTGGCGCTGGTTGCCCTGGCGTGGTCGCCGTCATGATCGTGCCCGCGGCCAGCATCGCCAAGCCCAATAGGATGATCCAGCGGTCACCATGACTGGCACTCCAGCGCCGGATCAAACCGCCGAGGACCACGACAGTAATCAGGCCGATAAAGACGAAGAGGATGGCATTACTCCCCGCGCTCATGCCCAGGCGGCTGAGGGTAAAGAGTGGCAGCAGATACTCGAGGCCGCCAAAGACAAATTGTTGCGCAAACATGAGCACCAGCAGGAAGTTGATCTCGGGGCGTTTAAGCGCACTGAGCGTCGCCCCAAAATCAATGATCGGGCCATGTTTGATACCGCGGCGTTCAGGCGGCAGTGACTCCGGCAACCAAAAGGCCGTAAGCAAAATCGATAAAAGCGAACAGCCGGCTGCGACAAACGCGGTGACATGATAGTTATTATTGCTCAGCGCCAATGAAACATAGGCGAGCACTGGGCCGACCGTAAAGCCCAGGCCAAAGGCAGCACCGATCAACCCAAGGGCCTGGGTGCGATTTTTCTCGGTCGTGCTGTCAGTAAGAACGGCCTGGGCGGTCGAAATATTGGCACCAGAGATGCCGTCGATGATGCGGGCGATCAGGAGCAGCGGCAGAGTGTTGGCAAAACCCATCAGCACAAAGCCACTAAAGGTGCCGATCTGGCTGACCAAGAGCACGGGTTTACGGCCAAAACGATCAGAGAGGCGGCCCAACATGGGCGCAGCCAGAAATTGCATCACCGGATATGAGCCGCTTAACAGGCCAATCATCAGCGCGTTGGCACCAAAGGAGGCGGCATAAAGCGGCAGCAGCGGGATGATGATGCTGAGGCCGAGCAGGTCCACCAGCACAATGACGAAGACAGGCAGGATACGTTTGAAATCAAGTTTGTCGGTTGGAGCAACCATAAATCACACTCACAATTTTGAAGGATCGATTAACAAACCAAGCTTGCTGACACAATTGGGCACTAGTGCAGTGTTACGTAAGTTTTGATGGTTTAGCGAGCCGTCACGCCGGAGGCGATGACCTACAATTAAACCAGCAGAACTTACGTCACGCTGTACTAGTACACTGTGACGGAAATTTTGCTGGTTTAGAATCGGTTTCAGTCACGAAGTGACGACTGATGGTAGCCGAGGGTTTTACCCCTCGGATCCAATGGACCCCAGCCTGAAAAGGCTGGGCTACCATCAGTCGCCACTCCGTGGCTAAATTATCAAAACTTGCGTAACGCTGTACTAGTACACTGTCAAGTAAGTTTTGCGGAATTAGCCACGGAGTGGCGGCAGACGGCTGGGGTCAGTCAGCGGATCCGCTGACTGACCCGCAGGTTGAAACCTGCGGCTACCGTCTGCCGTCACTCCGTGACTCGATCCGTGCGGCAGGCCAACCTGTTAAACTAGCAAAACTTCCTTGACGCTGTACTACAGCACATCTAAAATATAACGCGCGGCTTCGGGCAGGCGGGTTAGGGTGGCCGGCGAGAGATGCTGGCGCTGATCGGTCTGCTGTGGATTATGGCGCCGGGTAAAATAGGAGTGCATGGCGCGGCGCGGTTTGTCGGTGCGGTTGAGGGTGCCGCCGTGCCAGGTGTGGGAATTAAAGATGACGACGGTGCCTGCCGCGGCGGTGAGGAGGATTTCATCGGGATGCGCCCCTTTGGGATCAGCCATGACATCACGGGGCATCTGGCCGGAATTGTGCGAACCAGGGACAACGCGCGTGGCACCATTAGCTGCGGTGAAATCGTCGAGCAGCCAAATCGAATTGCAGACTTCAAATTCACCTGATGGTACGGCCCCGCGCCAGTCGGCATGCAGATGTTGTAACCCTTCGCCGGGCAGGGCAAAGCGGGCGTTTAACGAAGAAAGTTTAAAGTCAGACTTGAGGACATGGGCAATCGCCGCCAAGACGCGCGGATGGGTAAAGCAAACTTCAAGTAGCGGATCCTTATCGGCCAGATTGGCGAGGCGTGTCGTCCCGGCTTCCTGGTGGGCTTCTAAACCGGCCTGATCGCCTTCGGCATTGGCGATCTCTTCCAGCCGGGTGGCAATCGCTTGCACTTGCTGCGGTGACAGTAAGTTGGGCAGTGGCAGATAACCGTTTTGATCTAAAAAGGCTTTTTCGTCAGTGGTCAGCGTATCTTCCCGTACACCAAAGTGAGCGAGCGCGGTTTGCATATCCATGGGGTTTTCCCTTGTGCTTTCATTCGATTGACGCGCGGTGGGTGATTCAATCCTTGCTGACGCGCAATGGTCAGGAAAGATTGTTACTTGCCAACACGCGCGAAACTGGTTGGCTCATGATGGGAACCTGATGATACTACAAAATGAATAGCAGCCGCAACTTCAACAATAGCGCGGGTCTGTGGAGCGGTGACAGCGCAAGCGATGCGCCAGCCTGTCGCCCTCTAAACCGGGCTCAACCGGAATGCAGGGGTTTGACAAGCCCGCCCTGGGCTAAAGCCGCAGGGCTACCCAACAACGCCGGGTAAACCCGGCTAAGGGAGGGGGGTACCCGGCGTTGTCCCGTAACCCGGGTGCCCACTGGGCGCGTTTACGGCGGAGCGGCGATGTCAACCCCCCTAAGATCGGGTTGAACCCTAAACCGTAAGTGCATGCCCTTTTGCCGTGAGGACCGCTGTGCTAGGAATAGGCGGTGGATTGGCTGATCTATCGGGTGGTCTACCATGTTCGAGTAGATAGCAGAGATCCTCAGCAATCAGTAATGCCGCGCGCGGGCGCGCTAGGCGGGCGGCGTTACGGGCCATGGTGGCCAACGCCGGGTTATCCGGCATCAACCACGTTTGCACCAGTTGCGCGATTGCAGCGGGTTCATTGGCATACTGCCCAACGCCATTGCTGTCCACAAATTCGACATTACCGGTTTCCTGGCCAGGGATATAATCGGCCAGGATCATAGGGAGACCGGCAATCAGTGCCTCGCTAATCGTGCCAGGTCCTGCTTTGGTCACCAGCAGATCGGCGGCATGCATCAACTCGGCCATGTTATCGACAAAACCGTAAATTTGGGTGGGAATCTCCCAGTCGATGGCGGTCAATTCCTGGCGCAGCGCTTCATTGCGACCGGTGACAATCATGAGTTGGCACGCGCTTACCTGCTGGGCAATTGCCCGCGCAATGGCAAAAACTTCACCACTCCCCTCACCGCCACTGGTCATGAGCACAGTGGGCAGCGCGCTGGCTAAGCCAAGCTTTTGGCGCAACGTCGCCTGCTCCGCCACCGGTTGCGCAAATTTCAAGCTTACCGGCTGTCCATAGACCGCCAACTTTTCTGGTGCCATGCCCAGCGCAATGGCGCGGCCACGGGCCGCGTCGGTCGGCACAATACAGCGGGTTACCCTGGGATCAATCCAGGTTGGGTGAAAGGTAATCAGATCAGTAACAACGGTGACAAAAGGGATGTCGAGCTTTGCCGCCTGCAGACAATCCAACCCGATCTGATTGAGCAAGGGGTGAACCGAAACGATCAGATCAGGCCGGTAGCGGCGATAATAAGCAATAATGTCGGCACTCACCCAAAAGCCAATATCGTTGAGGATCCGGTGTTGGAAGAATGGCCGGGCGAAGGTCGTCCAGAGTAATTTCCAGAGGGGCAAGCCCGGCCCGATCAGCCAGCGATAAGTGCTGGGCAGCCGACAAAAGGGTGATGGGGTCTGGTTTTTCCATAGATCCTCAATCATGAGTTCATAACGCGCCGGGTACAAAAAATTAATGGCTTCCACAATCGCCTGGGCCGAGGCGCGGTGGCCACCACCGGTGTCTGAGATCAAGAAGAGGATACGTTTTTTCATGCGTTTACCGTTTCGTCCATGCGATCAGGGTTTAGATTCAGAGCGGGCAGCGTAGTTCAGTGAGACAGTGGGGCAGTCACTGTCCTACTGTCTCACTGTGGTTAACGCTTGGCGGCATCTTTGATATGTGCCGCAGCGGTGGTCATGCTGGCGGCGGCGGCGGCGAGATCGGCTTTGGCGTGTTCAGCCCGATCCGTACTTTGTTGGGCAAATTTTTCCCATTCCGTTTGGGCCTTTTCTTTGCTGTAGCCATAGCGCGTCTGTAACACACCTTGCAGCTTGTCGGCGTTGCCGTCAACTTGCAACAGGTCATCATCGGTGAGCTTACCAAAGGCGGCTTTGAGGCTACCACGTAGTTGTTTCCATTGGCCTTGAAAGGTATCACTGTTCATTAGTTTGTTCTCCATTTGTTTGAAAGAATGATAACGGCCGAGCCACCCCCACTTAACCTCCCCCTGTTAAGGGGAGGAACAAGCATGCGGTCAACCATTTCCTCGCTTAGCAGGGGAGCGCCTAGTAGGCAACCGCTCTTAGGCGCGGGAGGGGTTAGTCGTTACAAAGAATAACGAAACGTTACGACAATTGGTTACATACGCGCCGCAGCGTGACCTACCGGCAGGATGATCTTGGGCGGGTTGTTGTGTTGGCTACGCAGGCGCAGGGCCACCCCCAGCAGCGTCACGCCAAAGGTGATGGCATAAAAGCCGATCAGCCAGACTACCGTCAAGGCACCTGAGCCTGGGTTCACCGCAATCACCACGCCAAAGAGCACGGAAAGCAGACCGCCAAGAATGAGGAGCCATTCACCGGTGATCGTTTTGCGCAGCTCAATGGCTGCCATAATCTGGAAGATACCAGTGACGACCGCCCAACCGGCAATCAGATAGACCAAGGCAAGGGCGGTTAACCCCGGCCAGAAGAAGGTCAGCCCACCAACGGCAATGCTGCTGATGCCATCCAGCAGCAGCCACCAATGGTTCACGCCACTGTTATTGCGCCACGCGGCGATCACCGCAAAGATCCCATCCGTGAGTACATAAGCACCAAAGAAGATTACCAATAATTCGAGGGTGAGGCCCGGCTGGAGGAAGGTCAAGACCCCGAAGAGAATGGCGAGGACGCCGCGCAAAGCGACAGCCCACCAGTTACGTGCGAGTTGCGTTACCATAATTTATACTCCTAAAACGATAAAGACTACGCTAGGCAAATTTTATGTGTGTGCGGCAGTCGTCGGCAACATACCGATGTGTGCTTTATTCAACTTCAGGTAAACAGTCTCGGCTTCCATATGGTCGATTTGGGCGATAGGAATGGTAACATCTTTTTGACCCCAAAGGTGGCCCTCGCGCAGCAATAGATGGGTAATCTGCCCAGTGGTGGCGGCCGCAAGGAAACCATCCAGCCGCCCGATCTGGCCATCGCTGGCGTGGATGTGGGTATCACGGGTCAGGGCCACTTCGCCGTTAGGCACTGCCTCCGTTTTCACCGTCACTGTGAAGCGTTCGCCTGGATCATGTTGCCAGGAGCCATAACCCATCCCCAGATCACCGCTCAGCCCGAAGCCTGCGGTTGCATAGCCCATGCCCTCGGCATCGGTATAGATGGTATCGAAGTGGATAAAGGGATCCATCAGTTTCAGCGCCGCCAATGTACAGTGCAATTTGATCATATCTGGCGTGCTATCCATCACCTGGTCGACCGGCGTCATATAGGCGCAGTGGGGGAAGTGCTTTTCTTGCACGACCAGATGGGTCACTTGTTGGCTGGTTGGATTGACAATCAGCTGGCTGGCACGGCCACAGAGGCCGTCACTGCAATAAACATCAACATTGAGTGGGATATTCATCATTCATTTCCTTCTGTTTTATTGAATAGAACCTACTCTTGTAGATGGGCTTCCAGGAACCAAAGCTGCTTGTCAACCGAGCGGGAAATTTCCGTAAAGAGATCGGCGGTCGTTGGGTCACCATGTTCGCTGGCCGTGGTGATGGCGGCGCGTGTCGTCGCCCCATAGTTGGCGAAGCGCTGTGTGAGCACTAGCACCACTTGTTTACCATCGACGATTTCAGTCGGATATTCGGGCAAATTTGAATTGTCGGCGGCCAGTCGCGTTGTACCCAAGGCCATGCCACCGAGCGCCATTGCGCGCTCAGCAATACTGTCGATTTGTTCGACCAGGGTATTGGCGATTTCGTCAAAGAGCAGGTGAAGTTGCATAAAATGCATGCCCTTTACCGTCCAGTGGGCTTGTTTCACCTGGCTGTAGAGATCGAGCGTGTCGGCCAGTTGCTGATTGAGCAAAGGCAACATGGTGTTGCGCAGGCGCTCAGGCAGATCATTATGGGTAGCAAAGGTCTGTAATGTTGTGTTCATTGCAATGCTCCTTAAAATGCTTTCAATAGCCCAGCCGTGAAAATATCTGAGCTTGTGTCGCGCGCTTATGGGGTGGTCTGCGTAATCGTTTCAGCGGGGGCGGGATTGGGTAACGGTTCGACGCGCGGCATGAGATTGCCCATGCGCATCTTGGCAATGACGCCGAGTTCAGTATTGTCATCGCCGGCCAGGGTCACCGTGCGGCTAAAGTAGTCCGCCGCCTGCACCATATCCCCGCGGGCTTCGGCCACACTCCCCAAGAGGAAAGTAGCCTGGGCATCAGTTGGGGCTGCCGTCAACGCCTGCTGACCGGCAGCTTCGGCACCGTCCAAATTGCCCACCTGTTGGCGATGATTGCCGACCAAGGTCCAAAACGCAACCGGTTCACCAACGAATTTTTGTTCAGCCTGCGTCAAGTTCCTTGCTGCCGGTGCGGTGTTACCCAATTGTTCATTCAACACCGCGGCCCACACCAACAGTTCGGCATCATCTGGCTGAGTTTGGCGGGCTGTTTCAACCGCAGCGAGGGCTTCCGGCAATTTTTGGGCGGTGACCAATTGTTCAATGTTCATCGTCGTGTCGATTGGCGAACCCGTTGCCGAGAAGAAGGTCGTATAGCCCCACCAGAGCAGCACAACCACCGCGACCGCGCCAATCGCCAGCCCTACCCGTTTCAGTGTTTGCGTGCGCTGCTTGGTCACTATCTCATCCACATGCCACCAGGGGCCAAGCGCCGGTCCATTTTGGGAGCGAAGCTTGGCTAGCCCACCGGCATTCGACGCGGCTGCGACAACCAACCCTGGATTGGTAACGATGCGCTTACGGATGCTTTCCCAGCGGGCCGCTTCGGCGCGCACAGCCCCGTCGTCTTTGTGTTGGGTAAACATCGCTTCAAGCTGATCGAGCCCGACCAGAAAGGCGTTGATATTCCCCCGATCCAGCCGCACGACTTGCCGTTCGGCTTGTTCCAGCGCATCGCGCAAGGATTGCAGTGAGTTATTTGGCTGTGTTTCAGCACTTTGGGTCATTGGTTTACTCGCTTTCGTTACGGACATAAATACTAACTGACGCTGGGCTTGAATTGCGGATTGGGCGTTGGCGGCACGGGATCGATTGGCGGACTGCTGTCCCGCCAGGGGACGCCTAGCCAGCGGAGCATCACAAAGTCTGCGCCATAGTAGCCGGCCACTTTCCAGGCCAGCATCAACAAGAGCGCGGCGACGAGCAACAGCCCGTTGGTACTGGCCACGCCGGCCATGATGTAATTCCAGTTCATGATCGCCCCAAAAAAGGCGGCAATGCCAACAAACGCGCCGAGGATCAGGGCAATGCCAATCAACAATTCACCATAGGCCACCAGCTTACCGAACCAGGTATAGGCCTGTTGATCGAGCAGATAGGTGAGAAAGCTGCGATACCAATCATAGGCAATTGCAGCTTTACCTGTTTCGGGGATCTTGACCGAGTTGATCCAGAAACCCTTCAAGGCTTCCCCTGTACTGACCCAGGCCGGGTCGTTAATCTTGTGCAGCGATGCATCAAACCAGGCATAACCAAGCCAGAGCCGCAGGATCAACCAGATCCAGGCCGAGCGCACATCGGAGAAAAAAAAGCGGGCGATCGCGGGATCTTGGATGGTACGACCACGCGCAGTGGTTGGATAGTGAGTTGTCATGTAGTTCTCTGATTTCTGCGATGAAATATAGACGTCTGGCGAGCACCTGATGCCAGGGAAATCGGGTTGGGGACTTAAGCACCTTCGGGACGGTTGCGATTCAAGCGCCAGATTGTCGCATTTAAAAAGGTGGCGAAGGAGGTCCAGGCCAAATAGGGCAGCAGCATTTCCGCCGCCAGGGGGCGAATTCGATAAAACTGTAACGTTGTGCCGGCGATCAAAGCCCACAGGACAATCAATTCGCCCAACGCCAAGCGGATCCGTCGGGCACCAAAGAAGAGCAGCGGCCAGAGGGCATTGCCTACCAGTTGTACGCCATACCAGATCAACGCATGGTTGATCCCCGTGGTGTGCGCTTGCAGCGCTGCGCTGCTGACGAGTGGCTCGTTGCGATTGCCATTCGTAGTGCCCTTCTGCCAGACTAACCAGGAAGCGGCACCCATCAATAGATAAAGCACAGTCCACACCGGCGCAAAGAGCCAAGCCGGCGGATTCCAGGCTGGTTTGCGCAGGGTGCGGTACCAACCATTGTGTGCCCGTGGCATGGCCAACCCACCAATAGCAGCGGCCACAAATGGTATCACCATTGCTGTGACCAGCGACGGCCAGCCATGTTTGATTTGCTGTTGTAAAGCCTTTGTGTTGGAAAAAGTTGTGGTCGTGGTCAAGATGTTGTCTCCTTGTGACTAACTTCGCGCTGATCGCCCTTACTCCTCAGTGTAGGCTGTAATCCTGAGCTCGTCGTCAACGGGGCGTTGATCTTAGCCTCAACAAAATGATCACCAAGGATTGGCAAAGCCATTAAACAGTAATTCGGGTCAGCGCGCTTCGAAGATTACTTCAGGGTATCGTGCTGTCGATCCATCAAGCAGCGTTACCGATTGATCCTTTAGGTGTTGATCAAAGAACGCTACCGAGTACGCATTGACGATCTCATGCGCTCGCTGAGCACCAATCGGCCCGCTGAAGCCAATCATTTGGGCAAGCGGTGACACCAGGTCAACGTCGGTTAAATCAATGTGGAACATCCCCGGCACCTGCACGAAGTAGCCGGCCCCAGGCAAATTGTTATAGACTGTGCGCATCGTAGTCTGCGTTTGCTCGATATCCTGCTCGGCCCAGCCGCCGGCCTTTGCTCTTTCCAACCGCATCGTATCGGCTGGACGGGTGATCCACATGCTTGGCTGTTGCAAGCCCTGCTGCACCACATGGGCGCTCATGGCAACGTCCATGATCAAGCAGGCTTGGAGACGGGGTTCTTTCAAACAGGCCTCGGCACTCACGATGCCCCCGAGTGACATGCCAAAGACACCTGTATGCTGTAGATCCAGTTTCCCGGTCAGGATCCCCTGCGGATCAGCCATATTGAGCGCGGCAAGCTGATCCAGCGTGAAGCTGACATCCTGGGCAAAATAGGGAATAATCCCGTCCTTGAAGGGCTGGCTGTTGAACTGAGGTGCTTTTTCGAGCGGTGCGAGACTCTGGTCGATCAAAAGATCGATCTGCGCAAAGCGTTCGGTGATGGCGATTTGATCGCCATCCGGGAAGACCACCACCGCAGCCGCGCCTGGCTGATCGATGCCGACGACGATGTAGCCATGTGATACCAGCGCCTCAACCTGAAAGGTGTTCATCTGCCGATAGCCAGTGACCCCTTCAAGGAAAATAAGCACGGGGTAACTGGGCTGATCAGCCGCAATGGGGAGAGCTTCAGCCGCATTCGTCGTCACATAGTTGAAGTGCGTTAAGGTGAAATCGGGAAAATTGTGCAGCCGTGCCAGTGCGGTCGTAACCGCGTCGGCATCGCGTAGATAGGGCGCAGGCGGTGCTGATGGGTCACGTTTGGCTGGATACCAAATTTGCACCATCAACGCCCGTCGGGCAGCAGGATCAGCCGTGAAGATCTCCGAGCGCTCCCCATCCACCCAGTGGTAAGTCACGGTGCCAATCGCGTAGGGGCCGCTTGGCCGTGGAAAGTGGAAGACGGGGAGAATAATCGGCAGCGCGACGGCGATCACTAGCCCGAGTACACCCAGCCCGATGCCTAGCCCACTGACCAGCCGATTGGTCAGGCGTTGTTCGGTGACACCGCCCAACGGTCTGTTGTGCTGCACCAGCCAGACGAGAAAGAAGATCCCTGTCAGCGTATAGGCCGGAAACATCTGCCAGCGCGCGCCCTCCATCAGCACCTGAGTGACAACAATCAGCAACGCGATCAGCACCCAATCACGCAGCCAGGAAACACCGCGCGGCAGCGGCAGCGCTAACAGGCAGAATGTCAGTAGATTGGTCAGTGACAGCAGGATTTCAAAGGGTCTCATTTTCTCGCCTCCGCGAACAAAGCATCGCGCCCGGTGGGCACCTGCCCCTGGGCGCGAATTCAACATTTGTTAAACCAAACCAATGGCGTTCTCTATCCTTTAATAATGCGGCGGCAACTGGACCGCACTGTTCAAACCATGCAGCACCGCCGTCACATGCATGGCAACATGGCTCAAGAGCGCGGCCAGCGGATTGGTGGTCAAGAGGTAAGCTAAACTCATGACCCCATTGCCCAGCACCGGGGCCATAACCTGCCCGCCACGGAATTCTGGATAGCCCCAATGATAAGTAACGGTGACCAACAAACTGGCGACCACGGCCACCCCACCCACGACCAGGCGTTTGGGCCAACGGCCTGTCCAGCCTAACGCAGTGAATGCTTGCCAAACGGCATAAACCGGCAACACCGACAGCAACAGCGCATCCAACAGACCATAGACCACGCCCAACCAGAGCAAATCAAAGACCAAGGCCAGCCCTTGCGGCGTCGGCGAAGCCGGTTGCGATAATACATTGCTCACGACAAAGGCCCCAGCCACGCCGGCACCGACCAAGCCCCAGCCCCAGCGTTGCCGTGCCTGCGTCCAGCGCTTGACCCCACACCAACGCGCATAGCGGTAGAGAAATAGGCTGACCACTAGCGCATAAACGGCGACAAACCAGCGGCGCGGGAGTTGCAAAACGCCGGCAAAGACAAACGACACGAGCAGCCCCAACACGGCAGCGGCCAAAACCCACAACAGGTGTACCCACCATTTTTTATTCATCGCTCACTTGTTCTTTTTGTGTTAAGCGTTCATGATCACTTGCTCAACCGGGCGGCGCAGCGAACGCGTCATGGCTTCAGCGTAACCGAAGCGGACCAACAATTGCGGCAACGCCGCACCCAACCCCAGCGCGCTTTGGAATTGCCCACGCACATCGGCCACTTCGATGGGCTGATTGAGGAAGGCCGATTTGATGTTTAACGAAGTCATGGTGAGAGCCAGCCGTTCGTAAACCTGCCCGGTGCGCACCCAAGCACTTTTATCTTCTGATGTCGAAGTGACCACCACCGCGCCGGGCGAACTGCGCAGCTTTTTGGCATCGGCATCGGCTTGCTGCTGCGGCTTGGTACCGGAGACCACCATCGCCCCCAGCCAGCGCGGCACGGCCGGATTCCCCGAACTGCGTGAGTTCAGGCCATCAAGCGAAGCCAGGGCTTCCTTCTGGTTGAACCGCACCCAGTCAATCAACTCGGCCATAAACGCCTTGTCCGCATACTGGCGCAGATTGCCTTGATTGACATACTCCAGCACCATCTCTCGCTCGGTCCCTGTTGTGACAAAATGCAACCCGACGCCTGGCTCCAACGCCAAAGCCTGCACCTGGTCAAGATCGGCACTTTTGATGAGCTGACCGTCATACGCTGAGCGGGTGTTTTGGCGCAAGGGAATCGCGCTGAACAGCGGACTGGCCTGCGCGGTGTCTGGCGTCAGACGAACTTGGATGAAATCTGCTGCATCAGGGTAGGTCACTGCGGCGGCATAGCCGTCGGCGCGGGCGGCCACCAGCAGATTTTCCAGTGCGCAGCCCAGGCTGATCCAGAGTTCGCGATCACTGGGGTCAACGGCGGGCAAATGGCGGCTAAGGTCCGGGTGGATTTCGATCATGTTGGCTTTGATGGCAAACCGCCACGGCTGGGTATTGTGTCCACTGGCGGCTAACGTTGCATAGCGGACCAGTTCGCGCATTTGCGTCGGCCTGGCTGCTGGCGCGGCATCCATCGCAAAAGGGCGACGGGCTTGACTGGCTTGTTGGTCATAATTCAGCCACGGCGCATATTCAAAAAGCGTATAGCCCCCGGCCGCGGTGACACCGGCCGCGGCCAGCACTTTTAGAACATTGCGACGGCTCAGGCCGGGACGCGATTGTGTTGGATTCTGCATTGTATGCTCCTTGTGAAAGCCAAGGGTTAAAAACCCCTGGCTGATAGACAAAGTGCGTTGAAACGCACTGACGTTTTAACCGGGCGCGGTGGCCCTTGGGGCGCGGTTTTGTGTACCAGAGGGCGAATTCATTCACCCTTCAAGTTCTGCAAATACCCAATCAGCAGGCCGCTACTGACGGCTAACATGACGACGAAAATGACCACCTGCGGGATCACCACGGGCTGGCCGCCGCGCGCCATAAAGACGACCATCGCCAGCACCGCCAATGTCAACAGTACAGAGTAAGTGAGCAGTGCGCCGGCCAGCGTATAGCCGATGGGCTGCTTGCGCCACAGGTTGACGGCCGTGAGCACCAGCGCCGGCAGCAGCCACGCCATATCGAGCACTTGCACAAAATTGGTCGGCGTGCCGGCGTCGATCAGACCTTGCGATGGCTGCCCGGCCAGTGAAGCCGGGAGGGCGTCGCTTAACCAGAGCGCATAGAAAAGCACGGCAATCACGGCCAGAAAGAGACTGACTGTTTTCACCGGCGTGCGTGTCATAAAGCGCGCCTGGATACCGGCCCGATCCGTCGTCACCAGGCCGCCGATCAACGCATAGGTCGCACAGCCCAGCAAGGCGACGTAGACCAGGAAAAGTGCATTGAAACGCACGGCGAAGGCATAGCCGACATAGGTGTAGACCGTATAGACCAATACCCCAAGCCAGACCAGCCGGGCGCGCTGCGAACCGCGCCCGGTGAGCCACGCGCTAATCACCAGTGTCGGCAGCGCCACCCCCAGCGTGATCAGATCCTGGCCGCGCGCCTGCACCACAAGATAGGGAGTATCGCGGTAAAGATCGCCGATGAAGACGCCACCCCCAGCGGCCATCGCCAGTAGCAAGGCAATCGGGACCGTCAGCCATAACCAACCATTTGTACTGCTAGTGTGCTTGTTCATTGTGTACTCCTTGATTGCGCATCAACGTTCGTGGCCCCCACCCGATGACCACGACGACTGCCACCGCGGCGGTGATAAGACTCGCCACGCGCGGATCATAGTATGAATATGCGCCGTTGGTTGGAAAAAGTTGCCAGGTGAGGTTGATCATCGTGTGGAAGAGGGTTGCCACGAAAACGCTCCGCCCCGTGTTGTTGTAGAGCCAGGTAATGATGACCCGCGAGGCCAGTGTGCCGAGCGACCACCAGGCGATCCAGTTCAGCGAGCGCTGCGCTTCTAGCAACGGGATGAAATGCCACACCGCCCACACGACACCCAGCAGCAAGGCACCCCCAAGTGCGCCAAAGCGAGCCTGCAACGGGTCGGTGACATAGCCGGCCCATCCTAACTCTTCACAGAGTGCTGCAACGAAAAATACGGCAAAAAGAACAAGGGTCGTTAGGATCGAGAAGTGCGGAGTGGGGAGCGCTACCCCCATCATCCGCAGCACGACGAACGATAGCAGCATAATGCCCGGCATGAGCAGGATGGTTGGCACATACCAGATCGTAAACTTCACGCGCTGAAAGTCGAAAGCGCGTTTTAACAGCGCCATCACACCAGAGGCTTTCTTCTCGCGATAAACGAAGATCAGCGCCGCCGTCACCGGCGCGACGATCATGAGCGCAGAAACGGGGATGCTGGGGAGCAACTGTCGCTGGCTCACTGCCCCCACCACCCAAAACGGGATCGAGAGGGCGAAAGTTAGCACAAAGTAGGATAGCGGTGACTTGTGGCTGGCGAAGCTGGCAAGCAGCCGATGACCGTTCATCTGTGTGTCAACGGCTCAATCTGCCTATCGGCCAACACCGTGGCACTTGCTGGCGGCAGCAAACGCCACATCCGGTCGGCAATGATCAGTGTCACCGTTGCGATGCTCATGGTGACGTAGACGCCCGCCGTGATCGGCAACCAGAAGCCGGCGCTGTTGTTGACGGCGGTGTGCAGCAGTACAACCAGCCATAGATTGCCCCGCGTGCGGTTATAGAGCCAGGTGAAGAGGATCGTCGTCGGCACGGTGGTGACGATGCGCAGCAAAATGCCGGGCAGCCCGTCGGGGAAAATGCCGTGGTAGACGCCCTGCAGGTGAAGCGGCACATGCCAAAGGCCCCACACCACACTCAGCAGCAGGCTCGCCACCAGCGGGCTGTAGCGCACCTGGAGCCGGGGCAGCGCAAAGCCGCGCCAGCCAACCTCTTCGCCCAGCGGTCCACCGTAAAGCAGCGTTGCAACAAAGGTGATCACGAGCAGTGGCAGCAATTCGCCCAGCGGCTCGGTACGGGGCCAGGGCGGTAGCGACTGCCCCAGCAGGGCCAGCAGCGCGATCCCCGTTGCGCTGATGAGCACCGGCAGCAGCAAGGCCGTCAGATACCAGATCGGTGCGACGCGCCAGGTGGCAAGGGTGCGTAGCAGCGTGCGGACGCCAGCGCGGCGACTAAAAATGTGCCAAACGACCCAAGCCGGCAGCAGCGTGATGACCAGCCACAGCAGCAGCGCCAACCACGGCTGTGTGCTGTCGAGGGGGTTCGACGCAAGGGTGAGATTCAGCCCTACGGTTCCTGCCAGCACCCCACCCGCCAGCCAAAACCGGCGGCGTGAAGAGACAACCGCCTGCCGTTCCGGGCGCAGCACTGCGGCGAGGGCGATTGCCGCCAGCGTTGGGCCATAGGCGGCGATGGTGCCGAGCCAACCCACGCTGCGCGGGTCGGCGCTGGCCAGCAGGGATTGCAGCCCCCACAGGCTCCAGGAAAACGCAAAGGTCAGGCCAAAGAAAGTGAGCAGTGCATAGCGCTGGCACAGTGCGCGCAGGTGTACAGCCATTGGGATCAGCGGTCCTTTGTTTTTAAGCTGCATTGCTAGCCCGCGCCAGACGGGGCAATTTGCGGTACATCTGATCCTTCACGACAACGACGACGGTAACCAGCAGCCAGAGCACCGTCAACACGGACTCAGAGAGCGGGAGATAATTGACCATTACATTGAAAGCGGTGTGCAGAATAACCAGCAACAGGAGATTACCGCCCGCCCGGTTGTAAAACCAGGTCAAGAAGATCGCCAGTAAGATGCGGTAAATGCCACCACCAACCATTCCCGTCACCAGATCCTCAGGGTAAAAGCCGTTCAGGAAGAGCGGCAGATGCCACAGCGACCAGAAAAGCGCCACGATCAAGGAAGCGACCAGTGGACTGAACTTGTTTTGCAGTGCCGGTTGCAGCAAGCCGCGCCAGCCAGGCTCTTCCATGCCACCGCGGGCCAGCGCCGTCAACGTAAAAGCCAGCAAGAACAACGGAATTACTTCAACAAGCGAACGCGTCCATAGCGCGGGATATTCGATGGCTTGTCCCAACGCCGTCCCCATCCCCCAACTGAGCAACAACAGCAGGGGGAAGAAACACACGGCAAAGAGCGTCCAACGCCACGGCAGGTGAACAGGCAACAGAGTAGCCATTCGCGCGCGAATATCCACGTTGTTCGCCACGGCATTGGCAATCACCCAGCCGCCGACCAGGCAAACCGCCAAGGCTGCAACCACGGTTGGCCCCGAAAGCGTGAGATTTTCCGGTAGCCGATCATAGCCGGGGATAATGCCGACCCAATAGCGGACTACCATCAAGGCAAAAATGATGGCGGCCGTGGTCACCAGCACTAGTAGTTGCTGCCGAGAGAGCACCAGTGACATCCCATCTTTTAGACCAAGCGTGAGGATGCCGCCGATGGCCGGACCATAGCCGCCGATCAAGACAATCAGCATCACCAGCAGATCATTGTTCCCGCGCCACGGGATCACTGCCAACCAGAAGAGCCACGTCCAGGCAAAGGTGATGAGCAAGAAAACAATGACCGGATGCGATTGGGCTAACTGCCAACGGAAGACTTTTTTGTCCGCTGCTTCCTGTCGGCGATTTAGAACACTGGGTACTGTTGTCATTTTTCTTTCCTCTTACTGTATCAACTTACACCGTCTGAGCAACTGCCATTGCTTCTGCTCGTCGTTTGATGCCAAGCAGACATTGGCGCATCATCACAAGGTCGCCGAACTCAACCAGCAGGTTGAAGAGGATCGCCGGCGAAAACAAACGATATTTCACCCGGATCCGGGTGACCAGGCGCGCGGCGGCTTCCCCTTCGGGGTAAATGCCCCACGCCCAGGAACTGTCGCCTTTTGGATCCCACCAGACCATCGATTGGTTTTGCTGAAACTCCTTCACCCGCATCCCTTGTTTGCCATCGGGGCTGAGGGGAATTAGATCGCCAACGTGGATCTTTTGGTGTTCGGGCAGGATCGTTTCGGCACTGGGCCGGCCTAAATTATCCAACCAGTCATAGCTGTACCAACCCGCCCGTGTCATTCCCATTTGCACGATCCAGGGGTAGATCTGTTCAGCCGGCGCGTGGATCGTCACCGCGCGCGTCGCATTGAAAGACGGTTGGCCGACAATCTCATCGCCGGGCATGGCACGTTTGATTTCATCGTCATTCGCGCCCCAGCGCAGTTGCCAGGGGCGTATACGCGTTAGATAGACAAATCCGAGAACAAAGAGACTGATACTAATCATAAAAGTAGAACGTTTCATTGCAAGGATCCTTTGATTCAATGCCGTGGAGCGCTATCGACGAATTAGTCATCGCCCCAAAATAAATTGTAGATTTGCTCTGCGCGAGTCCGTGACTCGCCGTTGACAAAGCGAGTCACGGACTCGCGCAGAGCGTGAAATTATTCTTGGACGACGAATTACCGCGAAAACCAACCGGTCAGACGCGGCCCCAGCCACAGCAGCGCCAGGATGGCGATGTTGAGGATGACGCCGGCGAACGCAACATCCCAGTCCAGGGCCGTGAGCGCCAATGACAACAGGGTCACGCCCAGCAACAGGGGTTGCCAGCCGGCCCAACCAAACCAGAAAGCCAGTGCCGCGACCACGAAGCCAACCGCCGCCACGGCCCACAACACCCCGTAGACCGCAATGCCACTTGCGCCGAGATCCCAGCGTCCACCCAGCACAGAGGTCTTATAAGGGAGTTGCTCAATCACTGCCAACTTCAGGTACGCGGTCGTGCCCATCAAGTGGATGAGGCCGTGTAAAAAAAGCACAATGGTCGCAACAATCAACATAATTTTGAGCATAGGAACCTTCTTTATCTGGCCGCTTTGGACAACGTCGGAACGGTAACTTCTGCGGTTGCAACGCCTGAATCCATCTGCTCGGCGCGCCGTTTAATGCCTTGCAGCATCCGCCGCATCATCGGGAAGTCGCCGAACTCCAGCAGGAGCAGGGTAAAGAGCGCCATAGTCGGGGTTTCCCATGGATAGCGCTGCTTCAGGCGCGTAATCAAGCGGGTTTGCCCCCCGGCCAGCGGCGTCAGCGTCCAGGCCCAGGTGCTATCAGGCTTTTCCCACAGCAGCCAGCGGTTGGTCAAAAACGCCTTGACCTTAAAGGCCGTGGTCGCGTTCACGTTGCGCGTCATCGGCATCCAATCGCCAAGCTTGGGCTGCTGGAACTGCCCAAGGATCTGCTCCGTACTGGCCTGGCCGCCGTTATCAAGCAGATCATAGGTGTAGAAGCCGGCACGGCGGTAGCCAATTTGCACAATCCACGGCCAAACCCGTTCGATTGGCGCGGCAATCGTGATCGCGCGGGTGGCGTTGAAGGAGGCGTTCGGCACAATCTCGTCACCTGGCATCATGCCCTCGACTTCGGCGTCGATCGCGCCCCAGCGCAGATGCCAAGGCCGACAGAGCGGCGCGGTCAGGAAAAACGGTAGGCTACGCAACGCCTCCATCACACCATGCGGAATATAAGGTTTAGCGGTCATCGTGCCTCCGGACTGCTACATGATTCAAAAATTTCGCTGAAGGGGGCGCTCACCCGACTGGCTTTGTTTGCGGGTGAGCAGGGCGGGGGTTAGTTCCTACTGCGGCAGCAGGATTTTGCACAGTCGCGCTAGGCGCAGATGGGGCGCGTCCGAAAACGATGCCAAGCAGGAGAAATACAAACGGCGCCACCACGCCATAACCAATGATCCCAATATCGCGCACCTGCATATTTGCCAATGGCACACCGATCAACCCGGCGAGACTGACCGCGCCACTGACCAACATGAGCAGCCGCACCGTTTTCTCCAGCCGGCCAACTTTAAAGACCGGCGCGGCAAAGAGCATGGCCAGGGCGAAGAACCAATCCCAGGCCAGGATGTCTAGGGTATAGGCCACCGAGGGCCACTGCCAAGAAAGGAGCAAAGGCACGAGGGGCAATTCGCTGGCGGCAAGCTGCCGGCCGACCGTTAAGATGACGAAGTGGACGCTCGATGTAATGCCCGTCAACAGCGCCATAAAGATCAGGGCGTTCAGGCTGTAGACCTTATCCGCGGGCGCGGCGTAGGCGTGAACCGCCACCATACTCACCAGCATCAAGGGTACCGTGAGGATGAGCAGGATTTCCATGAGCGTAAAGAAGGGATCCCCAATGGGATCCTGCGGCGACTGGAGAGAGAGAAAACCGAGAAGCGTTACCACTGCATAGACCACCCCAAAGCCGCATGCGGCCCACGCGGCGGCTCTGCCGATGATGCGATGTTGGGGTGTAAAACTTTCATGCGCCATAGGTTGATTCCCTGAGTGATAGCACGTTTACGCGCTGCTTTTGCAACAGCACGAACGCCCCATAGACGGTGAAGATGACGGCGAGCCCCACCACCAGCAGCAAGTTCCAATTGGGTGCGATGATGAAATCCGGTCTTTGCAGAAAGCTAACAAAATCGATGAGGAAATGGACAAGCACCAGCGGCCACAAGATGCCCTTTTTGAGCACCAAGGCGGCGAAGGCGAAGCCAAAGGCGACGGCATAAAAGATTTGCGCCCCAGTTGCGGCCATACTTTTTCCGGCCAGCCCATTGAGCGCATGGCTCAAGCCGAAGAGGAGAGCGGTGATGATGGCCGCCCGCCAAAAGCCGTGGGCTTTGAGCGCATTCAGCATCAGCCCGCGGAAGATCGCCTCCTCCGCAAAGCCGATCAGCAACGTGATCACAAAAAACTCGGCAAGCAGCACCAGGCTGGTTACTTCCACGCCGACAAGTAGGGTAATGACGGCCGGCAGCAGCGGCAGCGCAAAGTACCAAAGATCACGCCCCTGATTGGGCCACCGAAAACCGACCGCTTTCCACCAGCCCATTTTGGTCAGCAGAAGCGCGGCAATGAGACTCAAGATCAGGCTGGCGCTGCCATAGATCCAATTGTTGGAAAGCTGCGTAAAGTACGCCACGGTGCCTACCAACAGGTAGACCGCGATCGTCACTATTTCTAAGCCGGCAACAAACCAGTACGGGTGGCGCTGGGCAAAGGGTGCCTGTGTCATGGGCTTACCTTTTCCGGCTGCACAGCTACGGTCGTCGTCAGCACCGCCGAAAGGTCAACATTCCAGGTCACACCGGTAATGTCCCAGTACGACCAGGGTTTGCCCTGCTTCTCCCAAGTGATCGCACTGCGGAGGGGGATGGTCATGCCATCCACCTGTTGCCAGCTTAAAAAGTCAACCCGCCACGGTTCTTTTTCGCCGTTTGCGCCAAAATAACGCAATGCGGTCATCTTGGTAATCAGATCAGTGTGCGGGTCAAAGTAGACGGTCATAGAATCTTCTTCGGTGCCAAAGGGAAAAAACATCTGTGCACTCGTATCATCAATCGCCACCCAACGAATGCGCCCGTCCGTTACAAAAATCGCCGGATAGAGGGGGCCTTCGGCAAAGAGGATCATGTTCGAGCCTTGATCGATGCGCCCGCCCGTGTCGGCCTTGCCGACCAGGCCGGTCATGCCCAAGCCGTTGACATACTGATCCAGCGCCTTTAGTACGGGAAAGCCAAACCAGGTGATCTGCATCTCGCGGCGAAAGTCATAGCCCACGCGGTGATAGAGTTGAAAGCGCATGGGCACCCACACGCCAAAGTTGGCTTGCGCCTGTCCCCAGAAAACCGCCGATTCGATCCGTGGCGCGTGCTCCCCCAATGCGACATGCAGATAGCGCAAGACAGGTGCCGGTAAATTCGCTGGGATCTCAACGCCGCCCAGCACTTGCGCTTTCCCGGTCACTGGGGAGACGATCTTTGCTGGGATCTGTAATCCCAGCCAACCAATGGCAACGAGGGCGACTAGGCTCCCAGTGACGCTTAAGACGACTTTCAGTAACATGTTCATGTTAGTTTCTCTTCCTGCACGCGCGGCAAGAGTTTGGGCGCGCGATTTAAACATACAACAATTTCGCAGTAACTACTTCCTACATCTGGCATGTTCCTACCCTGGTCAGCTGGATAGTACGACAACATTACATAGATCGTTGTGCTGCACAGTGCTTAGCTGAGGGACCCAAGATTCCCGCCCAGAGGAGGTTGGGGACACTGCCAATAAGATAAGCGCGTAGTGCGCGTCCCCAGATGCGCAGCCCGTCAAGGCGGGCTCAGCGTCTGGGGGCGCTGAGTACACATTTCGCTTAGCAGAGGAGGGTTAGGGACACTGCCAATAAGATAAGCGAGTAGTGCGCATCTCCCGCAAGGGTGCGTCGCATACACGCGGCGCTTCGCTTGCGCCGCCTTGCGCGTCCACGGGTGTACCCGACGCGTGTACTCGCCGCGGTCCCAGATGTGTAGCCCGTCAAGGCGGGCTCAGCGTCTGGGGACGCTGAGTACACATTTCGCCGCTTAACTTAATGGCAGTGAGGGTTAGGGAGGGTGACTTGGTCGTTACGTTGTCGTAACAGGTCGCGTGCCAGATCAGGGCTTTTACGGAAAGTGGTGCTTTGGCTGCGCCGCCTATTCCAGCTCCAGATTGACTTCGCCAACACCGGCTTCGACTGTGATTGCCAGAACCACGGCTGAAGTGCCATAGGCCGCATTGACATAGCTGTCACCGTTCTTGCTCAGCCCATTGGCATTGACGCGGCCAAGACCGGTCTCGGCCTCCACCCGCACGCCGACTGCGTTGGGCAACCGCAGGGTGACTTTGCCTACCCCGCCCTCAATCGTAATCGTTGCGCTTTGTGCCCATGCCCCCGACAAATCCATCTGCAATTCGCCCGCGCCGGCCGCAATGTCAACGACGTTGAGCGTCAAGCCGCGCAAGTCCAACACCGCCTTGCCTGCCCCCATGTCGAGCTTGAGATCAAGCGGGAGGGCCGGATTGAGTTGAACCTCCCATTCGTAACGGATGTTTTGCGGCAGCACTGCGGTCGTCTTTGGTTGGGCAATGACCAGCTTGCCCACGCCTTGGTTGACGTTGTAAGCGACCGTGGGTTGCCAACTAGCGATGCTGTACGTAAACGCCACCTCGGCCAGATCGCGGCTGCCGGCGCTGGGTTGCAGCGCGCTGAGTTGCAGTTCGCCTGCGCCAAGCGTTAGTTCAACTTGTGCCGACGAAGCGCCGTTGGCCGCAATCTGGGTTTCAGCCTGGGTTGGGCCGACCGTTGGGCGCCAGAAACCGCAACTCATAAGCAAAGGCAGCAGCGCTGCAATGACGAGCACGCGCCGCTTTTCTAGAAAGGTGATCGGCATGATTTTTGTTCTCCGCAATGGTGAAGATTAAAGTCTGTTCGCTCATGGTAGACTTTACCTACTATGCATTAGGGGCGCAGCGCCTGTTCGAGGGCAGCCCCTTTGGCGGCCGTATATTCGCCTTCGCTGCGCCAGAAAATCTGCCCGCTACGGTCAACGAGCAAGATGGTAATCGTCTCTGGGCTGCTGATCTGGAGCGCGGCCAGGCTTTGCGCGACATTGGTGTAGACAGTCAGCGTGCGCTCACGCACCACCGCATCGGTGATTGCACGGGCCATGCCGCCGTCGATGAAGGGGCGTGCCAGGCTATAGCCGCCGGCGATCATAGGCAATTCGTAGGCGCGCAGATCAGGATGGGCGGTTAACAGGGGTGCTAGCGCGGGAAACCAGGGGTTAACCAAATTTTGATGCCAGCGCCGGAAGGCGATAATCACCACATTACGCACCCCGGCAAATTCGGTCGGCAGGGCCAGGGTATGCCCGTTCAGATTACGTGCTTGTAGCGGCGGGAAAAGGGCCGGGGTTGATGCCGGGGTTGGTGCAAGTGCTGGTGTAAGTGACATCGAAAGCTCCTTGATTGACCACAACGCTGAACTGACGAAAGGGCTTGCGACATCGTTATCAGCAAGCCCTTTCGCATGGTGTCACTTACGCCGGTTGGAGAACCAACGTTGGGGCAACGATTTTGGGTGCCTGTGCACGCATGCTCAACCACATCGCGCCCAACCCTAGCAGCGTGACGATGACGCTCACCACAAAACCGAGGTAAGGGATGCCAACGACCAGGGCATAGAGCAGCAGACCCACAAGCAGCGGCCAGCCACGCTGCCACCCAACTGGTGTCACCGCAGCGTCACCCTGGAAGCGTTGCAAGAGCCAGCGCCCGACGGGATAGGCGACCACCACTTTGCTGCCATAGGCAACCAAGAGCGTAAAGAAGGTGAACAATGTGCTCAGCCCAGCGGTCCCAAACCAGAAGGCACCCCAAGCCAGCCCGGCCAGCGTCAAGCGCCCCAGCCCGAAGATGATCACCATGAGCAGCACCATCGCCAGGAGCGCAGCGAGATAGCCGAGGATCAGCACCGCAAAGCCCCAAGCGGTTGCCGGCATTGGCGTGGCCCGCACTTGTTCAACCACACGCTGGAAGAGGTTGGGTAGTAGCCACAGCGCCAAAGCACCCACAACCAGCAACGTAACCAGTTCACGTAGCCGTGACCAAAGCCAGCTTACCACCGCATTTTGCGGTGGTGGCGCGGTCATGACCGGCGCAGGGCCACCATTCGGTAGAGCAGCAGTTCCCGCCACTGGCGGACTGTAAGCCACACCGCCTTGCGGTTGGGTAACAATGCCACTGGCCTGCTCGATGGGGCTGGTATAGTTGAGTTTGCCGGTAATCTTGGCCGCCGCACCAATGCGCAGCCCTGGTTGGATGGTGGCCGGTAGTTCAGTATCCGTAAAGGAGCGCCAGAAATCAGGCTGTACCGTCATGCTTGGCTCCGCAACGTCGACATAGGCATCGCGGCCAACAATGCCATCCAACGCCAGGGCACCGACACCGGCGCGTAGATCGCGTTGAATTTCGCCCTTGAGGATCGCCTGATAGCCGCCCATGGCGCCATCCCGTTTGACTAGACTGCCTGGCGTAGTGGTAAGGCTGTAACCGCCAAAGAAAAGGTTGCGCGTAACGACAGCCTGTGGCCCCAAAGTCAAGCTCGCCCCAGCGCTGTAGAGGCTCCCCCCCACCGTGCCGTTGATCGTCATTGACTGGCCGGCTGTCAACAGACTGCCATTGACCGTGCCATTGATGACAATCGTGCCGCCGGTCACCACTAAATCGCCATTGATCGTGCCATCGATAATTACGTTTTGGCCGGTGATGATCAGGTCGTCGTCGATCACCTCATCCTTGCCGATGGTGATCGTGTCACCGGCGCGAAAATCAGCCGCCAGCACAACGTTTGCCAACCCCAGCACAAGCGTTAAGGTCAGGCCGAGAGCCAGTAGCCATCGCAGATGTTGTTTGTTTCGTGATAACATTGTATTTTCCTTTTTCAATTTTTATGATGGTCAGATCGATTCGAGCCCTTGGTCATTTTCGTTATCCTCTTGGATGTTTTCCCAAATGCGGGCCTGCAGGGTAATCAAAGACTCAACGGTGTAACCATTGGCATAACGAATGACGATATTAGGCTCAGTAATGCTAACCACCACATAATCGCCATCACGATTTCGATAGTGCTTGCCGACCTTGAACGGATGGCTGTTGGCTGGCGAACTGTTGCCAGTCGAAAGTGGGATTTTTTTTGTCATCGTTAGCTCCTTTTGCAATTAACTCAGGATCGCCTGCTCCAATGCCTCTGGCCCGTTGCCCTTGAGCAGGAAATGATCGGCACCGGCGTTGAAGGCCTCGGCGCGCCGCGCGGCCTGTACAGTCAACACGATTACCTTGATCGCAGGCCATTGTTGTTTGATCAATTTAGTGGCTTCGATCCCATCCATCACCGGCATCTGTAGATCCATCACCACAGCATCAGGCTGTAATTCGGCGACCAACTGTACGGCTGCTGCACCGTTCACAGCTTCGCCCACTACCAGAAAGGCCGCATAAAAGCCGAGGATTGCCTTCAGCCCTTTCAACGCCGATGGTTGATCATCTACGATGATCAGACGTTTTGGTTGATTCATGCGCGCTTTAACCTTACCAAACGGTGGTTGCATATAACGTGACAGCATAGTCACGTCAACATAGTCACGTCAACGGCATTAACCACCAACGTACCTATTTCATCGTCGATCTTCGCTTGTTCTACCGGTTTGAATTTAGTCTAGTGCGTAACCAAACATTTGTCGTCAACGCGGTGCTGATCTAAATCTCAACAAAAATGACCGTTTATTGGCTAACGAGCGGCAGATATACCTTTGCCGGTTTGGTGGCAACTGGTTCCTTGACAGGATCGAGCCCTGTTGGTGGGTTTGTCTGCGTTGGAAGGATGGTCGGCGTTGCGGTAGTTGTCGCGTTCGGGGTTGGCGTGATACTGCCCGTGCTCGTGGCGCTCGGTGTATTGGTATTCGTGCCGATCGGCGTGCTCGTGTTGGTTGGCACAGGCGTGCTTGTGTCGGTTGGCATGGGTGTATTGGTGCTGGTTGGCACAGGCGTGTTCGTGCTGGTTGCTGTTGGCGCGACCACGGTACAACTTGTCAGGATCGAGTTTGTATCCAGTGTAACCGCCCCATTGCGCGCCAAGGCGCGACCAGCAATGCTCGCGGTGCTATTCAAGGTAATGCTGGTGAGGGCGAGCAGATTACCGGCAAAGGCACTGCCCGTACCAAGTGTCGCTGAACTGCCGAGCTGCCAGAAGACGTTACAAGCAGAAGCGCTATTAATCAGCAGAACCGCGGCCGCGCTGGCGGTCGTGAGGGTGCTCCCGATCTGAAAGACAAAGACTGCATCAGGATCACCTTGCCCGTCCAGCGTTAGGATGCCGGTCAACTGCGCCGATGACGAGAAACAGTAGACGCCTGGCGTGAGGGTCAGCCCCCCCAGGTTCTGGCTGGTCAAATCGGCGTCACACGCTTGTCCGGCCAGATTATTGTACGCTACCGTGCCATCGGCCTGCGCTTGGGCCGCGACGGCATCAGTTGCGTGGATCGTCCCAACAACAACTCCTGGTGGGAAGCCGATGATGGCGCTGCCAGGGCTAACCCCCAGATCACCAGTGACAACTGTCCCACCAATATTGGTCACGGTTGAGCCACCAAGGACCGCAAAGCTGGCCGCTGTCCCCAAGGGGGGCGCGACTGCCAACTGCGGTCGCGCCCAGCCGTGCTCGCCATTGGCCAAAAGGCTGGAAGCAAAAAGATGGGGCGCAAAAAGCAGCGCAGCCAGGGTCAGCAGGGTTAATAAATAGGCCCCCAGCTGCCGGAACGGCGCGCCGCTAAAGTGCTCACCCCATCTGCTGGCACTAATAGAGATGACACTTAAACTTGGCACAATCTCACCCTGTTGCGTGCTGCGGTAGATTGTGCCAAGTTTAAATAATGTGTCTATAAGGCGTGTCGTTGGCTGACGGTGGTAACCAGATCTAGCGTTATATTTTTCCATGTTTTTCTCTCGATTCAGTACATGTAAGCTGCGCATCAGATGATGCGCAGCTTGCGATTGTGTAAAGTTAATTCCGTTATCGATCAGGCGTCGGCATCATGGCTAAAAGTTATAGACGATGATGGTCGTAATCTTGCCGGGTTGCACGGTAAAGCGGGCCCGCTTGCCGGTCGCTACTTCGACAATCGTATGGGCTCCTGCGGGCAGCGGCAAGAGGCGAATACCGGTGCTGCCGAGCGCAAAAACTGGCCCACCATCGATGCGGAACTGCGCGTCACCGGGCCGACAGCCATTCTGCCCCTTTGGTTGTGGCACCCCATTCACCGAGATGATCGTGCCGGTGTCGCCGCTGGTACAGAAGAACTTAATCAGCTTGACCTCGCCAGGTACCCGGGTTGGCGTAATGGTTGGCGTCGCGGTTGGTGGGGCCGGGGTTTTGGTCGGCCGCGGCGTCTTGGTTGGCGGCACGGGTGTATTCGTGACGACACGGGTAGGTGGCCGCGGTGTTTTCGTCTTGGTTGCCGTACCAGTCGGTGGGATGGGGGTGGCAACTGCTGTACGCGTGGGCGGCAGCGGCGTTTTTGTTCGGCGCGGCGTCTTTGTCGGTGGCATGGGCGTCGACGTCGGCGCCGGTGTATTGGTCAGCGTCGGGAGCGGCGTTGGGGTAGCTTGTTCAAAGTTGCGGACAAAGATGGCCGTCAGCTTGTTCCCCTCCACGCTAAAGGTCGTCACCGCGCCACTACTGTCTTCGATCAGGGTGTAGGTGCCGCTAGGCAGGGTAAACTCGATGATCCCACTTGGTCTGGTCTGGACCTGCGCCACAACCTGGCCATTGCTATCCTTGACGGTGAAGGCAATGCCCGCCCGGACATCACAGGTGGCAGTGCGCTTGGCCAGCGGTTTTGAGCCGCGCGGTGGAAAGACCTCGAACTCAGTGCGCGTACCATCATTCGTTGGACAGAAAACCTTGTCGATCTCAACCCGACCAGGGGTGGTGTCTGGGGTCAGGGTCAGTGTTGGTGGCAGCGGTGTTGGTGTTGCGGTGTCAACCGGTGGCAGCGGTGTTGGTGTTGCGGTGTCAACGGGTGGCAGCGGTGTTGGCGTTGCGGTGTCAACCGGTGGCAGCGGTGTTGGGGTTGCGGTGTCAACCGGTGGCAGCGGTGTTGGGGTTGCGGTGTCAACTGGTGGCAGCGGTGTTGGCGTTGCGGTATCAACCGGTGGCAGCGGTGTCGGGGTTGCGGTGTCAACCGGTGGCAGCGGTGTTGGGGTTGCGGTATCAACTGGTGGCAGCGGTGTTGGCGTTGCGGTATCAACTGGTGGCAGCGGTGTTGATGTTGGAGTGTCAGTTGGTGGGAGCGGTGTTGGGACGATATTGCAGCCAGTGATTGCATTGCTATCCATGGTGACGGCAGCTGTCAGCGCGATCACGCGGCCGGTTACGCTGGCACCGGTCGTCAGCGTGTTGCTGGCGAGCGCGAGCAGATTGCCATTGAAGATCGTGCCACTGCCCAACGTCGCCGAACTGCCTACCTGCCAAAAGACATTGCATGCAGACGCGCCATTGATCAGGCGCACTGATGAGGCGCTGGCCGTCGTGAGGGTATCTGCGATCTGGAAAATGAAGACCGCGTCAGGATCACCTTGGCCGTCGAGCGTTAGGACACTGCTCAACTGCGCCGCCGATGAAAAGCAGTAGACGGCCGGGGTGAGGGTCAGCCCACCTAAATCTTGGCCAGTCAAAGTGGTATTGCAGGCCTGTCCAGCCAGATCATTATAGGCCACCGTTGTATCCGCTTGGGCCTGGGCCGCAACCGCATTGCCGGCATGGATCGTGCCGCCGACGACCAGGCCGGGTGGAAAACCAGTGACAATCGTCCCTGGGCTAACACCCAAATCACCAGTGACAAGCGTGCCGGCGGCACCAGCATTGGTAACGGTCGAAGCCGCCAAGACCGCGAAACTGGCTGCTGTCCCCAGCCCTGGTGCAGTTGCCCGCAGCGGTCGTGCCCACGCATCACCCCCCTGGACAAAAAACACGCTGCCCAAAAGCAGCGCAGCCAGGATGACGAGCGTGATGACGTTAGGAAGGGGTTGCCTTACCTGCGCGCTGACAAAGCGCCCTAACCACGGTTTGGCACCAATATGCTTGTGCGGATTGGACCCATTTCCAGGTGCATGGTTATCTTTGTTCATACTCTCTCCCCTTGATCTTATACTTGGCTCTGCCCTGATGTAACATTTTTCTCCTGTAGAAAATGTTGCATCATGACAACCGCTAGTATATACACACAAATCGTCGCTTAGGTGTTGACTCCTCGCTTAAATGCCTGCTTTGTCTGCTGAATGTATTGGGCTGTCAACTTAACTTCTTGAACAGCATAGCGCACAATCAACTGCCTGTCGTCAACGTGCTGCTGATCTTTGCCTCAACAAAAACGGTCCCTTGTCGGGCCACGGCATTCCGTGGCCCGACAAGGGTCCCTTGGGT
>JALHQH010000010.1:0-193071 GCA_022842065.1 Caldilineaceae bacterium
GTTCCGGCGCACGCGCGTCAAGCCCGAAGACCACTTCGGCGCGGTTCTCACTAAAGTGCTCGGTGGCCTGGGTATGCAAGACGGCGCGTACTACCGCCGTCTCAAACGGCAACGCACCGTCGACCAGTTGGACCCCAATCGTTTGCGAAAAGATCGACGTCTTTTCTAATTCGGGTAAACGCCATTGCAACTCGCTCGCACCTTTGGCCGGCTTGAGTTCCGGGGGCAATTCCAGCGTGAGCAGTGTGCCATCCAACTTGTCCTCGGTGGCGCGCCAGGCGTTGACGATCAACGTGGCTTTTTCACCGGGATGCAGCAGCGCGCGGTCACTCGTCAAATTGACAAAGAGCGCCACCGGCAACACCGTTTGGGGGGCCGGGCGATCATCAAGCGGTGGTGCCACCGCGACATCGTCAAAGGTCCCATCAACTGGGTTTGCTTGGGTTGGCGGGGTCGTCAAAGGTTTGGTGGCTGGGATTGCTGGTGGAGCGAGTGGGGGGGCTGCCAAGAGGGTGCTGGGTAAGAGACTTTGAATCAGGATCAGGCTGACAATGAGGCCATGCAAGGCGCGTAGAACAAACGGTCTAGGGGGGGGTACGTGGACATAATGATTTCTCCTATTGGTGGTGACGGTGGGTTAACAATCGGGCAGCGATGAGAGCAGCGATGGAGAAAGTGCTGTTTCTTGGCGAATTGTCGGCTTGCGCATAAAATTAGCGATAGACGACCTTGTTTGGTCGACCATCAAACGCTGATTGGCGAAAGAGTGCCATACAGCAAATGACGCATTTCACCCCCCATTATTTTATATACTTTCACCTTACGTGTCAATCAGGAATAAAGTCCTAAATTACGGAAAGTTGCTGACACTGATTTTAATGGGTCAAATCAACACTGGGTTGCGCATTGGTTTATTACTATTGTTGGCCGGTCTTTTAATCACGCTGGGCAGTCTATCGCTTCAAATGCAGATGACACGCATCCCACCTTCGAGGCAGACAGTCACCGCACCAGCCCTCCCCTTCCTGGGCATCAATATTAGTTTAGACCAAACTGACGCGGCAACACACCAAGCGGCGCTGGCGCGGCTGCACCAGACGGGCTTTGGTTGGGTGCGGCTGCGCATGGATTGGGGCGCGCTGGAACAGGCACCCGGTCGCTATGAGTGGGCAGGCAGCGATGCGCTTTTGCAAGCGATTGACCACGCCGGCTTGGTGCCCGTCGTTGTGCTCGACGGCAGTCCGTCCTGGGCGCGCGCCCCGCAAGATCAGCCCCCCACGGCCAATCCGCTGGCCCCGCCGGCGGATTTTCAACATTTTGCCGCTTTTGCCGCAGCCTTTGCCACCCGTTACGGGGCGCAAGTGCGCTTCTACCAGATCTGGGATGAACCCAACATCGCGCCCCATTGGGGTAACCGGTTGGTCGAACCAGTTGGCTATGCGCAGTTGCTCAAACAGGCGGCCATTGCCATTCGCACGGTTGATACCGATGCGGTGATCATTACCGCAGCGCTGGCCCCCACACGCGACCGGGGTCACACCGCGCTGGATGAACCCTATTTTTTACAGCGGCTCTACGCCGCAGGGGCGGCGCCTTATTTTGATGTGGTCGCCATTCAACCCTTTGGTTTTGGCCATGCGCCGCACGATCGACGGGCGCGCCCTGATCTGCTGAACTTTGGGCGCGCACAGTTAGTGCGGCAGACGATGGTGGCGGCAGGGGATGGAGACACCCCGATCTGGGCGGTGCGTTATGGCTGGCAGCGACAGCCGGGAACACCCTGGGCGGTGGTAAGTGAGGAACAGCAGCGGCGCTTTGCCATTGCGGCGCTAACCCTGGCCCGGCAGGAGTGGCCGTGGTTGACAGCAATGGGCTGGGCAATTGACCAGCCGGCCGCGCCCCTGGATGATGTCAGTTGGGGCTTTGCGTTGACGCCGCCGTTGGGTGCGGCTTTTCAGGAATGGGTGCGATCTGGGGGGGAGGGCAACCGCGCCCAAGGGGCTCCCCAATCGGTTGCTGATCGGCAAAACCCGTTAAAACGGGTTAATTCTACGCGCACATGGTGGGTAGAGGGGATTGGTTGGCTGCTGTTGATCATGGGGGTGGGGTGGCGGATTGCGGTCGTTGGGCGTAGCTTGCCGTGGCGGCAGTTGGGCGTGGCCTATCGCAGTTGGCCGCGGTGGCGGCAGGTCGGGATCTGGTGTGGCTTGGGCATGATCTACTATTTTGCCACCTGGCCGGGGTTGATTCTGCTCTGTTGGCTGGCGGTGGTACTGCTGCTCGGTTGGCAGCCACAGGTGGGGTTGTGGCTGGTGGCTGCGCTGCTGCCCTTTCAGGCGCAGCACAAAGAGCTGACGCTGGGGGCGCTCGCGGTTGCAGTTACCCCCAGCCATGCGGTGCTACTCTGTTTAGCCCTGGCGTTGGGTTTGACGTGGCGTTGGGGGGAAGCGTTCCGGGGACGCCACCCTAACATTTTGCTTATCCAGAGTTTTAAAAGTGCGTCCCCGGAACGCTTCCTCTATCGTTGGCCAACGTTATCGGTACTCGCCCTGGGTTGGGTAGCGATCAATCTGCTCAGTGCGCGCCATGTGTGGCACTGGCCGGCTTATGGGGCAGGGTTGTGGGATCTGGTTTTGCTGCCGCTGCTTGGTGGTTGGCTGGTCTGCCAGTTGATCACGACACCGCAACAGGCGCGCCGGCTCTTAACCGCGCTCTTTATCGGTGGGGTGGCGGTGGCGGTGGTCGGGGTGGGGATGTGGCTACGGGGCAATGGCACCGTGGCCGATGGCGTCCTACGGCTCGTCGGTCCCTATTTTTCGCCGAATGGCGCGGCGCTTTACCTGGAAAGAACGCTCTTGATCGGGCTCGGGTTGCTAAGCTGGAACGAACAGCGCCGACAGGTATGGTTGATTAGCGGCCTGCTGCTGATCACTGTTGCTCTTTACTTAACCGCGAGTCGCGGCGCGTGGCTGTTGGCCATGCCGGTGGGACTGCTCTGTTTTGGTTGGTTGGTCGGGCTAGGGTCTGCCGGTGGCGCATGGCAAAGGATAAAATCACGGCACAGGCAGTGGTGGCTCATCGGCAGCCTGCTGTTTGTGGGTGGGGTGGCCGGCCTCCTGGCAACCAGCCCAGCGCTGACAGCCCGGCTCACCAACAGTGCCTCACTGGGTCAGCGCCTGCTCACCTGGGCGGCCACGATCGAACTTTGGCGCGACTTTCCCTGGTTGGGCGTTGGGCCGGGCGGCTTTTTCTGGCGCTATCCGGCCTATCTGCCATTGGGGGCGCTCGATGAACCGAATCTTCATCACCCCCACAATCTCTGGCTGGAATTTGTTAGCGGCTGGGGGCTATTGGGGTTAATCTGGCTGGGGCTGTTACTCTGGTTTCTGGGGCGGTTGGCCTGGCGTAGCCGCCGCAACTTAGCAATCCAGCCGCTACAGGCGGGACAGGCGGGACTTTTGGCAGCGTGCGCGGCCGCTCTTGCCCATGCCCAGGTCGATGCCTTTATGGTACTGCCCGATCTGGCGCTCTGGTTCTGGTTGGGGTTAGCCCTGTTGACAAGGGTCCGCACGGATGAATCAGCGTCGCGGCAAGGCATACCTTGTCGCCATGAAGCTAAAAACGTCAAATGAAAAACGCTTGTGGAGCGGCGATCCACAAGCGTTTTAGCAATCAAATGGCGGCTGCACGGATCAAGATCCGCAACCTGAAGCTACCGTTGTTACTGCAAGGCAATATTGATATCCAAATCAGCCGCGGGCACCAGCGGCATGATCTGCTCGCGGAGCAGGGTCATCATGGCTGGGTTTTCCAGCGCGGTGCCGGCCAGGAAAGGCGAGGCCACATCCAGCGTCTTCTGCAAGGCGGCGTCATCGTAGTTGATTGTCAACGCCACGGCACCATCGAGCAACAGATTCAGCTTGCCGGGTTCGGTCACAAGCTCGACACTTTCAGCATCAAGCCCGTCCAAAATGCCGGTAACATTGGGCGGCAAAGCCAGTGGGAAGCCAGGAACGGCCCCTTCCGGCAGCCCAGCGATGGACTGAATCGAACCACCACTGTAGGTTGCATTGGCGTGGATCACCGCCTGCGGTACGCTGCTGATATCAGGGGTAGCCAAGGTTTTGTTGATCTCGGCGGCGGTTGCGGTCGCACCAGGCATGGCAATCGAAGCTTTGATTGCGCCGGTCTCTTCGATCAACGTCAGGCCACTGTTGATCATATCGGCTGAAACACCAGCCAGCGGAGCAACAATCGCGGCCAGGGTGGTCATGCTTTCCGGCGTCCAGGTGATGGTGGGCAGGGTCTGGCCATCAGCCGCCAGGAAGATCCCATCTTGGCCGATTTCCAAATCAAGCTGTTGGACGCCAGCCGCCTGCAATTTCTGCAAGAGATCGGCGGGGACCATGGGTGTGCTGGAAAGGGGGGTCCCAAAGACAGTCAGCGTGCCATCTTCATTCAGCGCGACCGGCAGGGGGGCTAGTTGCGTTTCACCAGCCGGCTGGCCGGTAAAGGAGACGGCCACATCAAGCTGGGCGTTCTGCAACTTGGGCAAGAACTGTTCCAGCGTAGGGGCCAGCGCCGGCGCAAAACTCGCCACCAACGGCTGCACCTGCGCCAGTGACGCGCTGTCATAGGCAAGGCTGGGCAGCGGGCGGTCGTTCATGGACAGGTTGAGCGCATTGGGCGTGGTCGTAATGTTCAGCTTGTCAATCCCATAGCTGTTGAGCAGCGCCAGGGTATTAGCATCCAGCAATGGCCCATTCAGACCAAGGGCCGAACCGGCCACACTGCCGATTTGCAGATTGCCGGCTTCATCAAAAGCCACACTGCCGATTTGGAAGGGGCCGATCAATTGGGCCGGGTCAATGGCATCCGCGGCGGCTGTCGTTTCGCCGGACCAGCTCGGCAGATTTGCGGCGGCAGCACCGGGCAGATTGAGCGCTACGCCCAGGCCAACCTGGCGCAACACCGGCAAGGCATTGGCAATCAGGCTACCATTCGGGATGTTGGGCGCATTGCGGATCACATCCTGCAGCGTGCCAAGCGACTCAGCATCCCAGGCGATGTAGGGCAGATCAGCGCCATTGGCATAGATGTGAATGCCATTGTAGCCAATGCGTACTTCCATTTTCTGCACATTGGCCCCCTCTAACTGCTGCACCAGCGCCGGATCAAGCCTCGTCACGGCGAGGCCAAACGCAGAGAGAGTGCCATCTGCTTGTAATTGTAACGGAACAGAGGGTAAATTAAACCAGGTCGCGCCCGTCGTGCCACCGCCACAGGCGGCTAACACCAGACTGGTAATGAGTGCAACCACGAAGATTTTAAGAATCTTTGGCCTTGCCTGCATTTGTGCAGTCTCCTTTGATTCGTGAAATAGGTGATAAAATTGAGCGGTCATACAATATGACTGGGGTATAGCGATGTTGTGCGAATAATACACTAATTTGGTTGAAGAGACAAGCGCTGTTCAAGCTGTTTTCACTAGACGGCGGACGGATGACGACTGACGACCGTGGGCTGAGCTGATCGAAGTCAAAGCCGCAGCGTCCTTAATGGCCACGGGCGGCAAGAGCAGAGCGCATGGCCGCTTGATCGCTCCACGGGTATTCGATTTCACCAAAACACATGCTGCGTTCGTGCCCTTTGCCAAAGGCAGCAACCACATCGCCAGGGCGCGCCAGATTGACGGCGTACTGAATCGCCGCGGTGCGGTCGTCGATGATGGTAAAGGCTGTGGGTGGCGCAGATTCGGCCACCCCCGCGGCAATCTCGGCGTTAATCAGCCCCAGATCCTCGGTTCTGGGATCTTCCGCAGTGATCACCGTAAAATCCGCCAGGCGCCCGCTGACCTGCCCCATCAACCGGCGCTTGGCCCGGTCACGCAGGCCGGCGCTGCCAAAGACGGCGATCAGACGTCCCCCCTTGCCCTCGCCATCCTCACCCACCAATTTGCGCAACGTCAACAGGGCCCGCTCCAGGCTAACCGGCGAGTGGGCAAAGTCAACGACGGCCAAGAATGGTTGCCCGCCATCGATTCGCTCCATGCGGCCCAAGACGCCGGCAAAGTTGGCAATACCGGTCTGAATGATGGCAGGGTCGAGCTTAAGCGCCAACGCAATGGTGGCGGCACAAAGCACATTTGACACATTAAATTCGCCGATAAGCCCGGTTTCAATCGGAAAAGAACCGCCCCACCAGTGCAGGTAAAAACGCGTGCGATCCGGTTCATAAAGCAGATCAGTTGCCGCGACATCAAGCGCACCGACGGCAGCAGCCGTGGCACGCACCCCATAGCTGCGCACGGTTACCACTTGTTCATGCTGCGCCGCCTCTTCGGCTAGCGCAGTTTGCAAAGCGGCATAACTGCCCTCATCATCAGCATTAAGCACCGCACAGCGCGGTAGATTTGGTTTGGGTGGCGTGGCAAAGAGGGCACGGAAGAGGAGCGCTTTTGCAGCCACGTACGCCTCACGGGTGCCATGTTCATCCAGATGTTCATGGGTGATGTTGGTAACGCCGGCCACATCAAAATCAACCGCCGCGACCCGCCCCTGGTTAAGGCCGTGGCTGGTACTTTCAACGACCGCATAGGTACAGCCGGCGTCACGCATCTGGGCCAGAAAGCGCTGGACATCCGGCGCATCGGGGGTTGTAACATGAAAGCCAGTATCGATCTCAGCCCCCCGAATGCGTGCGCCCACCGTGGTAATGACACCCACGCGACCCTGGGCCGCCGCTGGTCCCACCGTCGCCGCGTTGAGAATCGCTTCTAACAAGGTGCAGGTCGTTGTCTTGCCATCGGTCCCGGTAATACCAACGACGGCTAGATCGCGACTGGGAAAGTCATACAGAGCAGCGGCACAGAGCGCAAGCGCGCGGCGACTATCCTGCACCTGAATATATGGGCATGACGCGGGAACTGTGATCCCCTGGGTGGCTAAGGTGGCCAGCTCAGTTGTCCCGATGACAGCGGCAGCACCTTGGGCCACAGCCTGGGGAATAAAGCGGTGGATATCGGCGTTACGCCCTTGCCAGGCGACAAAGAGGGTCTGTGGCGTCACCTTGCGGCTATCAAAGAGCACCTGAGCAATGGTAAGCTCAGCCGTAACATTAACGGCGTGAAGCACATCGGGTAAATGAACAAGCAATTCGCGCAATAGACGCATAGAGAAATAACCACTTTACCTAAAATGATACGAAACACAGCGGCCCATACGCAACCGGCTTAAATGTCGCGGGGGCCACGCACAATTGAGACGCCGGCCATCACAATCACCGCCAAGAGTAACATACTGGCCGCCACAAAGACAGGTGGCAAACTGGCATAGACAAAGGCAGCCACATCAATGGGGGTTGGCGTGGGCGTCGGTGTAGGCACCGTCGTGGCGGTGGCGGTGGCCGTCGGGGTCGGGGTTGCGGTAGGCGGTGCTGTTGCTGTTGGCGTCGGTGGCACAGGTGTCGCCGTTGGAATTGGGGTTTCCGTTGGGATTGGGGTTTCGGTTGGCGTTGCCGTCGGCGTCGGGGCAATGTCCGGGATTGCCACATCAATGACCGTCGACAGGCCAAGGCCCACGGTGATTGGTAGGGTTTCAGAAATGGCACCAGGCACCGTAAGCGCGAGCGTGGTTGACACTTGATCGCCACCCACCCCCACAGCAGTCGGCACAATAATCGGCAGGGTATTCGTGACAGCCAGCGTCGTTGTGATGGGCAACGCTGCGATGGGCACCAAAGTCAGTGTCGGGAGCAAGGTATCAGTCGGCAACGGCGTATCTGTTGGTAGCGGCGTGAAAGTGGGTGTCACCGTCGGCGTCGGCGTATCGGTCGGTAGCGGCGTGAAGGTAGGTGTCACCGTGGGCGTTTGGGTCGGGGTCTCCGTTGGCGTATTGGTGGGGGTTGCCGTATTGGTTGGGGTTGGCGTATTAGTTGGCGTTGGGGTCGCCGTAGCAAGTGCCTGACGGACATCGAGCGCAGGCATACCTGCAGTCACAGCAAAAAAGTTAACCCCTTCATCATCACTGCGCAAGACCCAATCAGTCACGGTGCCGGCATAGACGGTTCGTGGGGCCTTAGGTGTATTGGCCACCGCATAGACCACGCCGGTATAGGGGGCACCGTTGACTTGGGCCTGCACCCAATTTTCAGCGCTGCCAGACCAGAGCCCCGTTTCCGTGGCAGCGACAACCAAGCGGCCAGTCGTCGCAATATCGTAGACCACCGTATTGGGAAAACCTTCAATCCGGCTCCAACTCTCGCCATCTGTGCTGCGATAGAGACCAACCGCAGTGCCGGCATAGATCGTCTTGCTGGTGGCTTCCACCACCAGGCTGAAGACAATCGTATTGGCAGGAAACCCGGCCACAGGTTGCCAAAGTTCTGTACCGGTTGGCAGGCGGTAGAGACCGGCATGGGTGCCGGCGTAGAGTGCGTCACCATATTGGACCAGTTCGCGGACACGGCTTGCATCGCCCCCTAGCCCTTGGTTCAACTGTTGCCAGGTAGTGCCGCCATCACTGCTGCGAAAAACGCCATTAAAGCGCGTGCAGACATAGAAGACACTCTTGCCCCCTTCGATTGTGGCGTAAAGTTCACCAACTGCACTATTTTCGCTGAGCAGCTCTTTAAAACCGGCGACTTCTTCCCACTTTGCCCCGCCGTCGCGGCTACGGAAGAGATAACCAAAGCCCCCATCGCCGGCAAAGACCAGGTTGGGATTGAGAGGATCAAAAATAAGACCGGCAATACTAATATCCGTCGGCAAACCTTCGCTATCGCGCGTCCAGGCCACCCCGCCATTGGTGGTCCGATAGACGCCAGGCGGATCGGGCGCGTTCAGCGTACCGGCCAGCACCCGATCCGGCGCGCCGGGCATCACCACCACACTAATAATGGCATTGCGCGTGGGAATTGGGTTACTTTGAGCCCAAACCCAGCCGGGCAGCAGGCCAGGCACCAGGAGCAAGAGTAGCCAATAGAGCTGTCCGCGCCAGCGGTAGAGGGGATGCAGCACGGTGTTGATTCGAATAGGAAGAGAACAAAAGCGCAAGTTAACCACGTTTCACTACAAATTTTAATAGATAATCAGTAAAGCACAATGGACGCGGCATGGGTCATGACCTGCGGCCAGTCACCGGGGCTAATGGACGCGGCCTAGCACTTGGCGTTACGTGTTACTGATGATAGACACGGCAGCGTTCGCGACGACACGCACAAATTACCAAGTCCATTATACCGTAAAATAGACAGAGGCTAAAAGCAGAAGGCCAATGCAAAATGCCAAGACCCAGAAAAAGACTGGATCTTGGCATTTACAAAGGGCAATGCAATTAAACAGCGTGAGCAGAAAACGAACTAGAAAACTAAGGTCAAGAGCTGGCGGGAAGCATTGTCAGCCCAGGCAATGACGCTGGGCGGATAAACACCCAACCAGAAAGTTGCCACCACGCAGACGATCAAGCCGATCTGAACCGGAATGCTGATCGAGAACTGTTTGCCGGCAACCACCTCTTCATTGCCGAAGAACATGGCGCGGGCCACATTTAGGTAGTAATAGGCGGCAACGCCAGCATTGAGTGTCGCAATCGCCACTAGCCAGAAATATTGATGTTGCACAGCTGCGCCAAAGACAAAGAATTTGCCGATAAAACCACCAGTCAACGGGATACCAGTGAGGCTGAGCAGGAAGAGAAACATCGACCACGCCAAAGCTGGTGAGCGTTGCGCAAGGCCATTAAAGGCATCCACATCGGCACTACCACTGTCCTCTTCGACCGCCATCACGACCATAAAGGCACCAATATTGGTAAAGAGGTAGGCAAAGAGATAAATCAGCAGCCCATTAAGGCCATTGATCGTCAAGTTTGCCAGATCACCTTGGGTGGTGGAGACAACGGCGACCAACCCCATCAGCATATACCCGGCCTGTGCCACCGAGCTGTACGCCAACATGCGCTTGACACTGGTCTGGCGCAACGCAACCAGGTTACCGATGCTCATCGTCAAGATGCTCAAACCGGCCAGAATCGGTACCCATTCGGCACGGATGGAGCCAAAAGCCACAATAAAGACACGAGTCATCACGACAAAACCAACCGCTTTAGAGGCCGTTGATAGATAAGCCGTGATTGGGGTCGGGGCACCATCATAGGTATCAGGTGCCCATTGGTAAAAGGGGGCAAGACTGGTCTTAAAGCCCAAGCCGACGAGCAAGAGCAAGGTTGTGATCAATGCAACCGGCTCTAACGCCTCGTTTGCGGCAAAAGCAGCGCCAATTTCGGTCAAGTTCAGTGAACCGGATGCGCCATAGAGCAAGCTCATCCCGTAGAGCATCACGGAAGAAGCAACGGAGCCATAGAGAAAGTATTTGACACCGGCTTCTGTACTGCGCTTATCATCCAGCACAATACCCACCAGGATGTAACTGGTAATGGATAAAAACTCAATGGCCAGGAAGAGCAACAATAAATTGTTGGCACTCACCGCCACACTCATGGCCAAAGTGACAAAGACAAAGAGTGACCAGAACTCGCCCTTGCCCATCACCCGTTTATTCATATAACTGCCACCGGCCACGGCAACAATCACCATACTGCTGTAGATGGTAATTTTGGCAAAGAGGCCAAAGGCATCAACTTCAATGACATTTAGTGCAGTAAAAGGTTCACGCGTAAACGCGGTCGCGGTGAATTGACCAAATTGGGCAATCACCCCAATCAAGCCGGCGATCAAAAAGAGTACAGAGATCGCCATATAGCTGCGTCCTGTATCTCGTTTGTCACCCAACGCCGTATCGATAATTAGGATCAGCAACCCGCCAAAAAGCAGGATGATCTCTGGTAAAATCGACCCTAGTGAACCGATTGTAATTTCGCTCAAGGTCGCCCCCCTTGTGATGTGGTGGTAGGTAAATAAATCAGTAAATCAGTATATCGGTAAATCAGTTACCTACCGATATACTTGTTCACCGATATACCGATGTACTGTTCTACCGATTTACTTTTCTACCTATCTACAGAATCCCATGAATAAAGTCGATCAGTTGTAACGCCGCACCGTTGAAATAATCAAGCACAAGTGAGGGATAGATTCCCAAGACAAACATGCCAATAATCAACGGCCAGAGCGTCAACTTCTCGAAGGCAACCATATCGGTTGGGCCGTCGGCGTGCGCGCCTTGTACTGTCGTCCAATGATGAAGTTTATGTTCATCATATTCACCCAAGAAGACATTCTGAATAATCCGCCACAGAATGTAAACTGCGGTCATGACGATGCCAATCGAGCCAAAGGCGGCCCAAGCCGGCACAATGGCGAAAGCACCGCGGAAGGTAAAGAACTCCGCCCAAAAGCCAGCCAAGCCTGGCAACCCCAAACTGGCAAAACCGGAGATGAGCATCATCCCATAAAAATAGGGTGTCTTGGAGCTCAGTCCACCAAACTTGGAGAGTTCGCGCGTGTGGGCTCGTTCGTAGATCACACCAACCAAAAGGAAGAGCGCCCCGGTGATAATACCGTGGTTAAACATCTGCAACGTGGCACCATTAAGCGCCATAGCAGCGCTGTCGCGCACAGCCTCGGGCGAAAGACCAAAGGTCAAGGCCGCCGCAGCTGCACCTTCCGGTGTGAGCACATTAGCCGCCGCGCCGATGCCTAACATGACATAACCCATATGCGAGACCGAGCTATAAGCAATCAACCGCTTTAGGTCGCTCTGCGCAATACAGACAAAGGCACCATAGACAATGGCAATCGCGCCCAGTGCCACAATCCACATCGACCAATATTGGCTGGCCGTTGGATAGGTGGGCAGCACAATACGCAGCAAACCATAGGCACCCAGTTTCAACAACACACCGGCCAGAATCACGCTACCAGCCGTCGGGGCTTCGGTATGGGCATCAGGCAACCAGGTATGAAAGGGAAAGCTGGGCACCTTGAAAGCAAAACCGAGAAAGAAACCCCAGAATGCTAAACTGGTATAGAGCAAGGCATCAGCCGCCGGTAGATCCTGGAAGGGCTTTGCCGCCGCCGCACCCAAAATATCAAAGGTGCCGGTAGCAAAGTAGGTACCGAGAATCGCCAAGAGCATAGCAACCGAACCGATCAAGGTATAGATAAAGAACTTGATCGACGCATAGTTACGATTCTTGCCACCCCAGATCCCAATCAACAGGTACATGGGCACCAGGCTGATTTCCCAGAAGACATAGAAGAGCACATAATCCAGCGCCATAAAGACGCCAAACATGCTTAATGCCAACAGGTGAAACATAACAAAGTACTCTTTCACCCGGTGACGAATTGTGCCGGCACTATAGTAAATGCTCAGCGTCGAAAGCAAAGCCGTCAAGAAGATGAGCGGCACGCTCAGACCATCAACGCCTAAATGGAAGCTGGCGTTGATCGCCTCAATCCAGGGGGCATTGATTTCAAACTGCATACCCGTGGCACCAAAATCAAAGGCGGCGAGCATGTAAATGCTCAGGCCTAGCGGCAATAAGCTGGCCGCAATTGAGCCAACCTTAATGACACGATCATTACTGCTTAGCAGCGCCAGAATGGCTGACAGCGCAGGCCAGAACAAAATCAGAATCAACAGCCATGAATTTAGGGATTCCATGAATTTTCCTCCGCAGAGCCCTTAATTTTGAGGAATCAAATGTAAATAGAAACAAATCGTACAGGTCACAGTACGTGCGCAACCAACGGTCAAACGAAAGCTACGCACGCAGCCGTGAAGCCTAAACCAGTGTCAAGAAAATCGGCAACGCCTTGAGCAACAGCCACACGGTGATTGACACAACGACCACCATCAGGTAAACCTGAACGTGACCATCTTGTGTGCTGCGCAGGATACGTCCAGCCCGATCCGAAAGAAAACCCAGGAGATTAACAAAGCCATCGATCACCAGGCGGTCAAATTCTGCCAGGAAACCAGCCAGCCAAACTGCGATTTTACCAATCGCATCCACAATCGGGTCAATAACCCACAAATCATCAAACCAATAGAGGAAGTTGGATAACGCTTTGGAGAAAGCCACTACGGTCGCATTATAGAACTCATCAATATAGTACTTATTGTGGAACAACACCCAGATCGGCCCCAACACTTTGCGCAACGGGTCAATCTGTCCAACTTGTAAACCCTTACCATAGACCAAATAACCGGCCCCCAAACCACCTAACGCCACCACCACCGAAACGGCCAATGGGATCACGTTAAAGGAAGGATGGGCTACATGGAACTCAAGATGCTCAATATAGGGCTCCATAAAGTGCTCAAGCCAATTGGGGATACCAAACCAACCAGGGATGCCAAACCAACCCAGCGCAATCGCAAAGGGGCTGATCAGCATCAACGGAATGGTCATGCTAGCCACACTTTCGGGCGCATGTTCGGCCATCTCGGTGCGGGGCTTGCCCAGGAAAGAGAGCCCAATCTGGCGCATGGTATAGAAAGCTGTCAAGAATGCGGCAATCGCTAAGGTCCAGAAGACCCCGTAATTGCCCCCATACCAGGCACTTGCCAAGATTTCATCCTTTGACCAGAAACCAGCAGTCACCAGGGGGAAACCACTGAGCGCCAAGCCGCCGATGATAAAGGTAATCGCAGTGCGTGGCATCCGGGAGAGCAGACCACCCATGTTGCGCATATCTTGTGGATCTTCTGGATCTAGCGCACCATCTGGACGAGGAATCAAGACCCGCGTGGTATGTGTTTCCCCAGGAGCACCCCCACCATGATGGCCATGATCAGATGCAGCATCATGCCCATGATTGTCGTGCCCGTTACTGTCGTGCCCGTTACCGTGGGCATGAACATGGTGCAAGCCATGTTCCACCCCATGAATCACACTACCCGAACCGAGGAAGAGTAACGCCTTGAAGAAAGCGTGGGTAATCAAATGAAAGAGCCCAGCGACATAAGCACCCGTACCTAGCGCCGCAATCATAAAGCCAAGCTGGCTGATGGTGGAATAGGCAAGCACGCGCTTGATATCCCATTGGGCCACTGCGATGGTCGAAGCAAAGATCGCCGTAAAGGCACCGATGAAAGCAACAAAACTCATTGCACCCGGCGCAGCCTCGCCCATGACATAGAAGAGCGGGAACATGCGCACAATCAAGAAGACCCCAGCCGAAACCATCGTCGCCGCATGAATCATGGCGCTAACGGGGGTTGGCCCTTCCATGGCATCCGGCAACCAGACATGTAAGGGGAACTGTGCGCTCTTACCCACCGTACCAAAGAAGATCAAGATACCGATGACTGCAATCCAGGGCAAAGGCTGGTTAATCAACGGGATCGTTACGATCTGTTCCGCCAAGTGATGCAGATTCTCTGGGTTGAAGATGTCACTAAACATCAGGCTGCTGGGTTCGCTGTGGATGTAGAGAAACATCATCCCAATCAGCATGATGACATCACCCACACGCGTGGTCATAAACGCTTTGATGGAGGCTGCTTGGGCTGACTTTTTCTCGTACCAGAAGCCAATGAGCAGATAACTGCACAGCCCCATAATTTCCCAGAAGATAAAGAAAGTAATCAGCGAGTTGGAGACAACCAGGCCTAACATACCAGTCGCAAAGAGGCTGATATAAGCCATAAAGCGGCTGTAGCGTGGATCCTTGCCCTGTTGGTTTGCCTGGGGATAAGCTTCCGGCTTGAGGTGAGGCGGAAAGGTCATGTAGCCACTGGCATAAATGAAGATCATCAGCAGCAGGAACGATGACATAAAGAGCATCAGCGCATTGGCCGGATCGACCTGATAGCCAACCGAAATCGCGCTAGCACCGGTCGGAATCGAAAAGAGTTGCTCTTCGACGGGATGCTCACCAAAGTGATCCGTAAAAAAGGCGGTAAAGGCAATTGGCCACGCCAACAACAGGCTGATTAATGCGCCACCAATCGCAGTCAGCGCGCTGACTGTCTTATTGGTATTTAGGAATAGAACAATGACCAAAAAGGCCAGAAAAGGGGGAACAGGAACCAGCCAAGCTAAATTGAGAAATCCATCCATGAGTCAACCTCATCCTCTATCGCGAGCGTAACTTGCGGTCGTTTGGAAATGCGGTTTTTACGATCTTTATCTTTTAGTGGTGCGCAAAGACGCCCCCACTGGTAGCAACATCAATACAAGCAATTGTCACAAAGCAGACAATCAATTGTGCCGTCGTCCGATCAACAGATTGCCGACAATAAAGCCGATGACAGTGCCAACGATGGCCAGCCCAATAAAAAGCAGATCATTCGACAGCTGCCACCAAGTCCCAATCGCCACAGCCACGATTGCACCCAACAGACCACTTAGTAGCAAGTTGCGTTGTTCGGCCTTTTTGCGCTTCGTTTCAGCCAATAGCTGGGCAGCATCCCGGTAATCAGGCAGGTGTTTTACAATTTCTTGCAAAACATGGGCGGCACCAGTATAGTTGCCTTGCGCAAGCTTTTCTTGCGCGAGTTGATATAGAAATGCACACTGCTCTTCTAGCGTGCCGGTTAATGTTTGAGTGCGCATGAATTATTGCAAGTTGGCGCTTAGCCCCTCAATAGATCCAACTCATCCAGATTAACCGTCTTTCGACTACGGTAGACAGAGATAATCAAGGCGAGACCAACTGCGGCTTCGGCAGCAGCAATGGCAATGACAAAGAGCGCAAAGACCAAACCATCCAGATTTTGTGGCGTCAGACCATAACGCCAAAAAGCAATCAGGTTAATGTTGACCGCATTGAGCATCAATTCAATGCCCATGAGCACGGCAATCGCATTACGACGCGCTAATGCCGCAAAAAGCCCACAACAGAAAATAAATGCAGCCAACGACAAATACCAACTCAGTGGAACCATTATAATTCTATCCTTTACACCCTAATATGCGTTTACCTGAAAACAATCGCACTATTATTGGAATTGATATTATTGACGATCACGGGCAACCATAATTGCCCCCGCCAGTGCCACTAGCAACAACACCGCCATCAACTCAAAGGGAACCAAATAACTGCTGACAAACATCTCACCCAAATTGGCAATAATCGCTTGCCCTGTCCCCAACGGGGCATACTTACCCCAATCAAGGCTGTCAAGTGAGACATAAGCGGTGGGCCACGGCATCCCAGCTACTAAGCCGGCCAAAACAGTAAAGAGCAAACCCACCACCATGGCGGCCGTTCCCGCTTGGCGATTGAGTGGGGAGGTTGGCCCAAACATCATGCCGCGCGTCAACATGATCGCAAAGGTGATCAACGTCGAAATGGCACCGATATAGACGAGGACCTGACTCACAGCCAAGAATTCAGCTTCGAGCAAGGCATAGAGGGCCGCAATACCAAACAAGGTACCGACCAGCGCCAACGCGCTGTGAAAAAGATTGCGGGTCAGCACAACCATCAGCGCACAGATCGCCGCAAAGGTCCCCATAATGGCAAAGATGACCTGTGGAATCGTCGGCGGGACGGGGGCAGTCTGGGCAATGAGTTGTTCGATCAACTGCGTCAGTTGCTCTATCATGCGTCTACCTGTTCTTAATGATACTTAGGCTCGGCTTGAACCAAATTTACAAAAGATATAGACTACTCAGCCGATACCGGCTGCATGGTGCCAATCAATGACTTGGGGCTGAAGGCCCGCTTGGTGCGTAACTGTTCGCCTGCGAAATGGCGACTTAGGATGCGACCAACCACAAAAAGCACAACCAGGTTACCAGCCAAGACAGCCAGATATTGTAACCAGACCGGCCCAAAGAGCTTCATCGCCAACATCTGCCAGAGAATCAAGCCCAACACGAGCGGAACAAGCACTTTCCAGGCAAAAGACATCATCTGGTCTACACGGATACGAGGGAAGGTACCTTTGATCCACATGGTTACCACATAGACGGCAAAGGCCTTAATCACAAAGTAGACAAAGCCGAGGAAGGGGACTTGATCGGCAAAGGGACCTTGCCAGCCACCGAGGAAAAGCATCACCGCAATGGCACCCAGGAAAAAGGTGTTGAGGAACTGCGCCAAGAAGAACATGGCAAACTTCATGCCAGAATATTCAATATGAAAACCGGCAATCAACTCAGATTCAGCCTCAAGCAGGTCAAAAGGCGTTTGCTCGGCTTCCGCAAGCGCACTAATAAAATAGATGAGCGCCGCACCGGGCATCAGCAACACAAACCAACCCACCCCCAGGTTAATGCCAAAAATGGTTAAATCTTGGGCGGCACTAATCGTGTCTAATTGCATACTGCCCACCCAAAGCACTGGGGCAAACATTGCCAGCACCATGGGAATTTCATAACTAAGCAATTGCGCAACTACCCGGAAGCCGGCCAGCAACGCATACTTATTATTGCTGCTCCACCCCGCCATCAACGCAGCCATGATCCCAATCGAGCCAAGGGCAACTAGGTAAAGGACGCCAATGTTCAGATCAACCCCAATCCAGCCAGGCGCAAAAGCCATAACAGCCAGGGCCAGGATCACACCAAAGACGGAAAGTAATGGTGCCAGATTATAGGCGAACGGATCAGCATTGGTTGGTCGAATATCCTCTTTAGAAAGCAGCTTGAGGGCATCGGCCACCGTCTGAAAGAGGCCATAAGGCCCAATGCGATTAGGCCCAATGCGATCCTGCATGCGGCTAATCACTTTGCGGGTAATCCAAATTAAGACCAAGGCCAATACAGGCCCAACACTCGCCAAGACCAAGGCACCAAGGCCAAAGGTAATGATGACAGCTATTTCTGGTGGCAAACCCAATCCCGACAAGAAACTGGTTAAGCCTTCGCTCCATCGCTCCATTGTGATAATCTCCAGGCACAACTTTGGGTGTAAAGGGCAACAATCTATCGAACAAATTTCTACGTTAGTATTATACAGCTAACAGCCATTAACGCTGGGCAGCCACTGCCTAACTCCACTCCAACGCGCCCTTGCGCCATTCCAAGAAGAGACCAAGCAGCAGGATCAGCACAAAGGTAATCGCGGAAACGACAGCAAAGAGCGAGAGTTGGCTGTAAGCGAGCGCAATCGGGAAGAGGAAGATCACTTCTACATCAAAAATCAGGAAGATCAGACCAATCAGATAATACTGTGCCCGGAATTGTACCCAGGTATCGCCGATTGTCTCCACACCGCTTTCATAAGTCGCGTTCTTGATCGCATCCGGCCGGCGTGGGCCAAGGAGCATGCCCAACAACACCGCAACACCGGGAAGGATAAAGGCAAAAACTGCTAAAATGAGGATAAAACCGTATTGACCGAGCATGCTAAACTCCTAGCAGTACGTGAAGCAGGCGCGCATTCAAAGAGCCAGAACTTGTACAGACAAACTATGTTCGGCAAACCATGTTGTACAAACCGGCTCTGCGCACATCATCTTTAGAATGATAGTTCTTTAGAATGATTTGTGAAAATCATTTGTGTAGAATTGAACAAATGCCTATGTATGGTAGCATACGTCCTATTCAATGGTAAAATTCACGCAGCAACAGATCAGAAAATAAAGCTCACTATCACCGCGCCGATCAAGTACACGTTTGGATTGAAAAGCTTGGCCCATAATGTTGTGCAGCAAGTGTGATGTACAATCTGCCCGCCCTCAACATATAATCGACGTAGACGTATAAGTAGACGCATAAGTAGACGCATAAGTAGACGCATAAGATGGCAGAACGCATATCGGCAAGCAGCCCAATGACAAAAATTGATTCAACATCAGCATGTACCAGTGCGTAAATGGGTATATCTCTCTTTGCGCAATTCGCACGCGATGGGAAAAAGACGCGCTTAAATTCTTGTGCAAAAACCGAAAAAATGCAATGTTCGTTTTTTCACAAGTCAAGTTGTGTAAAGTTGACACACCCAATTGCCCGTGATAGAATGGGCCAAGAAGAGAGCACTGTTTTAGGCATTCATTTGCAATTTTTATAACCTTATCTGGTCATGCAATTGGACGATGTTGGTACTCATTGCAGGCGTTATGCGCGCACAAATTTTTCATAAAGAAAACCGATCATAAAGTTTTCTGAGCTGAACCATTTGTATTAATCCAGCTAGGCTTCAGGCCAAATCGATTGGCTTAAAATTTTTGACTTAAAAACTGATTGACTCAGCATAGCATAACAACGTACTTTAGACCGGTTTTGTTACCTATGTTTGGGTCAATCATTTTGTCAAGTGCACATGTACACCGTCGATACAGCGTGCAACTAGGGTAAAATCCGCAGACAAATTGTTTGCTTGTGTGCATCGGAGGATGGGCTGTGGCTATTGAATATCTACCACTATTGGTATTGCTAATTGTCGCAACAGGGGTTGGGGCGATTGCCGTTGGGCTACCGGCGTTGTTAGGTCCCAAACATGACAATAAGCAGAAGTTGGAGCCATATGAATCAGGCATCATCCCCTTTGCCAATGCCAAGCGCCGCTTCCCCGTCAAGTATTACCTCGTTGCCATGCTTTTTATTCTCTTTGACATTGAAGTAATCTTCCTTTACCCTTGGGCGGCAGTCCTACGCACATTGCGTGATGACTACTCAGCGCTCTTTGCGTTGGCACCCATGGGCTTTTTCTTGTTGGTCCTTGTGGTCGGCCTACTGTACGAGTGGCGCAAAGGTGCCCTGGACTGGGATTAATTTCAGGTAAGCTGCCGTTGTCCGCAAACAGTGCAGCATATAAATGGAGCGTTTTTATGGGTCTTGAGCAGCAGTTACCCGAAGGAATTTTGACCGTACAGTTGGAAAAGCTGGTTAACTGGGGGCGCCAGAACAGCACCTGGCCGCTTTTGTTTGGTTTGGCCTGTTGCGCCATTGAAATGATCGCCACCGGCACCGCGCGACACGACATTGCCCGTTTCGGCTCGGAACTATTTCGTGCCAGCCCGCGCCAAGCGGATCTCATGATCGTTTCTGGGCGCGTCAGCAATAAAATGGCCCCCGTGATCAAGCGCCTGCATGATCAGATGTCCGAACCCAAGTGGGTGATTGCGATGGGCATCTGCGCCAGCGCTGGTGGTCCCTTCAACAACTATGCGATTATCCAGGGTGTAGATAAGATTATCCCGGTTGATGTCTATGTGCCCGGTTGCCCACCCCGCCCCGAAGCGCTGCTCTACGCGCTAGAGAAATTGCGTGAGAAGCAGGGCAAAGACACCTTCCGCTCCTACCGGTTTTTGCCGGAAGCGGTGCTGGCCCCTGATCAGATCGAATCGCTGGAAGTGCTACGCAAGGCGTAATGCGTAAAACGTAAGTGCTAAAAAGCGTGTAATGACGGATCACGTTTTACACATTTAATCTTTGGAGTCTCGCATGTTAAATGTTTCTCCGATTCGCAGAGAATACGAAACCCTTCCCGGCATCAATGACCCCTCGATTCCGGCTGTTGCGCCCCTTCCCGCTGGCGAAACCGAAGATACCCAGCGCATTGTTGAGCGCTTTGGCGAAGATATTATCGCGGCTGGTGTGCATGAGGGTCAGCAGGTCGTTTACGTCGAGCCGGAACGGCTCCGTGATCTCGCCACCTTCCTCAAGCATGAGCCGACGCTGGCCTATGAAGCATTGATCGATGTTACTGCCGTGGACCGTTCAAAATTGCCGATCAGTGGCGATGATGCGCGCTTCCAGACGGTTTACCAATTCCGTTCCTATGGGCGCAAACGCCATTTGATGGTGGTTTGCCCAGTTGCTGATAACAACGCGCCGGCGGTGGACAGCCTGACCAGCGTTTTTCAGGGGGCGAATTGGCCGGAACGCGAGGCAGCTGATCTAATGGGCGTCAAGTTCAAAGGGCACCCCGATCTGCGCCGGATTCTGATGCCGGAACATTGGCCCTACCATCCGCTGCGCAAAAACATTCCGCTGGGTGGCGAAGAGGTACCCTTCTCCTTGACCTGGGGCGATCCTGAATTTGCCACCTTGGGCAAACAGATCTTGCCCTCAGAAAGTATTGCGCCTACCCTGCCCCCGGGGATGAATCGTGAAAACATGATCATCAACATGGGGCCACACCATCCCAGCACGCACGGCGTGTTGCGCCTGGTGGTCGAGTTGGATGGCGAAAATGTGGTGAATATTGACCCGGATTTGGGTTACTTACATAGCGGCTTCGAGAAGACCGGCGAGAACAAGCGCTACAAGGATTTTGTCTACTACACCGACCGCATGGATTACCTATCCGGCATGAGCAACAACTTTGGTTATGTGCTCACCGTCGAGAAGATGCTGGGCATTGAGATTCCAGAGCGGGCACGTGTCATCCGGATCATCATGGCTGAGTTGCAGCGCATTGCCTCGCATCTCTTCTGGCTCTCCACCCACGTGCTCGATGTCTCCGGCACGGGTATGAGTCTGCTCATGTATGCGACGCGCGAGCGCGAACGCATTCTAGACCTGTTTGAGATGGCCTGTGGGGCGCGCTTAACCGTCAGCTATATTCGCGTTGGTGGGGTCTGGAAAGATCTACCGCCAGCCTTTTTGACCAACCTCAAAAGTTTTATTGAGTTGATGCCTGGCCAAATTGACGAATACGAGTCGATGTTAACCAGCGGCCCGCTCTGGCGCGAACGGCTGGAAGGCATCGGCCACATCAGCCGCGAAGATGCGATCAACATGGGCTTAACGGGCCCGGTGTTGCGCGGCAGTGGCGTTGATTGGGATCTGCGCCGCGATATGCCCTACGGCGGTTATGAAAATTATGACTTTAAAGTGCCGGTTGCCACCGAGGGCGACTGTTACGTCCGTTACCTGTTGCGCATGGAAGAGATGCGCCAAAGTGTACGCATTATCACCCAGGCGATCAACAACCTGCCCGACGGCCTCTACAAGACTGACGAGCGCAAGGTCAGCCTGCCGCCACGTGCGGAGTTGGATGTGAGCATGGAAGCGCTGATCCACCACTTTAAGTTGGTGACGGAAGGCTTCCGCGTCAACCCCGGCATCTGCTACCACGGCATTGAAAGCAGCAAGGGTGAGCTAGGCTTCTTTATCTATAGCGACGGCTCGGGGATGCCCTATCGGCTCCACGTGCATGGCCCCAGCTTTAACAATCTCTATGCCATCAGCCACATGTGTCGCGGCCATATGCTTTCTGACATTGTCACCAATATCGGTTCGATTGACATCGTATTGGGTGAAGTAGACAGATAGTCTAATCTGGAGAATCAGAATCATGGTATTATCTGAATCTGTACGTGCTGAAATTCAAAAGTGGATGGATCTCTACCCAGCCGGTCGGCAGCGCTCGGCAATTTTGCCCGCGCTCTATGTCATCCAGCGCGAGTTTGGGTATTGCAATGTCGATGCGCAAAATGAGCTGGCCGTGATGTTAGACATTGAACCCGCTGAAGTGGGCGCGGTCGTTGGCTTTTATAATATGTTCCACGAAGAGCGCAAGGGCGAATATCACGTGGAAGTCTGCACCAATGTCCCCTGTATGTTGCGGGGGGCCAACAAGTGCATGCACCATCTGGAAGAGAAGCTGGGCATCCACCACGGCGAAACCACGGCGGATGGCAAAGTGACGCTTGATCATATGGAATGCCTCGGTTCGTGCGGCACGGCACCGATGGTTTCGGTTACCGAGCGCAAAACGGGGCAGAGCCGCTATTTTGAAGAGCTTGTCGGCGAGAAAGAGGTTGACAAGTTCCTCGGTCTACTCAAAAGTGGCAAAGCCTTTAAAACGCTCGAACGCTGGACCCCAACCGGCGATCCGAATAACGAAGGCAAAGCAGCCGGCCCTTATCATATCGGGGGCATGGAGCAACGCTTTTTGACAGGTCGCATTGGCAAAGAAAACAGTCATAGCATCGACACCTATGTGGCCGATGGTGGCTATGAAACGGCCAAGCGCGTCCTTACCACCATGCAACCGGCAGAAGTCATTGAGCAGGTAAAGGCCAGCGGGCTGCGCGGGCGTGGTGGTGCGGGTTTCCCGGCAGGCGTGAAGTGGGGCTTTTTGGCCCCGGCGACGCCCCGTTACCTGGTAATCAACGCCGACGAGTCAGAGCCAGGCACCTTTAAGGATCGTATCATCATGGAGTACGATCCGCACCAGTTGATCGAAGGCATTATTATCAGCGCCTTTGCGATTGGCTCCGAACGTGCCTTTGTCTATATCCGTGGCGAATATTATTTTGCTTATACCCGTTTGGTTGGTGCGCTTAAAGAGGCGAAGGCCAAGGGTTTCCTCGGCTCGAAAATTTTTGGCACAGAGAAGAATCTAGAGTTGGTGATTCATCGGGGTGCCGGTGCGTATGAGTGTGGCGAAGAGACAGCCCTGCTGACGAGCTTGGAAGGCTATCGCGGCCACCCACGCATGAAGCCGCCCTTCCCCGCCGTCGAAGGGCTTTATGCCAAACCGACGATTGTCAACAATGCCGAGTCGATCAGCAATGTGCCGCATATTATGCGCCAAGGCGTTGAGTGGTATAAGAGCATGGGCACCGAGCAAAGTTCGGGCATGCGCATCTTCTGCCTCAGCGGCAATGTGAAACGGCCGGGGCTTTATGAATTGCCCCATGGCGTTACACTACGCCAGCTAATTTACGATCACGCCGGCGGCCCCCAGGATGACAAAGCGCCAATTAAGGCGATCTGCCCCGGTGGCATCTCGATGAAGTTGCTTAAACCAGATCAGATTGATACCAAGCTCTCTTTCGAAGATGTCCAAGCGGCTGGTTCGCTGCTGGGTTCGGCCGGCATCTTTGTGATCGATGAGCGGGCGTCCATGGTCGAAATTGCGCGCCGTACCCTCTCCTTCTATCGCGAAGAGAGCTGTGGTAAATGCACCCCCTGCCGCGAGGGTACGGGCTGGCTGGAGACGATCCTCATGCGCATTGAAGCGGGCGGCGGGCGCATGCAAGATCTAGCATTGATGGAACATGTCAGCAAATTTATCGAGCGCAAGACCTTCTGCGTCTTTGGCGATGCCGCGGTTTGGGGTTTGCAGAGCAACCTGGCCAAGTTCCGCCATGAATTTATTGACTTGATCGAGCGCACCAACCCCGAAAGTGTCGGCCCTGAACTGCCGATCCGCCCAATCTACCGCCCGGACGAAGGGCAGGCGAGCAAGTTGCGCAATAGCACAATGCAGCCAAACGGTGAGTCGCCGCTGAATCGGGATACGATGGTGGTTGCGGATTAAGTGAGTTTACCATGAGAGGTGCCGTAAAAGAGCTGGTTGCGGACCAATATGAACCAACCAATGTGTTGTATAGCGTCGCACTCGAACGACCATTACATCGGTTTACCTTGGCCCAGTACCATTGGCTCACTGAACATGGCTTCTTTCAACCAGAAGATCGAGTAGAATTGATCGAAGGGTTTTTAGTCGAAATGAGTCCGCTAAATCCCCTACACGCTGACACCGTTGACGCCTTGATGGAAGAACTTGTCAACAAAGTCAAACGGCGGGCCAAAGTACGGGTGCAACAACCGATTACGCTGCCAGAACAAGTGACTGAGCCCGAACCGGATTTTGTGCTAGCGGTTAGAACCGAGGACTATCGTAAAAAACATCCTTTGCCCACTGATTTATTACTGGTGGGCGAAGTTTCGGACAGTACGTTAGCCTATGATCGGGGCAAAAAAGCTCGGCTCTATGCCGCAGCGGGGATCCAAGAATATTGGATTGTCAATCTGATCGACAATGTGCTTGAAGTCTATCGCAATCCAATGGGTAGCGGTAGTAATGCCGGTTATAAGGTTAAACTCACTTATACGCCGGATGATCAGATTGCGCCATTGGCATTGCCAGCTTGTCGCATTACGCTGGCAACGGTCTTTTTTGGTGATGCAGCCCATGACGATCCTGCTGCGGAGGAATAAAACACCAAATGCTTACTGCTGTTCAAGAACCAGTCAAGACAAAAGAGCCATTAGCAATTCAGCCGCGCTTCAAGCAAAACAAGCGGCCGGTTGAAAACGTGCAGGGTACACGCCTGCGCCGCTTTAGCCTTGATGAATATCAACAACTTATCGAGCTTGGTTTCTTTGACGAAGATGAGCGCATTGAACTGCTCGATGGCCTACTTGTGGAGATGAGTCCTATCAATCCTCGTCATGCTGAATGTGTTGATAAACTGTCTGAAGTTCTGCATTTCTTGCTGTACAAAAAAGCGTGGATTCGCGTCCAATCGCCGGTTACATTAGAAGGACGGACTTCACAGCCACAGCCAGACCTGACCATCGCGCGCCGACGGGCAGAGGGGTATGCAGATCGGCATATGACAGCAGCAGAAATTCTTTTGCTGATCGAAGTGGCTGATTCATCACTACATGGTGATCAAATAGATAAACTTAATATCTATGCAACTGTCGGCATTAGCGAATATTGGATTGTCAATCTGGTAGATAACCAGTTGGAAGTCTATCAAGAGCCCTATTTGTCTGCGACCGGCGAAGGTAATTATAAAGTAAAACGAACTTATACGCGTGACGAAACAGTTTCTTTGCAAGCTTTTCCAGATTGCCAGCTTAATTTGAGCGAAGTGTTGCCGAGAAGTATTACCGAGAGGTAGTTGGTTCATGACCGAGCAAGTAAAACTCACGATTGATGGCCGTGAAGTCATCGTACCCAAAGGGACGCTGGTGGTGGATGCCGCGGCCAAGCTGAACATTGAAATCCCTGTCTTTTGCAGCCATCCCAAGTTGGATCCGGTGGCTTGTTGCCGCATGTGTCTGGTGGAGATCAGCGGACCGCGTGGGCCGATGTTGCAGACCGCCTGTTCAGTGCCGGTGGCCGAAGGGATGGTGGTCAGCACGGAGACACCCCAGGTGAAAGAGACCCAGGAAGCGAACCTGGCCTTTATCCTGCTCAACCATCCGCTCGATTGCCCGATCTGTGACAAGGGGGGTGAATGTCCCTTACAGGATCAGACCTTGCGTTATGGTCCTGGCATCAGCCAGTTGGTTGAAGCCAAGCGGCGCAAAAAGAAACACTACAGCATCTCTGACACGATTGTCTTGGATCAAGAGCGCTGTGTGGTCTGCTGGCGTTGTATCCGCTACCTGGAAGAGTGGGAAGATAAACCCCAACTGGCCCTCTTTGAGCGCGGCGGCGAGACGATCATTGACATCCAAGAAGGCAAGCCGGTTGACGCGAAGACCGGCGGTAACATTATCGATCTCTGCCCAGTCGGCGCGTTGACTAACCGCGTTTCGCGCTTTGGCTACCGCCCGTGGGAGATTGAACGTACAGCCAGCGTCTGCAACCATTGCTCAGTCGGTTGCAATCTGCGCATGGATACGCGCACCCATCAGTTACGCCGCATTGTTGGCCGCGAAAATATGGCAGTCAACGATCAATGGCTCTGTGACAAGGGGCGTTTTGCGCATGGTTGGGTCAACCACGAAGAACGGCTGACCATGCCTCTCGTGCGCAAAGATGGCGAATTAGTGCCTTCCTCGTGGAGTGATGCCTTACAATTAATCGCCGACAAGCTCAAGGCGATTAAACAGAGCAATGGGGCCGATGCGATTGGTGGCATTGGCAGTGCCAAGCTTGCCAATGAGAGCAACTATCTCTTTCAACGCTTCTTCCGGCAACTGGTTGGAACGAACAATGTTGATCACCGCGATGGCAGCGATGTGGCGGCGTTACCCACCGGCATTCCGGCCATTGCTGATGTGATGAAGCCGCAATATGGGCCTAAGCCCAAAGTTGATACCATCCTGCTCTTCGGCGTTGATCCGAGTGAAGAGTTGCCTGTGCTCGATCTCCACCTGAAACGTGCAGTGCGCCGTGGTGGGGCAAAGTTGATCATTTTGCATCCGCGGGCGATTGAGTTAACCCGTTACGATGGCCCTCATTTGAGTTACAAGCCAGGGACAGAAGTAACGCTGATCAATGGCCTGACCAAAGCGGCGCTCGCCCTCAGCAGCGAAAAGCCAGAAGAGTTGCAAAAGTTGGTGGCTGATGTCGATGACAACGCGCTCAAGCTTTTCTGTAGCGTTGAGACTGATGCGGTGCAAGCTGCGGCGAAGTTACTGGTCGAAAGCAAGAGTGCGTTGATCGTTTATGGACCGATGGCGGCGCGCGGCGAGAGTGGTGCGGAGGTCGTCAATGCCCTCACAAATCTGGCCCTGCTTACCGGTCACTATGAGCGTTTGGGTTATGTGGGGCTGGAAGCGAACAGCCAAGGTGCACGCGACATGGGTGTGCTGCCCAATCAACTGCCTGGACACACAGCGCTTGATAATGCAGACGCAAAAAGCCGACTGGAACGCCTTTGGGGTGCAACACTGCCCAAGAATGCCGGTAAGGGTTATAAGCAGATGTTAAATGGTGCCGGCAAGGAAATCAAGGCGCTCTATATAATGGGTGCCAATCCCGCCAGCGAACGGCCGGAATGGGCGGCCAAGTTGGATCAACTCGACTTCTTGGTTGTGCAGGATCTCTTCCTGACTGAAACGGCGCAGAAGGCAGATGTGGTCTTACCCGCCTTGAGTTGGGCCGAAAATGACGGGACCTTTACCAATCTGGAGCGTCGCGTGCAGCGGGCCCCCAAGGCAGTGCGCAATCAGCAGAGCAAAGCCGCTGCCGACTGGATGATCCTTGACCATCTCGCCAGTCGCATGGGGGCAAGTTGGCCCTATGCCAATGAACAGTCCGTTACCGCTGAGATCACCAAGGCGATACCAATCTATAATGGCTGCACTTGGGAAGCACTAGGTGATCAGGGCAAACAGTGGGATGCGGCCAAGGTACGCGCCAAGCCCGTTTATCAGGGGGCCGAACAGCGCAACATCAGTACCGACGACAACCCCTTTACGCTGGTGAGTGGCACGGTCCTCTATGACAACGGTCAGCTCTTTGGTTTGACTACGCAGATGAGCGAGATGGCCTTTGGCGCCCGTGTTGGTCTCCATCCGACGGATGCGACCAAACTAGGGATCAAAGAGGGAGTGAATGTCAAAGTCTCCAACAAAAATGGGGCGTTGACACTGGCGGCCAAGGTCGATCCACAGGTCAAACCGGGAACGGTATGGATTCCCGAAAGTCTGTCCGCCGCGCCGGTGGGTGTCTTGCTTAACGGCAAAGTGGTCGAGCACGTGCGCGTCGAACGGGCAAAATAAACCACTAGTGCGCGGCATGGTCCGTGACCTGCCACCAGTCATGGACTGGCTTGGCACTGCAAAATCCTGACTATAGCAACGGGGAAACTTTCATGGACTGGCTAAATTATGTAGTCTTTCCGCTGATCCGTTCGGTGATTCTGGTCCTTGTGATCTTTACCGGCGCAGCCTATTTAACGCTGATGGAGCGCAAGCTCTTAGGGCGCTTTCAGATCCGTTACGGTCCGAATCAGGCCGGCCCCTTTGGGTTGATGCAGCCGGCGGCCGATGCGATCAAGGCGTTTTTCAAAGAAGAAGTGATCCCCAATCATGTTGACAAATGGGTCTATCTCTTAGCCCCTGCACTGTCGCTGATTCCGGCGCTGGTGATTTGGGCCGTGATTCCCGTGGCGAATGGGGTGCCGGCGATTGCCGATGTCAATATTGGCTTTCTCTGGATTCTGGCGATTGCCGGGGTGGAAAGTTATGGCATCATCCTGGCCGGCTTTAGCAGCAACAACAATTACTCGTTGCTTGGTGCGTTGCGCTCCTCAGCACAGATGATCTCGTACGAGTTGCCGATGGGGCTTTTTCTGGTTAGCATTTTGTTGCTGGCCGGCAGCTTTAGTCTGGTAAGTCTGGTCGAGACGTCACGCGCCTGGTGGGAATGGCTATGGTTGTGGCTGATGTTCCCCTTCTTCTTTATCTGTATTCTGGCCGAAACCAACCGCAGCCCGTTTGACTTGCCAGAAACTGAAAACGAGTTGATTGCCGGTTACCAGACCGAATATGGCGGCATGAAGTTTTCCCTGTTCATGATCGCTGAATATATCAACATGATCACCACCAGCACGATTATGGCCACCCTCTTCTTTGGTGGCTGGCAGTTGCCCTTTGGATTGCTGGCAGATTTCGTCTGGATTGGGCCGTTTGTGTTGGCGGCCAAGGTGCTTGTGTTGCTCTTCCTCTTCATATGGGTGCGCGCCAGTATTGGGCGTCCCCGCTATGATCAACTGATGAGCTTCACCTGGAAATTCCTGTTGCCGTTGTCACTGGTTTACATGATCATCACCGCATTGCTGGTGGTTTTCTTTAAGTAAAATAGACCACCAGTCATAGGGGCATGGTATACCATGCCCCTATGACTGGGCGTTACGAGCTAAGATTATTACCTAATCACAAGGATTCGGTTATGGCTGTCAATAACTTTTTTAAAGGCGCGCTTGAAATTGGCAAGGCGATGGGCGTCACGCTCAAACATTTGGGCCGTAAGCCGATCACAGTTGAGTACCCCACGGAAGCGGTGCCGCTTTATCCACGTTTCCGCGGCAAACATGAATTGCGCCGTTATGAAAATGGCCTGGAGCGCTGTATTGGCTGTATGCTCTGTGAAGCAGCCTGCCCGACCGCAGCCATCTATGTCGAAGCAACCGAAAACGATCTGGCCAATCCCACTTCGCCAGGCGAACGCTATGCGAAGGTCTACGAGATCAACCTGCTGCGCTGTGTCTTCTGTGGCGATTGCGAAGAGGCCTGCCCCACCGAAGCAATTGTGTTGGGCCACGATTTTGCCATGGCGAATTACAACCGACGCGATTTTATCCTGACAAAACCACAGCTGCTCAACCCCGGCGAGCCCAACGTGGTGATTCGCCCCGAATAAAACGTGAAACGTAAAGCGTGAAACGTAATTCGTAAACTACCATCAGTTCAGCCATCACGTTTTACGTTTTACGCATCACATTTCATGCATCACGCATCCTTGAGGAAGAAGCTTATGTCACTTGCATTGCTCTTTTTTATTGTCATCGGGGCCATCAGCCTGGCAGCGGCCTATGGGGTGGTTGCCAGTAATCTGCCGATCCATAGTGCGCTCTTTTTGTTGGCCCACTTTGCCATGCTGGCGGTGCTTTACATCACACTCGATGCCCAGTTCCTGGCGGCGACCCAAATCATCGTCTATGCCGGCGGCATTGTCATCCTCATTCTCTTTGTGATTATGCTCATCGGCAGCGAAGAGTTGGAAAATGCGGGTGGCTATCGCTCGTGGACCCCCTACGTGGCGCTTGGGCTAGGTGTACTATTGCTGGCAACACTAGCTTACACTTTGCTGGGTCAATATAATGTTGACGCGCCGGCACCTACGGCTATTGGTGGTGGCACACCGGCGGTGGTTGGCATAGCGCTCTTCACCCAATATATTCTACCCTTTGAGCTGGCCGCGATTTTGCTGCTGGTTGCCTTGTTGGGTGCGCTTTTGTTGGCGCGCCGCCCCAAAGCTGAAAAGCCCACCGAATTTTTGAACAACCTGTGAGGTCACTGTGGTCGCGACGAATTATTACTTGATCTTGGGTGCGCTAATTTTTCTAATTGGGGCCGTCGGTGTCCTAACCCGGCGCAGCGCGCTCATCATTATGATGTGCGTGGAAATGATGTTGAACAGCGTCAACCTTACCTTGATTGCGCTGAGCCGCCAGTGGGATAATGTCAACGGCCAGATCTTTGTCTTTATGATCATGGCGGTGGCGGCAGCCGAAGTGGCGGTTGGGTTGGCGATTATCATTGCCCACGCTCGCCATACCAATACAACCAATATCGATGAGATTAACCTCTTAAAGTGGTAATCCACAAAGGACTGAACCATGTTTAATCTCGCCTGGCTACTTTTTGGCTTACCCGCCGCCGGCGCGCTGATCAACCTACTGATTGGCCACCGTCTTAATAAACGGATTATCGGTGCCATTGCCTCAGGTGCTGTGATCCTCTCTTTCCTGCTCGGTGTTGGCCTCTGGATCAGCTTGCTTGGGCTTGAGGAAGACGCCCGCGTTGTCACCGTCCATCTCTGGGACTGGATTACGATTGGCAGTTTTCAAGCGAACGCCGCGCTGCTAATCGACCCGCTAAGCATCACGATGGTCTTGGTGGTAACCGGAGTTGGTTCGCTCATCCACCTCTACTCGATGAGCTATATGGAGCATGAAGAACGCTTTCAGCGCTTCTTTATCTATCTCAACTTCTTCATCTTCGCCATGCTCATTCTCGTGCTCAGCGACAACTTCGTGGGCATGTTTGTGGGCTGGGAAGGGGTTGGTTTAGCCTCTTATCTGCTGATCGGCTTCTGGTTCGACCGCCGTGATGACAGCTATGGCTGGTACGCCGATGCCGGCAAAAAAGCCTTTCTCGTCAACCGCATTGGTGACTTTGGCATGATTCTAGCGGTGGCGGCGATCTGGTCGGCGCTCGGCACGGTGACCTTCCTAGAGGTCTTTGAAGGGGCCGAAGCTGGTTTGGCCGTTGGGACGGCGAATGTGGTCTGCCTGTTACTGCTGCTGGGCGCGGCCGGTAAGAGTGCACAAATTCCGCTCTATGTCTGGCTGCCCGACGCGATGGCCGGTCCAACCCCAGTCTCGGCGCTGATCCATGCCGCGACAATGGTCACCGCCGGTATTTACATGATTGCGCGGACGCATACCCTTTGGCACATTGCCGAAAGTGCATCCACAACCGCGGCCTGGATCGGTGGGTTGACCGCCCTTTTTGCCGCCTCGATTGCCTTGGTGCAAGTTGATCTGAAGAAGATTCTGGCCTACTCGACGATTTCGCAGTTGGGCTACATGATGTTGGGTGTGGGGATGGGCGCGTATGGCGCGGCGGTCTTTCACCTGGTAACCCACGCCTTCTTCAAGGCGCTGCTCTTCCTCGCCGCCGGCAGTGTGATGCACGGGCTGCACGGCGAACTGGATATGCGCAAGATGGGTGGTCTGCGCGACAAGATGCCGACCACCTTCCGCACCTTTATGATTGGCGCGGCGGCGTTGGCTGGGTTACCACTGCTCTCCGGCTTCTTCTCTAAAGATGCGATTCTCGTGGCAACCCTGGCCCACAATCCGGTGCTCTATCTCATTGGGCTTTTCACCGCGTTGTTGACGGCGTTTTATAGTGCACGCGCCGCGTTTGTCCCCTTCTTTGGTAAGCCGCGCGACAAACATCTCTATGATCACGCCCACGAAAGCCCAGCGCTCATGACAATTCCGCTCTGGATTCTGGCCGGGTTGGCGTTGGTCGGTGGGTTGCTCAACTTGCCGGTGCTAGTTACCTTGGAACATTGGCTGGAACCGGCATTGGGTCATCACGAAGCGCCGGCCGCCTGGATTGAGATCACCGGGATTATCCTGAGTATCGTGATTGCGATTTTTGGCGTGCTGATGGCCTATGCCCGCTATGTCGCCAAGGAAGGCTGGGTGGACCGCTTTGTACAGCTCGTCCAACCGCTGGCTCCCTTTGCCGAACACAAGTGGTATGTGGATGAGTTCTACAACATGGCAATCATCAAGCCGATTATGATCGCATCCGAGTGGTTTGCCGGCACGATGGATCGCTTGGGCATTGATGCGCTGGTCAACGGCACCGGTCGCCTGAGCATGACCGTGGGTGACTATACGCGCCGACTACAAAATGGTGCGGTACCAACTTATGCGTTAAGCATTTTTGTCGGAGTAGTGGTGGTGGTGGTCTACTTTGTCTTTAGCGTGTGATCTTGATGCAACGTGACGAATTAGAACGGCGTTTGGGGAAACCCGATATTCAACAGATCAGGCTCTTGTTGCGCGCAACGCCAGCAGAACGCTTGCGGCCAATGTTGGCCATGCAAAAGATTATGCTTTTGACCTGGCGCAGGCGCTTGCGGGCAGCGCATCCTGAACTTACTGATCTAGAGTTAACAAAGCTAGTTTTTGAAAGATTGAAGCGCAATGGATGAGGTGGGCTATGATCTCTATTTCCAAGTTCTTCAGGTTTTAGAACGGCTCGCCATCAACTATGTCATCATCGGCGCATTCGCTGGCACTTCTTATGGCATTACGCGTGCAACTGTTGACATTGATATGGTTGTAGATTTAAGCACAAAAGATATTGATGAATTAACTAGTGCATTTCCCTCACCACGGTATTACGCGAATCCTTATCAAATTCGAGAATCAATCCGGACAGGAACGCTATTTAATATTATTGACACTACGGCTGGTCTCAAAGTCGATTTGATTCCACTGACAATGAAGCCGGGCTACGATTTTGCCCTGGCCAACCGCATCCGTCGTCCAATTCCAGTTTCGTCAGAGGTAGTGACGGAGGCATGGTTCGCAAAACCGGAAGACGTTGTAGTTGGCAAATTGATGGCCTGGCGTGAAGGACACTCGCTCAAACATGAACATGATATTCGGGATATTTTGATCGCAACCTACCTTGATGATGATCCCGAAATTGCGATTAAGTTCGATGTGGCTTATGTGGATCAATGGGTGGCAACGTTAGGCAAAGAAGTTGAAGATTTTTGGATATTTCTACAAGAGTTGTCCAAATTACATTTTGATGACTCAACCAAATAGGTGAAAACCAAATGTACTTTCCGATTCTCTCTATCATCACCTTTTTGCCCGTGCTTGGCGCGATTGTCGTCTTGTTGGTGCCGGGTGATGCGACAAAAAAATTAATTGCCTTTGTCTGGACGCTGGCCACTTTCTTGATCAGCCTTGGGCTCTGGTTCTACTGGAATAACGATCTGGCGGGCATGCAATTTGTGGAACAATTTGCCTGGGCCCCCGAATTCAACCTGAATTACGTCATGGGAGTCGATGGTATCAGCCTCTTCCTGGTACTATTGACCACGCTGCTCATGCCGATTGCGGTCTACTTCAGCAATCTCTACGTGGAGGAGAACATTGGGGCATATATGGCGCTGATGTTGTTGCTGGAGACGGCGATGATTGGCGTCTTCCTGGCGCTTGATATGGTGCTCTTCTTTGTCTTCTTTGAATTTAGCCTGATCCCCATGTATTTCCTGATCGGCATTTGGGGCAGCGGCAAGCGGGTCTATGCTGCGGTTAAATTCTTTATCTACACCTTTGTCGGCTCCGCGGCAATGTTGGTCGCTATTCTGGGCGTTTATTTCGCCACGGGTACCTTTAACATTGTCGAATTACAAAGCATGCAGTTGCCGGCTGGATTGCAGACTTGGGCCTTTATTGCCTTTGCCCTCGCCTTTGCCGTCAAGATTCCCCTCTTTCCCTTTCACACCTGGTTGCCGGATGCCCACGTCAATGCGCCAACCGCCGGTTCCGTTTTGCTAGCTGGCGTGTTGCTCAAGATGGGGACTTACGGTTACTTGCGTTTTGTGGTACCGCTTTTCCCCCAAGCTGCAGCCGACTTTGGCCCGATCATTGGCATTCTGGCGGTGATTGGCATCATCTATGGCGCGCTGGTGGCGTTGGTGCAGAAAGACATCAAGTCGCTGGTTGCCTATAGCTCGGTGGCCCACTTGGGCTTTGTGATGCTGGGGATTGTGGCGCTGAACGCGCAGGGTGTTAGCGGCGCTGTGTTGCAAATGGTCAATCACGGCCTCAGCACCGGCGCGCTTTTCCTCATGGTTGGTCTGCTCTATGAGCGCCGCCACACCCGTCTATTGGCGGATTTTGGCGGACTCTGGAAGAGTGTGCCGATCTTCTGTGGCTTCTTCCTCGTCGTTGCCATGAGCAGTGCGGGATTACCTGGCCTCAATGGTTTTGTGGGTGAGTTCACCATTCTGCTGGGCATGTATTATAGCCAACCGGTCTTTGCCGTGTTGGGTGCCTTCGGTGTAATTCTAGCGGCGTGGTATATGCTCACCGCCTTCCGCAAGGTCGCGCAAGGGCCGATCACCAACCCAGCCAACGAAGCAGACAAACTGCCCGACCTGCGCTTCAACGAGATTGCTATGTTGCTGCCGCTGATCATTCTCTTCTTTGTGATCGGCATCTTCCCGAATCTCTTCCTCGACAAGATCAACCCATCGGTGGAAGCGCTGCTCAACCATCAGCCGGCGATTATCGCATCGGTAGAGAAATAAATCCGTCAACTTCAGAGAGGCATCTTTTCATGTCCGACGTTTTGAGTGCCACTGGCATTAACTTTAACGTGATTTTGCCCGAGTTGGTGCTGGTGATCAGCGCGATGCTCGTGATGATGGCGGATATCTTTGGCGGTGGCGAACAGTCGCCCGTGCGCCGGGCTTTGCCTTGGCTGGCAATGGCGGGCATTGTGGCGACGTTGATCGTCTGTGCCGTCATTTGGCAAGGCCCTGTGTTGACCTTTCAAGGCGCAGCAACGCTGGATGCCTTTGCCCTTGGGCTAAAGCTGGTGGTCCTGACCGCCGCTGCGTTGGCCGTGTTGCTCAGTGTCAGCTATATTCCCACCGTCAACAAACAGACCGGCGAATATTATGCGCTGTTGCTGCTATGTGCCGCGGCGATGATGATCATGGGCAGCGCCACCGACCTGATTGTCGTCTTCTTGGCGTTGGAGACCTTTTCGCTAGCGCTCTACATTCTCACCAGCCTCAACCGCTATAATCCACGCAGTTCGGAAGCGGGCTTGAAATATTTCTTGCTGGGGGCCTTTGCCAGCGCCTTCTTTGTCTACGGTGCGGCGCTGATTTACGGTGCCACCGGCAGCACCCAATATGCCGCCATTGCCGAGACACTAGCCACCGGCGGTGGTCAACTGTCGCTACTCTATCCAGGGATGGCGCTCTTGATTGTCGGCTTTGGCTTTAAGGTGAGCCTCGTCCCCTTCCACATGTGGACGCCGGATGTCTACCAAGGAGCGCCGACCCCGGTCACCGCCTTTATGAGTGTAGGTACGAAGGCTGCGGCCTTTGCGGCTTTTATTCGCGTCTTCCTTACCGCCCTGCCCCAGGAACATGCCACCTGGAGTTGGATGTTGGCCATCCTGGCGATCATCACCATGACGCTGGGCAACTTCGCGGCCTTGCGCCAAACGAGCCTCAAACGGATGTTAGCCTATTCGAGCATTGCTCACGCTGGCTATGTGCTTGTCGGGTTGACCGGCGGGACAGCAACCAGCGCCACCGGGGCGATCTTCTATCTCTTCAGCTACGCCTTTATGAATATCGGGGCCTTTGCCGTGGTGATCATGTTGGAAAAGGCGGGGGGCGATGATGCCCTACAAAATCGCGCCGCTGGGATTGGCAAACGCTGGCCACTGTTGGCGCTGGCCATGGCGATCTTTATGTTTAGCCTGACGGGGATTCCGCCGCTGGCCGGTTTCTTTGGCAAACTTTTTGTCTTCAAAGCCGCAGTGGATGGGGGTTATGCCTGGCTGGCGGTGATTGGGATGCTTAATAGCGCGGTCGCCGCTTACTACTACCTGCGCATCACCGTCGCCATGTACTTTGAAGAGCCAAGCAGTGAAACCCTGGATCAACCTCGTGGGTGGATGACGCTCAATGTGGGGTTAGCGGTTGCCGCCATCTTTACTGTGGCGATTGGGCTTTACCCCGGCTTATGGACGGGCCTCTTCCAAGCAGGCATTGGTGGGCTCGGCGGCTGAGGCAAAGCAGCAGGGTTGAAACCCGCTACTGACAGCGAAAAGTCGCCGCAGCGACTGGAACTTAGAGATATAAAAAATACGGTTGCAGCTCTGCTGCAACCGTATTTTTTATATCTCTCGTTTTACGGTCGACGGCTCGGTCGATTGCTACCAATTGCCGGGCGATCCCCAGCAGCGTTGCCAGCTAAGTTGCCGATACTATCGCGGGCCGGCATGCGCGCTTCGACATCGCTTAAGCCTTGGCGGGCACGATCCAACTCCCCACGCGCCAGGGCATTGGTGACATCGGTCAAAGCAGACGAGAGGACACTCAATGGTCCCCCCTGGCTGTTTAGGCCAGCGACCGCATTCGCGCCCCGCTGGGCAATATCCTGCATCTCGGTAAGATCCAAAGCGTTGTCACCTAGCGCGGTTCGCACGGTATCGGCATAGGTAAAGACGCTACTTAGGGCCTCAGCCTGATTGGCCGCAATCGCCTGGGGCTGGACATTCTGCACAATCGTCGCAAACTCAGCGCGGGTGCTTTCGAGATTGGCACTATACCCGGCGGCGCTGGCCTGTACGTTACTGACCATTGCCGCAGTTTGGGCCTGTGCTGCTTGAACCGCAGCAGTTGCAGTGGCCGCGGTTGCTTCCACTTGGGCAATCGTTTCGTCGGCCAGTTCAAGACCAGCGTTGAGCGTCTCTTCTATTTCGTCGAGCGAACTGGCCATGCTGGTCGTACTTTCGGCAATGGTCGATAATTCAGTTTCTAGTTCGGCCATGCCCTGGACAATGGCATCCGTGTTTTCACCGTAGAGATCCGCATAGGTCGCCAACAACTCCTCGGCGTAGGCCACAGTCTCATCAGCCAGTTGGACATAAACGTCAATACTTTCCACATCGGCAGTCGTCACAGTACCATCAGCGGTGGCAGTCATGGCGGCGGTTGAATAAGCAGCAGTAGCGGCGGTGGCCTGTTGCACAGCGTCGTCGATCAGCGCAGCCAACTCCTCCTCGGTCATCGTCATGTAGACATCTTCGGTGATATAGACCGCTTCGGTGACCACTTGCGTTATCACCACTGGGGTTGGGGCCGCTAGCGCGGTTGCCGCGGGCACAGGGGTGGCGCTAACTGCGGCACCTTGCACTACGGTGGTTGCTTGCACTGCGGCGTCAATCGTGGCCTGCAACTGCTGTTGTGCCGTATCGGTGGCTGCGACAGCCGCTTGTACGGTCGCTTCGACATTCACTTCCGCAGTCACACCGCCCCGTCCCGCACAGGCAGTCAGAGAGAAGAGGGCGCATAGACAAAATATAATCATCGACGATAGCTTGTTCATTCAGGGGTTCCTTCCGCTATTTGAGCACACATAAGTTTACTGACTGCAGTTAGCTTATCACGGCGGGGGCAAGCGAGGAACCCACTGGAGATGGGCATGATGACCTACTTTTGTAGGAAAGCGCCCAATCCGGCGGTGGGTTTGCTTGGTCGATGACAACAAAACAAGCTAAGATTGCACACAATCGGCAAAATGGTAGAAACCGGTAGCACATTGGCCGCCCTACCACTTTGCCACCTATACTGAAGTCAAGTTGAGAACCGGAGTTTTGCTGGCTAACGGGATCGCGTGCGTCGCACTGACCGCCAACTGTTTCCAGTCCGCTAGATGCTTTGGTCAGTGCGACGCACGCTGACCGAAACTAGGGGTTTCATTCTGATTTTAAGTATAGCAACTAATTTATACAGCAAGGAGAAGTGTATGGCGTGGTTTTTGCTGGTGATTGCCGGCCTGCTAGAGGTCGGTTGGGCGATTGGGCTAAAGTACACGGAAGGGTTTACACGTTTAATGCCCAGCGTGTTAACCATCACCGCGATGGTCGCCAGTATGGGATTACTGGGCTTGGCGGTGCGCACACTACCACTGGGCACAGCCTATGCGGTGTGGACAGGGATCGGCACGGTAGGTTCAGTGATTTTGGGGATTGTCCTTTTTGGTGAGCCGGCAACAGTGGTGCGGATCGTCTGTATTTTGTTGATTGTGGCGGGGATTGTAGGGTTAAAGCTGGTATCGCCACACTAACGAAAAAAGAGTGTTTGACGCGCCAGCGCAAGCAGTGTATATTGAACGCTGTACGGCACTTTGCTCCCCACCTTCTGATCTTACCGGCCACCATTGGTTGCACCACACCCTCGGCGACAGCCAGCGGTGGCGTTTACGCTTGTGGTTTCATTGTTGCTTTTCGTTGTTTTCCAGCACAAATGTATATTGGGCTCTGCCATCATTTAACATTTTCTACACAGGTAAAAATGTTAAATGATGACAACCGCTAGTGTAGTCACTGAACAACAGAGGAGGAAATGCTATGCAGCACCGAGGAACCTGGAGTCGGCGTGGTTTTCTGCGCCTGAGTGGCACAACCGGCGTCTTATTGTTGGCGGCTTGTCAACCCATTACACGGGGGGATACCGCACCAGCAGCAGCAAATGAGGGAACGGCGGCGGCAGACGCCGCAGCAGTCACGACCGCCCGCTTTGCGTACACCGGCGTCTACACGCGCGGCGCGCCAGGCGGCTGGTCCGACGCCGCCGAAGCAGAACATCCAGTCGGGATTGGGGTCTTTAGCGTCGACGCCACAACCGGCGAGCTAACATCGATCCAGACGGTCGCCAGCGACAATCCCTCCTTTGTCGCCTTACATCCGTCGCAACAATATCTTTATGTAAGCAATGAGATTGCGGACTACGAAGGGGCGGAGGCAGGGTCGGTGGAAGCCTATGCTATCGACGACGCCACTGGTGAATTAACATTGCTCAACCGGCAGGCAATCGGCACCATTCCCGCCCAATTGGCCGTTGATCCCACTGGCAGCTACCTGGTGATTGCCAACTATGTCGGGGCCAGCTTCGACCTGTTGCCGATTGCCGCAGATGGCACGCTGGGGGCTGTGCTGGATACGGTCCAGCAGAGCGGCTCCGGTCCCCATGAGCGGCAGGATGCGCCGCACCCCCATGCCGTGGTCTTTGATCCCGGTGGTAACTACATTCTCAGCGCGGATCTGGGCATCGATAAGTTGCAAGTCTTCGAGATTGTGGATGACAAGTTGGTGCAGGTGAGCGAGGTGTCCGTGGCCCCCGGTTCAGGGCCACGCCATGTGGCTTTTCACCCCAGTGGCAGCTATCTCTACACCATCTGCGAACTGACCGGGGCCATCGTTGCCTTTGCCTATGAGAGCGCCACCGGCCAGATCGGCGCCGAGATCCAAACGATTGGCACCGTGCCCGATGACTTCCCCGCGCACCGCAGCACCGCGGAGATTATGGTCCACCCGTCGGGGCGTTTCCTCTACGGCTCCAATCGCAAATTTGAGGATCATCCCTTGGCCGACAGCATCGTGGCCTATGCGATTGATGAAAGCAGCGGTGAACTGACCCTGATTGGCCACACGACGGAGGAGATCGCCTTTCCCCGCGCCTTTAACTTTGATCCCAGCGGCACTTGGCTCTATGCGTGTAATCAGAAGGGTGACACGATTGTGCAATTCGCCATCGACCAAGAGAGTGGGGAGTTGTCGCCAACTGGGTTGGTGACGGAGACCCCGGTGCCGGTTTCGTTGGTCTTTAAGACGTAAGGTCAACGAGTCGCGAACATCTACAAAGTCACACGAAAGGATGACCATTTCGTGTGACTTTGTAGATGTTCGAAGTTAAAGACGGGTGCTTTTTGACAACTGAAGGCTAATTCTCAATTAAGGCCAATGCCGCAAGGGTAGGATAGCGGCCTAATTCCAGCAACTCTTGGCGCTCAAATAAGCGATCAATTTGATTAAAACCGAGTATACGTGCCGTCACTTCACCGATATTTGTCAATGGCGTTATCGTGATACCATCCAAACGAAAGTGAGCAGACCACTTATCAATGCGCGGATTAAAAAAGCGGATGAATTGACCATCTAACGTAATTGAAGCAACATCGCTACCTTTGTTACGATTGCAGAATGAACAAGCATGAGCAAGGTTATCCGCTTTAGTTTCACCCCCATGTTTTTCGCTGATAATATGGTCAATTTGGCAGCCCCAGTAGGTGTCATCCTCATGAATCAAACAGTATTCACATAGCCGGCCCGCGCGTTGAATAACAAACCGGCGTAACTGGGCAGTGATATAGCTAGTGCTCATCTTTTCTGGTACCGACGTGCGCGTGCTTTGGCCAAGCGCATGATATGTTCAAGCTGCATATAGTGATTTAATTCAGCCAATTCTTCAACTGAAAGTGAAGACTCTTTCTCACGGCGAAGAAGTTCTTCCACTCGTTGTTTGGCTGTTTCTGAAGGCCGAAAAGCAATCAAACTATCCGGCGTCGTTCCCGCAGCCAAAAAATCGATAATTTCTTCATAAACAGGCGATGCAATCATGGCGTTGCGCTCCGTGAAAGTACACGATCGGTAAGTTATCTTTTCTGCTATACTGCGGTTGCAATGAGAATCGGAATTTCAACCGATGTGAACCACTATTTTCCAAGCTATCACGATGGAGTATACCACATTGTTAGCACGATTAAACTACTTGTCTGCGCTTCTATGCTTTTCACGCTTACACAATTACGGACCAGGATAGTTTTCCCCAGCAACAAACTCCACATCACTCCCATCCGCAAAATACAATTGCAAGTGCTTCGCATTCAGCCGAAACTGCGCTAACCCTTCACAGCAGCGTTCGGCCAAGCTGGCGGCACGCGAGGCTTTGGCCCAGCGGTTTTCGCGGCTGGTATGTTCAAAGAAGAGGCGGCTCTCGTCGTTGAAAACCAAAATCGCCTGGGTGCAGGCAGCGTTGACCACATAGCGCACTACTTGGGGTTGGACAATCGCGGCAAAGGTGGTCATGTGGTGGGCCGGAAGTGAATGACGCCATCTTGCCGGCGTCCTTTGATCAAGCCGCCCCCTTCGAGCAGGTCGAGATAGCCCAAGAGCATCCCCATCGCCGGGAAACGATCCGTGGTGGGTTGGTGACCGTACATGGCTTCGAGCAGCGCGCCAAAGGTGGTTTGGCCCCCGTCAATCAGCGCGTAACATTGCTCAGTACGCTCGGCAATGCGTGCGCTTTGCCGTTCGATCAGATCGCGGTGGCCGCGGAATGGATCGCCATGCCCAGGGTAGACCATGTCAATTTCTAAGGTTTCGACCAGGGCTAGCGAATCGAGAAAAAGGGGCAAGCCTGGTTCCCGCTCATCACCTTCCAGCGGCTCTTCGATCACCGGCGTAGGGGTCACCGCCAAAAGCATGTCGGCGGCGAGGAATTGCCCAGTCTCAGCTTGGTAGAAACAACTCTGCGTGTTGCTGTGGCCGGGAGTGTAGATCACCTGCCACGGTAACCCGCCTAGTTCCAACGTGCCATCCAGGGGAAAGGTGACCACCCGCTCGGCCGGCACCGCATCCCACATCGCGGTGGTGCGAATCATGCCCCGCTCCAAGGCCGCAAGTTGGTCAGCAGGTAAGCCAAAGGGAGCCAGGGTCTGGAGCAAAAAGCGCACTCGCGCCGGCCACTTGTCGGTGATGGCAGTTGCCCACGGGTAGACGACCGGTGTCACCCAGATCATCGCTTGACTATGCGCAACGATTGTATTGGCGAGCCCAATATGGTCAACATGAGCATGGGTGATCACCACGCGGCGAATGTCAGCAACGGTGAGGCCGTGTGTCGCCAATGCCCCGTTGAGCGCGGCCCAGCACTCCTCAGTTTTGAGACCACAGTCAATGAGGGTGGGTTCGGGGTCGAGAAAGAGATAGCTGTTAACGGGGCCGACGCCATAAGGAATTGGCAAGGGAATTTGAATGGGTGTTTGCATGGGTTAACGCAGTCCGAAGATGATTTTGAGCGCCTGATCGATTCTTTGTAAGTCATTGGCAGCCACTATACCACGAATGTTCACCAGGCGATAACGATGATCAATCGGCCGCGTCTGCAAGCAATCGGCAATGGAACGCTTCAGTAAGCCATTCTCAGCAGTTGGTTCAATGGCAATATTTGTCGTAATTCTGCTCTTTTTGTCATTCCACTCAGTTAACGGTACCACCTGAATTATAGGCACACGGTGATTAAAAATATTATTGGTGACCACTACACAGGGGCGCGTTTTACCCTTCTCAGCGCCTAAGGTTGGATCAAGATTGACATCGATCACCATACCACGCTCGATTGTGCTCATTCCGGCCAACCTGTCAGTGCCGATTCAGTCAGTTCCTGCAACTCAGTGTCTTCCGCATAGAGTTCAGCATAAAGCTCCGCAGACTCAATCAAACGCTGACGTGCTAATTCGGTCTGGAAGCGATCCAACGCAGCACGCACAAGCGCGCTCTTGTCTTTAAAGCCAAATTGTTGAAAATCACATAGAAACGTGGCTTGCGCTTCGTCAATCGTAAATTTTGCTTGAATCACAATATCCCCCCTCATCTGCGACCCTGATTTAGGACCCTAATTTAGGGGTTACTATAATTGAATCTCATACCAATGTCAAGCAAGTTGCAGTACTATTACACTATGCTTTGGCCACAAAGCGATCAAGTAATGTCGCTAACCGCTGCAAGCCGGCTTCCAGGGCGACGGCGTTGCCGCCCCCTACGCCCAGCCGAATATGCTGTGGATAGCCATAAGCCGCGCCGGGAATAACAAAGGTGCGGTATGGGGGTGCCAGGAGTTGCTGCGCTAATTGTTCACTGTCAACGGGTAGCAACAGGCGGCAGAGGCCAATCAGCCCGGCAGCGGGCGGTTGCCAGGTCAGTTCGGGGCGCGTGGTGATAAAGTCGTTGAGCAGTTGCAGGTTGGCGGCACCAGCCTGCCGCGCCTTGGCCAGTGCCGCTGCATAGCGCGCCGGGCGCAAGGCAATTTCGGCGACCGCTTCGCCGAGGACATTCATGATCTCACTGCTGTTTTCACGCAAGACCAGGGCGTCAAAGAGGAGTTGACGGTCGCGGCAGATCAGCCAGCCGGTGCGTAATCCTTGCAGACCCAGTGCCTTGGAGACGCTGCCGGTACTAATACCACGATCATAAAGCCCGGCAATCGCCGGGACCCGTTCGCCCTGCCATTCCAGCCCGGCGTAGACTTCGTCACAGAGCACATAGGCCCCCACTTGTTCGGCAAGACGCACAACCTGCTCCAATTCAGCCCTACGCAGGATTTGGCCGGTGGGATTATTGGGATTACAGAGAAAGATCAGCCGCGTGCGTGGGGTGATCAGATCGGCCAGTTCAGCGAGATCAAAGCGCCAGCCTTGCGCTTCGTCGCGCGGCAACGGTTTGATCTGCGCGCCAATCGCTTCACCCAGGACGATCGGTTGCGGCCAGCCGGGCACATCGACAATCAGCTCGTCACCTGGCTGCACCAGTTGCATAATAGCGAGGAAGTTAGCTTCGGCGGTCCCCGCGGTGATCAGCACATCATCAATGGTGCAGCGATCGGTGAGAGCAGCCTGCCGCAGCACATGTTCGCGCAGGCTGATCATGCCCTGAAAAGATTGGTTGGACCAATCGAGGCTCAGGTTGGGGTCGAGTTCCGCCAGAAAATCGCCCAAGGTTGGCGATTCGGCCAGCGAAAAGCCAAGGACCGCTTCCGGTTGGGCGGTCGTGGTTTGGAGCAGATATTCAAAGAGTTTGTGGATTTTGACGTGCATGGGTGGGTAGATAAACGAAAGATAACGATTAACCCCACCCTAACCCTCCCCTGCTAAGGTAGGGAACCTGGGTCTCCCAGCTAGATCCCCTCCCTTAGCAGGGGAGGGTTAGGGTGGGGTGGCTTGGCTTGGTAGTTACAACAAAAGTAAATAAGTAGACAGGGAGATTGGTAGGTGGTAGTATAGCGACAAAGTGGCAGGTTGGGTAATCTGGGTGGGGGGCGATGATGCAGCAGGTGGTTACGGTGGTTGAGCGGCTTTATGTGCTTGATTTTGGGTTGTTTGCGGTGCATGAAAATGGGCGGCAGATTGGGATTCCCGGCTATTTGATCCAGACCAAGCGGGGCGAAAATTTGTTGGTCGATACCGGTTTTCCGGCCAAGTATGCCCATGATGCTGAGCTGGCGACCGTGGAGGACCAGCTTGATCGCTTTGGGCAGGTGCTGCACTTAACGCATGACCATTTACCCCCAGCCCAACTGGCGCGCATTGGGTTGACCCCCAGTGATATCACCCAGTTCATCCTCACCCATGGGGACATCGATCACGTCGGCGGGATTGCCGATTTCCCCCATGCGCCGCTGATCGTGGGGGCGGCGGAACGGGCCATGCCACGGCCGCGCTACTTTGCAACACAGCCCATCGCTTGGCCAGATGTTCCCTATCAACTGGTTGACCAAGAGATCGAGTTGTTGCCCGGTCTCACGCTGTTGCCGACCCCTGGCCATTCGCCTGGCCACCTCTCGTTGCTTGTCCAGTTGCCCCAAACCGGCGCGGTGTTGCTGACCGCGGATGCCATTTCCCGGCCGGCGGAATTTGTCGAGGGCTTTGGGGGGGCGTGGGATGAAACACTTGCTCGCCAAAGTGCCGAACGATTGATGACGTTAGCACAAGCGCACCATGCCTTTGTGATCTATGGCCATGATCCCCAGCAGTGGCCGACGTTGCGCAAGGCACCGCTGTTTTACGGTTGAGATTGCGTGCGGTGAACTGCTCTGTGGCTTCGGCAAGCTCAGCCGCCGAGCAGTTCACCGTACATCGCGGCCCTGGTTGAGAATAATCACGTTGCCACTGGCACAATCGCCAGCCGGCGAGACGAGGAAAGCGACCCATGCGGCCACTTCCGCTGGGGCCATTGCCTTGCCCTGCGGCATCCCAGCCAAAGCATCGGCCAGTACCTCGGGCGAGACGACATGGAAGAGTTCGGTTTCGGTCATGGCCGGGGCGATAGAGTTGACGGCGATCCCTTCTTTGGCATAACGCCGGGCGAGATGTTTGGTCAGATTATCGAGGGCGGCTTTGCTGGCGCGGTAATGGGCCGGGTCAAACACATCAAAGTTATACGCGCCATTCGAGGAGATGTTGACGATCTTTTTAATACCAGGGCGCGGCAACATCAGCCCAATCGCGGCCTGACAGCAGTAAAACGCGCTGTCAAAGTTAATCGCCATCTGCCGGCGCAACTCATCCGGCGGGATCGCGACAAAGTCATGCATGAAGCAGGTCCCGGCATTGTTGACCAGCACATCAACGCCACCGAGTTGCGCCTCGATGTCGCTAAATGCCTCACCAACCGCATCCGCAACAGTTAAATCGACAACCAGGGGGATAAAGGGGTGGCCATCGGCCTGCAACTTTTGCGCCACCCACTCAAGTTGATCCCCATCAATATCCAAGCCGACGACGGTGAAGTCGGCACCAAGCAGCGCATCGACAATGGCAAGGCCAATGCCGCGGGCCGCACCCGTTACTACGGCGATGTTTGTCATTCGATTGCTCAAGTAAGAATTTGCGACATGGTTCATTTTCGACAGATTCTGCTTTACAAATTCGAGTGTAAACCCCATCAGATTTACACAGAGAATCCACAATTTCATACGGCATTGCCGTATGAAATTTGTGAAGGTGATCTGAACAGTTCTGAACCATGTCGAATTTGCAATAGCCACAGAGAACACAGAGAACAACTTAGTGGCGAGCTATCCTCTGTGTTCTCTGTGGCAAAGGTAAAACCTGTGCAAGTTTTACGCCAGGATGGGCATTAGTTAATCATCCAGCCTTAAAAAGTCGTGCGCAACTCCTGCACGCGTCCAGATTCAGCCGAGCGGTAGGCGGCGTCGAAAATCTCGATGACGTGGCGGGCATGTTCGGCGGTGGCAACGGTGGGTTTGTCATCGGCTACCCAGTCGACCAGTTGCATCACATCTTCAAAGACGTGGGCTTCTTCCTGGTGGCGATGGGGGCCGACGACATGGGGCAAGGTGGCGACATAGCCGAATTCGTCGGCGATGGCTTTGCCGGGGTAATCAATTGGCTCGCCATTGAGTTCGCCGCCGTTGATCGTGCCCTTGGTGCCCATGATATGCGGGCGCCCTACATTAAAACGCCCAGCGGCCACGCCAAAGACAAACCCAAAGAAGGCATCACCAAAGTCGACCACCATCAGGGTCTGATCATCCATATCGGTGGGCAACATTTCGCCGTTGAATTCACGCTCTTTGATGCGCACGCCGGAGAGCGCGGTCACCCGTTTGGCTGGGCCGACGACGGCAGTCAGGGCATGCAGCCCATAGACCGTCATGTCATAGAGGGGACCGCCGCCCGGTTTGCGGAAATACCAGGCGGGATTGACGTTGGTGAGGGGATCGCTGCCGCCGCGCACGCGCGTTTCGTTTTCGTGATATTGGCCAAAGGTGGCACCAGTAGCCGCCCAGGTGAGGGTGCCCAGCGCACCTTCTTGTACCAATTCTTTGATGCGCTGCAACCGTGGGTTGATCAGCTCCCCCGGTGAGGAGACCAGCTTGACGCCTTTGGCCTTGGCTGCATCGATCAGCTTGTCGGCTTCGTCAACCGTCGTGGTCATCGTCTTGTTAAAGTGGACGTGGACGCCATGATCAACGGCCAACATGCCCTGGTCAAAGTGAAAACCGATGGGCGAGGCAATGCTAACGGCGTCGACATTGCCGGCGGCCAACAGCTCTTCCATCGTGGCGTAGGCATTGGGCACGCCAAACTTGGCCGCAGCCGCTTGGGCGCGTTCCAAGACAGGGTCACAGACCGCGGTAATTTTAACCCGATCCTGGACATCGTCCATCGTCAGGTGGGGCAACAGGCCGCGCAGAGAAATGCTGCCGGTGCCGATAATGCCGAGACGAACTTGGTTGCTCATTGGATGCTCCGATTCGTGATTAGTGATGCGTAAAACGTGATGCGTAAAACGTGATGCGTAAAACGTGAAACGTAAAACGTGGGTAGATGACGTTTTACGTATTACGCTTCACGTGTTTAATTACTAGGACAGATATTCGCGCCACGACGTTTTATGTTGCCAGCCGACGGCTTGTTTGAGTTTGTCGCAGTTGAGGAACGATTGATGGTCGTCCAGGCCGTCAACGACGGGGAGCAAGTCGGGCCGGTAGCGTTCCACAATTGCGCGTGATGGTTCCAGGCAGGTGGTGTCATCGCCGTTGAGAAAGTAGACATCGTGGGCGGGCAACGTGTCGGCCTTTTCCATGAGCAGGCGATGGGCGGCGGCCACATCTTCGCTGCCGACCCAGCACCAGAGCCATTCACTCCAGCCGCTGATTGGTTTGGCATTGGCCGCAATTTGTTGACGCCGTTCGAGCGGGCAGATGCCGGCAATCCGTGTCACATAAGTCCGGATGCCATAGGCGCGGCTGTAACTGGCCAATAGATCCTCCCCAGCACGCTTGGTAAAGCTGTAAGAATCTTCGGGGTAGGTGGGGTGGGTTTCGTCAATCGGCAGGCTGGTGATCGGGAAGGGGGTGCCGCTGATGCGAAAGCCGTGGCCCAAGGCACAATTGCTACCGGCCATGACCACCGTCTTCACCCCCGCTTCGACGGCGGCTTGCATCAGGTAATAGGTGCCGAGCATATTCGTTTTGAAGGTGGCGTCAAACGCGTAGCCCTGCTCTTCGGCGCGGGCGCGCATGGCGGGGTGATCGACCGGCCAGGGTTGCGCACCGATATGTTGGATCGCATCAACGCCGGCGACGGCCCGTTGACAGGCGGCAAAGTCATTCAAATCGCCTTCGATCCAGGGGTAATGGGCAAATTCGGCCCCAGGTGGGCGGCGCGAAAAGAGCACTAATTCGTGTTCCTGCGCCAAGGCCTGGATAACATAGGCGGCTAGTTTACCATTGCCACCAGTGATCAGTACTTTCATGGTTCGTCTTCACTTTACGCTGTTGTGATTGGCATTGGAGGTATGCGAATGGGTAGTTGCCGACAGGGTTTATCGTCAAATTGTAACGAATCAACACGCGCCGACAAAGTAATTCTAATGCACAGAAGCATAAGCCAATGGCGTTATTCTCGCAAGTAAAGATCAACGGATGGACTGCCGGACCGAATAGGCGCAACCAGCAATAGCGCGGCGCAGCCGGATAGAGCGGTACGTCCCCATTTGGGGGTAAACGTCCCCGGCACAGGCGAGGAAATGGTCCGCAGACGAACCAATTTTTCGCCTGTGCCGGGGACGTTGTGAACCGCGCCCCTTTTCTGGGACACACCGAGATAGAGCAAGACTTTTGACAAGCCCTTGTTAATAATGCTATGATGGAGATAATCATTCTGCCGTATGCCATTGAGATATGGCCTGTATCCCGCAATCATCGAAAACTATATCGCTCTTCGCAATGATCCCCGAGGGTCGGGTCACCACATTGCTTGCTGATCACTACCGATTGGCAGCAACTCAACCGCACGATTCTGCGGTATGTAGCAGCGGAAACGGTTATCCATATTTGTTGGCCAGCCGGCGCAGCAACTGTGGCATAACAAACAAATATCTCGTAACCCAGCCTGTGGATTGCACCCCCAGTGCATCCTGATTTACCTGGCTACTTAATATCCTTACACTACAGCATTACGATTCTTACCTAATTTGAACCAACGTTTGTCAAAGGAGATGTCGAGCAATGAATGCGAACTATTTAAGTCGCCGTCAGTTTCTGCAATTTAGCGCCATGGCGGGTGGTGCGCTGGCCTTGGCCGCTTGTGCGCCGGCCGGTGCACCGGCAGCCGGTGGTGAAACTGCTGCAGCCGGTAGCGAAGCAGCCCCAGCCGCCGAAGGGAATGCCCTGAGCTACTGGGTTAACTGGGGCAACCTGGAACCTGCCATTGAAGCCATGAAGGCGACCGAAGAGTGGCAAAGTCATATGGGGGAGGTAACCCTCGACTTCCGCGGTTCCGTCAACGACGAAGCCATTCTCACCGCCGTCGCCGGTGGCACACCACCGGACTGCCACTCCAATCACGACTATCCCAACCTCTATAGTCGCGGTGCTGTGCTGCCGGTGCAAGATATGGTTGAGGCCAGTAATATTGTCAACAAGGACATGATGTTAGAATGGACCTGGGACTATGCCTTCTTTGGCGGCGACATGATTGGCGTCCCTGGGATTGAGAGCTATGTCCAGTGGGGGCTAAACTACAACATTGATGCGGCTGAAAAGGCTGGCATTGATGTGGCAACGCCACCGGTGACCTGGGAAGAATTGCTGGAATGGCACAAAGCGCTCACCCTTAAAGACGATGCCGGCAACTTACTCCAACTGGGCCTCGATCCCAATGATGCCATGGGCGGTGATGTTGACTTCCAGACCTCTTCGTTTGGCATCAAATGGTATGATGAATCCACCAAAGAATTTGATCTCGGCAACGAGCGCATGGAGCAGATCTTTGCGACCACGGCCGAATTCATCAAAATTGCCGGCCCGGATCAATTTGCCGGGATGCGCCAGGTGCAAGGCAATGGCGGTTGGGGCGCCGCCTTTGAAGCCGGTGTGCAGACGATGATTATTGAAGGCTATTGGCACCCTGGTGAAACCCAAATTGTTAAGCCGGAAATTGCCCAGTTCAACCGGGCCAGTTGGGCACCAGTCTCCGATGATCGCCGCGATGTCAAGATGCAGGCGGTGAATGCCCACTTTGTGCAGATCTTCAAAGAAGGCAAAAACCCAACCGGGGCCTTCAAATTAGGCGAATTTTTCAACACGGTAACGGCCTGTGACATTATCTTCAAGGAAGTCGGCTGGATCCATCCGATCAAGGAGTTCATCCCTATGGTCGATGCCAACGCCTTCCCAGGGCTGGATTTCTATGTCAAATCCGAGAGTGAAGCCACCGAATGGCACTTGCTGCGTCGTTGCCCGATCCACTGGTTTGTCAAAAATCAATGGGATGCGCTGCGTGACCAAGTTGCACGTGAACAGATCACCCCAGCGGAAGCCGCGGCGCAGTTGAGCCAACGGGCGCTGGATGAATTTGAAGCACAAGGTCTAAATAGCTAACGCTGCCGGCGGTAATTGCCCCACAACACAAACCTGACAGGTTTGCGAAACCTGTCAGGTTTAGTTAGCTTGGCATGAGACGGATGTTTTTTGTGCGTATTCTTAAGGGGGAAAGTTATGGCGGTAGCAACGGCTCCGGCCACCGGGTTGCAGCGGCAACGCATGAGCAAACGGGAACGCCGCAATCAGTTCATGGGCTTGCTCTTTATCTCGCCCTGGTTGATTGGTTTTATTACGCTGGCGTTCGTTCCGCTGATCATGTCATTTTACTATAGTTTAACGCGCTATGACCTGATCGGGGAACCTAAATTTATCGGCCTCGGTAATTATGAGCGTCTGTTTACTACAGATCCCGACTTTGGGACGGTCATCTACAATACCTTTTTCTATGTCCTGTTGGGGGTTCCGATTGGCACCTTTGTGGCCTTTCTGATTTCAAATCTGTTAAATACCGATATTAAAGGGCGGGCCGCCTTTCGCTCGATTATCTACATTCCCTCGATTGTCCCAGCGGTCTGCACCGCCATGGTTTGGCTCTTTCTCCTCAATACCCAGTTTGGGGCCATCAATGGCGTCCTCAAGTCGTTGGAATGGCCGACCATCCCCTTTCTTTCCAGCACCTCGCTTTCCAAACCAACTTTGGTGATGATCTATATTTGGGCGCAAGGCTCTGCAGTGGTGATCTACCTGGCTGCGCTCCAGGATGTCCCACGTTCGCTCTACGAAGCGGCGACCGTCGATGGTGCCAACGCCTGGCACAAATTCTGGAATGTCACGGTGCCCCTTTGTACACCAGTGATTCTCTTTAACACGGTGCTCGGCTTTATTGGTGCCTTCCAAGAGTTTACCCTGCCCTGGCTATTAACCGGCGGTGGGCCGGCCAAATCGACCGAGCTTTACGTAATGAGTCTCTACCGCAATGCCTTTGTCCAACTCAGCATGGGTAAAGCATCGGCCATGGCCTGGATTCTGCTGGTGATTATTGTGCTCTTCACCGGGATTCTCTTTTCCACATCGAGACGCTGGGTTTATTATGGAGGTGAAAAATGACCACTGCGAGCCAAACGGCCCCACAGCCCCACCTCACCACCACGGTGGCGACCCCCGTCTTATCCAAGGCCGACCGCATTCTTTCGGTAGGCAAATATGTGGTGCTGCTCTTTCTCTCCTTCACCTGGCTTTTTCCGCTCTACTGGATGGTGACCACCGCGCTAAAAGATGATCCGCAAATTCGCACGGTGCCGCCGGTGTTGTTTCCCTCGCCCATGTACTGGGAAAATTTTGTGGGAGGGTGGCAACGCTATGATTTCAATACGGCTGCCTTTAACTCGATCTTCCGTTTTGCCCTCCCGGTTATCATCCTCACCGCAGTCTCCTCGTTGATCGTGGCCTATGGCTTTGCCAAACTCCGCTGGCAGGGGCGCGATTTCTTCTTTGGGATCTGCATTGCCACGATGATGTTACCCTGGCAGGTAACGATGGTACCGCTCTTTATCATCTTCAAAAATCTGGGGTGGATCGATACCTACCTGCCCCTGGTGATTCCATCTATCTTTGGCCATCCCTACTTCATCTTTTTGCTGCGCCAATTCTTCCTCACCATTCCCGAAGAGCTCTCTGAAGCGGCGCGTATGGAAGGGGCGAGTGAGTGGGGTATCCTCTGGCGGATTTTGCTGCCACTGACCAAACCAGCGTTGGCTGTGGTGATTCTCTTCCGCTTCTTGTGGACCTGGAACGACTTTTTGGGGCCTCTGATCTATCTGCGCGACGAAGGGATGTATCCGCTGGCGCTGATGATTTACCGGCTGCAACAGACGGCCACCAGCATGGGCAATACCGCCATGGCCTACCCACACTTGATGGCGGTAAGCACGATTGTGGCGCTGCCAGTGATCATCATCTTTATCCTGGCGCAACGCAGCTTTATCGAAGGCATCAGCATGACGGGGATCAAAGGGTAGGTAATGGTTAATGGAAAATAATTAACGGTTAATGGTTAACCGGTGGTTGATCAAAATGGCCTGGGCTAAGCCCAGGCCATTTTGATCAAGTATAGCCTGCTCGTAGAGGCACTATCGTGCCTCTACGAGCAGGTGTTGCGTAAGCCCTGTAGTGATTGTTGGTTAGCTGTTGGTTTTCCAGCGCTGGGTCAGATAGACATGGCCGGCAATCAGGAGCACCGAAAGTTCGATGGCGTTGTACCAGAAATGGACATCGAGCCGGTTGGCGGTGGTCAGGCCAGGGATCTGGCGAAGGAAGGCCAGTTGGGAGATCGAACAGCGGGCCAACCAGCCGTCGCGCCCGACAATGCCGGCCAGCCCTTGTGCCGTTACATCGTTGACGCCAAGTTCGCGTAGCTCGCCGAGCACTTGTAGATAGCGCACAAAGAGATAGCTGTGCTCAAAGGTGTGGACAGTGGCAATCGTCAAAAGCAGCCACATCCAGCCGTTGCGCATACCACCAACCATCAACGCCACCACTACGATCAAAACCAACCAATTCCAGACAAAGTGGACCCACTCGGCATTCGCTGGCGAGAGCAGGCCGCTGGATTGGCGCATGGTCCAGTAGAGCATGTGGTATTGGACCCACTGCACCAGATGCTCAATCGTATGCACGCCTTGGGTGGTCAGCACAATACTCAGCAACATGACCGTTGGCCCATAGCGCAGCCGATCATCGCGCCACTTCTGAATCCCCACCGGCATGAGGACCAGCAGCACGACAAAGGTTGAGAGCCAGAGCGGCGCGCCCCACCAATGGGCCAGCCCCCAACCGAGCAGCGTTCCCCCCAGCAGGGAGACAATCACCCAGCGTGTGTATTGCCGCGGGTTAAGCAGTTCCCAGAGTGGGAAACGCAGTGCTGGAAACGTGAATAAGCGGCGGTCTAATGTTTGATTCATGGTTGGCTCCTGACTCGTTCCACACAGCAGCGGGACGCAGAGCGTCCTGAGGGGTGCCCACGGAGACCGTGGGCACCAGCAAGTATATACCAAATTCTATCAGGCGATCAAGATCGTTGGCCCCACTGGATAGCCGCCAAGGCTTTCACCAAAGAGGGCAAAGCCGTTACGATTTGCCGCATCGGCGGGGACGGTGAAGCGGATGCGGAGTTCGGGTTGCTGCCCCAGTGTGGTCAGGGCATCACCGGCGACGACGATTTCGTTGAGAAAACCATAAGAACCAGGATCGATCTGGCGGTAGTGGCTGAGCACACCGCGCGCATCGGCTGGATCATCGGGCAGGTGAATAATACCCACCTCAATGCCATTGATGGTCACCACCACATCGCTGGGGGTCTGTTTGTCTGGTTCGGTCTGGGGGTAGTTGATGCCAAAGGTCTTCTGCGGCCAATCAATCTTGCGACCACCAGCGCGAGCACCAGCTTCAAAGAGCAGGCGCAGGGTTTGGGCATTATCCAACGTTTGGGGTAAGGCAACCAGATATTCAACCCAACCAGTGCCGCCCGCCGAAAACTTGCTGCCATCCGGCGCGGCGAAGGGCTGTGGCCAGGAACAATCAGCAAAGTGGCCGGGGGCAAAGGTGATGATCGTCCCCTGTGCCGGCACGGCTGACGGCGCACTGACTTCCACATTGACATAATTGCGGTGGCGGATCTGCCCTTGTGCATCTTCCAAGCGCAAGGCAATCGTCGCCAAGCCCGGTTGATTGGGCAAGGTGATTGCAAGTGCGCCGAGATCAGTAATGCCAAAGCGCGTCGGCGTAACGTCAACTGTCCCTTCCTGCACCGTACCGCGTCCGCCCAGCTTGTCGATCAGATCAACCTGCCAATGCACGCGACCGGCCCCGATGGGCGCGCCCCAGTTACTCACAAAGAGCGGCGCACTAAATGAGCTGCCGGCCGCCAGCGTTTGACACGGCGGCGCATCAAGGCCAACAAAGTCAGCGCCGTTGAGGTCGGCGACAGTCATCCCCTCGACAAAAAAGTCATAGCCAAAACTTTTGGCGCTGCGGTCATAGTTGACAAAACCGTTGTGCTCCCACTCAATATCATCAAGCTCGGTGTAGACATAGCCGCAGATCTTGGCGTGGCGGCGCAATTCGCTCGTCTGGTATTTGAAACACCAGGCAATATCCTGGTCACCACTGTTGGCGGCAATCCCACCATATTCGCTGTTCATCAGCGGTGCGGTTGATTGCACAAAGTTGTCGCCCAGGTCGTTCTGCCCGACATAGTTGAAGCTAGAGCCGGGATAGCTCAGGTCAACGACGCGTTGCACATGTTGGCGGACCTGTTGATAGTTATTGATGTAGAAATGCCACGAGTTGATGTCACTGTCCACATGGTTGTAGTGACAGGGCGAGTTGTCTTCGACCAGGCGGGTCGGGTCGAGCTTCTTCGTCTCCAGATACATTTTGCGCACCCAGCGGTGGCTGTCACCCCGATGGTGATTGGTCAAGCCCCAGGTTTCATTGAAGATAATCCAGGCGATGATCGACGGCGAGTTGTAATCACGAGCGATAGCCGCAGGGACGGTCGTTTCGATCGTGCGGCGCATCTCCGGCGTATCGAGATCAGCGCAGGGAATATCGTAGAAGATCAGCAATCCCAACTTATCTGCCCAGTAGTAGTAACGTGGGTCGTTGATCTTGATGTGGCAGCGCAACATGTTCAAGCCCAGGTCCTTGGCCAGTTGGATGTCGCCGCGAATCACGTCGTCGGAGGGATAGGCGTGTAGCCCGGCAGGATGGAAAGCCTGATCCAGCGCGCCGCGCAGATAGACTGGTTCGCCGTTGAGGAAGATATATTCGTACTGATTCTCCCCCCACGTCCCGCGGCTGACGGTGCGCATGCCAAAGTAGGTGGAAACAGTGTCGGCAACCCCGCCGGCGGTTGGCGACAAAGTCACATCGACCTCATAGAGATAGGGCGAATCGGGCGACCAGAGTTTGGGTGAGGGCACCGGCAAGGTGAAGTGCACAGGCTGGCTGCCGGCGCGCAGATCGCGTTGCACGGTCACCGAGGCAAAGGCCTTGTTATGGGAAGTGACCTGTAGGGTATAGCTCCCCGCCTGCGCCACCTGAACGGTGAGTTTGACCGTCACCTGTTCTTGGGCCACGTCGGGCTCAAAACGAATGGCGGTAAGGTGGCTGGGGGCGCGCCCTTCCAACCAGACCGTCTGCCAGATGCCGCTGCTGTGCGTGTACCACCAGGGCACCTGTTTGCCAACCAGTGTGGTGACTTCGGCAATATCATAGGCGCGCACGGTGACGACGGCACTTTCGCCGGGCTGGACAAATTTGCTCAGATCAATCGAAAAGGGCAGGTAGCCATTGTCATGTTCGGCGGCAATGCGGCCATTGATCCAGACGCGAGCGTGCCAGTCAATCGCACCAAAATTGAGGAAAGGGGTCAAGCCCGCCCATTCCGCAGGTACCGTGAACTCCCGTTCATACCAGCCCGCGCCCTTGTAATCGGGCCGGGTAACGCCAGATAGCGGACTCTCCCAGGGGAAGGGCACATTGATGGTTAGCGGCTTTTGTTCGATGCGAAAACGGGTGCCATAGAGCGGTGGCTGGCTGTAACGATTCTGCAAATACCAGCGCGCCTGCTCACCAATCAGGTTGGGGTCAAAGGCAAATTGCCAGGGGCCATTCAGGTTGAGCCACTGGGCGCGCTGAAAACGCGGATCGGGGTGTTCAGGACGTAAAATCGATGACATATCGGGACTTTCTAAATTGGGTGAAATGAATCAAATTTTTCTGGGCAAAATGGGATGGTCACGGGCATTCTTTACGGCCGGCACGGTGGGCAGCCGCAGCCATCACGGGACAGTATATCACATTGAAAGGTGGGTTAAAACATAAAGAACAGCGTTTCAGCAGGGAGCCAGCACAGCGCAAACTATGGTATACTACCACACAAGGCAAGTGTTCGACAATGGGTCAGGAGCAACTAATGTCTGGAGAAACAACCGTACAGGTGGCAACCGCGGCAAGCCACGACAAGGGCGGTAACGGCAAGACTGATCATGATCGCGCCAATGGGATAACCCCACCACTCCAAGCGGGTGACTTTTTAACCCGCGCCGAATTTGAGCGCCGCTATCATCGCCACCCTAATCTCAAAAAAGCCGAGTTGATCGAAGGAATTGTCTATATGCCATCCCCTGTAAATGCTGCCTATCATGGGAATCCGCATTTTGATCTGATCGCTTGGCTTGGTATCTATCGCGCCAGTGTACCCGGCCTGTTTGGCAGCGACAACGCAACGCTCCGGCTCGATAATATTAACGAACCGCAGCCAGACGCGCTGCTCTATTTTGATCAAACACATGGAGGTCGCGTGCGCCTTGATGCCGAAGGGTATTTAGAAGGCCCAGTAGAGTTTGTACTAGAGGTCGCCGCCAGCAGTGCCAGCTATGATATGAATCAGAAGAAGGCAACCTATGCGCGGCATGGCATTTTGGAATACCTGGTTGTCCTGACCCATGAGCGGCGTGTCGTTTGGTATGGCTTGCGTGATGGCAGCTACGCCGAACTTGCACCCGATGTTGCCGGCATTATCCACAGCGAGGTCTTTCCTGGGCTATGGCTAAACGTGCAGGCGCTCTGGGCGCGTGATCTGGCTGCCTTGCTGACTACTGTGCAACAAGGGATCGCGACCGCTGAACACCAAGCATATATCGAGTCGTTGCAGCACAAACCAGGTTAATGCAGATCTAGGACTTATCCGTACAATGGACAGCGCGCTGTGCACGCATCGAGTACTCTCGTGGCCCTAGCCAGTCCGTGACTGGCGGCAGGTTACGGACCATGCCGCGCACGGTTGCGGTCTACCCATCGAGCGTAGATAGAAGGAGCACATACACAATGCGATGGCAAGAAATTCGCCAAAACTATCCCGCCCAATGGTTATTAGTTGAAGCGTTAGAAGCCCATTCAGTTCCTGGGCAACGCATTGTCGAACAACTGTCAGTGATCGATACCTTTACCGACTCACCATCAGCGATGAAACTTTATCAGGAAATGCACCACCGTTCCCCCGATCGGGAACTCTATGTAGTAGACAGCAGCCGTGAACAACTTGAAATTCGGGAACGCCAGTGGATTGGCGTTCGTGGCTAACCACTCGGCTATTCCCCTCGCACCACCGTCACCAATCCCTGCGACTCAATCCCCTCAACCACTGAACTCACCCCATCCGGCCAGCGAATCAGCAAGCCTTCCAGCTTAACAGTTTCCCCCAAACCAAAATGCACCCGCACCGGGTCGCCGGAGAGATAGCCGCTGGTGACACGCACATCGCGCTGCATGGTACCCTTGTCGGTCTTGAGCAGCAGTTGTGCCCCCACCCCATAATGATTGGACGAACTCGGCCAGGCCAATTCCACCTGTAGCCCCTGCCCCCCACAGAGTTGATTTTCAAAAAGCTGGGCGGATTGGCGCAAGTTGTTGACCACGATATCCAGGTCACCATCATTGTCGAGATCGGCCATCATCATGCCGCGACCACTTGTGGTGGCGCCCAGTTGCCATGCAGGGGCAGGCTGAAAGCTGCCATCCCCTTGGTTGCGGAAAGCTTGATTCTCCTCCACCAGTTCGCCATCGGGCAGGTGGGCAAAGAGGTTGGTGGCGATCATGCCGTTGACCACATAGATGTCAAGGTAACCGTCACTATCAAGATCGCCCAATTTGCCGGCCCAACTCCAGCCGGTGGCATCCACCCGTTCCCGGTTACTCACATTCTGCCAACGGCCGGCACTCACGGGAACTTGCAGCGTGTTAACCATCTGCTGGCGATCGCCAGCAAAGCGCTGATGGCGCGCGTCGGTGGCCTTTAACATGGGGAGCCAGCGTGCCATGATACTTGGGCTGGTGTCGTAGGGATTCATATCGGTGGTAAAGAGCGCAAGCAGACCGTTGTTGGCCAGATCACCCCAGTCAATGCTCATGGTGCTGAATGACGTTTCGGCAAAAGGGCTGGCAAGTTGCCAAGTGCCCGCCGGCTGCGTCCAGACCCGGTCGGGCAAGTCAAAATCATTGCCAACCCAGATATCGCGCCGGCCATCCGCATCCAAATCGATCAGCGCAACTGCCAGCGCTTCGGCCTCAGCGGTGAGGGGCAACGCCACAAAGGTCGCCGGCGTGGAGGGATCTTGGGTGTAGAGAAAGACGCCGGCCCCTTGATCCTGAGTGGGATCGTCGATGCCATGCTGGCGTAGATCGGTGTTATAAGAGCCGGTGACCAAATCCAGCGCGCCATCGCCATTGAGATCGGCCCAGGCCATGGCGTAAGCGTAACTTTCCACGCCGCTTAACGCGCTGCGCACAAAGCGTTTTCCATACGAAGGAGCCTGTGATGGACGCGCCAAGGGGATCGCCAGATCCCCGCCCGGATCTGACGATCCGAGCTGAGCGGTTGCACTGGCGAGAAGATTATCACCTTGATTGCGCCAATAAGAGAGCGTTTCGAGACCACGGTGGGTAAAGACGATATCAAGCCACCCGTCACCATCCACGTCAACAGTGGCGACACCGCGTGTATAGCGGTCAGCTAGGCTTTCCGGCCTAAATTCCAATCCCCCTTCATTCCAGAGGATCTCACTTTCACGGTCGATGCTGGCGAAAACCAGATCGAGATCGCCATCTTGGTCTAGATCGTTGATGGCCACCCCCGCGCCGTTACTTTCGTAGGTGCGGATCTCGCGCAGACGGGTGCCGGTGGCAAAGGGCAGGGTGTGGGTGACAAAGTGATCGAGGCAGGCGGTAGCCGCGGTAAGGGGTTTAACGTTTACCTGCACCGCGACTTCATTCGTCACCGTGAATTCTGAGCGTGCGGGGAGGGTTGACTGACAGCCACTCACAAGCAGCACGAACAGGAGAAAAAAGATGCCCTGTGGCAGTCGATAATTGATTAGGGTCAGGCAGGCGGTATTTTGCATCGTTTATGCTCTCCATACGCGAGACTATTAAGGTGACAGTCACTGTCCACAAACGGTTTCGTCTACCTCTAGCTTTGCGGACAGTGACTGTCACCTAGACGCGTTCGCTGTAGCCAAGCGGCGATGGATGGCGGCTCCAAGATGGTCGGCACGGAGGGTTGACACCTGATTAAAGTGGTGATTAGCCGCCGCCACATTGTCCAAACCCAACGCCCCCAACGCCAACATAAAGTGACAGTGGATGCGGTTGCGCTCGGTCAGGTCGTCGGCAAAGACAAGGAAATCGGGCAAGGAGACGGCAAAGTAATCGAGTTGCACGGCATCAGCGAGATGCGCTTGCCCATAGTCGATCAACTTCTGGAAGATCGCCTGCGCGTTGGCCGGCTGCCCCAATTGCTGATAGGCCAAGCCCTGGTAGAAGATCATCTCCGGCGGCTGATCGTTGTAGAAGATAGCGGAGGTCGGCTCCGCCAAGCCAGTGGCGGCACGGGTAAACCAAGCCTGTGCCGCATCGGCTTTGTCTAACATTTTGTAGGCGCAGCCCAAATAATAAAAGAGCTGATTTTCCTGCGCGCCGTAGAGTTTGCCCTCGCCCAGGTTGTGGGGGTAACTTTGCGCCTGGGACAAACACACAATCGCCGCTTGGGCTTCGTCTTGCGCCAACAAGGCTTTGGCTTTTTCCATTAGACAAAGGACATATTGCCCCGTGGCCTTGCCTTCACCCCCTTCCCACGGGTGAAAGTTGCGCTGCATGAGCAAGGCAAAGGCTTCATCATGGCGGCCTAACAGGTTGAGCAAGCTAATCCGCTCAATCGTCAGGTCATCGCGCTGGTTGACCAGCTCGGCGTGGGCTTCCAGGTTGGCGAGCCGTTCCGCTGGTAAACGATTGCGCTTTTTATAGAGTTGGTCGAGTTCAAAGAAGACGCGGGCATCATTTTGGTCGAGGGCAAAGGCCGTTTCGTAAGCAGTCAGTGCCGCGGCGGCATCGTGCCGTTGATTGTAATAGGCCAGCCCCAGGTTGCGGTACACGGTGGGAAAGGTTGGCAGCAGTTCGCGTGCCTTTTCCCAACAGGAGATTGCTTCGTCGTAACGCTGGTGGGCATACCAGAAGAGACCCAGCAGATAGGCGGCATGACCATCGTTGGGATTGTGCTGCAAGGCATCTTGCAGAGCGCTGACATCAACCAGTTTGTTGGGAAAACAATAGGCCAGTGGTCGGGTCGCCGCCATTTGAAAGGCCGCGGCAGCAGCGATCTGATCGCCGGCCAAGTGATGGCACCAGCCGAGATAATAACCAGCCAGTGGATCGTTGCCGGGCACGGCAGTCAACAATTCGACGGCTTCCGACCACAGCCCTGCGGCCAGGTAGTCAAGCCCTAATTCGACATAGGTGTTGGCATTGGCCGGCAGTGGGTTCGAAGTGGAGGTATGCTGCAACTGGTAACGCTCCCACTGCGCTCCATACTCCATGCGATCCAGTTCTAGTGCCAGCTCGATTTCACGCTGCGCTTCCGCAAGGCGATCCAACCGGCGCAGCAGCACGATCTTGAGATGGCGCGCCTTGTGGTGGGTCCAGTTGCGGTGGAGGGAACGCACAATCAGGTCGAGCGCTTCCGCCAGTTGACCATTACGACAGGCCAGGCGCGCCAGTTCAAAGTAGGCGCTGTCCTGCCAAGCTGCATTCCAGGTTGCTTTGTAAAAGGCATCAAAGGCTTGGCGATCCCGGCCTTGGGCTTTGAGGGCCAGCCCCAAGTTGTAAAGCGGTTCCCCATCATAGGGATTGGGATTGCGCCTGGTCAAGCTGGCGACGGCGGTACGGAAATAGGCTTCAGCTTCGGCAAATTTGCCGCGCCGGTAGAGCAGCAAACCCAGCGCATTGTTACAGCGGCTATCGTGGGGATCGCGGCGCAAGGCTTCGGCATAATAGGCTTCAGGACTAAAGGTGGCGTGGCGATACTGTTCCAGATGCAAGCCGTTGAGAAAGAGTTCTTCATTGGAAGCGATGTCGGCCGGGGGCTTAGCCGGGGTGGCTGGTGCAGGAATCACACTTTTCGCCTCGCTGAGCGGGGTAAATTCGATCAGGCGCTGTCCCGTCTCGGCATCAAAAACTTGCAAGGTGACATCATCATGGCGCAGCACATTACGCCCACTATGGCCGCCGCGGCGCATAATCGCATGGGTATAGGTGACCATCACTTTTTCGGTGAAGGCGGTGGTTGGGTCCAATGTCGCAGTACGTTCGAACAGCGTGTCGCCGGTGTGCAGCAGCCGGATCAGCACCGTGCGCCCCTGGGTGACATAAACGCCAATCGTCGCTTCGGTATCGTCAATCGTGAGGTTGACGACAACTTCACGGGTGGCGTTTTTGGCCCCGCCGATGCCCTTAAATGGCATAAAAATCTGCGTAAAGTGCTTCTCCTCGCCGGGCATCAGCCAGGAAAAATCAGGTTGGTTATCGGTGTATGCGCCACACATCAACTCAATGTAGGGGCCATCCGCATCGGTCAACTGGCGATCCCAGGCTTGGCCAAAGTCGCTGGTGCCCCAAGTCCACTGCTTTTTGCCGGGGACGATATGGTGGTTGGCGATGTGCATCATGCCTGCCTCGACCCCATGATCATAACAGCCGACAAAGTCAAAGTCGGAATGATAGGCCATGTAAGAGGTGGGGACCGGGATATTCTTGTAGCGCGAGATATCGGTACCCGGCGCGTAGTCGACTTTATAGTAAGTGCCGGTGGCAATTGGAAAGTCCGAGACGGCCCGTTTGCCATGATCCATCACGGCGTGAACATCAGGCGGGAAGATCGACTGGTAGTCGTTGTTGACATGGACCGCGGGGTTGGCCCACCAGAGAAAGGTCTGCGGTTCGCTGGTGCGGTTGTAAAGCTGCACAGCAATTTCGAGATATGCGCGATCGGGGTAGAGACGAAAGCCATGCATGCCTTTGGTGTTAAACATAATCTCCAGTTCGGCACACCAGATCGTTTTGCTGCCGTCCGCGCCTTCGTCAATGCGCCAATCGACGGGCAGGTAGGTGCTAGGACGGTGATGTTGTGGCCAGTTGAACTCGATGCCGCCGGAGATCCACGGCCCATTCAGCCCCACCAGCGCCGGTTTGATCACCCGGTTGTAGTAGATGAAGTGATAGCCATTCGTCTTGTCTAGCGCCATTTGGACACGACCGCCCAATTCGGGTAGGATCATGATCTGGAGATAACGGTTTTCGAGAAAGAGCGCCGTCCACAGTTGGTCATGTTTCTCATCGTCAACCCGTTCGATCACTGGATAGGGGTAGACGACCCCGCTGCTCCCCTGGTAAACGCGTTTTTCCAAGAAGACCGGATTCTGCTCCGGTTGGCCAATGCCATAAGTGGGAATCGTAACTTGTGTAGACCAGGCTTTGACGGTGTCGGTTGACATAAAAATCGGTTCCATTTTCTTTGGCTAAGATCAGGTGTCCCGATGGGACAGGCTAGTAGCGTATTGAAATACGCTGCTGAGATGCAAAACCCGTTGGTGCTTTGCACCCGCTTTGCGAAAAAACGGGTTCGGTGCGAATGCGTTTTAACGCATTTTGCGTCTCAGCCACCATGTTTCAACTGGTGGCGAATTAGTCGGGTGATACAGGGTTGGGATTATTATACCAAAGGTTAATCACTTAGCGCTGATCGAGACAGGTGGTTGGCGTTTTGGCACAGCAGCGTGCTTGGGCTGAATTAGTGTGCGGTTGTCAACAAAGTTGGCGATTGGCCAAAGCAGATTACAATAGAAAACCAAATAACCTTTTTCCACAACACATAGAAGCAGCAGCTTATGTACAAACGCATTGTTGTCAAACTGGGCACCAGCGTGCTCACCGGCGGGACGCGCCATCTTGATCACCCACGCATGGTGGAATTGGTGCGCCAGTGTGCCGAACTTTATCATGGCGGCCACGACATTGTCGTCTGCACCTCCGGCGCGCAGGCAGCAGGGCGGGCGCGGCTGGGTTTCCCCGAAGTGGCACCGACCATCGCCAACAAACAAATGTTTGCGGCGGTGGGGCAGAGCCGGTTGATGCTCACCTGGGAGCGTTTCTTTGAAATTTATGGCATCCATGTCGGGCAGATTCTGATTACGCGTGCCGATGTCGAGAATCGCCAACGCTTTCTCAACGCGCGTGACACCTTTTCAGCGCTGCTGGAACATCGCATTGTGCCGGTGGTCAACGAGAATGACGCGGTCGCGCCGGAAGAGATCAAGGTGGGTGACAATGACAACCTTTCGGCGCTGGTGGCGACGCTGGTCAATGCCGACCTGCTCGTGATGTTGACCGACCAACCAGGGCTTTACACCGCCGACCCGCGCAAAAATCCGGATGCGCAGTTGATTCCCGAAGTGCGTAAGATCGACGAAACATTGCGCGCCTTGGCCGGCGGCAGTGTTTCCGGGTTGGGCACAGGGGGCATGTATACCAAACTCCAAGCAGTAGACACCGCCCGCCGCGCCGGGGCCGATGTCGTGATCACCTCCGGGCAGACGCCGAATGTTCTATTGCGTGTGGCGTCCGGAGAAAGTATTGGCACGCGCTTCCCCGCCGAGGGCAGTCGTCTAGATGGGCGACGCCAGTGGATTGGTGCGGGGCCGAAACCACACGGTCGGATCATGATCGATGATGGGGCCGTGCGCGCCATCAATCAACAGGGCAAAAGTCTGCTGCCGGCGGGCATTCGGCAGGTTGAGGGCGATTTCCAACGGGGCGATCCGATTGCAATTTTGGCTTTGGATGGCCGCGAGATCGCGCGCGGGCTAAGCGCATATGGCCATCAGGACCTGATCAAGATCGCCGGTTGCAAATCCAGCGAGATTCTGGAACGGCTAGGCTATGTCTATGGCGATGTGGCCGTCCACCGCAACGATATGATTTTGCTTGGTGACTAAATTGACATTGCACCACGCAACACGGTACAATACTGCTGCCCACTATGAAAAGCTTTTCATATATCTTTCATATCCTCTTCCCCAGTATTTCACTGAGTGATGTGAATGTCTATTCTCGCTAGAATCGTTCTATCGACGGATTATGTGGAATCGTTTACAGGTTTTGTAGAACGCTGACGATGACAGTCACGATTAAAGATGTTGCCAATCGAGCAGGGGTATCACCAGCAACAGTTTCGCGTGCATTGAACAAAAGTGGTTATGTCAGTGAAGAAAATGTCCGCCGTGTCGAGCAGTCAGCTGCGGAGCTAGGCTACCAGCCGAATTGGATGGCGCGCGGGCTGCATGGCAAAACGTCGAATCTGATTGGGTTGATCGTGCCCGAGGTGATGAGCCTCTATGACAACTCGGTAATTCAGGTGATCGCCGCCGAACTGCACCAGCACGGCTATGGACTGTTGCTCTGCCTCAATAATGAAGATGGCAAGTTGGATCGTAGTTATCTGCACCATCTCCAAGAAAAACAGGTGGCCGGGATCATTTATACCCACCCTCTGACAGGCAACAACTCGGCCTATGTCCGCGAGTTGGCAGCACAGATCCCGATGATCGAGATCAACCGCCGGCGCGAAAGGGATACCCTCGACGCGGTGTTAGCCGATAACATTCAGGGGGCTTATCAGATCACCAAATATCTGCTGGATCTCGGTCATCGGCGTATTGGGCTGATTATGGGGGAAAATGAGCTGACGACCGGCCAAAATCGGTTACAGGGCTATCGGTCAGCCTTTGGTGATGCAGGACTGCCAGTTGATCCAGCGCTGATGCGCATCGGCAGCTTTAGCCGGCAACATGGCGAAGCGGCAACGGCGGCCCTGCTTGATGATGATCCGCCGCCGACCGCGATTTTGGCCGGCAGCAACCGGATCTTGATGGGGGTTTTGCAGGTGTTGACCAAACGCAAGCTTGCCATCCCAGCGGCAATCTCGGTCGCGGCTTTTAACGATACCGAATGGTTACAAATTTGGGATCCACCGATCACCACGGTTGACGTGGCGGTGGCAGAGATGGCCCACTTAGCGGTCGAACTGCTGCTGCAACGGATTGCGGCCCCCAACAAGCAGATAAAACCCCGCGAGTATCTACTTGGCACCTCATTATTGATTCGTGATTCCTGTCGGGCCATTGCGCCCGCAGTAACTACCGAAGAGTAGGAAGTAGCGTATGGAAAACAGAGCGCGCCTCCTGATCACAGGGGCGACCGGCAAGGTAGGTCATGCGTTGATCCAGCGCCTGCTTGGCGATGAACGGTTTGCCCATTTTCAGATCCGCGCGCTTTGTCACAACCGGCTGTTAACACCAGGGGACCGGCTGGAAGTTGTGCGCGGTGCGATTGAACAGCAGGGCGTTGTTACTGCGATCATGCAGGATGTAACCCATGTCTTACACCTGGCGACCAGTAAAGAGAGCCCTGAAACGATTATGGATGTGGCGATCAAAGGGCTCTTTTGGTTGCTGGAAGCTTGTCGCACCAGCCCCACCTTTCGCCAGTTTATTCTCGTCGGTGGCGACGCCGGCATGGGCCACTTTGTCTACCCTCAACCCATTCCTGTCACCGAAACCCAACGCCACAGCGCCTACCCCGGCTGTTATGCCCTGTCCAAGGTGTTGGAAGAGGTGATGCTGGAGCAATATTACATCCAATATGATCTCAATGGCTGCTGTCTGCGTGCCCCGTGGATCATGGCAAAGGATGATCTCAAATACACCCTTTCGTTCGGCGATGATGTCTTTGGTGGCCCGCGTTGGGGTGATCTGGTTGGTGCTGAGCGTGCGCAAGCCTACCAGGCAACGCAGACGATACCGCTGATGGTTGATGGACAGGGGCAGCCCGTGAAGCGCAATTTCGTGCATGTCGAAGATTTGGTTAGTGCGATCCTAGTCGCAATCGATCACCCCAAAGCGCGCCAACAGCTCTTCAATATTTGCATGGACGAGCCGCTCGATTATGGAGAATTGGCCGCCTATCTCTACGCGACCCGTCAGCTGCCCTCGGTTGAAATTCCGACTCCCTATCATTCAACCTGGCTCGACAATACCAAGGCCAAATTTCTGTTGAATTGGCGGCCACACTATGATTTACCGCGTATGGTCGACGCCGCCTGGTCCTATCAACGGGGGGCAGATGACCCGCGCGTCATTTGGTATCCAGGGTAGATGGCAGAGCCGCGCTTATTCAATTCGGTTGCCTTTGGGTTGCGGATCGACAACCAGAAGGGGTACAATATGGACAGAACACATCCCTAAACCAATTTGTTGATCGATACCCATCATCATAAATTATCCGATTAGCGACGTATCACTTAGAAACCGGCAACTGTTTCTAGCGCTGATTGTTGTATAGCAAGGTAGTTTGGCGCGTGGGCGTATACCCATGATCGCGCTCGCCCCTTGTACTTTCCAAGCATACCGTCTGCAGCATCTTGCGAAGTGTTACAATCTACTGTTGGTCTCGTTATTTTCAATCAAAGCAAAGGAACCAAAGATGAGTCAGCAAGAACAAGGTACGCGATTATCAACTGTTGTTAGCAATGAAATGGGTCGTCGTGGCTTTTTGAACGGCATGATGGGCTTGATGGCTGGTGGCTTATTGGCCGGCTGCACCGTACCCGTCCAACAGGCCGGTGCGCCGGCGGCCGAGGGCGCGGGTCATGCCTATCCCTTCGGCAAGCCACTCAAGGCGGCGTTCTCCAATGCCGGCCTGGGCGCGACCTGGTGCGCGCAGGGCAAAGAGACCGCCGAATATTGGGGCAAGTGGATGGGCGTCGAGGTGACCTGGTTTGACGGTGGCCTAAGCATCGACACCCAGCGCAAAGCCATTGACGATATGGCCGCCCGTGATTGGGACTTTGTGGCGATTCAGGCCTTTGGCATCGACACGCTGGTTGATCCGATCAGCCAGATGATCGCCAAGGGTATTCCCGTCATCCAGATGGATACCACGATCAGCAAGGATGACATCGGCATCACCACATTCCTGGAGCCAGACAACATTTACATGGGTTCGGTCGTGGCCGAAGCGATCTTCCAGCAGATCGGCGGCAAGGGCAAAGTGATCATGACGCAAGGGGCGCTCGGTCACACCGGTGCGCAGGGTCGTGCCGCTGGTTTCAACCAAGCCCTGGCCAAATATCCTGACATTGAAGTGTTGGCCGAAGACCCTGCCGACTGGGATGTCAACAAAGTCGCCACCCTCTGGGAAGATTATCTGGTCCAGTTCCCCGATATTCAGGCCGGTTTTTTCCACAACGATGACATGGCCCTCGCCGCCTACAATGTGATCAAAAATGCCGGACGCGAAAAGGATATTGTCCTGGGTGGCGTGGATGCCATGCCACCGGCGCTGGATGCTGTGCTTGATGGCCGCCTGCTCACCTCGGTGCGCAACCCCTCCTGCCGCATTCACTGGGGCGCGCTCGTGATCGGCGCCCTGGCCGCCACCGGTGCGACGGATATCCCCGCCTACATTCTCACCGATGGTCCGCTGGTTACGCCCAAGAACGCGGCCGGCCAGAAGTTTATGCAGGCGCAGTTCTTGATGTAATTTAGGTGATTGGGTGATTAGCGATTTGCCTCAGTTATCCCCAATGATCATAGCACTTACATTCATACCAGCGCGTCGGGCATGTTCCTACGTGCTGGTATGAGCCTACTGAATTACTAATCACCAATTGACCAAAGCCACCATCCGATCATGACCGAAACAACCCATCCCATTCTCGCCTTTCACAACATTTCCAAGCGGTACGGGGGGGCGATTGCGCTCTCTGACGTTGACTTTGACTTGCAGGCCGGCGAGGTACACGGCCTGGTGGGTGAAAATGGCGCGGGCAAGAGCACCATGATGAAGCTGCTCGCCGGTGTTTTTAATGACTATAGCGGTGAGCTGTTACTCAATGGCCAAGCTGCGCGCTTTGCTTCACCGGCCGATGCCCAATCGCAAGGCATTGGCATGGTCTATCAGGAGTTGAGCACCTTTCAACATCTGACCGTGGCGGAAAATCTCTTTAGCCGCAAGGTGCCAACCCGTGGCGGCATGGTACGCTGGCGGCAGATGAATCGCGAAGCGCAGCAACTGTTGCATGAGTTGGGGCTCGACATTGATGTCAGCAAGCGCATGGGCGAGTTGTCGGTCGGTTCACAGCAATTGGTTGAGATCGCCCGAGTGATCTTTAGTGGGGCGCGGATCATCATTCTAGATGAACCAACCTCGGCGCTCTCAGGCCCGGAGACGCGGCGGCTGTTTGAGTTTATTGTGAGTCTCAAGCAGCAGGGCAAGACGATCATCTTCATCTCCCACTTTTTGGAAGATGTGCTCGAAGTGACCGATCGCATCACTGTCCTCAAAAACAGCCGCAAAGTGACCACCCTGCCCACCGCGGAAGCGACAAAACACCTGCTGGTCGAGTTGATGATCGGCAGTGACGCCAAAATTTTGCAGCAGATGTATGAGGAAGAAGGCGTTACCGTTGCCCGCCAGGTGCGCAAACTCGGCGCAGTCGCACTGGCAACCAGCGGATTGACCCAACCAGGCGCGTTTACGGATATCAATTTTACCCTGCACCAAGGCGAAATTCTCGGCATCTTTGGCTTTATGGGTGCGGGGCAGATCCAGTTGGCGCGCTGTCTGTTTGGGGCGGAACAGGCGCAGCGTGGCACCTTGGCCCTCGCGGGCCAGACGCTCAAATTGGTCAACACGAGTGTGGCGCGCGATGCCGGCATAGCCTATGTGCCCGAAAATCGACGCAATAGCCTGATGCTGCAACAAGAGATCTTCAAGAACATCACCTTGGCCCACTTGGGAAAGTTGATCCCAGGGATTTTGCAGCAGCGCCGCGAAGTGAAGATTGCACAAGAACAGATTACTGCGGTTGGTGTCCGGCCACCGCGACCGATGCTCAACGCTGGTTCCCTATCTGGTGGCAATCAACAGAAGGTGGTGCTGGCCAAATGGTTGACCCAGCAACCCAAGGTGCTAATCCTCAACGAGCCGACGCGTGGGATGGATGTAGGGGCCAAAGACGAAGTGCTGACCATTGTGCAAAAGTTGCGCGACGAAGGGGTGGCCATCTTGTTGATTACGACGGAACCGGAAACCATCGTGCGCATCGCCGACCGCAGCTTGGTGATGCGTCGCGGCGAGATGACGGCGGAGTTAACGGGGGAAGCGCTCACCAAAGAGAATTTAATGCGGAATGCGTGATGCGGAATGCGTGATGCGTAAAACGTAAAACGTGATTCGTATTGGGCGAACAATGATAACGATACAATAGATAAAGAGTGGGTATTATGAGTGGAAGGGTTGCAGTAGCACAGACAGAAGTAAGTGGGGGCATGGGGTATTGGTTGCGCCAACGGGCGCGTGACCTGGCCCCTTTCATTACGCTGATGATTTTGATCATCTTTTTCAGTGTCACCACCGATAGCTTTTTACGGCTAGTCAACTTGCGCAATATTTTGGCGCAGGTCTCGACGTTGGCTGTGGTCGCGACCGGGATCACCTTTGTGTTGCTCTGTGGCGAAATCGATCTGAGTGTGGCCGCAGTAGCCACCATGACCGGCGTGGTGGCAGCAGCGCTCTTTGGTGATGGGCTGCGTTTGGCGGAGTGGCTCTATATCGGGGGCGATTGGACCTTTGCCGGCGGTCTGCTCGCGGTGCTGGTCGGCGGGATCTTTGCTGCGGGGCTGGGGCTGCTCAACGGGTGGAGTACAACCAAGATCGGGTTGCCCTCCTTTATGGCGACCCTGGCAACGATGCAGATTGCCACGGGGCTTGGTCAATTTTTCACCAAGGGCCAGATCGTCTATACCTTGGCCCCCATGCTCTCCTTCCTCGGCGGCGAATATATCGGCGAGACCGATCCCTTTCGCTTGCCGGTGGTGATTCTGGTCGGTGCGAGCGCGTTGATCATCGGCCACTTTGTGTTGACCTATACCAAGTTTGGCCGTTATGTTTACATGACCGGCAGCAACCGTGAGGCGGCGCGGCTGAGTGGGATCAACACCAAGCGTATCGTTGCTTCCTGTCTAGCCATTTCCGGCTTTTGCGCCGGCGTCGCTGGGATGCTTAACACAGGGCGGTTAGGCAGTGCCCAGGGCTACGGGCTGGAAGATATGCTGCTCGACAGTATCTCCGCTGTGGTGCTTGGTGGCACCAGCCTCTTCGGCGGCGAAGGCGGGGTTAAAAATACACTCGTGGGGCTGCTCATCTTTGGCGTGCTCAGCAACGGGCTGAACCAGCTTCAGCTTGATATTTATGTGCGCCTCTGGGTGCGTGGTATTATTCTGCTGGTGGCGTTGATTATTAACATTTATGCGCTGCGGTTGCGTGACCGCGGAGCACAGTAAGCGACGACCGACGAGAGACGACTGACGACCGCATCATACGACAACGCAAAATTAGCTGATGAAGGAAGGTGGATAGACGCGGATTCAGAAAACGCGGATGACAGGCGACCCCATCCGCATTTTCTAAATCCGCGTCTATAACACCGGCTGCCAACCCGATTTAACGTTGTCGTGATCGCAACAATGAACGACTGCATGAAATTTGAAGTTGGGGTTTGCGCATGGCGTACCAGATTTTAAATGAAACGACGATTCTTGATTATGTAAAGACACGCCCTCTATTGATGCCGTTGTTAGCATCGTTAGGGGCGATCACGGCGCGTGAAGTCGGGGACGGCAATCTCAACACGGTCTATATTTTGGAGAGTGTGGCCCAGCCGGGGCAAGGGCTGGTCGTTAAACAGGCGTTACCCTATCTGCGCATTCTAGGCGAAGATTGGAAGTTAACGCGCGAGCGCATTCGCTTCGAGACCGAGTCGCTGCGCCTTTACAACGAACATGCGCCGGGTCTGGCTCCAACCATTTATGATTATGATGACGAGATGTCGCTGGTGGCGATGGAATATTTGAGCAGCCACCTGATTATGCGCAAGGCGCTGGTCGCCCGCCAGCAGTTGCCCCACTTTGCTGATCATATCTCCACCTTTCTGGCCAACACCCTTTTTTACACTTCTGATCTCTACCTCACTGGGCTGGAAAAGAAAACCTTACAAGCGCGTTTTATCAACCCCCATTTGAACAAAATCCAAGAAGATTTTGTCTTCACTAACCCCTTAATGACATCGCCCGAAAACAATTGGAATCCGCTGGTTGATGACGAAGTGCAACGGGTGCGCAGTAACAGCGCGCTCAAGATTGCGGCGGCGCAGATGAAGGCAAGCTACATGACCCACGCCCAGGCGCTGATTCACAGTGACCTGCACACCGGCAGCATCATGCTCAACGCCACCGACACCCGCGTCATCGACTCGGAATTTGCCTTCTATGGGCCGATGGGTTTTGACATTGGCGCGGTGCTGGAGAATTTGGTGCTCAACGCCCTTGCGCACTATGGTCACACCGAGGATGCAGCGGCGCGTACGGCCTACCAGGAGTATCTGTTGCAGATGGTGCATGAGGTCTGGACGCAGTTTGCCCAGAAATTTGATGCGCTGTGGGTGGCCAACAATCGGGGTGAATTAGCCCCGCCCGCCTATTGGGATTGGCCAGGGGGCGAAGCGGCCTTTGCCGAATTCCGTCGCCAGTATATACTAAACATTCTGCGTGATGTGGCCGGCCACGGTGGCTGCAAAATGTTGCGCCGCATGATGGGCGTGGTAAGCGTCTGGGATATTGCCAGCATTGCCGACCTGACAAAACGGGCCATTGCCGAACGGAAAGCGATTCGGATTGGCAGCCGCTGGTTACTGGCGCACGAGACGGTGACGACCATTGACCAGTTGATTGCCATTGTTCGCGCAGAGATGGCACAGGACTAAGATTTTTCATTCAATTATACGATCCACGAAGACACACAAAGGGGCACGAAGAATAAGGATTAGCTTCGTGCCCCTTTGTGTGTCTTCGTGGATAATTCTTTTACATTGGCTAACTTGTGGAAGCAATTATTCGCGTTGACCGGTTGTATCACACCTATGCGACTGAGGGCACGCAGCCGGTGCTGGCCTTGCGCGACATCAATCTCACGATTTACAAAGGCGAATATGTGGTCATCCTGGGTGCGAATGGCTCAGGCAAATCCACCCTGGCGCGCCACCTCAACGGTCTGCTCTTACCCAGCCAAGGTGATGTGTGGGTAAAGGCGTGGAACACCAAAGATACCACGCAGCGGTTGGCGATCCGGTCAACGGTAGGCATGGTCTTCCAGTCACCGGATAACCAGATTGTCGCCACGATTGTCGAAGAAGATGTCGCCTTTGGGCCAGAAAATCTAAATGTCGAGCGGCATGAAATTCTCCAGCGGGTGGCCAGTGCGCTGGGTGCAGTCGACATGTGGGAAGAGCGGCAACGCGCCCCCCATCTGCTCTCCGGTGGGCAGAAACAGCGGGTCTGCATTGCTGGGGTGCTGGCGATGGAGCCGGCAGTCCTGGTGCTCGATGAATCAACCGCGATGCTCGACCCCGATGGGCGCAAAGCGGTATTAACAATTGCCCAGCAACTCAACCGTGACGAAGGGGTGACCATTGTTGCGATCACCCACTTTATGCAAGAGGCCGTCTACGCCGACCGCGTCATCGTGATGGCCGAGGGGGCGATTGCCATGCAGGGCACCCCGCGTGAGATCTTCGCCCACGCAGAACGGCTACGCGAACTAGAGCTTGCGCTGCCACCGATCAGTGAAGTTGCCTTGGCACTCCACACCCGTTTCCCCACCTTTCCACTTGACGTGCTGACGGTCGATGAGTTCGTACGCCAGTTCAGCGGTATGGTCACAGCTAGTAGGCACAAACCGGCTGAGCCGCTCACCGTCCCCCCACGCCCAGCTAACGGCAAGCAAGCCGCACCAGCAGTGATCACTGTCCAAAACCTCGGCCACTACTACATGCTTGATACCCCGCTACAGGTTAAAGCATTGCACGATATCGATCTAACAATTCAGCGGGGTGAAATCGTCGGCATTATCGGGCACACCGGCTCTGGTAAATCGACCGTGATTCAGCACTTTAATGGGCTGCTGCGTCCCCATGAAGGTCAAGTTAGGGTCTTTGATCAAGCCCTGCATGAGCGCAACGCCGATCTGGTCGCCTTGCGCCGCCGGGTTGGCTTGGTCTTTCAATTTCCCGAAGCACAGCTCTTTGAACGCTATGTGGGGGACGATATCGCGTTTGGGCCGCGCAATCTCAAATTGAGTCGGGTGGAGATCCGCGCACGGGTAGCGCGCGCAATGGCTGCGGTGGGACTAGATTTTGTCGAGTTCAAAGATCGGCTGACCTTTGGCCTGAGTGGTGGACAGCTACGCCGGGTGGCCCTAGCCGGCGTCCTTGCCTTAGAACCAGAAGTCCTCGTACTCGATGAGCCAACGGCCGGCCTCGATCCGCAAGGGCGCGTCCAACTGCTCGACCACCTACGCGCGCTGCACGCCGCAGGGATGACCTTGGTCATTGTGTCGCACAATATGGAAGAATTGGCGGCACTCTGTGACCGGCTCTATGTGCTGAACCAGGGACGTACCGTCATGAGCGGTACCCCGGCAGAAATTTTCAGCCAGGCAGTACGCCTCCAGGAACTCAATCTCGATGTCCCCGACGTTACCCACTTGACAAACCGACTAATCGAGGAAGGTTTGTTGGGGGTAGAGGCAATTCCCTATACGGTTGAACAAACCGTTACGCTGCTCAGTAGCTACCTGCAAAACAACTAAGCCAAACCAGACACGCTCATGATTGATCAACTACCCTAAAAATAGAACGCGGATTTTACAGATTAGGCTGATTAAGCGGATAAACCGGATAACATCAGCTTAATCAGAAAAAAATAGCCATTGACAAAGGGGAAAAGATCGAGTAGAATAACAAAGAAAAACTTGAAGAAACTACAGGAACTAGAGAAACACAAGGTATCCCGTGGCAGAAATACACATCGGCGCAGAACAGTTCCGGCGGCAACTCACTGACCTGCTCAACCGCACAAGCTATGGCAATGACCATATCATCATCGAACGCCACGGCACTGCACTGGCGGCCCTGATTCCTTTTCAGCTCTATGAAGCACTGGTGGCCGCCGGTATTCCGGAAAAGTTGGCCCATTTGACTATGTCACCGACCGCAGAAAGTGATCTCGCCACGCAGATTGAGGCGATCCTAGCCGGCGAGAGCAGCGACCAGCTGTATAACACAACCGTTGACACAACACGGCAGTTGCAAGAACAGGCGCAAGCCTACTACGCCGCGACGCCATTTGCCACCGCGCTGACCAACAGCACCTTTACCCTAGAGGAAGCCGCGATGTATCTGAAATTGCCGATTGATGCAGTGATGCAACAGGCAGATCAAGGACTATTGCCTGGGCGCAAAATCAACAATACTTGGCGCTTTCTGCGCGCCGCAATTGACAACTGGCTGCGTAACAGCGATGGGCGGCAAACGCTATTGCAACAGGCGGGCGTCTTTGCCCATGATGAATCGTTGGCTGAATTGCGGTGGCAGATCTATGAGCAACGCGGACGCAGCGAAACCGAGCCAACCGAACCTGAAGATGCCCACTAATGTATCTGCTTGACACTGATACGCTCACCTATTTACATGCCGGGCATCGGCGCGTGATTGAACGGTTGCAACGCGCCCAAAGCGGGAATGTGGCAACCACGATCATCACAAAGCTGGAAATCTTACGGGGGCGCATGGATGCGCTACTCAAGGCCGCGACAGGTGCGCAGCTTTTGCCCGCGCAACAATTCTTCCTCCAGAGCACTCAACTACTCGACGAAATCTTGATTACCCCCGTTGATCCGACCGCAGCGACCATCTTTGATAAACTGCGGCAGGCTAAATTAGGTAAGATCGGCCAAGCTGATCTCCTGATTGCCAGCATCGCCTTAGCAAACAAAGCAGTGCTGGTCACGCGCAATCGCAAACATTTTGAAAAAATTCCCGGCCTAATCATCGAAAACTGGGTTGATTGAGGACAAAACGTGCTTTCCACACTGGAGCAAACAGTTTTAGCACACATTGATGATGAGCAGCTGATCGACTGGGTCCAGGCATTGACGCGCATTCCGAGCGTCTGGCGGCCAGAAGAGGGTGAGGGCGAGTTGGCGGCGGCACGCTGGGTCGAGCAGCAATGTCGTGCAATTGGCTTGGAAACCCATTTTACTGAGGTTGTACCAGGGCGGCCCAATGTGATCGCGATCCACAAAATGGCTGATGGCCCTACCCTGATGTTTGAAGGGCATACCGATGTGGTGACGGAAGGTGATCCAACCGCCTGGACTGATCCGCCCTTTAGCGCCACCATTCGTGATGGGCGGATCTATGGCCGCGGGGCGAATGACATGAAGGCTGGGGTCGTCTGTACGCTAATTGCCACCAAAGCAATTATGGAGAGTGGTGTGACCCTCGGTGGCAGCCTCTTGCTCGGCATCGTCTGTGATGAAGAGGGGCAGATGATCGGCATCAAAGACTTTGTGGAACAGGGTTGGGCCGACCAGGTTGACGCCGCGATTATCTGCGAGCCAGAGGAAAATCATCTCTGCATCTGCCAAAAGGGGGTAATGTGGCTACACATCGTGATCCACGGCGAGATGGCTCACGGTGCCATGCCGTTGACGGGAGTCAACAGCGCTTACCCGATGGCCCGCTTTTTAAGCAAAGTCGAGCAGTTGGAAGCAGCCCAGATTGCGACCCACGGTCGGCATCTATACTTGGGACAACCAAGCATTACACCGACCATTCTCGCCTCGCCACTGCGTGGACAGGGGGAGCCACAGAACAACGTCATGCCCGGTGCCAGCGAAGTGATCCTGGACTGTCGGCTAATTCCTGGCCAAAACCCAGAGGCATTGGCTGGCGCCATCGAAGCGCTTGCTAGTGCCGTCGCTGCCACGGATAGTCGGCTACGCTACACCTGCACCGTGCTCGAAGTGCGCCATCCCACGCAAACCGACCCTGCCCATCCGGTTGTCACTACCTTGGCTTCTGCTTACCATGATTTAACGGGCCAACCGCCAATTTACGGCGGCGTCCCTGGCTCGACCGATGGCACCATTCTCAACGCCCGCAAAGGGATTCCCATCGTCACCTGCGGCCCTGGTGACATCTACATTCCCCACCACATTGATGAATGGGTTAGCATTGATGAGATCAAAGTAGCAGCGCGGCTTTACGTGGTGGCGGCGATGCGCTATTTAGGCGTACAAGATGAATAACGCGCTGACCGACATATCAGGCATTCAAGTCGGCCATTGGACAAACCTGGAGGCAGCGACCGGCTGTACCGTGATCCTCTGCCCACAGGGCGCGGTAGCAGGGGTCGATGTGCGTGGGGGTGCGCCAGGGACGCGCGAGACTGATCTGCTCGATCCAGTTTGTATGGTGCAGCAAGTCCATGCGATCTGTCTGGCCGGTGGCAGTGCTTATGGGTTGGCCGCGGCGGATGGAGTGATGCGTTGGCTAGAGGAACATGGTCACGGCTTTGATGTACGGGTTGCCCGTGTGCCGATTGTGCCGGCGGCAGTAATCTTTGATCTGGCAATGGGAAACGCCCAAGTACGCCCCGACGCAGCGGCGGGTTATGCCGCTTGTACAGCAGCTACAACTGGCCCGGTAGCAGAGGGCAATGTGGGTGCCGGCACCGGCGCAACCGTGGGCAAGTTACTCGGCTATCAATGGGCGACGAAGGGTGGATTGGGCACGGCCAGTCGGGTTTACGCCAACGGCATGATCATCGCGGCACTGGCGGTGGTCAACGCCGCGGGTGATGTCGTCGATCCGGAAAATGGTCAGATTGTGGCTGGCGCACGGGCTGCCGACGGCAACGGCTTTGCCAACATTATGCGCGCACTGAGCGTGGCCGGTGAAATCAAGGCCGAACAGTGGGGCCAGCGGAATACCACGCTGGGCGTAGTCGCCACCAATGTCGCGCTGACCAAAGCCGGGGCGACCAAAGTGGCGCAGATTGCCCAAAATGGACTGGCCCGCGCCATTCGCCCCATTCACACGCTGATTGACGGCGATGTGGTCTTTGCATTATCCTTAGGCGAACAGCAGGGTGATCCAGGAATCGTCGGCACGCTGGCGGGCGATCTGTTGAGTGAGGCGATTGTGCGGGCTGTGCGAGCCGCCGAAGGGTTACATGGTGTACCAGCGGTGCGAGATATTGGATCCAACAGACCACATTGAATAAAAACTCTATGGCAAGCGAATTTGAGCTGCTGCGCAATGTTACTATCGGCCAGTATATCCCGATCAACTCGCTTGTCCACCGGCTTGATCCGCGCGCCAAATTATTGGGCACCATCTTGCTAGGCATGGCAATTTCGGCCACCACCAGCCTGGTGGCACAACTGCTGCTGGTGCTACTGCTCTTTGCGATTGCCAAATTGGCCGGGCTGACGATTGGTTATGTGCTGCGTGGTCTCTTACCCAGCCTGCGCGTCTTGATCTTTCTCTTTATCATTCAGCTCTTCTTCCAGGGGTGGCGCGAACCCAGCGGGAGAGTTTTTCTGGAAGTGGGTTGGCTACGCGTGACCGCCTACAGTCTTTGGGTCATCGTGTTGGGGATCTTGCGCGTGATCGAATTTTTTGTCCTGGTCAGTCTGTTGACCTTGACGACGCCGGCCACCCAACTCATGCACGCGATTGAGATTCTGCTTGGCCCGCTGCAGCGGATTGGGGTACCCGTTCACGAAATGGCGTTGATGAACATGATTGCGCTGCGCTTTATCCCGACCCTGGCCGAAGAGTTAGAGCGGATCATGAAAGCGCAGGCCAGCCGCGGCGGCATGATTGGGCGCACCCCCTGGTGGCGCCCCGATCAGTTGGCGCGGGCACGCATTCCCCTGATTATCCCCCTCTTTTTGACCGCACTGCGCCGCTCGGAAGATCTGATCTTGGCCATGGAAGCGCGCGGTTATGTCAGCGGCGCGCGGCGCACCCGCTTTGCCCTGCTAGATTGGCAAAGCGTTGACACCATTGCCTTGTTGCTGATAGCAATCGTATTTTTACTGGCCTGGCGGATGCCGTGGCCGGCAATCAATTTTGTTAGCCCATAAAACCACCACGCATTAGGAGGAATTCATGAAGATTCGCACACGTCAGATCGTGGTTGCGGCGATGATGATTGCTATCTCTGCCATTCTCGGCATCACTGGGCTGGGTTACTTTCCTGTACCAAATGTTACAACCGACGCGACGATCATGCATCTGCCCGTGATCATCGGCGCGGTGTTGGAAGGGCCGGTGGTGGGTCTGCTAACGGGGTTGGTCTTTGGCATTAACGCGTATACCCGCTACCTGGGGCTGCCCTTCTTTGTGGATCAGCCCGCCTGGGTGCCGATCCTTGTGCTCTTTGTGCCACGAGTGATGATTGGGCTGGTGGCCGGCTGGGTCTACCTGGCGTTGCGACGGAGTAATCAAATCTTCGCCTTGGGTGCAGCAGCGGTATTAGGCACGCTTACCAATTCGGCGCTGGTGTTGGGTACCGCCATTGGGCTGGGACTTTTACCGGTTGAAGTGATTGCCGCATCGCTCCCTCAGATCATCTTTGAAACGGTGTTGGCCGCGGTGCTAACGATTGGGATTGTGGCCGCGTGGAAACAGATTGACAGTGGGCGCAGCGGGTCGTCGATCTAACTAATTGCCCTTATAGACGATAGACGATTGGCAAGGCACAGTTGATGTTGATCAGCGATAGCAATGGTTACCCTGTAGAGCTACCGTTATAAGCACACCCCAAGTCACGAGAAATTTTCACACAGACTTTGACATTTGCTCAAAAAGCAGTACAATCAAGCAGGATCACGTGAAAATTTCACGCAAGGAGGTGATCGTGCTAATTCGATTTACGGTAAGCAACTTCCGTTCATTTAATGACGAAGTCGTTTTTTCTATGATTCCTGGCGCAGCACAAAAACATCAGGGCCACATTATTACCAACCATGAATCAAAAATTGACGTCTTACGTTTTGCAATGTTATATGGGGCAAATGCATCCGGCAAATCAAATCTAGTACGCGCCATTGCTTTTGCGCGAGATTTTATTATTGATGGGACTCGTCCAAAGGAGTCGATCACAGTTGAGCCATTTCGTCTTGCGACCACAAAGTCAAAAAATCCATCACGCTTTGAATTTGAGTTTATCGTTGGTGCGGTAGCCTATGCATATGGATTTCTGGTCGATCAGCACAGTGTCAAGGAAGAATGGCTATATGTTGTAAACCAGAATGAGGAGTATGCATTATTTAAAAGAAAACCAGGCAAACGCCAAGTGGTCGAAGCAACATTTTATGAATCGCTGGACATTGATCAACAGTTCCTCCAGTTTGTTGCGCGCGGTACACGACCAAATGAGTTGCTATTAACAAAGTTAGCGGAAAATAACGTTAACCAGTTCGAAGACATTGATGAATGGTTTCGGCGCAAGTTAACGATCGTCTTTCCCAATTCACGCCATAGCAGCATGGAAGTAAAGGTCTACAAAGACCAGAAATTCAGTCAGGCCCTTGCCGCTTTTTTGAAGTCAATGAATACAGGCGTCGATGAAGTGCGCGCAAGAGCAGTTGATATTGAAACCATTGACTTCCCGATGGATCTTATTCAAAGCAAATGGGATGCGGACGGGCAAGAGCCTGAGAACGCAGCGGAGCCAATCGAAAATCTAGTCGTTCTTAACACACCACAAGGACGCTATTTGTTACACCGCAATGAACAGGATGAAATTGTTGCCCAGGCATTGAGCACTAGACGAAATATCAGCGGTAAAAGTATAGATTTTGAACTAAATGAAGAATCAGATGGCACACAGCGCTTGCTCGACCTTTTCCCCATTTTATATGCAGCAGAAGATCGCGTCTTTATCATTGATGAGTTAGAGCGGAGCCTACACCCGAATCTTGTTCAAAACTTCATTAAACATTTTTTAGATCAACCAAACCAGAATCAGTTAATTGTAACGACCCATGAGTCGACGCTATTAGACTTAGCCATTTTCAGGCGTGACGAGATTTGGTTTGTTGAAAAATCCCCCGATGGCGCTTCAACACTCTATTCTTTGGAAGAATTTAAGCCGCGTCACGATCTTGACATCCGCAAGGGTTATCTACAAGGACGCTTTGGCGGTGTGCCTGTTTTTGGCAGTATGCTCCAAGCAGAACCGCTGGAGGAATAATGCCACGCAAGCGTACCCCCTTTGTGCGCAGCGGTGCGCATCGTGATGCACGTTTGATCGTGATTGCAACCGAAGATACAAAAGCAACCGTTGCTTATTTCCAAACGCTGGTCTCCCCAGCATACTACCAAAGCTCCAAAGTTCATGTCGAGATCTTAACACGCGATGATACAGCCTCTTCGCCGGAGCGGATTCTCAGACAGCTTGATGAGTGGCGCAATGAGTATCAACTAGCGGACGATGATGAACTGTGGCTCGTCATTGATGTTGACCAATGGGGAGCACGCAAACTAAGCCAGATCGCCCAAGAATGTCTTCAGAAAACCGTCCGATTGGCAATCAGCAATCCAGCCATAGAGTTGTGGTTTCTGCTTCATCTCATCGATTTGAATCAAGCCGATGAGGCTACCCAGCAAAGACTTTTGGCGAACCGGAAAAATCGTGGGCGCAGAACCCAACTTGAACAAGCAATTGTTGACATTGTTGGCAGCTATAACAAGGCAAAGCTTAACTCGGATCATTTTTTGTCCCACATCAACCTTGCGATTGAGCATGCGGAGCGGTTAGATCGACAGCCAACAGATCGTTGGCCGCAACAACTAGGCACCAGAGTCTATCTGCTTGTGCAGTCAATCATCAAGAGTTCCAATTACCGTTAACAGAATAAGGCAAACGCTATGGGCAACACGACCGAGAACAGCACCCAACAACTACGCATGGTCTGGCCAAAGACCATGCTAAACCAGCCGCCAGCCGTCAATGTGGCCCCTGGCTACCGCTTGCGCACCTATCGCCCCGGTGACGAACCCCAATTTTTCCATGTGATGAGCCTGGCCGGTTTTGAGCGCTGGGATATGGCGCAACTTTTGCCCTGGCTGCAAAAGATCGTACCCGAGGGCTGGTTTCTGGTCGAAGAGGAGGCCACGGGGCAACTGGTCGCCACGGCGATGGCTAACCATAACCCGAACCCGTATTATCCCTTTGGCGGCGAGTTAGGCTGGGTGGCGGCACACCCCGACCACAAAGGGAAAGGGTTGGGGATGACGGTCTGCGCGGCGGTGGTGACACGGTTACTCCGCGGCGGCTATACTAGTATCTATCTGAATACCGACGATGAACGGCTACCAGCGATTAAAACCTATCTCACGCTAGGCTTTCGACCGCTGATTTTGACGGCGGATATGACGGCGCGCTGGGAAGCGATCTGCCATAACCTTGCCTGGCCTTTTACGCCTGCTCTTTGGCGCCTGTTATAACATCTCTTTCTGCCAACCCGCTCTCCCCACAAATATTTACCCCAGCCAACTGACCAGGATTTTGACTGTACAGGTAGTGGGTACAACAACCGCCCGCTTACCTGTATCCACTTGTTCCTTTTTTCACTATACTACAAATGATGGTGCGTGTCATTTCGACACTTATATCCTTGGCTCTGTCACAAATTAACACTTTTTACACTGGGAAAAGTGTTAATTTGTGACAACCGCCGAGATATGCAGCGCAATGGGGCTCTGTTGCACTAATTGGACTGAATGAATTCAGCCACTGGGTTGTAAAACGGATTGCTCAGCCCAGGTGTTGAATTCACTCAACATTGTATAGTAACGATGGACAAGTTAGCGGTTACACTCTGAATGACGCACACTCATTTCAGTATTGATTGATTGCTCATCTATGCAATGTGTGACGGTCGACACTTTATCCTAGATGAAAGCGAACTTGTCACACTTTCGGCTGATGAGCAAAATAATAAGGAGCAGAAAGAATGCAATTCCCAGCATATGTTACGAACAGCGCCCTCCGCACCTGGGTGGAAGAAATGGTCACACTTTGTAAACCGGCACAGGTCTATTGGTGTGACGGTTCCCAGGCGGAATATGATCGCCTCTGTCAACAGATGGTCGTAGCGGGCACTTTTATTCAGCTTAACCCCGAAAAGCGGCCAAATAGCTTCCTGGCTCGCTCGGATCAGGGCGATGTGGCGCGGGTGGAAGACCGCACTTTTATTTGCAGCCAAAGCAAGGCGGATGCCGGCCCCACCAACAACTGGATGGAGCCCAAAGAGATGAAGGCGCAGTTGATCCCGCTCTTTGACGGTAGTATGGCCGGCCGCACGATGTATGTGATTCCCTTTAGCATGGGGCCGATTGGTTCACCGATTGCCCATATCGGGGTCGAGCTTTCTGATTCGCCCTATGTGGCCGTCAACATGCGCATTATGACGCGCATGGGACGTGCCGTGTTGGACGCCTTGGGTGATGGTGAATTTGTCCCCTGTTTGCACTCAGTGGGGATGCCCTTAGCCCCCGGCCAGGCCGATGTCGTCTGGCCCTGCAATAAAGAGCAGAAATATATTGTCCACTTTCCCGAAGAACGCTCGATCTGGTCCTATGGCAGTGGTTATGGCGGCAATGCCCTACTCGGCAAAAAGTGTTTCGCGCTGCGCATTGCTTCCGTCTTGGCCAAACAACAGGGCTGGCTGGCCGAACACATGTTGATCCTCGGCGTCAAAGAGCCAAATGGCAAAAAGACCTATGTTGCCGCCGCCTTCCCCAGCGCCTGTGGCAAGACTAATTTCGCCATGTTGATTCCGCCCAAAGCATTCCAAGAGGATGGCTGGGAAGTCACCACGGTCGGTGATGATATTGCCTGGATCAAGCCTGGCCCCGATGGCAAGATCTATGCGATCAATCCTGAAGCAGGTTTCTTTGGCGTCGCCCCCGGCACCTCGGACAAGTCGAATCCCAACGCGATGGCTTCGATTCGCAGCAATACGATCTTTACCAATGTGGCCTTAACCGATGAGGGCGATATCTGGTGGGAAGGGATGACCAAAACGGCCCCAGCCCATCTGATCGACTGGACCGGACAGGATTGGACGCCGGATTGTGGGCGCAAGGCGGCCCATGCCAATGCACGCTTCACGGCCCCCATCGATCAATGTCCGTGTATTGATCCAGAATATGACAATCCGAATGGCGTGCCGATCTCGGCCTTTATCTTTGGTGGCCGGCGCAGCACGGTGGTGCCCCTGGTCTATCAATCATTCAACTGGGCCTACGGTGTCTATGCTGCGGCCACAATGGGCTCCGAAACAACCGCTGCCGCCACTGGTGCAACTGGCCAGGTCCGCCGCGATCCGCTGGCGATGTTGCCCTTCTGTGGCTACAACATGGGTGACTATTTCAACCATTGGCTGCAATTTGGACGCACCGTCCACAACCCGCCGCGCATCTTCAATGTCAACTGGTTCCGCCGCAACAGTGCCGGCGACTTCCTCTGGCCAGGCTTTAGCGAGAATCTGCGTATTCTTAAATGGATCGTCGATCGAGCGCAGGGCCACGCGGCCAGCATTGAAAGTCCCCTCGGCTGGGTGCCGCGCTATGAAGATTTGGATTGGCGCGGGCTGGATTTCAGCGAAGCACAGTTCAACCAACTGATGGCTGTGGATCGCGAAGCTTGGCAACAAGAGGTGGCCTCACACGATGAACTCTTCTTCCGTCTCTATGACCGCTTGCCCAAAGAATTTGTCTTCCTACGCGAGTTGATCCTCTCCTCGCTCTGGCGCTCACCAGAGGAATGGGGCTTGGCGCAAGAGCGCCATTAGTACTGATGACGGATGAGTGACAACGGACGAGTGACGACCGGCGGCTGAGCTTGTCGAAGCCAAAGGTCGTCACTCGTCCGTTGTCGTAGAAAACGAGTCTATTATATATGTGGCAAGCCCTCTTAACTTTTCTCAGCGAACAACCGCTGATCCTCTTTTTCCTCGTCGCGGCGCTCGGCTATCTGCTTGGTCAAGTCAAAATTGGTGGCAGTACCCTTGGCATTGCGGCGGTCCTCTTTGTGGGCCTGGCCTTTGGGGCCTTGGATGAACGGCTCAAGTTACCCGAAATCCTCTATCAAGCCGGGCTGGTGCTCTTTGTTTACTGTATCGGGCTGAGTAGTGGACGTGCTTTTTTTCGCTCGCTGCGGAGCGGTGGTGTGCGCGGCAACCTGCTTGTGATCGCTATGCTGGGCGTGGCCGCGGGGTTGGCTGTTGTGGTTTATCAACTGCTTGGGTTAACCAATGCGCAGACCGCTGGACTCTTTGCCGGTAGTTTGACCAATACACCGGCACTGGCCGCGGTGCTCGAAGCAGTAAAACGCAATGTACCAGCCGAGTTACAAGAAATCATGTTGGCGCAGCCGGTCGTTGGCTACTCCATCGCCTACCCCATGGGTGTATTAGGCATGATCTTGGCGATTGGGTTGATGCAACGCTGGCAAAAACCTGATTACAAGGCCGAAGCCCATGCCTTGCGCCACTTGGGCGGCGTCGGCGAGGAGTTGGTCTCGCACACGGTCCGGGTGACGAATCCGGCACTGATTGGCCAGACCATTGGGGCAATCATGGAGCAGCATCCGCGCCGCCTGATTTTTACCCGACACAAACGCGAGGGGGCCGTAACATTGGCCACCCGCACCAGCGAACTGCTATATGATGATGTCATCGATGTCGTCGGCGTGGCCGAAGATGTGGGTGAGATGGTCATGCTCTTGGGCGAAGCGGTCAGCGAACAGTTGGCCCTTGATCGCTCGACCTATGATTTCCGGCGTGTCTTTGTCTCCAATCCAACCGTGATTGGCCGCCGCCTGGATCAGCTTGATTTGCCCGGCAAGTTTGGGGCATTGGTCACCCGTGTCCGCCGCGGTGACATGGAGCTATTGGCCATGGGGCCAACCGTACTGGAAGCGGGTGATCGGGTGCGCGTGGTGGCATTGCGCGAACGAATGCACGCCGTCACGACTTTTTTTGGTGATTCGTATCGGACCCTTAGCGAAGTTGACATTCTGCCCTTCAACTTGGGCATTGTCCTGGGGCTGCTGATTGGTGCCATTCCCATCCCGATTCCAGGTGGTGAACCTTTCCATTTGGGCATTGCGGGCGGGCCATTGTTAGTCGCCCTGGTGTTAGGGACGATTGAGCGGACAGGACCATTGATCTGGAATATTCCCTATAGCGCCAACCTGACCCTGCGCCAATTTGGGGTAGTGATCTTCCTGGCCGTGATTGGCACGCGGGCGGGTTATGCGTTCGTGCAAACGCTCTTTAGCAGTGGTGGTCTGCTCTTGTTCTTTGGCGGGTTGTTTATCACCGGTGTAACCGCCTTTGCGATGCTCTGGATTGGCAGTCGGCTGTTACGGATTCCGATGAGTTTGCTGATTGGCATGTTGGCCGGTTTGCAGACCAATCCGGCGATTCTCAGTTATGCCACCCAACAGACCGAGAATGAACTGCCGAACATCGGCTACGCGATGGTCTATCCAGCCGCGATGATTACCAAGATCCTGCTGGCGCAGGCGCTGTTGACACTGTTATAAACGGTAAAGGATCTGCTCAGGTTGTAGGGGCACGCCCTTGCAGCTGCCCAATGTCTGGGGCAGCCACAAGGACGCGCCCCTACTGATAAAGGTTATTTGGTAAAAACGGAAAGTGCCGTAGGGTCATGGCATGCCATGACCCTACGGCACTTTCCGTTTTTGCGTCTATAGTCTAAATACCCATTAACCATTGATCGGCGAGATCATCTCAAACAAATAGTGTAAATCATGCGCGCTTTGGCACAATTTCAGCCACAGGAACTCGACTAAAGCGCCGATGGCAGTGTCGGTTTATTTCGATATGATCGTAAGGTTGACAATTTATGGCAGCACTAGCCTGCCCACTGCTGTCAACACTGCGATTCATCACTAACAGCGCACATCCGACGAAGATAACCATCATGATTCAAGGTCGCCTGCTCCCAGCCCTGACGCTTACCCTGATTCTGCTCGCCCTCCTGTGGTTTACCCTTGCCCATCTACCAATCAAGCGTGCGCAATCAATCACATCAACGGCAGATCTAACGATAGCCACACTTGGTCCAACAATGTCGATGATCACCAATAGTGTCACCGCGACGGTTGGGACAGAAATTTATGGGCTGGCGGGGCCAACCCCGGTCAATTGTGCTGACAGCGTCTATGTGAACGCGCGAACCCAACTTGAGGCGCAGCGTACATCATGGTTAGCCACCGCGACCGCAGCCTTACCCGCCAACCGCAGCATCGCTTCCCCATTCAGTGGTCCATCAGGGAGAGCGGTCACCGCACCGTATGTCATCACACAGCCGGATGGTTTTGCCATCACGGTCACACCGGTTGACCTGGCCCCGGCGTGGGGTTTCGGCAGCGGAATCGCTGCGGCGGGCATTCCGGCCTTTGATCAGGTGCAGATCAATGGCAGCCCCAGTGGTTGTACTATGCAAGATCATGCCCCTAGCCCTGCCCCAATGAATGCCGGCGCGTATTATTTTAACCAGTTGAGTAACGCCCGTGGCTTGAATGGCATTCGTTTTACCTTTAGTCAACCGGTACAGGCCTTTGGCGCGTTTTTTGGTGATTTGGAAACCAGCTACCGCGGCACCACCGCCTTTTTACGGCTGCTCGATGCGAACGGCGCGCTGGTCGCTGATCTGCCGATCAGTTCAACGCTGGGACTCAGCGGCGGCATCGGGGCCGAAGCAAGCTGTGATCAGCGCAACAGCCCCGATGCCCAAGTTGCAGCCACTGGTCTGACGCCTGGCTGTGGCAATGGCTCGACACGCTGGATTGGTTTTGTTTCTGCCGTACCAATCGCCACGGCAGTGGTGGTTGTCGGCGATAACGATCCCTTGCCCAATGGCCAAGGGCGTAGCGAAAAATTGAGTGTGATGGGGCCAACGGTCGTGCGCGTCTTGGGGGCGGCGGAGGTGAGCATCGCCAAAAGTGCGCCGACGCTGGTCACTGTTGGCGTTCCTTTTTATTACACCCTGGTCGTCGCCAATCCCAGCAGCGCGCTGGCCGTCGGCATCGTTGTCACCGATAGTGCGCCTGCTGGTATCACCTTCACGGCGGTGAATGGCGCAGGTTGTTCACTACGCGCAAATCAGGTTGGTTGTCAGCTCGACATGCTAGGAGCGGGCATGACCACGACAATCCTCGTGCAAGCAACCGCACAGGTTACCACGCCGATTACAAATACGGCCTTTGTGACAGCGGTCAATGATCGCGATCCGCAAAACAATGAGGCAACAGCAGCGGTTAGCGCGCTAGCTGCACCGCCGATCAATTACTGTGCGGCACCGATTTCAGCGGGTGGGCCGCCGCTGGTGATCAACGAGGTGCTCTACCGCCAGGATAGCGCGACCAACGATGAGTGGGTGGAATTATTGAGTACAACGGCGCTGCCGGCAGGGAGTCAATATTATCTGTCTGATGATGAAACCGGCAGTAGCGAATTCCGGCTGGCCTTCACCGTGCCGACCGGTGGCATTCCGGCGGCCACCTACATTGTGATCCATCGCCTGGTAGGGGTCGATGATCTTGACCCGACCGACGGCGTCCTCCACCTGTATGGCAATGGTGGCGCGCTCAAGCTCAATGATGATGGTGATAATCTGACCTTGTACGTCGGTCCGAACGCCAACGGCCTCGTGATCGATTACATGGCCTATGGCACTGGCAGCGCGATCGATCCGAATCCAAACTGGTCGGAACCACATGCACCGGCGGGTGCGGCGCGTGGACAGAGCATCGCGGTGCGCCAAAATGGGCTTGATAGCAATAGCGGCAGCGAATGGACTCTGGCCGGCAGTAACGGGACGATTGGCCCGGTTACCCCCGGTGCAAACAATAGCACGCTAGCGATGTGTAATGTTGCCATCACCAAAAGTGGCCCAACAACGGTGACGGTTGGTGTACCCTTTGCCTATCAACTCGTGGTCCAGAATACCACGGCGGTGACCATCACCGGCATTGTCGTCACTGATAGCCAACCGGCTGGGGTTGTTTTTAACGCCGTCACTCCAACCGGCTGTAACTTAGCGGGCGGTCGCTTTACTTGCACTATTGGCAGCTTGTCACCGCAGGCAAGTACTACCATTACCGTCAGTGCCATCGCCAATACGGCCGGGACAATCACAAATACCGCCTTTACCAGCGCGCTCAGTGACACGCTGCGCAGCGATAACCAGGCCAGCCATGCCATTTCCTTTCAGACATTGGGCGCGATTGGTGACTTTGTCTACCTGGATCTCAACCAGAATGGGGCCCAAGATGCAGGTGAACATCAGCCGATCGACGGTGTGCCGGTCACCTTGTACGACGCGAATGGGTTGATCACGACCACACAGACAATTGACGGCTTCTACCAATTTCCGCACTTACCAGCAGGGACTTACACGGTCACGGTCGGTACAGTTCCCGGCTATGTACGCACCAGCGTTGCCACTTATCTGATCAACTTGGGGACAGGTCAACTTTATACAACGGCTGATTTTGGTTTTACCTATACACCGGCACAGGTACGCGTGGCCAAAGCGGGCACGATCACCACCACCATCAACGGGTCGGTACACTACACCTTAACCGTCACCAATGAGAGCACAACCACACCGGCATTGGCCGTGGTTTTGACTGATACGATCCCTAGTGGTTTTACGAATATCAACTTTTCCGATCAGCGCTGTGGTTGGCTTACGCCGCAATTGATCTGCCAGTTGGGCACCATCCAGCCCCAAGGTACGGTGGTGATTACTGTAACTGCGACGGCGATCACCGCTGGGGAATTGACCAATCACGTTGTGATTGGGGCGGACAATGATAACAATCCCGCCGATAACAAGGCAACGGCGCAAACAACCGTGCTTGCTCCGCTGCCGACGGTCACGGTCACTGGCACAGCGACCGCCACACCAACCGCGACTGATACGGCCACCGCGACACCAACACTGATCCCATTACCAACGGCAACAGAAACAGTGACAGCGACACCATCACCAACTGACACAGCAACAGCCAGCCCAACACCAACCCAAACCGCAACCGAGACAGAGACTTCAACACCATTACCAACGAGTACAGCGACGGCTACGCCTTTGCCCACGTTGACAGCAACGCCAACTGATACAGCAACGCCAACTGATACAGCGACGCCGACCGCAACTGACACGCCGACCGCAACCGAGACATTAACGACAACACCATCACCGACATCAACGGCAACGGTGACACCTTTGCCCACAGCGACCACAACCACGACATCAACGGCAACGCCTGCACCGACTGTCACTGAAACTAGCACAGCTTTGCCGACGGCCACATCACAACCAACCCCAACAAACACAGCAACAGCTACTCTTATACCCACCGCTACGGCGACGATGACAGCAACCGCGACAATCACAGCGTCACCAACTGAGACGGCAACGGTTACGCCATTGCCAACCGCGACCACAACGGTCACACCGTTGCCGACGGTGACAGCGACTTCCACAGCGACTTCCACAGCGACTTCCATAGTGTCGCCAACTGAGACAGCAACGGTCACACCGTTGCCAACAGCGACCGCAACACACACGGCCACACCTAGCCCAACTGCCACTGCTACAGCGACAGCGACGGCAACACAAACTTCAACACCGCGGCCAACTGGCACAGCGACAGTTACACCATTGCCCACACTCACCGCAACTGACACAGCCACGGCGACATCAACACAAACGCCCGTCATGACAGCTACACCGACTGCAACCGCGTCATCAACTGCCACGGCCACCATGACACCTTTGCCAACACCGACTGCAACTGCCACGGCAACGGTCACATCAACACCAACGGACACACCGACTGTCACGCCAACAGCGACAGCAACCCTATCACCAACGAATAGTACGACCGCTACGCCAACGGCAACGGCCTCACCGACAGCAACATCATCGCTAACTCCCACTGCGACAAACACACCTGCGCAAACCCCAACGGTAACAGCGACGCCAACCCCAACTGACACAGCAACAGTTACAGAGACATCGACCACAACGCCTTTACCAACAGGCACGGCAACGATCACACCATTGCCAACCGCAACCATTACGCCAACACCACCAGCAACACCCACGGCAGTTGACACTGCGACGATGACACCAACCGCCACCCTAACACCGACTGTCACGGCGACGCGCACACCCTTACCAAGCGCAACGAGTACGGCGACAGCAACGATGACACCTGTGCCAACCCTAACGGTGACAGCAACAGCTCTGCCAACCGCCACCGAAACACGCAGCGCAACAGCCACGCCAACCGCGATGGCAACCGTCACGTCTACTGTAACAAAGACAGCAACGGCATCACCAACAGGCACAGCAACGATCACGCCTTTGCCAACGCCAACAGTAAACGCGACATTTTCCGCGACAGCCACTTTGCGCCCAACCGCAAGCAGCACAGCCACCATGAATGCAACCGCAACACCCAAAGCGACAACGACCAGTACAGCAACCGCCGGCGTAACGCCATCCCCAACAGCAAGCACGACCGCCACCGAGGTAGCTACCGCCACCGCGACCCCATTGGCAACTGCGACGGCCACTTCGGTCAGTACGCCAACACCCACCATCCCGACACCGTTACCAGCAGCCGATTTGGTATTGCGCAAAAGCGCGCCCCTGACACCGCTTAGACCAGGCGAGCTGATCACCTATACGTTGGCCTATAGCAATGTAGGTCTGATTGCGGCACAGCAGGTGGTGATTACCGAGACCGTGCCTCTCTACACTGTGTTCTTAGTGACGCCGAGTACGCCTGGCTGGGATTGCTCGGCAGGAACGAGCCCCGGCAACGTTTGCCACTTTGTCGTGGGGCAGATTGATCCAGGAACGGGTGGTGCCATACGCTATGTGGTCCGGCTCGCTGCGCAGCTACCGCCCAACACGCAGATTAGCAACGAGGCGTTGATTCGTTCAGCTACCGGCGAATTAGAGCCGCGGCGGGAGAATAATCGCGGAACGGTGACGTTGTGGATAAATATCCCCTCCGCCCTCAGCGAGGAGCACGAACCCACCCTGGGTACCAAGCGGCTCTATCTGCCCCTGATTTTGCGCTAATATTGTGCGCAGTAATTCCGCAAAATCAGATTTCGTGGTATATAATCTATCCAGTACAACTTGTGCGACCAGACCAGCGGGTGATGAAATTGACCGTTTTGCTCAATTACCTGCTGGTCTTTTTGTTGTTAATCGCAGTTTATTTACTGGCTGATCAGGCTGGATCAGCGCAACAGGCTGCGTGAATTCTCGCTTAGTCATAGAAGCAAACGAGGTTATGCCTATGTCCACTCTCCCCAAAGTCTATATCGATGGTCATGTCGGTACCACTGGCCTCCGCATTCGCGAATGGCTGGGGCCGCGCCAGGATATCGAACTGCTCACCATTCCCGATGAATTGCGCAAGGATAGCGCGGCGCGCCGCGACTATATGCTCGATTCGGATATTACCGTCTTCTGCCTGCCCGATGATGCGGCACGCGAAGCGGCGGTTTGGGTGCAAGGCAGCAGGACCAGGCTAATCGACGCCAGCACAGCCCACCGGGTCGCCGACGGCTGGGTTTATGGGTTGCCTGAGTTGCAACCGGGTCAGCGCGACGCGATTCGCAACGCCCAATTTGTCAGCAACCCCGGCTGCTACTCCTCTTCTTTTATTTTGCTGCTACGCCCGCTCATCGATGCCGGCGTGGTGGCCGCGGACGCGCCGATTTCGATCCATGCGCTCTCCGGCCATTCCGGCGGTGGGCGGTCACTGATTGAGCGCTGGGAAAACCCGGAGAATGGACTTTCTGAACTGCCCTACGAAGCACCCTATGCAATTGATCGGGTCCACAAACATATTCCTGAGATGATCAAATACACGGGCTTGGCCCACGAGCCCCAATTTGAGCCGGCGGTCGGCCCTTTCCGCTGTGGGATGCGCGTACAGGTGCCCTTGCATGCCAGTTTGGTCAAGGGCCATACCAGCGATGTGTGGGAGGTGCTCAACGACCGCTATGCTGGTGAGCCTTTTGTCAAGGTGATGGATCTGCTGCCGCCTGGGGCGATTGCCGAGACCAGCTTTAACCCGCTCGCCTGCAGCGATACCAATGCGTTCCAGATCCATGTGGTACCCCACCCCAGTGGCCATGTGATCTTAATGGCGACCCTGGATAATCTCGGCAAGGGCGCCAGTGGCGTGGCGATTCAGTCGCTTAACTTGATGTTGGGCATTCCCGAAACCACCGGCTTGCCGGTATAGATTCATTAACAATTGGGGCTCAACCGGAATTCAGGGGGTTGACAAGATCTACCGAACAACGCCGGGTCCCCCCCTCCCTTAGCCGGGTTTACCCGGCGTTGTTCGGTAGCCCTGCGGCTTTAGCCCAGGGCGATCTTGTCAACCCCCTAAGATCCCATTGAACCACAATTGGTAACTACTACGACAACGTTAAATTATGTGCCTAGCTGCGCCCAATTTAACGTTGTCGTACTACCAAGCCACCCCCAGTTACACGCAATTACCAACCAAACCGAGGCTCCCTATGACCCACCCACTGACCGACAAAGTCATTATCATCACCGGCGCAAGTTCTGGCATCGGCGCGGCGACGGCGCGCGCCTTGGCCCCGCTTGGCTGCAAGTTGACGCTGGCCGCACGCACGGCAGACAAATTACAGGCCCTGGCCGCAGAACTAGGGCCTAATACCCTGGCTGTACCCACCGATATCACCGTTGGTGCCGATGTCGTGCGCATGGTCGAAGCAACGGTCGCCCACTTTGGCCGCGTCGATGTGCTTTTTGCCAACGCCGGCATCTATATCCCTGGCCAAGTCGCCGACGGCGATCCCGAGGCCTGGGCGCATTTGATGAATGTCAACGTGGATGGGGTGATGCGCGCGGTTCACGCCGTGTTGCCCTACATGATCGGGCAGAAAAGTGGCGACATCCTGGTCACCAGCTCAATCTCCGGTTTTATCGACATTCACTGGGAGCCGATCTACAGCGCGTCAAAACATGCGATCCAGGGCTTTGTCCACACCCTACGCCGCCAGGTTGCGCCCCACGGCATTCGCGTCGGTTCGATTGCCCCCGGCCGCACCATGAATGAATTATGGGGCGTCGATGATCCCGCCGAAATTGAGCGCCAGGTGAACGAACACACCAGCCTGCGCTCCGAGGATGTCGCCGATGCAGTAATTTTCATGCTCTCGCGCCCGCCCCACGTGACGATTCGCGACTTGGTGATGTTGCCGCAGAATCAGGATTTGTAGTCGCCAAATCCGCCGGCGTATCAATATCCCGCAACCACGTAGCTTCTGCCGGCACGGTAACTAATTCCGCCCGATGGCGCTGCAACAGCGGCCGTGCGCCGACATCACCCCCCAGCGCCAGCAACTCACCCCACAGCGACCGGTCAAAGATGGCGGGTGCGCCGCGTGGTTGCCCATCCAGTGATGGAGCAGCCAGCGGCGCCCCCTGTTGCCAGGCGGCGATCAACTGTTGCAGCAAGATTGGGGGGACAAAAGGCTGATCGACGGGCAGAAAGAGCGCGGCATCAATGTCAGCGGGCAAAGCAAGGACAGCAGCCCGCACACTACTCGCCTGTCCAGTTTCCCATTCCTGATTGTGGACCAGATGTAAGCGTGCGCCATGAAACCCTTGTAAAGATGACAGCGCAGCAGTGACTTCCGCCGCATAGGCCCCGGTCACCACCCACACGGCGGTTACGTCGCTTTGCAAAACAACATTAACCGCGCGCACGACCATTGGTGCGCCGTCCACCACCTCGATCTGCTTGGCACGCCCCATGCGGCTGCTGCGACCGGCAGCCAATACAATCGCACCGACCAAACCACACTGCCCTTCACTATGCTTCGCCACTATTTTTTCCTTTACATTAATTGTTATGCCGCGTGCATTGTAACGAGCTACTGTGAGCACGTCAAGGCAGCGGCTCCGATCGGGGCAACAACCACAGGTAAATGCTCATCAGGGAGCTTAGGTTACCAACGACGCGTCACGTCAATTGACGGTTGACATTTCTACGCAGAGGCGTTACAATATTTCATATTATGAAACAATATTTCACATCACAAAACATATTACACTCATGACCGAAATCTATCCTGGCGCGCAAGCAGTTTCGCGTGCCATCGCGGTGTTACGCGCCTTTGATGATCGCCACCCGAGTTGGAGTTTGGGAGAATTGAGCGAACATCTCGGGCTCAACAAAACCACTACCCACCGGCTCCTCGCGGCGTTGGAAAACGAGGGGTTAATTGAACGGGCAACCCCCGGCGGGGTCTACCGGTTGGGCCCTGAGTTGATCGCGTTGGGGGGCAGTGCGCTGCGGTCACATGAATTGCGCACGTTGGCTCGCCCCGAAATGGAAGCGCTAGCGCACGAAGTCAGCGAAGCCGTGGCGCTAGAGATCCTGCATGATGGCCAGACGTTGCTGCTTGACGAGGTTTCCCCGCGTGCCATTGCCGGGGTGCCGGCGGATGTGGGCAGTCGTTTGCCATTACATGCGACCTCCACCGGGAAAGTGTTGCTGGCTTATCAACCAGCGGAAATGATCCAGATGCTACTTCAACAAGGGCTGACCAAACTCACACCGCACACGATCACCGATCCAAACATGCTAACCGCTGCACTAGCGCAAGTTCGCCAGCAAGGTTATGCCCATAGCAATGAGGAATTTGAAGTGGGTTTCGTGGCGATTGCAGCCCCCATCTATAACCATACCGGCGCCGTGGTGGCGGCGTTGGGCATCGGCGGGCCGGCGCTGCGGCTGACGGCAGCAAAAATGCCGGAACTCATCGCGGCGTTGCAGGTGGTGGCGCGGCGGCTTTCGCGTACGTTGGGCTACCGGCCGGGGTAAGGGAACGTGATGCGTAAAACGTGATGCGTAAAACGTGATGCGTAAAACGTGATGCGTGATGAGAAGGTAGCGATTTATTTGAAGGGAAGGAAAGGTGCTGATGACGATGTTATTAGAGCGACCAACGATACAGAAGCTTAACACACCGGGGCCAAAGGCGCAGGCGATTTTAGTGCGCGATAAACGGGTGATCTCGACGGCGCATGGGCGGGAGCATGGGCTAGTCGTGGATTATGGCCGGGGTAGCGAGTTGTTTGATGTGGATGGTAACCGCTATCTTGACTTTGTCAGCGGCATTGCGGTCAACGCCACTGGTCACAGCCACCCCCAAGTGGTGGCGGCGATCCAGGCGCAGGCGGCACGGACGTTGCATGTCTCCGCTGACTTTCACCATGAAGGGTGGGTGGCGCTGAGTGAAGCGCTGGATGAAATCGCACCCTTTGATGAGGATGCCCATGTCTTTCTCTGTAACTCGGGGACAGAAGCAGTGGAAGCCGCGATCAAATTGGCCACCTATCACACCGGGCGCACACGGTTTATTGGCTTTATCGGCAGCTTTCATGGGCGCACCCAGGGTGCGCTGAGTTTTACGGCCAGCAAACCAGTGCAACGCCGCGGCTTTTCGCCCTATGCGAATGTCACCCACATTCCCTATCCCAACCCCTATCGTCCGCTTTTGGTGCAACAGGCCACGGAAGCAGATTATGGCGAGACGGTGGTCAACTATCTGGAGCAGATCATCTTCAAGACGCTGGTGCCGGCGGATGAAGTGGCCGGTATTCTGGTGGAGCCGATCCAGGGCGAAGGTGGCTATATTGTGCCACCAGCGTCCTTCTTTCCACGGCTACGCGAACTCTGTGACCGGCATGGCATTTTGCTGATGGTTGACGAGGTGCAAAGTGGCATGGGGCGCACCGGCCGCTGGTGGGCAATTGAACATACGGGCGTGGAGCCCGATATTGTCTGCACGGCGAAGGGCATTGCCAGCGGTGTGCCCTTGGGCGGGATCATTGCGCGCAAAAGTGTCGCCACCTGGCCGGCCAGCGCCCACGGCAACACCTATGGCGGCAACCCGCTCGCCTGTGCCGCGGCACTCGCGACCATTGATGTGCTGCGCAACGGCGGTCTGGCCAACGCGGCGCAGCAGGGTGATTATCTACAAGCTGCGCTTACAACCCTGGCGAACCGCCATCCCAGCATCGGTCAAGTTCGTGGCAAAGGGCTGATGATCGGTGTCGAGTTTGTCAAGGATCTGGCGAGTAAAGAGCCGGCCCCTGAATTGCGCAACCGCGTCAACCATCTCTGTTTCGAGCATGGCCTGCTGTTGATCGGCTGCGGCGTGAATAGCACCCGCTTTATCCCGCCGCTGATCGTCGAACGCGCCCAGATCGATGAGGCACTGGCGATCTTTGACTATGCACTGACCCAGGCAGAAACAGAGCTAGGATAATCCCTGCCTCATTAACAATTGATCATTGGCAATTGCCAATGATCAATTGTTAATGAGGCGTGCCGGCAACGATTCGCTAGCGATCCGCATTACATCTTCTGGTAAAACATCTACACGCGCTTGGCGTCTGCGGGTGAATGCGTTACAATCGTCCCTGTACAATTTTTCACAACCCGTTGCCAGCGTGATGATGATTGCGACCAGCCATGCGTTTTCTCTTTGCTTCCGCCCAGTTGCCCGGCCATCTGGATTGGGGCGGCTATCTGCATACCGCCGCCGAGTTGCAGCGCCGGGGACACCAGGTGCTGTGGGCAACTGGGCGCGCGGTTGCCCCCTTTCTGCAACAGGCAGAGGTACCGGCACATTTCCTCAGTGAAACTGGTTGGCGCTGGCCACCACCCCCACCGTTGCCGCCCGACCCAACCCTGGATGCCGAAACGTTGCGTCACCAACGGGCACTGCGGGCACTCGATCAGTGGTTTGAAGTAGCACGCGTCGAGACGGCCACCACGGCGCTAATCGAGCTCGGCCGCACCTTTCAGCCCGATGTCATGGTCAGCGAGGTCTTTTTGAGCGCGGCGGGCTTGGCGGCGGAAGCCTTGGGCGTCCCCTTTGTCGTCGCCGGCTGGCCCGCCATGCCACCAAAGGCGACCGGCGGCAATCAAGCTGTGATCGGCGAAGCGCGAGAACGCCTGGCGCAACTCTGTATGCGCTTTGGCCTTGATGGCGTCAACTGGACAACCAGTGGCCCACCTGCCCAGGAATCCGCCCAACTGCATCTAACCTACTGGAGCCCTAGTTGGTATCAAGGCGTTGATCTGCTGCCGCAGACCGTGCATGTCGGCGGCAGCGCACGGCCCGCGACAACGGCACCGCCGACCTGGGATGGAGATTTGCCCTGGGTCTTTATTACCTTGGGCACCAGCTTTGGCAATGATCCCAACTTTTTTGTCGCCGCGGCACGGGCAGCCGTAGAGATGGGCTGTTTACCCCTGGTCGCACTGGCGGGACAATTTACGCCGGCGCAAGAAAGTGCGCTGCGTGCTGCCCTACCGCCCGAGACAGTGGTCGAACAGAGTATTGATTTCAGCAGCGTCTTACCCAAGGTCGCGGCGGCGATTCATCACGGCGGGGCCGGGGTTACCCATGCGCTGGTGACCCACGGTATCCCTCAAATCATTATCCCCCACGCCGCCGATCAGATCCACCAGGCCCAAGGGGTTGTACGGGCCGGTGCGGGGCTGCATTTAGCAGCCAAAGAGACAACAGTAGAACGGTTAGTCCAAGCCCTGGCCCAAACCTTACCCGATCTCGCGCAGTTGCGCCAGGGAGCAAACAGGCTACGCGCAGAGTTTGCTGAATTGGGTGGAGTGGCAGCAGCAGCAACACAATTAGAAGCGAGCAACAGGTGAGAGGCCGGGTTCTGTGCAGAACCCGGCTTTTGCTTTTTAGGATCAGTAGGCTGCAACTGTGCGCGGCATGGTCCATGACCTGCCGCCAGTCACCGGATGCAGGGTTCCCTCCGGGACGGGCATGGCTTAGCACTTGCCGCGCACAGTTGCGGTCGACTGAGCATAGCATAAGAGAGGAAAAGACGATGAAAGCATTAGTGGAGCGCATCCGCACGGAAGGGCGTAACTTGGGCCGCGGCATTCTCAAGGTCGATGGCTTTATCAATCACCAACTTGATCCACAGTTGACCATGGGTATGGGGCACGCTTTTGCCGAGAGTTTTGCTGCGGCCGGGGTCACCGGCATTACCAAAATTATCACCGCCGAGGTGAGCGGCATTGCCCCGGCATTGACCACGGGGATTGTGCTGGGCGTGCCAATCGTCTATGCGCGCAAGACGCGGCCCATCACGATGAAGCAGGGCTCGTTCAGCGCCACCGCGCCCAGCCACACCAAAGGCGGTGAGGTCGAGTTGATTGTCTCGCCCGAATATCTCAAGGCGACCGACCGTGTGCTGCTGATCGACGACTTTCTGGCTACCGGGTTGACGATCAGCGCGCTGGCTAAGTTGATTGCGCAGTGTGGGGCGACGCTCTGTGGCATCGGCTGTATTGTCGAAAAGAGCTTTGAAGGGGGACGAGCTGCGTTGTCACCCCTCAACGTGCCGATTGTTTCACTGGCCATTGTCGAGAGTATGGAAGGTGACACGATTGTCGTGCGCGAGCCAACGCTGGCAGACTTGCGCGTACCAGCTTAATAGATAAGGCAGATAAACATGGCACAATCGTGTACTGCGCATCAGGGGATGCGCAGTACACGATTGTGCCAACTCTATTTATTTTCTCTATAAGCTGCTGCTCTTAGCGGTTCAATCGGGCAGTCCTTAGTTTTATAAGGAAGTACTCGTCACGCGGCACGGCGGCGTGATGCAGACGGGACGCGGCGCATCCCGTGGCTGTAGTCACCACCGCGGTCACCTTGGCACAAGCAGATCCTTATCAAACTATGTACTCTGTAAATTAAGTAAAGCGAAATTTTGCTGGGGGCGAAGTCTTCCTGGAAGGGGTCACACGCACGTTGCGCACAGGCCAATGGCTTGACCCCTTCCAGGAAGACCGTGTTGCCGGTGCCCTAGGGCAAACCTTGCGAAAACCTAATTTACAGTGTACTAAGGAATGAGGATTATATTAAACCAACAAGTAACCCCCTCCTAACCCGGGTACCCGTTGGGTGTTGGTAAGGGGAGGAATGGTCACCTCGTCAACCATTCCCTCCCTTAGCAGGGGAGGGGTAGGTGCTAAACCCATCACTTGTGATTGAGATGCAACAGGAAACTTTGGGCTCTTATTCAATCCTCATTCCTAAGCAGGCGAACAGGTTAGTTCAAGTCAGCGGAGGTGGCCGCCACATCAACTTCCAGCTTGACAATGGATTGCCAGCCTGCGGGTAAAGTGCCCAGCGCGCAGGTGATGGTTTCCGCTTGTTGGGTACAATCGACACTAGCCGTGCGAAAGGTCACCCCCACTGGTAGCCGGTCGGTAATCATGACATTTTCGGCGCTGCGCGGGCCATGATTCGTCACGATAATGGTATAGGTGAGCGACATGCCCGCCAGCACGGGGTTGGGCTCACCATATTTGACCACGGTCAGATCGGCCAGCGGCACAGGCGTTGGCGTAGCAGTGGGCGTGGCAGTGGGTGTGGCAGTGGGAGTACTGGTCCGTGTCGGCGTCATGGTTGGCGTTCTTGTCAGTGTTAGGGTTGGGGTAGAGGTGGGGGTTGCAGCGGGACACGCGCCATCAAGATTCCCGCCGAACTCAGGTTGATGTATTTCTGCCGTCGTCGTCAGCGTGCGTACTGCGACCGCGCCATCGAGATTGCCACTGGTTTTCACCGTGGCCAGCGGTGCCAACAGCGCCCCCATTAAGTTTCGACTACCAAGGTTGATAGTGGTGGCCTCATAGAAATTCCAGATCACATTGCTACGCCAGCTTTTGCTGACAAAGTTGCCGACCAGATTGCCATCAGTCCAGTTCACGGTTGTTCCGGCCACATTGATGATGATGGTGGTCGCGCTTTGCGGCAACAGTTCCATCTGCTGGACCCGTGAATTGTTAAAAATATCGGTTGCATTAACCTGAAAGCTGGCGATTCCTGTTTTGGTCACATTCACTACATAAGTAAACAGGCAGGATTTATACCAAGTGAAGGCAATCATCTTTGACTTTGATGGGACGATTATTGAGAGTGAGGGGCCAGATTTCCAGACATGGCAGGAGGTCTTTGCCGCACATGGCTGCACGCTACCCTTGGCGACCTGGGTCGGTTATATTGGTACCGCGGCGGGCAGCTTTGATCCATATCACATGCTGGAAAGAGAGAGCGGTCGCACCGTGGATCGCGAAGCCATTCGGACGAGCCGGCGACAGCGCTTTCGTGAACTGGTAGCCCAATCGCCGTTACGGCCAGGGGTGACGGCCCTGCTTGATGCGGCGGATGCACACGGCATCCCACTGGCGATTGCCTCCAGTTCCACACGCGATTGGGTGGAGGAGAATCTGGCGCAGCGCAACTTGCGCCACCGCTTTCGGTTTGTCCACACCCTCAATGATGCCACCCGCGGCAAGCCCGACCCGGAGCTCTATTTGATGACAGTGGCCGCGCTCGGGGTTGACGCAGCCCAAACGGTAGCGATTGAGGATTCGTACAATGGCATGATCGCGGCCAAGCGGGCAGGGTTGACCTGTGTCGTTGCCCCTAACCAATTGACCGCCCAGATGAATTTTGCCGAGGCAGATCTGGTGGTGGCGTCGTTAGCTGACGTGAGTTTTGAACAACTGTGGGGGTTGGTTTCACCGGACCGTTCTTAAAATCATACTTCAATTCAAAAACTCATGGGGCGGCAAAACACGAATTCCGTGTAACAAAAGCGCAGCCCTACTCCTCCCCCTCAAACAACTTCTCATCCCGATGCAGCCGGCGGGCGATCTCATAGGTCTGCCCCTGGGCGCGTACCGTGGGCGCGTGGGCGGCGAGATAACGGGTGGCAGCGACCAAAATGTTGACGCCTTCCGGCTTGCCCTGCCAATAGCTGTACTGGCGTAGCGCGGCCTCAACCGACTGGATGGTATGGAAATCGCGATCTTCGCGCAGCAAGAGTTTGCCAAGTTGGGCGAGTAGCGCCGCCTCATCACCGGTGCCATAGAGAAAGTGGGCCACCTTCTGCCCCGCTTGATTGACCTGCTGTTGCCGATCTAACAGTGCCGCCAGTTCATCCAGTTGTTTTGGCTGGTTTTCTACCTTGCCATTGGGGGACGGCAGCCGCGCCGCCGGAATGTTGAGGAAACGATCCAGATAGATACTCATCGCCGCATCAAAGACGCCGCGCAACAGATCGACCGAGCCGGAACGGCGCAAGCCTTGGTGGACCGCATTGGCAAAGGTAAAGGTATGCAGCGCCGTGTCCCAATCGCCAAACTCGTTGCTGGTATGGAAACGGGCAATACGCAACGCTGCCGCATAAGCCACCGTCTTGGCCAGCGCCTCCATCCCATAGCCGGCGCGCAGTGCATCCAACAGCACAGCCACCGTCCGCTGCGGCTCATCGCCCAACAACACCGCGACCAATGTGTCGTGATGTCCCTTGTCATCTTGTCTTCTTGTCGTCTTGTCCCCTTCCGCCACCGCCGCCGGCAACTGTTCAAACGCGCCGTCTAAGAGCTTAATCAGATCAACCGGATTGCGCCAGGCATTGGACTCTTCCATGCGCGTCGCGTTGGCGTAGCCGGTCACTAGGCTCGTCAACACCGTCTCTGCGTATTCCCAACCGACAATATCGAGCGCTTCAAAGGCTTTATTGGTAAAATCGAGCGGGTGACCGACATCGATGTAGCGATGATCGGTGACTCCGGCGAAGAGCATATCCGCCATTTGGCGATGATTGGCACCCCCTTGTAGGGCAGAGACAATGCAGCGTTCGGCTCCTTCGTTGTCGCGCACGGCAATGAATTGGCGGAACCAGCGCTTGAGCGTAGCCAGATCTTTGGCAGGCCCCGGCAACCCCGGCACACAGAAGCGGGGTGGCTGGCCGGCGCTGTCACGCGCCACCGCAGCCAGACCATGAAAAAGCGCACGCGGGCGATCCTCCGGTTGGAGGTGGGGCAGCAAATTCATAAACGCCACATGCATGGTCAACCCTTGACCCCAACCGCGATTACGATTTTTAGCCCCAAAGAGCAAGCCGGCGCGGAAGGGTTCAACCGCGTCGCCACCCCAGCGCTCATCGCCACTATCGAGCAGGGTCATCACGGCTTTGCCCATAACGAGCGAGATATCGCGCTCCAGCCCAATCCGCAGGCGTTCACGTTGATGGGTACGCGGGTCGTGGTGCAAGGTGACATCGACAAAGATCTCGTCGCCACGGACCTCGACGGGGAAAGCACGGACATCATCGGCAAATTGGTCAAAGGTGCCGCCGGTGGCGAGATCAAAGCGCGCATAGTGCCAGTAGCAGGTGAGGATGCCATCTTGCACCGAACCTTTGTCAAGCGGGAAGCCCATGTGCGGACAGCGATTGTCCACGCCATAGACTTTTTCGGCATGTTCAAAGAGCGCCACGGTGTGGCCGTCGATCTGGACGGTGAGCAGCCCGGTCTTGCGCAGATCGGTCAAGCTGGCGGCGCGCATAAAGTGCGGTGTGGTGGTAGCCATTGGTTCCTCCTGTCAGGCATAGCAGATAAAGTTCAGATTACAGTTGGGGAAGTTGAATGCGGGTAGCATACCACAGAATAGGGACTTTTTCAGCTGTACTTTAGGACAGAAGTGGGCCAATCCAAATAAGACATGTTACGTCCTGGGACCGCCGCCATCTCTGGCGGCGGTCCCAGGACGTAACATGAACTACTCCGTCAAAAACTCTACACTCTTGCGGTAAAGCTCATCATCGGGGGCCAGCTCGGCGGCCTTTTGTACATCGGCGACCGCGGCCGTTGCGTCAAAGGCCCGCACATATTCGCCCCAGCCACGGATAAAGTACGCGGCCGCCAGCTCAGGTTGCACGGCCAAGGCAGCCGTGGCATTGCTGGTCAGGCGATCAGCCACCTCAGGTTGCCAACCTTCAGCCACAGTGCCGGTGATCAACGCGGTTTCGGGAATAAAGAGCCCATCGGCCCCCTCTTCACGCAGCAGATCAACGGCCCCGGCATAGTCGCCGTAGAAGACTTTGCTAAGTAGTGGGTAGGCGGTATCTTCTGTCGCTGCGGTCTGACGCGCTTCAGCGTTGACACGCACATAGGCAAGATTCCACTGCAAGGCCGGCTCGGTATAGCTAAAGAGGGCAGCTTCCTCTAGCATGGCCTGGGCGTCCTGCCAAAGGCCAGCCTGCGCCAGGGCAATCAGATTTTCATTGAAGGTCGTTACTTGGGCAGGTGCATCAGCCGCCAGTGGTTGCAGATCAACCGGGGTCATCTGGGCGCCGTCCCAATACCAGAGGTTGTAGAGGATCGCGCGTACACCACAGGCGTAACAGAAGACATAGAAGTCGGTGGCGTCGATCAGCACCTCGTTGATGCCATCACCGTTCACATCCTGCACGCGACCAACACCGGGACTGGAACTAAAACCCGCAATCTGCTGGGTAAAACTCGTGCCGTCAAAGCTGTAGAGGCCATAGACCCCGCTGTGCGCGCCGGCCCCGCCTTCCACCTGAATCCAGATATGATCCGGCTCGATCTGCACCTGGGTAATGCCCCCTTCGCCCAGATAGTCAGGACTACCGCCGAGATCTACGGGGTTCCCACTGGTGACAAACTCAGTGCGCGCGACTTCGGCCCAACTGTCGCCGTCGGGCGTGTAGATCGCCATCACATGTTCCTGTTGGGGCTCAAAGCTGCGGATGCCGATCGAGTGGGCCAGCCAAAGGACAGTGCCATTGGTGGTCGTCAAGGGTAAGGCAACGGCCCCTTCAATACCAATGCCCGTTGTAACCGGAACGCTGACGGTCAGGCTGTCGATTAACATGGCGGCCAAGGCTGTGCGCGCAGCCGCCGGATCAACGGTCACAGGGTTGGTGACGGGATCGGTGGTCGTCACTGGGTTCGTGGTCGTCACTGGGTTCGTGGCCGTGACGGGGGTCGTGACCGCAACTGGCGTTTCGGCAGGGGCAGCCTCCGTGGCAGCCTCCGTGGCAGCCAGCGTGGGTTCGGCGACGGTGGGTTCGGTGGTTGGCGCGGGGGTTGGTTCGCTGCGGTTACAGGCGGCAACCATGAGCACCGTCAGTAAGAGGCTAAGGATCAACAATTTTAAACGCATAACAATACTCCATTCACAAACAGATCAGCAAGGGTAGCGGCAAATTGCCCTACCCTGGATTGGGGTAAGCAGGGTTAGCTTACAGGGGTCATGTTACCGCCCTTTGATGGGAAGTGACAAATTCGTAAGATGGCGCGCTGTCAGCGGATTTGGGGAGCAGATTGAACGGATTAAATTAGTGGGCTGATAAAAATCCGTTCTAACAAGCTGCATCAGAACGGATTTTTACGCCGGCATCCGCGCAATCCGTTCTGCGTAATCCGTTGACAGCGTGCCCACTTGCCCTCTACGCGACTTACCCCCTCCACTTTTTCCCCGTTTGACAGCCCGCCACACCTCCTCTATAATTTCACCAGCCCGCCTCCCCAACCCAATTTTCCGATTTGGTGCTTTCCGTTTTCCATCGCTAATCCGCGTCTAGACTGGCATGCCCACAGTGGCCGCCGTCTGGACGGGTGTTTGTTCACGTCTGCCAACATTGTCTACTCGTTGTGCCGTGTCATCATTGTGTAGCGCGTTGATCAAAGGATAATCTAGAGGAGGAAACCAATGCAGGAACCACAGTCACTTCCCCCCGTCGCCACGGGGCGCGCCCTGTCTCGCCGTACTTTTATCCAGTTGTTGGGCGCCGGGGCCGGCCTTGGCGTCTTGGCCGCCTGTGCGCCAGCCGCCGTCCCCGCCGCCGAAGCCCCCGCCGAGAGTGCCGCCCCAGCCGCGCCCGCGGGCGAGAGCCAAGGCACCGCCGAAAATGGGCTGATGCGCCCCAGCGGCACCCCCAAGCGCGGCGGCACTTTGCGCACCGCCTTTGGCATCACCACCGCCCACTATGATATGCATCAGGGCGGCTCGGCTTCGGTGCTCTGCCAGGTCTATAGCACCCTTGTCCGGCGCAACCTGACCGATGGGCTGCGTACGGTCATTCCCGATTTGGCCGAGAGTTGGGAAGTAAGCGAGGATGGGCTGACCTACACCTTTGCCCTGCGCCAGGGGGTGAAATTCCACGATGGTGCAGAGTTTAGCGCCGATGATGTGGTGGCCAGCTTTGAGCGCATTCTCAACCCACCCGAAGGGATTGTCATCCCGATCAAGGCCGATTTGGGCATGGTTGACTCGATTGCGAAGATCGATGATTTTACGGTGCAGCTCAACCTCAGTTCACCGCGCGCCTACTTCCTTGATCTCCTGGCCGGAGTCAGCATGATCATCTATTCCAAGCAGACCTTGGAGGCGAATAACAACGACCTGCGCGAAGTGCTGCTCGCCCCCGGCACCGGTGCCTTCAAATTTGTCGAGTACAAGACCGCGGAGAAGTGGACCTTTGCCCGCAACGAAGAATACTGGGACAGCGAACTGCCCTATGTCGATCAGATTGAAATGATCCATGTCCCGGCCTGGTCCGACCGCGGCACGGCCGTGTTGACCGATCAGGCGGATCTCTCGTGGAATGTCTCGGCGGAGACATGGGCGGAAGGCGAAAATCGGGGTGACATCGTCCAGGTTAACAGCTTGGCAAACTTTGGCGCGTACTGGATGCTCTTCAACCTGAACAAGGAACCCTTTGGTGATCCGCGCGTGCGCCGGGCGATCCACCTGGGCATTAGCCGACAGAACTTGATCAAAGCCTTTGCCAGCCAAGAACAGATCAACCTGACCCGTTGGATTCCGTATGGTGATCCCTATGCCACCACCGCCGATGCGATTGCCCAATTGCCTGGCTATCGTGAGGACAAAACTGCAGATCTGGAAGAGGCGAAAAAGTTGTTGGCCGAGGCCGGTTTTCCTGATGGGATCGAGGGACTAGAGCTGCTCGCCGCCACCGGTCCGCAAGCAGAGTTACTAGCCCCGGCGCTCCAAGACATGCTAGCCCGCAATCTGAATATCAAGGTCGAAATTCGCACGATTGAGCGGGCGCAACTGGTGGAAGAGGAAAAAGCGGGCAACTTCACACTGGTGATCGACACCCCCGGCCACGGTATCTCCGACATCTCGCCGCGAGCCAACCTCTGGTGGCGCACGGGTGGTTCGCAGAACTGGGGCGGTTACTCGAATGCCGACTTCGACGCCTTACTCGACCAGATTGATATCGAGATCGACCAGGCCAAGCGCATTGATCTGATCAATCAGGCGCTCGACGTGCTGGATCAAGATCCCCCTTGGTTCCTGGCCGGTTACACCTTCCACCTGCCCATGTGGCGCAACACGGTTAAGGGCATGTTGCTCAACGACCGCATCTTCGCCGAATGGAGCCGTTTCGAGACGGCGTGGTTGGACGTATAGGAGCGAGTTACGAGTTACGCTCGTTCCGCCGCGCCCAGTAGGCTCCCGCCGGCGGAATGCAGCGCCCAGTGGGCTCCCGGACGCAGAGCGTCGGGAGCCCACTGGGCGCTGCATCACGCCGCGGAGCAGCGTGACGAGCAATTGGATTGTAGGGGATCATGACACGTTATCTCATTAACCGCCTATTGATTGCGATCCCGACCTTGATTGGGATTACGATCCTGATCTTTCTGGCGATGCGCGTCTTGCCCGGCGATCCGTTGGCGGTGATTATGTCCGAATCAACCGGCAGTTATGTGCTGAGCGAGGAGGATCTGGCCGCGGCGCGAGCCAGTTTGGGGTTGGACAAGCCGCTCTATCGCCAATACCTGGATTGGATGGGCGAGGTGGTGCGCGGTGATCTGGGCTCTTCGTTCTGGACGAAAGAGCCGATCAGCGCACTGATCCTACGCCGCGGGCCGATTACCATACAGATCGCGCTGATGGCGGTGCTCTTCTCCTGGCTGATCGGGGTGCCGATTGGGATGTTCAGCGCGATCTGGCGCAACTCCTTCTTCGACTATTTTTCGCGGATTGGGATTACCCTTTTCATCGCCGTGCCCAGTTTCTGGATCGGGTTGCTGATTGTGCTCTTCACCGTGCTCGTCTTCACCTGGCGACCGCCGCTGACGATTGTGCAGCTCTGGGAAGATCCGGGCACCAACCTCTCCATGACCGTGTTACCGGCCCTCGCCTTGGGCCTTGGCTTGGCCGCGGGCCAAGCGCGTATGACCCGTTCCGCCGCCCTCGAAGTCATGTATGAGGATTATATCCGCACCGGGCGGGCGAAGGGGTTGCGTGATCGGGTCCTCGTCTGGCGGCATGTCTTTCGTAATGCCATGTTGCCGGTGATCACTACGTCCGGGCTGGCCTTGGGCGGGTTGCTAGGCGGGGCGGTTTCCGTAGAACGGGCCTTTGGTGTGCCCGGCTTAGGGACTTTGTTAGTCCAAGCACTGGCCGACCGCGATTGGATGATGATCCAAAACCTGGTGCTGCTCTATGGGGTGATCTTCGCCGTGATTAACTTGTTGGTCGATCTCAGTTATGCGTGGTTCGACCCGCGGATTCGGTATAATTGATTTGGTGATTAGGTGATTCGTGATTGGGATTACCTGACTTTTGTCAACAGGAAGAGCCATGAGTTCATCTGTCATCACGGAAGTGCACTATCAGGGCGAGACTACGCCTGCAGCTGGGGGGTTGCGCCAAGGGCTAGGTACGATCCGGCGCTTTGTCCGTTCTTCGCCGATTGGGGCAGGCGCGGCGTTGGTCTGGATCCTGTTGCTGTTGATGGCAATCTTTGCCCCGCAGTTGGCCCCCTATGATCCGCAAGAGGCCGACTATGGCGCGATTCGCCAGGCCCCGAGTGCAGCCCATCTGCTGGGGGCGGATGATCTGGGGCGCGATATTCTGAGCCGGATTATCTTTGGGGCGCGCATTACCCTGATTGTGAGCATCTCATCAGTTTTGATTGGCGATCTCTTGGGCTTTTTATGGGGCGTGGCCAGTGGTTATCTGGGCGGTCGCTTTGACCTGATTAGCCAGCGGGTGTTGGATGTGCTGATGTCTTTCCCGACCTTGATTTTGGCACTGTTGTTACTGGTCGCGTTAGGCGCAGGGTTGAAGACCGTGATCATCGCGATTGCCGTCACCCGCATTCCAGGGGCGACCCGGGTGATCCGTTCGGTGGTGCTCTCGGTGAGAGCAAATGCCTATGTGGAAGCGGCGCAGATGGTCGGGGTCAGACCAATTGCGCTGATGTTACGCCATATCGCGCCCCAGTGTATTGCGCCGCTGATTGTGATCGCAACGCTCAACTTGGGTGCAGCGATCTTTGCCGAAGCAGCTTTAAGCTTTTTGGGGCTGGGGATTCCACCGCCCGCGCCCAGTTGGGGCAACATGTTGGGCGGCGTGCTCGCGGCATCTTTTAAGCCCTCGTGGTGGCTGGTCGTCTTCCCAGGGCTTGCAATTACATTGGCAGTGATGTCAGCCAATTTGCTGGGCGATGCGCTGCGCGATTTTCTGGATCCAAAGTTGCGCCAGCGGTTGGAGTAAAACGTATCAGGGACTTGACTTCCTATGGTATAATTCGCATAAATCTCACAATCATGTGAATGAGGATATACGTGGCCAGTGAGCAAACAAGCGAGATTATACCTGATACAGTAGTGCATCGGATAGGTGGCGGCCATATAGAAAACTTGCAACTGTCAGCATTGGAAAAAGAACTGGTACCTCCTGGTATCTCTGTACTATTGGGTGGAACAGCACCAGCAGCAGCACAACAAATGCGCAATGCCTTTCCCAAGTCCAGAAAATGGTATGACAGTGTGATGCAGGTTGGCACAGCAACCATAAAGGCAATCAGAGCGGCCGGTTTCGAAGTGATCATGGATGCGACGACGCGTTTTCAGAATCGTGCGCGCTTAGTCCATCCTGATGGCGTAGCCGGTTTTACTGACGCAAATTTGGAAAGATTGGCGCACGTTTTTGAAGATATGGTAGAGAGCTAACTTATGCAAGCTTCCAAACAACTACTCCAATTAGTAGATGCAAAACGAAGAAACATTGGGAAAGTAAGAATTGAAAATCAGGAAGATCACCTACTAACTGGTGAATTTGTTCCAGGCCCCAATTTTGCCTTAGTTAAGGACATCTTTCAAAAGTTTGAAGATGCGGTAAATGGACAGGCGCTAAGTATTGTTGATCAACTTGATCAAGAAATTGCAGCCTTTGGTTTGCAATTATATGCACCCGATTATGGTCAGTCGATCAAGATTCATGATGTCCAAATCTGGAGCGATGGTGGTTTTTCATGCCAGTTGACGTCTGAGCTGCTGCCCCCAGCGAATGGCCTAGCTCACGCTACGCAAAAGTCAATTTTTAGGACAGTCGCGCATTGAATTAGTTATTGGTTTGCCACAAACCTGTTGGCAAAAACACTTTTACTGAGGCAGTTGGCATTGCTGCCCAATATCTTCACAGGGTATCCACATGAGCTTCACAGTCTACGACTATCGCACAACGAACCGCAATGTCCTGGTCACCCCGGAGATTCGGGCGCGCCTCTACCATATGAAACCGGGCCAGGTTGATGGCCGTCATAGCCATGATCTGGGCCACGAGGTCTTTTTGATTTTAGAAGGCCAGGCAGAATTCAACATCAACGGCGTGAAGAAAGTGCTAGGACCTGGGCAGATGTGTATTGCCTTGGCCGATGAGATCCACCAGGTGCGCAATCTGCTGCCCGACCAGCCGACGATCATGTATCTCTCGGTAACGCCGCATATCCACCCCACCCACACCGGGCGCAATGAGGATGACAGCCGCAAACCGCCCAACTTTCCGCCCAATGCTAACTATCACGCCGAGCAAGTAACCGTGCCCGTTAGCGCGCTGGTTGACGACTATGCGGCCCAAGTCGAGACGCTGGCCAATACGGTCGAGGCGTCAGTCGCCACCAAGTTGACGATGGTCAAGGCCCTCCGCAACGCCCTGGCTGAACATGATGTTGAAGCGGCGGCCGCTGCGCGCAATACCATGTGGGAAGCGCTTTACAGCATCCACAAAGAACTCTCGGCATTAGATGCAGTTTGGAATGAGTTAGCCCCACGTGCGGCGGAAGAGACAGCATAAACCGGACAAATGTTAATGAACTTCCGGCACAAACTATTCAAACAAGGAATCGTCTTTGCATGACAAGCCATGGCTTGTCACGCAAAGACGATTCCTTTTACGAGGACCTATGGCAAAATATCTCGAAAAGTGCAAATATATCGTTTTGATCGCCGTCATCTCATTGATGGTCGCGGCCTTGGCCACCTTCCTCTGGGGTGCGGCCCAAACAGGCACCTTTCTCTGGCGATTGGTCAGCTATAGGGGTGACCAATCGCAGATAACCTTGTATCTGTTGGAAATGGTAGATACATTTCTGATTGGCACCGTCCTCTTGATCTTCTCGATTGGGCTTTATGATCTCTTTATTGATAAGCTGAACTTACCCGAATGGCTCTACATTGACAACCTGAGCAAATTAAAGACAAAGCTCTCGGAAGTCATTATCCTCTTTATGGCGGTTAAATTCCTAAAGCAGCTGATCGATGTCAAAGATGCCCAGGATACGCTCTTTATTGGCCTGGCCGTAGCCGTCGTGGCCGCCGTTTTAATCTTCTTCAACCGCGTTAGCACCGATCAGGCCTAAGCGCACAGACGCGTTTATAGGCCATACGCCATCATTGTACGTATGGCCTATTTTTATTGCAGAGCGACCAATTATTGCAAGGTTTTATCCATTTCGCCAGGTGAAGCGGCGCTATGGTATGATATGATTATAGTGCGCGACGCGCTCTCCCATTCTACATCTACCAAATCTATCGATATATCAGCCCACTTGCAAGGGGAATCACGCCATGCTGAAACTTGCCGGTAAAGTTGCATTGGTCACTGGAGCAGGGCGCGGGTTAGGTCGCGCATATGCCCTCCACCTCGCCCACTTAGGGGCCGATGTGGTGATCAATGATGTTAACCTTAACTCCGCCCAGGAATTTCACGAACAGCTCAATGCGCCCACGGTCATGGCCGAGATTGAGGCACTAGGCCGCCGTTCACTCGGGGTTGAAGCGGATGTAACCAGCCCAGACGCGGTCAACGGCATGTTTGAGGAGATTGCCGGCACCTTTGGCCGGCTGGACATTCTCGTCAACAATGCGGGCGGCAATCTGCGCCATGAGGGCGCCGATGACGGGGCATCGACTTCGCCGCCCGAACGCTACCAATACATTATGGACATTAATCTGACCAGTTGCATCCTCTGTTGCCAAGCAGCCAGCCGGCTGATGAAGGAGCAGCGGGCCGGCAAGATCGTCAACGTGGCCTCGCAAGCGGGGCTATGGAGTGGTCACAATGGTGGTGGCATGGCCTACAAAGTTGCCAAGGCGGGGGTGGCACACTACACGCGCGTCCTCGCCGCCGAGTTGGGGCCATTTGGGATCAATGTCAATTGTATTGCGCCTGGTTTTATTGCCTCGTCACGGACCAAATCCTACTGGGTCAAGGCCGGCAATGATCTCACCGATCAGATTGCGCTAGGGCGCGTTGGCCAGCCCGAGGAAGCGGCCAGGGTGATCGAGTTTTTCGTCACCGACCTATCGGATTATGTCACCGGGCAATGTTTGCCGGTCTGTGGTGGCTATGTAGCTTGGGGTTAATCGACCGTTCTTATTGACTTTTTATTTGTAATCAATAAAATATAAGTGAGTGGCAGGTGCATGGCAACACGTCAAACGGATAAAAATAAAGCACCTTGGCCGTCTTAATGAAAACGGGTAAACAAAGCAAAGCAGCCGTAAAATTGAGCGCTTTGCAAACGGTGATCCAGAGCAACTTGAGTCCAGGTGACAAGCTATTTTTGGTGGAGTTGGCCAATACCTACGCGCCAACGGTAGAATTGTCAGATCCACGGGAGGACATCATTGCAATCGCCGATGGAAATCGAGATGAGTTGGGGTGACAAACTCCGGGAAGAAGGACGAGAAGAAGGACGAGAAGAAGGTGTAATCAGCGGTGAACGCAAAATGTTGTTGCGCCTACTCACCTTGATGTTCGGCCCTTTGCCCGACGAATTTGTCCAGCGTGTCCAAGCAATTAATGATGAAACTGTGCTGGAGGCCTTGAGTCAACAACTGTTGCAGGCCAAAAGTCTCGCCGATCTCGTGATCCCAGCCGCACCAACGGTCTCCACAGATCAGCCCTAAGCCAAAACACCGCTTTATGTTTTGACGCCGCCTTGGGTCAAAATCCAGATGTATACGAGCAGTTAGCATAATTTAACATTTTCTACACAAGTAAAAGTATTAAATTATGACAGAGCTGGGTATACACAAAGGAGCGGAAGGCCCCAATATCAACCGGGATCAGCATAGAATGTCAACAGAAATTAGTAGGGGTAAGCGGAAAGCAATCTATGAAACCCAAAATCATCCTTGATCCTGCCTTCCGGTGCATGGAAAATATCCTCTCGGCCCAGGATCTGAACCGTTTGCACGCCGCTGCGGATGTCATCTGGGGGAAGGACGAACAGATGCCCACAGCAGAGATTGAAAAGGTGCGCGACGAAATTGTCGCCATCATCTGCGGCAGTTGGCGGCATGGTGATGTGAGTCGCTTCCCGAAGTTGCGCGCCATTCTGGAAGTGGGTGGTGGCTTCCCCTCTCCCCAGAGCCTGGATTATGCCGCCTGTTTTGCGCGCGGTATTCGCGTGCTCAGTTGTGCGCCGGCTTTTGGCGCGGCAGTTGCCGAGCTGGGCCTGGGATTAGCACTGGCTTGCACTCGTCAGATTGCCTGGACTGACCAAGCGTTTCGGCAGGACGAGCCAAATTGGAGCCACACTGCTTTTGCCACCGAACTCGGTACACCGTTCACCCTCTATGGAAAACAAGTAGGGTTTATCGGCTTTGGCGGTCTGGCGCGTGCGCTCAAGCCACTGCTCGATCCCTTTGGTTGCCCGATCCAAGTTTTTGATCCGTGGTTGACGGACAGCTACCTGCGCGGGCAAAAAGTTGCGCCGGTCGATCTGGATACTTTATTGTCTACCTCAAAAGTTATCTTTGTGTTGGCGGTGCCCAGCGCAGCCAACCGAGCCTTGCTGGACCGCGAAAAACTCAACCTGATCCGTCCGGATGCGGTTTTCATTCTGCTCAGCCGTGCGCATGTCGTTGATTTCGATGCGCTGACCGAGTTGCTCCTGGCTGGACGCTTCCAGGCTGGGATCGATGTCTTCCCGCAGGAGCCGCTGCCCAAAGAACACCCAATCCGCAAGGCCAAGCACGCGGTGCTTTCTTCCCACCGTGCCGGGGCCAACTTGGAAGCCCTCCTGAACGTCGGGCGCATTGTTGCCGATGACATCGAAGCGATCTGCAGCGACCGTATCCCTCAGGCAATGCAACAGGCGCAACCCGAATTCATCCGGTTGCGTGGGTAGCCATGAACCAGGCTGCACTCCTGCGTGACAGGCAATTTAAGAAAATATGCTAATTGACGGGTTATCGCAAGCGTGGTAGAGTAAGCCCTTGTACGACAGCAAAAAGCCCACTTTTAATCCAATATGTTCGTCATATCAAAAAATTCATCTGCCTTTTGACGCGTCAATTTTCAACCTTCAACCGCTCCAACAACTTGCGCCCGCCCCAGCAAAAGTGAGGCGGGTGAAGAGCAACACTGCTGCTGTCCAAATGCCCCCTGGAGACAAGAATAACAAACACGCCGCTAATCTGACCTGAGATAAGGGGTAGGGTAAGGGGAGATCGCTAAATATGTTCATCACATTCATTAAAGGAGGAAATCGTTATGTCCAAACAGTTCTATAGGGTGCTAAGTGGGTTTGCGGTTTTGGGTCTGCTGCTGGTGGGCTGTGCTGCGCCGTCCGGTGGCACCAACGAGACAGCCGCAGACGCGGGTGCAGCGGAAAAAGTACAGGTGACGATGTGGGCAGATGCAGATGCCGACGCCGATTGTTTTGTCGACATCGTCGAGAAGGGCTTTAACGCGCAGAGCGATACAGTTGAACTTGTGATCGAGCGCAAAGCGCAAATGATCGACGCCGTGCGGCCTGCATTGGCAGGTGGTGCGGGTCCCGATATTGTGCCGACACATGGACCAGCCTTCGTGGCTGAATTCGCATTGGCCGGCCAAGTGCTGCCGCTGGATGATCTGGCGAAAGATTTTAAATGGGATGAAATGTTTGTGCCCTGGGCATTGAATCTTGGCCGCGTGGAAGGCACGCTCTATAGCCTGCCGCAAGAGCTTGAGACCATCATCCTGTGGTACAACAAAACGCTCTTTGAGAAGCAAGGCTGGGAACCACCTAAGACGCTTGATGAGCTCGACGCGCTTGCCACTAAGATCCAAGCGGCGGGCATTATTCCTTTCGGTGGGCAAGCCGGTGAATGCCAAGCCTGTAACGAATGGTACTTCACCGAGTTCGTCAACAAAATCGCCGGCCCCGACAAGGTCTATCAAGCACTCAAAGGTGAAATTGCCTGGACCGATCCTGACTTCGTTGCCTCGATCAACGCCCTCAATGATATGATGCAAAAGGGCTATTGGATGGGCGACGTAAAGAACTTCCTGGCGGCTGACTTTGCGACCTTCCAAGCGGCCTTTGGGGCCGGCGATGCCGCGATGAACATGGAAGGAACCTGGTTCTACAACTCAGTCGATCAGTTCTTTGGCACAGAGACCGAGCACGGCAACGACTGGGATTGGGTACCCTTCCCCTCGGCGACCGGCGAGGTGATTTACAACATTGGCATCGGCGGCACGCAATCAATCAACAAAGCGTCTGCGCATCCGCGCGAGGCGGCAGAAGTGCTCACCTTTCTTTTCTCCCCGGAGACACAGTCTAGCCTTTTCACCCAATGCCAAAACGCAGTGGCTCCCATCAAGATCGAAAGCGGCCAAATGAGTGGCGTTGACCCACGGATGGCCGCTGTCTTTGCCGACTTTGCCAAGGCATCGGACGAAGGTCGTTATGGTTATACCACCTGGACCTTCTTCCCACCCAAAACCGACCAGTTCATTTACGAAGAGCTTGAAAAGGTGTGGGTCGGCGATATGACAGCCGAAGAATACATGGCCGGCATTGACAAACAATTCCAAGCAGAGTTAACTGCGGGCGAGACACTGCCCATCCCCGACCGGAATGAGTAGGATTTCGACGGCAAAGAGATGAGATAGTAGCGTTTATATCGATTTGATGTCGAATGACTAAGTACATCGTTGGCCAAGTTCTGATGGGTTAGGTTTGCGCTGAGGGGATTTGGCAATCCCCTCAGCGCGGTAATTCATCAAAACATCGCCAATGGTGCACTAGTCCGCTCAAACAGGCAGGCGATGGAAAGGATACTGTTTTTGTGCAATTGACAACCAAAGCCGGCAGCAGTAAGGCTGGCAGCACCACCCAGCAGCGCCGATCTTGGTGGCGGGGAAATCGTTTCCGCAGGCGGGTCTTGCCCTGGCTCTTTATTGCGCCGATCACGCTTATACATCTGATCGTCGTGGTGGGCCCTTCGCTTTCGGGCATGTACTATTCGCTCACCGACTGGTCCGGCATTGGTGAGGCAGAATTCATTGGCCTGGAGAACTTCCGGCAGTTGATCTTTGATGATGACAACTTCCGGCTGGCCTTTGGTCACAACATCCTCTGGTTGGCTTTCTTTATGACTGTGCCCTTTATCATGGCCTTGGCCGTTGCCAGCTTGCTGGCGCAAATACGGCGCGGCTCGATGATTTTTCGCACCGCCTTCTTTGTGCCATATGTGCTGCCCAGTGTGGTGGCCGCCTCCATTTGGCGTATGCTCTATGACCCGCGGCTGGGCTTTGGCGTTGTCCTGGCAAATTACGGTCTCCCTGGCCTCGATCAACCTTATCTGGGCGACAAAAACCTTGCCCTGGCGGCTATCGCTTTTGCCGACAATTGGCACTGGTGGGGCTTTCTCATGATTCTCTTCCTCACTGCCATGCAAAATATTCCGGTCGACCTCTATGATGCCGCCAAGATTGATGGTGCCAACCGTTGGCAGGAATTTCTCAATATAACGTTGCCGGGCATCCGGCCAACGGTTTTTTTCATGCTGATGATGACGGGGATTGGCTCTTTTCTTGTCTTTGACTACGTTTGGATTCTCACCCAGGGCGGACCGGCGGGGAGTTCTGAAATGCTGGCGACCCATCTCTACAAACAGGCGTTCCAACGCTTCGAGGCCGGTTATGGCGCGGCCATTGGCCTGACCATGAGTGCCCTCGCCGGCATTATGGCCGGCGTCTTTGTGCTGCTGCGTCGCCGCGGCTGGGATATCTAAGCCAGGTCGGTTAATCGCGTAGATCCCGGCACAAATCAGGCCGCGGGATTCATTCCAGATGTACTGGGAAGGCAATAATCATGTTCAACCGAAAAGGCAAGCCCAGCCTGCTGCCCAATTACCTGGTGATGATCGTGCTATTGATCTTCACCCTCGGCCCGATCGCGATCCTCTTCTTTAACTCGCTCAAAAGCAACCAAGAACTGGGCACAAATCCCATCGGCCTACCAATGGTCGTACACTTGGAAAACTACGTACAAGCGTGGGCACAGGGCGGCTTTAGCGTAACCATGACGAACAGCTTGATCTACGTGGTCTGCACGGTGGCTGGTGTCTTGCTATTGGGGGGAATGGCAGCCTACAGCTTGGCTCGGCTGGATCCGCCAGGGGGTGGTCTCTACATGGTCTACATGTTAACTCTCTCGACGGTCCCCTTCTGGCTATATGTCATTCCCTTGTTTATCCTGTGGCGCAACTTGGGATTGCTCAACAGTCGGGTCGGGATTATCATCATGTATATTGCGTTCAACTCACCCTTTGCCATTTTTTTGCTGCGTTCATTCTTCGCAAGCCTGCCCCGCGATTTTGAGGATGCCGCACGCGTCGATGGCGCCAACGAATGGCAGGTGATGACGCGAGTCGTCATCCCGATGATGTGGCCCGCTTTCTTGACCGTGGGTCTGGTCGTTGCGCTGGGGGTTTGGGGCGAATTCCAGGCCGCGCTGATCTTCTTGCAAGATGATTCACTATTGCCCGTGACCACCAGCTATTACAATTTCACCCAGCGCTTTGGTCGTGATTGGGCGCTGACCAGTGCCGGTGCGGTGATGATGATCCTGCCGGTGTTGGTCGTCTTCCTCGCCCTACAACGCCGCTTTGTCGAAGGGCTAACCCAGGGCGGCATGAAGATGTAGCGGCACTCGACCTTAGGGGGCGGTGAATGGTGAATTGTAAATGGTGCCGCGCGGCGAGATCATTTACCATTCGCAATTGATAATTCACCATTTACCATTTTTATTGAACGCTAGAATGGCAATCATGGATCTACAACGTTACACCCTAGACATACCCCACGCCACCTTAAGTAATTATGATGTCCAGAGCACCCGCCGCCTCGCTGATCTGGCCGGCTACTTTGCCGATGAAGTAGCCTTTGCTACGCTCTGTCAAACAAGCAATCCACCGCTTTACACCGTCTATGGCACCAGCCGGCCCGCGGTAGCTGGCGATCTGATCAGCGGCATTACGCTGCTGCACCCTGGCAAGGTGGGCGACGAGTACTTTATGACCAAGGGCCATTTTCACGCGGTGCTGGCGACGGCGGAAGTCTACTACTGCCTGCGTGGCACCGGGATGATGGTCTTGGAGTCACCTGAGGGCGAATGTTTGGTTGAACCATTTCCGGCCGGCGGTGTGCTGCACATTCCTCCCTGTTGGGCGCACCGCACGGTCAATGTGGGTACTGACGATCTGCTCTTTTTTTGGGTCTGTCCGGCGGACGCAGGGCATGACTATGGGACGATTGCGACGCAGGGCTTTCAACAGCGCGTGATCGAACAGGCAGGGCAGCCGATTACGGTTAAACGTAACGCAGCGCCAAACAAAACCAACACGGATGGCGGCTAAATTGTTAGCCGCCATCCGTAATTATCTATTGTTCGTTGCATCGGGCGGTGGAATCATTACGCTGTCGATGGCGTGGATCACGCCGTTGGTTGTCGCAATGTCGGCGGCAAGGATCGTGGCCCCATTAACTTTCACTACCGCCATCTCCGCTTCAATCTGCACAGATTTTCCTTGCACCGTGGTGAGCAGCAGCCCATCGGCGAGATCAGCTGCGGCCATTGCGCTTGGGAGGAGATGGTAACGCAGGAGATCAGCAAGTTCTGGTAGGGCAAGCAACTGCGCTTCCGTCAGATTGAAAGTGTGCAGTAGCGCAACAAAGGCTGGATCGGTCGGGGCAAAGATCGCCCATGAACCGGGGCGATGCAAAAGGTCAGCAAGTTCTGCACGTTCCAGCGCCTTCACGAAGATGTTGAAATTACCATTCGCCACCAAGGTCGCATAGATCGTTGCAGGTGGTTGCGCCGGGGCACGCTGGCTGATGATGGGCAGATAGACCTGGGGGGTTCGTGCCAGGCTGATATCCAGCCCAGTAGTTACCGCCCCCGCGTTGACCATGACGGTCTGCGCCAACTCAAACTGATCGGTTGCGTCGTAATAGCGGTTTTGGTAATGGGGTAAGCCCACAAATTGGATCCGATAGCTGCCGGGCAGCAGGCCACGCATCTGATAATTACCAGCAGCATCACTGACAGCAGTGCACCCAGGAAACGCTTGCCAGCTACCCAACGCGGGGTTAAACCAGTCTAAAATGACCCTAATCGCCGAGATAGGGGTGCCATCAACGGCGCGCACCGTCCCCGCCAGCGAACCGGCCAGTTGCAGCGCAGCGTCGACATGGGTGATCACAGTAGTGCCCGTGATGCTGTAGCTGCGCGCATTAATTTCACTCTGCACATTACCGGCGTAAACGCTGGCATAGTTGCCGGCCGGATCAGCAAAGTGCACACGGTAGGTACCGTTTTCCAAACCGGCCACGCGATAGTGACCGTTGGCATCAGTCAACAGTTCGAGCAATTTAACGGGAACGATCGGCGGCCCTGGTTCGTAATTGATTAGGCGAGAAAGGGTAACTCTCATCCCCGATAAACCGATTCCACCAGCAGTGACAGTCCCGGTCAGCACGCCTTCATAGCGTTCTTGTGCTAAGGTAATATCAGCCGCACCCCGCGTTTCACCGGCAGCGAGGGTGATCTCGACCCCACTATCCAGGGTGGCACCGCCGTAATAACCGGTGACGTCGCGCGCATCACCCGGTTGATCATCGCTGGCTTCGAGGCGATAAACACCTGCTGCTAAACCACCGATAGCATACCGCCCAGTCGCTGGATCAACCGCAAAGGAGAAGGGCAGCAGGGTGCGCCACGCGCCCGCTGTCTGCTGCATTAGCCGGACTTGCCCAGCCTGTGGCACATCACTGGATGAATAGTGGACATGACCGGTAATGTAAGCACTAGGCCCCAAAATGGCATTGAGTTGCGTAATGTTACTGGATCGGGTAAGGGAAAGCGGGGTGGCCTGTGCCAGGGTCAGTGTAGGCGCATGGTAGGCGAAACCATAGCGACCGCGTTGATCAAAAAACTGGAGCAGATGCGAACCTGGTAAATTGCTGAGAAATTCATAGTAGCCCGCCCCATCAGTTTCGACGCGGTTAAGCCGATCTGTCGCATAGCCTTCATCGGCCAGGTAACCAATCACGGTAATGCCGGAGAGGGGTTTGCCCGCAGCGTCGGTCACCCGACCGGAAACCTGCGCGCTCGTCTCGCCAAGCAGGAAATTTATGTTGCTGATCGTGGTGCCAGTGGTCAACACCAGCGAGGTCGCATTTTCAACGCCATTGGTCACTTGATGATAACATTCCTGATCGCGACCAGCTAGGTTGATCCCATCCGGCCAGCGAAGTTGCGCCTCGATACAAAGGCGATATTCGCCTGGCCCTAGTCCCTCGAACGCATAACTTCGGCTTGTTTGTCCCAAGCCCATGCTACTTACCAAGTCCCAGCCATTGACAGCAGCGGTAAAAAGCGTGAGTTGTCCTTGCTCTATATAGACATTGCCAAACGCCAAGGCCAGGGTCCCGGTGATTTTGGCCGCCGGCGTCAGGCTGGCGTTGATACCGTTGACATGGTTGCCGGCCACGAGCACCGGCGTGGGCACACCACCACGACTCAGTGACACGTTATCATAATATTCAGCAAAGTGATCATTGGTTGGATCATAGAACAGAATCGTGTATTGCCCGGCACCAAGCCCGACGACCTGATAGCCTCCAGTGGCATCGGTGTAGGCGGCGGCCGGCACTTCATCATCATCAGGTGAACAAAAGTGATCGGAGTAGAGCAGCGCCACACACACGGCAATCCCCGCCAACTGATCACCCTCATCGTTCGTAACACGTCCGCTGATCTTCCCCGGTGCGTCCGGGACCAAGCTAGGACTAAAGGCGGACAACCGCACAAGTGTGGTCAGAAATAAGTAGAGTAACAAGGTGACCATGAGCGTCAACATGATGCTCTGGACGAGGTACTTTGGGTAGCGCCGCTGCTGTACTGGTAGGGACAAAGTTGCGGATGGCTGAGTTGGCTTGAGCACCATAACGAATCCTCACTTTGGATGGTTGAAAGGGCATTTTGTGATAAGCATTGCCGTGCTGGTGGGCACAGTTGTGAGCATAAGGTAAGTTGTGTTACATTGCAAGGGTCAGCTTTGTACCATTAGGGGTTATGTAATGCTGGCTTATGTAATGCCGACTTATGTAATGCCGACTTATGTAATGCCGATGGAGAGAGACACAATATTATGCTGCTACGCACCGAGATGTAAATAAGTTCCCAGTAAAACACATTAACCAAATCATCTATCAGCTAGGGAGCAACTTCAGATGAATCAATCCGCCCCGGTGCGCGCGACCACGAATGGTCAACGCTGGCTCTATGCGCTGACCATGTTGGGCCTGCAAATTCCCGTCCAGGTTTTTAATGTTTCGCTGCTCTTTTTTTACACCGATGTCAAACGGCTACCACCCCAATGGAGTGCCACGGCTTTGACACTCTATGCCATCTACAACGCAGTCAACAATCCACTGCTTGGTTATCTCTCTGATCGCACCCACACCCGTTGGGGACGGCGGCTACCCTATCTTTGGTTTGGTACCATCCCCTGGCTAATTATTTTTGGCCTGCTGTGGATCGTACCTTTTAACGGCAACGAGCAACCAGTAGCGCTGCTTGTCTATATGGTGATCGGCATCGTCCTCTATGACGGTATCGGCACGGCGGTGAATACCGCATACTATTCACTGCTGCCGGAGATGTTTCCTAGCTACCGTGAACGCACCGATGTTGCAGTACGCATGAATATTTTTCTGACGATTGCCCTGCTTGCCGGGGTGGCACTGCCGCCGCTGATTGCTGAACGCGTTGGCTGGGGACCGATGGGCATTGCGTTTGCCATGATTGCAGCTATTGCCACCCACATTGGCTACCGAGGAATGTTTGAACGGGGCGGGGCAAGCGTTGCCGACGATTTTTCCTTTTTTACCGCCTTCAAGGCCACCTTTGTCAACCGCAGTTTTTTGGCGATGACAGTGGCGCAGACGATGCGTTTTGTCACCACCAATGCGCTTTCCACTGGCATGATCTTTTATGTCAAATATAGCCTGGGTGCGGACGCCGGCCAGACGACGATCATTCTCGCAACCGCCTTTGTGGTGGCGGCCCTGGCACTCTATCCCTGGCGGCTGTTGATTGCTAACCGCTTTGAGGCACGTACGACAGCACTTTGTGGCTATGCGGCCACCGCGCTGGCCGCGATTCCACTCTGGTTTGTTAACACATTACAGGGTGCGGTGGTGGCGGCGGTCTTTATCGGCATTGCCTTTGCCGGCATTTTTCTCATGGACAATGTTTTAATCGCTGACGTAATCGACGAGGATGAGGTCAAGACGGGGCAGCGCCGTGAAGGGATGTATTTTGGGCTGAACGGGCTAGTCGTCACGCTGAGCGCAGCGATTGTCGCCGTGGTCTTCGGCATTATTGCGCCGGCCTATGGCTATGACACCAGGTTAACAGTACAGCCAACCAGCGTGGCACTGGGCTTTCGCATCTTTATGACCGGCTTGCCCTTTGTCGGCTGTCTGCTCGCCTTTTTTGCCCTGTTGACCTATGGGCTGTATGGCGAACAATTACGGCAAGTCAAGGCGACGCTGGCACAACGCCATGCGGCCCTTGCTGATGGTCAGGCCGCAGCCGTCGTGTGAACGTTAAATTATGATGGAGCAGGTGTAGAGACGCGGATAGAGGATACCCATCCGCGTATCCTCTATCCGCGTCTCTACACCGACAGCCAACCTAACCCATAAACAATCAACCAGCAATGAAAAGAGCTAACTGTGAGCGCCAAAGTTCTATTTTTGTGTACCGGCAACTACTACCGCAGCCGCTTTGCCGAGTTACTTTTTAACCATTTGGCCACGGAAGAGAAACTCCCTTGGGTGGCCGATTCACGCGGGCTGGCCATCGAACTAGGCAGCAACAACGTGGGACCGATCTCGGCTTACACGTTGGCACGATTACAGGAGATGGCGGTGACGGTCCCCACGCCACTGCGTTTCCCCGCGCAAGTAACGGCGGCCGATTTACAAGAGGCCACCCTGACGATTGCCCTCGACCGAACGGAGCACTACCCCTACATGGTCGAGCGCCAAGCGGCTTGGGCGGAACGGATCGAATATTGGGAGGTCGCCGATCTACATGCGCTGACGGCAGCAGATGCGTTAGACCGGATTGAGGTGGCGGTGAAAGATCTGTTGGTGCGCTGTCGTGCGTAGTAGATCAACCCCTGTGTTTCCCGCACTTGGGCCAACGCACACAATATGATAGACTAGAACCTCGTCCACCCAAACCTACTTTGTTTTCCTAGCGTAATTGCCAGTGGTGACAGCCGTTGTCAACCATTCTACCGTTTTGCGCGCCACATGATATACTTGGCTCTGTCACCAATTAACACTTTTTACACTGAAGAAAGTGTTAACTAACCAAGAAAGATTCTCCATGCACTCACAAGCATTAACTACACTCTTCTCCTTACGCGATCGGGTGGCGATTGTCACCGGCGGGACAGGCGTGCTCGGCGGGGCGATGGCTCATGGGCTGGCCGCGGCCGGGGCCAAAGTCGCCATCCTCGGTCGCCGGACCGAATTGGCCGCCACTGTCGCCGGCACCATTGCAGCCGATGGTGGCATTGCCATGCCCTTGCCTGCGGATGTCCTTGACAACGGGCAGCTGATCGAGGCGCGCCAAACAGTCCTCAAACAATGGGGCCGCATCGACATTCTGATCAACGCGGCCGGTGGCAATTCAGCCGACGCTACGGTCTTCAATGAGGTGACCTTCTTCAACCTCCAGCAGAGTGCGATTCAGAAGATGCTTGACCTCAACCTGATGGGGTCGATCTTACCTTCGCAGGTCTTTGGCGAAGCGATGGCGGACGCCAAACAGGGGGCGATCATCAACATTTCGTCGATGGCTTCGCTGCGCACACTCACCCGTGTGATCGGCTACTCGGCGGCCAAGGCAGCAATTGACAACTTTACCCGCTGGTTGGCCGTGGAGATGGCGCTAAAGTATGGGGCCGGGATCCGGGTCAACGCAATTGCGCCGGGCTTCTTTGTCGGCGAACAGAATCGCGCCTTTTTGTTGCAACCCGATGGGGCACTCACCCCGCGCGGGCAGTCGATTATTGATCATACCCCGATGAAACGCTTTGGTGAACCGGAAGAATTGATTGGCGCGGCCGTCTGGCTTTGCAGCGATGCCGCCCGCTTTGTCACTGGCATCGTCGTGCCGGTTGATGGTGGCTTTTCGGCGTTTGGTGGCGTGTAAAACAACGCAGCCGATCACGCAAGCAGGATTCGCAAATGAGCAATGTAATGGGAATGAACAATCCGGAAAATTTCACATAAAGTAACGTACGGAGAATTTTTGATGGCGAAAAGTACGATTCAAGTAACTGAACCACTTTATGATTATCTCCTCTCGGTTTCGCTGCGCGAGCCAGAGTTACTCAGAAAATTGCGCGAAGAGACCGCAAACATGGCGAACGCCGGCATGCAGATTTCGCCGGATCAGGGCCAGTTCATGCGCCTGTTGATCAAACTGTTGGGTGCCCGCCGGACCCTGGAAGTGGGCGTTTTTACCGGCTACAGTTCGCTTTCCGTGGCGCTTGTACTGCCCGATAATGGTCAGATCATCGCCTGTGATGTCAGCGAGGAATATACGGCGATGGCCAAACGCTACTGGCACGCCGCTGGAATGCACCACAAGATCGACCTGCGCATTGGGCCGGCCGTCGATACACTAGCCGAACTGACTGCCGACGAGGCCAATCACGGCACCTTTGACTTTGCCTTTATCGATGCGGACAAAGCCAACTATGCCAACTACTTTGAAGCCGCGTTCAAATTGCTGCGCCGCGGTGGCCTGATCGCCATTGACAATGTGCTGTGGGGCGGCGATATCATCAACACCGAACGGCAGGACGAGGATACCAAGGCGCTGCGTGCTTTAAACCGTGCGCTGCATAAAGATGATCGGGTCGATGTCAGCATGGTGCCGATTGGCGATGGGTTGACGCTGGCGCGCAAGCGGTAGATTGGTAAAGCGGTACATCAGGAAATCAGTACATTGGTAAATCGGGATACAGGGATAGAGGAGAGGCTAATCTTGCAAGCAGGAGATGCGTGGGCGGCTGTGCCGAGTGATGCGGACTTTACGAGGCGCGTCCAACAGTTAGTCGCAGAACCGGTAGTGATCGCTTCCATTGAAGTGCTGCCGATCTATGATCGACTGCTGCTGCGGGCGCGGTCAACTGATGGGGCGACGGGTTACGCGTTGGCGAATAGTCGGCTCCGTTATCTACTGCCTATCTTGCAGGAGTTGGTGATTCCCTTTTTTGTCGGTAAAGATGCGCGCGATCTGGTGCAATTAGTCGATGGCGTCTACGCCCACAAAAGCAATTACAAATTGGCCGGTGTGGCCTTTTGGAATTGTGTCGGGCACGTTGAATTTGCCCTGCTCGATCTGCTGGGTAAGATAACTGATCAACCCGTTAGTGCACTCTTTGGCCCCAGCTTGCGCGCAGAGATGCCGATCTATCTTTCCAGTATGCGTCGCGATACCTCACCGGCAGCAGAGGTAGAATGGGTGGGCGAACGGCTGGCAGAGACTGGCGCGGGCGCGATCAAGCTTAAAATTGGCGGGCGGATGAGCCGTAATGCCGACGCGGCCCCCGGGCGCACCGCGGCCCTGATCGCACTGGCGCGGCGGACCTTTGGCGAGCAGGTGGCAATTTACGTCGATGCGAACAGCTCCTATGATGCCCCAACTGCGATCGAAGTGGGCCGGATGTTGGAGACACATCAGGTAGGTTGGCTGGAGGAGCCGTGCCCCTTTGAGCATCATGCGGCGACCAAACAAGTCGCCGATGCGTTGACAATGGCAGTGGTGGGGGGTGAACAGGATACCAATCTGCACCAATTTGCCTGGATGATTGCGCAGCGTGGCGTTGATATGGTGCAGCCGGATCTGCTCTACAATGGCGGAATGATTCGCACCCTCCGTGTGGCGCGACTGGCGGCGGCGGCAGGTATGACCGTGGCGCCCCATAGTCCCCAAAGCGATCCGCTGGCCGCCTGTTTGCTTCATTTTGCGGCCATTGTGCCCAACTTGGGTGCCCATCAAGAATGGAGTGCCGTGAAACCAGTCGTGGCCCCGTGGTATCAGCCCAATTATACGATTGTGGCCGGTAACGTAGCTGTGCCCACAGCCGCCGGGCTAGGTGTCACCTATGATGAAACGGTGCTCCCACCGTGAGGTAGCCGTTGTTTGTGTCGCGTGCGAATATTATCCCCCTAACGCCAACACGCGTTAAATTGGAAGCTGAAGTATGAAGAGCATTTTAGGTCGTTTATTTATCTTTGTGCTGGTCGCGATTTTTGGACTGGTCACCTTTGGGTTTGGGTTTGTGTTGCTCAGCGCACTGGCCGTGGGCGTGGGCAGAGCTTTACAGCGGGCTGTGCCGACATTTTCTCTCTTTGAGGCAACCTTGCTCAGCCTGTTCTTTGGGCTGGTTACCGGCTATATTCTGCGCGGTCTCGTCCGTCTCTTTGTGCCGATCGAGCTGCGGGAACAAACGCCGGTCGATCCGGCAGAACCGGCCAAGGAAGCTGTCGCCGCCGAAAGTTATCACACCATCCCAGCCGAGCGCTTCTATCACAGCGAAGCCGAACGCACCTGGGAAGCCTGGCTACGTTCCGAGCTAGCCAATGACATCTACATTGAATTTCAGGAAAAGCCGAACACGGTCTCTAATCTCAATAGCGTGCAGATCCAAGATCTGGCGATCCGCATGGCTGATGCCGGGCTAAATATAATCAAACGGGAAACGGGACGAGCGCGCCGGCTCAAGACTTCGCTCAAGGATCTACGCCAGGAGTTGAATGAGATGGGGCAGCGTCACTATGAAGATGCGGTATTGCGTCTGGCCCTGGCCGCCATTAACATGAATATGAACTTCTTTGGCGACAAACTACGCGAACTCATCGGCACCCAGCGCTGGAACCAACCAACGACAAGTGCGGAGCAGGGTCAACCCACTGAGCGACCGTTTAATGAGCGGCCATTTAATGAAAGGCAGCAGTATGAGTGAGATGCGCGTTCAGCACCCCAAAGTTGTCGTCATCGGGGCAGGCAGCCTCTTTTTTGGGCGGCAGGCAATCTGGCAGATGGTTCATTCGCCGCACCTGAATCACGGCACCCTCGCCCTCGTTGATACCGATCCCAAGCGCCTGGAGCAAATGGCCACCTTAGCCAACATGGTTGTGCGTGAAACGGGCGTAGCGCTCAAGATCGAAGCGGCCAACGATTGGAACGATGTGCTGAGCGATGCAGATTTTGTCGTCCTCAGCTTTGCGCGCGAGACCGTCAAGTATCGGGGCATTGACTGTGCAATCTCAGAAAAATATGGCATCCGTATGTGTTCGGGCGACACGATTGGCCCTGGTGGCGTCTTTCGCGCCATGCGTGAATTCCCGCTGATCCTCGACTGTGTTAAGGACATCGAACGGCTTTGCCCCAATGCGTGGGTGATCAACTATATCAATCCCTCGACCGTACATGGTATTGGTCTCGCCCGTTATGCCCCTCAATTGAAGAGTTTTGCGCTCTGTGATAGCCTGCACATGCCGCACATCAAACGGCGTTACGCCCTGCGCGCCGGGCTGATCAAGGCCGATAGCGCGTACGATGCGGCGATTGAGCAGGCCTTTGACCTGCGCATTGCCGGGGTCAATCACTTCACTTGGATGCTCAAGGCCGAGTACGACGGCAAGGATGTAATGGGACGGATTGCCGAGTGGTTACGTCAGGAAGCGGCAACGGAAGATACCGGCGGCGACACCGGCGCGAAGGCACTCTATAACAACACGATTGCCCATCAGCTCTATGGCGTCTTTGGCTATATTCCGGTCTGCGTGGCCCACACCAAAGAGTATGTCAGCTTTTACCAGGGGCTGGGTCAATTAAAAGAGATCGTACCACCGCTCAAAATCTGGGAGACCGAAGATCGCTACGACCGCCACGAGGCAATGTGGCAACAGGTAGCTGGTTTTGTCAGCGGGCGCACGCCGATTGCCACCTATATGACGACCTTTGGCCCTGATCATGCTACCGATATCATCGAAAATATGGTCGGCAACCTGGGCAAACCCTTCTATGTCAACACGGCAAACCAGGGCGCGGTGACCAATATGGCGGACGACGCGTTCTTGGAACTGCTCTGTGACATTGACATGAACGGTCCACGCCCACGCCCCGTCGGCGCGATGCCCCGTGGACTGCGCGGGATGCAGGAAATTGTACTCGACACCCACGAGTTAACCGCCGAAGCCGTCGCCAAGTGTGACATGACCCTGCTCCGCCGCGCCCTGCTCACCGATCCCCTGGTCACCTCGATTGCCGACGCCGACGCCATTCTGCGCGAGCTGCTAGCCGCCGAGCGCGATGTGTTGCCGGCATGCTGGTTTGCGTAAGCGACTACCGATTTTTTGCCGACCCACCAGCAGCCGACGGTTGTCAACCCAGGGTAGCCAACGTCTGCACGATCAGCAGGCGCCCGCTGCTTATGCGCACGCTGGCGGGCGTTTCGCTCACTTCATTGCTGATGCCACGGGTGCTGCCAAAGTGCAAGGTCTGGTTGTGCAGAGGATAACGCATGCCCGTGTAGGTAATCCCGGTAACCTGTTCACTGAGGGGCAAGGCACTCACGGTGTCGCCCACCGCGGCGGCAAAGGTGATCGTTTGATTGGGGGGAATTAGTTGCACCAGTTGATGACCTTCGACCAATTGCAAGGTCGCCGGCCAGGTACGTTGGGCAAGAATCAAGATATTTGCCAACATCTGGTCGAGCCGTCCGCCCATTGCGCCCACGAGGAGAAGTTCGCTGGCCCCGGCCTTGAGCGCAAAATCTAACGCTAGTTCCAGATCAGTCTCATTTTTGGTGACAGGATGTCGTTCCACCTGCACCCCGTCCCGTGCCAAACGTTGCACCACGCTGGCATCAACACTATCGAGATCACCGACCAGCGCATGAGGATTGCGCCCTAGGGCCAGACAATGGTTGACGCCCCCATCGGCCGCCACCCAATAATCATCCGGCCGCAGCCAACGGCGTAAAAGGTCATAATCCGCGATTACGCCGTTGATAAAGATGATGGCCCGCATGGCGATTATGTCCAAAAGGCTTGCCAGAGGAAAATGGCGATCATGAGCAAGGCAAGCAATAATTCGATCAACGTTGCCACAGCTACACCGCTAATATAGGCCCGAACAGCCGCCGTCGCCGCCTGTTCATCGCCGCGAATGCGATATTCGACAAACCACATGCCCGCCAAGGCACCGATGAGAGCACCAAAGAGGGTGCCAATAATCGGGATGGCGCTTAACAACAGCCCACCGGCAACCCCCCCAAGAATTGCGCCCCCGATCGCCCGCCAACTAACGCCAGCACGCCGGCTAATCGCCGGGGCCAACAACAGATTAACGCCCCAACCAGCCGCCATGATCACAGCGAGGACGATCAACGTTGGCCAGCCAATCTGCGCAAAATTATCACCCCAAGCCCAGAGCAAGATCCCCAGCCAGATCAACGGCAGACCGGGCAGCAACGGCACGATCACACCGATAAAGCCAATTCCCATTAAAATAATCGCCACAACGGCCAGTACAGAGAAACCATCCATGAATTCAGGCACTTTCCCGATCTACGTGTCGAGAGCCGCCGGCAGCCAAAGGGTAAAGGTGCTGCCTTTGCCATGCTGGCTCTCGATCTCCAAGGTACCACCATGCAGGTGGGCAACATGCCGAATCAGGGCAAGGCTCAAGCCGGCCCCCGGCTCGGTGCGATTATCCCGATCCACTTGTTCAAAGGCAGTGGCAAATTGTTCAAGCTGTTGGGTGGGAATGCCAGCCCCTTCATCGCGGATTCGCAACCCGACATAGGTATCAGTTGGCAACAGTTCCACCGAAAGCCAGATCTGCTTGGAGTCGGCCCGCCGGTAACGGACAGCGTTATCCATCAGACGGCGCAAGGCTTCGCGCACCATCTCGGCATCGGCAAAAACAGCAGCATTCTGGTTCTTCAGCGAAAAGTCCACTTCTAGTTCCGCGGCATCCAAACGAAAGGCAAACTCTTGCAGAGTATCGCGCAATAACTCCCACGCCTGCACCTTAACAATGTCTGTCGTATTGAGCTGCCGGTTCTGCAACTCGGCCAGCAGCAGAAATGTCTCAATTAGTTGCTGCAAGCGCCGACCACCATCGAGAATGGCCGAAGCGGAGGTCCGTAACTCATCGACATTGAAATTACCCCTGGTGACATCGAGCAGATATTCGGCATAGCCCAGCACAAAGGTGAGCGGCGTGCGGAATTCATGTTGCAGAATGCCGACAATCCGATCACGCAGGGCATTCATCTGCTCCTGCATCTCATCTTGCATAATCTGGCGGCGGCGCAGCGCATTGTTGATTGCGGCGATCAGGTCGTTACTATCAACCGGCTTGGTGAGATAATCTTCAATGCCGATCTCTTTGGCCATTCGCCGATCGGCCACAGAAGTCCGCGCGGTCAGAAAGATAAAGGGCAGTGTCCGCAATTTATTATCGGCGCGGGCGTGTTTGAGCAACGTATAACCATCCATGCCTGGCATCATAATATCACACAGGATCATGTCAGGCTTATTGTCCTTGAGCCAGTCCAGTGCATCAAACCCATCTTTGGATGAATGCACAGCAAAGTTGAATGATTCCAAAATCTCACAGATTGCCATGTTGAGATCAGGATTATCTTCGACCACGAGAATCGTCGCGCGCGGCGGGGATTGCATTGACATCATATCAGGCGGATCCTTCAGGCTTTAAAATAGTCACACCAAGGGGTGGCAGATTGATGAGTGCAGAATGCGAACAATTCTGCCAGGCAAGGGCTTGGGCCTCGATCAACATGGCATTGCGCACATCGCTGCCACCAAAGTCATGCCAGTCGCTATTCATAATTTCCCGATAGTGGCCGGGTTGGGGCAGACCGAGACGATAATCCAAGCGCGGTACGGGGGTAAAGTTGCAAGCAATGACTAGCAAATTGGCCGGATCCCGCCCACGGCGGATAAAACTGACCACCGACTGTTCAGCATCGCTCATATCCACCCAGGCAAAGCCCGCCCAACTGGAATCAACCTGATGGAGGGCGCCCTCACGCAGATAAAGCTGATTAAGCTCGGCCACAAAGTGTTGCAATTGGCGATGGTCTTGATAGTCGAGCAGATGCCAATCTAAACTTTTTGCTTCATTCCACTCAGTATCCTGACCAAACTCGCCCCCCATGAAAAGTAACTTTTTACCCGGATGGCCGATCATATAGGCATAGAGTGCGCGCAGATTGGCATATTGCCGCCAACGGTCACCGGGCATCTTGCTCAACATCGAGCGCTTGAGATGCACCACTTCGTCATGGCTAAAGGGGAGGACGAAATTTTCGCTAAAAGCGTAGACCAAACTAAAGGTGATCTGATTCTGGTAATAACGCCGGTGAATGGGATCGAACGTAAAGTAGGCCAACATGTCGTTCATCCAGCCCATGTTCCACTTTAGATCAAAGCCCAGGCCACCGGCATAGGTGGGACGGGTAACCATCGGCCAGGAGGTGCTTTCTTCCGCATAGGTCAACGTGCCGGGCGCTTCTTGGTGCACCAGTTCGTTGAAGCGGCGCAAGAAATCGATCGCCTCTAAGTTTTCGCGACCACCATAGCGGTTGGGGAGCCAATCATCCGGCTCGCGACTGTAATCAAGATAAAGCATAGAGGCCACCGCATCGACGCGTAGCCCATCCAGGTGATATTTCTTGAGCCAGAAAAGGGCGCTACTGAGCAGAAAGTTGCGCACCTCATTGCGCCCAAAATTAAAGATCTTGGTCCCCCAGTCGCGATGTTCCCCTTGCCGTGGATCGGCATGTTCATAAAGGTGCGTGCCATCAAAAAAGGCCAGGCCGTGAGCATCGCGCGGGAAATGGGCCGGCACCCAGTCGAGAATCACCCCGATGTTATGTTGGTGGCAGTAATCGACAAAGTACATAAAGTCATCGGGCGTACCAAAGCGACTGGTGGGGGCGAAATAGCCAATGGCCTGGTAACCCCACGACCCATCAAAGGGATGCTCGGTGATCGGCAACAGTTCAAGGTGGGTGTAACCCATCTGCTGCACATAGTCAACCAGTTGATGTGCCAAGTCGCGATAATTCAGGAAGCCATTGTCTTCAGGTACCCTGCGCCAGCTCCCTAGATGCACTTCATAGATGTTGATGGGCTGATCCAATCCCTGCCGCTCGGCGCGCGTTTCCATCCAGCCCTGATCATGCCATCGGTATTTATCAATATTCCAGAAGCGCGAGGCTGTATTCGGCCGCACTTCGGCATAGAAACCATAGGGATCAGTCTTATCAACTTCATAGCCCCGTTCACGCGATTTGATCGAATACTTATAGGAGACGCCCTCCGGCAGGTTGGGGATAAAAAGTTCCCAGATCCCGTTGTGTACTTGCATGGGGTGGGTGCGGTTGTCCCAGTCGTTGAAAGGGCCGATGACGCTGACGCGCAAGGCGTTGGGGGCCCAGACCGCAAAGTTAACCCCTTGTACGCCATCATTGATATGGAGATGGGCACCCAGCTTTTCATAACTTTCCCAAAAGTTGCCCTCACCGTGCAGATGAAGCTCAAAGTCAGTCAGCATAAGTGGAAAGCGGTAGGGGTCTTCGATCTCATGCTCGTTACCTTGCGGATCAACAAGGCAGAGGCGATAAGGGAAAGGTGCCGTATCACCAGGAAAGAAGCCGGTAAAAAAACCAGCAGGATGTACCTTTTGTAACGAGTGACGCGCCCCAGTCTCGCCATGGAGCAGCGTCACGGCGTCATCGAGTGGCCGAAAAGTACGAATGATGATCCCGGCTGCGCCATTAACAGTGGTGAGATGAGGACCCAGGAAATCATAAGGTGCGCCGTGATATCCGCCGATAATTGCCGCGATTTCAGCCATACTTTCGGATTGATCAGGTACGGTTTGGGTCATTGGTTTCTCTCAATATTGGAGCTACAGAGTACGCGCAGCCCTACGCAGGCCGGGCAACAGATAATCATGGGCAACAACTTCCCAACTCATGCGCTGGGCCACACGCTGGCCTTGTTGCAAAAGTGCCATCACGTCCGCTTGGGTTTTAGGCAAGCGTTCAAAGATCGTGGCGGCCGTAATGGCACTGTTATTCGTTTCGATCCAATCGCGCATGCCGTGGTCAATTCGCAATGCGTCGTACGGGCTCTGCAACCATTGACCGTGGGGCAGAGTAACATAATCAGCAACCACCAGGTTGGGCAATTGCGCCAACCCATCGGCCGCATGCGCCGCAAAACCAACACAGCCGCAGACGTTGGAAACACAGCAAAGTGCGCCAAAACTCAGCGGCTCGACCTGGGCGATGCCAAATGGTTCATAGATGCTCTGACCAAACTCCAGATCGCTGCCCTTACGGATATCCATAAATTCCATGTCGGCAGGCATACGCTCACCACAACGTTCGCGGCTCCAGCCAAATTGGTTAATCAACACCACCTGGCTGTTGCGGGCACGAGCGTTAAAGGGCTCAACCCCCTGGAAGAAGTAAGTCGCCTCCTGATCGATCAGGTCGCCGTTGTCACTCCGATGGCCAACCGGCCAACCATATTGCGCCTCCCACGCGCGCACCCACTCGGGCCGCCGCCCGGCCGGCAAGCTCGTGCTCAGGACCAAGAGGGCCGCCCGCTTGCCCGCGCTTTGTAACATCGAGTCCAGATGTTCCATCACCCGCAGATCGCGCCAGAGCGCCTTGGAGGGCACCATGCGCGTGACATGGGTAAAAACATAGTCGGGGGTATAACCGAGCAGATTGGCACAATATTGTTGCAGCCGCCCTTTTGCTGCCATCTTTTCATCGACAGAAATATTGAAGGCGGGGATCCCATTGTAGACCAGATCAATATTGGCATGGCGCATGGCGCCACCCAGGAAACGCAGCTCATCGACGACGAGATCGCCCACGGCAAAGATGTTGTCACAACGGATAGCCTGGTGCAGAATTGGATGTTTGAAAAAATGATCCTGGTTACCAAAGAGGGCTTCGAGCGACAGGCCCCACTCATTGGCCTTGTAAAGCGTGTTATAAAAGCGCGTGTCGTGGCCGCCATGTTCTTCAATCAGGAGGCGGGCGGTTGCCATCTCATGCGCATAGAAGATTGTTCGCCATTGCCCTGGTTCGGTCATTTGGGCAGCAAAAACAAAAGGCAACCCCAGCCACTCGTGCGCAATAATAAATTTCTGGTTAACGGTTAAACCCGTATCAGCAGCGATGGCCTTGATAGCAGCAAAAAGAGGAGGGGCAATGGTGAAATAATGGTTATACTCTGCACTACCACCATAACGCCCGCTATCCAGCCCATACTGTTGCCAGACATTAAACTTAAAGCTGTTAATCTGTTGCTGATCTGGATTGGCCACATCCACTAGCACAACTTCGTGCGTATAGCGCCCAAAGGTCCGCACTCCATAGAGCAAGGCCACTTGAAAGGTTTGTTCCACCTGTTGCAGGGCAAGGCGTTGGGCGGCGGGCACGCCATCAAAGATGGCATGCATACTGCTATAGCGCACGGTCAGGCCATTACGCGGACTGAGCAGGCGCTCCATTTCAATGCTATCAGCAAAATTCATCGGCCCGACTAAGATCGTGCGGCTGACTTGCTGATTGTAGGCTGCAGCGCCGAGCAGCCCATCGAGGACCGCTCCGATCCCGCCTAATTTAACGCCGGCTTCGTGGGTTGCATGGACAACCAGTGGAATCATTTCAGACATAAGTACGTGCTCGATCATGATGCTGTTGCGCTGTACCAAGGACGCGCGGTGAAGTAAAAAGGGTACTGTTGTCAGCACTCGAAAAGTATAAATCAATTTCGGTGAAATTAACAATCGCAACAGTGCCGTACAGGTTGCGGCGATGCACGTGGTCGTCCGATAGCAGCCGACAGCAGCGTTAGGGAAGATAGCGGCGTAAACCACCTTCATCACTGACCAGCCAGAGCGCCCCTTGTTGATCCACAAAGAGGGTCGTAATCACGCCTGTCGGCGGGTAGTCGGTAGCAGGTGGTGGTCCCCAACGTAAACCATCAAAGTAAAGCACGCCGCTACGGTGTGTCCCCACCCAAATGGCCCGATCAGGGGTGACAGCCAAGGCCGTTACCCGTTCACCCAGCGTTTCAGGAATCAGCGTAAAATTTTCACCGACCAGCCGCGCTACGCCTTGGTCGGTACCCACCAGCAGCGCGTCATCAGCGGCTTTGATCAATGCGCTGATTTCATTACCGGGCAAGCCACTATTAGCGGTTGTAAAGATCTGCAAGCGATTGCCGGTAAAGCGCAATAACCCCCGATTAGAGCCAATCCAAATGGTCTCGCCGTCGGCAAGCAGCGTGTTAATGACTTCACCGGGCAGCCCGTCTGCGGTGCCCAAGTTAAAGAAACTGTCACCATTCCAAATGCTCAAGCCCCGTTGCGTCCCCAGCCAGGTCCGCTGTTGTTCATCAATAACCAGCGCCCGCACGCGGCTGTCAACCAAGCCATCCGGCTCCGTAAAGGTTAGCCATTCGTCACCATCAAAGTAAGCGGCATTGCGTCCGCCCAACCAGATCCCCGCGTTAGGATCAGCCAAGAGCGCCACCACAGCATTCAGCCCATTATAGTGGCGGCTGTCGGCAAAGAGCCGTTGCTCACCAAAGTCAAGCGGGTTTAGCTGTTGCAAGCCCACATCGGTTGCCAACCAGAGATAACCCCACTGATCTTGGGCCAACGCCTGGATCTGATTACTGGCCAGCCGATCATCCGCGACCGTAAAGGCGCGCCAATCTTCGCCGTCATACAGACGTACCCCATCTTTGGCGGTGGCCACATAGAGCCGTTCCAAATTATCAAGTGCCAAGCTGCGAATTGGACTTTGGATGCCACTATCGATGCCGGCAAAGAAGGGTTCACAGTTAATGATGACGGGGTCGAATTTGCAGAGCTGCCCTTGCTCCGAGCCAATCCATAAGGAACCGTCTTTGGTAAAGGCGAGGCTCGTAATTTCGCCGGTCGGAAAATTGGAGGCGAGCACATAGGAGGGGCTGTAGATCGTCCAGGCTTCGCCGGCAATCTTATAGACTTTGTCGCGTGTACCCAACCAGACCGCACCGGCGGCATCGCTGACCATTACATTGATCTGGTTGGTCTCCAAGGGCGTATTATTCTTGTCGTAAAAACGCGCACCATCAGCGGTCAAGACCGAAATGCCAAAGCCAGACGAGACCCAGATCTCCTCTAAATTGCCCACCACCGTCACCGCGTCAACTAGATCGCGTTGCAGGCCGGCACGGCGGTCAAGCAACCGCCATTCGCCGGAGGCAAGATCAAAGACATCCAGCCCATGTTGACGGTAACCAACCACCAGAAACCCCGCTTCCGCGTTGCAGACCAGAGCCGTCACATCATCAAAATGCATATCGCTGTTGGTGCTGTTGAGCAGCTTCCAACTCTCCCGTTCGCTGTCAAAGATCTGCAAGCCTTGATCGGTGCCAAAAACAAGACCAAAGCCGGCAATGGGGCAATTGACCACGGCGGTGGTCCGGTTGGCAACCAGGCCATCCAGTGTCGTATATTTTACGGCTTCGTTGGTGCTGCGATTCCAGGCGACAATGCCGCCTTCGGTAGCACCCCAGATCGTTGTGTTCAAAACCATGACATCGTTGACCTGGTTCGCATTAGAGAAGAGACGCCACCCTGCCGTTGGGCGTTCGCGCAGATCGAGCGGCGTGCGCAGGGCAACCACTGGGGTTGCCGTGGGTGTAGGGCGCAGAATGGCCGGGGTAGCCGTGGCGCGTGGGGTATTGGTTTTGGTCGCGGTTAGCGTGGGCGACGGTACCGGGCGCGTTGCAGCGCGACTGGTTACCGCAATGGATAAAGTCACAGGGGGTAAAGTCGCAAGGGGTAACGTTGCAGTCGTCGCCAGGGGCGCAGGGTTGGTAGCGGTAGGCGTCAGGGTCAGCAGTGCGCGGGCATTTTGGCTTACCGCACCGGGGCGCGCGGGCGTTGGCGTACTGCGCAGCACCAACAATACCACCAAAACCAATCCAAAAAGTAGGACAACGGTTACAACAATTGAGATGAGGCGAAAAAGCGTTGATTGCACGCCGAAACGTCCCTTACCAGAGCTTATCGCAAGCGGCGGAAATGATTGAGATGACAGTTGCGATTGTATCACTGAAGAGCGGTTGTCACAAGAGGGTGGGTAGATGGTTCGTTAGTTGGTTAGTTGGGTGGTTTGTTGATTGGTGGAAATAAAAATGGCCTTCCGGGGAAGGTCACTGGGATTCACAATTTGTAGGCGGTGATTGGTAATGGTTAAATTGGCTGTGGTGGTAAGTTTACCAGCTAAGCTAGCCTGGCCCGGGCGGACCGTTCTAACCTCTCTGGTAAACTTACACAGCCTCCACATCAGCCTGCCTCGTATATCATGACGTGGGGGTTTTACAAAAGTTACGGGCAATTTTTCAAATTCGTAAAATTGGTTTTTGGCAGAGCAGAGCTTTGCATGATGAGTCACAAGGTGTGCGGCGCGCCGATGGGTGCGTTCGTTGGAAACTTGATTAATTTGGTCGGAACGGGGATAATTGCCAATTGTAAGTCAATCGTGGGTGATATTTATCAAAATGGGATGAAGTACAATGACAGTGGAAACCGTTCAGCTTGATGTACCCGAAATTGTCTATCAGCGCATGAAGAATACAGCACAAGCAATGCGTCGCTCGGTTGAGGATGTCATGGTCCATGCCTTGCGGGTGGGTAGCCCACCAACTTGGGATGATGTGCCAGCCGAATTCCAAACCGATCTGGCGAGGATGGATCGCATGGAAGATGATGCCCTTTGGGTGTTTGCCCGCAGTAAGAAGACCACCGATGAGATGCAGCGCTATGATGAACTGTTAGCGCGGCATCAGGATGGCTTGCTCACTGACAGTGAGAAGCAAGAACTGGCCCAATTACGGATGGAAGCAGACCGGTTTATGTTACGCAAGGCACATGCAGCAGCATTGTTGCGTTGGCGCGGCCATACTGTACCCAGAAATTAGCGAGACCCGGCCTAATGTCCGCCTATATCCCTGTCAATCTGCGGCAGCAGCTTCAGTCGCTAGACCGCAATCGTTGCACCTACTGCATGACCAGTGAAGCCAATACAGGTATTCCTAGCGCATGTGATCATATTATCCCTATCGCAAAGGGTGGCAAGACAGAAATTCATAATCTTTGTCTAGCCTGTCGTCCGTGCAACGAATTTAAAAACGATGTTACCCATGCAGTTGATCCAGTAAATGGCGACCTTTTTGCGCTTTTTAATCCACGCCAGCAAAACTGGTATGATCATTTTGAATGGCATCCAGATGGCACCGTCCTCATTGGTCGAACACCGACTGGCCGGGCAACGATTATTGCCTTGCATATGAATCACCAGACGATCGTTGCTGCGCGGCGGCGGTGGGTTCAAGCCGGATGGCATCCGCCCCAAGAATAGACGGATTAGCGAAAACTTTACTGCTCCTGTACATGCAGGCTCAACACTTCAACAGCTTCGTCATTCAGTGCATAGCCATACTGCGCAGTATGGGCCACATAAAACGCTGCCAACGCCTCTTGTAATGCGGCACGGTCAAGCGGCAGTGGATCAGAGATACAAACTGCGCCACTTTCGGCGTCAAGATCAATTGGCACGGTCAATTCATCATTGTGTCCCTGATAGCGCAGCACCAGCGCAGCCGTGACGGCGGCGTTGGCCATGCCTGCCGCCGGCTGCGCAAAGCGCACTTGTAAGACAAGGTCCTCAAAGATCGCACGCAGTGGCCGCACGTCTGCCAGTAATTCCTTGGCACAACGATGCACCGCCTGTGAAACATTCATGGCATCCCTCTCTACCTCGTACCACCCGCTTCACGTGCTACGCACCAACCCCATTGCTAACTAAAGTGGTTAAAGGCAAAAGTCCGGATGCGGTTACAAGCTTCTTCCAAACGATCCGCGGGGGCAACCAAGCTCAGCCGCATATAACCTTGCAAGGTAGGGCTAAAAGCATCACCCGGTAACATGGCGACATGGGCTTCGCTGCAAAGGCGGTCGGCAAAATCCATCGAGCTGAGTTTGCTGGGGCGGATATCGAGCAGGGCATACATGCCCCCTTCGGTCTCACAGCAGCGCAGGCCGGGCACATCCCCCAACATTTTATGCACCAGGTCGCGGCGTTGGCGGTAGGCTTGGCGCATCATCTCGACTTCGGTCACTTCATCGCTAAGCGCGGTGATCGCGCCATCCTGAATAAAGGGTGGCCCGCCATAGGCCATCACGGCAAGTAGATTACCGGCGTGTTCAATCAACGCGGTTGGTCCAACGATCCAGCCAAGGCGCCAACCGGTCATCGCGTGGGATTTGGAGAGACTGGAAATGGTGATGCAACGATCGGCAATATCCGCAATCGCAGCGGGGCTGGCGTGCGGGTGGCTAAAGGTAAAGTTGCTATAGACTTCGTCGGTGATTAGCCAGAGGTTGTGGCGCAGAGCAAGATCGGCCAACACTTCAATTTCATCGTGGCGTAAGACGGCACCGGTGGGATTATGGGGCGTATTAAAGAGAATTGCCCGTGTCTTTGGCGTAATCGCGGCCGCCACCTCATCGAGATCCGGGTGAAAATTCAGATGCGGTTGCAAACGCACATAGACTGGTGTTGCGCCCGTAGCACCCACGACGGGAGGATAGGTGCTGTAGACCGGATCACTCATGATCACTTCATCGCCGGTTTGTAAAGTGCACATGGCAGCCACATAGAGGCCACACTGCGCGCCCTGAACAACGGCCACGTTTTCGGGTCCAACAAGTTGACCGGTATGTTTATGGTGCTGGGTCGCAATGGCTTTGCGTAATGCTAACTCACCATTTGCCGGCGTGTAGTGGGTACGGCCGGCCCGCAGGCTCTGGATCGTACGCTCGACGATGGGTGCCGGGGTGACAAAATCGGGGTCACCGATAGTCAACAGAATCACATCTGCCCCTTCAGCAATCAAGCGCCGCGCTTTACCATGCACATTCCAACCGCTATAGCCATCCCCAACAAGCCGATCCACCATCGCTGCATATTTCATGAAGGTCTATCCGTTTTTTACGCTATCTAAGCAATAAGGAACTGGAATCTTGTCTATCTGACGAATTACGCGGGTAATCGATGATTAGATGATTCGTAAGATTTAGTGGATTGTAGCATATCATGTGAATTGTGACACAATCCATCCCTTTATCCTGTATGCTTTGCAGGAAAGGGCAGAGCGAAGTATAATTATTTTGTCTGATTACTTTCCACATTGGTTTAGCGCTGAAGGTGTGGCAATTGCTTGCAATCAGCTTTGTCAACGCATTTCTGTCAACGCATTATCGAGCATAGCTCACCGTTCAGCCATACAGCATCACATTCATAGCGAATTCAGCACTGAATTCGCCCCTTGAATTCACCAGTTGCATTAACTGAGCAAATGCACAAACCGAATCACAAACAGGAGAAGTGTAATCTATGCAAAAGTCTAATCGTTTTCTGACGCTGCTTGGTCTGCTGTTGACCATGGCTTTGCTGGCCGCGGCCTGTGTCGCGCCAGTTGCCCCAAGTGGCACAACTGAGGCCGCGGCGACCGAAGAACCAGCTGCTGAAGCAGCCGCTAGTGGGGAAGCCGTCGCCATGAAGATCGGCCTCGTCACCGATGTCGGTCGCGTCAACGACCGTAGCTTTAACCAGTCCGCTTGGGATGGCGTTTTGCAGGCTTGTGAGCAGATGGGGCTGGCCGAGGGCGAAGATTGCAAATATATCGAGACGCAAGATCCAGCCGACTATGCCGACAACATTCAACAATTCATCGACGGCGGTTACACCCTAATTGTGAGCGTCGGTTTTGCCCTGGGTGAAGCGACGATTGCCGCCGCCCAAGCAAACCCAGATGTCATGTTTATCGGCGTTGACCAATTCCAAGGCGAAACCCTGCCGAATCTCACCGGTCTGATCTTCCACGAAGATCAGTCGGGCTTCCTGGCTGGCGCACTGGCGGCCCAGCTTTCCCAAACCGGCCAGATTGCCGCCGTCTTGGGCACGGACTTGGTCCCACCAGTTGTGGCCTTTGGCCAGGGCTATGAGCTGGGGGCGAAGTACATCAACCCTGACATTACCGTTAGCACCACCTATCACCCCGGTGGGCTGGACAAAGCCTTTATCGATCCCGAATGGGGTGCCAGCACGGCCCGCCAGGCGTTGGATCAAGGCGCAGATGTAATCTTTGGGGCTGGTGGTAGCACCGGTAACGGCGCGCTACAGGAAGTCGCCGCAGCGGAGGGTGCCGGTACCGCGCTCTTCTGCATTGGCGTTGATACCGACCAATGGGAGACCCTAGAAGCCGCCCATCCCTGTCTGGTTTCCAGCGCGATGAAGCTGATCACCCCTGGCGTTGTCGAATTGGCGACCCTGGCCAGTGAAGGCGCTTTCCCCGGCGGCAACTACTTTGGTGGTGCCGGGCTAGCCTCTTTCCACGATTTCGATGCAACCATCAGCCAGGAAATCAAGGACAAGTTGGCAGAGATCGACGCGGCGCTCAAGGATGGCAGCTTGGAGACCGGTTACAATCCTGGTTGATCGGGCACAGCCATGACACGATTCGTTAGTACAGTGTCAGCTAAGTTCTGCTAGATTAGCCACGGAGTGGCGGCAGAAGGTAGGCCAGCCTTAATGGATATTAAAAATTAAATTCGGTAATCATAGGTCATCGCCTCCGGCGTGACAGCTTTCGGGATTACCAGATTATTTTCTTAACTTCCATAAAGGCTGGCATCCTAGGAACCGAGGGTTAAAACCCCCGGCTACCACCTGTCGTCACTCCGTGACTGATACGAAGGCTAATCCCACAAAAATCCCCTGACACTGTTGCCCTCCCGTTTTGCTAAATCAAAAAAACTTATGCTGGTCGGGCCATGCTGCAGCATGGCCCGACCAGCATAAGTCCTAACCTAAAGTGTACAACCAAAACCACATGAATCTACGTTTTCTACAACGGTTAGGACAAGCATTAATTATCCCAACGCTGGCGCTAGTCGCCGCATTAGCCTTGGGTGCGCTGATCATGCTGCTCTTTGGCGATGATCCGGTCAAAGCCTATCAGGGGCTCTTTGCTGGGGCCTTTGGCAGCGCGCGCGGCTGGTCAACCACCATTCGCAAAATGGTCCCGCTCTTGCTGACCGGCCTCGCCGTGGCGATCCCTTTTCGGGCCGGGCTTTTTAACATTGGAGCGTCGGGCCAATTTCTCATGGGGACGATTGCGTCCGTGGCGGTTGGCATCAATTTTGAAGGGTTGCCCCCTGTCATCCACCTGCCCTTGGCGATCCTGGCCGGGATTCTCGGTGGTATGATCTGGGGCGCGTTGCCGGGCCTGCTCAAGGTGACAACCGGTGCCCACGAAGTGATTGTGACGATCATGCTCAACTATGTGGCCTCGCTCTTTGCCGGTTGGACGGTTTACGCCGGTGGCACCCAAGGCCAAACGCCCGGGCCGCTCTGGGATTCAACCGCCCGCGCCGTTTCCGAAACGCCGGATGTGCTGGAAAGTGCGCGTTTGCCCTTTTTATTGGATGCGCCCTATCGTATTCATTGGGGCTTTATCCTGGCCTTGGTGGTGGCGCTATTAATGTGGTGGCTGATCTATAAGACGATCATCGGTTTCGAGATTCGCACCGTAGGGCAAAATTTGAAGGCGGCCCGTTATGCCGGCATGCGCGTCAACTGGACGATTGTGCTGACGATGATCATTGCTGGTGGGCTGGCCGGGCTGGCCGGGGGCATTGAAACGTTGGGGGTCAACTATAAGTTTGCCCCGGAATTCACCGGTTCGGTCGGCTTTGACGGAATTACAGTGGCGCTGCTGGGCCAAACCCACCCGATTGGTGTCACCATTGCCGCCCTCTTACTCGGCGCGCTTGATGCCGGTGGCGCGCGCATGCAATTCGACTCGGGCGTCTCTGCCGACATTATTCAGGTGATCCAGGCCCTGGTGCTCGCCTTTGTCGCCGCCCCCTTATTGATTCGCACGATCTTCCGCCTACGCAAGCCCGCCGGGACGATTGAGTCCGCGCCAACCGTCAGTTGGGGCAGCTAAGCATTTTATGGCCATGATCAATACCTTTGACCGTTCGTTGAAAGTTATTGCCCGCAACCATGCTGATCTATTTTTGCGCTTAGCCCTGCCGAACATACCGTTGACCCTAATCAATCAGCCGGAAAATGTGGAATTGTCACTGCCCGTACAGCCGGTTGACTTTGTCCATCGTATGCTACATCAAGGGCAGGAATGGTTGCTGCACATTGAATTTCAATTAGAACACTTCGCAGATTTCCCCCGGCGCATGTGCCATACGCATGGCGCCTTGACGCAGCAGTTCAAAATGCCGGTGCTGTCCTTTGCGGTTTATCTACAAAGGCGCAAAGCGCCGCTGCCCACGGAGTATCTGGTTGAAATCGACAACGTAGCCATCAATCGGTTTTCCTACCCAGTCATCAAGTTGTGGGAATATACAGACCAGATTCGTAATGGTCAGCTACGCGAGTTGGCACCACTGTTGGTGATGTTGGAGGAAGCCCCCACAGAAGAGACTTTACAAGTTGAGCGACAGCTGATTCTTGCTGAACCCGATCCAGACAAACGGGCAGACTTACTAGCAATCGCCGTCACCCTTGCCTCGCGCATGTTTGACCGAGAATTTTTACGAAGCTTCTTTCGAGAGGAGTTAGCCCAAATGCAACACGCAACGTTAATTGATGAATGGTTGGATGAGGCTGTGCAAAAAGCGGTCAAGGAAGCTGAAATCAGGGCAACCGCACAAGGTAAGATTGCAGGCATCAAGGAGTACGCAATTAGCAGTATCATACGTATTCTAACCACTCGTTTTGCAATTTCTGTGATGCAAACAGAGACCGTCAAACAAAAATTGAACCAGATTACCAATCTCAATTTATTTGGCACAGTCGAAGAGCTTGCGCTCAGTTCCTTCAATTTTACCGAATTCAACCTTACGCTAGACGAACTGTTACAAACCCAAGCAACCACGGGATCGGGACAATGAGTCAACGCAGTTTCTTTCGCAGTACCTCTTTGCTCAGTGCAATCTTGATGATTGTGGTGTTGGTGCTGGCCTTTTTGGTCAACACCACCGCGCTACACGATAACACCTGGCTACGGGTGCTTTTTGACATTAGCACGATCAATTTTGCGCTGCGTGCGACGGTCCCCTTGATCCTGGGCGCGCTCAGCGGTATCCTCTGTGAGCGCTCAGGGATTATCAACATTGGGATCGAAGGGATGATGTTGGCCGGCGCGTATGGGGCCTTTGTTGCCAAGGTCGCGACCAATGATTGGAATCTGACTGCCAGCCTGCTGGTGGGGGTATTGGCGGCGCTGGTGATTGGGGGGCTGATGGGTTGGCTGCACGCCCTGCTCTCGATTCGCTTTCGTATGGATCAGATCATCTCCGGCACGGTATTGATTATTCTGGCGACTGGTTTCACCTCTTACCTCTTTAACCGCGATGCGGTGGCAGTGGGCAAATTTAGTGACATCTCGATTCCCCTGTTGGCGACCATCCCGGTCGTTGGGGAATTTTTATTCCAGCTTTTCCGCAAACCACCCTTGACTTATCTTGCCCTTTTATTAGTGGTCGTCGTCCATGTTGCCCTCTTTTACACCCGTTGGGGCTTGCGCACCCGTGCGGTTGGGGAACATCCACGCGCGGCGGACACCGTCGGCATCAATGTCAATCGCTATCGTTATGTCAACACGATCATTGGCGGCATGTTGGCCGGGCTGGCGGGGGGCTTTTTGGTACTGGAAGCGGTTGGTCAATTTCAAGAGAATATGACGGCCGGGCGCGGCTTTACGGCACTGGCCGCGATGATCTTTGGCAACTGGAATCCTTTTGGCGCGTTTGGGGCGTCACTGCTCTTTGGCTACACGATTGGGTTGCAAAATACGCTCCAAGAACTGGTGCCGATCCCCCGCCAATTTGTCAGCATGTTACCCTATGTCGTGACCATTGTGGCGGTCTCTGGCTTGGTCGGTCGGGTGCGCCCGCCGGCCGCCGAGGGTAAAGTTTACGAGACGGAGGGGCACTAGGATGACCACGCAAGCACCTGTTCTCGAAATTCGCAATATCTCCAAACACTTTCCCGGTGTGATCGCCAATGACAAGGTCAACCTGACCTTGCAGCATGGCGAAATTCTGGCGCTGCTCGGCGAAAATGGCGCGGGCAAGTCGACGTTGATGAATATCATCTACGGCCTCTACCAGCCGACCAGCGGCGAGATTCTGGTCAACGGCAAGCCAGTGGTAATGCACAATCCCAACGACGCGATTGCGCTGGGCATTGGCATGGTCCATCAACATTTCCAGCTCGTGCCGGTAATGACGGTGGCCGAAAATATTATGCTGGGCAGCGAGACGGTTAGCAATGGTTTCCTCAGTACGCGCACCGTCGCCAAACGGATCGCTGAACTCTCCCACCGTTATAGCCTGGATGTCGATCCTTATGCCCTGGTCGAAGATCTGCCCGTGGGCATGCGCCAGCGCGTCGAGATTGTCAAGACCCTTTACCGCAACGCCAACATTATTATCTTGGATGAGCCAACCGCAGTCTTGACCCCGCAGGAGATCGATGGGCTCTTTATGGTCATGGGCCAGCTTAAGCAGCAGGGCAAGTCGATCATTTTTATTACGCACAAGCTCAAAGAAGTGTTGCGGATTGCCGACCGGATCGCCGTGCTGCGTGGGGGCAAAGCGGTGGGCGAAGCTGACCCAAAGACCGCCACCCAGGCCACCCTTGCTTCGCTGATGGTCGGGCGCGAAGTGATCTTGACGGTGGACAAAACGCCGGCCAAACCCCAGTCCGTAGTGCTCGATCTCCAGCAAGTTAGCGCCCACGATGACTTGGGGCAGCCCGCCTTGCGCAAGGTCTCGTTCCAGGTCCACGCTGGCGAAATCATTGGCGTGGCCGGTGTACAGGGCAACGGGCAGACCGAGCTGGTGGAGGTGATCAACGGACTGCGCAAAGCCGACAGCGGGCAGATCACCATCGGTGGCATCGAGATGACCAACGCCACCCCGCGCCAGATCACCGAAGTGGGCCAGAGTTGCCATGTCCCTGAAGATCGTCACGCCTATGGCATGGTTGACAGCTATAGTATTGCCGACAATCTGGTCTTGAACACCTACTACCAGCAGCCCTATGCGCGCGGACTAAGCATCAACACGCGGGCAATTCACGACCATGCCCAAAGTCTGGTCAAACAGTTTGATGTGCGCACGCCCAGCGTGGAAACCGCAGGTGGGTCACTCTCTGGTGGCAATCAGCAGAAGATGGTGGTGGCACGCGAGTTCAGCCGGCCGATTAAGTTGCTGATCGCGGCCCAACCCACCCGCGGCATTGACGTTGGCTCGATTGAATTTATCCATAATCAGATTGTGGCCAAACGCGATGCTGGTGTGGCGGTGCTGCTCGTCAGCTCAGAACTTGATGAAATTATGGCACTTGCCGACCGCATCGTTGTGATGTATAAAGGGGAAGTGATCGGCATCGTCGGGCGGGCGGAAGCCACCCGTGAAGGGCTTGGTTTGCTGATGGCTGGTGTCAGCCATTAAGCGGTTAGTGTAGTATCAGTAGATCACAATGCCCGCTCTGAGGGGATTGGCAAATCCCCGGCTGGATCTGGCGAGCCCACCCGAGCGGTTGTGGTCGACTGAGTGTACTGTATAGTCTGGAGATCAAAGAAGATCATGAACCCACATAGTCCCATCCTTGATCAACCACAGACGATTGACTGGTCAGCGAATGCACCGGCAACCACCGTCCGGCTGGCCAATCAGGAACTCTATTTCGAGGTCGATGCCCAGACCGATCTGCTGAATCTCTTTTGGCCGTGGGCCGGTGAATGTTACGCGAAACGCATTGCCCTGCGGGTCAGTGCGCCGCGTGAAGAAGATCTGATCCCAATGGTCACCCGCCTCTATCCTGGCCACCAGGAGTTGATCCTGGGGACCGAGGGGGTGATCCTCACCAAACGCGTCGCCGCCCCCCACCAGAGTGACTATGACCGCAGTGTGATCTGGTTGCTCGATTGTCAGGCGGAAGGGGATCGCCTGTTGCGGCTGGATGTGGAGATTGACTGGGGGGAAGCGCGTACCCAGCGTATGGTCGATGGCCTCTTGGTGGCGCAGCGCAACCCTGGCCCCGAGCGCGGCCTCTACAGCCAGAGTAATGCCGAGTTGACCTGTGTTTTTGGTAATCCCCAAGCGCGCCCCGATCACTTTGATATCGATTCACCGCAACATGCCAAGCTGGTCTACCACGTCCTGGTCAATGGCATGGTTGAAGTGCCCCTGTTACTGGCCGTCAGCGATGTGGGTGAGCAGGTGGCCTGGAATGGTTTTCTCGCCCTGCGCGATGCCGACCGCGCCTTTGAACTAAGTGGCAAAGCCTGGGAAAAATTGCTCAAAAGCGGGCGGCTGTGGACACCAGAGATCCGGCTTAACCAGGCATTGCAGGCCGGCAAGTTGGCCGCAGCCCGCCATATCCAGCGACTACGCACCGGCTTTGCTGCCACCGACGGCGGACTGGAAGCGACCACCACGCTGATCGATAGCACTGACAGCGTTGACATTACACTGAGTCGCAACCTGCTGGCCCATTTACGCCGGGTGGCCGAAGCAACAGTGGGGCGCTTGCCTCAACAATTGCCCCTACGGCCCAAAATCGAAGCAGCCGATCCCGGTACAGCGCTAGTCGTCACCAATGGGGCATATCTTGCGGGGTTAACCCGTCACCTGCACCATCATTTTGATGCTGAAATCTTGGCGGCTCATTATGAGGCAGTGGGGCTATGCACGGAGCAATTGTTGCGCCACGCGGAAACGCAAGCCTTAAGCGACGATGCACAACAAAGTTACGCGCAAGCCCTGCACTATGCCTACACCCTGGCCCAGTGGCGGCAAGATGAGACAAATGCCGAACGTTGGCAAAACGCACTGACCGCCGTCGCGGTTGGGGTAGAGGAGGGGCGCGCAACAGCATTGCGCCTTGATCTAGCCGCTGCGTTACAAAGACCAGCAGATCAACCCTGGCACTTTGCTGAGCCGTGGGTCGGCATTCGTGAGAGTGGACGGTTGCTTTGGGATGGCTGTGGGATCAGTTGGCGCAACAGCGAGTTATGGGTCGAGCCAACCTGGCCGACAAGTTGGTCATGGTGGGCGTTGCTCAATCTGCCCTACCAGGATGATCGCACGCTCAGTCTGGTTTGGGACGGGACCACCCTGCACACCACGCAACCGGTGCGCAGCGCTTTGCCCGTCCAACAATGGCAAACAATCCGCGCACGCAACAGCGACGAACTTGAGTTTGACCTGCACTTTGAGCTACAATCAAAGCTAGACGGCGAAGTACAGCGCCAGATTGTGCGGGCTGACTTTCACCAAGCAGCGCCATCGGTTTCAACCAGTGGCTGAGATGCAAAAACCCGTTGAAACGGGTTGACTGGGCAGGCGTCAGTTGATGATCGCTTTACCTGTCTACCGATTTACCGATTTACCGATTTCCTTATCTACCCGTTTACTTGCAGACCAATCCCAACCACCCATGCGCAAAACTGCGATTGTGTACGACCCATTTAATCTTCGCCACACCTTAGAAGGCCATCCCGAAAATTTTCGCCGCCTCGAAGGCACCTGGAACTTACTCCAAGCTGACGGCATTTTAAACGACCTCGTGCGCGTACCAAGCAGTCCTGCGCCGGTTGATGCCCTGCTCCGTGTGCACACCGCCCAATATGTTGAGCGCCTACAGGCGATCTCAGCGCGCGGTGGGGGGCGCATCGACGCCGACACTTACGCCAATGCCGACAGCTATCAAGCCGCGTTGCTTGCAGCCGGTGGGTTGCTCAACATGACTGACATGATCATCGAAGGCAAAGTCGATAATGGCTTTGCCCTGATCCGGCCACCAGGCCATCACGCGTTGGAGCAGCGGGGGATGGGCTTCTGTCTGCTCGCTAATGCAGCGATTGCGGCGCGTTGGGCACAGGATCACCACGGGGTCGAGCGGGTGTTAATCGTCGATTTCGATGTTCACCACGGCAATGGCACCCAGGATATCTTCTACCACGATCCCTCGGTCCTCTTTTTCAGTACCCATCAATACCCCTACTACCCTGGCACAGGCGATGCCGATGAAATCGGCAGTGAGGTCGCCTATGGGACCACGATCAACGTGCCCTTTCCCACCTTTGTCGGTGATGAAGGTTATTTGACGGCTTTCCAGCGGGTGCTGGAACCGTTGGCGCGTGACTATAAACCCGAACTCATTATTCTCTCCGCGGGGTTTGATGCGCACTGGCTCGATCCATTGGCGGGCATGAACCTGACCATCAGCGGCTACATGAAGTTGGTTGAAAGTGTGATGGCGCTAGCCGATGAACTTTGTAGGGGCAAATTGGTCTGTGTGCTGGAGGGGGGCTACCACTTAGAGGTCCTTTCCCACTGTGTGTTGAGCACGCTCCGGGTGCTCAGCGGCAGCAGTGCCGGTGTTAGCGATCCCTTTGGCAAGGCACAGCAACACGAACGCAATGTCGCGCCACTGCTGGCTCGCTTGCAGAATCTGCATGGGATTAAAGCGCCACCTTTTTACTCAACGCCTTAACTGCCAAGTCACCCCCTCCCGGTTGCCTTCTAGGCGCGGGTACCCCTTGAGTGCAGCTTGGGGGAGGGACTATACGCCGTCAACCTAACCCTCCCCAAGCTGGGGAGGGTTAGGATGGGGTTAGTAGTTACTCAACGCCTTAAAAGCGATCCACGAAGTCACACCAAGACACACCAAGGTTAAAGTCATCATTGTTTTGTTACACCGACAGGAAAAAGCCATGCAACAAGCTGCGACCCAAGCAACTTTTGATCAATTTGGCGATGTGATTCGCGCCGCGATGGAACGGCTCCAGATCCCTGGTGCCGCGGTCGGGGTGTTACATCAGGGCCAACAGTACACCGCCGGCTTTGGCAAGACCAACATCCAGCACGGGCTACCCGTTGACGCCGATACCCTCTTTCAAATCGGCTCGACGACCAAGACCTTCACCGCAACGATTGCCATGCAATTGGTGGAAGAGGGCAAATTGGCCTTGCATCAACCGCTGCGCACCTATTTGCCCGAGCTGCGCCTCAGCGATGCCCACGCCCAAGATCAGGCGACCTTGCACCATCTTTTTACCCACACCGGGGGCTGGCTTGGTGACTATTTTGAGGACAAGGGGCGCGGGACCGATGCCGTGGCGCGCTATGTAGCCGGGATGGCTGATCTGCCCCAGTTGACCCCACTTGGTGAGATTTGGTCCTATAACAATGCCGGCTTTAACCTGGCGGGACGGGTGATCGAAGTCGTCACCGGGCAAGCCTATGAGGATGTCGTCCGCGAACGCATCTTTGCGCCGCTAGGGATGGACCTGTCCTTTTTCTTTGCCGAAGATGTGATCACCCATCGCTTTGCCACCGGTCATCTGGTGGCGGCCGGTGCAGAGCCCAAGATTGCCCAGCCGTGGGCACTCTCCCGTTCGGCGCACCCGGCTGGGGGTATTACCTCGACTGCCCCGGATCAATTGCGCTATGCCCAGTTTCAAATGGGTGATGGCACCACACCCAGTGGTCAACGCTTGCTCACGCCGGCGACACTGGCCCTGATGCAATCACCCCATGTAGCCGCGGGGAGTATGGCCAGCAACGTTGGCATCAGTTGGCTTTTACATGAAGTGGGCGGCGCGCAGGTCGTTGGCCACGGTGGTGCCACCAACGGGCAGATCTCCGCCTTTATGATGGTCCCAAGCCACGGCTTTGCGATTACCATCCTCACCAATGCCAACCAGGGGCGCACGTTGAACAGTGAAATGACGACGTGGGCTTTTGAACATTTTCTTGGTCTCAAGAATCCCGAACCACAGCTGCGCGCCTTGTCAGCGGCTGAGCTGGCCCCCTTTGCCGGCCATTACAAAGCCGCGCTCAGCGAGCTAACCTTGACGGTGGAGGACGGTGAGCTGATTTTACAGGTAATCCCAGGCGGCGGCTTTCCCGAAAAAGATTCCCCACCACCCCCTGCCCCACCACCCGCGCCTGTTGCCTTCTTCGACGAGGATCGCGTCACGGCCGTGGAAGGCTTGATGAAAGGCAACCGCGGCGAATTTCTACGTGACAGCCAGGGTGAGATCACCTGGTTCCGCTGGGGTGGGCGGATTCACAAACGCGTTTGAGCCAACCTGTACTCCTCTGCCGCTTGACATTTCCTGCTCGATATTGGATACTGTCAGCTTGTGACTGAAAGTACAAACCGCGCGCCCAACAACATTTGGCTCTGGCACAGCTGAGCAGTGCCGGCCCACGTAAGTGAGTCGGTTTATGTTCATCTATGCCCAACCGCAGTATAGGTCGTATGCCTACAACCATTCTGGCGGACTGGAGTGTCGCCATCGAAGAGTGCCTGGAGACAAACAGGCCAGCCGAAGCCGCCGCGCTCGCCCAAGTCGTGTTGCGCAAGTTACCGCGCCATCTGCCGACCTATCAACGGCTATTGCAGGCGGCGTGGCAGTTACGGCGTTGGGACGAAGGGGAAGAATGGGGTAGGCGGCTGTTGCGTGCTGACCCTGGCAATGCATTGGCCTGGCGGGCGCTGGCCATGGCCGCGGAACAACGGGAACAGCGCAGTGAAGCCCACGCGATCTGGCAGCGTGCCCTGGAAGCAGCGCCTTATGCCCCCGAGCTGCGCGCCGGCTTGGTGCGGACAAGCTTGCGACCTTTGGGCGAAGCAGCACCGGTCATGGCTGATGCACCACCGGTGGTGTTAAACCTGGCCTGTTTGGCCACGCTCTATTTGCGCGGCTTACATTGGGAACGGGCCATCGATACGTACCGCCTATTGTTAGAAGCAGATGGGCGACGGGTTGATTTTCAAGTCGGGTTGATGGCTGCCCTTTGGCAACAGCGGGCACGCCAGGCAGCGTTTCAGTTGGCGCAGCAGTTGACCACCGCGCATCCCCACCTGTTGATCGCGTGGGTAGTGTTAGGTACCCTGGGCGATGCCGATGACCGGGCACTGGCACAAAACCCGATTGCAACAATGGATCCAGATGGGGATTTTGTCAGCAGTTGGTTTGGCGCGCATTATGAAGCGCCAGCGGCGACACTTCATGTTTCCGAAGCGGAAGCGGTGCTCGTCCAAAAGTATATGCAGTAAATTAAAAACAAAAGCAATGGCTCATCTGTGAAAAGTGTGAAAACTGATAATTTACCTGACGGAAGTAATTGGGTTTTCACACTTTCGGCTGATGAGCAAAACAAAAGCAATCGAATAGGAGCAAACTGTGGAAAAGACTTTTATTATTTTAAAACCAGATGCCGTGCAACGTGGTCTGGTGGGCGAGATCATTGGCCGCTTTGAACGGCGCGGCTTGAAGCTCAAGGCCATGAAGTTTATGCAAGTCAGCGATGAGTTGGCCCGCAAGCACTATGCCGTCCATGCCGAGCGCCCCTTCTTTGGCGGGTTGATCCAATACATCACCAGCGCGCCGGTGGTCACCTTGGTGCTGGAAGGCAGCAATGCGATTGCCGTCGTCCGCAGCATGGTCGGTGCCACCCGCCCCTACGAAGCCGCGCCCGGCACCATCCGCGCCGACTTCGGCCTGGAAGTTGGGCGCAATCTGATTCACGCCAGCGATGGCCCGGATACGGCAAAAGATGAAATTGCACTGTGGTTCGGTGCTGAGTTGGTTGATTGGCAACGGGCGAACGACCCCTGGATTTACGAGTAAAACGTGATGCGTAAAACGTGATGCGTGGCCAGTCATTGACCGCTTGCGCATCACGTTTTACGTTTTACGCATTAGTACGCCAACCGACGCTGTACAACGAGATACGACTAGCTTATGTCCGCGCCGCCACAGACCGAAATTGATCTCTATGCAGCCGCCAATGTGCTGTTGGCCCATACACCCAATCCGGTTAACTATCCGGTGGAGTTGCATGTGCAAACGCTTGGCGGCTTTCGCGTCTGGCGCAACGGCGAGGAAATCAACACCACGGCGTGGGGACGCGAGAAGGCAATTCACCTCTTTCAGTTTTTCATCACCATGCGCCGCCAATATGTCCACAAAGAGCAGATCATGGATCGCCTTTGGCCGGATCTGGATCTGGATAAGGGGGATCGGGATTTTAAGGTGGCGCTCAACTCGATCAACAAGGCCCTGGAGCCGGAACGCGAGCCGCGCAGTGAACCGCGCTTTGTCAAACGCTACGGCCTCGCCTATGGCATTGACTTTGAACATCTCTGGCTCGATACGGAGATCATGGAGCGGCTGATCGCGACCGCCAATCATTACACGGCGGAAACACCCCCTGATCTGGTGCGCGCCTGTGCCTGTTATGATGCGGCCGTTAAGCTTTATCATGGTGATTACCTGCCCGAGCGCCGCTATGAAGATTGGACCAGCGCCGAGCGGGAACGGCTGCAACTGTTGGCCCTCAACGCGATGACCGTTCTAGGCGAATTGTTGATTAAGGAAGCGCCGCTGGAAAGTTTACGCCTGACCCAGCGGGTGCTAGCTGTTGATCCCGTTTGGGAAGATGCCTACCGCATCCAAATGCGCGCCTTTGTAGCGCAACGCAATCGACCGCTTGCCCTGCGCACCTATGAACGTTGTGTCACTGTCCTCTCCGAAGAATTTGGCGTCGATCCGTTACCTGAAACCAAAGCGCTGTATGAACAGATTTTGCGTGACAAAATTTTGGGCTAATTAGCTGACCCGCAGGTTGAAACCTGCGGCTACCAGCTGCCGTCACTCCGTGACTCGATCCGCGCGGTGGGCTACCTGTTAAACTTGCAAAACTTAGCCACGGAGTGGCGGCAGCAGGTAGACCAGCCTTTTAAGGCTGGTATCTAGTACTGCAACTGTGCTGTAATTTAGCGCCTCTAAAATGTGCTTGTGACTCCACACTGCTCCATCAGTTCGATACACTGCTCGCTTTGAAAACTTATACTCGCCAAGGAAGAATTGCCATGAAGGGTCAACGGGATACGGCTTCGTTTGTGTTGCGCTTTACGCAAGACCTGTGGAAGGATGATGTTGGCGACCCGCGCGTTGAGTGGCGCGGCCACATCCGTCGCGTCCAGGATGGCGAAGAATTGCGTTTCACCGATATCACCGAGGCGATGACCTTTATCCAGAACTCGTTGCTTGATGTGACGATGAACGCGGTGCCCAAGGAAGATAAGAATTATCGCGAAAAGGCAATGCGCGAAAGCTTAAAACTGTGGGAAAAATTTGCCGAGAGTTATACAACCCTCTTTATGGAGGCGATGCAGCGCTCGGTAAAACAATCTGAGGTCTTTCAAAAGCAGGTGAGTGAAGCGGTGGAACAAGCGATGAAGCCGTGGTGGTTGATGGGGCTGCCCATGCCAACCGCAGCGGCACGGACGGAGCCAGTTAGCGCGCCACCGCCCCAACCCACAACGAGTACAACTGAAGTACAACTGTTGCAGACCCTGGCCGCGCTCCAATCACAGATTCAACAACTCAACGACAAGGTTGATCAATTGGAAACGCAGAGCCCTGCACGTCCAGCCGAAACCAGACGGACGCGCAAGGCCACCGAACAGGGGTAAAGGCTAACCGTGCCAGCCAAAAGTCACCGCGGCTAAGAGATCCCATCCGCCACAGGTGCTAATGGGGTCACCGGCGCACCGCAATTCCCACAAAACTTAAAACCCGCCTGTAATCGGATGCCACATTCCGTGCAGAAGAGCGCTGTCGCCCCATCACCGGCGCTTGTGGCAAGCGTAGCAGCGGCCACCGGTGCGGATGCCACCGGTTTTGTTGCCCCATTACGCCCCGTGAGTACGCGCCGCTGTTTCGCAATTTCAGCCTCAACCGCCTCATCCAGCGCACTAATCTGCGGCGTAACCTTCTCAATTTGCCCGATTAACGCCACGGCTTGCCGGCTTAATCGCTCATAAAAACGGGTGTAATCTTCCTCGCTCAGCTTGCCAACCTGGTGATCGAATTCAAGATCCTTGAGCGCACGCAGGGTACTATCTTTGCGCGCTAACAGTTCCATGAGCCGATCATCTTCAACCAACAAGGCTGGCGGTTGCTGGGCCAGCAGTGGCCAAAGCACATACGCCAGGGCGGCCAAGGAGAGCAACAGTGCGAGGAGCAGTGTAATCCACAGCATAAATCGATTCCATTCTTAGATTGTAACGGCGAACCTCATCTCCAAGTTGGAGAAGGGATTTAGAGATGAGGTTCGCCGTTACAAAGTTGTTTAGTCGGCACCAGCAGGCACATAGAGTTCCTGTGTCGCGTGCTGTGTACGCGGGGCCGGGTGTGGCCAAATCGCTAGCAACACGCCAAGGACCAGGACAATGCCACCCACCCACATCCACATAGTCAATGGATTGACATAGATCGTAAAGGTCGCGGTCTCACCACCATCCTCCCAGCCATTGAGCACGACGTAGACATCCTCAATCGGGGTCATGCGCAGGCCAACTTCACTGGTGGGCATATCCGGATTTTTGTCATAGATGTTACGTTGGGGTAAAACAGAACTCAGCTCTTTGTCCGTTTCGGCATCAAAGACAATCAGGCGGGCACCAATGCGCATATGGTTGCCCTCGCGTTCCGATTCCAGCCCGGTGTAAACCAGCGAATAGCCGCTGAGTTCCACATTTTCACCACGCGCCAGGGTCACATTGGTCGTGCTCTGGAAAAACTCATTGCCTAGCACCGCGACGCCGATAAAGACAATACCCAAGTGAACGATATAGCCACCATAGCGCCGGCCATTACGCCGCAGCAGTTGGAACATCGCCACCGGCAGCGCTTCTTCATTATGTTTGCGGCGGGCGTTAATCCCCCGAATATATTCCTGCACAATGGTCGCCGTGACAAACGCACAGATCGCCATGCCGATAATCGGATAGATATTGCGGCTGAAGAGCGTGGTGAAGCCAGCAATGACAAGGGCCGCCACCGCCGGCCAAGTGAATTGGCGGCGCAACAATCCAAGGCTGGTAAAACGCCACCCCAAGAGTGGCCCCACGCCCATCAACAAGACCAGGAGTAGGAAGAGCGGCCCCACGACTTTATCAAACCAGGGTTTGGCCACCGAAATGCGATCACCGGTGAGGATCTCGCTAAACATGGGGAAGAAAGTACCCCACAAGACGGCAAAGGTGATGCCCGTAAAGAGCCAGTTGTTGGCCAGGAAGGCAGATTCACGGCTAACCACACCATCGATCTGATGTTCCCCATGCAAAAGCGGCATACGGGTATAGAGTAGCCAGAGGAAGCCAATCAGCATTAAGCTGAGATAGACCAAGAAATAAGGGCCGACATCACTACGCGCAAAGCTGTGGACGCTATCCAAGATGCCGCTGCGGGTGGTAAAGGTCCCCAGAATCACCAAAAAGTAGGTGGCACAGATCAGGGTTACATTCCAGATTTTGAGAATACCCCGTTGCTCTTGGATGATGACACTGTGTAAAAAGGCGGTGCCGGTGAGCCAGGGCAAAAAGCTGGCATTCTCCACCGGATCCCAGGCCCAATAGCCACCCCAGCCCAGTTCCATATAGGCCCATTGGCTACCCATAATAATCCCGGCGGAAAGAAACATCCAGGGGATCAAGGTCCAGCGGCGCACCACGCGCGCCCAATCCGTGTCAAGTCGCTTGCTCAGCAAGGCACCCACCGCAAAGGCAAAGGGAACAGCCATCCCCACATAGCCCAAATAGAGCATAACCGGGTGGATGACCATCCAGTAATTTTGGAGTAAGGGGTTAAGACCTTGACCATCCTCAGGCACAAAGGCCACCATGCGGAAAGGATTGGCGGCAAAGACCAGGAGGGTTAAAAAGAAGAGCGAAGAGCTCAGCAAGGCCGCATAGACATAGGGCATAATCGTGTTCATTTTGCCCCGGAAGGAGAGAATCGCCACCACGCTGAAGATCGAGAGCAGAAAGTTCCAGAAGAGCAGGCTCCCCTGTTGACCACCCCAGATGACGGCAAATTTGTAGATGGTCGGCAGTGAACGCTCCGAATGATTCCAGACATAAACAAGCTGAAATTTATCAGTGAGAATGCCGTACCAAAGAATGACGGAGGCGATTGTGACCAACGCAGCGACCGCCAGCACACTGTTAAAGCTGCTCTGCGTCAGCCGCCCGTTACGGCGCTGACCGCCGAGAAAACCGGTCACAATCCCAAAGATCGAAAGTAACAGTGCGGTAATGAGAATTAAATAGCCTACGTTAAAGATCATCGGATGCTCTCTTTTTCATTAACCAACGATACGCAAAGTAATAGCAGAGAAGTGACGCCTAAAAGATTAGGGCCGAATCTTGGACAAGCCCTGCTCCATTTGCCCTTGATTGACAATCGGCCCAATCACCATATAGGCGATCTTACCTTCCGCATTGATAAAGAAGGTTTCCGGCACCCCTTTGATCCCATAATCGCGGGCGGCTTTACTTTTTAGATCAGGACCATTGGGATAAGAAACCCGGAACTCTTCGAGGTAGGCTTTGGCAGCCGGTTCCTGATCCAGATAGTCCAGACCAAGAAAAACAATGCCATTCGCTTGTTCTTTTTGCCAAGTCTGCTCCAATAGGACAGCCTCTTCGCGACAGGGATCACACCAGCTGGCCCAAAAGTTGAGTACGACCCCTTTGCCGCGCAGATCGGCTAGCGCAATCGTTTCCCCTTCAAACGTGGTAAAAGTAAAGGGGGGTGCTTCACCGGCCGCCCGTTGCTCAGAGGCATTTGTCTGCCAGAGGCGCACCCCCAGCAACACAATAAAGAGCAAAGGCACCGCAATAAAAATTCCCTGCCAGATGCGTACAGAACGGGCGTGGGCCTGTGCCTTGGTTTGGGCCTCGACGCTGCTCTCTTCGTTGCCAGTTACGCCTTGCCCAGCAACATCGGTCAATTCGGTCATAAGCGTTTTAACTCCTCTGCCAATTTGCGTTCGTCCTCAGCCGACAGCGTGGGATTGGCGGCTGCTTGCGCAACCGATAGCGCAGTGGGGCGCGCCATCCGTCGCACGGTCGTCCACAAAAAGTAGCCACCAGCACCCAACGCAACAAAGGGCAATAACCACGCCAGCCAGTTAAAACCTTCCAACGGTGGTTCGCCAAGCACCTGCGGACCATATTGGGCCACAAAATAGTCCCGGATCGAATCCGTATTCTCCCCCTCATCGAGCTTGATCGCAATGACTTCTTTCATCTGCTCACAAGCCTTCAGTTCACAGGCATCCAAGCGCACACCACTACACAGTGGACACCAGAGTTCGCGTGCGACTACATTGATCTCATCCGCGCTGATGTTAGTAGGGGCAGTGGGGGTAGTCTCAGTCGTCTGTGCAAAGGCCGCAGTTGTCGCGATGAGTACACCCAGGCAAACAAAGAGCAGGATGGCAACGAAACGATAAGCCCCCCCATAAAATGCAACCCAGTGATCAGCAACCTGATGCGCGCTATGTCTACCCATGTCGTTCTTTCCTCATTCCAAAAATGCATAACTTGAAAATTAGCCGACCAGAGCCGATTACTGGCCCCCAAACACTATTTTTCAATGCGGTCACTACTCAGCACCCCCTCCTAACCTCCCCCTGTTAAGGGGAGAAACAGTTACATCGTCAATGGTTCCCTCCCCAAGCTGGGGAGGGTTAGGGAGGGGTAAGTAGTTACTCAATGCGAACGCAATTTATTCGTTCAATCCAAATACTCAATTTCCATTATAGCACAGTACGCTGGGGATAGCGTAACTTTTGGGTCAGATTGCTTGACAGGGAAAAACTAAGCGTTCCAGAGGGGAAACAGATTTGCTCACCCACAAAAGATGAGAGTTTGGTGAGTATAAAGAGACCAGGCGCGTCCACCTGGTCTCTTTATCTACCAGATTACAAAATCCAAACGTCCATCAGACTTATCATACGCAGCCTATGGGCGCAACATCCCACTGACATCACCACCGACATCTTCAATGCTGTCGTAGAGCACTTGCAAGATGTAGGGCGGATTGTGGGTGTAGGCCCCTGGATCCTTCTGCACATACTGATAGTTATAGGCCGCCCGCAACAGCCGCGGCGTCCACGTGTTGAAGCGGTTATCACCATTCACTTCTTCGGCATCCGGTTCGCCATTACCATTGGTGTCAATGAAGAAGTAAGGATGACTATGCGACTCGTAGACGATCCCTGTGCCAACGGTTTCGGTGGCATAGGCCTGCATGGCAACGTAGAGCGTGTCACGCATGGTGTCAACTTCTTGGGCGGTACCTTCGGCATCGTCGCCATCACCATCCCAATCGTCGAAGTAGTAGCGCACGATCTCCAGATCTTCCTTAACTTCGACTTCTTCGTGACATTCAATGCAGCTTTCCCACTCGACTTCGAGTTTGTGGGCTGCATGGCAGTCGGTACAACTATTGACACCGGCATGGTCATAGAGCCCGGCATACTCTTTGCCTTCATACTGATACGCGCCATTGGCTTCGGCACCAAAACGCGTCGCGGCAGAAGCAAAGTAATGGATGTTGAGGAAGCGCAAATTCTCCGCCACCACATCGTCTTCCGCGTCGCCAATCAATTTAGCAAGGCTGACACCAGATTCGCGGCCTTGGTGACAGTTGGCGCAGACGTTCGATTCCGGCGAACCGGTGTCGAGCACGGCACCACTGGGGAATTTCACCTCTTCGACTTCGTAGAGGGTGAATTCCGCCAGATCGTTGTGACAGGTGGAACATTGCAAGCCATTGGACGGCTCGGCAGAAATGTTCACCCCTTCACTCAGGAACATAGGCAAGCCACCGGAACTATGACACTTGGCACAACTGCCGGGCACGGCACCATCCCCATCCCAGTGGCGGAAGGCTTCTTCCGAACCGGCAAAGTGGCCGTGATCGATGCGGTTGACTGCGGTCAGATCGGTCGGTTCCGCGAGTACGCTATTCAGATCCTCAATCGAATCATAGAGCAACTGGATAATGTACTTGCCACCGTGAGCATAAGCCCCCGGATCCTTGAGCGAGGTCTGATAGTTGTAGGCGGCCTTGACCAGGCGCGGGGTCCACGAAGCGAAGCGATTGTCACCGTTGACTTCGTCTTCGTCCGTTGCCCCATCCTCATTGGTGTCAATGAAGAAGTAGGGGTGGCTATGGGAATCATAGACAACGGGCGAACCCACGATTTCACCAGCATAGGCCTGAATCGTCGCATAGAGCGCTTCCTGCAAGCCTGTAAGCTCGTAGTAGATTCCTTCTTCGATGTCGCCATCGCCGTCGTAATCGACTTCGGAGCCGGCCATCCGTACATCACGCAGATCTTCAACGGCCGCCACATCTTCGTGGCAATCCGCGCAATCCTCGACCTTTACTTCGAGCGTATGCGAGCTGTGACATTCGATACAGGTCTCATAGCCATCGACGTGGGCAAAGTTGGCATCGTAGGTTTTGCCCTCATATTCATAGCCACCCTTGGCCAGCGTGCCATACTTGCTGGCCGCGGCGGCGTAGTAGTGAATATTCTGGAAACCCAAGTCCGCATTGACGGTGTCCGGCTCGGTGGCTGCCGCCTTTTCGATGGCCGCATTGACGCTAGGGGTCGATTGACGGCCTTGATGGCACTCCATACAGCGCGCTTCATCGCCCAGGTTGGTTAGCTCCAAGCCGGAAGGCATGATTACGCTCGTCTTACCCTGCGTCGCATCGTTATGACAGGTGACACAGGCAACAACCGATTGAATCGGGCCTGGGTTATCGACGACATTGGCCGCCGTACCATCAGCGCCCAAATAGTCCAGGTAGCCTTCACTACTATGACACTTGGCGCAACTGGTTGGCACTTCGGCGGGATCTTCTTCATTCCAATGGGTAAACGCTTCTGACGAAAAGTCAGCATGGGCTGAAGAGAGCCACTCATCTAAAAATGGAATCTTAACAGTCTCAGTTAACGACAGCGTGGTCGTTACTTCCTGGCTTGCGGCTACTTCCATCAGATCAGGGGTGGCAGCACTGGCACTACCCACGGCGACGAAGCAGACGAAGAACAGGCTCAGACTTGCGAGAAGCATAAATCGTTTCATAAAAATTGCCTCCCTGAGTGAAACGCTCGCAAGATGATAATGATCGGACTCACCGGCCTTGGTTCCTCCTCTAACACGCGTCTTTATAATTGCCCGTTAGATACAGCCAAATGAGTAGAGAACAAAGGGTGTGTAGACACTATTAAAGATCTAACCGATAGGCGGCTCCCTTCTCATTTGTCATGTCACACCCCCTGGCCACTGTCATCATTGGCAGTGGCAACAGCAGGCGGATCAGCACACCTGAAGTACTTCAATAATTAAGGGAAAAGCTGAATCAATTTGTTTTTCCCTTAATTATCAACAAAATTTAGTGTTGCCGGCTTAACGGGGCAGCGTAATAATGGCCGTCTGTTCAAAGGTTACGAACCAGTAGAGCCCAAGCAACAAGAGGCCAGAGATCACTACAGCCACTGGATAGAAGATCAGTTGGCGGCGGCGCAAGGCGACCGGATCAACCGGCCGTTCCTGTACACCCGCTTCAATCGCCGCCAGTTCCAGCGGGTGCTCCTCTTCCATCTCGTGACGGCTGATGTGGCCGGTGAAGATGCTGCGGTTGAAATGTTTTATGTGAACATGGTAGACATGCCAGGTAATAATCGATAGAAAGGCGAGAATCGCTTCTCCCCCATGCGCAGCCTTGGCCGCCGGGATCGCCTGGCCAGGAAAAAAGCGGGTGGTGGCAATCGGGTTCCACAACATGAAGCCGGTGATGACCATGATCACCGTGCCCCAGATCACCGCCCAATATTCAACCTTTTCGCCAAAGGTATAGCGGCCCATACGTGGGGGTGTTTTGGCTAACCACATGTTGTAGCCCAACGCCTGAAAGCCATCCTTGATATCCTGCCAGCCCGGCATCATCGTCATCGCCACGCGTTGGACTAGCACTTTGTAGGTGACCACGCCGCCATGATAGATCGTCTCCAACATCAAGACCACGGCCGCGGCACGATGGATAATCCGCACCGACTCAATGCCGCCCAAAAGCCAAATCAGGATGCTGCCCCACAACGTCAACGAGTAGAGTTGGGGCAACCCCGTGATGACTAAGGTCGTAAAGCTGGTAAAGAGCAGCACATGTTCAATGCGCTGCGTGCGCGTAAAGCGCTTAAATTTGGTTGCCTTGGGTTGCTCAATCGCAGGCGCGACTTCCCCGGCTTCCGTGGTGGCACCGTTCAGGACCGGCTGCTCTGCCATCATTGCATTTTCACTCATGGTTACTTTTCCCTGGGCGTTTCTTATTTACCGTGCGACGCAAGACATCGGTACCGATAAAGAGTGCAAAGCCGCCAACCACCACCGGAATCAGAAAATCATAGAAGAGATCGACCAGATAGACCGCGGGGTTATGTTCCAACGACGGCTTGAAGTGGCTGGTCCACGAATCAGGGAAATTCTCAGTCGCGTCTGGGTGACAGTTCTGGCAAGTCGTCAAGAGGTTCTGTTTAATGATAGACGAGTGTTCATCGGTCGCCGGGCGGATATCATGGATACCATGACAGTCGTAACAGACCGCTTTATTGCTCTCTGCTTCAGGCGATTGCTGCTCAAAGAGGGTTACCGTCGTGCCGTGGAAATCGGCCACATAGGTTTCAAAGACATCAGTCGAGATCTCATACTTCGCCATCAGCTCGGTATTGGCATGACATTCACCACACATCTGCGGCGAGTTGATGCGAAAAAGTGATGTCGTCGGGTCAGGAATCTCATGCACACCGTGGCAGTTGGTGCAGACGGGCACATCCTCGTTCTGTTCACCGATCAGTGCTTCACCATGCACACTGGTGACATACTGCTCTTCAATCTCTTCGTGGCAGGTACCACAAGTCTGTGAGATATGTTCGCGGGGTTCATTTGGCGGTTGAATCTCATGGCTACCATGACAGTCAACGCAGGTTGCGGCATCCAGATTGCCCTCGGCCAGTGCGGTGGCATGCATACTATCCGCATGTTGGGCCACAATATTTTCGTGACAATCCGCACAGAGATCCGCACTCTGGATGGTAAGTTCACGGCGATCTTGGGCCGCAATGGGCGCATGGGGGAAGGCATAGCGCTCCTCATCGTTGTGACATTCAACACATTGTAATGGACCATAGGGCTGACCGTTGAGTTCCTGCGGCCCATGCACCGAATCATGGATCATGGCGGGATCAACATGGGGATCAAAGGTCTCGCCGGAAGCCAGCGCCACCGGTTCCGAAAGCAGGGTGTGACAGCTTTTGCAGCCGGTATCCGCCGTGGGGGGTGGCGTATCCAGGTGACAACTTTGGCAATCTTGATCCGCGCCCAGGTTACCGACCACTTGCGCATGGACCGCTTCTAACTTGGGATCATCATAGGTAGCGTGACAGCTCTGACAGCTACCTACGGGGTCCGCGACCATCGCCGTGACCGGCGCGGCGTCATGACCACCGTGACAGTCGGTACAATTCGGCAGGGCACTTTGATCGCTGGCCTGCAAATGGCCCGGATTGTGCAGGGCGAGTGGGGTGTGACAGCCTTCACAATTCTGACTGATCTCAGCCACAAATTCCTGCAAATTCTGGGCAGGCGTGGGTTGGTGGGGATAGCGATAGCGCTGGCGATCCTGGTGACAATCGGTGCAATAGACAGCCGTCTCCAGATGAGCACCGTGGGCCGATTCACTCAGTACCGCCGGTGCGACATCCAGCTTCAGGACTTCGCCCGAAGGCAAGGTCACTTCGTCTGGATTACCAATGTGACAGAGTTTACAAGCACTATCGGGCGTCTGCAGCAGGGGGGCTGCTGCGACCGGATCAGGCGTGAGCCATAACAAACATGGCACAAAAACAAGGGCAAAGAGCAGACGCTTGATCATCAGGGCTAGCGCTCCTTGTTCAGCGTACCACTGAGTTCGCGGTCGTGATAGCCAGTGGCGGCTGCCACCAGCGCCTCATCTTCGACCAGATCCCCGCGGCCACCCTCATAGTGACAACTCTTGCAGGCAAAATCGAGGGCGAGATAGGGTGCCGTAAAATTGCCATCTTCATCAAGCTGGACTAAGGCTTGGGGGTTGATGCTCATGCGATGGGTGTGCACATCGCCCGTGAATTGTTCGGGCATACCGACTGCATTTTGGCCCATGGCCGGCATGTGACATTCCGTACATTGGGCATGGCGACGGTCGGTAATCTTCTTGAACTGCTCCTGTTCAAAATGGCAGCTCTCACAGGTTACTTTGATGCCAGGGGAGCGGTCATATTTCACCGGGGCGTGGGGATTGTGACAGTCCACACAGCGCATGGTTGATTTTTTACCCATAAAGAGAGTGGGGTAACTATCATGGTGCGAAATCAGCCCATCGGTGCTCGCCACTTCCAGCACTTCATCACCACCGTGACAAGCGCTGCACTGTTCGGCATCGCGGTTGACCGGCATTTTTTCCACGTAGGGGTCGTTAACATGGTTACTGCCGGCCCCATGACAGGCTTCACAGCCAACACCATCTTCCGCCCAGGTGCCGATGAGACCGGGCAGATCAGCTTGATTGCCTTCGGGGACGTAGCCGGTGGTGTGACAGCCACCACAATCATAGGCTTTTTCGGTTTCACCCGCATGATAGGCGACCCAGCCCTCATCGGTGCGCAGGGTGCGATTGGCCAGGTTGAATTGGGTGGTGGCGTCATCGGCACCCGTAATCAGATAGCCCTGTTGATCGATAAAACGCGCTTTCCAGCCGTACCCGCCGACGACATACGCAATATCTGCCCAGGTGTAACCTTCTGGGGGCTCGGGCACTTCGGAGAAAGGATAAGCGGGCGGCTCACCATCAACAATTTTGTTGAGTTGCCAGGCATGGCCCGTCTGCTGATAGGAAGCAAACAGATCCTCATGGCATTCTTCGCAGCTTTCACTGCCGACATAGGTGGCAGGGGTGTAATTCACGCCGGCCATCCCTTGGGCCCCTTGTGGTCCCTGTGGACCGGTTGTGCCCTGTTCACCTTGCGGGCCGGGGGGGCCTTGTGGACCAGGGGGCCCTGGTTCCGGGGTGACCGCGGCATTGGGGAAAGGCAATGTGCTATTACAGCTAACAAGTAAAGAAATGGTTACGGCCATCGCCACGAGCACAATCAATGGTTTCACAGAGCCCGCTCCTATCGTTAAAGATTGACAAAAATTTAATGGGGTGCGGACTAGCGTCAAACAAAAATGACGTTTCGTGATGACGAAACGTACATTGCGCAGCCAGTAGACCACCAAAAATAAACAAAAAGCCGGTTTGGGAGAAGATGTAGGTATATAACGCTCAAAAGCCAACTGAACGTCGTTCGAAAAGCCAAGAAACACATTGTAAGGTATATTCCAGACCGTGTCAACTTTGCCAAAAACTTACAATACTGGGCTAAATTTGGCTTTTTTAGCAGCGGGCTGCATTTAGCCCATCAGTAACGCGGTTACCCACTAGTTTCAGCGCGCCTCATGCATATTTACAATTTTTCCGTTAACAGCATAACAACGAATTTCCAGAGATGCACTGCCCATCTGGCTAGTTTTCAGTGGCCAGTCGGACAAGTTATTGATAGGAGTGTGGATAGGAGCGTAAGGGGGAAGGGGAGGACAGGGTGAAGGGGTGAAGGGGTGAAGGGGTGAAGGGGTGAAGGGGTGAAGGGGTGAAGGGGTGAAGGGGTGAAGGGGTGAAGGGGTGAGGGGGTGAAGGGGTGAAGGGGTGAAGGGGTGCTTTCGCACCTCTTCATCCCTAATGCTTTGTGAATTATTGGGGCTGGGCGAGGGTGAGCAGTTGGGCCTTGAGACGGGCGCGCTCGCGCTGCCAGGCGGCGTCGTCGATCTCTTGAATCGCATGGCGATCATCCAGGCGTGCAATCTGCTCAATCAGGGCTGCGCGCTCATCCGGCTGCGATGTAGCACGATCACTGCGACCAGGAACGAGCCGGCGCCGTGCCCAGAAAAGGCTGCCCCCGACGCCAACGGTCAACAACGCGGCCAATGTCCAGATGGTCCACGGTTCGAGCAGTGTAATCGCGCCGGCGGCCGCCGCGGCGGGAGGACCATCAACCGCCCCTGGCGCGCCTTCCAGGGTGCGCGGGTCAACATCACCGGTGGCCAGCAGGCCAGTCATCCGCACCGTAATGCGCTGCGGTGGCTCCCCCTCCGGGCTCCACAGTTGGTAACTCTGGTTTTGAAAGGTCTCCCGGCTGGCAAGGCTAAAGCCGGGAATCTCGACTTCCAGTTGCGGCACTTCAGCGATCAGCAAAGTCATCTGTCCCACTGGATATTGAAATTCCTGGGAGAATTCGAATTCACGCCCTTCGTGTGGCAGCAGATAGCGCATGATGATCTGGCGCGAATCTGCCCCTGGCAGCACGGGCGTTGTGTCATAGACCAGCGCCCCGACCTGTAGGAAACGCTCGCCCAGGGCGCCGTTCTCAAAGGTTAGCTCCTGCGCGTCAGGAGGTATCGCCATCGCCACTGTCACCGGCGCGTCAACCTCGGCAATGGGTTGGCCAACATAGGTGCGGTCGGCCTGATTGCCAAAACTAAAGACTTCGCCGACCATGACCGCGCCGGGTTGGGTATCGATAATCCAATGCAGACGGTTAATCCCCACGCCACTCGGATCAGTGGTGGTCTCATAGACCGAGAGTGGCGCATCGAGCGGCATTCCCTCTGGGCTAAAGTTGAGAATGGCACTGCTGTAACGAATGCCCTCGGCGCTGACCGCGACGAGATAGTTGATGCCGGGATCGGTAGCCAGGTTGGTAAAGGTATAAACGCCGGCCAGGTTGATGGTCGTCGTAAAGGCGGCCAGCGGTGTAAAACCGGCATAGGCTTCCAGCGTGGCCGTTAGCCCGGCGACCGGCGTGCCATCGGGGGTGCCTTGGGTGGCAAGGCCGGTAATCAGACCAGGCCCTGGCCGGTATGCGTTCTCCCAGGGTGGCACATAGCTAAAGGTGCGGATATATTCCAACACATTGCGCTGCTGATCTTCACTCCACTCCGCCCCGATTTCACCGTGGGCACTTTGCCAGCCGGCCTGCCAATCGGCCTGGCTCTTGCTGGTCGCAATGGTAAGATCGGCCAGACTGGTCAGATCGGCAGTTGCCTCGGGACCATCACCCGCCCCTTGCGGGCCATGACAGGCAGCACAGCTTTGGGCATAGAGTTCGCCACCGGCGGTGGTCTTTTCGGCGGTGGTATGCAGGCTCCACGCATAGGCCACTGCTTGCCAGATCTGGTTGTCATCCATTTGGTTACGCCAGGGCGGCATCAGCTTTTCAATGCGCCCAAACTTGGTCGTGTGAAACATTTGCCCCGGCGTCAAGTTCCAGATCGCGGCCGGATCGGCAAAGGCCGTGGCTGGGCTGGGCAACTCGGTCGGCCCGTCGCCCATCCCAAGCTCGCCATGACAAGGCGCACAATTTTGGGCATAGAGCGACTGGCCGAAGACCGCCACCGGGGGGCTGGTGGGGATCACCACTTGGGTGGCATCAAAGGTCGGCGACGGCTGCTGGGCGTGGACGGCGGTACCGCTTATACGCAACAGCAGAAGCAAACCGCACAGAGCGCCTACCCAGGTAGCGCCATTGCACAAGAAATTTAAGGGTCGATTGCGATTAAGTCGTTTGTAAAACACACATCCCCCATCAAAGTTAAGTACTGACCAAGGTTAACTGGTAGTCATTGGCAAGCAATCAAGCACACTCGGCGAAGGCACACTCGGCACTTTTGCAGCTAGTGGCTATCATATCATAGAGTTTATATGAAAAGCCATAAATGGGGGATAGTGAGGTTCTATTGGTACATAATCAAATTAGGTGTAACCTCAATATACCCCCCTTCCCCATAACCATCGATCCCTAACGCCTCGCGCGGGGTTAGTAGTGGTTCATCCCAGCGGTAAAAGAGTTTAAAAGCGCTGAAGCGGGTCGCCTCATCCATAAAGGTATTGTACTTGGAGATCTTCCCCCATGGGCCACCCCAACCATCAGCCGAGATCGTCAGTGCAATCCCAGGGTAATCCCAGTTTAAGGTCTGCTTGTCGACAATCATTGTGTCGAGGAATTGGTGTAGCAGCAAGATACGCGGGCCAAAGATCTCGTGCGTACGCATATATTGCTGCATCGCCTGCTGGGCGTCATTGACCTGGGCGGCGGTGACAAAGCCGATCGGGTCGCCGGGCCAACGTTGGCCTTTATGACTCATGGCAAATTCGGGGTCGAGCGCCAGATGCACATTGTCATAAGCAAGCCAGGGAAAGCCATAGGCAAGAGCGTCAGCCGGCGATAAAGCGCCAATCTGGATATCGAGAATCACGGCAAAATCTTCTTGCTGGGCACGGTCCACATAGGCTTTCACCACTTCATCGGCTAAAAAGATCAGATGGCTGCTATCATCACCCGGCGCTTTAGCCGCCATGCCATAGACAAGATGATAAGCGCCCATTACGCCAAGCTCGTCACCATTGGCCTGATCATAGGCAGCAATCTCTTGTTTGAAGATCGGGGTCAGTTGATCAAGTTCGTGCTCACCCAGAATGCCCATAACCGGCACCGCCGGGCGACCATAGTAGGTCAACCAGGTGGTTTTGTAATAAGGCGAAATTGGTGATGCTTGTTGGGTGGCTGCGGTCAACCGTTCAGTGACGGCAGGACGGGGCAAGGTAGGGCTAATGGTCCGACTGGCTGCCAGTGGGGCCGGCTGCGCGCTGGGGGGTGGCAAGGTGCCGTCACTGCCGGGGATGATCAGCCCTGTACCTACATAGATCAAATCAACATTGTCAAGCTGATTGGCGCGCAGCAGCGTGTCAACATCGGTGCCGAAGCGCTGGGCGATGAGAAAAAGCGTGTCAGCAGGTTGGACGATGTAGTAGGCTGGCGCACGCGTCGCCACTGGTGTAGCCGGCCAACGAAAAGTCAGCGGTTGGCCGGTTGGGTCGAGTGTCTCCTGCAACTGACCATCAAGGGTAACGAGCGCCGGTGCGTCACTCTCCAGGGTCAATACCAGGCTACGCCCCTGCCACAGTCGGACCTCGCCAGTACCAAGGCTACCGACAAAAACGACCGCGCCATCGACTGCCATCTGCACCATACTCTGGCCGCGCGTTTCTAGGCGCAGCGTGTGCAGCGGCGCGGCACTTTGGGCAGAAAGGGGCTGTACATAGAAGACAGTGGTGATAACCCAGCCATAGACCAACAATAAGAGGGCGATCCGTGTACGATAACGGATAAGAGACAAAAGAGGCGCTAAATTCATGCAATTTCTCAATTTATCCAAAGTAACAATACAGTACAATGAAGGCTGTGCGCGGATGCCAAAGCGGCATTCGGGGTGAGCGCGAGAGCGGTTGCCATTATATACCGAGTTTAGCGAAATGCCATGTTGCGTGGTTACTGAATCTAGTACAGTGTACTAGGTGACAGATCAGAAGGATATTGACAGATCGGAAAGTAGATTCTATACTCGTTTCAGCGATATGTTCCAGAGAGGAGAAATTAGGCCAATGACTGAACTAACGAAGCAACCGGCGCTGTTGGATATTGCTCCGGATATCAGCCACATCATTACCGAGGATGACGAACCTGTGGATAATATTTTTTCGGCAAAACAACAACGGCTGCTGGTTGACCCACTATACAGCACGACCTATCTACAGCGCCCGTTTGTCGCCGATGTGAATGTCGGTGTTTTTTCGGCCATCCGGCTGCCGCCGCTGGTGCCTGATATGTTTTTGAGTCTCGGCGTCGAAATCGCCGAAGATTGGTATGCCAAAGAACATCGTTCCTATTTCATTTGGGAATTCGGTAAACCACCGGATGTTGTCGTCGAGGTTGTCTCCAATACCGAAGGCGGCGAGCTAGTGCGTAAGCTAGCTCGTTATGCCCTCATGCATGTGGATTACTATGTCGTCTATGATCCGCAATTGTTGATTCAAGAAGATGAAGTGCAAGTTTATGAACTCTATGCCGGTGAATATCTACCGCGCCCGGATGATATTCTGCCACGGGTGAAACTTGGGTTGACGGTATGGGAAGGGCTATTTGAAGAAAAACTGGGACGCTGGTTACGCTGGTGCGATTTAGAAGGTAATCTGCTGCGCACAGGATCCGAACGCGCACAGCAAGAAGCACAACGCGCCGAGCAAGCACAAGAACGCGCCGAGCAAGCACAAGAACGTGCCGAGCAAGCACAAGAACGTGCCGAGCAAGCACAAGAACGTGCCGAGCGCCTCGCAGCCAAGTTACGTGCGCTTGGTGTTGATCCCGATGCGGACTAATAGAGAAAGCAGAGAAACCTGGCACAATCGTGTACTGCGCATCAGGGGATGCGCAGTACACGATTGTGCCAGGTTTGATTGTGTTATCTATAAGGCTGATCCGATATTTAAATTATCCACGAAAACACACGAAGACCTGCCTTTTCTTCGTGTGTTTTCGTGGATAATTATTTCTTCGGAATGACCTAAGCAGTCGTCATCAATATTGCACACGCGCCATAAACGTCCGCTGACTGGCGGCCAGAGCATCGTCCAAGGTCAAGATGCCACTGCCCTGAAGTAAGGGCAACATGCGCAGAAAGACTTCGGCGGTGACAAACGCATCACCCAGCGCGGTGTGACGGCCCAACACATTGACGCCTAGTCGCGCGGCAATCGCTTCCAATTCGTGGTTCTGCTCATCAGGATGAATCACTTCGGAGAGTAGGAGCGTGTCGAGGATTGGCTGCGTAAAGAGCAGACCGGTCCGTTCGGCCTTGGCTTGGAAGAGGCGCAGGTCAAACGCAACATTGTGACCGACCAACACGGTCTCTTCGGCAAAGCGGCAGAAGCGGGGCAACACCTGGAAAATTGAGCCTTGCCCCTGCACCATTGCGGTGGAGATCCCGTGGATCGAGGTCGCCAAATGGGGAATTGGTCGCCCTGGATCAACCAACTGATCAAAAACCTCCTGGCGCAACAGGCGCCCGTTGAGAATGCGCACGGCCCCCATCGACACAATTTCATCACGGGCAGGATCAAGTCCAGTGGTTTCGGTATCGAAGACGGTACAGGTCAGTGTATCCAAACGGTGCTGGCCGAGGGCGGTCCGCTGGGGCGTGGGGCGGAAGAGATCAAAGTCATAATATTCAGGCCGACTGGCTACCCCGGTGCCAACCGCCGGCACTGCGGATAGTTGACTGCCCCGGTTTTCCGCATCAGTGCGGGGCAACAGTAGGCGGAAATAGCTATGTGCGGTTGCTGAATCATGTTGAAACCAGATTTCGCTGCCGTGACGGTCGGCTACTTCGCGCAGGGTTAGCGTGGCGTCACCCTCATCAACACGCGTGACGCGCTCTTTCCACGCCAACCAAGCTTCCACGCTAATCGTGCTGCTCGGCCAGCGCACATCGAGCGTCACAAAGCGCCGTTCGTGCGCCTGCCCCACGGCATTGACCGCGCTGGTGGCCAGGTGACGCAGTTGCAGTTCGATGGTCGTAATCGCAAACGCTGTGTGTAATGAGCGCACTGCCGTGGCCAAGCCATGCACAACCGCATAACTGTCAACCCGCAGCCAGATGGTTTCGTCGGCGGGACCGGTGCTAACCTGCACGCCTTCATGCTCCTCCAAGTAGTGTTGCACCGCGCGCAACAGGTCATCGCCACTCATCTGGGCAAAGCGCCACTGGGCGCGCAGATCACCGGCAAAGTCGCGCATGGTCTGGTCAAGCTCGGTGCTGAGGGTCGCAGCTTCCTCTTCAATGATCCCCTGAAAACGCTGGGTTTGGGGGAGGCTCATCGTGGGGTATTGGGCCAACGTTTCAATCGCGGCGCGGATGTTACCCAACCCGCCCCGCACCCGTTCGGTTAGCCGTTGTAGCAGAAAATCGCGCCGACTGCTCGCCCTGATCCCCGCGGTCACATCGGCCAGGGTCAGCACGAAGCCCTGGGAACCACCATCGGTCGTGTTCAGCGCGGCCATGTGAGCGCGTAAGAGCACCCCTGTGCTGGTCGTCGTCATAAAATTGGTGCCACCGCCGGCCTGCACCAGCCCTTGGGCCTGCGCGTTGCGGCGACTTTGTAGATGGCTCAAGCCATAGGTAATAGCATTGCGGTCGATCACGCCGAAGATCGAGCGGCCCAAGCCGACATAGCCCCCGGCAGCGCTACGTTCGGCCTCGCCATCACTTTCCGGCGACAAGGCGGACAACAGTTGATGGGCACGCAAGTTATAGAGCAGGATGCGCCCATCGCGGTTGCAGACGATCACGCCGTCGCTCAGTTCAGCCATTAAGGTGGCCAGCAGATTGCGTTCTTCTTCCAGATCGGCGCGGGCCTGGCGCACCTGCTCAGCGCGCTCGGCCAGCAACTGTTGAAAACGGTCGGCAAAGTCATTGAGCAATTGGCTGAGTTGGCGTACATCAGCCGGGCCGTCAACCGTCACCCGCCGCGCCGGATTGCTCTGTAGGATCAGGCGGGCGTCCTCAGCCAGGGCCTTGATGCGCCCATAATAGATCTGCATAAAACGTTGCAACCAGAAGACGGTCCCCGCCAACAAGAGCAGCAACAGGGCCAAACCGAAGAGCCAGAGACGCGTGGTCGGCTGGCCGGCGCGCAACCACGCGCCCACAACCCAGCCCCCGGTCAGGCCCAGCAGCAGGAGTAAAGCGGCAGCAATGGTCAGCAGATAGCTAATTTGGGAGCGACGCATGGTTGGTAGCAAGTTGGTGCTGCACTTCGGCAAGTAACGCTTTGGTCGAAAAAGGTTTGGTAATGTAGGCGTTCGCCCCGAGCGCTAGCCCTTTGGTAATTTCCACATCGCGCCCTTTGGCGGTGAGCATAATAATTTTCATGCCTTGCCATTGGGGCGTCTGCCGGATCCGTTGACAGATATCAAAACCGTTCACACCCGGCAGCATCACATCGAGCAAGACCAGATCAGGCTGAAAGAGGCCCAGTTTGGTCAGCGCTTCATCACCAGTGCGCGCGACATCGACCAGGTAGCCGGCCTGTGCCATCAGAAATTCCAGCGAAATCACAATATTTACTTCATCATCAACAATCAGTACTTTCTGCCCCATCTTGCTACCTTTATCTCATCTATACTCGGCTCTGTCATAATTTAGCATTTTTACTCGTGTAGAAAATGCTAAATTATGACAACCGCTGGTATATCTTATTTTCACGCCGCGCCAAGCGGCAACGTAAAACGAAAAGTCGCCCCCTTGCCCGGTTCACTCTCAACCCACAACTTACCCCCGTAGTGGGAGACGATCTGCATACTGATCGGCAGGCCCAGCCCAGTCCCTTGTGGTTTGCCGGCGGCACTATCGTTGACCTGGCGAAATTTATCAAAGATCACAGTCTGTTCTTCTCGCCGCAGGCCTAGGCCATTGTCCTGCACTTCGACTTGTAGATAATCCACTTTTTGGTAGAGACGGACCCCAATATAGCCGGCCTCGGTAGCGCAAAATTTAATCGCATTGGAGAGCAGGTTTAACATCACCTGGGTGATGCGGTCACGATCAATCAGGACGGGTCACCGGATTGAGTCCTAGTTTGGCGGCAATCGCAAAGGCTGGAATCAAGTAGGCGATAATCAAGACGAAGTATTGCGCGACCTGGGTCCAGGTGATCCCTTTCATGCCGCCAAGAATGGCGAAAAAGGCCACAATCGCCATGCCGACAATTACTCCGGTGCTGATATCAACCCCCAGGAAGCGGCTAAAGACAATGCCGACGCCGCGCATCTGGCCGGCCACATAGGTCAGGGAGATGATCACAGTCGCGAAAGCGGCCAACACACGGGCAAATTGTGAATAGTAACGGTCGCCCACAAAGTCGGGTACCGTATATTTACCAAATTTGCGCAGATAAGGGGCAAGTAGCAAGGCCAACAGCACATAGCCGCCGGTCCAGCCCATGAGGTAGATGGCACCATCATAGCCCATAAACGAGATCAGGCCGGCCATGGAGATAAAGGAAGCAGCAGACATCCAGTCGGCGGCGGTGGCGGCGCCGTTGGCAATCGCCGGCACACCTTGGCCGGCAACATAAAAGCCGGCCGTGTCACGCACCCGGTTGGCATACCCAATCCAGATGTACATGGCAAACGACAGGCCAACAATAATATAAGTCCAGATTTCAGCGGTCATCGCGCGGGTTCTCCTTAGGTAAGGGTAGATAGGTAGACAGGTCGATAAGTAAATCGGGTAGCAGTTACTTGTCAACTGTCAACGGCTACTCTTGGACATCAAATTCTTTGTCGATGGCATCCATAATAAAGCAGTAGACAAAGATTAGAATGACAAAGATAATGATCGAGCCTTGCTGGGCAAACCAGAAACCCAGCGGGAGTTGGCCGATTTTGATGCCGGAGAGCAGATCCGCAAATAAAATGCCTGCACCATAAGAGACCGCGGCCCAAATGATCAGCATAGTCCGAATCACGGCAAGATTGCGTTTCCAATAAGCTTCGGCGCGACCAGCGTCAAGCTTTTGGCGAGTGCCGACCGGTGGTTTTGTAGCCATATAAATCCTCCTCAGATGAAATAAAGATAACAATCGCAGGTCTGACGCAAGCCTGACCCGAATCGATTACAACCACTTAATCCTCCAGTGTGCTCAAGTCACCGGGATCCTTGCCCATCTCCTGCGCTTTGAGCAGGCGGCGCACAATTTTACCGCTGCGTGTTTTGGGCAGCCGTTCAATAAAATCCATTTCGCTCGGCGTGGCAATTGGTCCCAATTCGCGACGGACATGTTCGACAATCGCCTGTTTGGTCTTGGCATCACCAGTTTGACCAGGCCGCAACACGACAAACGCCTTGATCGCTTCGCCTTTTAACTCATCGGGCACGCCAATCACCGCCGACTCGGCGACCGCGGGGTGGGTGATCAGCGCCGACTCCACATCCGCGGTGCCGATGCGGTGGCCGGCAACGTTGAGCACATCATCGCTGCGCCCCAGCACGGTAATGCGCCCATCCTGATCCCAACTCGCCACATCGCCGGCCATATAGACGCCGGGGATCTCTTGCCAATATTGTTCATAACGACCGTGGTTATTCCAGACCGTGCGCATCATATGCGGGAAAGGGCGCTTAAGGGCCAACAGTCCGCCCTTGCCTTTGGGCACATCATTGCCCTGCTCATCAACGACAGCGGCTTCGACCCCTGGCATAGGAAAACCGGCGGCCCCCGGCACGGCATTCATGGTCAAAGGCGTGGCAATGGTCGGACCGCCCAGTTCCGTCTGCCACCAGTTGTCGGCGACAAAGCCGCGTTTGCCCTCATCAAGCAAGTTGTTGACCGCCCAGCGCATCGCTTCCGGGTTAAGCGGTTCGCCGGCCACGGCCACCAGGCGTAGGGTCGAAAGGTCAAATTTTTGCACATGTTCTGCGCCAAATTTCATAAACATGCGCACCGCGGTCGGCGCGGTAAACATAACATTGACCCCATATTTCTCCACACATTCCCAAATAATGCCAGGGTGGGGGAAATCGGGCGCGCCTTCCCGAAAGACTGAGGTAACGCCTTCGATCAGCGGCGCGTAGACGATATAGCTGTGGCCGACCACCCAGCCAATATCCGAAGTGGCCCAAAAGACATCGTTATCCTTGACATCAAAGAAGTTGCGCAGGTGGTAGGAGGTGCCAACCATGTAGCCGCCGTGGACATGGACCACGCCTTTGGGTTTGCCGGTGGAGCCGGAGGTGTAAAGGATATAAAGCGGGTGCTCCGCATCGACCGGTTCGGGGGCGGTGGTCGGTTTGGAGGTGGCCAACAACTCGTCGAAATCGACTTCGTGGGGGCGCATTTCCGCCTTCAGCCCCCGTTGGTGCCAGATGACGTGACGCAACCCAACATCTTCCACGGCTTGATCGACAATGCTCCGTAGATCGACCGCCTTGCCGCGGCGGTAACTCACGTTGCCGGCAATCACTACCTTGGCCCCGGCGTCGAGAATGCGGTCACGCAGCGCGCCCACCCCCATCCCCGCGTAGACCACCGAGTGGATCGCGCCGATGCGGGCGCAGGCGAGCATCGAGATCACCCCTTCCAGGGTCAGGGGCATGTAGATGACAACGGTATGCCCTTTTTCCACGCCCAATGCCTTGAGCCCCGTGGCAAAACGCGAGACCAGTTGGCGCAATTCGTAATAGGTCACCTTGCGTTCGCTGCCATCTTCACCGATCCAGATCATGGCGAGCCGGGTACGGTTTGGGCCATCGGCATGGCGGTCGAGCGCATTGAGGGTAATATTCGTTTCGCCGCCGACAAACCACTGATGATTGGGATAGTCCCACTTCATTACCTGCTGCCAGGGGCGAAACCATTCAAACCGGCGCGCCCACTCGCCCCAGAACGCGTCGGGGTCCGCGATGCTGCGTGCATATTCAGCCGCAAAATCAGCCAAATTGGCCGCGTCAATCAACGCTTGGGGGGCGGCAAAGTGGTCATCATATTGTAGAATCTGTTCCAGATGCATGAGCTTCCTCCGCTGGTGGACAGCACGTTCACCAAATTTTGGCAAAAGCAAAGCTAGCCCCTGCTACATAGGCAGGGAAAATCGGCTAGCTCGCTTACTTTGTGGTCAAGATGAGAGGGGAAGGGATATTAGTAAATAGGTATATAGGTAAATCAGTAAATCAGTAAATCGGTATAAAAGTCAATCTCTACCGGTATACCGATATACCGATATACTGATTTACCGATTTACTTATCTACCACCCTACCCTTCCAGCGTACTGGTATCACCCAGCGGCTGGCCCATGATCTGGGCTTTGAGCAGGCGGCGCATGATCTTGCCGCTGCGGGTCTTGGGTAGGGTCGGGACAAAGTTGATCTCGGCGGGCATGGCGATGGGACCAACCTCGTGGCGCACATGCTCCTTGAGCTTTTTCACTAGGTCGGCGTTACCATCCACCCCGGCGTGGAGGATGCAGAAGGCATGGATCACATTGCCCTTGAGGTCGTCGGGGATGCCGACACAGGCAGCTTCGGCCACCGCGCCGTGGCTGACCAGCGCGCTCTCGACTTCAGCGGTGCCCAGGCGATAGCCGGAGACCTTGATCACATCATCCATGCGGCCAATGACCCAGAAGTAGCCATCTTCATCGCGGCGGGCGCTGTCACCGGTAAAGTACCAGCCCTGCTGTTCAAATTCGGCCCAGTAGGTCTGCTTGAAGCGATCCGGATCGCCCCAGATACCACGGGTCATGCCCGGCCAGGGGTGTTTGATCACCAGATAACCGTCTTCATTATCCGCGGCGCGATCACCATTTTCATGGACAACGTCGGCCTGGATGCCGGCAAAGGGCAGGGTGCCGCTGCCGGGTTTGAGGGGCACGACGGGGGTTGGCGTAATCATAAAACCGCCGGTCTCGGTCTGCCACCAGGTATCCATAATCGGGCAGCGCCCTTTGCCGACCTTGTTGTAATACCAGCGCCACGCTTCCGGGTTAATCGGTTCACCCACCGAACCGAGCAGACGCAGGGAGGGCATGGGGTGTTTGTCCACCCATTCATCACCCATGCGCATAAAGGCCCGAATGGCGGTGGGGGCGGTGTAGAGAATCGAGATGCCGTAGCGCTCGATCTGATCCCAGTAGCGGTCGGGATTCGGATAGCCGGGGGCGCCTTCGTAAATAAAGCTGGTTACACCGAGAATCAGCGGCGCATAGACAATATAGCTGTGACCGGTGATCCAGCCTGGATCGGCAGCACACCAGTAGCGATCATCTTCTTTGAGGTCAAAGACATATTTGAGGGTAGTGGCAATGTGGACCTGGTAGCCGCCGCAGGTGTGAAGTTGCCCCTTGGGTTTGCCGGTGCTACCGCTGGTGTAAAGGATGAACATGGGATCTTCGGCATCCATCACCTCAGTTTCGCATTCCGCGCTGGCATCGGCAATCAGATCCTGCCACCAGTGGTCGCGCCCTTCCACCCATTGCACGGCCTGTTCGGTACGCTTGTAGACGATCACCGTCTCGACACCCGGCGCTTTGGCCACTGCTTCATCGGTAATATCCTTGAGGTTGACCGTTTTGCCGCGCAGCCATGCGCCATCACAGGTGAGAACGACACGGCTCTTGGCGTCGTTAATGCGGTCGGCCAGCGCTTGTTCGCTAAAGCCGCCATAGACGACGCTGTGCAGCGCACCGATTTTTACGGTGGCGAGCATGGCAATCGGCAATTCGGGCACACGGCCCATGTAGATGGTGACCGTGTCACCTTTTTTCACACCCTGGCTTTTGAGCACATTGGCAAACCGATTTACCTCGCGCCAGAGATCCCAGTAGCTGTAGGTGCGCACATCGCCGGGCTCGCCTTCCCAGATCAGCGCGACTTTGTTACGTCGCCAGCTTTGGACGTGGCGGTCGAGCGCATTGTGGATCACATTGGTCTTGCCACCAGTGAACCACTTAAAAAAGGGCACATTACTCTTGTCCAGGATCTGGGTATAGGGTTCGTACCAGTCGATCATTTCCTTGGCCCGTGCATCCCAAAAGCTTAGCGGATCGGCATAAGCAGCCTCACGGATCGCCAGGTAATCGGGAATGTTGGCGTTGGCAACGACCGCGGGGGTGGGCGTGTAGAGTTCACTGCGGGTGGCAGCAACGTCAATGCCGTCAGTCATATCAGGTTCCTCCTCTTATAGGAATCGAAGTGGGTGATCAGGTAGCAACGGACAACACGACTGCAACACAGCAGCGCTTCTCTGTACGATACCGAACCGTGGTCGTAAAGTAAAAGAAACGCAAGCCGCGCCGTGTACCGCCAGGGGAGAGGATAGCACACAACGTGCAGTAGGACATAAGCCGACAAGCCTCATGCTGCCGTTAGCCGTTAACCTATATAGTTTACCTAGTTTTTGGGAAGAATCAAAACGGGCGGTTGACATGCCGCCGATGGCTCTGTAAAATAGGTTACACTTCTTCTTTATTGGTGACAAGCCCTATTTGGATAGTCTTTACACGTCGGTTGCGATAGGGGGAGCCTACCCGAACGGGTAGGGGTGGGATACAACAGCGGATTGAGGAAGAAATGGTGAGTAGCCAGTTTGCGATTGATGAGTGCAACAGCTTGAATGGTCAGTTGCGCCGAAAAATCCGCGTTCAACTGGAACGCAAGGGGTGACACGCTAGCCCTGGGCTAAAGCCACAGGGCTGGGGGCGGCGATGCCAAACCCTAGCGAGTGGGTTGAAGCAAAATCCGTTCCTTCCCCCATCCGTTGTTGTATTGATTGCTGCCGCCGTTTGTTTCACTTAATCCCATTTGCAATGGCAAATCTGTCGGAGTCGCTTACGTATGAACAGCAACCACACCACGCCATCACTGCCCACAGCTGAGGCGGCGCCACTCTCGCCTTCGGAACGGATTCTCACTGTGACCGAGGAAGAGTTGAGTCGCATCATTCTTGACATTCACGACGGGCCGGTGCAATATCTTTTTACCGCGCTCTCGCTGCTCACCGGTATTCAACAGGAGGTCGGCAATGACAACCAGCGGCCAGACCTGGCCCCCCGGTTGGCCCAAGTAGGCACGTTGCTTGAATCGTCCCTCTATGAGATCAAGTTTTTTATGGGTGCGTTTCGGCCCCCCGAATTTCGTCGCCGCTCCTTGGTCTCGATTGTCGAGGGGCTGGTGATCCAGCACGAAGAGTGGACCGGCAACACGGTTGAGTTGGCAACCGGCGATCTGCCTGACGAGATTGCCCTGCCGGTGAAGATCGCGCTCTATCGCATCGTGCAAGAAGCGCTCTCCAACAGCTATCGCCATGCCGGGGTCGAACAGTACCATGTCAGCCTTTGGGGTGACGAGGGCAAGATCTGTCTGGAAGTCGCCGACAAAGGTCGCGGCTTCGAGCCGGGTACACTGCCCCAAACCGATAACGCCGAGCATGCGGAGCACATCGGCCTACGCGGCATGAGCGACCGCGTCGCCATCCTCGGCGGTCACTTTGCCCTCGACAGCCGGCCGGGTGAGGGGACGCGGATTTATGTGGAGATTCCAGCGCGCTGAGAGATTAAGAAACGAGACATGCGCCCAGGGAGCACCCGCCAGGACACATGTCTCGTTTCCGGCTAAGCGCTTTTAAACCGCACTTGGGCATGGAGTGCGTCTAACATTTCTTGGATGCGGGTAAACTTCACGCGCGGGCGGCCTTGGGCTTGGCCCTTGGTCACTTCCAACTCATCGAGGATGCGCCAGCCTTCAATTGTGACAAAGTCGAGACGGCGTTCTTCGAGTAAGGCGTCAATGGCTGCCGGATCGGAGAACGGGGCGGGGGTGATGTTGGGCAGGTCGCTCAACATGGTCTGCACTGTTTCGACGGCATCGGGTTTGTTGGTACCGATCACGCCGGAGGGGCCGCGCTTGGCCCAACCGACGACATATTCACCCATGATCTGTTCATTTGTCTCCGGGTTTTTGACCCGTCCTAGATCGTTGGGAATGGTGCCGCTGCGCTTGTCATAGGGTACATTTTCCAGCGCAATCCCCTTATAACCAACCGAGCGCAGTACCAGGCTCGCCTCAATGGTTTCAAACTCACCAAGGCCATAGGCATTGATATAACCACTGGCGTCAGCGCGCAACTCGTTCTTTTCAATGCGCACAGCACTCACTTTGCCATCTTCGCCCAAGATTTCGACTGGTGAGGCCATAAAGCAGAAGTGGACACGGCGTTCCTTGCCGGTCAAGGGCTGGATGCTAAAGTTGCGCAGGTGTTCCAAATTGCGCTGTGTCTCGGAATCCCCGGCGGCCTCAGCCTCACTGGCCGGATCTAATTCCAGGGCGGCAGGGTCAACCACCACTTCGGCAACTGCCAACTCCCCAAATTCCTTAATCTCCGGCGGCGTGAACTTGACTTGCGCCGGCCCGCGGCGGGAGAGAACGTAGATATCCTTAATGTTGCTGGTCGCCAGTTTTTCCAGTGCAGCGTCGGTGATGTCAGTGGTTTTGAGTTCATCGACCGTCTTGGCCAGAATACGCGCCACATCCATCGCCACATTACCAACACCCACGACAATGGCCGTGTTGCCACTCAAATCAAGTTCCAGATCAGCAAAGTCGGGGTGGCCGTTATACCAGGCCACAAATTCGGTCGCGGAGAGGCTGCCAGCCAGATCTTCGCCGGGAATATTCAACTTGCGGTCGGATTGAGCGCCCACCGCATAGATGATCTGGTCATAGTAGCGGCGCAGGTCGGCATGAGTAATATCGGAGCCGAAGTCAACATTGCCATAAAAGCGAAACCGTGGATCAGCAGCGGTGCGGTCATAGACCTTGGAGACAGATTTGATCTTCTGGTGATCGGGGGCGACGCCATAGCGGACAAGGCCGTGGGGCGTGGGCAGGCGTTCAAACATGTCAACTGTTACCTGGACTGCCTTTTGTTGCAACAACGCTCCGGCGGCATAAAAGCCCGATGGGCCGGCGCCGATAATGGCCACGCGTAACGGTCGTGCGGCTGAACCCAATTGCTCAGCGATCCCAAGTTGCTCGGTCACGTGCTACTCCTCTTCCGCAGGGGTGTGCTATTCCTGCCTGGAAATGTGATCTTGAAAATTGTTTAATCGGGTTTGGTAGCGGCAGGGCACGCGATCACGTGCCCTGCCGCTACCAAACCCGAAGAATGTATTAGCCACGAATCATGCTGCCAAATTGGCGAGCCAGGGTGAGAATGCTAATGCCCAGTTGGAAGTAGTCGCCGGCACCGAGTGCAGAGAGACCAGGCATCTCTTCATCTGGATCTTGATCCCCGATCACCCAGCCAAAAGCTGCGCCAAGCAGCGCACCGGCGACTAATCCAATCAAAATTGTTTTTACGCGATCATTCATCTCTGCTCTCCCCTAATTTTCACGACTATATTGCGGTTGAAATGAGAGCCGGCGTTTTGACCAGCGTGAAAAACACCGGCTCTCATTCAGAGCGAAATTTAGTAGATCCATCAATACCGCTCAGGTTGCGCAGAAAGCTTTCAAAGCGCTTGGCACGGACATTGAACCGAATCACTGGTTCACTTACTTGGGTACTGACGCGTGCGCTTTGGACGCGGACTTTACCGCTCAACCCTTGTGCCTGTTTGGTAAGCGTATAGCTTTTGCGATGGAGCCAATCCATCCCGCGCACCACAAAATAGAGTGCAGCCAGGGGAATGACGAGCATCACAAAACAGAACAACGAGAGCCAAATGACCGATAGATCACGCCAGAACGCTACTTCCATAAGTGCTGCCTACCCTTGTGCGATACGTTACAAATTTCACAACTTCATTTTAGCAGATCGCGACAACGCACCCAAATTATTACTATTAGGACTTACGCAGCGCTCGGCGGCTGAGCGGGGGCCCTTTGGGCGCGAAACCAGAGAGCGCTGTGTAAGTCCTATCCAGTATACTTGCTTGCAGCCCTTAATTTCCGCCACCTATTTTCACATCTTTGCGCCTATAACACCGTGACGCTTCCTACACATCCGCTTATTTCTTGACCTTGCGTTCTTGTCCACTTCGCGGTTTAATGAACGCTAACAACGCGTTCCTTTTCCTGTTCTCCCACGAGGCTCTATGACAAAAACAGCACTGATTGCGATTGGTGGCAACTCCCTGATCCCCGACCCCTCCCGCTCCGACATCCCACACCAGTGGGATGCCATCCGTGAAACTTGCCGGCACCTGGCCGATCTGATTCAGGCTGGTTGGCGACTGGTGATTACCCACGGCAATGGCCCCCAAGTTGGTTTTATCCTACGCCGCAACGAACTCGCCACCCATGAAGTTTCCCCGATTCCGCTTGATCTCATGGTCGCCGACACCCAGGGCGGTATCGGTTATATGATGCAACAGGCGCTGCGCAATGAGCTTTATAGCCGCGGTGTTCAGCGTACCGTTGTCTCCCTCATCACCCAAACGCTGGTCGATGGCGATGACCCGGCCTTTGCCCACCCCACCAAACCGATTGGGGCCTTTCTAAGTGAAGCCCAAGCGCGTACCTTTGCCGCCGAAGGCTGGCAAGTAATCGAGGATTCCGGCCGTGGTTGGCGGCGGATCGTGGCCTCGCCCCAACCACGCTCGATTATTGAGATCGATGCGATTCGGACCTTGACGGACGCCGGCCAGATTGTGATCGCGGCCGGCGGGGGTGGGATTCCTGTCGTGCAAAACGCCAGCGGTGAATTGCGCGAACTCAAGGGCGTCTATGGTGTAGTCGATAAGGATCGCGCCAGCGCGCTGCTGGCCAGGCAACTGGATGCGGATCTGCTGCTCATCTCCACCGGCGTGCCGCAGGTGGCGGTTCACTTCAACACCCCCCAACAGCGTAACCTGGATCGCGTCACTGTCGCCGAGTTGCAAACTTACCTGACCGAAGGGCATTTTCCCGCCGGTAGCATGGCCCCCAAAATCGAATCGGTGATCGACTTTGTCGCCGCCACCGGCAAGGAAGCATTGATCACCGGCCCTCAACACATCACCCGTGCCCTGGCCGGCGAGACGGGGACGTGGGTGGTCGCCTAATCTTAAAGTTTGCGGTAAAAGTTTTCATTAACAATGAAAACTTTTACCGCAATTGTTTCATCCCCATTGAAAACAATTAATTACCCAATCAAAGGAACCAATCATGAAAATTACCGACCTCCGCTGTGCTATCATCGGCGACCAACCGATTATCCGCATTCTCACCGACGAAGGGATCGACGGTTATGGCCAGGCCGAATGGCCCAAACCCTATCTCAAACCGCATGTGCTCTTCTACCGCGACCTGATCCTGGGCGCCGACCCCACCGATGTCGAGCGGGTGATGGGCCGGATCCGCCGGTTGGGCGCGTTCAAACCCTGGGGCGCGGCCGTCAGTGCCATCGAAGTGGCGCTCTGGGATATTGCCGGCAAGGCGGCTAATCTGCCGGTCTACAAGCTGTTGGGTGGCAAGGTGCGCGACAAAGTACGCGTCTACAACGGCGCGGTGCGCTTCCAGATGGCGGGCTATGAGCCGCAGCACTTCGCCGAAAACATGCAGCAGATGATGGAGTCGCCAGAGGGTTTCTCGATCATCAAGCAGGGGATCGCCTTTCACAGCCCCATGCCCAGCCGCGTCCCCAACTATTTCTATGGCGACGCCCAACCCGGTGGCCGTCACCCCAACCGCGGTCTGCTGACCGAGCAGGGTTTCAAACATACCATCGCCTGTATCGAAGCAATGAAAGAAGTGACCGGCGACAAAGTCGGCCTCGCCCTCGACTGTGGCCCCGGCTTTACCGTGCCTGATGCGCTAAAGCTGGCCAAAGCCGTCGAAGATCTCAACATCATGTGGCTGGAGGATATGATCACCGGCGACTACACCCCCTACGTCATGGCCGACCTCTACCGCGAGGTGACCAGCCAGACCTCGACCCCGATCCACACCGGCGAGCAGATCTATCTGCGCCAAAACTTCCGCGAGCTAATCGAGAAAAAAGCGGTCAACATTATCGGCCCGGACCCGCTTGATGTCGGTGGCATGGCTGAGTTGAAGTGGATCGCCGAATATGCGGATCTGCACGGCATCCTCATGGCCCCCCACGGCACGGCGGACGGCTTGATCGGCCTCGCCGCTTTGGTGCAAGTCTCGGCGACCCTGCCCAGCAACTACATTGCCTTTGAGTATCCCATCGGTCGCCCCGATTGGTGGTACGACATTGTCGACGGCCTGCCCGACCCGATTGTCAAAGAAAGTTTTATCGACGTGTGGGATAAGCCGGGCCTGGGGATTACGATCAACGCGGAGAAGGCGAAGAAGTATCTGGTCGCAGGGGATGAGGGGTTCTTTGATTAAGGGGGGATCCACGAAGCGGGAACCCTCGGGGTGTGAAGGCACACGAAGGATTATGCTGTAAACGGGCTGGCTCCCGCTTGTCTGGCTAACCCATAAATGAGAAAAGCTGGGTGGTTGACGCCCAGCTTTTTTGTTACAATCAGCGCATCATCATTGTGTGGGATGCCGGGAAATAGGGTAATCCAAACCCCTTTCATTCCCGGCGATAAGTGCCTTGTGCTATAATCCAGCCATCTGACCTGACTTCTTAACCCAACCTAGCAAACGGGCACTCCATGAGCGAAGCCGCACACGTCCTTGCCGCGCCGGCGCGCGAACGTATCTACCGCCGCAATTTTGTCTTTTTTCTGCTCGATACGATTCTCTTCACTGGGGCGATGAATATCATCAGCCCGACGACCCTCATCCCCGATTTTGTGCGCCATCTCACCGATTCGCAGATTTTGATCGGGCTGTGCGGCACCTTGTTTACGATTGGTTTTACGCTGCCGCAACTGCTGGTTGCCCGCTATATTGTTCGTTATCCGCGCAAAAAGTGGTGGTTTGTTGGCCCGAACATCCCTGTGCGGACGATGATCTTGCTCTTTGCGCTGCTCCTCTTCTGGTTTGGGGCGGCGCAACCGCAACTCATCCTCGTCGCCTTTTTCATCTGCTACACGATTGCCGCCTTGGGTGATGGGTTGGTCGGCGTCCCCTGGGCGGATCTGGCGGCGACGAGCCTGAGTGATCGCTGGCGGGCGCGCATGTTTGGCATTGCCACGGTCCTCATTGGCATCATGATGCTCTTGGTCGCGCCGCAGATTGGCGTCATCTTGAGTGAACGGGGGCCGACCTTTCCCTATAACTATGCCCTGTTGTTTGGGATCGCCGGTCTGCTCTTTGCCCTCTCGACGGTGCCAGGCGCGTTTATTCAGGAAATCCCTGATGGCAGGGTGGCACAAACGGTGCCGACCTTGCGCGAATTTCTGCCGCTCCTGGGGCGCTTACTGCGCAATGATGGTCCTTTTCGCGCCTTTATCGCCGTGCGGATCGGGGCCAATCTTTTTATGATGGCGGCCCCGTTCTACATTGGTTATGCCACGACACAATTGGGGTTGTCGAGCGAAGTGGCGGTGCCGACATTGCTGGCGATGCAAACCATCGGCAGCCTCACCGGTGCCTTGGTCTACACGTGGCTAGGCGAGCGGAACAATCTGCTCTATATCCGGCTGGCGTTGGCGGCGGGGGCGCTGTTGCCGATCTCGGCGTTGCTGGCGGGGGTAATTGGCCCCTTGCCCCTTTACATCGGTTTTCTGGTTTCGGGGTTGGCCAATGGCAGCAATCTCTTTGCCGGCTTTCTGAACTGGGTGGTTGGCTATGCCCCGGCCGAACAGCGCCCGCTCTATGTGGGGCTGGCCAATACGGTTACCGCGGTTGTTTCGCTTGTAACACCGCTCATTAGCGGTACGATTGCCCAGCAATTTGGCTATCGCCCGCTCTTTGTGGTGTCATTGACAATGGCGTTGGGCACACTCTTCGTGACGATTCGTTATTTGCGCGCCAAGCCGGTGGAAACGCCTGCTGTGGCGTAGTGTCAACTTTTAAACTTTTAAAATGTTAGTGGCGTTCTACGCGGTTTTTCTGTTATAATAGCTTTACTGCAATTATGTGATCATGGTAAGAACAACATGAAGACGACAGAGTATTATCGAAACAGCGTACTAAAACGTCGCCCTTACTTGAGAGATGAGTGGATTGAGTATGTCATACAAAACCCACTTAATACCGAAGTACAAGACAATGGTCGTATTCGCTTTTGGGGATATATTGATGCACTTGGTCAATATCTACGTGTGGTCGTAGAACCAGATGGCGAAACTGTGCATAATGCGTTTCTGGATCGTGGTTTTGATGAATAAATAAGCGAGATAGCGATGGTCTTTCAATATTTTTCTGAAACTGATATGCTCTATATTAAGCTTAAAGATGGCATCAGTACCGAATCGGCGGAGGTTGCCCCAAATATCGTCCTTGATTTTGATGCTACGAACAATGTCATCGGCATTGAAATTGAGGATGCGAGCTTGCATATGGATCTGTCAAAGCTAGAGATTTCGGCATTGCCGCTGGTTGATCTAATTATGAAACAGCCGCAAGTTCATGCGTTTGCTGACTAAATTACTGGTTTCAAAACAGAGCTATCTTTCTTATACTCAAATCAGAATGAGACCCCTAGTTTCGGTCAGCGTGCGTCGCACTGACCAAAGAATCTAGCGGACTGGAAACAGTTGGCGGTCAGTGCGACGCACGCGATCCCGTTAGCCAGCAAAACGCCGGTTCTCAACTTGACTTCAGTATAGAAACCAGTAATTCGGCCAGACTCAGGTTGTGATCACAATCCCTTCAACAGCCCCATCAACTTATACTTGCGCTGATGCGTTTCGCGAATCTTCGCCAGATACGCTTTCCATTCTGCTTGTCGTCCAGCACTAGTATACGCCTCTTTGGCGTGGGCCAGCCAGCTCACGGCGTTGCTGTAGCGGTCGGCCTTGCCGGCGTCCATGATCGCCTCGGCATATTGGCCGGCGCGGCGGATCACCCAGTCGGGGCGCGGCCCGTAGAGTTGGGGCATGATCTGGTGAATGGCGGGCGAGGCATAGTCGCCATCCACCGCTCCAATCGCTTCATCCCACATGGCTTCGTTTAAAAAGATTTGGGCCCGTTCCAGATCGCCAAAATAGCTGCGTTTGCCCTGGAGCGCGGCTAAGGCTTGTACGCGTACAGTGAGCCAATCAGCACCAGCCAGTTGCTTTAGCTGCTGATATTCAGCCATTTTGGGCGCGGCGGCCAGTGCGGTAATGGCTGCCGGTAGCGCGCGGACAATGTCACCACGGCCAATGTGCAGATCGCGCAGCCAACTGGCAACACCGGCTTGACTACCCTCCCCGTGGGCCAGTGCGTGGTCGGCAATCTCAATCGCGGCGTCGGTGGCACCTTGCCCTTCTAGTGCCTGCGCCAGGATGAGCAATTCGGACGTCTGAGTCAGCGCTTGTTTGCCTTGCTGCAGGGCTTCGTCAATCCGCCCTAGACCGGCTAACATGAGCACATAGTAGTAAAGCTGGCCCTCCGCCAGGGCCAGGTTAAGATAGGCATCGGTACGCCCTTGGCGGGCCAATACATTCAAGCGGGCCACAGCTAACTGGTCTGCACCATGCGGGGCCATACTTTCCCATGCTCCCACTGTAGTGAATTCACCACGCAGCGCGCGCTGTAAGGGCGCATAATCCCAGCCATAGGTCAGCGCCAACTCGGCGATGTGAAAGGATGGGTCAAAGCCCTGCTCTTCAGCCACTTCGGCCCAACCAGCGAACGAATCGCGCAAGTCATCGACTTCGTCGGGGCTCAGGTCAACGCTCAGGATCACTTCCGCCCAGACCGTATCCACCCCTTCTAGCCAGGCATAGCTGTCATCATCGCCATCGTCACTGTCGTAATCGTCATAACCGTAACGTTCATCGGGGTCGGGCAGTGAACTGATAAACTCATCGGTCAGCGCGTCCAAGAGGGTGAATGCATTGCGGCTTTCCCCGGCGTTCAGCAAGGTTTCCACCTGCGCCAACATCTGGTCGGCGACCTCGACGCGGCTGACCCCGCGCAGCGCACTGCGTACTTGTTTTTGGACCGCTTTGGCATCGAATGGCACGGGGCTGGCTGGTGCTTCGCCGGTTTGCACACTCCCTACATTAACCGTCGCTACTGTACTTGGGGTAATGGTACTGGTTAAGGCTTGCTGTGCGATCCAACTTTCGACTGTTGCCAGCCATACCGGCTGCTGTGTGGCCAACTCAACCACTAACGCAAGCAATTGTTCACGGTTCAGCGGTGCCAGTAGTTCGGACAGGGGTGCGCGCTGCTCGATCGCGTCGGGCTCTTTGCGCGCGGCCAGGAGCGCGGCGACAATGTGTTTACACCAGCCACCCCAATCATACGGACAGGTGCATTGGGCGTCGCTAATCTGATGATCGACAAAGCGGACGGCGACCTGGTACGGCTCATCATCGCTGCCGGCCACGGCGGCATAGAGCGTGTCACCGCGTAACATTAATTCTTCAACCATGCCACTTTCATAATAGTCGCGGCCCCGCGCAAAAATATCGGGGCCAACGGTGGCGCGGAGATCGGCTTCGGTGTAGGTGGGTTGTGTGGTCATGGTCTTTCCCGGCAGTGAAAACTGTTTGGATTGGCGCTAAAAATGATGGCTCTAACTTGTCCACGTGCCGGTGAATTATACGAAAAAGGCAGGGCGCACGGCAACTTTAGGGCAAGGGGTATTCAGCCATTTTGGCGCAACTGCTCTCACCTGATCATTATGCTGCCGCGACCATGTCAATCAACGCCCCCTACTCCACCCCCCCAATATAAACGGTCGCTGTCATATTCCATGCCAGCCCTGCGGCCTGCTCCCCCAGCGCGATATAAGCGGTGTAGGTCATGTCGCCAATCTTGTCCTCGCCGATCGGTTTAACGCGGACGACCGTGCCACTCAGTTCGACCCCCGGCAAAGCATCAACGGTGATCGCCACCCGTGCACCGGGCTGGACGCGTACCATATCCAGTTCAATCAAGTCATCGGTCTCCAATTGCCAGCCGGCTAGATCACCCAGTTGGATCACGGGGACGCCGGGGGTTAACTGTTCACCGACCTCGACTTCGAGCGCGGCGATGGTGCCGGTGAAGGGCGCGGTGAGCACGGTCTCATCCAGCGCGACTTCGGCTTCCATGAGCGTGGCTTGGGCGGCGCTGACCGCGGCTTCGGCCGCGCTGATCGCTTCGGTGCGCGTGCCGGCCAGCAGCAGATCCAGTTGGGCCTGGGCCTGGCGCAAATCGGCGCGGGCCGCGTCAATTTCACTAACCTGGACGGGTGTCTGCGTGCGTGCCAGGTTGGCACGGGCCGTTTCAATCTCGGCGCGGGCCGCGCTCAGTTGGGCATTGTCGGGACCTATGCTAAGTTCGTTGTACTGTGCTTTGGCGGCCTCATAGGCAATGGTTGCCTGTTGGAGTTGGGTCGATTCGGGCAACATGCCCACGTCACTGCGCCAAGCAACCGCGTCATAGGCGGCCTGGGCGGTGGTTAACGCGGCTTCGGCTTTGCGCATCTCTGCTCGTGCCGCAATCAACGTTTCCTCGGCGGGACCGTTGGCCAGTTCTTGCAACTTTGCTTCGGCTGCGGTGACCGCCGCAACCGCGGCGACTTCATCAGCCGCCTGCACCGTGTCATGTAAGAGGGTATCAAGGCGGGCCTGGCTGGCATCGACAACTGCCTGTGCCGCCGCAATCTCTTCCGTACGGGCCCCGGCTTGCAATTCGAGCAGTTGGGCCTCGACCTGTTGTAACCCAGCGCGCGCTTGGGCAATCGCCACCATCTGGCGATTATCATCCAGACGGATCAACGCTTGGCCCGCGGTCACTGCGTCACCTTCGGCGACCAATCGTTCTTTGACTCTGCCGCCAACCGTCATACCGAGGGCCGCCGCGCGCACCGGTTTGATCACCGCACGGGCAATCACCGCATCGGGGTTGGTGAGCAGATCCGTCGTTGCTTTGCTCTCGCTGGCTGCTACATTATCAACCGGCGGTGCGGAAATGGCTGCAGCGCGTGCGTTGACGACCGGCGCGGAGACTTGCGCGGCGAGGGGAACCGGCGCACCACTTAAGGCTGCCGTACGCGCGGCGGTACTACGCTCTTGCATGGCCCGATAGTAGAAAGCGCCACCACTGAGCGCACCCCCAATCACAACGGCCAGCAGCAAGAGCCAGCCAGTCCGCCCAGGCCCCGCGGTTGTCCAGCTATGCTGCGACCGCTTGCTCTCGCCATGCCGGCGCACCCGCACGCGCTGTCGCTTTGGATAGGCATCCAATAGCACAGCGGACGGCTGCGCTGGATGGGGCACGGTGGGATCCTGCCAGCGGCGGATCGGCTGGTAGGGCACGACCGGCTGCGCTTCCACTCCTGCCCCAGCGGAGATCTCCTGCGGATCCAGGGCACAGGTAAAGCGCACGGGCGACGGCGGCAACAGCAAAGGTAGCGCAGCCGTAGTGGATTGCCCAGCCTCTGCTCGATCTTCAAAAGGGCCCGGTTGATTGGCCATAATCTCTATGCACTCCTCATAGCGTTTTAAGCGATTCACGGTATAAAGCCACCCCCTCCTAACCCGGGTACCCCTTGGGTGCTGTTAAGGCGAGGAACAGTTGCGTCGTCAGCAATCCCTTCCCCTACCAGAGGAGGGTTAGGGACACTGCCATTAAGGTAAGGATGGGCCGATCTACCTCACCCCCTGACCCCCTCTCCGCGCCGGAGCGGGGGAACGGCATCTCCCCTCTCCAACTTGGTGAGGTTCCCAAAGGGACCCCAGGGGTGAGGTCGCTTACCTTAACCGCAGTGAGGGTTAGGGTGAGGTGAGTAGGTACACTACTTTTGTTGTTCAATTCTCTTCCACCTTGCGCAGGGTCGGTGACCACCAGGCGCAGAGATTGGTCATCAAAAAGCAGAGCCCCAGGCAAAAGAAAAAGAGGGCAATGCCGCGCCCGGCCCCCACGCCAAACCAAGATCCGGCCGTCGTTGCCAGCGCACCATTCGGCTGGAGCAAGGGGTCAAAGAGATAGTCCGCCAAGGGTCCAGCCGCCAGAAAAGCGAGCGGGGTGGCCCCAATCGCCAACATGTCGCGCGTCACAAAGACCCGCCCTTGCAGCTGCAGCGGCACCTTACTCTGCCAGATACTCTGTGCTGAACTGCGCGAGATCGGCAAGCCAACAAAAAAGAGGAAGGCGACGATGGCCAACACCCACGTTGAGGTGAAGAAGCCGGCCAACAACATGGCGGCGATGGCCAGCAGGTCAAAGAGCAGCAGCCCATAGATACGCGGCCGGGGGCCACCCCAGACGCTCATCAACAGGCCGCCACTGAGCAAACCAATGCCGCCGACGGTCAGGATCAAGCCCAAGGCTGCCTCATTGGCAAATGACAGTACAAGCGGTGGCGTTAAGACATTGACAAAGCCGGTGAGAAAAACGGTGACTGCGATGTAAAGCATGAGCCCCAGCAAGCCATGATCCTGGCGGATAAAGGACCAACCCTCCAAGAATTCTGCCCGCCAATTGGTGAGCGCAGCCGTTGTCGCTGCGGTCGCGCCCACCAGATTGGGTACCCGCACGAGCAGCAGGGCAAAGAGCGCCACAAAAAAGGTAAGCAGGTCGATCAGCACAATGCCCTGCAGATCGATCCAGACCAGCATTAGCCCACCACCAAGTGGTGCCGCCAGTTGCGCAATGCCAAAGGCCAGATCAATCAGCCCATTGGCGCGCCCCAGCTTCGCTTGGGGCACCAGTTGCGGGATCAGCGCCTGATAGGCCGGCCATTGAAAGCTGGAGGCCACCGCGGCCAGCGCAGTAATAATGTAGAGATGCCAGCTTTGCAGCGTGCCAAAGTGCAAAATCAGCAACACACTGCCCATCAACAGGGCATGGACCGCGTCACTTAGGATCATTACCGTACGTCGATTCCAACGGTCGACAATTACCCCGGCAAAGGGGGAGACCAACAGCTTGGGCACCACAAAGGCCAGCGAGATCAGCGCAAATTGGAAGACCGAGCCACTGCTCTGATAGACCCAGATCCCCAGCGCAAAATCGGAGATCGACGAGCCGACCATCGAGACCAGTTGGCCGAACCAGATCACGAGAAAGGTCTTAAGTGAAGGGGCCGGTTCAACCCCAGCCCAGCCCTCCCCAGTTTGGGGAGGGAGCCGTGAACTTGCGGCCGCGCCATCGGTTCCTCCCCTAAGCTGGGGGAGGGTGGGAGGGGGTAATGCAACCCCACCCCAGCCCTCCCCAGTTTGGGGAGGGAGCCGTGAACTTGCTGCCGCGCCATCGCTTCCTCCCCCAAGCTGGGGGAGGGTAGGAGGGGGTAATGCAACCCCACCCCAGCCCTCCCCAGTTTGGGGAGGGAGCCGTGAACTTGCCGCTGCGGCATCGGTTCCTCCCCTAAGCTGGGGGAGGGTAGGAGGGGGTAATGCAACCCCACCCCAGCCCTCCCCAGTTTGGGGAGGGAGCAGTGAACTTGCTGCCGCGGCATCGGTTCCTCCCCTAAGCTGGGGGAGGGTAGGAGGGGGT